>CAVOTD010000040.1:0-18491 GCA_963698995.1 uncultured Alphaproteobacteria bacterium | reverse complement strand
GGTTATCAGATGCCTGCCCGTCAACTGGCAGTGCGGCGCGCTCCGAGGGCAGGCGTCTGATAAGCCTCGAGGGAGGAAACCGCGGGCCGGGATGGGTACAACGGTGCGGCGCGCTGGACCTATGGGGATTTGAGAGCCGCGGGCAATCGGCTGCGGCGTGGCCGTCGTGACTGCCAGATGGGGTCCGCTGCGGGATAAAGTCGCGGCGGAGCCTGGTGAAGCGATGAACGAGTTGCGATTGCCATGGCCGCGGCTGCGAGCTGACGCGCGGCTGTCGTCATTGGCCGAGCAGGCTCGCCGCCGATCGACGAGGAGCGGTAACTGTGAACAGCATCGGAGCGTGGCGACCGGGCGATAGCGATCATGAGCTGTCGAACTGATTTGGAACCGTCGGACGATATCGCGGCGCGCATCCTCGCGCGAAGATCTCAATGATGATCATCCGGCCGCCGCAGCACGGACAAGGATGCGAGAGTACCTGCGGCTCACCGTGGCCGGTGCTGTCAGCATTACTGGGCGCATTGTGTGGCGCCGCTACGTTGAGCAGCTGACGCGCTCGGGCGATGTTTTCGGCGCGCCCGGCATTGGCGAAGAGGCCGTAATGACGGATGCGGTGGAACCCGTCGGGCAGTACGTGGATCAGGAAGCGGCGGATGAACTCGTCGGCGTCGAGCGTCATGAGCTTGTAGCGGGCGTCACCCTTGGCCCGGTAATCCTTCCATTTGAAAGTCACGCGCTCGCCGTCGAAGGCGACGAGCCGACTGTTGGCAATAGCGATCCGGTGAGTGTAGCGGGACAGGTAGGCGAGCACAGCGTCGGGTCCGCCAAAAGGCCGCTTGGCATAGACCACCCATTCGGCCTTCCGCATGGCGGCGAGGTGGGCTTTGAAGACTGCCGGCGCGGCCAGGGCGGCCTGGTCGGCGAAGAACTCTAGCCGCCCCGCTTGGTAGGCGGCGGTCAGTCGTTCCAGGAACAGGCGACAGAAGAGGCGTGAGAGCACTCGGACGGATAGGAAGAAGCCGGGCCGGCAGGCAATCCAATGCCGGCGGTCGGGCGAGAAGCCGCCGCCGGGGACGATGATATGGGCGTGGGGATGGTGGGTCAGTGCCGATCCCCAAGTGTGCAGCACGGCGGTGAGCCCGATGCTCGCGCCGAGGTGCTTGGGGTCCGCCGCGATGATGATCAGGGTCTCGGCGGCGGTTTTGAGCAACAGGTCATAAACGAGCGCCTTGTTGTGATAGGCGATGTCGGCGATCGATCTCGGCAGGGTGAAGACGACATGGAAATAGGGCACGGGCAGGAGTTCGGCCTGGCGGTCGGCCAGCCACTCCTTGGCAGCTACAGCCTGGCACTTGGGGCAGTGCCGGTTGCGGCAGGAGTTGTAGGAGATGCGCAGGTGGGCGCAGTCCTCACAGCGTTCGACATGACCGCCCAACGCCGCCGTTCGGCAGCGCTCGATCGCCGACATGACCTTCAGTTGGCCGAGGCTGACATGGCCGGCATGGGACGCACGCCAAGCCGGCCCGCGGTGGCGGAAGATGTCCGCCACCTCGACCGCTGGCCGCGGCAACGGCCGCGCGTCAGCCGGGCATCTTCAGTAGCAGGTCGAGCGGGCTCGTCACCTCGCCGATCGCGCTGATGGCGACGCGTGTGTAGAGCGCCGTCGTGTCGAGCTTCTTGTGTCCGAGCAGAACCTGGATGACCCGGATATCGGTCTTTTGCTCCAGGAGATGGGTGGCAAAGCTGTGCCGCAGTGTGTGAACGCCGACACGTTTGGTAATGCCGGCACGCCCCGCTGCCCGGCGAACGATCCGGTGGAGCTGGCGCGCACTCGTATGCTGCTCGCGGTAGCCGGGAAACAACCAGGGCTGACCGGGAGACATCCATCCCTTCTGGCGCGCGACGCGCCACCATTCGCGCAACAGCTCAAGAAGGTTCGGCGAGAGAATGACATACCGGTCCTTCTTGCCCTTGCCCTGCTCGACCCGGATGACCATTCGGTCGCTGTCGATATCGGTGAGCTTCAGCGATACGACCTCCGATGACCGCAGGCCGGTGGCATAAGTGAGGCTCAGGGCCGCCTTGTGCTTGATGTTCGTCGTCGACGCGAGAAGCCGACCGACCTCTTCCGGGCTGAGAACGACAGGGAGGCGGCGCGGCTCGCGGACCGACACGACTGCGTCAGCAAGATCCCGGCGCTTCAGCGTGACCTTGAAGAAGAACCGCAGGGCAGTGGCACTGACATTGACGGTCGGTACCGTCGTTCCGATCGACGCCAACCACAACTGATAGCGATGGACATCCTCGGCGGTGGCCTTGTCGGCAGACTGGCCCAGGAAATCGGCAAACCTTTTGACGTGGCGGATATAGTGGTGCTGAGTCTTGGGGCCAAGCCGGCGGATCGTCATGTCCTCGATCAACCGCCGGCGTAACGGACTGATGGCCTTGTCGGTCATTGGGGGCTCCTGTCTTGGGTGAGGCTCAAGGCCCCTCAATCTCAAGACAGGACGCCCGCTTCCCGCTACTCCACGTCTTGCCACCAATTACCGCGAGAGCGGTTTAGTCCATCGGCGCAAAGGCGTCGTCCAACACGCGGTGACGGAACGTCGGCTCGGATATCCAATGCTCAATGAGGGTAGGCGCCTCCAGTATCGCCTCGAGAGACCCTATCGATCACCAGGATTAAAAGCGCCGTCGTTGGACATTCGGCGCCGGGATTTGTTAGCCTTGCGGAACGAACTCGGCCGAGGGATCGCGATGACCGATGGATCCACGAAAATCCTCGCCGGTCAGAAGGCGTTGGTGACCGGCGCCAATTCCGGCATCGGCGAGGCGGTGGCGATCGCGCTCGGCCAGGCCGGCGCCGATGTCGTGGTCAACTATCGTGACCGAGGAGGAGCGCGCCGAGGAGGTGGTCGAGGAAATCCGCCGCTCGGGGGTGCGGGCCTTCGCGCATCGGGCGGACGTCTCGCGCGAAGACCAGGTGCAGGAGATGTTCGCGCGCCGGTCGCCGAATTCGGCACCCTCGACATCCTGGTCAACAACGCCGGCCTGCAGCGCGACGCGCCGTTCCACGCGATGACCCTCGCAGCAATGGAACACGGTCATCGGCGTCAACCTGACCGGCCAGTTCCTGTGCGCCCGCGAGGCGGTGCGCGAGTTCCTGCGCCGCGGCGTCGTCCCGGCGGTCTCCCGCGCGGCCGGCAAGATCATCTGCATCAGCTCGGTGCACCAGATCATCCCGTGGGCCGGGCACGCCAACTACGCCGCCTCCAAGGGCGGCGTCACGATGATGATGAAAACCCTCGCCCAGGAGGTCGCGCCGCAGCGCATCCGGGTCAACGGCATCGCCCCGGGGCGATTCGCACCCCGATCAACACGGCGGCCTGGAGCACCCCCGAGGCCTACCGCCAGCTGATGACCCTGGTGCCCTACAAGCGCATCGGCGAACCCGAGGACATCGGCGAGGCGGTCGGTCTGGCTCGCTTCCGACGATTCCGACTACGTCGTCGGCGCCACCTTGTTCGTCGACGGCGGCATGACGCTCTTTCCCGATTTCGCCGAGGGCGGCTGAGGCGAGCGCGGCGACGCCGTGGCCGCGCCGCGCCCGGCGCCGGCCGCGGGTCGTGATCGTCGGCGCCGGCTTTGGCGGGCTCGCCGCGGCGCGCGGGCTGGCGCGGGCGCCGGTCGACGTCACGGTGATCGACCGCCACAATTATCATCTCTTCCAGCCGCTGCTGTACCAGGTCGCGACCGCGGCGCTGTCGCCGGCCGATATCGCCGAGCCGATCCGGGTCGTGCTGCGCGATCAGCGCAACGCCACGGTGCTGCTCGACGAGGTGATCGGCGTCGACCCCGCGAGCCAGCCGCGTCGCGAACGCGGTTCGGCGCGGCGCAAAGCTATGACTAGCTGATCTTCGCGACCGGGTCGCAGTACACCTATTTCGGCCACGACGAATGGCCGCGCCTCGCGCCCGGCCTCAAATCGATCGATGACGCGACGCTCGATCCGCCGCCGCGTGCTGCTCGCCTTCGAAGAGGCCGAGAGCGCGTAGCCGATCCGGCGCTGCGCCGGCGCCTGCTGACCTTTGTCCTGGTCGGCGCCGGGCCGACCGGCGTCGAGATGGCCGGAGCGCTCGGCCGAGCTCGCCCACGCGACCCTGTCGCGCGATTTCCGCCACATCGACCCGCGCACCGCCCGCATCCTGCTGGTCGAGGCCGGGCCGCGCGTGCTGGCCGGCTTTCCCGAGAAAGCTCGCCGATTTCGCCCAGCGCTCGCTTGAGCGGATGGGGGTCGAGGTGCTGCTCGACACGCCGATCGAAGCGATCGACAGAGATGGCGTCATCGCGGGAGGTAAACGCATCGAAGCGGCGAACGTGATCTGGTGCGCCGGCGTCGAGGCCTCGCCAGTGGCGCGATGGCTCGGTGTGCCGAGCAGGCAAGGGTGGCCGGGTCAGGTCGCCGCCGATTTGTCGGTGCCCGGCCCATCCCGAGATCTTCGTCATCGGCGACGCGGCGTTCGTCCCCGGCCCCGACGGAGAGCCGCTACCCGGTCTCGCGCCGGTCGCCAAACAGCAGGGCAATATGTCGCCGAGCTGATCGCCGCCGGGTCGCGCGGCGAGGCCGCGCCGCCGCCGTTCCGCTACAGTGACGAGGGCGCGCTCGCGACGATCGGCCGTCACTCGGCGATCGCCGATCTCGGCTGGATCAGGCTGACCGGGTGGATCGCCTGGGTGCTCTGGGGCATCGTCCACATCTTCTTTCTGATCGGCTTCCGCAACCGGGTGGCGGTCTTCCTGAACTGGATCTGGGCCTGGCTGACCTATAGCCGCGGCGCGCGGCTGATCACCGGCGACACAACCCCGCTCGTGTTAGGAGCAAAGCCGGGCAGCGGGAACCAAGATACCGCCGATGCTCGAAAGAGTGAGCGAGCTTTCGCCAGAGACTAGGGTCTCGCGCCTCTGCTGTCGGAACGGAACCGGTCCGCCCCCCTGGCCCGGGCCTTCGATGCTTCGACCTCGCGAGAGCGGGGCGGGGCATTGGTCACGAGAGAGGCGATCAACTCCTGCACCGCTTGGGCGACCTGGTCGACGGCCCGGTCAAAAGCGGCCTGGTTCGCCTTTGAAGGCCGGGGAAAACCGCTCAGCTTGCGGACGAATTGCAGCGAAGACGCGCGAATTTCGTCATCTGTCGCCGGCGGTTTGAAGTTATGCAGCGTCTTGATGTTGCGACACATGACGATCCCTAGCAACCTGAAGACCCGATCGGCGGCACGGGGCCGACGACGCGGGCGGAAACGATCGCAGGCTGACACGCGACTGAGGCGATTATCAAGCCGGCGGTTCGCCGCAGCGCTGGTGGGCCGAAGCAGCCGGCGGCGCGTGGCGTCCGTCTCGCAAAAAGCCATTTTCACGGAGCAGCCTTGGTTTAACTCGAATGTAGGTTTCTCCCATGCCGATTGTTATTTCGTGGCTGGCCTTCCACCTGTCCGCCTGTCGCTCGAAGACGACGGATTTATTCCTCTGTTAGGGCGATTTATTCCCCTGTTATTCCGAGAAATTCCCCGGATAACCTGAACACGGGAAATCGTCCGCAACCCATTGACAGGCCATGCTTTTTCGGGCCAAAAAAGGTGTCGATGGCGCAAATATCGCGAATTTCCCCGTCTAACAGCGGAATTCGGCCGAAAGGCCGCGGCGGAACCTCAGGGCCCGCAGCAACGGCGACTAGGGATCGACGCGTTAAAAGCCCCGGAAGGCGGACGGGATGCGGCGGATGTCCTCGATCAGGTCGCGCGGCAGATGGCCGGGCTGCGCCGCCGTGGCGCGGGCGTTCAGCGCGTCGGTCAGCCCGTCGAAGCGCTCACCGATCGCCTTGACGATCTGGTCCCAGCGGCCGACCGCGGCGAAGAGGTGCACGACGTCGTCCGGCACCTCCTTGCCCATCTCGCTCCACTTCCCCTGTCGGGTCATCGCGTTGAGCTTGTGGCCGAGCTCCTCGAGGCCGTGCGGCGCCAGGACCGGCCAATAGGCCTGGGTCGAGCCATAGAAGGCGACGCGCTCGCGCACCCATTCGAACATCCGCGCGACGGTCGCGTCGTCGGGGCCGGTCGCGAGAAAGCCGCCGCCCGAGATCTCGTAATTGTCGCGCCGGCGCCCGGCCTTGGCGAGACCCGCGGCGAGGCGCGGCATCACCGCCTCCTCGATATATTTGCGGGTGCAGAAGCCATGGAGCTTGACCCCGTCGCATTCCTCGGCCGCGACTTTGAGCATCGCCGGGCCGACCGCGGCGATCGTCACCGGGGGCGCCGGCGCCGCGATTGGCTCGGGCGCAAAGTTCGGGGTCATCAAGGTGAACCGGTAATGCTGGCCCTCGTAGCCCGGCTCGCTCGCCGGTCTTCCAGCAATGCCAGATCGCGCGCAATGCCTGGACGTATTCGCGCATGCGCGGCGCCGGCGGCGTCCATGCCACCGAGAAGCGCCGCTCGTTATGCGCCCTGACCTGCGAGCCGAGGCCGACGACGAAGCGGCCACCGGTCGCGCCGGCGAGGTCCCAGCCGACATTGGCGACCGCCATCGGCGAGCGCGCGAAGGCGATCGCGACGCTGGTGTGGAGTTCGATGCGCTCGGTCGCAGTCCCGGCGACCGCGAGCGCCAGGAACGGATCGTGCTTGTTCTCCATCGTGGCGACGCCGTCATAGCCGTCGGCCTCGATCGCCCGTGCCGCTGACGCGACCTTGCGCAGGTCCTCTTGCGGCAATGTGGTGAACACTCGCATCGGCGCTCCCCCTTTCCCGCTCACCGGCCCGAGCGGGATCGGGCCACAACTCCGCAGCCCGACGTAAGGCTCAGGCGGGCAGCGTGATCCCGAATGTCTCGGCGAACCCGCTTCGCCCGCTGGGTGTGACGAGCAGAGCGCGGGTGTCGCGGATCCGCGCGATCCAATCGAGCTCGAAGCAACGCGCCGCGAGAGCGGCGCCAACCGCGCCGGCGAGATGCGTGCGGCGCTCACTCCAGTCGAGGCAGGGCCGGCAGAAAGGCCGGCGGGACGGGCTCCTTTCCCGAAGGTCGATGCCGAAGCGAAAGAAGAACTCAGCGCCCGCCGGGGTGACAATGCCGCCATCCTCGGACAGTGCCACGTGATCCCGCTCTGCCAGCGTGTCGGCCAGCGCCACGCCGAGGCGCCCGGCCAGATGATCGTAGCAGCTGCGGGCGATCCGCAGCGCATCGCCGCCGCGCCATCGCGGCTGGTAGCGGGGCGGGCCGTCCGCCGCGACCGCCATGATGCTCTCGAGCATTCCGCCGATCAACGGCGAGGCCAGCCGGTAATAGCAGTGCCGGCCCTGCTTTGTCAGCGCGAGCAACCGGCCTTCCGTCAACTTGGCCAGATGTCCGCTGGCGGTCTGCGGCGCGACACCGGCGGCATAGGCCAGTTCAGTGGCGGTCAGCGCGCGGCCGTCGAGCAACGCCATCAGCACATTGGCCCTGGCAGGGTTGCCGACTAAGGCGGCGACTTCGGCAAGCGAGGGCTGAGTTGCTTCCATACCGGCGAAAATGGGCTTGGCGGGCGACGATGTCACCGCGCAACACTACGGAATTGACCGAAGTGATCGCGGCAGAAAAGGCGGGTGACGCGCGCCACCTCTCCGGCATCGGCAAACCAGATCCCGAAGGTGCCATGATGACCGCCGACAAGCTCGACCCCCGCGAACAGCATTTCCATATCCCGAGCCATCATCACGGGCGCTCGCTGTTCCTTCGCTATCTCCCAGCTTCCGACTGCGGGGACCGCATCATCCTCTATGTGCATGGCGGCACGTTCCCTTCCGCCCTCTCGATCGTCCATCGGTTCGACGGCCGGTCGTGGCGCGACGAGCTGTGCGCCGCCGGGTTTCATGTCTGGGCGCTCGATTTTCATGGGTTCGGCCAGCTCTCCGATCCCTATCCCGAGATGGCGCGTCCGGCCGAGGCGGCGACGCCGCTCGGCCGCGCCGACGACGCCAGTCGCCAGCTCGAGCTCGCTGCTCGCTTCATCTGCGCTCGCCACGGGGTGCGGCGGTTATCGATTATTGCTCATTCGTGGGGAACGATAGTCGCGGGCCGGTTTGGGGGGCTATGCCCGGAACTGGTCGACCGCCTGGTATTTTTCGGTCCGATCGCCAGGCGTGAACCGGCACGGGAGCGGGTCCAGCTGCCCGGGTGGCGTCTGATCTCGCTCGAGGACCAGTGGAACCGTTTTACCGAAACGGTTCCGCCTGGCGAGCCGCCGGTCCTGCTACGCCGTCATTTCGAGGAATGGGGCGAGCGCTATCTCGATGTCGATCCCGAGAGCCGAATCCGTTCGCTGGCGTCTGTCAAGGTGCCGAGCGGGGCGTTTCAAGATATCTACGACGCCTGGGCCGGGGACCTCGCCTATGATCCGAGCCTAGTGCGCGCACCCGTCTCGATCATCCGCGGCGAGTGGGACGCAATGTGCACGGACGAGGACGCGCGCTGGCTATTCGACGCGCTACGCGCATCACCGGTCCGACGCGACGTCAAGATCGGCCGGGCGACGCATCTGATGCACCTCGAAGCGAGCCGTTACGCGCTTTATCGCGAGGCCGAGGCGTTCCTTTTGGCGGGTGACATCGTGTCGACTGTCGACGGACGAAGCTCCCCTTCTCAGGAGTATCAATCATGTTCGCAGTAATCTTCGAAGTGAACCCGAAACCGAACGAGGGGGAGACTTATCTCGACTATGCCAAGGCCCTGCGTCCCGAACTGGAGCAGATCGACGGTTTCATCGACAACGAGCGCTTTTCGAGCCTGCGCCGGCAGGGTTGGGTTTTGTCGCTTTCGATTTGGCGGGACGAGAAGGCCGTAATCCGCTGGCGCACTACCGCTCATCATCACGAAATTCAGCAAAAGGGCCGGAACGATATCTTTCGCGACTATCATTTGCGCGTCGGAGAAATCATCGCCGACAATCAATTACCGGCCGACCAGAGATTGCACGAGCAACGCTTCGACGAGACCACGGCTGCGGCCAAGCTCGTCGCGTTGTCGGAAGCTGCTCTTGAGGACCACGCCGCCGAACCCGACCTCGCCACCGTTGCCGCCCGCCTCGGAGCTCCGGACCAGAGCCGGCGCCCGGGTCTCGTCGACTGGGACGTATTCAAAAGCATTTCTCAGCCCGGAAAATTCATCCTCCTGACCTCATGGATCGATGCGACGGCGGCGGCATCGCTGGAGGTTCCGTTGGCCGGCGACATTCGCCACCGTCGCATCCGGGTGATCCGCGACTATGGCATGTTCGATCGTGCCGAAGCGCCGCAATATTATCCGCCCGCGGCACGAGAGGGGTAAGACCGCAACATTGACGGCCGGAGCCGGGTTGGCAAAGCTGCGGGAAGATTTGGCCAATTGCACCACTGCCGAGGAGGGTAGGATGCCGAGGAATGTCGCGATCGGGCTCGGCCTGATGGAGTTTCCGTTCTCCGGCATCGGTGGCTACTGGCGCTGGATCGAGCTGTGCGAGGCGGGTGGGATTGACTCGCTGTGGCAGACCGACCGAATGGTGAGCCGCGAGCCAATCCTCGAATGCATGTCGGTGATGGCGGCGCTCGCCGGGCGGACCCGCCGGCTCAAATTCGGCGTCAATGTGGTGTCGCTGGCGTTCCGCGATCCGGTATTGGTAGCCAAGCAATGCGCGACCATCGATGTCTTGTCCGAAGGGCGTCTGCTGCCCGCCTTCGGCATCGGCAGCCCGCTCGCGCCGGAATGGCGGACATTGAACCTCGACACCAAGACGCGCGGGCGCAAGACCGATGAGGGGCTTGAGATCATACGGCGGTTGTGGAGCGAGGACGAGGTCGATTTCACCGGCGTCCACTATCGCCTGTCGGGTGCCTCGATTATGCCAAAGCCGGTGCAGCTCGATCTGCCGATGTGGATCGGCGGCTCCTCTGAAGCAGCGATCAGGCGAACCGCCCGCTTTGGCACCGGCTGGCAGGCCGGCGCGGAAACGCCGGCCGAGGTCGGACCGGTCATCGCCGGCATCCGCGCCTGCGCCGCTGCCGAGGGGCGGGCAATCGACGACGACCATTACGGCGCCGGCATCCCGTTTCGCTTTGGCCGTGCGGACGATCCCGGTCTCGGCCGGCTGTTCGACGCCTACCGCAAGCGCACCGGCCGCGATCCATTGCGCTATTTCGCGATCGGCGACGCGGCGGCGGTCGTCGAGCGCATCGCCGCCTATGTCGCGGCCGGCATCTCCAAATTCATCCTGCGCCCGGCGGCCCGGGGCGATGACGATATGCTGGGCCAGACGCGTCAGCTGATCGAAGAAGTTCTGCCGCTCGTCGCGGCGCGCTGGCCAAAATCGGCGAAGCGCACCGGAGCAGAGCTCGCAACGCGGGGCGCGGCCTGATGACCCGCCCCTGCCGTCGTACCCAGCCGGGTCACGATCGGCATGGGGCTGCGTTTCGCCAGGTGGAGAGCACACACGTTGCTTTTTTGGGCCTGCCGATCTAGATCCCTGACGGCTCGGTCGCTGCGTCCCCATCGTCTAGAGGCCTAGGACATCGCCCTTTCACGGCGGTAACAGGGGTTCGAATCCCCTTGGGGACGCCATTCAAGTAAATTGGCGGGCCAGGCTGCAGGGCTCGTTGGGACATCGGGTCTGCGCGCCGCCCTATGCGCGATGATTGGGGAGGACCGATATGCCGTTGTTCATGGCAGCGATTAGTTTTCGGCCGCATCAACAAAAGCAGTGGTCGAAAGGCCCTAGGACCGCCGACCGTCAGCCAAAGCTGCCTTGGAAAGCCGCCGGCTGCACCCTTAAAGAAACTATTTTGCTCTCGGGCCGGCGGACGTGATCGTGATCTACGAAGCTCCGGAGGCGATTACTGCCGCATCGGTGTCGATGACACTCGGAGCCTCTGGCGCGGCCTCATCTGTCGAGACAGTGCAACTGCTCACCATGGAAGAGGCGATGACGGCGATGACCAAGGCCGGCCAAATACAGAGGGTCTACAAGCCGCCGACCGCCGTCTAGCATGCCGCAAGCCGAGAGGTGAGGGCCGCTGCGAGCGATCGCGCTAGCTTAATCCTTCGTGCATCACGCGGCGGATCTGTGGCCCGCCATACCGCTGAGGCCCAAATGCTCGAGGGTGCGTGCCTCAGCTGCAAAATCTCGCCCGGTCATGTTTCGCACAAGCTCGATCAGCGCGTCGATCGCCCGCGTCCTCACCGCCGACGCTGCGATCATCGATCTCGACGATCACGATCGGCGCCGATTGCCAATGCGGTGGACGCGGCTGGAAGCGCAGGTCCAGCATTTCGCTTTCAAGCCGAAACGGCAGCCCCGAATCGCCAGCGATCAAAAAGCCGGACAGCATGGCGAAGACGATGGCGAGAGCCAGCAGCGTTGCCCAGGCACCGGTCAGTCGCCGCAAGCCGGTCACTCAAGGCACGCGCGTGGCTTCGACGTAGCGATTGATCTTTTCTTGACCCCAACGCACGACCGGGGTGTGCGGGCGCCCGGTGATGAAGCTGACCCAGTCGCCGGCATCCAGCAGGGTCCAATCGTTACGATTTGCCACGCTTGTCGTCAGGACCCGACCCTCGGCCACGAAGATCTCAGTGGTTCCGGTGAAATAGCTTTCGATCCAGTTGTTCCCGCGCACTGCGGCAACCATCGACGGACTGCGGATTTCGAATATTGATTCCGGCCGCAGGCGTCCAATCACGGTCCGCAGATAGCCACCCGCGAGCGTGAAAAAACTCCCGGGACCGCCAGCCGGTGCAGATTGTGCGAGATGATCAAGCTTCACCTCGGTATCCGCACTCAGCGACAGCACGGAAGCGTCGCGCAAGGTGACCTTGAGCCGCGCCCCCGGGGTGGTGCGCAATATATCGCCCTGACTGACTTCGTTGCGCAACGCTAGCAGTTTCAGACCGGCGCTTCCGACGCGTTGCACACTGGCCGAACCCGAGAGGCACGTCACAATGCCGATGACCTGGGCGCTTGCCGGCGCCGGGATGAGTTCAGCCGACAGCAAACCGACCAATCCCAGCAGCGCAATCCGACTTAGCGTCCCAATGACTCCTTTTGCGAGGCCCGGCGTGCGGGACCCAAGGCCGATCACGATTGATTGCCTGAGTAGCTCGTTAGGTCGATGAACTCCAACACCGTGCCGTCGGGATCATGAAAGTAGGCCCGCGGCCCATTGACTACGCCACCCTGGCGGTCCTCTTCGAACGTAATCTCGACCCCGTGAGCGCGCAGATGATCGAGCGCGCTCTTATAGTCCTCGTGCGCGATGGCGAAGGAGTGATGAACACCCCCATGGTCGTCCAGCACGGGATTGATCGGGGGGTCGCGCTTCACCAGGATCAGGCAAGTCCCGGCCGCATCGAGAAAGGCCATGTACCCACTCGGCACCGTAGATAAATGTTTGCAGCCGACGATCTCCGTGTAGAACTGCGTACTTGCCGCGACGTCGCTCACCGGAATGCTAAAATGGGCAACGGCTTTGATCGCAACCATCTCACCCCCCTTGATCTAAGGGCCTCCATACGCACGTCGCAACGGCCGGTTTACTCACTGCGCGTGCCCGACGCTCTCCAAAAACCGGATGTAGGTTTCAGGCAGTCCGTGGGCTCGGGCGCCATTTCGCAATAGCGTGATATACCGCAGCGACGGCTTTCCATCGACCTCGTTGCCCTGCGCCATGTAGGTGACCGCCTGCAGAAGCCGACTGTCGGCATCTTCGACTTCGACCAAGTTATGTCGATATCCCCGACCCGGCACGCCTTCCGTCCAGTCTAGGCGCATTAAATCCCGCCTCGTGATGCGGTAAAGTACGCCCCAAACCTCCGCCTCCGGGTCGGGGTGCAGGTTCGCAGGTGCGGCCTTACCTTTCGGTCGGCCATTGAGGTTGAAGCGAAGCCGGTAACCCTTAATGTGGCCCGAAAGCGTCTCGCGTGCTTGTATGCCGCGTCGAACGCGAAAGGTGCGGTCATCCATGTTGGCGCCGTAAGCGAAGTACCAGACTTCATCGCTCGCTCTACCGATCAGGCGGGCCCCTCGACAACGGTAATAACAGCGCGCGAGCAGCCAAGACTTCGTGACGAGGCGGCGCAGCTTGGGCCGCAATCGTCTGACTGTTTGGCGCATCGGCGGTGGACCGCGTCAATGTGCCGTTACACCCGGCGGCGGGGTAAAGGCCATTTTTCCCCGGCGCCGCAGCATCTCAAACCCGTCATAACGTTCCGCCATGCGGGCCTGATCTTCCTTGGCCTGCTGGTCCACCAATTCGGGGACGAGGATGGCGCGCAGCTGCGCTTCGAACGCTACACGCTGTGGCGCAAATGCCGGGTCGACGCCGAGATCGGTCAATTCCTCGGGATCGGCTGCAAGATCGAAGAGCTGGGGCCGCGCCCCGTTGTAGTGGACATACTTATGGCGTAGCCCGCGCAACATGTAGAACGCGTCGGGGCCGTAGGTATGAAATTCCGACAGCACGGTTCGGTTCTGTGGCGTTTGGCCGGCGAGATCCAGCAACGACACGTCGGGCAGGCCCAATTCCGCGATGGCGTCCGACGCGCCGACGGCATCGAGGATGGTCGTCGACACGTCGCACAACGTGACCGGGGTCGCACAGACGGCCTCGGCCGGCACGCCCTTGCCCGCCACCAGCATCGGAATGCCGGCGCTCTCCTCGTACATCATCGCTTTGCCCCACAGGCCGCGTGCCCCGAGGTTGTCGCCGTGATCCGAGGTGTAGATCACCCGCGTCTTGTCGGCGAGGTCGGTTTCCGACAACACCCTCAGCAGCTTGCCGATCTGCTCGTCGAGAAACGATACGAGGCCAAAGTACCCGGCCAAGGCGCGCTGGAGGTCTGCCGGACCGTTGATGTGCGTGTCGTAATCCGAACACTGCGCGTATATGCGGACATAAGGGTGGTCCGACCGCTCAACCTCGTCGTAGAGCTTTGGCCGCGGCAGATCCCGGCCGAGATAACGATAATAATCCTCGGGCGGTGCGGTGAGCGGAAAATGCGGCACCACCATCGATACGAACAATACCCAAGGCTGCGCATGCCGGCACGCGCCCTTCTCGCGCAGCCAGATCTGGGCGGCCGCCGCGACTTGCCGGTCGTAGAAGGTGTAACTGCTCTCTCCGGGGCCCGCCGAGGCAATCAGGTTCTTGCCCGTGGTGCAAATGTCATCGGGGTCGCGCACCAGGTGCGTAACGTCGCCGCCGCCGCCGCTGATGTGCATCGCCAGCAGGCTCTCGGTGAAGCCGTAACCCTCGTCCGGATGGCCGCGGAAATGCAGTTTTCCGATGCTGGCGACGTGGTGGCCGCGTTTGCGCAGAGCATGCGCCCAACCTTGGATTTTCCCAGCATAGGCGATGGCGTTGTCCCAGGCGCGGTGCCGGTGCACGGGAAGGCCCGTTGCAAGACTGGCGCCGGCCGCGGCGACGGCGTGTAGGCAGCCGTGAGGTGGCTGCCGCGTGAGGCGAGCGGGTCCAGGGCTGGTGTGCTGACAATCGGATGCCCCGCATAGCCGGCAGTCTTCGGGTTGTGCTCGTCGGACATGATGACGAGCAGGTTTTGCGGCGCGGCCGCCATCGCACTCCTCCCGGCCCGTTGCGGGAACGATCGTACAAGGCATTGCTCTACAGCGGGTTGGAATTGTTGCTTCGCTGTCATCCGGCGCTATTACGGCTGATTGGGCAGGTCTATGATGGCCTCGAAAAGCGCAACGAGACGGGCACAACACGCAGGAACGACGCGGACAGAACAGTCGAGCAAGACCGGCGACACGCGGCGGACTACAAGGGAGGAAGAAATGGTACCGAGATGGCGCTTGGTCACTGCGATTTTCGGCCTTTTTGCCGCGATGTCCACAGCCGGCGCGGCGCTCGCGCAAAAGCACGGCGGGTCCTCAAGCATACATGACCGACAGCCCGGCGAGCATGTCGATCCACGAGGAAACGACGGTCGTTGCCGAACGGCCGATGATGGGTGTGTTCAACAACCTTGTCATGTTCGACCAGCATGTCGCGCAGAACAGCCTCGCCTCGATCGTACCCGAGCTTGCCACGGATTGGTCGTGGGACAAGGACGGCGTCCGGTTGACCTTTCACCTGCGCCCCGGCGTCAAATGGCATGACGGCAAGCCGTTCACCGCTGCCGACGTCAAATGCACCTGGGACCTGCTGCAGGGCAAGACGACAGAGAAGCTGCGCGTCAATCCGCGCAAGGCGTGGTACACCAACCTCGCGGAGGTGACGACCGAAGGCGATTACCAGGCGACCTTTGTGCTGAAGCGACCGCAGCCGGCGTTTCTCGCCTTGCTCGCTTCGGGAATGTCGCCGGTTTATCCCTGCCATGTCTCGCCGGCGCAGATGCGCCAGCATCCGGTCGGCACGGGTCCGTTCAAATTCGTCGAGTTCAAACCCAATAAATACATCAAGGTCACCCGCAATCCCGATTACTGGAAGCCGGGTCTGCCGTACCTCGATGGCATCGAGTACACGATCTCCCGCAATCGTTCGACGGCGATCCTGGCCTTCGTCGCAGGGAAATATGACCTGACCTTTGCCGGCACCCTGACGATCCCGCTGACCCGCGATCTCCAGAGACAGCGGCCCGATGCACTCAGCGAGCGTCCGCCCGGCAGCGTCAGCACCAATCTGATCGTCAATCGCAACGCGCCGCCCTTCGACAACCCGGGGCTCCGCCGGGCGATCGACCGCCAAGCCTTTATCGACATCCTCACCGAGGGACAGGGCTTCAGGGGCGCGGCAATGCAGCCCCGCCAGCCGGACAATGGGGGACGCCAAAGGAAATGCTGGAAAAGCTGCCGGGCTACGGGCCGGACATCGCGGCCAATCGCGCCGAGGCGCGCGAGATTATGAAAAGGCTCGGCTACGGAACCGACAAGCGCTTGAGAATCAAAGTATCCACACGTGATATTCCGCCCTATCGCGACCCGGCAGTGATCCTGCTCGATCAGCTGAAGGAGGTCTATATCAATGCCGAGGTCGAGCCGGTTGACACCACGCAATGGTATCCGAAGGTCATGCGCAGGGACTACACCGTCGGGCTCAATCTGACCGGGACCCTGGTCGACGACCCCGACGCGCTGCTTTACGAGAACTACGCGTGCGGCGGGGTCGGCAACTACAACGGCTACTGCAATCCCGAAGTCGACAAGCTGATCGATCAACAATCGATGGAGGTAAACCAGGAAAAGCGGCGGCAGCTCGTCTGGGAAATCGAACGGCGGCTGGTCGAGGACGGCGCACGGCCGCTGATCTATTTCAATCGCGGCGGAATTTGCTGGGACCCGGCGGTTAAGGGGCTAACCGTCATGGTCAACAGCATCTACAATGGCTGGCGCATGGAAGACGTCTGGCTCGACCGCTAGCGGTTTTCGGTCACCGACGGTCCCCTTCGCCTGAAGCGCGTCGAGGCGGGGCCGGCTTCCGGGAGAGGGGCTCGGCCACCCGTTTCCGGGCGGTAGTCCAGCCTGATCTGCGTCCCGGAATCCAACAATTAATTTCTACGCGGCGCGAATCCATTCCGATGGGATCGATTGCGCCCGCTGGTCTGCCACCAGCTTTCTGCGGCGGGCCTGCTCTTCGGCGCTGATCGACGCCGGATCCTCCCGGAACTCCGGCCCCATCGCCATCGCTTTCTTGACGGCCGGCCGCTCGCCGATTTCTTCGAGCCAGCGCTTGACGTTCGGGAACTCGTCGATCTCAATCTTTCGGGTGGCCCAACTCGATGCCCAGGGATAGCAGATCATGTCGGCAATCGTGTAGGCGCCGGCGGCGAGGTAGCGTTTGTTGAACAATCCGAGATTCATGACGCCGTAGATGCGATGGGCTTCATTGTCGAAGCGGCGAAGGGCGTAGGACAAATCGCCGTTGTTTCCGCTCTCGGCGGCGCGTCGAAAATGCCCTTGCTCGCCCAGCTTGGGACCCTGATTGGCCAACTGCCAGCTGACCCACTGGGCAACGTCGTATTTTCCGCGCGGGTCTGACGGGCAGAACCGTCCGGTCTTCTCGGTGAGGTAGGTCATGATCGCCCCGGATTCGAAAATCGAGATCGGGGCGCCGCCTCCCATCGGCTCGTCGTCGACGATCGCCGGCATCCTGCCGTTGGGCGAAATCTTCAGAAAGTCGGGAGCGAGCTGGTCCCCGCGGCCGATATTGATCGGCTTGATCGTGTAGGGAAGCCCGAGCTCCTCGAGAAGAATGACGATTTTTTTGCCGTTTCCGGTCGGCCAAAAATAGAGATCGAGCATTGGGGTTTCTCCTGTTCAAGTTCGCAGCGCCGGGCGACGCGCCCGTGTTCCGGTAAAGCCGATAGCCCGCACTCGAAACCATAATCCGATAAATCACAGCAGATTGCTACTCGGCGCCGCATCGCGGCGGCGCGCAAAGACAGCTCTCAGTCCTGCGGCTCTCGATCGCAGCCGCCATAGCGGATATCGAGGACTTCAATGTGCTGAATACCGGCGGGCGTCCGAAGCTCGGCGATATCGCCCTCGCGCGCCTTCATCAGTGCTCGGGCTATCGGTGACACCCAACTCACTTGGCCACGCTGGAGATCGGCTTCGTCGACGCCAACGATGGTAATCGTTCTCTGCGTTCCTCGCTCATCAGCGTAGATGACGGTCGCGCCAAAGAACACTTGGTCCAAGTTCTTCTGCTTTGTCGGGTCGACCACTTCAGCGGTTTCCAGGCGCTTGGAAAGGAACCGTATTCGCCGATCAATCTCGCGTAGCCGGCGTTTACCGTAGATGTAATCGCCATTTTCTGATCGATCGCCGTTCCCTGCGGCCCAAGACACCACATCCACTACTTTCGGGCGCTCAACCCGAAACAGCGTTTGTAATTCCCGCTGAAGTTGACGGTGCCCCTGTGGCGTCATGTAATTTTTGAAGTCGTGCGGCGGCGCGTGCGACTGCTCGGGGGTGTCTTCCGCTTCTTCCGATTCCTTGACGAACGCCTTACTCATGTCCTCTCACTTCCGCCGTTGCCAACGGTTGTATCGTTTCTCCATTGTTAGATCTACGAGGTAGAGTGGCCCTCCACCCATGCGTCTCGCCAATTGCTCGGCTTCGCGCCAGGTCGGTCGTTTGCTGGGTTCAACCGGTCCGGGGTCGAGCACCCGCGGCTTTTACAACGGCAACGGGCAACGCCCCGCGAAATCCCTCAGAAAGCGGCGCCGAGCATGGCGACGAACAGCCCCACACTGGCCCCGCACAGCATCCCGGCAACAATGTCCCGCAGCAGGCGGCCGCAATCGGGCAGGCTGACGAGAACGTGATTGAGGCTGCCACGCGCAGCCAGGAACGGTGTCACGGCGAGCTCGGTCTCAGCGTCATTGCGCATCACGGCGAACGTGGACATGGCAATTCTTCCGACCTGATTGGTTAAAGTAGCCTAGGCGGATTTTCGCCGATGCTGTGTTAACTGGCTCAC
>CAVOTD010000039.1:0-48011 GCA_963698995.1 uncultured Alphaproteobacteria bacterium | reverse complement strand
ATCGCCATGTCCACGTTCGCCGTGATGCGCAATGACGCTGAGACCGAGCTCGCCGTGACACCGTTCCTGGCTGCGTGTGGCAGCCTCAATCACGTTCTCGTCAGCCTGCCCGATTGCGGCCGCCTGCTGCGGGACATTGTTGCCGGGATGCTGTGCGGGGCAAGTGTGGGGCTGTTCGTCGCCATGCTCGGCGCCGCTTTCTGAGGGATTTCGCGGGGCGTTGCCCGTTGCCGTTGTAAAAGCCGCGGGTGCTCGACCCCGGACCGGTTGAACCCAGCAAACGACCGACCTGGTGCGAAGCCGAGCAATTGGCGAGACGCATGGGTGGAGGGCCACTCTACCTCGTATATCTAACAAGGGAGAAGCGATACAACCGTTGGCAACGGCGGAAGTGAGAGGACATGAGTAAGGCGTTCGTCAAAGAATTGGAAGAAGCGGAAGACACCCCCGAGCCGTCGCACGCGCCGCCGCACGACTTCAAAAATTACATGACGCCACAGGGCACCGTCAACTTCAGCGGGAGTTACAAACGCTGTTTCGGTTGAGCGCCCGAAAGTAGTGGATGTGGTGTCTTGGGCCGCGGGGAACGGCGATCGATCAGAAAATGGCGATTACATCTACGGGAAGCGCCGGCTACGCGAGATTCGATCGGCGAATACGGTTCCTTTCCGAGCGCCTGGAAACCGCTGAAGTGGTCGACCCGACAAAGCAGAAGAACTTGGACCAGGTGTTCTTTGGCGCGACCGTCATCTACGCTGATGAGCGAGGAACGCAGAGAACGATCACCATCGTTGGCGTCGACGAAGCCGATCTCCAGCGTGGCCAAGTGAGTTGGGTGTCACCGATAGCCCGAGCACTGATGAAGGCGCGCGAGGGCGATATCGCCGAGCTTCGGACGCCCGCCGGTATTCAGCACATTGAAGTTCTCGATATCCGCTACGGCGGCTGCGATCGAGAGCCGCAGGACTGAGAGCTGTCTTTGCGCGCCGCCGCGATGCGGCGCCGAGTAGCAATCTGCTGTGATTTATCGGATTATGGTTTCGAGTGCGGGCTATCGGCTTTACCGGAACACGGGCGCGTCGCCCGGCGCTGCGACCTTGAACAGGAGAAACCTCAATGCTCGATCTCTATTTTTGGCCGACCGGAAACGGCAAAAAAATCGTCATTCTTCTCGAGGAGCTCGGGCTTCCCTACACGATCAAGCCGATCAATATCGGCCGCGGGGACCAGCTCGCTCCCGACTTTCTGAAGATTTCGCCCAACGGCAGGATGCCGGCGATCGTCGACGACGAGCCGATGGGCGGCGGCGCCCCGATCTCGATTTTCGAATCCGGGGCGATCATGACCTACCTTGCCGAGAAGACCGGACGGTTCTGCCCGTCAGACCCGCGCGGAAAATACGAAGTCGCCCAGTGGGTCAGCTGGCAGTTGGCCAATCAGGGTCCCAAGCTGGGCGAGCAAGGGCATTTTCGACGCGCCGCCGAGAGCGGAAACAACGGCGATTTGTCCTACGCCCTTCGCCGCTTCGACAATGAAGCCCATCGCATCTACGGCGTCATGAATTTCGGATTGTTCAACAAACGCTACCTCGCCGTCGGCGCTTACACGATTGCCGACATGATCTGCTATCCCTGGGCATCGAGTTGGGCCACCCGAAAGATTGAGATCGACGAGTTCCCGAACGTCAAGCGCTGGCTCGAAGAAATCGGCGAGCGGCCGGCCGTCAAGAAAGCAATGGCGATGGGGCCGGAGTTCCGGGAGGATCCGGCGTCGATCAGCGTCGAGGAGCAGGCCCGCCGCAGAAAACTCGTGGCGGACCAGCGGGCGCAGTCGATCCCACCGGAATCGGGATACATGCTGCATAGTGGAATCTCGACGCTACCGGTCGAGCCAGATGTCTTCCATGCGCCAGCCATTGTAGATGCTGTTGACCATGACGGTTAGCCCTTTAACCGCCGGATCCCAGCTTTTCCAGCATCTCCTTCGGCATCCCCCATTGTCCGTTCGGCGGGGGCTGCATCGCCGCCGCCCTGAAACCTTGCCCCTCAGTGAGGATGTCGACGAAGGCCTGGCGGTCGATGGCGAACTCCATCGCCCGGCGGAGCTCCGGGTCATCGAAGGGCGGCGCGTTGCGATTGACGATCAGATTGGTGCTGACGCTGCCGGGCGGCCGCTCGCAGAGCGCATCGGGCCGCTGTTTCTGGAGATCGCGGGTCAGCGGGATCGTTAGCGTGCCGGCGAAGGTTAGGTCATACTTTCCGGCGACAAAGGCTAGGATCGCCGTCGAACGATTGCGCGAGATCGTGTACTCGACGCCATCGAGGTAAGGCAAACCCGGCTTCCAATAATCGGGATTGCGGGCGACCCTGATGTACTCGTTGGGTTTGAACTCGACGAATTTGAACGGACCAGTGCCGATCGGATGCTGGCGCATCTGCGCCGGCGAGACGTGGCAGGGATAGACCGGCGACATGCCCGAGGCGAGCAGGGCGAGAAACGCCGGCTGCGGCCGCTTCAGCACGAAAGTCGCCTCGTAATCACCGTTGGTCACCACTTCCACAAAGTTGGTGTACCAGGCCTTGCGCGGATTGACGCGCAGCTTCTCCGTCGTTTTGCCCTGCACAAGCTCCCAGGTGCATTTGACGTCGGCCGCGGTAAACGGCTTGCCGTCATGCCATTTGACGCCCTGGCGCAGATGAAAAATCAGCCGGACGCCGTCCTCGTCCCACGACCAGTCGGTGGCAAGGTCGGGTACGATCGAGGCGAGGCTGTTCTGGGCAACGTGTTGGTCGAACATGACGAGGTTGTTGAACACCCCCATCATCGGCCGTTCGGCGTAGACCGTCGTTTCCTCGTGGATCGACATGCTCGCCGGGCTGTCGGTCATGTATTGTTTGAGGATCCCGCCGTGCTTTTGCGCGAGCGCCGCGCTGGCTGTGGACATCGCGGCAAAAAGGCCGAAAATCGCGGTGACCAAGCGCCATCTCGGTACCATTTCTTCCTCCCTTGTAGTCCGCCGCGTGTCGCCGGTCTTGCTCGACTGTTCTGTCCGCGTGGTGCCCGCGTGTTGTGCCGTCTCGTTGCGCTTTTCGAGGCCATCATAGACCTGCCCAATCAGCCGTAATAGCGCCGGATGATAGCGAAGCAACAATTCCAACCCGCTGTAGAGCAATGCCTTGTACGATCGTTCCCGCAACGGGCCGGGAGGAGTGCGATGGCGGCCGCGCCGCAAAACCTGCTCGTCATCATATCCGACGAGCACAACCCGAAGATTGCCGGCTATGCGGGGCATCCGATTGTCAGCACACCAGGGCTGGACACGCTCGCCTCACGCGGCAGCCGCCTCACGGCTGCCTACACGCCGTCGCCGATTTGCGTACCGGCCCGCGCCAGTCTTGCAACGGGCCTTCCCGTGCACCGGCACCGCGCCTGGGACAACGCCATCGCCTATGATGGGAAAATCCAAGGTTGGGCGCATGCTCTGCGCAAACGCGGCCACCACGTCGCCAGCATCGGAAAACTGCATTTCCGAGGCCATCCGGACGAGGATTACGGCTTCACCGAGAGCCTGCTGGCGATGCACATCAGCGGCGGCGGCGGCGACGTTACGCACCTGGTGCGCGACCCCGATGACATTCGCACATGGGCAAGAACCTGATTGCCTCGGCGGGCCCCGGAGAGAGCAGTTACACCTTGTACGACCGGCAAGTCGCGGCGGCCGTCCGGATTTGGCTGCGCGAGAAGGGCGCGCGCCGGCATGCGCGGCCTTGGGTATTGTTCGTATCGATGGTGGCGCCGCATTTTCCGCTCACCGCACCGCCCGAGGATTATTATCGTTATCTCGGCCGGGATCTGCCGCGGCCAAAGCTCTACGACGAGGTTGAGCGGTCGGACCACCCTTATGTCCGCATATACGCGCGGCGTTCGGATTACGACACGCACATCAACGGCCCGGCAACCTCCAGCGCGCCTTGGCCGGGTATTTTGGCCTCGTATCGTTTCTCGACGAGCAGATCGGCAAGCTGCTGAGGGTGTTGTCGGAAACCGGCCTCGCCGACAAGACGCGGGTAATCTACACCTCGGATTACGGCGACAACCTCGGGGCACGCGGCCTGTGGGGCAAAGCGACGATGTACGAGGAGAGCGCCGGCATTCCTATGCTGGTGGCGGGCAAGGGCGTGCCGGCCGGGGTCGTCTGTGCGACCCCGGTCACGTTGTGCGACGTGTCGACGACCATCCTCGATGCCGTCGGCGCGTCGGACGCCATCGCGGAATTGGGCCTGCCCGACGTGTCGTTGCTGGATCTCGCCGGCCAACCGCCACAGAACCGAACCGTGCTGTCGGAATTTCATACCTACGGCCCCGACGCGTTCTACATGTTGCGCGGGCTACGCCATAAGTATGTCCACTACATCGGGGCGCGCCCCCAGCTCTTCGATCTTGCAGCCGACCCCCGAGGAATTGACCGATCTCGGCGTCGACCCGGCATTTGCGCCACAGCGTGCAGCGTTCGAAGCGCAGCTACGCGCCATTCTCGTCCCCGAATTGGTGGACCAGCAGGCCAAGGAAGATCAGGCCCGCATGGCGGAACGTTATGGCGGGTTTGAGATGCTGCGGCGCCGGGAAAAAATGGCCTTTACCCCGCCGCCGGGTGTAACGGCACATTGACGCGGTCCACCGCCGATGCGCCAAACAGTCAGACGATTGCGGCCCAAGCTGCGCCGCCTCGTCACGAAGTCCTGGCTGCTCGCGCGCTGTTATTACCGTTGTCGAGGGGCCCGCCTGATCGGTAGAGCGAGCGATGAAGTCTGGTACTTCGCTTACGGCGCCAACATGGATGACCGCACCTTTCGCGTTCGACGCGGCATACAAGCACGCGAGACGCTTTCCGGCCACATTAAGGGTTACCGGCTTCGCTTCAACCTCGATGGCCGACCGAAAGGTAAGGCCGCACCTGCGAACCTGCACCCCGACCCGGAGGCGGAGGTTTGGGGCGTGCTTTACCGCATCACGAGGCGGGATTTAATGCGCCTGGACTGGACGGAAGGCGTGCCGGGTCGGGGATATCGACATAACTTGGTCGAAGTCGAAGATGCCGACAGTCGGCTTCTGCAGGCGGTCACCTACATGGCGCAGGGCAACGAGGTCGATGGAAAGCCGTCGCTGCGGTATATCACGCTATTGCGAAATGGCGCCCGAGCCCACGGACTGCCTGAAACCTACATCCGGTTTTTGGAGAGCGTCGGGCACGCGCAGTGAGTAAACCGGCGGTTGCGACGTGCATATGGAGGCCCTTAGATCAAAGGGGGTGAGATGGTTGCGATCAAAGCCGTTGCCCATTTTAGCATTGCGGTGAGCGACGTCGCGGCAAGTACGCAGTTCTACACGGAGATCGTCGGCTGCAAACATTTATCTACGGTGCCGAGTGGGCACATGGCGTTTCTCGATGCGGCCGGGACTTGCCTGATCCTGGTGAAGCGCGACCCCCCGATCAATCCCGTGCTGGACGACCATGGGGGTGTTCATCACTCCTTCGCCATCGCGCACGAGGACTATAAGAGCGCGCTCGATCATCTGCGCGCTCACGGGGTCGAGATTGCGTTCGAAGAGGACCGCCAGGGTGGCGTAGTCAATGGGCCGCGGGCCTACTTTCATGATCCCGACGGCACGGTGTTGGAGTTCATCGACCTAACGAGCTACTCAGGCAATCAATCGTGATCGGCCTTGGGTCCCGCACGCCGGGCCTCGCAAAAAAGTCATTGGGACGCTAACTAGGGAACGTCTGCAAAAGCCAGCTGCAATGATCGTGGTATAATGTTGGCGGGTGGATTGGTGCGCGTAGGTTTGGGGATGAAGCAGTTAACGCTGGCGACGGTGGGGTTTGAGCGGTACGGCAAGACGACGCGGCGGGCGGCGTTTCTCGCCGAGATGGAGCGCGTGGTGCCGTGGTCGGCGCTGTGCGAGCTGATCGAGCCGGTCTATCCGAGGCCGGGTAATGGCCGACCGCCGATCGGGGTGGAGCGGATGCTGCGGATCTACTTTCTGCAGCAATGTTGGTGTGGACGGCCCCCACGGCATCGACTGTGCCAGAATGAGGTCGTTGCAGATCTCAGACGAAGGGGGCCATCCGTGGAACAGATTAGCCGAATTGGTATGGATACGTCGAAGCACTTTTTCCAACTTCACGGGGTAAACGCTGCCGATCAGCCGGTTCTGCGCAAGAAGCTGCGGCGCAAGGACATGGTGGCTTTCTTCGAGAACCTTTCGCCAACAATAATTGCAATTGAGGCTTGCGGCACGTCTCACTATTGGGCGCGGCTGCTCAGGTCGTTCGGCCATGAGGTGAAGCTGATCGCGCCTCAGCTGGTCAAGCCATACGTGAAGCGCGGCAAGAACGATGCCGCGGACGCCGAGGCGCTTTGCGAGGCGATGAGCCGGCCGACGATGCGCTTCGTGCCGGTGAAAACTGCCGAACAACAGGCGGCCCTGATGATGGTCGGCTTGCGCGATCGGCTGATCCGCAATTGCACACAGCTGTCGAACGCCATCCGGAGCTATGCGGCGGAGTTCGGCTTTGCCGCCGCCAAGGGTAAAGCTCACCTGGTTCCCCTGCTCGAGCGCATTCAAGCTGATGAGAGCGTGCCCATCCTGGCGCGAGAGCTGTTCGCGGCCCAAGCTGAAGAGTATGCGCGGCTGCAAGGGCAAATCGATAAAGTCGACGCCGAGCTCATGGCCTGGCACAAGGCAAACGAATGCAGCGGACGCCTCGCCAAGATCCCCAGCGTCGGTCCGGTCGGCGCGGCTCTGCTGATGATGAAGACCCCGGCGCCTGAGATGTTTCGATCGGGGCGGCAGTTCGCTGCCTGGATCGGTTTAACGCCGAAGGATCATTCGACTGCCGGCAAGTTCAGGTCCGGCGTCATCACCCGGGCTGGAGACGAGACCTTGCGCAGCGTGTTGGTAGTTGGGGCTACCTCCGTCATCCAACATGTTCGACGCGGCGGCCACGGGGCGCCCTGGATCGTCGACCTTCTCAAGCGCAAACCGCCGAAGTTGGCCGCGGTGGCACTGGCCAACAAGGTGGCCCGCGTCGCCTGGAAGCTGATGGTCAGTGGTCAATGCTACTCTGCGAAATCGGCACCCACCGCGCTGGCGCGTGCCGCATAGAGATCAGCCAGACACGGGGAGCAATTCAACTGCAACCGTGCTGAGCCGATGCCAGAACTTGCAAGGAAACGAGCAGATGGTGCGATCGATCGATCCACGACACGAGACATTCCGCTTGAACCATTGGCCGCTGACGGTCGCAGCAATGTTTGGAACTCGTGTCGCGGAAACCATCTTGGCCAGCGTTCAGGTGCGAGCGCGAACAACAGGCCGGACATATGGACGCAAGCGATCTGATCAGAGCACTGCCGGAACACCCTTGCGAGGAGGGGGCCGTCCACATATCGTTCAACCTGTCGGACCCAGCAGTGGAAGAGGCGCTTTACGATTCGCGGGCGATGCGCGGTTTTGTCGGGATCGACCTCGGCCGCGAGCCGGTGCCTGACGAGACCACGGTGTGCCGCTTCCGCCATCTGCTCGAAACGCACGATCTGGGCCAGCAGCTGTTCGCAGAGGTGCAGCGGCATCTTGCCGCCAACGGGCTGAAGGTGGCGACGGGCACGATCGTCGATGCGACGATCATCAATGCGCCCTGTTCGACCAAGAATGCTGACAAGGCGCGGGATCCCGAGATGCATCAGACGAAGAAGGGAAACCAGTGGTACTTCGGGATGAAGGCGCATTTCGGGGTCGACAGCCGCACCAAGCTGATCCATGCGGTGGTCGCCACCCCAGCCAATGTCGCCGACAGCGTGGTACTGCCCAATCTGTTGCATGGCAAAGAGACCCGCGTGTGGGGCGATCAGGCATACCGCGGTCAAAAGGCGGTGATCAGGCAGCATGCGCCAAAAGCCCAGGATTTCATCAATCGCCGCTACCGCCACAATGGCATGGTGAACGAGAGTGAGCGGGCGAAAAACCGGACCAAGTCCAAAGTAAGGGCCAAGGTCGAACATCCGATCGGGGTCATCAAGCGGGTATTCGGTTTCGTCAAGGTGCGTTATCGCGGCCTCAAAAAGAACACCCATTGCCTGTTCGTGACCTGCGCGCTCGCCAATCTGTTTATGGCGCGCCGGCATCTCTTGCGTTGCTGCTAGGGGGCGTAATCTGTCGGACTTGGCCACCAAAGGTTGCATGCGCCGCAGGTGCCACGCCAAGAACGACACCACCACTCCCAACGGTCGCTGGCTGCTGCAATTTCAATGGCGGGCATTCAGCCGACGCCTCCTTGTTCAGACCTTCCCTAACCGGTACCGTTACTAACAACTGTGATAATTCGGCGGGCCCAAAACTAAAATGGACAGCCTACAATAGCGATGACACAGTGGCCTTTTCCAGTGATTTCTGGCCCGCGAGCACGCTGAATATTGCGCCCCACGCGAGCTATCCGTTCGAGACCATGAATTCCGCTCCACGAGACCGATGGACATACACGGTGCAGGTCATTAGCGTCGATCACTGGTAACCCGACGCCGTGGTGCCGAGCACGGCGCCGGCGATCATGAAATCTCAAGGCCGTCGCCTGATCAATGCCGCCATTCATTGGGGGGCGGCGTCGTCTCAGCGGGAGGAAACGGCGCGGGTGTCGGGAGGGGTGCGGTGGCGGGCTGGTCGACGGTCTCGGTTTTGCGGGCCGGGGCGGCGCGCTTCAGCCGGTAGTAGGAGCGGACGGTCAGCGGGACCGAGCCGACATAGACAATGCCGACCGCGGTCAGGGTCAGCCACGGCTCGGTCGTCAGAAACGCGGTCGCCACGCCAAAGGCGAGCAATGTCGGGATCACCATGTGATGCGGGACGCGGATCCGCTTCAGCGACACGGTCGGCACTTTACTGACCATCAAAAGCGCGATGCCGGTGACCGTGACCGCGTTCAGATAGGGCGAGCGGAACAGCCAATCGCCCCACTCGAAGCTGAGAAACATCGGCACCATGACGAGGCCGGCTCCGGCCGGGGCCGGAGCCCCGGTAAAGAAGGGCGCCGCATATGATGGCGTCGCGCTGGAAGTCTCGGTATTGAAGCGCGCCAGACGCAGCGCGCAGCACACCGCAAAGAGCAGCGCAATCGCCCAGCCGAGACCCTGCAGCTCCGATAATGTCCACAAGTAAAGGACCGCCGCCGGAGCCACGCCGAAGCTGACAAAATCTGATAGGCTGTCGAGCTCGGCCCCAAAACTCGAGGTCGCGTTCAAGAGGCGTGCCATCCGCCCGTCGAGACCATCGAAAATGCCGGCGGCGATGATCGAAAACACCGCGGCCTGAAAATTGCCGCCCATCGCAAAGCGCACCGCCGTCATCCCGGCGCACAGCGCCAGCAAAGTCAGGACATTCGGCACCATGCGGTTGACCGACAAGCCGGACAGCCGCCGCACCCGCATCCGCGACCGCCGCCGCATCCTCCCCGAGCGCATTCTCAAGGTTCTCCTCCCGCTGTCGCCACGCCGTTTCATTGCGCCACCCCTTGGCGCGGCGGCTCTTTGGCGAGCCGGTCGGCGAGCACGGTTTCGCCGCCGATCATCCGCTGCCCGGCCACCACCATCGGGACATACGGCGGCGGGCAATAAATGTCGACTCGCGAGCCGAAGCGGATGATGCCGACCCGTTGGCCGGTCGCGACCTGCTGGCCTTCGTGCAGGTCGCAGACGATGCGCCGAGCGACGAGCCCGGCGATCAATGCGAAGGCGATCTCGGGGCCTTCCGGCGGGGCGATGCGAATCGCCAGCCGCTCATTGTCCTCGCTCGCCTTGTCGAGGCTGGCATTGACAAAACGGCCCTTGGTGTAGCGCAGCGCCGCTACCCTGCCACCGATCGGCGCCCGCGTGACATGCACGTCAAAGACATTAAGGAAAATGCCGATCCGGACAATCGCAGCCTCGCCCATCGCCAATTCGGCTGGCGGGATTGCCGGAGCGACCGATGCGACGATCCCATCCGCCGGGCTGATCAGCAGACCGGGCCGGATCGGCGTCACCCGCCACGGGTCGCGGAAGAAATAAATGATCCACAAGGTCACAATTGCGGCGGCCCAACCTGCCGGAGCCCATAGCAGAAAGAAAATGACGGTGGCGACCACCCCGATGGCGACGAATTTGAGCCCGTTCGAGTGAAGCGGAGCGAGGACCCGCCGCAGCATGAAGCGCTTCAGCTCCCTTCGCGCCGCCATGCCGCCAGCAGCCCGCCGACGATCAACAGCAACGCGGCGATACCCGGCAGCAGCGCCGTCTCGCTGAACCCGGCGACGGTGTAGTCGCCATTGGCGCGAAAGCCCATCCAGTTCCGCCCCGCCGCCGCCCGGTCGGGCGAGACCCGGCGGATTTCGGGAATGGTTCCCGAACCGGCCCAGAAGATGCCGCCGCCGGCCGCCGCAACCACCGGCGCCAGTTTCTCCGGCGTGGCGCGCACATCGGCGAATTCGACCGGGTTGAGCGGACCCGCCGCAGCCAGCGCCGTGCGGGTCCCGTCGCCGACGCGGTAGAGCCCCATCTCGCTGATCGGCATCGTGCCGGTGCTCCGCCCGCCGCTCTCCGGCGCCAAGGTCATGCTCCGGCTCGAGCCGTCGGGGGCCGTCACCGTGACCGGGCGGTCGTTCGGTTCGAGCGATTGCCGGGTCACAACGAGATGGTCGCCCTCGACCATCGCGCGCAGATCGTTCTCCTCGAGATCAGGCTCCTTCATCAGCCAGTAGGCAAGGCGCCGCAGCAGCTCCGACTGGGGTCCGCCACCCTCGAAGCCGCGCGCCCAAAACCACATTTGGTCGGACAGCAGCTGCGCCACCCGGCCCTGCCCGACGCGGTCGAGCACGAGGAGCGGGTCGCCGCGATCGCCGCTCATCACCGTGACACCGCGTTGCACATGCGCATCGACCTGCCGGAACCAGCGTCCCCAGGACGGTTCGCCGCCCGCCCGGCCGGCCCCGGGGAGTTCTTCGGTCACCGGGTGGCGGCGGCCAAGATCGGTCAGCTGTGGCTTGAACCCTTCCTCATAGACGTTGCCGGTCGGTTCGGTCGGCAGGATCGTTCCGAGCGGGGTGCGCGACAAGCTCAACGGCGTGCCGAAGCTCGGGCCCACCGCTTCGAGAAAGGCACCGCCCTTGCGCACATAACGTGCGACGTTGTCCAGATAAGCCTGCGGGATCACGCCTCGGCGGCTGTATCGGTCGAAGATGATCAGGTCGAATTCGTCGAGCTTGACGTCGAACAGCTCGCGGATCGGGAAGGCGATCAGCGACAACTCGCGGATCGGCGTGCCGTCCTGCTTTTCCGGTGGCCGCAGGATCGTGAAATGGACGAGGTCGACCGACGGATCGGATTTGAGGATGTTGCGCCAGACGCGCTCGCCGGCATGAGGCTCGCCCGATACCAGCAACACCCTGAGGCGGTCGCGCACGCCGTTTACCACGACCACGGCGTGGTTGTTATTGAGCGTCAGCTCGCGCGGGCCTGGGTCCACCGCGAGTTCGAGGATATTGGGGCCGCCGTGGTCGATCGGCAGGTTGAGTGGGACATCGCGGCCGACCGGCACGGGCATTTGCTGCGGCGCGCCGCCGTCCTTGCGCCAGGTAACGATTGCCTGGCCGACCCCGTCGCTCCGCTTGCCGGGCGGGCCCTCGGGCAGGTCCTCGATCCGGATCTTCAGCTGCATTTCCTTGCCGACTAGGCCAAAACTCGGGGCCTGGGCAACGACGAGCCGACGATCGCCTTCATCGGGCTTGCCGGACAGCAGCACATGCAGCGGCGCGCCGATGGCTTCGGCGGCGGTTTTGGCGTCGCCGGCGGGCGCGTCGTGCACCTGCCCGTCGGTGATCATGACGACGCCGGCAAGGCGTTGTCGCGGCACGTCCGACAACGCCCGGGTAAGCGCGGTGAAGAGGCGGGTCCCCTCATCGTCGGCGCCCGGCTGGGGCATACCGGCGCGGATCACGCGCACATCGAGGTCGCGCTCGCGAGACAGGCGATCGCTGAGCGTAGCCAGCGCCGCCTCGGTCGCCTGTTGGCGATCGCCGATGCGCTGGCTTGGCGAACTCGTCAACGACGATGATTGCCGTGTCGCGCTGCGGCGCGCGCTTTTCCTCGATGACCGACGGATTGACCAGGGCGGCGAGCAGGATCGCGACGGCAATGGAGCGCCACAACAAGCCGCGCGCGCGGCGCATAACCCCGAAAGCGAGAACCAGCACGCAGGCGGCGCCGAGCGCAGCGATCGCCGGCCATGGCAGGAGCGGCGCGGCAGCGAGGGAAAACGCATTGCCGGTCATTGGCCCAGGCGTTCCAGGATGGCCGGCACGTGGACCTGGTCGGATTTGTAGTTGCCGGTCAGCACATACATGACGAGGTTGACGCCAAATCGCATCGCCATTTCGCGTTGCGGCTCGCCGCCGGGAACCACCGCGAAAGCGGCGCGGCCCTGCCCGTCGATCGCCCAGGCGCCGGCCCAATCGTTGCCGCCGACCACGACGCTGGACACTCCGTCATTGACGCGGTCCTCGACCGGCTCGACCCACAAGGTTCCGGCATTCCAGCGTCCCGGAAACTCGTGCATCAGGTAGAAGGATTTGGTCAGCACATGATCGGGCGGGATCGGCACCAGCGGCGGCATCTTGATCCCGGCCACCAGGCGGCGAAGCCGTTGCGCCGAGGATGCCGGATCGCCGAGCGGCGTGGGGGTCTGATCATTGGCGTCGCGCGTGTCGAAGAGGATCGTGCCGCCGGTCTCAAGGTAACGGTTGATCCGCTCGACCGCTTTGGGCGATGGCGCCGCCTGCGTGGACACCACCGGCCAGTAGAGCAGCGGAAAGAAGATCAGTTCGTCGGTCTCGATGTCGACGGCGAGCGGCTCGGCGGTCTCCACCGCGGTACGTCGATTCAGCGTCGCCGTCAGACCAAGCAGGCCGGCTCGGCTCACCGCGTCGGCATCCTGGTTTCCGGTCTGGATATAAGCCAGCCGCAATTCGGAGGTTGCCCGAACGACAAAGGCATCGTCGGCGCGCGCCGCCGACGAGACACCGAACATCCCGAGAAGGAGGACCGCGGCGAGCCGCGCCGGACTGCGCCGCAGCAAACCGCGCAGCGCATAGGCGATCAATAGATCGGCAAGAACGAGGAGCAGCGCGGCGGTCAGCAGCGGTGGGCGCAAGTCGACCTCGCGGCCTCTTGCGAATGTTTCGCTCAGCGTTTCCGCCGGCAGGCTCTCGATCGGCTTCAGTTCAGGGACCCCGGTCGACAGATTCAGCGCACGTCGAGCGTCGGCCGTGCCGTAGAAGCCCGGGGGGTGCCGCGGCGAGGCCAGCGTCGTCGCCATCTCGGAAGCGGGGATCGGGCGTGCGGTCGGCGGAGCGCGCTGCAGCCGACCGAACCCGTCGAGGGTCTCGATCGGCGCCAGCGTCTCCTCGCCCGCTTCGCTCACCCCCTCACTCATCGCTTCGACCCGCCGCAGCATTTCGACGAAAAGACCGGACAAGGCGAGGTTCGACCAATCGGCATTCGCCGTCGTGTGAACAAGGACAATCCAACCCCGCCCCCGTCTCTCGGCGGTGACGAGGGGTGTGCCGTCGACCAATCGCGCCCAGGTCTTGCCAGCGAGGTCGAGGTCCGGTTCGGCCAGTACCTGACGGGAGACCGTCACATCGGCGGGGACGGCGAGCCCGGCGAACGGGCTCTCCGGCGCGAACGGAGCAAGCTTCGCCGGCTGCTCCCACGACAGCGCACCACCGATGGTGCGGCCGCCACCGTGACGCAGCCGCACCGGCAGCAAATGATCACCCTGCTCGGCAAGATGCGGCCCGGCAAAGCGCAGCAACATGCCGCCGGCCTCGATCCATTTGGCGACCGCCGCCTCCTCGGCCGGCGAATCCGGTCCGGTATCCGAGAAAACCAGGACGGCGAGCTCGCGCTTCAGAAGATCGGACGCGCTGCCGCGACGGATTTCGCTGAATGGGCCGAGCGCACGCTCGAGATAATAGTTCGCGCCGAGCAACGGCTGGCCGTGGGTGTTCGGCGGCGCGACAATCCCAACCGGGCGGCGGCGCCAACGTTCGTCGATCAGCAGCGCGGACCCGGCCGACTGATCGCCCTCGACTTCGATCCGGACCACCCGGTTTCTGAGCTCGCTAGGCATCGGCAGCTGGACGACTACCGCTTTCGCTCCCGGTTCGATCGTCGCAGCCTCGCGGGCCAGAAGGCGCCCGTCCTCGCCGCTCGCCCGCACTTGGAAGAGCCTGGGCTGCGGCGCCGCCAACGAGCGCAGGATGACGCTGAGATCCTGTGCCTTGGTCTCGCCGGCGGCGAGCAGCAGAGCAGCACCAGCCGGCTCGGCCGTCAGGTAGCGAAAGCTCCCACGCTCCGCGAGAAAGGCGGCAAGCGCTTCACTTCCGCCGTCATCGGCAATCCCGTCGCTGACCCAGATGGCGGAGGCCGCATCCCTTGCCGAGAGCGCCTTCAGACGGGCCAGCGCACTCCGCCGGTCGACCGGCCACGGTTTGGGCTGCAACGCTTGGACCGCGGCCCGCGCGTCGGCGGCGCGAACCGGCTTCAAAGCCGGCGGCGGCTCATTCGCGCCCTCCGATGCGGTGGTGACGAGCACGACTTGGCGATCTTCTCGCTCCGCCTCGGCCAACAACTCGCTGATAGCGGCCTGTCGCATCGGCCAGTCGCGCGCCGCCGCCCACCCATCATCGACGACCAGCAAGATCGGTCCGGTCGAGGCGAGGCGCGCTTGCGGGTTGAGCAGCGGGTGAGCGACCGCGACGATCACCAGGGCAGCAAGTGCCATGCGCAGCAGGATCAGCCAGAGCGGAGTGCGGGCCGGCGTCTCTTCGCGCGGCACCAGCCCGAGCAGCAGCCGGATCGCCGGGAATGCGATGCGGCGCGGCGCCGGCGGTGTAACCCTCAACAGCCACCAGATAATCGGCAGCGCCATCAACCCGACGAGCAGCCATGGCGAAACAAACGCGAGGGAACCGAGCGCCAGCATCGCTTACCTACACTCGGTCAATGTCTCGTTGCCGCTGGCTGCCCCTCACTCTCCCGCTTCGCGGGTCCCTCTCTCTCCCCGCTTGCAGGGAGATGGCTGGGGTGAGGGGCCGCACAAACTCGTACGTTGGCATCTGCCGGCCTGCTCTCAACGCTGTCGGTCGGCCGACAGGGCGGCGTACAGCGCCAATAAGGCGAGGTGCGGGGGACGGTCGGTACGGTGAAAGCCAAAGCTCCAGCCGAGCGCCGCCGCCATTCCCGCGAGGCCCTGACGATGGTGCTGAAACCGCGTGGAATACGCCTCGCGGACGTTTTCGACACGGCTGATCACCACCTCGTCGCGTTCTTCGATGCCCTCGAACCGGACGCGTCCGTCGAACGGCAGGTCTTCCTCCGCCGGGTCGACGATCTGCAACAGATGGCCCCTGAGCCCCGCCGCGGCAAAGCGGGCGATCGCGCTGTTGACGGTGTCGAGGGGTGACAGGAAATCCCCGATCAGCACCAGCTGGGCGGCGCGCGGCAAAGGTTCGAAGACCGGGAGGCTCTCCGCCGCGGACTGGTCGCGGCCAATCAGTTCGGCGATCCGCGACAGCGCAATGCGGCCGCTCATCGGCGTCATCGCGCTGCCGAGCAAAGTGAGCCGCTCTCCGCCACGGACGAGGAGGCTGGCCAGCGCGACAAGCAGCAGCTCGGCTCGGTCGCGCTTGGTCGGCCACTCGGCCCCGGCCACGTAATCGGCCGAGGTGTATGCCATCGAGGCCGAGGCGTCGCGCCACAGCCAGACGCTCTGGGCCGCTTCCCACTCGGTTTCGCGGACATAAAGGCGTTGTGACTTGGCGCTCTCGCGCCAGTCGATGCGTGCTGCCGCGTCGCCCGATTGATACTGGCGGAATTGCCAGAAGGTTTCGCCCTGACCGACCCGCCGGCGACCGTGCACGCCTTGTGCCACGGTGACGGCGACCCGCTCGGCGGCGACGAGCAGCGGCGGCAGCAGGGCGGCGGCTTGTTCCGCCCGGTCGCGCAGCGTGGCGGGCTTGGGCCGGCGGCGCGGCGCAAACCCGGCCCCGGGAGGCGATTGCGCCAGGCTCAACGGAACGGCGCCGAAATCTGCTCGATGACCCGAGCCACCGTCACACCCTCGGCACGGCCGGCAAAGCTCACCGCCATCCGGTGCCGCAAGACCGGCGGCGCCAACGCGACGACATCGTCGATCGACGGGCTGAAGCGGCCGTCGATCAGCGCCCGGGCGCGGCAGGCGAGCATCAGGGCCTGGCTGGCGCGTGGGCCCGGTCCCCACGACACGAACCGCTTGACGCCCTCGAGCGCAGTCTCGTCCGGCCTCCCCGAGCGCACCAGGGAGAGGATCGCCCCGACGACGCTTTCGCCGACCGGGATGCGGCGCACCAACCGCTGTGCCGCCATCAGCTCCGCGACATTCATCGCCGGCCTTGGTCGGTCCTCGAGGACCCCGGTGGTCGCGATCAGCATCTGCCGCTCGGCCTCGAGATCGGGATAATCGACATCGATCTGCAACAGGAAGCGATCGAGTTGCGCTTCGGGAAGCGGGTAGGTGCCTTCCTGCTCGAGCGGGTTCTGGGTCGCCAGCACGTGGAAAGGCCGCGGCAGCGGGTGATATTGGCCGGCGATCGAGACGCGGCCCTCCTGCATAGCCTGCAGCAATGCCGACTGGGTGCGCGGGCTGGCGCGGTTGATTTCGTCGGCCATCAGCAATTGGCAAAAGACGGGGCCGGGAATAAAGCGGAACGAGCGCCGTCCCGTCTCGCTCTCCTCGAGGACCTCGGAGCCGAGAATGTCTGCCGGCATCAGATCGGGGGTGCACTGGATGCGTTTGTCATCGAGCCCGAGGATCGTGCCGAGGGTCTCGACCAGTCGGGTCTTGGCCAGACCGGGGACGCCGATCAGCAAGGCGTGGCCGCCGCACAGCAACGTGATCAAGGCTTGCTCGACCACCTCGCGCTGACCAAAGATGATTTCGCCAATACGCTCACGGACGAGGCTGAGGCTGCGGCCCAGCGCTCCGACTTCGTGAACGAGATCGGCGGAGGAGGTATTGATGGGTGTCATGGAAGCCAAGCAGACCAATCCCTCTTCAAACTTCGGTACAGTTGCAAACCTGACCGAAAACGCCAACCGCGGCAACTCCTCGCCAAGATTGTCGGCCAGCCCGGGCAAACGGGCGGTGATCGATTGCGGCGACCTCGATATGCGGATCGCGCGCGACGGCACTTGGTTTTATCGCGGCTCTCCGATCGGCCGCTTGCCTTTGGTCAAACTCTTCGCCTCCGTTCTGCGCCGCGATGCTGATGGCCGGTATTGGCTAGTCACCCCGGCCGAACGCGGCCGTATCGAGGTCGAAGATGTCCCGTTTCTTGCGGTGGCGCTAACCGTCGAGGGCAGCGGCCACAACCAGCGACTGATCTTTCGCACCAATCTGGACGAATTTGTGACGGCGGGGCCTGATAAGCCGCTGCGCGTCGAGACCGCTGTGAGCGGTGAACCGGCGCCCTATATTCAGGTGCGCGACAATCTCGAAGCGAGGATCGCACGGCCGGTGTTTTATGATCTCGTCGAGCTCGGCACAGAAGAACAGGTCGGAGGAATCCCCCAATTCGGGGTATGGAGCGCGGGCATGTTCTTTCGCTTGGGCGAGCCTGGACCGGATTGGGAGTAACAGCCAAACGGGCTGGGCAGCGAATTCATGCAAAATAATGGTTTTACCTCCGCCTCGGTCGTCGAGCGCTTTCTGCAGCTCGGCCGGCCCGGCAGACGGGGTTTCGGGGGTGCGGCCGACCCGGCCGAAGCAGCCGCCCTCAGGGCGGCGACGCGCGGTGATCATGATCTCAATCCGGGGATGACGCCGCCCAGCGCTGCACTGTGCCCGGCCGCGGTGCTGGTCCCGCTGATCGACCGCCCGGAGGGCATGTCAGTGCTGCTGACGCAACGCACGCCGCATCTGAGCGCGCATGCCGGACAGATCTCGTTCCCCGGCGGGCGCATCGAAGACAGCGATGCCGATGCGACCGACGCAGCGTTGCGCGAGACCGAGGAAGAGGTCGGGCTGCCACGCGACAATGTCACGGTAATCGGCCGACTCGATACCTATGTGACCGGAACCGGCTTTGAGATCACGCCGGTCGTCGGCATCGTCAAAGTCCCCTTTCCGCTGGCCATCGACCCGTTCGAAGTAGCCGAAGCCTTCGAGGTGCCGCTGTCATTTGTTGTCGACCCGAGCAACCATCGGCGCACGACGCGCGATTTCGAACACCGCACGCGGATCTTTTTTGTGCTGCCCTTCGAGAATCGAAACATCTGGGGGGCGACAGCCGGGATATTGGTGAACCTGGCCGAGGTGCTCGCCGGTTGAGGAGGCCATGCTGCGGGTCGTCCTCACGATTGTGTTGCCGCTGCTCCTGCCGACGGTGCTTTATCTGCTGTGGATCGCCACATTGGGCCCCTCGCACGAGGGCGGCGCGATCCCCTGGACGGCACTGCCATGGATCTGGCTCGCGGGAGCCGGTGCGGTATTGTTGGCGATCGTGCTCTTCGTCGTGACCGTCCATTTCGGGTCGCCGCAGGAGGGGGTCTACGTGCCGCCGCGCTGGCAAGGCGACCGGATCGTTCCGGGCCATGTCGAATCAAAACCCGCCCGATAAACGATGGGCTGCGTCGCACTTCGAGACGCACCCTCAGTTGAAGCCTGGGGCAGGCTCTTCGGGTGCTCCTCAGCATGAGGTTCACTATCGATGGCAAGGAAAAATGGGCCTCATCCTGAGGAGGCCGCCCACGGGTCCGGCCTCCGGCCGGCCCGAGGACAGACTCCGCGGCCGTCTCGAAGGACGCGTGGTGCTGATCCAGCCGATCTTCACCGCATAAACCCGCAGCCCTGGATGACCGCGCCGGCCACCACCACGGTGCTCGGGGCGCTTGCCGGAGGCGGGGTCGAGGCGCGGTTTGTCGGCGGTTCGGTTCGCGACGCCCTTCTCGGGCGGCCGATCGGCGATATCGACATCGCGACCTCGGCACCGCCCGAACGGATTATCGAGCTGTTGGAGAAAAGCGGTATCAAGGTCGTGCCGACCGGTCTCGCACATGGCACGGTGACCGCGATCACCGGAACTCCACCGCGGGGTTTTGAAATCACGGCCTTGCGACGCGACGTCGAGACCTACGGCCGCCGCGCCCGCGTCGCTTTCGGCGCGGATTGGGCGGCGGATGCGGCGCGCCGCGACTTCACGATCAACTCGATCTATCTCGACCCCGACGGCACGATCTACGACCCGGTCGGCGGCCTTATCGATTTGCGGGCACGGCGCGTCCGCTTTGTCGGCGACCCGGCCACCCGCATCGCCGAGGATGTGCTGCGGATTTTGCGCTATTACCGGTTCGAGGCGCGCTTCGGGACCGGCAGCGGCGATACTCCGGCGCGCATTGCTTGCCGGGCCGCGGCCCATCTGCTGGCAAGCCTGTCGGCCGAGCGCATCGCCCAGGAGATCGTCCGGCTGCTCGAAACTCCCGACCCGATTGCCGCGCTGCGCATGATGCAGGAGGACGGCGTGCTGGCGGCGATCTTGCCCGAGGCTAGCCGGCTCGACCGTCTGCGGCAAATGATCGCGATTGAGCCGGACCCCGATCCGCTGCGCCGTCTGGCTGCGCTGATCGACGTCGACGGCGAGGGGGCCGTCGTTCTCGCCGAACGCCTGCGTTTCCCCAATGGATGGCGTGACCGGCTGCGCGGTCTCGCCGCACCCTGGCCGATCGATCCGCAAGCCGACGTTGAGGCGCAGCGCCGCGCCCTCCATCGGCTCGGCGCCGAGCGCTACCGCGACCTCGCTCTGTTGCTGGCCGCGCAGGGAACGATCAGCCCGGCGCGGCTCACTGCGCTGTTCGATCTCGCCGGCGCTTGGGTGCCCCCGCTGTTCCCGCTGAGCGGGCGTGATGTGACGGCGCTTGGCATCCATCCCGGGCCTCGCGTCGGCGATCTGCTTGCCGCAGTCCGAGATTGGTGGGAGGCCGGCGATTTCGCCGCCGACCGCGCCGCCTGCCTTGCCCGCCTCAAGGCGCTGGCAGCCGCGGGCTGATGATGATCAACGTGATGCCGCGACGGCCGCGGCGAATTGGCAAAGCGCGCAGCAGTGGACCGCGGGAGATTGCAGACTATATGGGAGGAGCCGGCCAGCGCCGCCGGTTATCCCCCTTGCGGATGATCCCAGAGGTGTATCATGCCAGCAGCACATCAGCCGAGCACTGCAGTGCTCGGTACCCCCACCGATCTGTCCGCCGAGGCCACCAGCGCGGTCGCCGCCGCCGTCAACCCGCTTCTGGCCGATGCATTTGCACTATACCTGAAGACCAAGAATTTCCACTGGCACATGAGCGGCACGCATTTTCGCGATTATCATTTGCTCCTCGACGAGCAGGGCGAGCAGATTTTTGCAATGACCGATGTGCTCGCCGAGAGAGTGCGTAAGATCGGCGCGGCTACGCTGCGGTCGATCGGGCACATTGCCAAATTACAGCGCATCGCTGACAATGACGACGAGTTCGTTGCGCCAATCGACATGCTTCGCGAGTTGATGGAAGACAACAAGGCGTTCACCGTCAATATTCGCGAAGCGCATGAGGTGGCCGCACAGAACGACGACGTAGCCACAACCAGCCTGCTCGAAAACTTCATCGACGAGGCGGAACGCCGGACCTGGTTTCTGTTCGAGGCGACGCGGGTGAGCAACCAGCCGCAGCATTAGCCGGGAGGCCCGTCCCCCTGTGCGGGCGGGTCGTCCGCCGCTTCATCGTAGTTGAACCGCCCGCCTGCACACTCGGAGCGGCTCACCGGAGGTGCCTTGACCCCGCGGTTGCGGGGCCCAAACTATTCCTCGAACGCGGGTGTCAACGCAAATCCGCCAGCCCACCGAGAGACGGCCAGCCCTGTGCCGCCGATCCAAACCATTGATGCGGAGGAAGCGCTTACCACTAGCTGCCGGTCTGGTCCCGTTCACGAACGGGGCCATGCCGGAGGAGGCGCTTTTGATGTCTGGTGTCCGGACTTCGCACCGGAAAACTCACGTCATGGCCGAGCGGCCGCCATTCGAGCGCATTGCCTTGCTTTTGCAAGGAGGCGGCGCGCTCGGCTCTTATCAAGCGGGGGTCTACCAAGCCCTGGCGGAGGCTAATCTGCATCCCGACTGGGTCGCCGGCATTTCGATCGGCGCCATCAACTCGGCCCTGATTGCCGGTAATCCGGCTGGAAAAACGCGTCGAGAGATTGCGCGAATTCTGGGAGGCCATCACGACGCCGCCGTTTGGCATACCCGATCTCAAATGGTTCGATTTTAAAGACGAGTTCCGCCACAGTATCGTCAATCAGGCACGCTCATTGGGTGTCCTGGTCGGCGGCGCGCCGAATTTTTTCACGCCGCGGTTGCCACCGCCGTATCTCAGTCCCAAAGGCACGCTTGAAGCGACCAGCTATTACGATGTCGCCCCACTCCGAGCGACCCTCGAACGCCTGGTGGATTTCGACCTGATCAACGCTGGCGTCACGCGCTTCAGCGTCGGCGCAGTCAATGTCCGCACCGGCAACTTTGTTTATTTCGACAGCACCACTCACCACATTGGGCCGAAACATGTACTAGCCAGCGGTTCGCTGCCGCCGGGCTTTCCCGCTACCGAGATCGAAGGCGAGTATTATTGGGATGGCGGGCTCGTCTCCAATACGCCATTGCAATGGGTGCTCGACAGCCGGCCGGGGCGGGATACGCTGGCGTTTCAGATCGACCTGTGGAGTGCGCGCGGCGAATTTCCGCGCAATCTGGTCGAATCCGAGACGCGGCAGAAGGAGATCCGCTACTCGAGCCGCACCCGAATGGCGACCGATCAATTCAAAAGGAAGCAGCTGCTGCGTCGCGCTGCGTTCAAGGTCCTGGCCCGCATGCCCAAGGATCTGCAGCAAACCGCCGAGGCGGAGCTGCTCGCGGCAGAAGCCGACGAGAAGGTCTACAACCTCATTCAGTTGATCTACCGCTCCAAAATTTACGAGGGGACGTGCAAGGACTACGAGTTTTCGCGGCGGACGATGGAGGAGCACTGGACGTCCGGCTACAACGACGCGGTGCGCACCTTGCGCCACCCGGAGGTACTGCAGCGCCCGGACGACCTGGACGGCGTCTTCACGTTCGATCTTGCACGCGACGGTCGCGAATAGAGTCTCGCAAGAGTATGGCCACTGGGAGACCGGATCCATGAAACTCGCCGACATTCGCCGCAAGGCTTTCGCCATGCCGCTGAACGACCCGGCCTATCCTCCAGGGCCCTACAAATTCTATAACCGCGAATTCGTCGTCATCACCTATCGCACCGACATCGACAAACTGCGCGAAGTCGTCCCCGAGCCGTTGGAAGTAGCAGCGGACACGGTGGCCTATGAATTTATCCGCATGCCGGATTCGACCGGCTTTGGTGACTACACCGAAACCGGCCAGGTGATCCCAGTGCGCTTCAAGACCAAAGACGGCGCGGTGCAGGAAGGCGGCTATGTCCACGCGATGTACCTCGACGACAACGCGCCGATCGCCGGCGGGCGCGAGATCTGGGGTTTTCCAAAGAAGCTGGCGAGCCCGAAAATGTCGCATGAAGGCGACGTCGTGGTTTGCACCTTGCACTATGGCTCGGTGCTGTGCGTCTCCGCGACGATGGGCTTCAAGCATCGCGAGCTCGACCCGGCGCCGCTGCTGAAGGCGCTCGCCCGGCCGAACTTCATGATCAAGATCATCCCGCATGTCGACTGCACGCCGCGGGTCTGCGAACTGGTGCGCTACTACATGGAAGACGTCACGGTGAAAGGCGCCTGGGCCGGCCCGGCCGCCATCCAGCTCTTCGAGCATGCGTTGTGCGACGTGGCGCGGCTGCCGGTGCGCGAGGTGGTCTCGGCCGCCCATTACGTGACCGACCTGACGCTCGGGCTCGGCCAAGTCGTATTCGACTATCTGAAAGACGCCTGAATTATCCTGAAGGAAGCTCGATGTCTCGTTTCAATGGAAAAGTCGCGGTGATTACCGGCGCCGCCAGCGGCATCGGCAAGGAGATCGCATTGCGCTTTGCCGCCGCGGGAGGCACCCCGATTATCGCCGATCTCAGTCGTGATGCCGCGCAGGCAGTCGCTCGGGAAATTTCGGCGCAGGGAAGGGACGCCTTTGCCGTCGAGATGAATGTCGCCGAGGAGGCCGCGGTCGAAACGGGCATCGCCGATGTCATGGCGAAATACGGGCGCATCGACGTGCTGGTCAGCAACGCCGGGATTCAGATCGTCAAGCCGGTGGTCGATTTTCCGTTGGCCGACTGGCAACGGCTGCTGGCAATCCACCTGGATGGCGCCTTTCTGACCACCAAGGCTTGCCTCAAACATATGTATGCGGCCAAGTCCGGAAGCATTGTCTATACCGGTTCGGTGCACTCGAAGGAGGCGTCCGTCCTAAAGGCGCCTTATGTCACCGCCAAACACGGGCTCTTAGGGTTGTGTCGGGTCGTCGCCAAGGAAGGTGCCGCATATAATGTGCGCGCCAACGTCGTCTGCCCTGGCTTTGTGCGCACCCCGCTGGTCGACAAGCAGATCCCTGAACAGGCCAGGGCGCTCGGCATCAGCGAGGAGGACGTGGTCAAGCACGTCATGCTGAAAGACACGGTGGACGGCGAGTTCACGACCACTGAGGATGTCGCCGAAGCCGTCTTGTTCTTCGCCGGCTTCAAGACCAATGCGCTGACCGGTCAGTCGCTGGTGGTCAGTCACGGTTGGTTTATGGAGTAGGTGGCTTACGTGTCAACTGAGCGACGGCGCGCGGCGCGGATCGCGCGCCAGACCAGCTCGGGGGTCGCCGGCATGTCGAGGTGATCGACGCCGAGCGCGGCGAGCGCGTCGACGACGGCGTTGATGATCGTCTGCGGCGCCGCGATGCATCCTGCTTGTCCCGACCCCTTGACGCCGAGCGGATTGGCGTCGGTCGGCAACTCGGCAAGGGTGATGTCGAAGGCCGGCAAATCGGCGGCCCGCGGCAGCTCGTAGTCGAGCAGGGAGCCGCTCAACGAGCTGGCCCGAACCGGGATCGTAGACGGTGTGCTCGAAGAGCGCCTGGCCGATACCTTGAGCGACCCCACCCTGGACCTGGCCTCGGGTTAGCATCGGGTTGACCAAACGCCCGTAATCGTCGACCACGGTATAGCGCTCGAGGGTCACGAACCCGGTTTCGGGATCGATCTCGACCTCGGCGATGTGGCACCCGTTCGGAAAAGTGAAGACGTCCGATAGGTTGAAGACATAGCAGTCGAGACCGGGCGTCATGCCCTCGGGAAGGTTGGCCGGATCGATTGCCGCGCGGGCGACTGAAAGGAGGTCGATCTCGCGCTCGGTTCCCCGCACGATGAAGCGGCCTTCGGAGAACACGACGGCCGCGGCATCGGTCTGCAGCAGACCGGCGGCGATTGCCCGGCCTTTCTCGATGACCTGCCGGGCCGCCCTGACGAGTGCCGCGCCGCCCTGGTGCATCGAGCGCGCCCCGCCATGGCCGGCGCCATTCTTGACGGCCCTCGTATCCGCCTGGACAAGGCGGAAGCTGTCGAGCGGCAGCCCCAGCATCGCCGCTGCGATCTGCGGGTAGCTGGTCTCGTGACCCTGACCGTTGGATTGGGTGCCGACGATCAGCGAGACCCGGCCATCCGGCTCGAAGCGGATTTCGGCGCCCTCGTTAGGCGCGCCGCGCGCCGTCTCCAGAAAACATGCAACGCCGCGCCCGCGCAGCCTGCCGCGCGCCGCCGCTTGATCCCGCCGCACCGCGAAATTAGCCTCCCTAGCCCGGATCTGGGCATCCTCCAGATTGGCGACAAACCGTCCGCAATCGATCGTCATGCCGAGGGCGCTGCGATAGGGAAATTCTGCGATCAGGTTGCGCCGGCGCAAGCTGACCGGGTCACAGCCGATCCGGCGCGCTGCGATGTCGATCAGCCGCTCGATCAGGTAATTGGCTTCGGGCTTGCCGGCGCCGCGATAGGCGTCGATCGGAACCGTGTTGGTAAAGACGCCGCACACCTCCATGAAGATTGCGGGTATCGCGTAGACCCCGCCCATTGCGGTGGCCGGCGAATTGGTCGAGCTGCCCGGGCCGTTCGACGACAAGTACGCGCCGAGATTGGCGACGGTGGATACCTCGAGACCAAGAAACCGTCCGTCCGCGGCGAGCGCCAGACGGGCTGTCGTCCGGTTGTCGCGTCCGTGGATCGCGCTGACGAACTCCTCGGCGCGCTCGGCAACCCACCTGACCGGCCGGCCGAGCCGCCGCGCCGCCCATAAAACCAGCACCCATTCGGGATACAGAAAGTTCTTCATGCCGAACCCGCCGCCGACGTCGGGAGCGGTCAGCTGGATGCGCTCGACAGGCAGATGAAACACCGCCCCGGCGAGCTGGCCGCGGATCCCGTGGACGCCCTGGCCGGTCAGCAGCAGCTCTAAGCAACGGGTGGCTTCGTCATAGCTGCCGATCGCCGCGCGTGGCTCGATCGGTGCCGGGACGAGGCGGTTGTTTACCAGATCGATCGCGACGACGTGGTCCGCGCCGCCAAACGCTGCCTGGGTCGCGGCCCGGTCACCCATTTCAAACCGGTAGCAGAGGTTTCCGGGCGCCTCGTCCCAAATCCTTGGCGCGTTTGACAGCAAGGCCGCCGAGGCATCGACCACGGCATCGATCGGACGGTAGTCGACCGTGATCTGTTCGGCCGCATCGCGTGCCAGATCACGGCTCTCTGCGACAATCAGGGCCACCGGGTCGCCGACATGCCGCACCCTGCCGCGTGCCAGTGCATAGCGCGGCGGCACGATTATTGGGGCGACCGTGCTGACCTGAGCGGTGCACGGCAGCGGGCCGAGGCCGTCGGCACGAAGATCCGCTTCGGTGAAGATTCCGAGCACGCCGTTGCCGCTGTGCGCCGCCACAGTATCGATCCGCTCGATCACCGCATGGGCATGCGGCGACCGCAGCACATAAGCATGGGCTTCACCGGGCCGAGCGAAATCGTCGACGTATCTCCCGCGCCCAGTCAGAAACCTGATGTCTTCGAGCCGGCGCACCGAGCGCCCGCGATCGTCCTGGTCCATCCGTTCCCCTTTGGCGTGCGGCGGTTAGAGAATGGCGACTCGCCCCATTCGCGCCAACCCGGATATTCGGTCGCGCGACGGCGCACACGAAAGGGCGGCGCTACCGCGCCTGGGATAGTCATCGGATCGCGGTAAATTTACTGGACAGGGAAGGATGGCGGCGGGTCCATAAGGGGCGGCGGTTGCGCCTGCCCGGTCCGTCAGGAGCAAGGAAAATGACGATCGCAACGACCTCATCCGGTACCGGCCGATCGTATTTGCGGCTTGCGCCGCTAGTGGCTGCGGCTCTGGCCGTGGCCGCCGTGGTGCTGCTCGCGATCGGTCCGATCGGCTGGCGCGCGGGGTGGTGGAATTTCCGCTTCGCGCTTCTGACATTGATGCCATGGGCGGCGTATTTCGGAGTTGCCGCCCTGATCGTTTCGGCCCTTACTCTGCTCCTCGGCCGCTCGCGGATCGAGTGGCGCGGGATTGCGATCGCTGCCGCCGCCTTTGCCGTGGGCGGCCTGATCGCGTACGTGCCTTGGCATTACGACCAGATCCGCCAGACCGTACCGCCGATACACGACATCACGACCGATCCCGGCAATCCTCCCGCTTTTGCTGCCATAGTGGCGGCGCGAACGGCCGCTGGCGGGAATCCGGTCGCGTATGAAGGCGGCAAGACCGCCGAGCAGCAACGGCACGCTTATCCGGACATCGCGCCGCTAAACCTTGCGCTCCGGCGTGGGGACGCGTTCGGTCGGGCGCTCGAGACCGCCCAACGAATGGGATGGACGATCGTAGCCGCCGACGCGGCGGGCCGGATCGAGGCGAGCGACCGGAGCCGCTGGTTCGGCTTCACCGACGACATCGTCATTCGAGTGGCGGCGGCGGATTCGGGCAGCCGCGTCGACGTGCGCTCATCATCCCGCCGCGGGCGCAGTGACTTCGGCGTCAACGCTGCGCGCGTTCGCGCTTACCTCGCGGCACTGCGGGCCGACATCGGCGATAAGCGCTAACCTCTCATTTTGTGGGGCAGATGCTCGACGGCGAACGCCCCCGGAGCGGGGGCCCGCCGCCGTCGGGAGGCCCATGCCGATTTGGCCGTGTCGGCAAATGGCCGGCGTGTGGCGCACCCAAACTTTGGCGATGGTCGGCGACTGCACCCGGCGTGCGTGGCACGCAATGCCGCGATAAACCTACGATGAGGCCGTCCTGAGTATGCCGCTCGACGTGCCGTGGCTCAGATCGGAGACGCCCGGCGTGGCCAACGTCCTCCACTTCAACAACGCGGGCGCTGCCTTGCCGCCGCGACCGGTGCTCGACGCGGTGACGAGCCACCTGGCGCGCGAGGCCGCCATCGGCGGCTACGGAGGCCCGGCCGAAGCGGACGGCCGCATCGCCGATGTCTACGACGCCATCGCCACGCTGATCGGCGCGCACCGGGACGAGATCGCGTTCGTGGAAAGCGCCACGCGCGCCTGGGACATGGCGTTCTACGCGATCCCGTTCCGGGCGGGCGACCGCGTCGTCACCGCGCGGGCCGAGTACCTGTCGAACTATCTCGCGTTCCTGCAGATGAAGGCGCGCGTCGGGATCGAGATCGACGTGGTCGACAACGACGCGTCCGGGCAGCTCGACCTCGCTGCGCTCGAGCGCGCGATCGGTCCGCGCACCAAGCTGATCGCGATCACGCACGTGCCGACGCAAGGCGGACTCGTCAACCCGGCGGCCGAGGTCGGCCGCATCGCCGCGCGCCACGGCATCCTCTATCTGCTCGATGCCTGCCAGTCGGTCGGCCAGCTCGCGGTCGATGTGCGGCAGATCGGCTGCCACCTGCTCTCGGCCCCGGGCCGCAAGTATCTGCGCGGGCCCCGCGGCACCGGCTTTTCTGTACGTGCGGCGCGACACGATCGGAATGCTCGAGCCGCCCTTCATCGATCTCGAGGCCGCCTCCTGGGTCGACGCCGACACCTACGCCGTCCGCGACGACGCGCGCCGGTTCGAAAACTGGGAGCGATCCGTCGCCGGCCAGATCGGCCTCGGCGTCGCCGCCCGTTACGCGATGCGGGTGGGCATCGACGCGATCGAAGCACGGGTCAAAGCGCTCGCCGCGCTGCTGCGGCAGGAGCTCGCGAAGCGACCCGGCGTCAGCGTGCACGATCTCGGCGTGGAGCAGTGCGGGATCGTCACCTTTCTCAAGGACGGCGAAGCGCCTGGCCAGACACGCGATCGGCTCTCCGCCATGAACATCAACGTCCACGTCTCCCGCTCGCCGCGCGCGCCCGCGCTCGATCTGCCGGCGCGCGGATTGGACACGCTCGTCCGCGCCAGCGTGCACTACTACAACGACGAGACCGAGGTGGAGCGCTTCGTTCGCGGCGGGCCAGCCACAAACCGCCGCGCGGACGCACCGCCTGATCGGCGTGCGGCTGATCCGAGCCTTCAGGTTGCTGCCGCGACCGCGAGCAGATCATCTGGCTTCGGCGTTGCGGCTCATCCCGAGCCTTCAAGTGCCGCCGCTCGTCGAGCCATTGCTGATGCTCGTAGATGTCCGTCGCCGTCATCGCTTCAACCCGGCATAGGCTTCCTTCGAATGGAAGGCCTTTGTTATAGCCGGTATTCTGGGCTTTACTATAGAGCCTTGGATAAGAAAGGCTCTCGCCAGAGATGTATTCAGCGCCGCGTTTGGTTACTATATGCCAAGTGATTTTAAGGAACAACTCCGTCGTATAGCCGATTACAAGTTACTTTGTACGAAACACCTAATGAACGTGAGAATTAATGATAAAAGTGATGGGCTTGTGAAAGTCGCTATCACTGTTGAAAGGACTTCTAAAAATATCGGGACATCCTCAGTACCAGTTAAAGCGATGGTATGGATAGATGAATTGGGATTTGACCAATCAGTTGAAATCACTCGGTGCGAAATATTTAACAAACGTGGCACCAAAATCTATCGATTTGACCCAGCAAAAATAAAGCGCCGAAAGAATTTTTCGGTGAAGGTACAGTCAAAGGCGATGTTGTTACATCCTAATGACGATAACGTGACAGTCATGACCGAATATTCCGTAATCCGGCGACGAAACGATTATTTTGTGGAATGGTTTATTAATCCGACCAGAAATCCAGAAATTAACATAATAGAAAACCCGCCTGATTTAGATGTCGAAGCTGGTTTTGGTGGCGATGATAGATTAAAGATTACACATATTCGCGGCCGATACGAATTAGATGGCGCTTATTTCGCTCCCGCTGTCATGAAGATACGTTGGTGGCCAAAGAAGGCACTAGAAGAGTGGCAGGCCAAAACCGCTTTGTCGTATAATGTTCAGCAGCCAGTTACCCTCACCACGGCCGATAATGCTGCGGACTGACCGGGCACCCGGTGTCGCAGAGCCGGGTGGCTTCGCTTTAGCCGTTAGTCGTCGCGCAGCTCCGGGCGGCGCTCTATCCGGGTGGCGCGGCTCCGTACCCCCTTTTGATGGTGCCGGTCAGCGTCGGCCACGGCTGCGAACGACCGCTGAGGATCGCACCTCCCCGTCCACGGGGTGAGGGCGGGAAGGTCCGGAATTGGCGCGAAGCCGCCGCGGATGCTCGACGTGCCGTTGCTGAGATCGGACACCCCGGTGTGGCCAATGTCCTGCACTTCAACAACGCGGGCGCTGCCTTGCTGCCGCGTCCGGCCCTCGACGCGGTGATGAGCCACCTCAAGTCAAGCGCGAGGCCGCCATGGGGGGCGTCGAGGCGGCGGCCGAAGCGGAGGGTTGCATTGCCGATTTTTACGACGCCATCGGCGTGCAGCGGGACGAGATCGCGTCTTAGCGAAGCGACGGTTCGGTGAACCTTGATTGGAACGTATCATGAACACATATATCAGCGTCGTTTGCCCCAGAGCCCCGCCGATGTCGGAAATAGTTGTCGATTCGCCTGATCCGTCCTGTTCTCTCCTGTTTTCCGGGTCCGGAATTGAGCAATATCAATCGCTTGGTCCTGATCCATTGTCACCTTACGCGCGCGACGCGCGCGGGCGGTTCGCCAAGGGAAGCTCGGGCAACCCGCGGGGCCGGCCGCGCGGCATTCCCAATCCCAGGCGACGCTTGCCCGATGTTGTGGCCCGGCCGCTGAGCGCCCAGCAGCTGTCGGATCTGCTCGACCGCAAGCCTGATCTGTTGCGGCCCCTCGCCGCGCAACTGTTGCCGCCGCCGCTGGCTTCGATTTACCCGGCTAAGCGTCTTGGGATCGACCTGTCGTCGTTGCGCACGGCCGAGGATTGCCGGCAGGTGCTGGCCACCATTGTGGCGGCCGTTTCCCGCGGCGAGATCGCGCCCGCCGAGGGCGCGCGCATCGCGCGCCGGGTGAGTGCCCGGCTGCGTGCCGTCCGGCGCCGAGCATGATTGGAGCGCCGCCTGGCATGAAACAGATCCGGTTCGGCGCCGTTCTGCGGCGGGCAGCCAGGGTCGCGGGTGGGGAGCGTGTTATCCCGCCTTCAGCGACTTCCAGTCGACGCCTTTCTCGAATGCCGCGGCGGCGCGATAGATCGTCTCTTCGTCGAAGGCCTTGGCGACCAGCATCATGCCGACCGGGAGGCCGTCGAGCAGGCCGCAGGGCAGGCTCATCGCCGGGTGGTGGGTGCAGTCGAATTGCGCGGTGTTGGCCAACATCTCGAAGCCGCGCTGCAGGATCTCCCCGACCGGCGCATTGGCCTCGGGGAACGGCGTCGCGACGATCGGCAATGTCGGCATCAGCAACAGATCGTAGCGCGCCAATACCTCGTCGTAGGCCCGGCGCAGGCGACGCACCAGGTTCTGCGCCTTTGCGTAATAATGCCCGCGATAGCGCGTCACCATGTAGTGGCCGAGCAGCATCGTGTTCTTCAGCGTGTCGGAGAGCTCGTCCGCCCGGCTCCGCCAGGCGCTGTGGAAATCGAGCATCGAGGTGACGTAGAGACCCTGCCAGTTGAAGCCGAAGCCATTACCCAGCATCATCTGCATTGTGGCGCCTTCGGCGGCGATCGCCAGCCAGATCGCCGAACCGTGCCGGTGCATCGGGATCGACACCGTGTCGACCGTGGCGCCCAATCCGCTGAACCGCAGCGCCGCCTCGCGCACCACGGCGTCGAGTTGCGGCATCGACTGGGAATGCCCAAAGCCTTCCTCGACGACCGCGATCTTCAGCCCCGCAGCCCCTCTGCCCAATGCCTCGCGATAGGGTCTGGCCGCGGCGCCATATTGCCGCGGGTCGAGCCCGTCCGGCCCGGCCAATACTTCGAGCAGCAAAGCATTGTCCTCGACCGTCGCGGTCATCGGGCCGGTATGGTCCAATGTCAGCTCGATCGGCATGATGCCGGTATAGGGCACCAGACCGTGGGTCGGCTTCAGACCGTAAATCCCGCAAAACGCGGCGGGGATGCGGATCGAGCCGCCTTGGTCGCCGCCGAGCGCCATCGGCACCTCGCCGAGGCCGACCACTGCGGCACTGCCGGAAGACGAGCCGCCGGCCGAATAGCCGAGGCGGTGCGGGTTGTGCACCGGCCCGGTGGCGCTGGTATGGCTTCCCCCGGAGAAGCAGAAATATTCGCACACCGTCTTGCCGACGATCGTGCCGCCGGCGTCGAGGATGCGCGTCACGACGGTCGCGTCGACATCCGGCACGTAGCCTTCCATGGTCGAGGCGCCATTCATCATCGGCACGCCGGCGAGGCAGATATTGTCCTTGAGCGCGATTTTCTTGCCGTTGAGCGGGCCCTCGGCGGCGCCGGCGATCTCGGTCCTGACGTACCAGGCGCCGTGGCGGTTTTCCTCGGGTGCGGGTCGGCGGCCCGGCAGTCGCGGGTAAGCCACCGGCGGCAATTCGTCCGGCATTTGGTCGAGCCGGTTGTAAGCCTCGAATGCCGCCGTCGAGGCTCTCATGATGCGCGGCAAGATCAGCTTCGGGAAGGACAAGACCGAGCTCCTCCGCCACTTCGCCGAGTTGCCCCAATGTCGGAACTTTGACTGTGTTCAGCGACATCCTCGTTCTCCGCTGCGAAGAAGATCCTAGCTCACCGCTTCTTTCCCGTAACGTCGCCCTGCCAGATAGCGTGCGCCCTTCGGTCCGCTTTGTTCGGTATGCGGGCACCGGGCGCTCATCGCGAATGTGTCGCCGGCGCGATAGGTGTGCTCCTTGCCCTCGCTTGTGATGGTCATCTCGCCTTCAAGGATCAGTAGACGAGCGTCGAAATCATGGGAATGCTCGGAGTTTGTCGCGTTTTCATCCATCCGGCGATCTATGACCTCGTGATACCCTTGTGCGTGCAGCTCGGTTTCGAACTCTGTCCTGTTCATTGGATTCTCCTCGGACTGGTGCGCGATCTTTTGATCGTAGCATGCACCAGAGCCAGCCTGAGGATAAACTCGCCTGATTGGGCAGGCGTAGCTAACAACCGGAGGTATTGGTGGCTGGCGTGCTAGAAGGCATTCGTGTCCTCGATTTCGGGCGCTACATCGCGGGGCCGTTCTGCGCCGCGCTGTTGGCCGATCTCGGCGCCGAAGTGATCCGCATCGAGCGGATCGGCGGCGGCGAGGATCGCGGCATGATCCCGGTCGGCGCCGAGCCGGCGACCGCACCATCGGCTGGCGGCGGCGCGATGTTTCTGGCGATGAACCGCAACAAGCTTGGAATGACGCTCGACCCGGCGGCGCCCAACGGCCGCGAGATCGTCCGGAAGCTGGTCGCCACCGCCGACGTGGTGGTCGCCAACCTGCCGCCCCGGGTGTTGCGGTCGCTGGCGCTCGACCTCGACAGCCTGCGCCAGACCAAACCCGACATTATTCTGACGACAGTGACCGGGTTCGGCGCCGGCGGGCCGCTTAGCCACAAGCACGGCTTCGACGGCATCGGCCAGGCGATGAGCGGCGCGGTCTACCTGTCCGGCACACCCGAGCAGCCGATCGCCCTTAAGGTGCCATGGGTCGATTTCGGGACGGCCTCGCTCTCGGCGTTCGGCACCTTGGCGGCCCTGCTCGAGCGCGGCAAGACCGGGCGCGGCCAGAAGGTCGAGGGCGCGCTGTTGCGCACCGCCATCGCCTATACCAACGCCACCCTGATCGAGCAGGCGCTGACTGGCGTAAACCGCACGGCCAGCCTAAATCTCGGCTTCAACTCGGCGCCGGCCGACATCTTCCGCACCACCGACGGCTGGATCGTCGCGACGGTGATCGGTCAGCCGATGTTCCGCCGTTGGGCCAAGATGATCGACGAGGAGCACTGGCTCGGCGATCCGCGCTTCCGGGACGACCAGTCGCGGGCCGATCACGGCGAGATCATCTCGGCCCGCATGAGCGCGTGGTGCGGCGAACGCAGCTGTGCCGAAGCGTTGGCCGCGCTCGAAGAAGCCAGCATCGTGGCCGGCCAAGTCTATTCGCCGCAACGGGCGCTCGACGATCCGCACATCCGCGCCGCCGGCCTTCTCGACGAGGTGACCTTCCCCGGTGTCGAGGGGACCCTGCCGCTGGCGCCGACCCCGATCGAACTGTCGGAGACCCCGGGCACCTATCGCCGCCGCGCCCCGCTGGTCGGCGAGCACACCGACGAGATCCTCCTGAGCCTCGGCTACGGCGCCGACGAGATCGCTGCGCTGCGCGCGGAGCGGGTGATCTGACCCCCGCAAGCCTCGAACGAGCTACAGCACGAGCTGCGTCTGGGTGACGAGGGCGACGAGGCGGCCCTCCGCGGTCGAGATGCGTGTCTGCCAGATCATTGTCCGGCGGCCGCGGTGAATCGGCGTTGCCTCCCCGATCACCCGCATGCCGACCGGCGCCGGTGCGACAAAATTGGTCTTGCTCTCGATCGTCGTGGTTCCGGCGCCTTGCGGCAGGTTGACGATCGTGCCGATGGCGCCGAGCGTATCGGCAAACGCCATGATCGCGCCGCCATGAAGCACGGCGGGAATCGTACAGAGATCCTCCCTGACGGTCATCTCGGCGACGATCTTGTCCGGCGTGGCGCTGACAAACGCGATGCCAAGCAACTCGGCGAAGGGCAGCTTGGTTTCGCCAATCCGCTCGAGTAGGTCCAATGCGGGTATCCTCCGATCCGGTGCGGATTTCGCAGCAGAGCATCCGGCGCGGCTATCTGGCAAGACCGACGCCGCGTCCGCGCAGCGGCGGGTTGCGAAGTCATGCTATTGCCATGATTGTCCGATTACGGTCCGCACTTGACGATCGGCCCCGAATCGTGAAGGACGTCTTGTATGCACAGGTTGGCGATTGTCGCGCTGGTATCGACATTGGTGGTCGGCGGCGGCGTCTTTGCCCAGCAAAAATCCGGCAAGGACAGCGTCTACGAAGAACTCAATTTTTTTGACGAAGCCTTTGAGCGGGTCCGTCAAGACGCGGTCGATCCGGTCACCGACACAAAGCTGATCGGCGCAGCGATTTCCGGGATGCTGACCGGTCTCGATCCACGCTCGTCGTTTCTCGACGAAGCGGCTTTCAAGGCGTTGCAAACGCCGGCGAACGACAACCTCGCCACTATCGGCTTGGTGGTGACGATCGAGAATGGGCAGCTGAAGGTGATCTCGCCGCAGGATGGATCGCCGGCTGCGCAGGCCGGGATCAAACCCGGGGATCTGATCTTCTCGATCGACAAGGAGCCGACCTACGATTTGACCCTCGGCGAAGCCGAGCAGAAGCTGCGCGGTCCGGCCGGCAGCGAGGTCCAGCTGATCCTGCGGCGCGGCAATGGCGGCCCGATCGATCTCACCATCAAGCGCGAGCCGTTTCAGCTTCAGACCGTCGCCGGGCACGTCGAAGGCGGCAATATCGGATATCTGCGCATCGCCGGTTTCGATGGCGGGACGCAAGCCGCGCTCGCAGGCGCGATGCAGGATCTGCGGCAACGCGCCGGTAACAAGCTGATCGGCTTCATCCTCGATTTGCGGAACAATCCGGGCGGCAGCTTTGACGCCGCGGTCGCCGCCGCCGATGCGCTGATCGACAAGGGCGACATCGTCGTCGTCAAAGGCCGCAAGCCGGCCAGCACGAAGCGGATCAGCGCCACTCCGGGCGATCTCGCAAAGGGTCTGCCGCTGGTCGCCCTGATCAATGGCGGCACGGCGCGGGAGGCCGAGCTTGTCGTCGGCGCATTGCAGGACAACCACCGGGCGGCGGTGCTCGGCACCAAGAGTTTTGGCGAGAGCTCGATCGAGAGCTTCATCCCGCTGGGCAATGGCGGTGCGATCCGGTTGACGACGGCGCGCTTCACCACCCCGAACGGCCGTGAAATCCAGGGCAAGGGGCTTGAACCCGACCTTGGCGTCACCCCGCTGAAGCTCGCAAAGCTCGGCCACGGCGAAGGCCGGCACGAGGCCGATCTGCCGGGCGCGCTCAAGAACCCCGACCAATCCGCCACCGAGACCGGCAAACCGCCGGCCGATGCACCACCCGGTGCGACCGCGACGCCAGCGCCGCAAGAGCTCGCCGTCTGTCGCCACCGGCGATATCGGTTCGGCAAGCGACGAGCAATTGACCCAGGCGATCGATGTTTTGCGCGGGCTATCGCTGATCAGCCGCCGCGCCTCGGGCTGAGCGTTAGGCGGATTCTCGTCACAGCGGGCGCAAGTCTATCGCTACTCGATCCGGGCGCCGTAGCGGTGCGACGTGGTAGGGGGTGCGGGCGAGGCCGGGGCAATAGCTGCCGACGACCGGTTCGAGGGCTTCATAAAGGCGGCGGTTATCGGCATTGGCGGCGGCGAGCCGCTCGCGCGCTGCCGTCACGCGGTCGCGCAGGCGCTCGAGGTCGACGGTAACGAGGCGGCGGTTGTCGACAACCAGTCGGCCGCCGATCATCACGCTGGCCACCGCGGTGCCGTCCTCGGTATGGACGAGCTGGTTGACCGGGTCGTTAAGCGGCAGCCAGTTCGGGTGGTCGAGGTCGAGCATGACGATGTCGGCCTTGAAGCCGGGTGCGAGCCGGCCGATGCGATCGCCAAACCCGAGCGCGCGGGCGCTGCCCTCGGTCGCCGCCAAGGCCGCCTCGCGGGTCGTCAGCCAACGCCGCCAATCCGGTCCCTGCACCTTCGAGACGAAAGAGGCGAGGCGCATCGCCTCGTACATGTTCTGATTGTCGGCAGCAATTCGCGCCGTCGGTGCCGATCCCGAGATTGACCCGCCGCTCGAGCATCGCCCGGGTATCGGCAAGCCCGCTGCCGAGCCGCATGTTGCTGCCGGGGTTGTGTGCGACCGAGGCGCCGTGATCGCCGAGCCGCGCCATGTCTTCGTTGTCGAGCCAAACGCCATGCGCGACCGTGAAATGCGGCCCGAGCACACCGAGGCTGTCGAGATGAGCGGTCTGGGTCCGGCCGTAGAGCCGCACCCCTGTCACCGCCTGCACCTTCAATTCGGCGACATGGCTGTGCAGGGCGATGCCGAACTCACGGGCCAGCTCGGCGCAGCCGCGAATGAATGCATCCGAGCAGTGGTGCGGGATCGTCGGCGCGACCGCGGGGCGCACCCGGTCGCGGTCGAACGACCAGTCGCGCAGCGCGCCTCGGATCGCCGCCAGGGTCGCCTCGGCCGGCGGCAGGCGCAGTTCGGCGACCCGTTCCTGGAGCGGCGGCGGCAGAGCGTCCATCAGGCCCGGGATCGCTTCGTAAAAGCTGCGGTCGGCGACCATCGGGGCGATGACCGCGCGCATGCCGACATCGGCATAGGCCTGGCCCGCCAGCGCCAGCCCTTCGGCGGTCGGCAGCGGCCATTCGAAGGAGAGATCGTAGCAGGCAGTGCAGCCTTTCATGACCATCTCGACCGCCCCCAGCTGGGTCGATAGATACTTGTCCTCGGCGGTGCGGTTGCCGGTGATCCACGGTGCTGCGGCGAGCAGCAATTCGAGGCTCCAGCGGTCGCCCATTCCTTTGGCGAGATTGCCATGGCCATGGGTATGGGCGTTGACGAGACCGGGATGGAGCAGCCGGCGAGCCGCTGCGATCTCGGCCGCTCCCTCGCGGCGCAGGACAACCGGGCGGACCGATTTCGCGGATCGTGTCGTCCTCGATCAGAATGTCGGCGGGTTCCGCGGTTCCGGCGGCGATGTCGAGCACGCGGCCGCCGCGCAGGATCGAAAAGGCCATGATATCGTCTCCTTCAAAGCGCCTGGCATGATAGACCGAAGCGCTTAAGGAGCCGAACAATGCCCAATGTTGTCGTACAGCGGCATGAGGCCGTTCTCGAGATCGTTTTGAACCGTCCGACGGTGCTGAACGCGGCCAACCGCGAGCTGATCGCCGAGCTCGCCGCGGCAGCAGCCGAAGCCGCCGAGGATGCCGCCTCTCGCGTTGTGTTGTTGCGCGGCGCCGGCTCGCATTTCTGCGCCGGCGGCGACATCAACATGTTCGGCGAGCTGATCGCGCTCGAGCCCAAAAATCGTGAAAAGGCCCTTCTCGCGATCGTCGGCACGTTGCATCCGATGCTGATTCGCGTTGCGGCATATGCCGAAACCGGTCGTCGCTGCGGTGCAAGGTGCGGCGGCGGGCTTTGGCCTCAGCCTCGTCCTCGCCGCCGATCTGGCGCTCGCCGCCGAGGATGCGGTTTTTGCGTCCGGCTATATCCATCTCGGTACCAGCCCGGATGGCGGGATGACGATGACATTGCCCCGCATTGTCGGGCTGAAGCGGGCGGCGGAGCTGATGTTCCTCGGCGACCGCTTCGATGCGCAGCGCGCCCTCGAACTCGGCCTCGTCAACCGCGTGGTTCCGGCGGCGGCGCTGGAGGCCGAGGCGATGGCGCTCGCGACACGGCTGGCGGATGGTCCGACCCATGCCTATGGCCGCACCAAAGCGCTGCTCGAGGCTTCGGTAGGTCAAATGCTGAACGCGCAGTTGCAGCGCGAGACCGAAAGCTTTGCCGCATGCGCCGCGTCCGAAGAATTTGTCGAAGGTGTCCGAGCGTTTCTTGAGAAACGCCGACCCCAATTCGCGGCATTAGGACAGCCGAGATGAGACCGCGTCGAAGGCGGTGGGCGGCGGCGATTGCGCTGGCGAGCGCCGGGTTGTTGTCGGGATGCTATTATTATCCCTACGGTTATTATCCCGGGAACTACTCCTATCCTTACGCCTGGGGCTATCCGTATTCGCCGGGCTATCCCTATCCGCCGCCGGCCGCGGTCCCGCCGATCCCACCAAATCCGTCCAGCGGCGCGGCTCAACCGCCAGACGCACCGGTTCAACGCGCGCCGCTGCCGCCCCCGGCGCCACTGTAGGAGCTAACGAGCTAAAGCCTTCAGCTGCGGTCCTGACCCGAGCCGATCTCCCATTCGAACAGCTGCGCGGTCTTGTGATGGTCCGCTGCTTGCCGGCGGATATAGGCGAGGTCGAACTCCGCGCCGCCCAATTGTCGCGCCGGCCTCGCATCGCCTTGTGCTCCTCATTCGCGGTGCTAGGATCGGCGTTAAGATAAATCGAGCTCCGCGGATGCTGTCGGAGCGCGACGGCGCCGTCGGGCCAGGGCGGAGGAATACGATGATCCGACCAAAGAGCATGACGCGCTGGGTTATTCTGTCGTTGACTGCCGTGACCCTCGCATTCGGTTACGTCTATGCCCAGCAACCGGCACCCCAAACCCAAGGCCAGACGGCGGCCCCGAACCCGTATCTGATGGGGACCGAGGGTCCCAATCAGGGACCGCGCGGGCTGACGAGCTATATGCCGGTGGCGAGCACCGAGACGTTTGCGCAGCTCTTTGCGCGCCTCACAGGAGCCAAGCCGCGCGTCGAGCAGGAGCATATCGCTTTGCTCAACGAGCGCTACGACTTAAGCGACCGCCCCGCCCAGGGTGTCACGATGGACCGCAGCAAGCCGCTGCAGGAAGGCGTCCGCGTCAAATTGCCCCCTGGGATGACCTGGGAGAGGCTGGCTGCAATGAGCCCTGACCAGATCCGCGACCAGAACCTCTATCCAAAAGGGTTCTATCCCTTGCCGCACCCCAACCACCCCGAGGGCGGCTTTGTCTTTCCGCACTTCTTGATCGACGCGATCAAGCAGCAGGACGGGCGGGACCTGAAGCGGTTCGACATTGATTTCGATCTGCCGGATCATTTCCTGGCCGAGTTTCCTCCAGCGATCTACCTGACCCCGCGCACCGATCTGGGCGATGTCTCGCAGGGCAAGCTGGTCTCGCTGACCAATTACTACCAGCTGTTCAATGGCATTCTGACCCCGAGGCAACTAGAAGGGCTGCGTCTGCTGCTGACGCCCTTTCCACAGCAGCAATTCAACGCGACCGACGATCGCCGCTCGGAACTTCCCAGCATTGGCTCGGCTTGCTTCGATTGCCATTCGAACGGTCACCAAAACGGTGCCACTCACCTCGCCCCCGATGCCCGCCCGGAGTGGTTCCGTCACCGCATCAAGACGATATCCCTGCGTGGGCTAAACATTCAGCGGCTCTTCGGCTCGCAACGGGCCTTGAAGACGGTCGAGGATTTCACCGAGTTCGAGCAACGCACCGCCTATTTCGACGGCGATATCGTGGAGGCCACAAAGAAAGGGGTGAACCCCCTCGAGCGCGGCAGTCAGGTCGACTTCATGGCCGATTTTCAGGAAATGCTGGACTTTCCGCCGGCACCCAAGCTCGACATCCTCGGCAAGCTTGATCCCGCTAAGGCGACGCAGGCCGAGATGCGGGGCCAGGACATCTTCTTCGGCAAGGGCCAATGCGCGACTTGCCATCAGCCGCCGTTCTACACCGACAATCTGATGCACAATCTGCAGACCGAGCGTTTCTTCAAGCCGGTCATGATCAACAACATGATGGCCGTCGGGGACGGGCCGATCAAAACCTTTCCACTGCGCGGCACCAAGGACAACCCGCCCTATATGCACGACGAGCGTCTTTTGACGTTGGAAGACACCGTCGAGTTCTTCAACCTGATCCTCGGCACGAAAATGGCGCAGCAGGAGAAGCAGGACCTCGTGGCGTTTCTGCGGGCGCTTTAATTCAAAACAGTAGAGAGTTAAATGCAGCGCCCCCCGCGTCGAGGGAACGCGGTTGAGCCGAACGGATGGGATCGTGAGAAGAGCGGGAAAGGTGGGGGTCCAGGCGAGAATTGCTGCAGACGCTGGAGGTAGCTCTGCCGGTCGGAGCTACCCTCACTCTCGCCGATGCTGCCCATGGCTTTTTCGCGTCAAGAGATGCCGGCCGATCTCGCCAAGCTCTATCGCGGCCGCTGCGGTGCCGGTCCTGTTCACGCTCCGACGCTAGAGGGCGCCTTCGCCCGCCTTGATGCCGCCGGGACCAAATACGATCGCGCCGAGTTCGCCGCGAGTTTGCGCCGCCGATCTGCGGCTGCTGCATCATTTCCGGCCGCAAAGGTCCCGACAGCGCAGGTCGGGGTCCGCCCTCCTTCTGAAGCGCCATGCAACCATCGGCAAAACCGGTTGCGGGGCGCACGATTTGGGGTTAACCCGTAACGATTGAAATCTCCGCGGGCGGGTCTCGGTTTTCGGATGGCGGGCAATCTCGTGCAGGGCGCTGTCTTCACCGTCATGGTGGTGCGCGCGGGGATGTTGCGCGACCCGAGTTTTGAGCCCGAGCTCACTCAGCAAGTCCGGCGAAGTCCCCGTTTCTTCCTCAATGCGCCGGTCGTGCTCGACTTGCGAGGCGCGGCAGAGTTCACCCGGGAAGCCGAGTTTATCGAAGCCAGGGAGATCCTGCGCCGGCACACCTTGACCTTGATCGGTATCCAGAACGCTGCACCAGCGCAAGTAAACGCCGCAGCCGCAGCGGGGCTCGCGAGCTTCGCGCCGAATGCGACGCAGCCGAGCCGGCCGCGTTCTGCCGAGCCCCAGGCCACCGCAGCGCCTGCCCCGCCCAGCCACGTTGCCCCGGCCGCGGTCAAATCGCGGCTGGTAACCCAGCCGGTTCGGTCGGGCACCCAGATTTATGCGCGCGGTGCCGATCTCGTGGTTACCGCGCCGGTCAGCCCCGGGGCCGAAATCATGGCCGACGGCAACATTCATGTTTACGCCGCGCTGCGCGGCCGTGCCCTCGCCGGCGCCAGCGGCGATGCCGAGGCGCGAATTTTTTGCAGCCGGCTGGAGGCGGAGCTGGTCAGCATCGCCGGACATTATCTCGTCAGCGATCAATTGCCGCCGGAACAGCGGGGTTTGCCGGCGCAGATCGCGCTCGTCGATGACCGGTTGACCATCGTGCGAAATTGACGCTCATGATTGCATCGGCACGCTTTCGCAGGGGGCGAGGGCCGCCGTAAAAGGGGGGCGGCCAGGGAGCCTGCAGGGCAACAGGGGGAGGTCTGTTTGGCAAAAGTAATCGTGCTCACTTCAGGCAAGGGGGGCGTCGGCAAGACCACCTCTGCAGCGGCGATTGCCGCCGGGCTCGCGCTGCGTGGTAAGCGCACCGTCGTCATCGACTTCGATGTCGGTTTGCGCAACCTCGATTTGATCATGGGATGCGAGCGTCGCGTCGTGTTCGATTTCATCAATGTCATCAACGGCGACGCCAAGCTCAACCAAGCATTGATCAAGGATAAGCGTAACGACAACTTGTATATCTTTCCAACCTCGCAGACACGCGACAAGGAAGCACTGAAACGCGACGGGGTCGAGCGGGTGCTCGACGAATTGAAGGAAAGTTTCGACTACATCGTCTGCGACAGCCCGGCCGGGATCGAGCACGGTGCGATCACCGCCCTCTATTTCGCCGACAGCGCGATCATCACGACCAATCCCGAAGTTTCCTCAGTCCGCGACAGCGACCGGATCATCGGCATCCTCGCTTCGAAGTCGCGTCGCGCCGAGCACAATATGGAGCCGGTCTCCGTGCACCTGCTGCTGACCCGCTATTCGTTGGAGCGGGTCAAAAAGGGCGAAATGCTGTCGGTCGAAGACGTCAGGGAGATCCTCTCGATCCCCTTGCTGGGCGTCATTCCCGAATCGGAATCGGTGCTGCGCGCGTCGAATACCGGGACCCCGGTGGTGTTCGACCCGGAGAGCCCGGCGGGCCGCGCTTATGTCGATGCCGTCGCGCGTTTTCTCGGCGAGCAGCGCGAAATGCGTTTCGTCAAGCCGGAGCGCAGAAGCTTGTTCCGCGCCCTGCTCGGGAGAGCTTGATGCGCCTCCTCGATCTGCTCTTCCCGGACCGCCGCAACAGCGCCGTCATCGCCAAGGACCGGCTCAAGATCGTCCTCGCCCACGAACGGGCGAGCCGCGACGCCCCGGATTTTCTGCCCGCGCTGCAGAAGGAGTTGCTCGAGGTGGTCGGCCGCTACGTCGAGATCCGCGGCGACATGCTGCGCGTCAACGTCGGAAAATCGGGGGATACATCGCTCCTCGAGATCAACGTCGAGATCGACAGCGCCAAGGCGAAACCGGTCAAAAACGGTGTCGACATGTGCCCCGCACAAGTGCCCCGGGCCGCGCGCCTCGAGCCCGAAACGCCGGCTCCCTGGGTAAAGCCCGGCTGAGCATGGTGACAAACCCGACAGGCGCATCCTTCCGAACTTGGCTATCGCCACGGGCCGCGCTTTGCCACCAAGCCAAGGATCAGCAGCGGCACGACCACCACAGCCCCGAGCAAGGTGTAGGGCAGCGCCCACATGATCACGTCGCCGACGAGGCGGCCGACCGAGAGGATGGTGTGCCAGGTATCGGTGAAGATGCCGCGCGCCGCAATGCCGAGATGCGCCAGGAAGAGCCCGGCCAGCAAGCAGAGCACGAGAACTCCGATGGCGCGCCCGATCATCGGGCTCATTCGGCGAGGCTCGCCGCCATTTCAGCTATGCCTCGCTGCCACTCCTGTCGGACCATGCCCTCCAGCTCTCGGGGGAGCCGCCGGTCGCGCTCGGACGCCCACTGGCTCGCCGACGCCCTACGCGAAAAGGCCCATACCGCGGCGGCGCGAACCAAGGGCGAGTGATCGTCGAGGCAGCGACGGGCCGCGGCGACCAGTTCCAGGTCGCCCGCAGACGCGTTGCCGATCGCGATCAGCACATTGCGGAGAAATCGATCGCGACCGGTGCGTTTGATCGGCGATCCGGTGAACAATTTGCGGAATGCCGCATCGTCGAGCCCGGCGAGCTCCGCCAGCCGCGGCGCCGCCAGCTCGTCGCGCGGCAGAAAGTCCGGCTCCCGTGCCGCGCGCGCGAATTTGTTCCACGGGCAGACGGCGAGGCAATCATCGCAGCCATAGATGCGGTTGCCGATCGCCGGCCGCAGTTCTAGTGGGATCATCCCCTTGTGCTCGATCGTCAAATACGAGATGCAGCGCCGCGCATCCAACCGATGGGGGGCGGGAAACGCCGCCGTCGGGCAGGCATCGAGACAGCGCCGGCAGGAACCGCAGCGATCTTGTTCCGCCGCATCGGGTTCGAGCGCCAGGCCGAGATAGATCTCGCCGAGGAACAGCCAAGAGCCGAATTGCCGGGAGACCAGGTTGGTGTGCTTGCCCTGCCATCCGAGGCCGGCGCTCGCGGCGAGTGGTTTCTCCATGACCGGAGCAGTATCGACAAAGAGCTTCAGCGCTCCCGGCCAGCGCTGTTCGATCCAGTGCGCCAGCTCCCCCAAGCGGCGTTTCAAGGTATCGTGGTAATCGCGGCCGCGGGCGTAGACCGAAACCACTCCATGTTCGGTCATATCCGCGAGCGCTAGCGGGTCGTCCTCAGGGGCGTAATTGACCCCGAGGACCACAACGCTCCGCGCCTCGGCCCATAGCGCTTGCGGGTCGCCGCGCCGCGCCGCGGTGCCGGCCAGCCACCCCATGTCGCCGTGGTAGCCGAGGGCGATGAACTCGCTGAGTCCGCTACGCGCTTCTTCCCCCAGGCGGGCCTCGGCAAAGCCGACGGCATCGAAGCCGCAGCCGAGCGCCCGATCGCGAATGGCCTCACGGATCGGGTCTGCCATCCTGCCGCTCAGCCCCGCCCGCGATAGAATGCAACCCCGGGATCGGGAAGCCACAGCCCCGCGGGCGGCTCGCCGGTCTGATAAAAGACATCGATCGGGATGCCGCCGCGCGGGTACCAATAGCCGCCGATGCGCAGCCACTTGGGCGCGATAGCGCCGATGACGCGGCGGGCGATCGCTAGGGTGCAATCCTCGTGGAACGCCGCATGGTTCCGGAAGGCGCCGAGATAGAGCTTCAACGACTTGCTCTCGAGGATCGTCGCTTCCGGTGCATAATCGATTACGAAATGTGCGAAGTCGGGCTGCCCGGTGACCGGACAGAGTGACGTGAATTCGGGACACGTGAAGCGGACGACATAGAGGAGTCCGGGATGCGGGTTGGGCACGGTTTCGAGCATTGCCGTGTCGGGCGATGCCGGCAATGTCGTGCGGTGCCCGAGTTGCGTCAGGCTCATGCGGCGTTCTCGAAAGCAGCCCCGAAGGCCGCGAGTGAACCTCTTTCGATGGCCACCTGCATCGCTGCCATCAGATCGGCATAATAGCGCAGGTTGTGGGCAGTTAGCAGCATGCTCCCGAGGATCTCGCCTGAGCGGCTGAGATGGTGGAGATAGGCGCGGCTATAGCCGGTACAAGCCGGGCATAAGCATTCCGGATCGAGCGGCGCCGGATCGTCGGCATGGCGCGCATTGCGCAGGTTCACGGTCCCGCGCCGGGTGAAGGCCTGAGCAGTGCGTCCCGAGCGCGTCGGCAATACGCAGTCGAACATGTCGATGCCGCGCAATACCGCGCCGACGAGATCGGCCGGCTTGCCGACCCCCATGAGGTAGCGCGGCCGATCCTCGGGCAAGGCAGGGACCGTCGCGTCAAGCACTGCGAACATCGTCTCCTGCCCCTCGCCGACGGCGAGGCCGCCGACTGCGTAGCCGTCAAAGCCGATGTCGATCAGCCTTGGGATTGCGCGCCGACGCAGATCGGGGTGGACTCCGCCTTGGACGATCCCGAAGATGCCGTGCCCCGGCCGCTCGACAAAAGCCCGGCGTGACCGCTCCGCCCAACGCAATGTCAATTCCATCGAGTTTTCAACAGCCTCGCGCGGCGCTGGGTGGCGGGTGCACTCGTCCAACGCCATCGTTATATCGGCGCCGAGCAGATGCTGGATCGCGACCGAGCGCTCCGGGGTCAACTCGTGGAGGCTGCCGTCGAGATGCGAGCGGAACGTGACGCCGGTCTCGGCAATCGTCCGGCGCGCGGCCAACGACATGACCTGGAAGCCGCCGGAATCGGTGAGGATCGCATATGGCCAATTCATGAAGCGGTGGAGGCCGCCGAGCGCCGCAACGCGCTCGGCGCCGGGACGCAGCATCAGGTGATAGGTATTGCCGAGAACGAGCCGCGCCCCGGTCGCCGCCACACCGTCGGGGGTCATCGCCTTGACCGAGCCGGCAGTGCCGACCGGCATGAAAACCGGCGTGTCGATCTCGCCATGAGCGGTCGCGAGCCGCCCGCGCCGCGCCGCCCCGTCGCGCGCCAGCACCTCAAACCCGAGGCTCACGGGCTATGTCGCCTTGCGGATCTACAATTATTGCTTGTACCCATAATTGCGCATTGTTATATCCGCAGCGAATCAGCAGCGAAATTCTCCCGTCGGTTGCACTCCCCGCCACCCCGGCGACAGTAACGTCGGATACGGGGCGTAGCCGGGTGGCTCGGCCAGCTCTCTGCGAACGGTCCCGGACCCGTCCGCGCTCTTAGTATAAGCTTATCATGCATTAGCGCGCGTCTCGATCAAGTTCCCGGCAGATCCAGACATTACGAGTATACAACGTCAATACGACAATTTCATGATCATCATCGCCCAAACCGCTAAATGATTGAAGTTGCAAACGCTTGGGTCTCCATTTTGCATGAGTTGTGCGCCAAATGATCGGGGCCGGAAAGCGAGTATTCGAGAATGAGTTCTTGCAGCCAGAAGACGTATAAGGCAGTTATCCGTGTTTTTTACTGTGCAAATCCTGATGGATACTTCTAAGTAATCTCAGAAATTTGAAATACGCATTATGCGATTTTGGACCGAGCATGTGTGCGCGAGCGGCGTACCGCACATAGATGAGGAGAGGACCGAGAAATATCCGGTTGACGTACCATGCCCCCCCGGATATTCCCCGGGCAGTGTCATCTCTAATTGGCAGAGGGGTGACATTTTTGATCGGGCGCCTACAACGGCGTGGGCGCAGAAACACAATTTTAAGTCTCGGATGCGAGCTGGAAGGGTGTGCGACCGTCGGCACGCTGCGGCCCGTCACTGTGCGAACCAGATTATCGAATTCTCCCGAGCGTAGTCGAGACGCGCGCCCGTTCGCTCGATCCGCTCTTTCTCGAAGGCATTGACGGCGGGGTCGCCCGGAGACATTGCTTTCCGTGGGCGCTACAACCCCGGGTTCAGGCGGGGAACATGACGGGATACTCGAAACCCACGCGCGGTGCATTTGGTCTTGAAATGCCGCGCCGCCGAGCAAGGCCAGAACCCGGCGCCGGGCGTCCACGTCCGGGAGCGCCAAGATGGCGGTAAGTCGGGCGGCGAGGGCTCCCGTCGAGAGCACGTCCCCTTTAAGCAAGCTACTGCTCGATAAGGATAATCCGCGCTTTGGCTTTCCGAACCGGGCAACCATAAGTCAGGAAGAGATTCTCGACCAGATCGTTGAAAAATTCGGTGTCGACGACGTACTCAGCTCCCTCGCTGTCAACGGTTATTTCAAAGCGGAGCCGCTGGTCTGCCGCAGGGGCCCCGGTGATTCCCTAACCGTAGCTGAAGGAAATCGGCGTCTAGCGGCATGCCTGATTCTCACCGGCGATCAGCGCGCCGTGCGGCACAAGGCTCGAACTGAGCAGTCGAGGGAAATATGGGAGAATCACGGGCGGCCTCAGATCGACCCGGTGCCGGTTATCATTTGCGAGGGTACCGCCGAGGAACAGGCGCTGCTTTCGTACCTTGGCGTTCGGCACATCTCCTCCGCCCAGCCTTGGGATTCTTATGCCAAGGCCGCTTGGGTAGCCCGCGTAGTAGAACAGCAACAATTGTCTGTGGCCGATGTAGCCCTGATGATTGGAGACCAGCACCGGACCATCCGGCGCCTTTTGGAGGGATACTATCTCGCGAAACAGCTCATAGACGAGGGACAGTTTCGGCCCAGCGACAGCATCAGAAAAGGCAGGGGAAGCGTCACCGAGTACCCATTCTCCTGGGTTTATACAATCCTAGGGTATAGCGCCGCCCGAAGATTCCTCGGCCTAGATGAAGACGCCACAAACGATACGCGACCGCTCAGCCGCGAGATGCTCTCGAATGGAGGCCTGGTGATCAGGACCATGTTCGGGGACCGCTCTAAGGGCAGAAGCGCAGCCATCGAGGACTTTCGCGATCTCGGCGACTTGGCGGCCGCTTTGACGGACCCCGAGAAGGTCAGTCTTCTGGAAAGCGGCAAGAGTCTTGCCGAGACGACGCGCATCACGCAGCCCATTGGCCAACGGCTTCGCGCAGGGCTCACCCAGGTCCGTGAGATACAGACCGATCTCCTGGCCGGCATCACAGAACGGCCGCTTGATAGCGCTGTAGCCGAGCCGCTCGTCGACCTAGCGAGGAGGAACCAGCGGACATCGGCGACATTGGCCGAGAAGATCAGACAGGCCGCGGCGGGCGATGCTGACGACAAGTAATCAAATTCGGCACGAAGGCGCAACCAAAAGACTGCGGCCGACGCCGACCAGGCGGAATTCGCCGCTATCGTTCGCGGCAATGCTGTGGTCGATGTCGGCGTCTATGATGATCGAATAGCCGGCACTCTTGATCAGCAGGCGGCCGAGCAGGACATCGATCAGCCGCCTTGGCAAAGGCTTGACCTTGCATCCG
>CAVOTD010000038.1:0-17293 GCA_963698995.1 uncultured Alphaproteobacteria bacterium | reverse complement strand
GGGATCCCGCTTCGGTGCTAATTCACAGCCTAACTAACAATCCCCGATCACGGCCTTGGCCAGATGGTTACGACGAGGTCAAATTCGCCCCGAACCGGGCAACAGCGCGCGACGGATCACCGCGGCTCGCCGACAAAACCACGCTGGATGTCGGCTACCCGGTCGAGCGCGGCCGGCGAGAGCGGTCCCTTTTCGATCGAACGCGCCGCGTATTCGAGCTGCTCCAACGTCGAGTAGCCGACCAGCACAGTCGACACTGCGCGCTGCACGATGACGTAGCGCAGCGCGGCCTCGATCAGGCTGTCGGCATGACCCTCGCGGACCAGCGGTTCGAAGCGCCGGGCACGCTCGACATCACGGCGGTAATCGGCGCCCGAGCCGATCGGCGCCGGCGGCGGCGAGCCCAGCGGATGGCGTTCCTCGGTGCCGCTCAACGCGCCGGCGGCGAGCACGCGGATGTTGATGACCCCCATCTCGGCGGCCTGCATGTGACCGAGCAGATTGCCGTAATCCTGCGCCGGGTAGCCGGCCGGCACGGCGCCACCCGGGCTGGGGTTCAAGAGATTGTAGCTGACCTGCCCGGTGTCGAGGGCGCGCGCATCGACGACGCGGTGCAGCGCCGCGGTCTCGCCGTTAGCGGTGATGCCGAAAAAGCGCAACTTGCCCTGCGCGCGCAGCAACTCGAAAGCCGGCACGACTTCGTCGAGCACCGTGCCCGGCGAAATTGGCGCCCTCCGTGGTACCGACGACCGCGTTGTGGAACTGGAACAAATCGACCGTGTCGCGTTGCAGTCGCGTCAGGCTCGCGTCGAGCGAGGCGGCGATCGCCGCGCCGATCTGGTCCGTCTCGGTCGGCGGCAGTCGGACCTTGGTGCCGACATAGACGTCGGGCTTCAACGACTTCAAGACGCGGCCGAGATTGCGCTCGCTTTCGCCGTCGCCGTACATCTGCGCCGTGTCGAAATAGTTGATGCCGAGTTCGAGCGCCCGCCCGACCGCACGCTCCTGATCGGCCACGGTGCCCTTGATCATCAGCCCGCCGACCGCGCCGCAGCCAAAGCCGAGCAGCGAAACGTCGAGACCCGTCCGGCCGAATCTGCGCTTTTCCATCGCCGCCGTCTCCGCCGTGCTGTTTCCCCCGCTGATCAAATCCCCCGCGGCCGCATCTGTCAATTAGTCCAGGCTCCCTCGATCAGCACGCGCCGCGCTAGCGCATTGCCGGCTTTGGTGATGCCGCCGCGCCTGATGCTGGTGCCGGACGAATGTTCGGAGGGCACCAAGCCGAGATAGACCATCAGCTGCCGCGCATTGGCGAAGCGGCGAAAGTCCCCGACTTCGGCCACGACGGTCACTGCGACCACCAGCGCGACCCCCGCATCCACAGCTAGCCGGTGGCGAAGGCCGGCATTACGTCGGAGGCAAACAGGTCCAGCGAGCGCATGCTTTGCTCGCGCGACAAAGTCCCCCAGGCGAAAGAACAAATCACGTAGTTGCAGCCACTCTCCGTTGCGACGCGCTGCATCTCTCCGCGCACCCGGTCCGGCGATCCGAAGATGATGCTCTTATGCTGGATCGCCATCTCCCAGGAGAACAGGCCGTCGATGCTGTGGTCGCCGTGCTCGTGCCACAGCTGCGTAATCGACCGAAACCACACCTGATGTGCGGAGCGCGCCGCCGCTTCTGCGTCGGTGTCGCGGTCGGCCACGACGACGAGGCGCAAAATGCCGATTTTTGGCGTGGCTACGTGGCCGTTCAGTCGATCCGGGTCGTGCCGATGGGCGCTCCATGCCCGCTTGTACGCGTCGGTGTGCTCGCGCACCGCTGCGGCGGGGCCGAGACCGACGAAATTGAAGCGATGCCGGCCGGCGTACTCGATGCTGGTCGGCGTGTGAGTCGGGTACCACAGTGGCGGATAGGGCTGTTGCAGCGGATGCAATTCGATCGGGACGTCCCGGTATTGGTAATGCGCCCCGGCGAAGCTCAGTCGCTCCTGGGTGAGGCCGGCCAGCAGGACCGCCAGTGCCTCGTCGAACATCGCCCGCGAGTTCTCCGGATCGACTCCGAAATTGCGCAACTCGTATGGCGATACGCCGCGCCCGACGCCGAGCTCCAAACGACCTCCCGAGAGCTGATCGAGCATCGCGACCTCTTCGATCAGCCGTAAGGGATCGTAGAGCGGCAGCAGGTACACCAGCGGCCCGAGGCGAATGCGGCGTGTGCGCTGCGTCGCCGCAGTCAGGAACAGCGCCGGCGACGGCGCCATCCCAAGCGGCGTCGCATGGTGCTCGCCGCGGCGGTCGCACAAGCCCGAAAGCAAAAGTGTCGATCCTCGTCGCCAATGATTGTTATCCAGAAAAATCGTTCCCGGACAACCCTGGCTGAGCCGATTGGGGAAACGCTAGCGGAACTGCCCTTTACCGGGGATAAGGTCGTCTGTTTAGGCCACGACCAGGCCGCCTGGCAATGCGGTCATGATCGCCCGGGCGCCGGCGGTCCTGATCTGGTCGAATGTGGTAAACAACTACCTACTCGGCCAAAAGCCACCAGCCTTCGACCTCCTCTACTGGAACAGCGATGGCACGCGTATGGCCCGCGCAGCCCATAGCTGGTACCTCCGTAACACTTACGTCGAGAATAACCTAATCTTGCCTGACAAGATCGAATTCTACGGAGAGAAACTCGATCTTGGTCGTATTCGGCACGACGTCTATGCTGTCGGAGCCGAGAAGGACCACACATTGTCCCCTGGCAAGCTGCCTGGCGTGTCACGCAGCTCGTGGGCGGTGACGTGCGATGTTGCTTGCCATCCTTCCGGCGGACTTTGCAGCGCAAGAACATGATGGCCGCCAATTATCGGCATATTGGCGGCGGTGAGAATAGACTTGGTCGGCACTACAGCCGATTTTCGGGGATTTGGCCCACGGCCTTCGTTCCCGATCAATCACTTGCTCTGCGAAAATCGCAGAACGGCAAGTCGAAGCGGCGAAGACGGGTTAGGGAGCCATCTGAGACGTCTGTTCCTCTTCGGAGGGGTTTCCAAACTTGGACATCGGCGGCCAACCGGGTTGCGGAGGCAAAGGCCAGCTCGTCCATGTCGCTTCCTTCTCGATTTTGCGAAAGCACCCTACCAACAGCAGCGAGGCTGCGCCACCGGTCGCCCGTGAGAGTAGCCAAGCAAGCCTGCGACGGACCGCCCGGGCGGCTATGCCGCTTGGCGCGCCGCCCCCCAACGAGGTGCCCGGCCTAATCGATCCGCACGCAAAGCGGCCGCTGGATCGACGCACTCGCCATCCCCGACGCGCTTGTCGTCAACGGCGGTTCAGTTGCTGCAACGCTGGACCAACGACGTCTTCCTCGCGACGCCGCACCGCGCGATCAATCGCTCGGGCGGCGAGCGTTACGCCTTCGCTTTTTTCTGCGACAGCCATATCGTCTGCCCGATAGCGGCGGTACCGACCTGCGTCGGCCCCCGATGCGCCGCCGAAATACCCGACCAAATTACTACACCGACTACATGGCCGGCTATCAGCAGCGAACCTACGACCTGCTCGCTGCCGAGAATAGCAACGCCGCGGAGTAGCAGACACCCACTACTCCGCCGAGATGCGCTGCCAGGTCAGTTCGCGGTATTCCTCGCGGCCGCCGCTGGTGCGCGGCGGGGGCGACAGCGCCATAAGCTCGCCCTCGAAGCGCACACCGCGCACCTGGTCGCTGCCGAGGCGGCTCGGGTCCGAGGCGGCATCGACCCGCGTCACCAGGCGGGTGACGTCGAACGTGTAGTTGCCGCAATAGAAGCTGTAGTCGCGCGCGACGCCCGCCGGCATCTCCTTGCGGCCGTCGCACACCATCGACTGCATCCGTCCGTCCGCGGTAAACGTGACCCGGCCGATGCCCTTGCCGCCATAGGGCTCGGGCAGCGTCGCGCCGCTGCCGTCGCGGGCGACGGCGCGCACCAGCTTCCAGGTGCCGACAATCGAAGGCACGGTCCTACTCCGCCGCCACACGCGCCGGCTCGCCGCCGACCTGGGCGCGGCCGGGCATGTACTCGACGCTGACCGGCTGGTTGGTCTCGAACGGGCTCTTCAGGCGGAGTTCCTTGGCGATCTCGCGCACCGCCGGCAACACCTCCTGGCCCATCAAACGGATGCAGGTCTTGGCGTCCTCGTGGGTGACGGTGCCGTCATTGCCCCACAGGCCGAGGATGCCGGGGCGCGTCTCCTCCAGCAGGATCCGCAACTTGGCGATGACCTGCTTCGGCGTACCGGCGATGATCATCAACTCTTCCATCTGCTTTTCGAGCGACGGCCGGCCGCGCGGGTTCTGCGCGCGCCCCGAGGCGAACTCGACAAAGGCGCGCCGGTTGACCGGGCTGCCGTAGCCCGAGGGCGTCGACCAAACCGGGTGAGCGAGGCCGGTGAACTCGCCCTGCATCCAGCGGAACTCGGCGGCGTTCTTGATCGCCTTTTCCTCGGTCTCGGCGACGTGGATCTGCTTCAGCAGGCCGTGATAGTCCGGGCCGCCCTGGAAGCCGGCCGCCGCGGCGGCTTCGTCATAGATCTTCCAGATCTGCTGCGTGCGCTCGACCGGCGTGTTCAGCGCGATATACGGGTAGCCGTGCTCCGCGGCCCAGACGATCGTCTCCGGGCTGATGACGCCCGGGATCCAGACGCGCGGATAGGGCTTCTGCAGCGGCACCGCCCACGGGTTGATGACGCGGTGCTGGTAGTGGGTACCCTCCCAGCGGAACGGGCCTTCGCGCGTCCAGGCCGCGACGATCAGGTCGTGCGCCTCCTGGAAGCGCTCGCGGTTGAAGGCGGGGTTGACGCCGGTCGCGAGCTGCTCCTGGCCGCCGCCTCGGACGAAACCCGACACCAGCCGGCCCTTCGAGATCATGTCGATCATCGACAATTCCTCGGCCAGCCGCACCGGGTTCTCGGCGAGCGGCAGCGGGTTGCCGAGCATGACGATCTTCACGTTCTTGGTGACCGCGGCGAGGATCGCGGCGAAGATGTTGGCTTTCGCCTGCATGCAGAACGGCGCGTTGTGGTGCTCGTTCAGCATGATGCCGTCAAAGCCTAGCTCGTCGCACATGATGTAGTGTTCGAGAAATTCGTTATAGAGGCGGCTGCCGGCGGCAGAATCGAAGTACTTGTTCGAGAACATCAGGGCGGTATGCCCGATAGCCAGCCCGATATCGGACGGGTAGGCCGACATTGGCTGCTCGGTGAAATACATCAGATGCATGGCGCCCTCCGTCCCCGGTCCCATCCCCGCACGTCTGCGGGCGTTGCCGAAGTATAGCCGCTGCGACAGCCGACCGCACCTGCATCGCACGCGGGTTTCGCGCAATGCACCCGAGCATCGCCATTTCAACCGACATTCCCCGGATTGCCGGTCTGTTGGAAATCGAGGTGAGGCTTCAGCGCTTGGCGGTAGGTTGCCACCATGGCTTCCTGCCGCGCCTCGATGAGACGATCCAATCCCGCCTCGCCAAAAACCGATCGGATCCCCTCGATCAAGCTGACGGTGAGGTCTCCGAGCGTGTCCGGGAACCGCGAGTGGCCTTTCGGCGTCAACCGCCACATCCGTTTCGGACGACCGACTTCGCCCGCCTGGTCATCGAACGCTACCAGACCCTCGCCATGAAGCTTCGCGAGGTGCCGCCGAGCATTCGGGTATTTGAAATTAAAGAGGCGCTGGCTGGCGGTGGGTGGCTTCTGGTATTGCCGGACGTAGTTTTCATCAACGACAGGTCGCGTTCAAGCGGTCGCTCAATCGATGTGCGCGATAAAGCGACGTGACCCCGCGTCGCTTCCAATCTACTTCAGATCTTCGATCGAATGGACGATCTTATAGGCAAGGCCGTAGTCGATAGCCTCGGATGCCGACATCCAGTAATTCCGGTCGGTGTCCTTGCGGACCCGCTCGATCGACTGTCCGGTCTCGGTGGCGATGATCTGGCTCAATCGCTCGCGCATCTTGATGATCTCGCGCGCTTCGATGTCGATGTCCGTTGCTGGGCCTTGTACGCCGCCCATCGGCTGATGCAGCAGGAAGCGTGTGTTCGGCAAGCAGAAGCGGAACCTCTTCTCGCCGGCCGTATAGATGAGCGCGCCGGCAGAGGCCACCCAGCCGGTACCGATCATGTAGATCGGCACGCTGGAACGCACAAACTTGATGATGTCATGGATCGAGTTCACCCGACTCGACATGACCTCCGGGCGAATTGACATAAATCTGGATCGGCTTCGCGGATTCGTCGACGAGCGCCAGTATCCGGGCCACGACGCCGCGTGCCAGCTTGTCAGTGATCTGGCCGAACACCATGACCTTGCGCCCTTTGAACAGGCGTGATTCCAAGTCGTTGACGAGCGCTTCGGCGGGTTTCGTCTCTCCCGTCTCCGGCATGTCGGGCCCCTCTGGCTCATCGTCGGGTTCGCGGAACGTTGGATGATGGGTCAATTTCGCATCCTCTTCAGGTTCATTAAATGCCGGAAATGCCGGGGGATGGCTCCGGCGATCTCGGCGCATATTAGCCGCCACTCCCTAGATGGCGCGGCGTAAAGGTTTATACGAGGTTGACGGCGAGTTAGTTTCGGAAAGAACTCCTCCCCCTATGTCGACCCAGCGAGCGGCGCCATCAGCGGCATCTTCCTGGCGCAGGTTCTGGAAAAGCTTGGCATCTCCGCCGAGCTGAAATCGAAGATTCGCCTCGTTTCGTTGCCCGCCGGCCAAAGCTCGCCGCGAGTTGGCGAGGTCGTCCGCGCGGCGAGGCTGAGATCGGGATACCGCCGATTAGCGAGCTGATGGAGGTCCCCGGCATCGATGTTGTCGGCCCGCTACCAAGTAGGCGTAGAGTTGACCTGGACGATTGATATCATCCGTATAGTTGCCCGCGCCCGTGAGGAAGCGAAAGTCTTCCTTGCGCCGCACCGAGGCCCCGATGCCTTGATCGTTCATCGACCGCTCCCTCCGTCAGCTGCGCGCTCAAGCCTTTGCCGATTACCCGTGACGGTATCTGCAATTCGATGCTACGCGGTCATGCAACGTCGTTCCACTGCTCTGCGCTCAAACGGTGGGAGGATGCGAACGCGACCACACATGGCCAGAGCATTGGGCCGCCGGATCGGAAGCCCTAGCGACTAGACAGGGTGAATTGACCGTGTCATCGTGAACTGGAACGAACAAGGAACACGGAATGCCGGGCAATCCGCGCGAGGTGATCACGATGGCCGAGCGGCGATTTCCAGTCCGCATCAGGGTCGGCGTTCCGCCCGGCGGTTTTGGCCAAGGTTATGCCCGCCAACCAGAGCGCATCTGCCGGCGGTTTAGGCGAAGGCGGCAATGAAAGCCAGGAAGTTAGAGCGGAAGACCCGGGCGGCTGAACTCGATATGGAAATCATGCGGGCCCGGGAGGCTAACGGTCTGCCAGTGATCAGCCCCATGCTCGGTCTGCGCCCGGAGAAATGGGAGTGTGAGTTCCGGGATTACCTGGTGGCGTTGGGCGACCCCCGAGTTGCTGATCCTGAGTGGCTGGCGGCTCGTATCCGGGAGGAGCAGCGTCGCGCCAGGTGGTTCGTGAAGTGGTTCGATGCGTGGTTCGAGCAATCGGCGAGCGGTTTCGACTTCGGGAAGGAGGAAGTGCGGCGCCCAGTAGGACAACCACAGCACTCGCGACGTACGTCCGAAGAGCGCCAGGAAGCAATGAAAGCGGCCCATGCCGGCGTCGCGGCCTTCGCGGACGGAATTGCGGAGAGCTCCTGTCCCCATAAGGTCGCGACACTGGCCTATTCCGCCTGGCGCAAAGGCTGGCAAGAGGCGCGCGATCGGGCCGGGCCCTAGCAGCTCGTGGGTCCAGCGCAGACCCCGGCGCCGGCTCGACCCTATCGGCGCTCGCCAGTAACCACCATGTCGATTTGCCGACTGCTGCCAGGCGCCATTCGCCGTCCGGCCGCTACTTCGCCGAGGCGATAGTATTTCAAGTCGCTCGGGAATGGGAGCGCACGGCCGGGACAGACAGAAGGCATCCACCGGTGGTGTGACCCGATCGAGCATGGAGCCCAACTCCCGCTCAAGCCGGGACCGAGGGTTCGAATCTCGCCCCCTCCAGCGCGGAGTCTACGCGAACCTGACTTTGGGGCCCGGTGCGCATTTCCCGCGAATAGGCGCCTGGGAGGGCATCGAAGCGTTTTTATGGCTCGCGATCCCTTACGTTCTTCTCGCCACAATCACCGGCTACGCCACGCGCCTCTATGGTTTCGCCTGGCGCCAAGCCATCACCATGGATTACATACCGCGCTGGCGCACAGTGACTGCCGAGATCGAAGGCGCGAGCCAGCGCATCCAGGAAGACACCGCCCGTTTCGCGCGGATCGTGGAGTCGCTGCGGATTGCACATCGCCCGGGGCTGTGATGACGCTGATCGCCTTCATACCCATCCTCGCAGGGCTCTCCGAAAAAGTCATCGTGCCCTATGTGAGCGCTGTGCCTAACTCGCTTGTGTGGCTCGCATGCGCGGTGTCGCTCGGCGGCATGCTCGTCTCGTGGTTTGTCGGCGTCAAGCTTCCCGGGCTCGAATACAATAATCAAAAGGCTGAAGCAGCCTTCCGTAAAGAGCTCGTTTATGGCGAAGACGACAAGGTTCGGTACGCATCAGTACCTGTGCTCGTCGAGCTCTTCACCGGAGTCCGTCACAATTACTACCGGCTGTATCTCCACTACGGTTACTTCGATCTTTGGGTCAATCTCTACGATCAGCTTATGGTCGTCGTGCCCTACTTGATCATGGGGCCCGGCCTCTTCACCGGCGCCGTGACGCTCGGCGTACTCGTGCAAACGTCCAACGCCTTCTCCCGCGTACACACGAGCTTCGCGCTCTTCATCCACAACTGGACGACCATTACCGAGCTCAGGAGCATCCACATGCGTCTAGCCGAATTCGAGCGCAATCTGGTGCGCCATGAACAACAAACCGTGCCTTATGCAGTTTGAAGAGCCCGCCACCAAAACGATGATCTTCCCGCGCTCAGCCCTCGGAAGATCCGCCGGTCTCTCACCGCAACCACCAGCGCTTGCCGGCGGGGTAATAGTCCTCGACGCGCAGGGCCACGACGGCGCCGACGCGTGCGAAAGTGTAGGTCATCACGCCGATCAGCGCCCGATCGCGCAGACCCACCAGCGTCGACGTGTCCAGCCCTGCCAGCAGACGCCGGGCCTGGTCCTCGTCTAGCACCGGCGTTTTGCCGCGTTTGACGACGTGCTTGGGCCCGCGCACCGCATGCGCCGGGTTGATCGCGAGGATTTGGCCGACGATGAGCCAATCGAACAGCATGCGGATCGCCGCGAGGTGCTGTTTCACGGTCGGCTTTGAGGCGGTCGCTTCCAGCCCTTTGACATAAGCCGCGACATGCAAGGGCTCGATATCGGCCAACCCGCCGATCCGATGCTGGTCAAGCCAGGCGAAAAACGAACACACGGCCCGGTAATAGGCCGTCCGCGTGTTGTCGTTGTTGATCGAGGCGGCGAAGAATTCGAGGAAGCGGCGCGCGGCGCGCTCGCCGGTATCGGCGATCATCACCGGCACTGCAACTGAGCTCCGCAGTGTCGACGTCGTGACTAGCGCCGTAGCCTCGACCACCGCCGGCACATTCGGCCGCTCGGCGCTCACGCCGACACCTTATAGGTGGATTCCAAACCCCACATCCGACCCTCCCCCGACTCGGAGCTTTAGTCTAACATAACGTCCTTTATGTTACGCTATATTTTTGGCTTTGTGAAAGCGCTATCCGTCAGAAGATACGAGTTTTTTTAGATTGCCGAGCAGCATCTGCTCGATCTGGTGTTCAGGCTCGTTCCACAGGCCCGCTAAGCCAGTCACCGCGCGCTCGACATCCCAGGGCAACGCCGATCGATTATCCACATTAGCGAATGGCCCGTCAAATTCCGTCAAAACTCGATCACGCGGCATGCGCGAAACAAGTACACGGCCTTTTTCGCTCGCCAGCATCGCAGGGCCCACACTGAACCAGCACCCCAGATCAATCGCTCTGGCTAGTTGGGTCGGACTTCCGGTAAACCAGTGCAGGACAGGCGTACCCGCCCCGCGCTTCTCCGCAAGGAAATCGAGTACCGCCGAGGTAGCACGCCGACTATGGATTGATAAAATACGCCCACCCGCAGCCTGACACGCATCCAAGACGCTGCCGAAAACCATCGTTTGGTCGCTCCAGTGTTTCTTGAACTCTGGCGCGCCATCCAAACCAACTTCGCCAACATAGCGGGTTTCTGGTAGGAGCCGCTTGAAAAGCGGAAGCTCGGACTTCCGCTCGTGAGCAAGCTGGGGGTGCAGGCCTAACGCCGTCCTGATCCGCGGCATGCCCCCGGCAATGGAGCATGTGCCACTCCAGGCGGATGGCGTCGTAGTGACCGATAGGATGTACAGTTCTCGCGTCGCGCAGTCGCGCGCAACGCCGAGAGGGTCTGGGTACAAGTCAAGATGACAATGAAAATCTATCATTTGACACCATACGCCTGGTGTAGGCCCGCCAGTTCATCAAGGCCGCGTTTAACCAGATCTTTAAGCGACGCGACATCACCCAGGACTGCAGAGTTGAGCGACGTACCCAGCCACCCGTCGAGGCCCTCGGCCTTCACCTCCGCGATCGCCATTCCTACCGCGCGGATGTCGTCAAATCCGGCATGTTCCTCGTCATCCTTGCCTAGATCCACGTAAACATACTCCGTCGTATCCGTTGTACCGGAAGCAAGGAACGCCGCTCGACGAACCTGGCACGGCACACAACGACCGCAGTGTTTGTAGTTAAATCTCTGGAAGCGGCCGCAGCTCGTCGATATTGGCGCGTTTGGCCTCAGCAACTCTTGATCTTCACAGCCTGCCAGCATTTCCCCCTTTGTCTAGAGTTGATACGGGTTCTCTATCTGAACACGAAGGCCACCCGGCGACGGTGCCGCCGGTGACCCACACTCACGCTCTCTTCGCCGAGCAAAGCCACTCCATTCCGGATAATCTTGTGGCGTTGTTGGCCCGCAGCCGAGCATGGAATTGCTCGGACCCTAATGCGCAGAGTGAAACGCGCTCCTGGCAATGTCCGCTACCTCCTGTCGCCACCACCGTGCACGATCTGCAGGTCGTCGCCTCCGCCTCCGTGCCCCGGGACCGGACCGATCAGCCGCTCAGTGTAATCGCGACGCCAACCCACGTGATCCGCATCAAGCACCCCAGCGCGGCACCGACGGGCATCGACTGGACGCGCCTCAGCGCCGAGGACCTTGAGGAAATGCCGATCCTGACCGAACTCAAGAGAATGACAACATCGAACGCCTAAAATCCGACCAGGGCCAGTGCCAAGCTTAAACGCGAACGGCATCCCCGATCTGTCGAGTGCCGGGGAAATCCAAGCTCAATCGAACTTGAACTCTCCGCCGAATAGGAATTGTGAGGTGGACCCCAATCGTGAGACAGCCGGAGCCGCCTTTTAAGGTGTAGCCCGACCGATTTCAGTACCGGCTCCGATCGCGGCTGGCGCGACAGTTATGACATCGCTTCTATCTTCTCCCTCGTCAACATCAATGCCACTGTGTTGCACGGATCGCCAGCCACCGGCGGCCTGAGGTAGGCTGAGGGCCTGCCGATGCCTACGACCATCCAGGATGCCCCTTTGCCGTTCAAGAGCCTCGCAGCCCGCCGTCACCATATTCCGAAGCAGCGCTATCGGGTCACGAACTGGGCTGCGTACGACGCCGGCCTGCGCGGTCGCGGCAGCCTGACGATCTGGTTCACCGAGGCCGCGATCGCGACCTGGCGCGCCGAGCCGCGGACCACCCGTGGCGGGCAGCCGCGTTACTCGAGCTTGGCGATAACGACCTTCCTGACGCCATCTTGCGCAAAATCTCGGGGCGGTTCTCAAAAACCCCGACCTGCCGCACCTCACCGCCGCGTCCGCTCTCGGCGACCGCCACGCACACCGTCGCCTTGTGCACGTCCAATCCGACATGTGTGATATCGTCCATTTGGCCCGTCCCCCCCATGCATGAGGCTCTGTGCCGGCCATCCGGCACCACCATCGACACTTGTATGCCGAGAGACGGGCCGCCGGTCACTCAGCGAACATCGGGTCTAAGAGAGGCCGGCCGTTTTCGTTTGCAAACCGCGTTTCCCGCTATCGAGGCGCGTGCGCAGGACTGGGAAGTCGAGGCGCACAACTTCAATGCGGATCACGTCATGTCCGGCAGCTGCACCACCTGCCGCGTAAGCATCGGCGAGTGCATACGGAGGTGATTGCCCTTGGATAACCACTAATAAGAGCGGCTTGGCAAGGTTCCTCATCAGTGGCCGGAGCCAGGCCCAGATTTTAGGGTCGCCGAGCTCGAACATTGGGATCGCTGACTGCCGGGAAAGCCGGCGCGCAGATCACTCACGCACTGGCCCTCGATGGGGATCCGCTGCCGGCAGCATCGCGCACGGATGCCATCGCCATCGCACCCAATTCGCGCTATGTTAGGCCCACATTTTTGGGGCCCTCGACATGCGCGAGTACCAAATCAGCCGACAGGCGAGCCGACAAACTACGCCGCCGCCGCCGATGGCGCACCGCCTGCACGCGCAGGCACTGCGCGCCGAGCTCGACCGATAGATCGCTGGCGAAGAGAGGCGCCGAAAGCACGCCGCGGAGCTGCGGCGAAGCTTCCAGCGCGGCATGCTTTGATCCAAAAGCGTTGGATGCCACAGGCGCGGCCATCACGAACCCGACGAGCATCGTTATTGCGGAACATGCTCGCATTGGCACGTCGAGCGGTTATGCGTTCGACAAACCGGCGAGCAGCTGGAAGCCTCATACGGGTTGTCAGGTTCGAGAAGGTCCTTGGGCTTGAGCTGACGCGGTCGTAATGGCCGCGAACCGACGCGATTGGTTTCAAACGCTCAGGGTAATGGCCGCAACGCTGCGCAATGACGGGGAGCGATAGATGAAAACCGATCCCAGCTGCATTTTCTGCAAAATCGTTGTCGGGCAGATCCCATCCTTCAAGCTTTTTGAGGACGATGACACGCTCGCTTTCATGGACATCTATCCGGCGAATGACGGTCATTGTCTCGTTGTAGCGAAGGAGCACTATTCTACCCTCTTTCGAGATTAGCGATGAGGCATTTGCCGCGGTCTCGCGTTCGGTCAGCAGAGTAGCGCGGGCGGTAAACCAGGCGCTGTCGCCAGCGGGACTAAACCTGGTGCAGGCGAACGGGCCTGGCGCCCAACAGTCGGTGAGACATTTCCATGTTCACGTGCTACCGCGCCTTGTTGCACGGATCAGCAGCGGGGCGAAGTCAGCCCCCCGCATCCACTTTCATGTGAGGCGAGCGTACTCCGGCCGCCCAAGCTTTAGCATACGGTTGAGCGACGCGACAGCAATGGCCACCTCGGTCGTCCGCCGCCCTTCGGTCCGCGAGCGCAGCGCGTCACCAATCACTTGCTTGTAGCGGCCGATATCGGCTTCTACCAAGGCACGCCAATTGTAACCAGATGCCCGCTGCCAGCCCATGCGGCCGCGCTCGGCGATCAGCTGCAGGTGCCGGTCGCGCTTTGTCGGCGCGGTCTCCGCCGTTGCGCTTGGCACCGCGCTCGAACGTGGCGGCACAATGACCGCTGCATCCGGATGACGCTGGCAGACCTCACGGTAGACATCGTCCCGATCGTACGCTCCATCTCCGGTAAACGACGCAACCGGCCCCGCAATCTGCTCAAGCAAAAGACCGACCTGCGAGCCGTCATCGACATCGTTGCTGGTCAGGTCGGCGGCGATGATCTCTCCAGTGTCGGCGTCCACGCCAATATGGAGCTTTCTCCAGGAGCGACGCGTCCTTGTGGCGTGCTTCTCGACCAGCCACTCACCGCGACCGCAGAGCTTGAGCCCTGTGCTGTCCACCAGCAGGTGTACCGGTTCGCTGCCCGGTGGTGGTCGCGACACCTGCAATGTCTCGCCCCGTCGGCTCATGGTCGAATGGTCTGGTGCCGCGAGATCAAGACCAAGCAGTCGAAGAATGGATGCGACCAGCCCTTCGGTCTGGCGCAGCGCCAGGCGGAAAACCGCCCGCAGCGTCAGCGCCGTCGTGATCGCCAAGGCCGAGTAGCGCGGCTGGCCGCCGCGCGTGGCGCGTGGCTCAGCCTTCCACGCCGCAATCGCTGCTTCCGTGAACCAGACAGTCAGGCTTCCGCGCTGGCGCAAGGCGATGTCATAGGCGGCCCAATTCGTCACCCTGTGCCGCTGCTTCGGGATGTGATGACGGCGATCTTGGTTCGCTTTGAATGGCACGGTGACTGTCCGCGGTTGGAACGGGCCCGCCCTCCTATACCGTCCTCTCCTCTCCGCCAAAACGACCGATCCGTGCAACAAGGCCAGTGTGGGACACCGAGCTGCCGTGGGATGAGTACTGGCGTTGACTGGAAGAGGCCAGAGATTCAGAGCAAGCACTACGGCTACTTTTCGTGGTTCATTCAACGAAGGATCGACGCTACGAAGAAGGTGCCGCCGCAAGCCGATTTTCCGTAAAGCCGATGATGCGCCGCGCGGCTGTAGATCACCGTTAGATGGGGTCACGGGCCGGCAACCGACCGTGGTTCGCGCAGTGGCCGTCCCTCAGAATGATGGAGTTGGGAAACGAAGTACGAGGCTGAGCCTGCTCCAAGCATCATTGGGGGACGACCATGGAGCACTATGCGGGTATCGACGTGTCATTGGAAAGCGCCAGCCTGTGCGTTGCCTTCTAGCTAGATGGCCTCCCTTTAGAGGCTCAGCGCCTCTAAAGAGCCCCGTCGCGAAATGCCGGGGCTCTTCTGCATTGGGATTTGCGTGCCCCGACTGCGTTGAGACCGAGAGGGACCGAGGGTTCGAATCCCTGTACCTTTCAGAAAGCGGCTATTGGCTAGTCGACATTGTAGACTGGTCGAGCCGGGCCGGCCTGCCGGAAGTCGCCCGAGCATCCCGTGTTCTCAGCACCTGGAGCGGAGCAGCGCCCCGGCAGGTCGGCCGCGACGGAAGTCCCGTGGGGAGGTTGCGTTTCGAACGCCAGTACAGGGATTGACGTCGTTCGGCGGCCCGGATGTGCCAGATGCGAGAGAGGGCCAGACTATGGCGGAAGAAATTGAATGGTTTGTTGGTGTCGACTGGGGAAGCCAGAGCCATCAGGTTTGCCTGTTTGATGCCCGTGGCGAGTGCTTGGAGGAGCGAGCCGTTGCTCATGGCGGCCCGGGGATCGAGGGGCTGTGCGATTGGTTGATTGCCCGCACCGGTGCGACGCCCGAGTTAATTGGGGTAGCCATCGAAATAACCCACGGCCCCGTCGTCGAAGCCTTGTTGGAACGCGGTTTTTGTGTGTATGCGATCAATCCCAAGCAGCTCGATCGGTTCCGTGACCGTTTCACCGTCGCCGGCGCCCGAAAGATGACCGGCGCGACGCTCAGGTGCTGGCCGACAGCTCGCGCACCATCGACGCGCTTTCGGCGTCTGTCAAACGACGAGCCAGTGATTGTGCATCTGCGCGAGTGGTCGCGCATGGCGGACGACCTGCAGCAAAAACGCTCGCGTCTGGCCAGCCGCTTGCGTGAGCAGCTCTGGCGCTATTACCCGCAGATGCTCGAGCTCGCGGACGACCTCGCGGCGGATTGGTTTCTCGATTTGTGGAGCCAGGCACCGACACCGGCGAGGGCGGCCCGGCTGCGTGCGACCACTATCGAGCGGTTTATCAAAAAATACCGATCTGCGCCGTTGGACAGGCTTCCGAGGCTCTACGCATCCTGAAACAGAAGCCGTTGTCGGTTGCACCCGGGGTGGTCGAGGCGGCGAGCGACCACATCCGCACGCTGGCTGCCCGCATTAGGCTGGTTAATCAGCAGCTCAAAGCCGCGCACCACAAGTTCGACGAACTCTGCGCCCAGCTCATTCCGTCTGAGGACGACGAACCAGGGCAGCAATGCGAGCAGCGCGACGTGGTGATCCTGCGATCCATGCCCGGGCTCGGACGGATCATCCTCGCCGTGCTGCTCGCCGAAGGCTGGCAGCCTCTACGCCGGCGAGATTATCACGCCTTGCGCATTCTGTCCGGGGTGGCCCCGGTGACCCGCCGCAGTGGCAAAACCTGCGTCGTCGTCCGCCGTTACGCCCGTAATAAGCGGCTCGAGAACGCCCTCTATCATTGGGCGCGCGTCGCAACCCAGCACGACGCTCTCAGCCGGCGCCGTTATGCGGCGCTGCGCCGGCGCGGCCACAGCCACGGCCGCGCTTTGCGCACCGTCGCCGACCGCTTGCTGTCGGTGGCATGCACCCTGCTCGAACAGCAAACGCTGTTCGACCCCAGCTACGAGGTTGGGGACGCCGCCGCGTAAGCATCAGCACCCTATCCCTTTGTTCGATCGGAAACGACCATCCCTTCGCCCCGACCTGCCTCCTGGCAGAGCGCCGCGCGCAGCGGCAGTCAAGGATGCCGACGCGAATGCGGCGGCACCGGCGGAGCCGGCGCAAAGCGTGCTTACAGAGCGAGCACGGTGCTACCCTTGCCCTGGAGGGGGCGCCACTGCGTCGGTGTCCCGCACGGGGTTACGTTTTTACTTGATCATTGTGGGAGGTCCGCCCCCTCCAGCCAAGAGTCACGAACGAACTATCCGGCTGCCAGGCGCGGCTCTGCATTCTGTCCACCGGAATGTCGCCACCTTGCGGTGAAGATACCCTTTTATCGCGCCTGTTCTGCGCAGAGTTCCCGGATATGCTGGATGCGATAGTCCAAAAGCCGGGAGATTGCGATGCCGTCACTCGCCCAATTCATCACTTGGATCGTTATGGGCCTGCTGGGCGGCAGCCTCGCGGGGCTCATCATCACTCGGGAGCGCAAGGGGTTTGGCCTGGCGCGGAATATGGGCGTGGGCCTCACCGGAGCTATCGTCGGCGGCCTGCTGTTCCGCCTACTGGGCCTGTCCCCGGCCTCGATCAGATCTCGATCTCGTTGCGCGATGTCGTGGCCGCCTTCGTCGGATCGCTCATTGTCCTCGAAACGATTGGGCTCTGCCAGCGTTTCCAGAAATCGCAGTGAACCATGGGGAGCAGCCGGTGCCGTTCAGCCGGCGTTATTGGATCGATCCTTCTAGCATGGGAACCGTATCGAGGACTAACCTTTATCTACTCTACAATAGATAAGCCGAAAGAAGCGCTCGAAACAGGAAAAAAGGCCATAACATTAAACCCGTTTGATGCGAATGCGTATAATAACTTGGCTTGGGTGTGCTCGCAT
>CAVOTD010000037.1:0-75621 GCA_963698995.1 uncultured Alphaproteobacteria bacterium | reverse complement strand
CGCGCGGCCGCTTTGTGCGCCAGGCGCGGGTCGGGCTCGGCGATCTGCGCGAGGAGCATCTGAGCCGGCAGGGCTTTGCCGGGCCAGTGGCGATGCTCTACCGCACCGACGGGCCGAACGAAGTGGTGCGGTTCGAAGGCGACTGCCGGCCGCGCCAGGTCGACAGTGCCGATGTTGTTGCGCCCGATGCGAACGACCCGCGCGGCGGCTGGCAGACATTGCTGTCGAACGACGACGTCGCCGTAGGGATCAGCCGGCGGCAAGAGGCGATGCCTTACTGCTATCGCGATATGGAGGGTGATCTCCTTTACTTCGTGCATCGTGGCCGCGGCGTGTTCGCAACCGAGTTTGGGCCGATCTCGTATGAACCTGGCGACTGGGTACTGCTGCCGAAGGCGACGACGTTCCGGCAATTGCCCGAGGCGGTGGACAGCCTGTTGCTGGTCATCGAAATCGCCGCAGCCAATCCGTCTATGCGAGCACGAGCAGGTCGGTCGTCATACGCCGATAGACCCCACCATGCTCGATGTGCCGGATGTTGCCGATTACGGCTGGCCGAAGCAGGACGAGTATGAGGTGCGGCTGAAGCACGCCGGCGGGTACAGCTCGATCTTCTACCGCAACGATCCGATGAACGTGGTCGGCTGGAAGGGCGATCTGTTCCCGTTCAAACTTAATGTGCGGAACATCCTGCCGATCATGTCGGACCGCATCCACGTCCCGCCTTCGTCCTGGGTGACCTTCGAGGCGCCCGGGTTCGTCGTGTTGAGCATCCCGGAGCAGATTGCCGTCGCCGATCTCGAAGCGGAGGAATTGCCCAGCTATCACCGCAACATCGATATGGATGAGGGCATGCTGTCCCATGCCGACGAAGACCCCAACGGTCGCCGGCCCGGCAGCTTTCGGCATACGCCGCAGGGTATTCTGCACGGGGTCAATGAAGCTTATCGCGCGGAATTTCAGGCTCGCCGAAAGCCCGGTATGCGTCGGACAAGTACGAGCGTCGGTGTCGATACATACCGGCCGCTCAGACTTTCACCCGAATTTGCCCGAATGAGCGGCTAATTCGAGTCATCGCGGGCCAGGGGCAAGATCGATGAACGAGCGGATCTGGGACAAATTTCTCACCGAGCGCGACAAGGCAGTCTTCGCCGCAGGCGGGTTCGGCGCCCGCGCTGGATTTGGCAAGCGGCCGGCACTGCTTGTGATCGACGTCAATTGGGCATTTTGCGGCGAGCGGCCGGAGCCCATCCTGGAGTCGATCAAACGCTGGCGCACCTCCTGCGGCGAGGAAAGCTGGGTGGCCCTCGAGTACATCAAGACGCTGATTGAGGCGGCGCGCGCCAAGGGGCTCCCGGTCATCTACACGACCGGGGAGCGGCGTGCGGACAATTGGGATGCCGGCAGCTGGCGGTGGAAGAGCGCACGCGGCGATGAAGCGGGCGGTTCAGTCGGCGACGGTATCGACGGCAACGAAATCGTCACGATGATTGCGCCCTGCCCGCGGGACATCGTGATCAAGAAGCAGAGGCCCTCGGGTTTCTTTGGAACGAACCTTGCCTCCTATCTGACCCTGCTCGGTGCCGACAGCATGATCGTCGTCGGGACAACCACCTCAGGGTGCGTGCGCGCCACCGTGGTCGACGCGTTCAGCCTGAACTACCGCGTGATCCTCGCAGAAGAAGGGTGCTTCGACCGCAGTGAGGCCAGCCATGCCGTCAGCTTGTGCGACATGCACGCCAAATACGCCGACGTCGTCTCCACGGCCGAAATCCTCTCCTATTTCAATCAGCTGCCGGCCAATTTGTTCGAACTTCCGAAGGGCGGTGGCAGCCCCGCACAGATCAGAGAAGCAGCAGAATAAAGCCTCCCGGAGATCTAGCGCCAGGGGTTGAACTGGAAACATTTTCGGCGAAGGTCCAAGCCGTAGCGCCAGGCATAACCGCTCTCGCCAAATTGAGAGAATGACATGCATGAAAAATCCCGCCATCCGCTCCTCGAACCTACATTGCGCGGCGTCCATCATCTCGCGCTCTGCACCGATGACATGAAGGCAACGATCGACTTCTATGTCGACGTGCTCGGTATGCCGCTCGTTCATGCGATGAAGGTGCCGGCTGGTCTCGGCACCGGCCCCGGCAATCGCGGCAACCCACCCTATGAGAGGGTGCGTCATTACTTCTTCGATATGGGCAACGATAGCCTTCTCGCCTTCTTCGAGATCCCGAAGGGCGAGGAGCCGGCGGGCAATCGCAACGCCATCGGCGCGATGCAGCATTGCGCCTTCGTCGTCACGGCCGAACGCTTCTGCGAAGTGGAGGCACGGCTGAGGTCGCGCGGCATCGACTATATCGGGCCGATTTCGCAGCTCCCGGGACTGCTCGGCATCTACTTTTATGACCCTAACGATATCCGCCTCGAATTTGCCTGCCAGCCAGACGACGGTGAAGCACCCGCGGTGATCCCCTGCATCATGCAGACGAGGGCGGAGACGCGCTCCGAGCTCGCTACCTTGCCGAGCGTCACGCCTGAATGGATCGAGAAGCGTCTCGCTGCGTTGCCAGAGTGATCGAACGGACTTCGATGCGGCAGCAGCCTCGCCGACGGGCCCTACTCAAACTGCTTTTGGATACGCCATTCTAAGGCTGTGCGTAGCCTCCGCGATCGCATAGCTCCTGGCTCTTGGCGGCCCAGGCTCAACGCCGACTATGGGCCTGCTGGTCCGCGGGGCCATGGTCTGTGTACTCACTGTGGGCTGCCCGGGCATGCTGCGCCGGGCATTTTCTTTTCCCTCAAGCAGGGGCCATGCTGCCGAACCTGCCTCAACTGCGCGCCGCCTCTCGCAATGCAGCCTGCAGGGCCGTATCGAGTGCGCCGAGAAACCGGGACCTGTCCCTCTTGGTCAACGGGGCTGGCCCGCGAGTGTTCGTCCCTAGCTCCCGCAAATGCCGGGCGATCTCGCGGCCGGCCAGCGCATTGCCGATATTTGCCGTCGTCCAGTGCTTACCAATACGGGAGACGACCCGGGCGCCTTTTTTGAGGCAGCGTGATGCCAACGGGATATCGGAGGTGACGCAGACGTCGACGGCCGAGATGTGTTCTGCAATCCAGTCGTCGGGCCGCGTCTGCGCCCTCGCCAACGAGAACCGTGCTCACATTCGAGGTTCTCGGCGGCCGGACCGGACACGAGCCGTTGGAGACAACGAAAACGTTGAGTCGAAGGCGTGCCGCCACGCGGTAGGTCTCCTCGCGCACCGGGCAAGCATCACCATCGACGTAGATGTCCGTCAACTTTGGGCCCGCCTCTCGCCTGGCGCATCCCCGTCGATCAGCCACTCTCGCAACTTCGACCACCGCCGTCTCGCTCGGCTCCCCTTCACAGCGATCGCCAAGGCCTTCTGCTGCCCAACGAGGACTACGAGGCGCTTGCCCCGCGTCACCCCCGTATAGACCAGGTTCCGCTGCAACATCGGGTAGTGCTGCGTCGTCAGCGGGATGACTACCGCCGGGTATTCCGAGCCTTGGCTCTTGTGGATTGTCGTCGCGTAAGCGAGCATTAGCTCATCCAGTTCGCCGAAGCCGTAGGTGACTTCGCGGCCATCGAAGTCAACGGCGAGCTCACCTTCCTCCATATCGATGCGCGATACGACGCCACGATCGCCGTTGTAGACGTCTTTGTCATAGTCGTTCTCGACCTGCATGACCTTGTCGCCCGGACAGAAGGTCCAGCCGAAACGGTCAATGCGGATCTCGCCTGGCGGGTTCAGCGCGTTCTGCAGCTCGATATTGAGCGAGCGCGCGCCGAGGCCCTCGGTCAGGCGCACGACCGGCACCGAAGCAGACGTGATGATGTCACCAAGAACCTGCCCCGGGCCTACCGAAGGCAGCTGATCGACATCGCCGACGAGCAGCAGCGCCGCGTGCTCCGGCAGCGCTCGAAGGACCGCCCGCATCAGCGGCACATCAACCATCGAGGTTTCGTCTACCACCAGCAGATCGCGGCCTAGCGGCTCGTCCTCGTTGCATCGGAAGCTGCCGGTCCTGGGGTCGGTTTCGAGCAGGCGATGGATGGTCTTTGCCTCAAGGCTCGTGCTCTCGGACAAACGCTTGGCGGCGCGCCCGGTAGGGGCACAGAGCGCGATCGTGACGACCTTAGCGGTTAAAATCTTCAGCAATGAGTTGACGAGAGTAGTTTTCCCGACGCCGGGCCCACCGGTAATGACCACTACCTTGGAGACGAGTGCAACCCGCAGCGCTGCTTTCTGGCTGTCAGCAAGCGCCAGCTTCGTCCTCTGCTCGACCCACGGGATGGCCTTGTCGACGTCAATGGCGGGCCAGGGCGGCTTTCCGACGGCAAGCGTCTTGAGCTTCTCGGCGATTTCGCGCTCGGCGCGGTAAAGAGCAGCAAGGAAGACGCAGCGGCGGTCTTCAAGATCGTCGGCGACGACGGCTCCGTCATCGAGCTCAAGGCGCATTGCCGTATCGACGAGCTCGGCGGGCACTTCGAGCAGCTTTTCGGTGAGCGGAACGAGCTCGTCGACCGGAAGGCCGCAATGCCCTTCGTCCATCGCCTCGGCGAGCGCGTAGGAGATTCCGGCACGGATGCGGATCATCGCGGTCTTCTCGATGCCGAGCTTGCCCGCGATCTGATCAGCCGTACGGAAGCCGATGCCGCGGATGTCGCGAGCCAACCGATCGGGGTTCTCCGAGATCAGCCGAACGGCATCGGCGCCGTAAGTTCTGTAGATGCGGACCGCGCGCGACGTGCCGACGCCGTTGCTGTGCAGGAACAGCATGATCTCCCGAATCACTCTCTGCTCGGCCCAGCCGGCGATGATCCGTTCCGCACGCTTGGGGCCAATGCCGGTCGCCTCACGCAGGCGACGCGGTTCCTGCTCGATGACCTCGAAGACCGTTTCACCGAAGGCGCGGACCAGTTTTTTCGCATAGACCGGCCCGATGCCGCGGATCATGCCGGAGCCGAGATACTTCTCGATGCCCTCGACCGTCGTCGGCGCCGTAACCTTGAGGAACGAGGCTCTGAACTGGACGCCGTGGGTACGGTCGTTGACCCAAGTACCGCTCGCCTGGACAAACTCGCCGGCCGAAATCATCGCCGCGTGGCCAAGAACCGCGATCAGGTCACGTTGTCTACGGGCTTTGACACGCAGAACGCCGAAGCCGTTCTTGTCGTTGTGGAACGTGACTCGCTCTACCAGACCGGCCAAGACCTCAGTTGGCGTGCTCGTCCTGGGTGGCTGCATCATCGCCGTAGGATGAATGCGGAGGTCCGCACATGCTACCGAGATCGCGCGCCCTCATCCATGCTGCTCGGCGCGGGTAAAGACTCCCGTTTGAATTGTAACAGGTCGGCTGCGGTTATCCGGCCCGCCGCATTGCACGCGCGAACGCTCGCTCGAAGACATTTCGCCGGATATTTGCGCCACGAGTGAGGACAACGAGAGCGATCAGAGCTCTGCCCCTCAGGCCAATCCCCGTTCGGTTCCACTCGACGTGTACCCGGCTACCCCCGACTGCTGCCTCTTGTACGATTGCCTGCACATAGCTGCCAGGTTTGGAGTAGTTGCTCGCTTGGACGGTCCAGCGCACTCGACCGGCCATGGACCAGTCGTAATGGCCTCGTTTCCACATCAGTGTGGGCCAGCGGCTTCCCTCCTGCACGTCGGCGCCGGTCGTGGCGATCTTGTGCACGCAGTACAGCTCGCGCGCCAGCGTTGGCCAGAGTTCAGGCCGCTGCGGCGAAAAATCGATAAGCGTGGACATCACCTGCTCAGGTGACAGCATGGTATGCACCTCAAAAGCAACCCGCGCCATCCCCGTATTCCGCTGCTCCGCGCCGACTACATCGGATTCGATGGAGATCGTCGATACCACTTAGCTATACTGTCCCTTAATACCTCAAGAAACTCTTCAAGAGGCCGCGACTGCACACCCAAATCGCCGAGTGTCGGTTCCGCGCCGCTAACCACCTTGTCAGTTTTCAGCAGCCTAACTTGATCACGGGTTAATGGTGGATTGGGTAACAGCTCCAGCAATCCCGCTTGCATCTCGGCCAGTGCAAACGGAATCGGAAGCAGCACCCGCTGCCTGTCAAAGGCACCCAGCAACAGTTCCAGGAGCTGCTTGAAGCTGTAGACTTGAGGTCCCCCAAACTCGTAGGTCTTACCCGCCGTATCGGAGCGCTTGAGAAGTTCCAACAGCCCCGCGGTCGTGTCACCGACGAAGACCGGCTGGAACTTCGTCGTGCCGCCGCCGATCAACGGCAAGACGGGACTGCTTCTAGTCATGGCGCTGAACCGGCTGAAGAAGTGATCATCCTCGCCAAACACGAGGCTCGGCCGGACGATCGTTGCCTGCGGGAACGCCGCTCGGACGGCCTGTTCTCCCTCAGCCTTTGTCCGGTCCGAGACCGCCGGAGATGTCGGGACTGGCGCCGAGAGCCGAAATGTGGATCAGGCGCGTCACGCCATTGCGCTGCGCCGCCAGCGCCACTCGGTGCGCGGCTTCGACGTGAATGGCGCGATAACTCTGTGTTGTCGTTTCGGTCAGAATGCCGACGAGATTGACGACGGCATCCGTTCCCGCGACTGCACCGCCGACGGCGACGTCGTCAAGCACATCGGCTTGGATGATCTCCGGTGCTTGCGCCGCCACCTTAACACGGCCGGCATAGCGCACGGCCAGGCGGACAGTCGCGCCACTTCGGAGAAGCAGCGCCACCAGATGGCGGCCGATGAAGCCGGTTCCGCCGAACACGGTGATTGAGCCGGCCATGATTCATCTCCCTGGCATGCTCCGCCCGCGATCATCATCGGGCTCGATCAGCCTCGTTCAAAGGGCATCGATATTATAGTACTATACACATTTCGTCCTGACAAATACTTGAAATACTGAATAGGAATTACTATATACTTCGAGACACGAGAGTGCCTAAGAGCAGCAGCTTTCAGGGTCTTTGGTGTCAGTAAAGCCCCCGAAAATTTTAATCCAGCTCGACGTGCAGCAGCGCGTCGGGCTGCCGCCGTTAGGAGCATCCCCGCTCCTTAACGGAGACATCACTCATGTCCGAAACAAAACGCGCCCATGGCAGCCGCTTCCGCGACGCGCTGGTGATCATCAATCCCGGTGCTGCAATCCGAGCGGCGTCGCACTGTCGATTGCCGATGCCTGCCGCGAGATGCGCCAATACGAAAACGTCGGCACAAAGCGTATCTGCGAAGATCCCGCCATCCGGCTGATGGTCTACCAGCTCGCGCACCTCTTCGGCGTCGCCGGCGCCCAATACGACGTCGTCCACTACATCGCCGATGAGGCCGCCTGCAAGGAAGGTCTCGCCGAACTCGGGCTGAAGCGCTTCGGAGCTAGCTGAACATCACCACCCCTGCTGACAGAAGTTGGCGGGGGTTGGGGCGTTGGAAACATCCAACAGGAGAAATCCCAATGCCCAAGTTTGTGATCGAACGCCAATACCTGCTGCCGATCTATCAGCGCCTCGTCATTGACGCCCCCGACATCGCGATCGCCTGCCAAGAAGCGGTGGAGGAAGATGACTGGGAAAGCGCCGAGGAGGATGGAGACGGCTCAGGCGCCACGACGATCAATGCCGCTCGAGAGATCCCGGAAGGGCTCATCGAGCAGATCGAGCGCGGCAATATCCATTCCGGCGGCTTCCTCTGGGAAGACCAGCCCGAATATGGGCCGCGCCTCGAGATCCCGGCGCAATTTACCGACGACGAATAATCCGCCACGCCCCCTCGGCAGCCGTTGAGGGGGCTCGCGGCGTTGGAGCCGTCAGGCCATCGCGATCGTGCCGAGAACCTCGAGCAAGAACAGACTTGCGGTCCTCGGCGCGGCCTCCGTCGGAGTTCTGTCGGACGAGAGGGGCTCGCCTTCGGGCCGAGTTTAATCCCTGCGCCTGCTCCCACCAGCACAGCCTCTCACCCCTGCACGCAGAAGCGTGTGGGGGCTGAGGCTTCAGGAGAGGGCACCCCGCCCCTCCCGACCTGAAAGGAGTAAAGAACTCATGACTACCCTGATGCAAGCCCACCGCCAGTGGTCGTCTCGCGCCCCCGACGAGCGCTTCACGAGCCTGCTTGAGATGCAGGCCTTCAAGCGCCGGGCCCGCGAGCAGAGCCATGCCAAGGTCATCAGCAGTCGCCAACTCGCCATCGAACCGACACCGGACGATGTCCGCGGTTTGATGGTGGTCGGCGACGATCAGCATGACGCGGCGGCGCTGACGCACTGGTCCTTCGGGCAGCTATGTTCGCTCGCCAGCCCCGGCAATTCGCCGGCCAGCTATTTCCGCGACACGAACATGCCTAGCCCAATGATCGCAGATTGCCTCAACTATAATCTGCGCTTCACTCGCGGCGTCGAAGACGTCGGCATCCTCCTGACCGAGGACGGCCCCGTCAGCGAGCTGCGCGCGGTCAATGGCCCGAACTATGGACGCGTCTGGGACGCCGACATAGTCGACCTGCTCGTCGATCGGTTCGGCGACGGGATCAACGGCCAATGGCGCGTGCCCGGCGAGTTCGGCCAACGGGTGACGGTCACCAAGGACAACACGACCTTGTTCGCGAGCGATCGCGACATGTTCGTGTTTCTCGCCGACGAAGAGAACCGCATCGAGCTTCCCGGCCGCCGCGCAGGCCGCTCGGGCAGCTTCGCGCGCGGCTTCTTCGTGTGGAACTCCGAAGTGGGCAAGACCACTCTCGGGGCCGGCTTCTTCCTCTTCGACTACGTCTGCTGCAACCGGATCATCTGGGGCGCAGACCAGTACACCGAAGTCCGCATTCGCCACACCAAGGGCGCGCCGGACCGGTGGCTCGAAGAGGTGACGCCCGTGCTGCGGGAATACTCGCAAGCGAGCGCCAAGCCGGTGATCGAGGCGATCGAAGACGCGCGCAACAAGCACGTCGAAGCCAACCTCGACCAGTTCCTCGCCAACCGCTTCGGGAAGCGCATGGTGGCGCCGATCAAGGCCATCCATGAGACCGAAGAAGGTCGGCCGATCGAGACCCTATGGGACGTCACCGTGGCCGCCACCGCGCATGCGCGTTCGTTCAAGAACACCGATGCGCGGCTCGAAATCGAACGCACCGCGGGCGAGCTGCTGAAACTGGCAGCCTGACCCAAGCCTCACCCTCACCGACAGAAGTTGGTGGGGGTTGAGGCGTCGAGAGCATTCCGCTCCACAGGAAAACCATAATGTACACTCTATTCAGTCTTCTGATCCCATTTGCACTACTCCACCATGGTTTCAACAGTATTGTCCTGAAAATCGTCTCGCACATTAAATCAGGCCTCAAATACTGGCGTGAGACTTCGAAGAAGTAGGACCGCCCGCCCCCTCAGCAGCAGTTGAGGGGGCTGGCGGCGTCAGGAGCACGCAACGCTCCTGAAAGGAAAATCCCGATGAAACCGATGAAACTCGCCGAGGTGCGCAAGCACACCGGCCGTGAGCTCACCGTCGAGGAGGCGGCACAATATGTCAGTCCCGGCCAATCCGACACGGTAACCCGCAACCAGGCCTGCGCTCTGTCCCTGCATTCCTGGTCGAACACCGCGACCGATTGGCTGCGGCTCGAAGCCTGCCTCGTCCTCCTCTCCGACAAGCGACGCAATAAAGTACGCGCCGACTCCGCGGGGATCCGATGAGCCCACAAGCCGCCCAAGCTTTCCTGGATGGCCTTCCCCGGATGCGAGCAGCGCTTCGGGAGAATCGGCACATCCTCGGCCCCGTCGCCTATGCCCGGCACATGCACGAACTCGACGCCGACGAGCATGACGCCAAAGCGGCCCTCAGGCGCGCACAGCTCCGCGTCGTCGCCGGGACAGCCTGCAGCGAATAAGCCGCCCGCCCCTTCAACAGCAGTTGAGGGGGCTTGGGGCGTCAGGAGCAATCCCGTTCCTGAAAGGAGAACCCTTATGGGACAATACCACCACCCTGTCTGCATCGAAGCCGAAGAGGGGCTCAACCCCGCCGGCATGGACAGTGGCCTCAAGGAAGGCGAACAAGGCTTTAGCCGCCCCAGCACCGTCAACGCCATGGTTGCGCTGATCTGCGCCCGTGGCGGCAATATGCCGGCCGATTGTTCGCAGTCGCCGCTGATTGGCCGCTGGGCCGGCGAGCGCGTGCTCGTCCAAGGCGGCTATGCCGAGGACGGAGATATCCCGGGCTGGAAAGGCCCACGGCTTTCGAAGCTCTACCGCGCTATGACGCCGGTCGAGGACCGCAAGCCGAAGAAGGACTGGCGCACAACTCCCGTCTTCGCTGATATCACGTGCGAGGCCTGCGCCTTTCTCGAAGCCGCCTGCAATGTCCGCTACTTCGAGCAGGAACAGATCTGCAAGGATGGAGATCCTCGCTCCAAGACTTACGGTCAAGTTATCGACCGCTGGACGAGTACCCACTCCGTGCAAGTCAAGCCGGTGGCCCGGCACTTTGGAAACTGCGGCGTTGCCGAGTACGTGATCGCTGACGGATATGACGCCAGAGATCTCGAATACCTCAAACGCTGCGGCATGAAGCCGGAAGACGTGCAGCGCCCGCCACGCTCGGGCGACTGGCATGGCTTTCTGCCGGAAGAGGTCTCGGACGGACAACGTCGCGCAATCGTCAATCTCGACACGCTCGAATACATCGACCCGGTCAAGTTCGGTCAGGTCTCAACCCTGGCCGGCATGGTCACCCTCGCGCCGAAAGACCGTGATCTGCCGATATTGAGGAAAGCCGCCAAAGAGTGGCGCCAGCAGATCGTCGACGTCGCCGGCGGCCTCTTTGTCATGCTCTGCCATGCCCAGCGCCGCGGCGGCGGTGACATCCCCGCCAATGCTGCAGAGATGGGCGGCATCGACAAAGAGCGCGCCAGAGCCCCCAAGCTGTTCAAAGGCGTCGAAGACGTCAAAGGACGGTGGCGCGGCGGCCATATCCTCGGCACCAGCGAGATCCACTACGAGGACTGGCCGACGACCGAGGAAGTGCTCGAGAAAGGAACTGACATCAGCGACAAGGTCCTCAGGTACCTCGTTGCCATCAGCCACTATTAAGCCACGTCGCCCCCTCAGCAGCAGTTGAGGGGGCTCGTGGCGTTAGGAGAACCCTCCAATCTTCTGAGCCCTCGACCCCACTACGCAGCAGTGTAGCGGGGCCGAGCCGTCGAGGCATTTCCGCCTCGATGGAGAAATCAATGAAAGTACACTTCATCGCCGTTTCGCAGAACGCCAAGACCGGCCCCATCCCCGCGTCGATAATCGAGCGGGCGTCATGCTGGCCGGGCTGCGCGCTTTACGAAAATGGCTGCTACGCCGAAGCCGGCGCCCTCGGCATGCACTGGGATCGAGTATCCCGCGGCATGCGAGGCGGGTCCTGGTCCGAGTTCTGCGCCAAAATCGCGGCGCTCCGGCCGGGCCGTCTCTGGCGCTATGCCCAAGCCGGCGACCTTGCCCGGATACGGGGCCGAGATCGACGGTGCGCTCCTCGAAGAGCTTGTCGCTGTCAATACCGGCAGGAACGTAATCGCCTTTACCCACAAACCTGCTCTCGGCGACGACACTGTCGCTGTCGAGAACAGGCGCCTCATCGCTGCGGCGGTAAAGGCCGGCTTCACGATCAACCTGTCGGCCGACAATCCCGCGCACGCGGACAGGCTGGCCGAGTTAGGGATAGCCCCCGTCGTGACCGTGCTGGCCCGAGCCTACGCGCGCGAAGCGGTTCGGCACCGGTTCAAGAGACGGCGCGACGAGTGGGCCGAGACCATCCGCGAATGGCGTGACCGCACGGTCTCGCTACCGCGGTATACGCCGGCCGGACGGCGAATAGCGATCTGCCCGGCGACGTATACGGACGCGACCTGCAAGACCTGCGGCGCCTGCGCCAACGTCCGGGATGCCGTGATCGGCTTTCCGGCGCAAGGTGCTTGGCGGCAGGTCGAGGCCGCAATGGCCGCCCGAGATGTTCCAGCTGGAGAAAGCTGGGCCTTCGAGGAGCATAGAACGATGGCCGAGGTCATGGCCGAAGAAGCAGCAGCCTAGCTTTAACCCTCGTCAGCAGCAGCTGGCGGGGGTTTTGGCGTTTTTTAGAGCAGCGATCTTTCTCAGCTAGGGCGGGTCTCATGGCCGCCGATTCGTCACGAAAATGACGCCGTGCCACGCGGCGCAGGCCCTATATGGCGATAGCTCCGCCGTCCACGTGGATTTCCGAGCCTGTGATGTAGGACGACTCGTCGGAAGCCAGGAACAGAATGGCGTAGGCCACCTCGTCAACTTCTCCCGGCCGGCGCATCGGAATGACGCGCATGCGTTCGGCCCGCACGGCGGAATCGGCGGTGCGACCGGACGTGCGCATCGGCGGCATGATGCCGGGATGAACCGAGTTGGCGCGGATCTTGTCCTTCGCGTGCTGCACCGCGACCGACTTGGTCATCAGCCGTACCGCCGCCTTCGAGGCGTTGTAGGCCATGTGAACGTGCTCGCTGCCGATAATGCCGGCAATCGACGACAGATTGACGATCGACCCGCCGCCGTTGGCGACCATGGCCGGGATCGCGTACTTGATGCCGAAGAACACGCCGGTCGCGTTGACCGCCATGATCCGGTGCCAGGCTTCGGTGCTGTAAAAATCCTGTTCGGCGCTGCCGGAGATGCCGGCATTGTTGACCAGCACATCGAGCGTGCCGAAATGTCTAGTGGTGGCGGCCACGACGGCGGCCCAGCTCTCCTCTTTGGTCACATCAAGCGGTTCGAACCGTGCCGAGGCGCCGATGGCATCGGCCACCTCCCGTCCTTCGTGCTCCAGCACGTCGGCGATCACCACCTTGGCGCCTTCGCGCGCGAACATGCGCGCCGTGGCCGCCCCCATGCCGGAGGCCGCGCCGGAAATGATGGCCACCTTGCCCGCTAGTCTCATGACTGTCTCTCCTTTTGCTTCCGTGGGCGGATCGTCTCGCAGCTGCTCGGTTCAGCACAACGGAGCCAGGAAAGCGCGCAGCTCATGCACGAACCACCGCTGGACATTGTAGCTCGGTTCGACGTGGTGCGTGGCGGAGGACCATGCCGCCCGAAACGGCCCGTTGCCGGCGACCTGCTTGGCCATCGTTCCGCTTCCTCCGTAGAATGAGGCCTTACATCCGCGGAGCTTTGGGCTCGGCATTCCCGCCGGCGGCTAATGTCGTGTTCAATTTCACGGTATCCGGTTGCTCCATGTGGATTGCCGGTGCGCGTAGGCATGGCAAGCTCCCTTTACCGGCGCCCCGTTTTACGTTGAAGGCATCGTCGGAGGATGCGCAAATAGCCTCACCAGGGAGGGAGAGTGGAGGAGGGTAAACGATGCCATATTCTCTGTACGTTTGCCTGCAGGACGAGGACAAGATCGCCAGCTTCGCCATTGCTCCCGACACCGGCCAAATTACGCGGCAGGCCGAGACCGCGATCGCGGGCGGCCCGTCGGTACTGGCAATCAGCCCTGACCGGCGGGTATTGTATGTCGGGCGTCGCACGCAGCCGGCGATCTCGAGTTTCCGGATCGACCAGGGCACCGGGGGGCTGACGCTGCAAGAGACAGTGACACAGGCACATGCGCCCACGTTTCTCGCGCCCGACCGCACCGGCAGGTATTTGCTGTCCGCCTATTATCAAGGAGGGTATGCGGCGGTCCATCCGCTTGGAGATGATGGTGCGGTGGGCGCATCAGCCCTCGATCGGCAGGACACCGCCAACGGCGCCCACGCCATCCAGACCGACCCCTCCAACCAGTTCGCCTTTGTCCCGCACATCGCCCGCCTTAACGACAATGTCCTGGAGCCCCCGAGAGATAACCCTGGTCCCAATTTTATCGCGCAGTTCCGGTTCGATGCGCAGACCGGCCGCCTGACCGCCAATTCGCCGTTCCGAGTCGAGCCGACCGAACGCGCTGGCCCGCGCCACTATTGCTTTCATCCGACCCTCGATCTTGTCTATTTCTCGAACGAGCAGGGATGCAGTGTCACCAGCTATCGCCTGGACTGTGCGACGGGTGCTCTCTCAGCGGTGCAGACGATCACGACGCTTCCCGTCGGGCACACCGCGCGCAACACTTGTTCCCAGATCCAGCTTACGCCTTCGGGGCGATTCCTCTATGTCGCCAACCGAGGGCACAACAGCATCGCGGGGTTCGCCGTCGATACCGCCACTGGGCAATTGACGGCCGTCGGACATGTGTCGACCGAAGCGGTCCCCAGTGCCTTCGCGGTCGACCCTGCGGGCCATTTCGTCTTCGCCGCCGGCACCGCGACTGGTCGGCTCGCGTCATACCGCATCCACGACGAGACGGGCGCGTTGAGCGCGCTGGAGACCTATGCGGTGGGCCAGCGACCCGCGGCGGTGCTGGTCACGCGCCTCGGCAACTAGAGTCGCGTATCCGCGGCTTGGCTGGCGTGTCCTGGTCGGAGTTCTGCGCCCAAGTCGCGGCGCTATGCCCAAACAGGCGACCTCCACGAATGCAGGGCCGATATCGACGGTGCGCTCCTCAAGGAGCTCGTCGCTGCCAATACCGGCAAGAACGCAATCGCCTTCACCCACAAGCCCGCGAGAACCGGCGTCTTATCGCTGCGGCCGTCGAGGCCGGCTTCGCGGTCAATCTCTCGGCCGATAATCCCGCACCTGCAGACGGGTTGGCCGAGATAGCCCCATCGTGACCGTGCTGGGCCGAGCGTATGCGCGCAAAGCGGTTCGGCACCGGTTTAAGAGACGGCGCGACGAGTGGGCAGAGTTGATCGGCGAATAGCGCGACCGCACGGCTTCATTGCCGCCGTGTACGCCAGCCGGCCAGATCTGCGGGTCTGAAGGGTGAACCGTTAGAACATCCGATTTCACTGGGAGGACCACAAAATAGTATCGACGACAATACCCTGCTTGGCTAAGCGCCCGGCGGGGTTTTTACGTTTGGGCAGGAGCTATCTACCGCGGCTTCCCGTCGACGAGCCCTTGCAGAACTTTGGTCGCGGGACAAGCCGACTGCCGACGTCGTTTCCCTTGCCCAAGCGTGCCGGACTACACCGTCAAATAGCGTCTACGGATCGTATCCTCTTCGCATCGGTATCGCACCGGGTCAGCGGTGTAGACGATGCGACCCTTGACCATGATGTTAATCTCGTCGGCGACCGCTTCAGCAAGCTTTACATTCTGTTCGATCAGCAGAGTCGTTATTCCGTCGTCGCGCAGCCGGCGGATCACCCCGGCCAGCTCGCGCACGACCAGCGGAGCCAAACCCTGGCTCGGCTCGTCGAGCAGCAACACCTTGGGATCGCTCACGAGCGCCCGAGCGATGGCCAGCATCTGCTGCTCGCCGCCCGAGAGCTGAGCTCCCTTATTCGCCCGCCGCTCCCTGAGTGCCGGGAATAGCCCGAACAATCGAGAGATGGGCCAGATTTTCGCGGGCCGGCGCTCGGCGACGCGGATGTTCTCGAGAACGGTTAGGTCGGGGAAGATCTGCCGACCCTCTGGCACATACGCGACCCCGGCCCGGGCAATGCGGTGCGTGACTAAGCCCGTGATATCGACCCCGTCCAGCCGCACGCTCCCGCTCGTTGGCGTCACTAATCCCATTACCGCCCGCACGGTCGTCGTCTTGCCCACTCCGTTGCGGCCGAGCACGGCGGCGATCGTCCCCTCAGCCAGCGTGAGATCGACGCCGTGCAGGACATGGCTGGCGCCGTAATGGGCGTTGAGCGCCTCGATCATCAGCATCAGGACAAACCGCCGAGATAGGCGCGTTGGACCTCGCTGTGGTCGCGAATTGTCTGCGGGATGCCGTCGGCGATGACCGCGCCGCGGTGCAACACCGTGATTTTGTCGGCGAGGCGAAACACCACCTCCATGTCGTGCTCGACCAGCAGCACGGTGACGCCCCCGTCTGCAAGCAGTCCGACTAAGGTCTCGACCGCCTTCGCGGTCTCCTCGACCGACAGGCCCTGCGTCGGCTCGTCGAGCAGCAACAGGCGCGGGCTCTGCGCCAGCGCCATCGCGACTTCCAGCAAGCGCTGGTCGCCATGTGAGAGAAAGCCGGCCGGGAGGTCTGCGAGCGCGGTGAGGCCCAATCGTTCGAGCGCCTGGTCGGCGCGCTTTCCGGCGGCCGCGAACGTTGCACCGCCACCGAGAAATCGCCAGTGCCAAGGCTCGCGCGCCTGGGCAGCGAGCCGTACGTTTTCATGCGCGGTCATCTCCGGAAATAGCGCGGTGAGTTGGAAGGTCCGGGCGATGCCGCGCTGGCAGATCCGAGGCACCGGCAGGCCAGTCAACCCCTCACCTGCGAAGCGTACGGTGCCATCAGTAGGCTTGATGATCCCGGTGATCAGGTTGAACAGCGTCGATTTGCCGGCACCGTTCGGACCGATAACGGCGCGCACTTCGCCTTCGGCGACCTCCATCGACACCCCGTCTACCGCGACGAGCCCGCCGAAGCGGCGGGTCAGCCTGTCGAGTTCGAGGAGCGCCACGACATCCTACCTGTCCCGCCGCCGCCCCGGCCGAACCGTGCCGTCAGCAAGCCCCAGATGCCCTCCGGCGCGAAGATGACGAAGGAGATGAATATCAGTCCGAAGCACAGCGCCCAGGCCTCGGTGTAGTTGCTGAGCTGGTGCTCGACGACCAGAAAGAACGCGGCGCCGAGGATCGGCCCGATCAAGGTGCCCGAACCACCGACGATGACCATGATTAGGACCTGCCCGGAAAACAGCCAGAATACCAGCTCGGTATTGGCAAACCCGGCAAAGGGAGCGTAGAGCGCGCCGGCAAGGCCGCCGAGCGCGTAGGCGAGCGCCACCACGGCTATCTTGTACAGACGGGTGTTGTACCCGAGCGCCAGCGTCTTCGCTTCGTTCTCGCGAATGCCGCGCAGCACGGCGCCGAAGGGCGAGCGTACCAGCGCTCGACAGAAGCCGAAGGCGGCGGCCAGCGCGATTAACACCAGGTAATAGAAGCCCGTCCGGCTGCTAAGCGCGTCGAAACCGAACGGGCCGGGCCGTCGCGGAATGCCGGCCAGTCCGTCCGACCCACCGGTGACGCTCGTCCATTTGAAAGCGACCGCATAAAGGAGTTGGGCGAAGGCCAGGGTCAACATCGAGAACGACACGCCGGTCGCCTGCGTGCAAACCCAGGCAACCCCGATCGCGACGATGCCGGCGAGCAATGCCGCGAGCGGCACGGCAAATAGCATCGGCAATTGCGTGTGCAAGAGCAGCCAGCCCGAGGCATAGGCGCCAAACCCAAAGGCGGCGGCATGCCCGAACGAGAATAGCCGGGTGTAACCCACCATCAGGTCGAGGCTCATTGCGAACAGGCCGAGGATCAAGGCCTCTGTCAGCAATGTCATCGCATAGAGCGGAAGCGCGAACGGTGCAAGCGCCAGCACCACCGCCGGGAGGACGCCATGCCAGGCGCGCAAGGGGCTCAGGCCTCTTTGCCGAGAAGCCCGCCGGGCCGCACGACGAGGACGAGCAGCATGAGCAAATACATGAACGCCAGGGCCAAATCGGGTAGGTAATATTCGCCGAAGACCTGAGTAAAGGCGATGAGCAACGCGGCGATCAGCGACCCGAGGAAACTCCCCATGCCGCCAATAATGACGATCACGAACGCGTCGATAATCATCGTCGCGGCCATGCCAACCGACGCGGTTACGAGCGGCGCGGCAAGCACACCGCCAAGTCCGGCAAGGCCGCAGCCGATGCCGAAAACAGCCGAGCGTATAAGATTTAGATCGATACCGAGCGCCGACACCATCTCGGGGTTTTGTGAGGCCGCGCGGATCAGAAGCCCCAGCCGGGTGCGGTCGAGTACCTGCCAGATCGCTACTGCGACGATGATCCCGGCACCGACAAGAAACAGCCGATACGTCGGAAATGGCTCGCCGACCAGGAAGACGATGCCTGCAAAGGCCCGTGGCGGCTCGACCTGCAATGCCTCGGGGCCCCACGCGAGGCGGACGATTTCGCCCAATACCAGCGCAAGGCCGAATGTCACCATCAGGAAGGCGCTGGCCTCGCGCCGGTAAAGGCGCCGCAGGATGGCGAACTCGAACAGCAGGCCGGCGACACCCACCACCAACGGCGCCAGCAGCAGAGCTGTCCAAAAGCTGCCGGTAGAGCGTGCAACCGAATAGCCGACGAACGCGCCGAACATATACAGCGTGCCATGCGCGAAATTGACGATGCGCATGATTCCGAAGATCAAGGTCAGGCCGACGCCGAGAAAAAACAGGAGCGCCGCCTGCGACAGTGCGTTTAGGCTTTGTGTGATGAGGAAGGCGAATAGGCTCAACCCTCATCGCCTCCCGTCGGACGACTCCCCTTGGCCGGATGCGCTCACGACGCTCAATCTTCGAAGGTCATCTTGTTGCAAGCGGGCGTTGTTTTGTCCCCGGAGTAGGTCGCGATGATCTGCGGCACCGGGTAGGAGAACCCGTCCCCCTTGACGAGCTTGACCATATAGCCCGTCTGCACGGCCTGATGATCGCATTTGCGTATCGCGACAGGGCCCTTGATGTCGTCGATCGCGACCGTCTCGAGCGCGCTGCGCAAGGCGTCGGTATCGGCGCTGCCAGCCTTCTCGATGCCGGCGCCGAGCACCTCTAAGGCTTGCCACTGCTCGCCCTCATTATTGTCCGGCACGGCGTCATATTCCTTTTTCCAGAGCGCGACGAACTCCTTGTTCTTGGGGTTGTCGAGCCTGAAGCAGTAACGCATCGAGCTGATCAGGCCGAGTGCTGCGTCACCGACAGCGCGCGGCACCGTGAGGTCGACGACTTCGGAGAGCAATTGCACCTTCTCCGGCAGGCGGTATTGCGCCGCCTGAGCCAGGAAGGCGTTGTAGTCGTCGCCAGCCATCGTGATGTAGACTGCTTCGGCGCCCGACTGTCGGATCTTAACAATATAGGTCGAAAAATCCTTGGTGCCGATCGGCGAGAACACCGAGCCGATGAAGTTCTTGTTGGCACGCTTCATCTCGGATTCGAACACCTGCACGCTGTTGCGGCCCCACGCATAATCCATGCCGATGGCATAGACGTTCTGCCACTCCTGCTCCCGCAGGAAGAGAGAGACCGCTCGCGCGCCCATAGGCGCCGAAATATTAGAACGGAAGAAATTAGGGACGAAGGATTCCGCGGTCAGCCTTCCATCACCGTTGTCGGAGGAAACGAAGATCGCCTTCCATTCCTGGAGTTTCGGCACCACCGCGAGTGCCTCGGAGGACAAAGTGATGCCGGTGAAGATGTTGCAGCCGTCGCGCTCCACCATTTCCTGGGCCTTGCGCACCGCGTCAGCCGGGCTGCCGGCAGTATCCTCGATCAACAACTGAATCTGTCGGCCTATTAGTCCGCCCTTAGCGTTCTGTGCTTTGGCCCAGAGCTCACCGCCGCGTTTCAGCTGTTGCCCAACCGAGCCGAGCGGACCGGTCAACGCCAGTGGCATACCGATCTTGATCGGCTCCGCCGCGATCGCACAACGCCGCCGCCACGGTACAGCGGCGAGAGCGACCCCGGCTACCGCAGATCTCGTCACCATCCGGCGGGTGATGCTTCCTCGTTTGCTCATATGCTTCCTCCCATTCCGCTCGCATCCGCTGGACCTTGAACCTATTGACCAGGAGAGTACCGTATTCGGCGTCGCCGTTGGAGCACAGTTCCATGCAGGAAAGATGAGTTTGGATGCGGATCCCGAACCCGCCAATCGACACCGCCCGAATCGCCCAGTTCGTCGAACAAGGGTATTGGGTGAAGACGACGAGCAATGATGCGCTCGAACAGGGGGCCCGCGCAACGCCGGACAAGTTGGCGATCGTCGATGGGCGGGTGCGGCTTGGGTACGGCGAGTATTATCGGCGAGCTGAGCGGCTTGCAGCCCATTTCGTGACTCTCGGGCTCGGCGGCGATGATGTCCTCGCAATTCAGCTGCCGAATTGGAGCGAGTTTGCCGTAGCGATCAATGCGGCGATGCTGGCGGGCGTCCCGTTCTGCCAGTTTCATAGTGACTTTCGTAGCCGCGAGGTTGAGTTCATCCTGCGCTTCACCGACGCCTCGGCATTGATTATGCCGAGTCGGTTCAGGCGCTTTGATTATCTAACCATGCTCGCGGGCTTGCACCCGAAACTGCCGACGCTCCGCCATGTCATGGTGGTCGGCGAGGAATTGCCGCCTGGATATTTCGATCTGCGCGCCTTCCTCGAAGACCCGGCGGAGCCGGCGATCGATCGCGAAAAGCTACGCGAGAGGCGACCGCGCGCGAACGATTTGTCGCGTACCGCATTTACTTCGGGCACGACCGGCGATCCCAAGGCCGTGCTGCACCTGCACAACACGACAAATTGCGCGGCACGCTTCGTCAATGAGGGGCACCGCATCGATTCGGACAGTGTATTGCTCACGTTTCTGCCGGTCGGCCTCAATTGGGGCCTGCTCAACGTGCTGCAGGGGGTGTTCGCAGGCTGCACAATCGTGCTTCAGGAGGTGTTCGATGCCGAGCAGGCGCTCGCTCTGATCGAGCGCGAGCGGGTCACCCATTTCTGCTGCGCGCCGGCGCATCTCGTTTCGCTGCTTAACGTACCCAATCTCGGCCGCTACGACCTCTCCTCTTTGCAAGTGATGACGACTGGTGGTGCCTCCTGCCCCATCGAGGTGATCCGCGAGGTCAGGGGGCGGTTACCCGGCCACCTGCTCGAACTCTACGGGATGCTCGAATGCGGGTTCCAATCGCATACGACGCCGGATGATGATCCTGAAGAAGTGTGCGGCCTTGTCGGGCGTCCGCTATCCCAAATGGAAATCCGCGTCGTGGATGATAATGGGCGGGACTGCCCACCGGGCACTGCCGGCGAGATCCTGACCTATGGGCCCTCGGTGACGGTCGGCTATTACAACAATCCCGACGCGAATGCGCGCAGCTTCAGTGCGGACGGCTGGTTCGCCACCGGCGATATCGGGATCCTCGATGCGAGAGGCTATTTGAAAATTGTCGATCGCAAGAAAGAACTGATCATTCGCGGCGGGGCCAACATCTACCCGCGCGAGATCGAGGAGGTTCTTTACCAGCACCCGAAGGTGCTTGAGGCCGCCGCCGTCGGCGTACCCGATCCGCGACTGGGCGAACGCGTTTGTGCTTGCATCGTGCCGCGACCGGGGGAGAGCCTGTCGTTCGAGGAGCTGATCGCCTTCCTCAAGGACAAGATCGCGACGTACAAGCTGCCGGAATCTCTGCGGCTGCTGGAGGCCCTACCGCGCACCCCGACGGGCAAGGTTCAGAAGGGGCCGCTGCGCGATATCGTGCTGGAGAGGATGCGGCCTGGATGAACTCGGAGAACCGTCTGCACGCCATCGACATTCACTCGCATTGGAGCACGCGGCGCGGCTATCCGTTGCAAACCGAGGCGGAGCTCGCGCAGCAGGAACGCACTTGGCGCTCCAAGCCGGAATATCGCTCGGAAGCTGAGATGGCGGAGGATTTCCGCCGGGCCGGGGTCCGGGTGATACTCGATTTCGGCTACACGAAATATCTGCCGGTCGATCAGGCGCGCGCCATCCACGACTACGGCTTTGCGACTCAGAAAGCGCATTCCGATGTGATCATCGGCAATTGGGTGCATTTTCAGCCCGAACTAGGCGCTCCGGCGCTCGTCGAATATCGCCGCTGTCTCGATCGCGGTGCGGGGTTTGTCGGGCTCGCCGTCTCCGGTTCGGGTGGACTGCCGGCGAGCGATCGGGCTTGGGAACCGTTCTATCGACTGTGCATCGAGGCGCAAGCGCCGGCGCTGATCTTTGTCGGCACGACGGGGCTTGGCGCCGGGCTGCCCGGCGGCAGCGGCATTACCCTTGATTCTTGTCATCCGCGCCATCTCGATGCGGTCGCCGCCCGTTTCGCCGATCTGACGATTGTAGCGGCGCGGCCGGCTTGGCCGTGGCAGAGTGAGATGATCGCGGTACTGCTACACAAGCCTAATGTCTGGTGCGAGCTGCATGGCTGGTCGCCGAAATACTTTACCGACGAATTGAAGCGGGAGATCCCGCGGCGTCTCGCCGACCGGGTCATGTTCGCAGTCGATTATCCGCTGTTCCGCTACGAGCGGCTGTTCGCCGATTGGCGAGGACTGGGCTATCCGGAGCAGGTGTTGGAGCAAATCTTCCGAGGCAACGCGGAGGCGCTATTGGCAGGTTTGCGACGCTGATGGACCCTTGGTCTGGCTGGCAAGGTGGCGATCGTCAACGGCGGCTCTCAAGGCATCGGCCACGCCATCGCCCGGTTGCTCGCGGAGGAGGGTGCCCGCGTCGCCGTAACGGCACGACGCGAGGCCGCGCTACATCCGGCGGCCGAACGGATTCGCAGCGAGACCAGCGGGGACGTCCTCGCAATCCAGGGCGATATCCGCCAGGCCGCTGATTGCCAGCGCATCGTCGCGGATACGGTCGCCGGTCTCGGTGGGATCGACATCCTTGTCAACAATGACGGCGCGCCGCCGCTCGGCCCAACCCTCGATTTCGATGATGCGGCATGGCAGCGCGCGGTTGAGCAGAACTTACTGAGTGTCGTGAGGATGAGCCGCTCGGCTGTCCCACATATGCGGCGCGCCGGCGGCGGCAGCATTCTCAACATCACCGCGCTCTCGATGCTGCAACCGATCCGCGGCTTCGGCTTATCTGTGGCGACTTGGGCGGGAGTGATGGGGCTCGCGAAGACTTTATCCCTGGAACTCGCTGGTGATCGCATTACCGTCAATACGCTCTGCCCGGGTTTAATCGACACTCCACGCCTCCAGTTGGTCACGCGCCAATCAGGGCAGGCGATGGAGGATCTTGCCGACGAGATTCCGCTGGGGCGGCTCGGCCGGGCTGAAGATATCGCTGCGGTCGCTGCCTTTCTCGTCTCGCCCCGCGGCGGCTATGTCACGGGCGCCACGCTTCAGGTCGATGGCGGTTTGTTGAGCAGCCTGCGATAACACGCAGCGAGGGCGAACTCATCAATTTTGACCTTCGTTGTGGAACACACGCTCATCGCCCGACCGGGGCTCCGTTTACGTAAGGCTTCAGCGCTGCATAGATAAACCCGTTCACCGGCGTCGGGATGTCGTGGTGGCGGCCGAGCTCGACCACCTTGCCGGCGAACCAGGGCAGCTCGAGGCGGTTACCGCGCAGCAGGTCGTTCCCCATCGAGGTAGTGTGGTGCGTCGGCATCGAGCGCATCATCGCAATAGTCTTATCGATGATGTCGGGTCGCAGCCTGACGTTCTCGGCGAGTCCGACAGCGACGCTTTCGCGCAGGGCTGCCTCATAGAGCGCCGAGAGGTCGGGATCGTCGCGCCACTTCCCAAGCGGCAGCCGGGTCATCGCGTTGAGCCCACTGAGCGGTACCAGCAAGATGAATTTTTCCCAGACCGGGACCATGATGTCCGCGTTCAGCACCCCCTCGAACCCGGCCGCTTCGCAGAGATCGCGCAGGCACTGGCCGCGCTCGCTGATCCGGCCATCGAGCTCGCCGAAGGTCATCTGCTGATAAGTGCCGGTCTGACGGATCACACCAGGCGCGACAATAGTGCCAGTGACGAACGCCATGCCGCCCATCACCGGTTCGAGCCCGAGAACGCGGATCATCCGCTCGGCGGCATCGACGCCATTCTGCAGCGGAAGCACCGCGGTGTGTGGACCGACGATGGCGATGATTTCCTCCGCAACCTGTTCGACATCCCACAGTTTGACGCAGGACAGCACGAAATCCACAGCGCCGATGCTGGCGATATTGTCCGTCGCCTGAGCTGGCCTGATATCGGTCTCGCCGCGGTCTCCCTCGATACGCAGCCCCCTCTCCCGAATAGCCGCGAGATGGGCGCCGCGGGTATTGCGCCCTTTGCCGTCAGATAGGCGGACGACCCACGTCCCGGCGGTCTGGTTGCGGCGGTAGCCAAGCCCGATCTTGGGCCCGATCTTAACGAATACCGGCACCTTGGACACCGGGAGCCGCAGCCGGGCCGAGCGCGTCTCCATCGTCGACGAGCGCATCGATCTGGCCATCTTTTACTTTCTGTGAGTGTGCCGGAGTGTGCCGTCGGCGGGCACGAACGCTCACGAACGGCAAAGAACAAGATGCGGCTCATCTATCGGCTTTGCAAGCCTTTTTCCCAGTTCGCCACCGTTCTTAGCAGCCCGCGGTGCGCTCTCTCACGGCGGCAACACCGGTTCGAATCCGGTAGGGGACGCCAGATTTATCAATAGCTTATATGATAAGACCGAAGGCGACGTCCAAAATTTGTCCGATATCGCCGACAGATCCCAACTGCGGACATAAAAACCCGATCTCAACCGGGCTCCAACCGGCCCGGATACATGCTCATTCGATATTCTCCGTTCCGACGGCCTGCTGCTCGATTTAGACAGCATAGAGGCTGCGCGCTTCGCGCGTGTTCTAAAACCGAGCAGCTAACTCTTAATCAGCGGGTCCAAGGTTCAAGTCCTTGTGCACCCACCAATTATTTCAATCAGTTAAAGCGTGTAAAAATCACTCACTGCCCTGAGCGGGCAACATGGCGGGTAACACCGCCTCCAGGTGCTCTTAGCCCACACCCCTCCGGCGCTAAGCCACCTGGATCGAGGCGGCTTCTGGTACCTTCCTACCCTCGGCTACGCCGACAAAGACGCGCTGGCCCTCGTTCAAATTCATGATGCCCGCCCGCTCAAGCGTGGAGGCGTGCACGAAGATGTCCTTGCCGCCGCCATCCAGGACGATGGAGCCAAACCCTTTTGTGGGGTTGTACCACTTCACCGTCTCCATCTCTTGAACGCTGGCCTCCAAGGGCTGTCGGTCTGACGGCGATCTGAAGCTCTTTCGCGGCCTGGACGGAGTTGCGGTGCTGCTATCCACGCTAATGATTTCGGTCACCTGCGGACCCCGCTGCCCGGGAGCCACCCGCAACTCGAGCGTCTCGCCCGGCTGCAGGGTGCTGATGCCGATGCCTGAAAGCGCAGTCACATGGAGGAAAGCGTCGCCCGACCCGTCCGGGAGCTCGACAAAGCCGAACCCCTTATCAGGACTATACCATTTCACTGCGCGATCACCTCTTTGATGCCGGGCTCTTAGTCCAAGCGACAATGCTCTTGCCCAGAATTTCTTTCAGCAGGCCATCGACCCTCGACCCGACTTTAAGCGGCGGCTTCACCGGCGCCGCACGCTGCTTAGCGCGAGGGCCTCAGGCCACTGGACCGAACTCGACGTCTACTGGAGTCGGCGTATTGACGAGCGAACCGAATTGGAGCTTGCCACTGGCCGGATCTATCCGGAACACGGCAATATTGTCGGTATTCTGGTTTGCGGCATACAGAAAGCTTCCCGACGGATCTAAGTTCATTCCGCGCGGCCACTCCCCGCGTGTCAATTCCCAACCAATCACTTCGAGTTCGCCGGTTTCCGGCTCAATTTCGAATATCGTCACGCTGTTGTGACCGCAATTCGTATTGTAGAGGAACCGGCCATTCGGGTGTATGCGGATCTCCGCAGTTGTGTTGGTGCCGCTAAAATCGGGAGGCAATGTCGAGATCGTCTGCTGCCAGATGAACGCCGCGCGTACAGGATCATAGTCGAAGACGGTGACGGAGGAGGCCAACTCAGAGAGGACATATGCGTGTTGCCGGTCAGGGTGGAAGGCCATGTGCCGTGGTCCGGAACCGGACGCAATCGGCGCCAACGGCACCGTGTTGGCGATGAGCTTCCCCGTGCCGAAATCGAGGTTCCACACATTGACCTTGTCGGCGCCGAGATCGACGCCGAATACGTGATTGGCATCGAGGTCGGTGAGGATCTGATGCGCGTGTGGCCCTTCCTGGCGTGCGGGGTTGGGTCCGGTCCCGTTGCCGATGCTCTGGAAGTTGTCGGTCATTGCGCCAATCGAACCGTCCGCGAGGATCCGAAATACCTGAAAATTGCCGCTTGTGTAGCTCGCCGCGAAGAGATACTGCCCCGACGGTTGCACGCTGAGATGCGTAGTATCTTGGCCGTTCGTCGGCACCAGGGTATTGAGGGGGGTCAGCATCCCGTTCGCCTGGTTTATTACATAGGCGCTCACCCCCCCGTCGGTCATCTCGTTGACGGAATACAAGTGCCGCAAAGTCGGATCGAGTGCGAGGTACGATGGGTTCGGAATCTCGGCGATCTGGAGTAGTCTCAATCCGCCATCGCCCGGGTTCATCCTGAACAGATAGATGCCCTTCGCCTGGCTCTGGTGGGTACCGCCCGGCGCTGTTCCCGGAAATGTGTAGGTGCCAACATAGACGAACCGGGACTTCGCGGCCAGCAGCTTGCCGAAGCGGCCGGATGGGTCAGCCACGGTCGAGTGCGGCGCGACGGCCGCCAGGGCAACCGCCCCTCCGAGTAACGGTAAAAGCTGCCGACGAGATAGGGTATCGGTCTTAATGGTCTTCATTCCGGTTTCTCCTCCCTAAGCCCGCAGCCAACTATTGCCGCAGGCTTTTTGCTTAACACGCGACCATACTGCGATCGGCGAGGATGAACCAGCGGGACGCGACGGCAGGAACAGCATGGCAGGAAAGGTCCGGCTCGGGATTATCGTCCCGAGCTTCACCACCGTGGCGGAGGAGTAATACCCCAATGTCGTGCCGGACGGGGCCAGCGTACATTTTGCCCGTATGCTGATTGCCGACGGCACCTCGACCGAAAAGATCATCGAGATGGATCGCGAAGACGGCATGCGCGCCATCCCGCCAGAACGCCAGCTGCCGACCGCATGCGGTTGCCTATGCATCGAGCCTTGTCCAAGGCGATGCCTTCGACGAGCGGCTCCGCGCCGAGTTCCGGCGCATAGCTGGGGGTGCCGGCAACGACCGCGACGGAAAGCATCTTCCTGGCCTGTCGGATGCTCGGTTTGAATCGGGTGACGGCGATCTCGCCCTGCACCGAAGCCGTGACGCGGCCCAGGCGGATGTTCTTCGCCGATGGAGGCATTGAAACCCGTCGCCGGCGCGCGTCTGGACATTACCGACGGGTTGCGCCTCGCTGAGCCAGACCCCGAAGACGTGGCCGAACGGTAAGGCGGCGCCGCACCGGAACGGCGCATCGAGTTCCGTATTGGCCTTCACGTAGGCGACGTCATCACTATGGGCCCGTCGCATTGGCGTCAAATTCGCCACAAAGTCATTGAAGCTGAGATGCCCGGCCGAGCCGATGCTCCCTGCAGGAAGCAGATTGCTACTCTCGACCCATTCTCTCCGACCAGCTACTCGATATCCGCAGACCCGCACTGACCGTGGCGGCACTCAGGCGAATCAAAAGGCCTCGGCGACGATGAGCGGTGTTTGGTCAGCTATCGCCTCGATGATTTCCGCCGCCAGAGAGGCTACAAGCTCATCCGAATGGGGTTCCCTGAAGCTCGGTTACGTGAAGGCGCTTGGTCCGGTGCACAGCAGCTGTGGATCGAGTGCCGTGCGGCACGAAATACTCCGCTGCTGTTCCGATAATTCAGATCCCAGCTCTAACTCCAAACTGGCGTACTAGAGGCAAGCATTGAGCCTCAGCCCGCGAATTAACTGCCGTGTCCGAAGTCACGAGCTGAAAGTGCCCGCCATTGCCTCGGCAATCGATTGGATCCAAATCGCCTCGTTGGCGGCATAGGTGCCCGAGCGGCCGTTGAGCCGGCGGACATATTCGCCGCCGGCATGGTGCAGGCCGATCACTTGCCAATCCGGTGCCTGATTGAACACCGGGCTACCGGAACTGCCCGGCTCCGTCGGCGCGCGATAGTGGATCAGGCACCGTTCCGGCTGTTTCGGCGTACCGCCGGGTGGGCCCTCATGATCGAGCAACTCGTTGTCCTGCAGGGAGAACGAGATCTCGCCCCCGGCCGGATGTCCAATTATGTAGACCCGCTGGTCATTGTTCAGCGCCGGCAGTCTTTTGGCGATCGGGCACGGCGCGATACCCTGAACAGTCGGCTCCAAACGCAACAGGCTGGTATCGAGATGCTGCTTGGGCGAACCCCAGAGCAACTTTGCTACGCGGTATCGGGCTCGCGTTCCGGTAGCGCCTGTCTGGCCTTCGAACGTGATCATGGCCTGCTCCGGCTCGACACCACCGTCATCCTGGAGGTCGCTCACGACATGCGCATTGGTCACGACGACCAGCTCGTCGCCTAGCGCCGGGTTTAGATCGCCACCGCGTACGAGAAAACCTGTACCGATACCCCGGCCGCCAGGTCCGCGGATAAGGGCCACAGCGCGCGCCCGCTCCATTCCGGCGCGTAGCCAGGTCAAAGTCTGTGATCCTACCGTCCCGAGAATACGCTCGAGCCGGGGACCAGGATCGTCCAAGCCGACGCTGGTGCCCTGTAACTGTGCGGCTGTAAGCTCCAAGCGCCCGTCCCTTGATCTCAAAAGCGCTCCTTGTAACGCCACCACGAGCTGGCCTGCTTCGGGTGTTTCGGCGGTGAAGCGCCATACCTCTGTCAGCTGCCGCAACGTGCCAGCCAGCGCAAAGCGGTCGGTTGACTGGTCCCGAACGTATCGCTCGATCCAATTGGTCGCGGCATCCCAGTCCTCGAGCGCGATGCAAGCCTCAGCGGCACAAGCGTAATCCCAAGCTTCCACGATGTGCCCTTGCGGGTTGCGCACCGCCTCGACAATCGCACTGGCAACGATCTGAGGGTCGGGCAAGCCCCTGATTACGATGCCGTCAGCGCGCGCCCGATGTGTTAAAGCGACGAGGTTCACACCATGCCATAGACGGTTCTGCGGATCCTCATCATAAACTCCGCGGTAGCATGCAATCGCCTGGCGCAAGGCTCGCCGCGCCTGGTCGCTTGGGCGACCGTGCGCGTCAACATAAATTTGCTTGTTGATGCGGCCCATTAGCCCGCGCACTTCCGAGTGTTCTGCAGGGTCGCTGGTCACATCCCGGGCCAACCCGCGCAACACCTCGCGCGCCGCAATCAACAGGCCCTGATCGGTCAGCCCTTGGGCATAGAGGCGCAGTACAATCGGCTCTTCTCGGCCCATTCGGATCAGCGCATCCGCGAGAACGGATAACGCTTCGAAGCGCTGACGACCGCGAAGAAGAGTGAGCAGCTCTCTAGCCGCTGCCACAGTGGGAACCTGAGCCGTCGCCTTCGCATGCTCGACGAGTTCCTGGCATGCAGTCAGTACTTGCTCACTGTCCCCGTGCTCGGCGAAGCCGCTCAGCCGTTGTGTTAAGGCCGCAAGACTCAAGCCGGATCCGGACATTCTATCGGGCATCGGGACCCCGGAGCAATCAGGCGGATTTGGACACGCAACTGCGTCTCGCGGTGAATCTGTTGAGTTTTTTGAAATTTCCTCTGTCTAGCGCCATGCTTCGAGCGGCGCATCCGCTGCGAGGTCCGGTATGTGCGGTGTGGGAGAGGCAGGATCGGGTGTCGGTTCGTCGGTACCTTCATAGCCAGGCAAGCCCAGCTCATGTCTCAGAGCATTCAGTCGGCTGAGCCAGCCTTTGAGGAACTTGTCCTGGCCCGGCCGCTTCGCGAACGTACGATACAGGCCCTCGCGGATGTCACAGTAGTTGATCATCGCCTCGCCCAGGTCACACCTGTCGCAGGCGGTTTTTGTCGCAGGGCCAAATACGCCATCGGCAGTCGAACCGACTGCTTCCTGTAGAATCTTAATCGCTCGGTTAGGCCCCATATTGACCGCGGTATCGAAAGCGGCAAAGTCTAGTTTGCGGCGGAGCACGTCGCATTTGGCTGACAACCAATATCTCTCGTAATAAATCCCGGCTACCTCCTGATCGCTAATTTGCCGCACGTCTTGCCGAGGTAGGTTATGGTCCGAGCGCCAAGCGTAATAAACGTTTTGGGTCACCCCCTTGTTGGTGCGCCCACCGTGGTCGTCCGGATCATCCACGAACCCACCCTCCCAGCGCAGGATAAACTGGAGAGAAGCGATGAAGGGTGGCGATGGGACGCTTTGCATAACTCGATCCCATAATCTGAACAGGAAAATGTGATAGTTGCAGATTAGATCAATTCGCCTACCCGCACCAAATGCTCAGTGCTCCAACTATTCCACACTTGGAACCTGTGCAAACTCAGCGATCCCTTGCGGTGGCCTGCTTGGCTATCGCGGGCCAGGTTGACCATCAGCGCGTCACAGATTTGCGGGATCGATGATAATGGGCTGTCGCCCGGTGAGCTTGCGGACCAGCTCGACCATGTTCTCGGTTCCACCTGGACCGTCACCGGGCGCGCCATCCCACAGCGTTACAAAGGAGCTTTTGCGAAGACCTTGCGACAGCGCGGTATAAAGGATCCAGCGGTTGCAGCGGTCGTGAATACTAACACCCTTCGGGGGTAGGGACCCAGTTCCTCCGGCATCACGAGAACGGTGCTAGCCGGGTTCTCTTTCGCCTGCATGAATCTCTGCTCCCACCGCCGGTCTGGGTCGGCGAATGTCACCGACTCGGCGAGGAACTCATTCTCGGGACGAGCAAGATGCAGTTCAACCCGCATGCCGCGCTCGAGACAGGCTTCGGCAAACAGCAGGTCGCCTCCGGAAGCGCCCCCGCAAAGGCCGAGATCCCCGGTGCCGGCGCTGATTTCGTCGAGCGCAGTGCGGATACGTTCCGCTGCTGCCTCGATCTTTGAGGGCGGAAAACGTGGTGGCTTGGCCCTGCCTTCGCCGCGATCCGCCGGGTTGTCGATCATGTGACCGGCGAACACCACGACATGGGCCGGTTCCGAGCGCTCTTCCGGATAGCTGCCGAGAAGAACGCGGAGTTGCTGCTCGGCGCGATCAATCACCGCTGCGGCTTCGCCGACGATCTCGCCGTGGAATTTGAGCTCCCCGAGCAAATCGAGCTGTTGGCTGGAGGAGTCGAGCGCGAACCAATCACGGTTTGCGACCGCCAGTGCTACCGCCTCCGAGTAGTCGTCGATAGCGTCATCCTTTCAATTCGCGATCAAGGCGAGTTCCGCGCGCGTGGCCAGCGCCCAATAATCTTTATTGCGCTCGGCCGCAGCGGCCGCCGCCCAACCGACGCCGGCGGCGATCAAGTCGAGCGGCAACCGGCTTCTGCGACCGGTGAGGTGCTCCCAAAGCCTGCCTAAGGTCGATGCGTTGATGCCCGGATAAAAATCGCCGGGCGCGGCATAAAACGCCTCGATATAGGCTGAGGCCGCATTTTGTAAGGTGGCCGCCGTGTCACGGGCAGCGGCGACGGGGTCTGTCTTGCGCTGGGGATGCGCGTTCCAAATCTGCGTCCACTCGTCTTTCCATGTGCGGGCGAGGAGACCCAAGGTTTCGCCGTCCTTGCGTTCGTCGGCGAGACGGCGAAGGCTTTCGCGAGCCTCGGCGAAACGCCCCGCGCGGCCGAGGGCAATGCCTTCAAGCTGGCGTGCGTCGAGATCATCGGGGTCGAGCCGGCGTGCGTCCTCCAGGATATTCAGCGCATAGCGCGGCTGGTTGAGCCGAATGAGAGCGCGCGCCGCCGTGCGCAGCGCCTCGAATTCGAGCACGCTGTTAGGCGTCTCCTCGGCAAGTACCAGAATGTCACCGGGGCGCTGCTTTCGTCGCGCCACCTCGATACGGCTCTGCCATGCTTCAAGGGACTGCCAGAACTGGTTGATGTCGCCGACTTTGAGCGTCTTCCAGTCTGGCTCTCGGAGATTGGGGAGTTGTTGATAGACTGGGCTTGCGCGCCGTCCTCGCCACGCACCAAGAGTTGCCTCGATTGCTTCCCTGAGCGCCATGCGCTCGGCTTCGACCGTTTCCGGATTGATCTGCCCGTGCTTGAGGGTATAGCGCTGCATGCGCTGCCCTGCGATGTCAAACGGCAGCCGGTCGCGCAGCGCGTAGGTGAGGACCGCGCCGCCCGCACGCAACGCGTGCCGCACGCCGATTTCGTACCAGACATTGGGATTATCCAGAGTCAGGTCGGCTACAACAAACTCGGCCAGGAGCAGATCCTGGAACATGTCGAGATGAATCGAGCCGCCGCGGCGGTCGGCGTCGGCGCGGTGCGGCATCAGACCGGCCCCCGCGATTGTCGGCGCAAAGAGTTCCGCGTAAACGGCGTTGAAATCGATCGTGGTCCCATCCGGCGCTTTCTTTTCGCCAAATGGCATGATGACAAAGCAACGGCGAGTGGATGGCATGGGCTTGTCTCAATCTGGGTCCGATGGGTGGAGCGCGAGCCCTTGGGTCCCAGTTAGCTCGGCGAGAACCCGTCGAAATGCCGCTCCTGCAGCTTCGTCTCGGCAACCCTTCTCCCCACCCGCTGCAGATCGGGGATGCCGTCGATCGAATCGAGTTTCTGCACGGCGCGAGGCTCGATATCGGGGCAGCCCAGGCCATCGAGGCCCTCGCGGGTCAACTCGGCATTGTAACGCAAATACGTGAAGAGCTTCTCGCCGAGGTGCAACGGTCCAGCGCTGCCGACCAGGTCGCTCAGCTCGCGGTCAATGGGGTCGCCGGCAAGACAGTTGCCGAATACTCGGCAGAGCAGATCCTGCTCGTTCAATGCCGCGAACATCAAGGCCGACGGTATTGTCCGCGCGTTGAAAAGAAGGTTCATCTCGTCCGGCTCGAGACCGTCCTGGGCATTTGGGCTCGTACCGGTGCCGACTGAGACGATCAGCATCTGCCGGGCGCCCGGACGCCATCGTGCTTCGGGCTTTTTTGCCCAATAGCGGTCGAGCGTTGCCATCAAGAACATCTGGAAAGCGGGATTGTTGTACATCGTGACGCCGCCGTCGACGAAAACGAATTCCTTCGCCTTTTCGCGGTCGGAGTTCTGCAGCACGATCACCTCAGGTGGAAAAAAAGTGGGCGCGGCGGTGCTGGCGCGTACGAGTTGCCAGAGCGGAAAATTGAGGTTGCAGTCCTCGCGTGAGGTGTTGTTGTACCGGGCGTAAGGGTTGTTGGAGATAGGCCACGGCGAGTCGGTGGTGGCATTGCGCATTACCAGCAGCAACAACGTCCTCAGCTTCTCCGAGCCGAGCGCCGTGCTGGCGCCGAAGACTTCTCTCAGCTTTTCGGCGAGCGGCTCGTCCTCAAATTTGTAGCGCAGACGCTGCAGCAAGTTCGCCTTGACAAACATCTGTGCTCCGGCTTCCCGATAGAAGGTGAGGATTTCACCGACCGACATCCCGATTGAGAGCCCAGCGGCGATGATGCCCCCGGTGCTGGTCCCGGCGATGTAATCGAAGTAATCGGCAAGGCGAAACTCGGCGCGCCGGCTCTTCGCCTTGAGGAGATTTTCGATCCCTTGCAGCACCCCCAGCGCCAATACACCCCGGATGCCGCCGCCATCTATCGCCAGCAGCTTCTTTTGGCCCTCGCGCTCGATCCGTTCGCTCAGCGTCATCATTCGCTTCCCTTCTCATATCAAACGCGCGCCTGCCGCGACGCCCTGCCCAGCCGACCGCCCCCATTCCTCGTGAAGTCTCCTTGCCACAGGCTAAGGCGAAACGACCGCTAGAAAAGGGATGGAATGGTCGCCCGAAAATATTATCGCATATGTCCAATTAAGCCGCGAGAGCGAAGCCGACCGAGGCGTTCACAGCGGCAGCAGGAGCGTTGATGACCGCATTCGGCAGCATCGTCGGCCGCGTCAGCGCCGCGAGAGTTCATTGTGTCGACGTTTGCCGCCGAGCTTCGAGCTTCTGCTGGTAGGGAAGGGCAAATTTTCGGGCCGCGGCCCATTCTTCATATTCGAGTGGCAAAGACCATTTATTTTGCGCCCATCGTAGTCTGCTTGTATATTGCAAAAAATGCTGCTGATCTGATAAAAACGAGGAGGGGTCGCATGCATACGCCGGTTCCGATACTTTTCCTTCTAGCGACCGCACCGATCGTGATACCTGTACCCGTCGTAGCCGAGATGCAGCCGGTAACGCCCGCATCTAGCGCCTTCACGGCAGCTATTTCCCACCCCGACGGCGCGGTCGTATTCGTCGGCGGAATGGCGGCGGCATGACCGGCGGCGCGATCGGCGGTGGGGCTGCAGGAATGGGGGGCGGGTTGCCCAGTAACGGTGGACCGTCCAGCAACAGCGCAAGCCAGTCTTACGGCGGGTACGGGACGAGCAGCGGAGACCCCCAATATTATCAATGCGTCACACAGCAAGGTCATTGCAGCGTGGCGTCCGCCCCGGGTTCGCTTCGGCATGGGGCCTCGTGCACTTGTTTATTGGGGGGCCCGGGCAAAATTAAGTAATAGCCAGGATTAGCTGGACGCTCAAGGTGGTTCGCCAATAGCGGCCCGCTTACGACGCCGTTAGGCGAGAATAGGCCGCAAAGCAAACTAATTGACCGAGCCGGGTTCTTCCCATCGGGTCGGCGAAGTAAGATTGCTCGCAACCGTCATGCAGACTGAGAAACCGCAGCGAATTTGCGCTTGAGTTTCACAGTGCGATCGGGAGATAATTGCCTACCTCGTTCAGCGTACCGAGTGGATCGAGTATATGAGTACGATCTTTATCAGTTATCGAAGGGAAATTACTGCTGGAGAAGCCAGGGCTTTGTTCAATGATCTTATAGAGAGACTGGGTAAAAACTCCGTTTTCATGGACGTGGACAGCATTGCGCTGGGCCGTGACTTCCGCAGCGCACTCGAGAAAACCCTGGCTTCCTGCGACCTAATGCTGGTGCTGATCGGTCGGAACTGGGCGGACGTCAAGGATGAAGAGGGTCGAACGCGTTTAGAGAATTCCGGCGATTTCGTTCGCTTGGAGATTGAGGTGGCGCTCAAGCGCGATATTGTGGTCATGCCGGTCCTGGTGCAAGGGGCGCATATGCCCGCCGCTGAGCAACTACCCCCAGAAATCAGGGACTTGGCTTATCGCAATGGGTTTGAGCTGAGTCACACCCGGTGGGAATCGGACATTGGGGAAATGATCAGGCGGCTGGACCTCGATGTTCCCGAAATGAGCAGACAAGTCGAGCGATCCGCTTCTCCCACCGCCGTACCCAATGCCTCTCTCGCGCCGACCGCGGCGCGGCAACGGCTTTTGACCCAACCAATCAAACTTACCCGCCGTCAGGCACTGGGGATCGCCGCGCTCGCTGCCGCGGGGACCGGCGCCGTGATCGCAGCGCCGTCCATCCGCAGGCTGCTGTCAAAACCGTCATTGAAGGCGGTTGCTTTTGATATTGCAACGGTGGATGAAAAAGCGGTCAGGAACCCGCCGGAAAAATACACCGCCAAAGTTTTCACCGAAGCGCTCGGTTCGGGCGTGGGGCTTGATATGGTTTCCATCCCGGGCGGCAGTTTCACGATGGGCTCGCCGACCGATGAGCTGGAGCGCCAGGCCAATGAAGGCCCGCAACACCATGTTATGCTCGCTCCATTCTTTATGAGTGCATTGCCGATCACGCAGGCTCAGTGGGCTGCAGCAGTATTGGCACACCCCAACCCGATCCGCCGAAACCTCGACCCGAACCCGTCCTTCTTCAAAGGGATCGATCTCCCCGTCGAGAGCATCACTTGGAATCAGGCCGAAGAGTTTTGCCTGCGCCTCGCTGAGCTCACCGGACGAGCCTACCAGTTACCGAGCGAAGCCGAATGGGAGTATGCCTGCCGCGCTGGCACGATCAGCGCGTTTCATTTTGGACCCACCATCACTCCCGAGCTAGCGAACTATTGTGGTACCGGCGGTGCGGTGTGCGGCGAAAGCGACGGCGAGAGTATTGCCTCCGATGTTTATAACAATGCGAAGTACGGTTCGGGAGCCTATGGTCAGGGCCCCATCGGGGTCTTCCGCGGTACGACGACGCGTCCGGGGACATTCCCGCCGAACCGGTTTGGTCTCTATGACATGCACGGCAACGTTTGGGAGTACTGCCTAGACCTGTGGAGTCCCAATTATGCTGAAGCCTCGCCAGACGGCAGCGCGAACGTTTTGGGGCCTTCGGACGGCCCGAGGATATTGCGAGGCGGCTCGTGGTCGCACAATCCCGCGATCTGCCGCTCTGCGTACCGTGACAGCAATCCGCCTGATTACTCGGGCTGGCAGGGCCGCATCGGCATCAGGGTGGTTTGCACGGTCTAATACCGACCTGATTAAATGCTGACCCGTTCGAGCCAGGGATAGGAACACAGGGATCGAATGCGTCCGGTTTGGCCGAGCAGCCAATTCCAAGCGTCACAACAGGTATCGACGATCTCGCCAGTTGTCTGGAAAACGCAGTGCGTGAGGCGATTGTCTTGAGTTCGGGCGAGTAGGGCGGCAGGAAGACCAGCTCAGGTTTTCGGGCACGACGAGATCGCCGGCCGTATGCCAGCCGGCCTTGACCATCAGCACAATGCCATGCGCCCCTGGCGCGACGGCTTGTCCGAATTCAGCAAGAAAGAGGTTCATCGCGGCGGTATCGAGCCGGGTCATCACCAAGGCGACACCGGTGTCGCGTGCCGGGCACACCGCCCCGATGATCCGCGCCGACGGGTAGCCGACATCGCGCAACCCGCGCGGGGTATGGCCGCGCTGCCACCAGACATAGCCGGTCCGCCCCTTCTGTCCGACCCGTGCCGCGTCCTGGCTCCAGATTTCAAACCGCTCGGCTTCCGGATGAGCCTGCGCGATCTCCGTCAGGCGGGCAGCAAACCCCCCTTTTTAAAGGCTTGTTGGGCCTTCTCGCTGCTCTGCGGGTGGCGCGGTCGGGTCTTCCGGCGCGACAGGTCGAGCGACCACAACAGTCTGAGCATCCCGGTCTCGCTGTAGCTGACGCCCCAGCGCTCCTTCACCCACCGGCACAGATCGACGATGCGCCCCCGCGCGATTTTGTCCACCGCCGGATCGGGACCGGCCAGTACGACCGCTTTCAATGCCGCCATCTGCCCTTCGGTTAGCTTCGGCTTGCGTCCCGGGGCTGGCCGATTGCACAGCCCGGCAATCCCTTCCTCGTTATAGCGGTGAACCCAGTCACGCAAGGTCTGGCGGTCCATCCCGGCCAGCCGCGCCGCGCTCGCCCGATCCATACCTTCCAGAGCGTTGGCGATCGCGATCAGCCGGGCGCTGACGCGACCGTCGCTCTCCCGCCGCGCCCGACGGCGCCGCTCCTCCGAACCAATGTCATCGCGGATCGACAAAGCAGACATTGTGGGTTCCTCCTCCCCAGACCACAACATCTGCTGCTCGCGAGCTGGTTTCGATGCAACTCCCTTGGCGAGTCAGCATCAACTCAGGTCGGTATAAGGCAAGAAGGAGCAGACACTCTGAGTTGTTACAGGTCTCGAAACCAGTGAAGTCGTTCTCCGCGATACCCCTTGGCGTGCTCCTGCGAGATGAGCCCCTCGATACGATCAGCGAGCAGCACAAGCCGCTTTTCTGCGGTCTCCGCGTAATATAAGGGCCAGCTCCTGCCATATAGAGGCACTTTTCGTGCTTTAGGATCTCGCGGGCCTTGTTGCACGGATCGGTCGGTGGCGAGGTGTAGACGGTATAAGAGGGCGGCCCCCGTTCCTGACCTCGGACAGTCACCGTGCCGTTCAAAGCGAACCAAGATCGCCGTCATCATATCCCGAAGCAGCGGTACAGAGTGACGAATTGGGCCGCCTATGACATCGCCTTGCGCCAGCGCGGGAGCCTGACCGTCTGGTTGACGGAAGCAGCGATTGCGGCGTGGGAGGCGCGCGTCTTTTCTTCTGCGTCCTTCGCCGCCGGCTCGTTGTATTCGAGCCAAATGCCGAGATAGCGGCGGCCGGGCGTCAGTTGAGCGACATCGAAATTATGATGGACTCCCGGAAAAACGGTCAGAGCGATCGGCGCGCCATCCGGCTGGGCATGCACCACCGTCTCACGGCATCGTTCGGCCGGGTTAGCTTCGTCCGCCTCGCCAATCAGAATCAAAGTCGGCGCTGTCATCCTTGCCGCGGGGATGCCACAGGGGGCGTAATAGACGACTGCAGCGCGGAACCGCTCTTCGAAATATTGGCAGCCGAATCACTCTCGACGGCATAGAGCGCGGAAAAGCCGCCCATCGATTGGCCGAGTAGCGTCACTCGCGCCGGATGGACGAAATCCAGGTGTGCCAGGTAGCGCGATGCCGCGTAGGTATCGAACGCCTGGTCGAGGCTCCCGCCGCCCACCACCACCATGTGCTGCGGCCAAGGCGGTGAGCCCGCAGCGCTGTTTACCTTGGAGCCCGCTTGGTCGAGCGCCAGACGCGGCGGCAAGGGCGAGGCCATGCGGCCTCATCGCCGCCTAGTCCCGGGTTATTTGCCGGTCTCGACTTCGGCCTTCTCCATCGTCGGGTGTGCACTACACGTCCCGCATTCGGGAGCGCTGAGCCAAATCGTCCCCAAATCCTGGTTGGAGTAGTGGCTCGGGCCGATCTTCCAGCCGTGGACGTAGGAGCGCAGCGGCACCAGCCGATTCCACCAAAATGTGTGGATATAATGCGCCTCCTCGTCCAGCACACGCTCGTTATACTGGAGCATTAGAGCGCGCTGCTTCGCAAGATCCGTCTCGTGGAGCATCTTCTCGTAGATATCGAGTTCTTTCGGATCCTCGTAGTACCCGTAATTTGACTCGCTGACAGAGCGCGGCAACCAGGGTTGGACATCCATCACCGGGTTGACGATGCCGTGGCAACTGCCACCGGTCGAGACGCTAAAATCGCCGCCGCGCAACGCCGCGAACCAGGGACCGGTCGGCACCACATTCTGAGTGACGTGCAGGCCGATCTTGCTCCATTGGTCGATCAACCAAATCCCGAGATATTTGTATGGCTGATCGACGTTGCGGTTCACCAACTCGAAGCTGAGGCCTTCGGCGCCTGCCTCTTTCAGCAGCCGGCGCGCCTCGGCTCGTGACTTCTCGATGTCGGGCCAGAAGCCGGCGATGCTGCCGAGCTGGTCTTTGTTGGGTGCCAACGGTGATCCTGGAAAGACGAGGCTGCCGACAGTGTGCATGAGGCTCACTTGAGAGAGGGCCTGCGCGCTGCCCCAGCGGTCGAGTGCCAGAGTCAGAGCGCGACGCACCCGCACATCGTCGAACGGCTTTCGCTGGTGGTTGATCCAGGCCCCCAGGGTGCAGTTCCAGTCGCTCTGCTGCACCACGATCTTGTCGCCAAGTTCTTGCTTCAGCTGGTCTATCGCCGACGGCGGGTAGCCGCGAAACTCGGTCGCAGCGCGGTCGGCGTGGATCGCATCGAGCTGTACCGCCTGCTTCGCCGCATAGATCCCGACGAAGCCGTCAAGGTAGGGCAGCCCCTGATGGTAGTAATGGGGGTTGCGCTTTCCTTTGATCAGCTGACCCGTCTGGAATTCCTCGAAGACGAACGGCCCAGACCCCATGATGTTGTGCTCGTACCAGTGTGGGTCCTTGTCGAGTATTTTCTCCTGATAGATCCAGTTGTAGGGGTCGGCCAGCGCCGGCAGGAACGCGCTGGTGGCGAACTTCAGATGAATGACGACGGTGTGCGGGTCGGTCGCCGCGATCTTGTCGACCATCATGAAAGTGGCGGAACGCGGGCTCACCACGCCTTCCGGCGGGAAGGCGATCTTGTTCAGGCTCGCCGCGACGTCTGCAGCGGTCAGCTTGTCGCCGTTATGGAACTTGACGTCGTCGCGGATCTTGAAGGTGTAGGTCTTGCCGCCATCGGTCGGCTTCGGTATCTCGGTGCACAGATCGCAGACGATGTCGGTGGTCGATTCCGGATTGTAGGGGTTAATCCGTATCAGCACGCTGTAGAACGGCGCCGCCGAGTGGATCGTCGCGTAGGTTTCCTCGCGCTGCGCGTCGAAGCTCGGCGGCGAGTTCGCCGGGATCATGTAGGTCAGTGTCCCGCCGTATTTCGGCGCCTCGTCAGCCTTCGCCAGCGCCGCCGCCGCGAGGGCGACGCCCAAACCGGCCGCCCAGAACCAGAACCCTGATGTCATCGCTCTCCTCCCGTTCGGATTGACCGTGTTGCCAGCCTATACCTTAACCGTATACCAGAAATGCAAAAATGCCTATTGTGTTTGCGTCGAAATTGTCTTGGAGCGTGATTGAGATAGGCGCAACTGACCCGCCCCCTCAAACCGAGTAATCAGTTCACAGCTCGACCTGCTCGGAAATGCTGAGCGCGTCATCGACCTCGATGCCGAGATGGCGAACTGTGCTTTCGAGCTTCGTATGCCCGAGGAGCAGCTGGACGGCTCGCAGGTTGCCCGTCTTCTTGTAGATCTGCGCCGCCTTCGTCCGCGCATCGAATGCATGCCGTAGGCGGAGCTTTCAAGCCCGGCGCTCTCGACCCAGCCATGGAAGGTCCGCGCATACTGGCATGTCGACAGGTGGGGCTGCGCCCGGAAACGGCTCGGGAAGAGGTACTGCCCCTTCCTCGCGCCGACCTTGGCAAGTCAGTCTTGGATCGAGGCCCGGGTCTGCTCGGTAATTTCGAACTGAACCGGCCAACCTGTCTTCTTCTGAATGACGGTGGCGCGGTCTCGAACTCGGGCGCCGGCGCAAACGTCGTCAACTTGTAGCCGCACGACGTCGCAGCCTCTGAGCTGCTATCGATGGCGAGATTGAACAAAGCGAGGTCGCGCGCTCGGTGCTCCAGTTGAAGCCGAACCCGGATCGCCCAAACATCCTTCGGTTTCAGCGGACGCTTATGTCCGGTCAGATGGCCCTTGTTCCAGGGAACATTCTGCATGATCCCCTCCATCGAGCCGACCACGCCCTCCCCGGCTCCCACCGATCAGCGGGCGAGGCAAATCTATCGGAACGACAGGTCGCCGCATCCCTCCTGACGTTCGGTCCAGGCATGCCCGCCTGCCGAGCCCGACCCATAGCGGACTGCCGGCGTCGGCTTGACAATGGGCCGCTCGCGAGCGAACCATCGCCGACCTCCGCGCCCCTCCAAGCTCAACAAGCTGAGAATTCCTGGTAATATCTCTTCGAGAGGGCGCCATCAGAAGCGTCCCATGCGGTGAGGTCGATGCAACGTAAACTGCTCGGTGAAGCCACCAGCTAGGCACGCTCCGGTGGCACGACGGGCCCGCCTTGTTGCCTTGGCGGTCCTCGCTCTGATTCTCGGCCCCCGGCTCGACGGCGCTGCCGATCCGCTGGGCCGCTATCAGGGGGTGTTTGGGAGTGCCAACTACCTGATCAGCGTGCCGCCCGACTGGAATGGCGGCCTCGTCATGTTCGCGCATGGCTACGAGGGGGAAGGGTCCGGCACTGGCGCTGCGCGCAGCGAACCGCTCGACGCGAACCTGACCCGGCGCGGCTACGCCTAGGCCGCATCGGGCTATCGCGCCTGGGGATACCGGCCGGATTGGTTCCTGCTCGACCTGCTGGAATTGCGCGTGTATTTCATCAACCGGTTTGGCCCGCCGCGGTGGACGATCATCCACGGCCAATCAATGGGCGGGCACATCAGCATCGCCTCGCTCGAATTGTACCCCGAGGTCTACCAGGGCGCCCTGATCGAGTGCGGCAACATCGACGGCGTCGGGCTCACCGACTGGCTCTATGCCTATACCGCGGCCGCGGTATATTTCTCCGGCCTGCCGCTGCTCGACACGCCGCGCCCGGAGTTCGGCGCCCTGGCTAACGGACCCTGGCTCGCGTTGATGGGCGAGCCAGGCTATTACACTGAGCGCGGCCGGCGCTTCGACAGCGTCGTCAAGTATCTCTCGGGCGGCGACATGCCGCTCCGCCTCGAAGGGCTGTTGGAGCGCTATGTCCAGGACCTCCATCCGCGCGACCCGGGACCGGGGGGCGGCCGGGAGTTTGCGCGCCACGCCGACACGCGGCATATCCACTACGACATCGATCCCGGGTTCGGCGTCGACGCGAACACCCTCAATCGCGACATTCCGCGCGTTGTGCCCGCGCCCAGTGCGCGATCGTACGACATCAACCCCGTATTTGCCGAGCTGACCGGTAAGATCCGGGTCCCGGTGATGTCGCTCCACGAAACCGCGCATTTCCGGGTGCCGTTTCGGCTTGAGCAGGATTACCGCCATCGCGCCGAGAGTGCCGGCACCTCGCATCTGCTGGTCCAGCGCGCCGTTCGCTCGCCCGGGCATTGCGGCATCGAGAGCGCGGTGCGCGAGGCTGCCTTCGACGATCTGGTCGCCTGGATCGAGAACGGCACCGTGTCCGCCGGCGACGATGTGCTCGGCGATGTCAGCCAGCTCGGCCAGCAGTGGACGCCGGTGCGGCACCCGAAGGATGTGCGGCAATAGGCCCGCGCGCAGTCTCTGCCCGGCACTCAAGAACTCACCGACGATGATGATTGAGGCACGTCGCCTCGCGATCGCCTCCGCCACACCCGGGAATGACCGCTCTCCACCCCACCCGGCCGATCTCCGGTCGCGCTCTAAAGAACTGCTAAAGAACTGCTAAAGGACTGCTAAAGGACTGCTTAGGTGAAGGGTTTCGGATGCCGGCCCGTCGTGACCTGTCCGCCCGGGCTGAGGGCCGGCGTCCGAAAGCCTCCCAGGAAGGAACCCGCGGGGGTCGGTGATTGCGCAGAGGATGCGTTGGCCGGCATCGTTGGCAGCGGATCGACGATCGCGGTGGCGAGTTTGGCGCCGCGGCGGCGGTCGACGGGGCGGCTTTGGCCTGATCGAGGGTGTAGCACCTTGCCTTCGGAGGCGGCGGGGCGACAGCGATGCAATGGCGGAAGCAAGGTTCCCCGGCAGGCGAGAGGTGCGATGAGGCGGTGATCGGCGTCATGGCAACGCGGCCCTGACCCCGGCTTGGGGCTACGGCGGGGCGCGGGGTACACCGCTCCCGGCCGTTGCGGCGGTAATCCTTGTAGCGGAAGCTCACGCCGCGCTCGTCGAGGCCGAGGCCGAGGAGGCGGGCGTTCGAGATGGCAACGCGGTGGGTGTAGCGGGCGAGATAGGCGAGCACCGCCTCGGGCCCGGCGAAGGGCGGCTTGGCGTAGACGAACCAGCTCTTCCTGCCGAGTGGGGCGAGTTGCGCGGCGAAGGCCTTCCGGCGTCCCAGGCCTTCGAGTTCGCCGAAGAAGGCCAGCCGGCCCGCCGCATGAGCCTCGGCGAGGCCGGCCAGGAAGAGCCGTCGGAACAGGCGGGAGAGCACCCGCACGGGTAAGAGGAAGCCGGGTCTGCAGTGCACCCAGTGGCTCCTGTCGAGCGATATTCCGCCGCCCGGCACAATCATGTGGAGGTGCGGATGGTGGGTCATCGCCGAGCCCCAGCTGTGGAGCACGGCGGTGGCGCCGATGCGGGCACCCAGGTGCTTGGGATCGGCGGCGATGGTGAGCAACGTCTCGGCCGCCGTGCGGAACAGCAGGTCGTAGACCACTGCCTTGTTCTGGTAAGCGATCCCTGCAATCTCGGCGGGCAGCGTGAAGACGAGGTGGAAATAGCCGACCGACAGGAGATCGGCCTCGCGCGCTGCGAGCCAGTCTTTCGCCGCCGCGCCCTGGCACTTGGGGCAATGGCGATTGCGGCAGGAGTTGTAGGCGATCCGGCTGTGGCCGCAATCCTCGCAGCGCTCGACATGGCCGCCGAGCGCGGCCGAGCGGCAGCTCTCGATGGCTGACGTCACCTTGAGCTGGCCGAGGCTCACATGCCCGGCATTGGCGTTGCGCCAGGCGGCCCCATGGCGATGGAAGACGTCTGCGACCTCCGCCTTTCAACTAACGGGATTACGATGCGATAATACCGCGATGCGGGAGCAGGGCGTTCAATGAAACGGAGCTCGATCAAGCGAAAGAAGTCAGGTCGGCAAGCGCTTGTCGCTTATCTCTGCCGCTTCCGGCCCGAGCCCGAAGGTGGGTTCACGGTCACCTGCCCCAAGCTGCCCCCGGTGGTTAGCTATGGCGAAACCCTGGAAGAAGCGCAGGCGAATGCGCGCGAGGCGATCGAGCTGTGCCTGGAGGTGATGCGGGAGGATGGCCAGCCCATTCCGCCCCCCGACCGGGATCTCGCCTTGCCGATCGACCAGCTGGTGCCGGTCGCTGACGCGGACGCGTGAGAGCGCTGCCGGCGCTCTCGGGCCGCATCGTCATCGCGGCACTGGAGTAGGCCGGCTTTGAGGTGATCAGAACCAAGGGGTCGCATCGTTTCCTGCGGCACCGGGATGATCCCAGCCGCCAGACGGTCGTGCCCGTTCATCGGAACGATCTCCCGCCCGGAACGCTTCGTGCGATACTGTGCCAAGCCCGCCTCAGCCAGGCCCAGTTTCTCGATCTTCTCTGAGCAATTGCCCCGGCGTTTGTGGAGACAGTGCAGAGGCCTGCTGCGCTGTCAGCACCATCCGTGGACCGACCGGCGGCCAGCTCCGAACGTGCCTTGGCCTAGTCGCGGCGGGGGCGGCGCAGCGTGAAGGTTTCGAACGGGGCCAGCTGACCGTCCGGTCCCACCACGTCGTAGTAGGTGACCTTGATCGTGGTGAAGCCGCCGCGATCCGATCCCGGATCGACGGTGAATGCCGCGAAGCCGTAGGAATGCGCAGCGTTTCGCACCGCCGACCAAGGCGCTTGCTCCTTCACGTAGACCGGCGGACGCTTGCCGGTCGCCGGGTCGGGTTCGCCGACGGCGGTGATCACCCGGCACTGCGGCGGGTTGAAGAACAGCTGGTTCGACGGGACAGACGTTCCGCCGCCGCCGATGACCATGTGCACCGTTCCCTTGGTGGTGTCGATCACGTCGGTGGCGGTCGCCGCGGGGACCGGCGTCAGGGTGGCGTTCGATTCCCGGCCGCGGATCGGGTGCGAGCGCTCGTAGTGGTGCTCGTGCCCGCACACCACGAGGTCGACGCCGTATTTGTCGAACAGCGGCACCCATTCCTCGCGGATCCCGAGGTCCGCGCCATTGAACTTGTCGGCCGTCGAGATGGCGACCTGGTGCATGCACACGACGATCCAGTCGATATCATGATCGCCGCGGGCGGCGGCCAATTCCTTTTCCAGCCAGGCCTTCTGCGCGCCCGCCGAATAGCCCCGGACGTAGGAGTTGCCGCCGTCCTGATAGGCGACGTCGTCGTTGGCGATGCTGATCACCCGCACCGAGCCGGCGGTGAAGGCGTACCAAAGCCCGCGCGTCACATCCGTCTGGCCGGCCGCCTCCGGCACCGAGAAGTAGGTCTGATAGGCCTGATACCCGATCGGTCCGTTGCCCAGCTCGTTCTCGTGGTTGCCGGCCGAGGGCATCCAGGGACGCTTGCGGGCGCTGCGGCTGTTGTTCTCCCAGAAATCCCACCAGGTCCGCACCCGGTCCTCGGCGAGATTGGCGTAACAGAGATCGCCGTTGAACAGGTGGAACAAGGGCTGCAGCCGCTCCACGCCGAGCGTGGTATCGCCCGCCGCCGGCGAGCCGAGATTGTCATTCACATACGGCGGGTTCGGCATCGTCACCCCCGCGGGCGGCACGTACTTCTTGCCGAGGGTCGGCGTGCCCTGATCGCCGAAGCTGGTGAAGGTGAACGGCGCGCGGCCGCGCGGCGAGGTGCGGAACGTACCGAACTCCGGCGTCGGCGCCGTCGTGCATGGCCCCGTACAGATAAGTGGAGTCGGCCTGCAGCTCGCCGAGCTTCGCATGATAGGCGTAGACGACCTGGCCGGACTTGGCATCGGTGTAACTGGTCGCTTTGGCCTCGACCGTTTGCTCGAGCTTGCCATCGAGACGCCCGAGCACGACGCGGGGATTGCGAACGGGTTGCAGCGTGTGCCAGGACACCACCATCTCCGACGATGCATCCGCGCCGAACTGCAGATGCAGTCCGGCGACCGGAGGTGTCGCCACCGGATCGGGCGATCGGCGGTGAGGGGGGTGCGGCCTCGGCGTCTCCGGTTCCGATGAGGGACGCCGCCACCATCGCCGCTCCTCCGATGCCTGCGGCGGCGAGCAGCTTGCGACGACTGAGTTCGAGGTTGAATTCGGTGTCCTGTGTGGTCATGGCCGCGAGGTTGCTCCAGGTGGCCGGGGAGCCTATCGCAACTCGATGACAGTTCGGCGAACCGGCGTCAGGCCTAGAGGAAGACGCTGAGGTTCTTGTCGAGCAGGACGTTGGCGTCGAGCACGATCGTGCGCCGGGCCACCTTCCACGCGCCGTTCACCTTGCGCAGCACATCCTCGCGGCAGCCGGAGAGGAGCTGATGATCGGTCTCCAGGTGCGAGCGGTACACCAGAAACGCGGTCCTGGCCTCGACCTCGCCGTTCTCCAGCGGCGCCGCCTCGAGATTGCCGATCAGGTGACGGGTGCGCGACGGGGGATCCTCGGCCCAGGCCATCCCGGTGTCGAGCCGGGCCACCCGCATCTCGAGATAGCGCTTGTCCTCCTCGAGGATCGCCAGATCGCCGAGCGGCGTCAGCTCGCGGTGCGCTTCCCGGCGCGGGACGTTCTTGCGGCGGGGCATGAAGTAGAGGACATCGTCGGTGAAGAGATCGAGCCACTCCTTGAGCTTGCGCTCGTCGAGCAGCCAGGCCTCGCGGATGTAGAATTGCATCAGCTCGAGCCACAGCGCCTGCTGCGGTGTCAGCGCCACCGGGGCGGCCGCGGCTTCGTGCGCGCGTTTCGTGTTCACCGATCGCCTCCGTCGCTTGGCGCGCATCACTCCCACCCCGGCCCGCCCCCATCGAGGGGGCGGGAGCGCACGGTCAGCCCTCCCCCTTGATGGGGGAGGGTTTGGGTGGGGGTGATGCGGCCAGCTCGTCGGCGATCGCCTTATGGACGCCGTCAAGATTTGCCAGGACCTCGTTGTTCCAAAACCGCAGAATGCGATAACCTTCGGTTTGCAGGAACTCGCTTCGCTCGGCTTCCGGCGGCGACGAGCGATCGTGTTGGCCGCCGTCGATTTCCACGATCAACCGGGCCTCGTGGCACACAAAATCGGCGATGTAGCGGCCGATCGGCACCTGGCGGCGGAACTTGTACCCCGTAATTTGCTGCGAGCGCAGGATTTGCCAGACCCGCCTCTCCGCCTCGGTCATGTCCTGCCGCAAAGCGCGAGCGCGCGCATGTGCGCCGTGAGCGGGATGCTTCTTCATTGTCACCCCCTCCCAACCCTCCCCCATCGATGGGGTAGGGCTCCAAGGAGCGCGTATACGTCGCGGTGCCGTCGAAGCGGGCCGTGATCGGGTCGAGCGGGATGTCGGCCCAGCTCTCCGCGTTCATGAACTCTTCCCAGCGCCGATAGAAGAGGCGCTGGTTGTTCTCCGAGATGTAGCGCTCGGAGACGAGCCCCGGATAATCCGGATGCGGCCCGGCGTGCCCCAGGCCCATCGACAGATCCTGCGGGTGCCGGCGCCCGAGGCGGCTCGTGCTCGCGGCGGTCACCTGGCGCCAGTTGTCGACGTCGTCCTGCTCGAACATGCCGGCGGCGCCGTTGTTGGCTTGGCTGCCGATACGGATCGCGCGCTTGATCTCCTCGGGCATATCCCGGTCCAACAGCACGAAATGCCAGAACTCGGTCTTGAGCGGGCCGCGCGGCAGGGCCAGCCGGAGCCCGAGGATCCCGTTCGGGAAGATCGAATGGTTGCCGAGCTGCACCCGGCGCGCGCGGAATGTGCCGAGCCGCCGCTCGACCTCGGGCATCGTCGCGTCGTGGTACTCCTGGAACAGCCGGAATCGTCTCGCTTCGACATGCCGTGCACGTAGCGGGGCGTGTTGTCGTCCGCGTCGCGGAAGGTGACCCCGTGCCCGTTGACAAAGGCGTGCTTGTTGGGGCTCGCGAACTGGTCCTCGTGCGACAGCCGCGGGCGGCCGAGGTAGCGGGTCTGGACCCGGGCGCTGGAGAGATGGCTGGTCGGGACGTGGTAGTTGTCCGAGCAGTTGTCCACCATCGTCTTCCAGTTGACGGGCTCGAGCCATTTCATCGGGCCGAGCGCCTGCATGCCGCCGTCCCGCCGATTGAACACGGTGTCGAGATACCAGCGCGCGTCGCCCAGATAGGCCTCGAGGCTCGGGGCGTCCTTGGCCCAGGTCGCGAAGACGATGCCCGCATAGGTCTCGACGCGGGCCTCGATCAGACCGAGGGACGGCCTTGTCGAGCGCGTCGTAATAGGCCTCGGACTCCCCGGGGACGTGCTCGAGGGCGCCGTCGTTGCGGTAGGTCCAGCCGTGATAGGTGCACATGAAGCGCTTGGCGTTGCCGTCGTCAACGCGGCACACGCGGTTGCCGCGGTGGCGGCACATGTTGAGGAGCGCGTGCAGCCGGCCCTGCCCGTCGCGGGTCAGGATGACCGGGTCTTCGCCCATATAGGTGTGGAAGAAATCGTCGGCCGCGGGCACCAGGCTCTCATGCCCGATCATCAGCCAGGCGCGCCCGAAGATCTTCTCCATCTCGTCGTCGTAGATCGCCTCATCGCTGAAGATGCGGCGGTCGAGTTTGCCGGTGGCGGGGTCGATGACGACGTACTTCCGAGTGGTGCCCATCGCTCGATCTTACGTCCTTTGCGGCGAGCCGTCGTGGGGATTAGACTAGACTACCGGACGGCCCATCGAGGAGACAGCCATGATGATCGACATGCATGCCCATTGGAGGCCGGCCGAAGTAGCCGACGCCTTACGGGCTCGTACCAGGGAACCGCGCATCCTGCGCAATCCGGACGGCGTCGAGGTGCTGAAGTCCGGGCGGATGGGCGAAGAACCCCTCGGCGAGGCTTTCGATGACGTCGATTTCCATCTCGCTCGGATGGACCGCCAGGGGGTCGAGGTGAGCGTGCTGTCGCTCCTCGGGTCGTTCTGCTGGATCGAGGCCCAGCCGCTGGACGTGTCCGAGCCGCTGTGCCGGACCGTCAACGACGGGCTTTCCGCGATTTGCCAGGAACATCCGGGCCGCTTCGCCGCCTACGCCGCGCTGCCCTTGACGGACATTTCCGCCGCCGCCGCCGAGCTCGAGCGGGCGCTCGGGCTGCCGGGCATGATCGGTGCGCAGATCCCAGGCAACGCCTTCCTGACGCGCAGTGACGCCGAAGCGATGCGGCCGCTGCTGGAAATCGCAAACCGCCACCGCGCAGTGCTCTTCATCCACCACGGCCCGCGGCCGGGCGACGCTTTCCCCAAGGTCGCGGGCGACACGGACAATGCGCGCCGCCGCAACGGCACGCTCGACATGCAGGCGAGCCTATCCTCGGTGATGGTGACGCTGTCTCTCACCGACTACCTCGCGTCCTACCCCGACGCGATGATCCACGTCCACAATTTGGGCGGCAATATTCCCTACGAGGTCGAGCGCATGGACCACCGCTGCCTGCTCGACACACCGCAGGAGGAGCTGCCGTCGTCGCGCTTCCGGAAGGCGAAGGTGTACGTGGATTGCAACTCGTTCGGCCCCCGTTCGATCGAGGCGGCCGTGAGCCTCTACGGCGCCGAGCGCATCGTCTGCGGCACCGACGGCACCGAGTTCGGCTGCGACTGGACCCAGAAGGCGCTCGCGGAAGCGCAGATCGGCGAGGAAGCGCGTGAGCAGATCCTGCACCGCAACGCCGCTGCGATGCTCGCCCGCGTCGCAAGGACCGCGCAGGGCGAAAGAGCCGCCGCCTAATCCCTCCAGCGCCAGACCGCGGTCCTGGTGCGAGATGCGCGCCCTGATGGTCATCCGCAGTCGGGAGTGAAATCCTTCGAGGGGACATCTCCGGTGTCGGGAACAGAGAGCATGATTGCCTCACGGGCGGCAACGCGCGACGTCGCTGCCGACCGGGCCTTGGATTTTGACGCGGTCATCATCGGTGCCGGCGTTTCCGGGCTCTACCAGCTCTACAAGCTGCGCGAACTCGGCCTCAACGTGCGGGTGTTCGAAACCGGTACCGGCGTCGGCGGCACCTGGTACTGGAACCGCTATCCCGGCGCCCGCTTCGATTCGGAGAGCTATACCTACGGCTACTCCTTTTCACAGGAGCTGCTGGAGGAATGGAACTGGGCCGAGCGCTTCGCGCCGCAGCCCGAGACGGAGCGCTATCTCAACTATGTCGCCGACAAGTTCGATCTGCGTTGTGACATCCAGTTCCAGAGCCGCGTCATCGCCGCGCACTTCCACGAGGAGACGCGCAGCTGGGACGTGGTGCTGGAGGATGGCGGGCGCTATTGCACACGCCTCTTGATCACTGCCATTGGCGTGCTCTCGGCGCCGACCATGCCGCGCATCCCAGGCGTCAACACATTCAAGGGCAAGTCGTGCCACACGCATTACTGGCCCAAGGAACCGGTGAACTTCGACGGCAAGCGCGTCGCGGTGATCGGGACCGGTGCCACCGCCGTGCAGACCATCCAGGAAGTGGCTAAGACCGTTGGCCACTTGACCGTGTTCCAGCGCACCCCCAACTGGTGCGCGCCCCTGCACAACGACAAGATCGGCGAGGAGGAGATGCGCCGGATCCGGGCCAGCTATCCCGAGATCTTCGCGCGCTGCAGCGACACACCCGGTTGCTTTATTCACGCCCCCGACCCGCGCGCCACGCACGAGGTGACGCAAGAGGAACGCGAGGCTTTCTGGGAGAAGCTCTACGCCGAGCCCGGCTTCGGCATCTGGCAAGGCAACTTCCGGGACATCCTGGTCGACCGCGAGGCCAACGCGCTGATCTCGGATTTCATCGCGCGCAAGATCCGCCAGCGCGTCAAGGACCCGACGGTGGCCGAGAAGCTGATCCCCAAGAACCACGGCTTCGGTACCCGCCGCGTGCCGCTCGAGACCCGCTACTACGAGGTCTACAACCAGCCCAACGTCAAGCTGGTCGACATCAACGAGACGCCGATCGAGCGCATCACGCCGACCGGCATCAAGACCAGCGATGCCGAGTACGAGTTCGACGTCATCATCTACGCGACCGGCTTCGACGCGATCACCGGCAGTTTCGACCGTATCGATATCAGGGGCGTCGATGGGTGCCGGCTGAAGGACAAGTGGAAGGACGGGCCGCAGACCTGTCTCGGCATTCTGGTCGAAGGCTTCCCCAACATGCTGATGGTGATGGGCCCGCATGCCGGGCTCGGCAATTTTCCGCGCGCCGCCGAATACAGCGTCGATTGGGTGACCGGCCTGGTGCGCTTCGCGCGCGACCGCGGCCTGACGCGGATCGAGGCTACCGCCGCCGGCGTCGCCGACTGGACCGCCCACGTCAAGGCGCTGGGCGAGGGGTTGCTGATGAACGAAATCGACTCGTGGATGACCGGTGTCAACCGCAACGTCGAGGGCAAAGAGACCCGCAAGATCATGCGCTACAGCGGCGGCCACCCCGCCTTTCGCGAGCACTGCGATGCGGTGGCGGCGGACGGATATCGCAAGCTGGCGCTGGCCTAGGCGGGGCCGTAGGAGGGTTGCTGCGTGAGCCCGGAATCAGGATCTGGTAAGGCGGCAGCTACGGAATACCGTCTCCCGGCTTTGTTGCACGGATCAGCAGCCGGGCGAAGTTAGGCCCCTGCGGCGACATTCATGTGAGGCGAACGTACTCCGGCCGCCCAAGCTGCAGCATGCGGTTCAGCGACGCGACAGCAATGGCCACCTCGGTCGTCTGCCGACCGTCGGTCGGCGAGCGCAGCGCGTCACCGATCACGCGCTTGTAGCGGCTGATCTCCGCTTCCACCAAGGCACGCCAATTGTAACCAGATGCCCGCTGCCAACCCATGCGGCCGCGTCATCGGGTTCTGTCAGAGCGGACGATCCTCCGGTGCTCGTCGTGTGGTGTCGCATGCAGTATTTCGCAGCGGATCGAGTCGGCTGGTCCGAGAAGGTCGCACTAAATGCTACCGAACCACGCCAATCGGCACCACGTTTGAAGGCTCGACGATCCCGAGTGAGCCGAAGGCCTTGCGCACCGTATCGGCGACGTAGCTCGGCGCCAGATGGCCGTAAAGCTTCTCTACCATGCGGGTGTCGGTGTGGCCGAGTTGCGCCGCGATCACCGCGAGCGGGACGCCGCGCATGGTGAGGCGGCTCGCATAGGTGTGGCGCAGTCCGTGGAAGTTGACGGGTGGATCGATCTTGGCCGCCTCGCAAGCCGCGGCAAGTGGGCGCTGCTGCTCAGATTTCGCCCAAGGCTTACGTGCTGACCCAAGAAGGCCGCGATTTCGTCAGCCAGCTTGCGGACCGGAAGCCCGGCAGCGCACGCCTTTTCCTGCGGGCGATCGATCTCTGCCGCTTTGTACGGGGCGGCGTGCGCTCGTTAAGGGGGTTGCCATCGTCCCGACGAGCGCCTCGCCAAATTTGTCTGCCGCTTTGTACGGGGCGGCGTGCGCTCGTTAAGGACGAAAGTCGTGCGAGGATTGCATCCATAAGGCCGTGCCAATAATCTGATCCGATCGACGGAAATCGGTCGAGGCGGACGCGCTGCCCTGAACGTGCGGGCCTTGGATGAGGATCATGACATGGGCGATAACCAGATGACGGCACAAATCTCCGGGAAGGGCGGCTTCATCGCCGCGCTTGACCAGAGCGGCGGATCGACCCCCGGGGCCCTACGCCTCTACGGCGTTCCGGACGGCGCTTACAGTGGCGACGCCGAGATGTTCGGGCTCATGCATGAAATGCGCGTGCGCATCATGACGGCGCCTGCCTTCACCGGTGCCAAAGTGATCGGGACCATCCTGTTCGAAGGCACGATGGACGGGAAAGTTCAGGACAAGCCTACTTCGGCTTTCTTGCGGGAGGAGCGGGGTGTCATCCCCTTCGTGAAGGTTGACAAGGGGCTCGAGCCCGAAAAAGACGGGGTCAGCCTGATGAGGCCGATGCCGACACTCGACGCGCTGCTCACCCGGGCGACGAAGCTCGGTGTTTTCGGCACCAAGATGCGCTCCGTCATCAATCTACCCTCGAAAGAAGGGATCGCCGCGGTGGTGACGCAGCAGTTCGACGTCGCCGCTCAGATCGCCGGGCACGGGCTGATGCCGATCATCGAGCCAGAAGTCTCGATCAAAAGCCCGGGCAAAGCCGAGGCGGAAGCCATCCTCCTGGCGGAACTGAGGCGGAAGCTCGACGCCCAGCCGGATGGCCGCAAGGTGATGCTCAAGCTGACGCTCCCGGATGTTCCCGATCTCTACGCGCCGCTGGTCAACCACGAGCACGTGGCCCGGGTCGTCGCGCTCTCCGGCGGCTATACGCGAGCCGACGCCTGCCGTCGCCTCGCCGCCAATCATGGCATGATCGCGAGCTTCTCGCGGGCCCTGGTCGAAGACCTCAGGCATTCGATGAGTGATGCTTTGTTCAATCAAACGCTGGCGGCATCGATCGACGAGATCTACCAGGCCTCCACCGTCAAGGTGTAAAATAGGGGTATTCGAAATCGGTTTTGCCCGGTTTCTCCAGTACGTAAGAGTGTCCGGGTCTTTGGCACTCCATGACAGGCCGTTGCGAACGGCAAAAAACCGGCGGGGCAATGTCCCCGCCCAGCCCTTAATATGGCCGCAGTCGCCGCAACGGTCCCTGATGATCTGAGCGGCGTCGGGGGAAACGCGGATCGTTGAAGACCAACGGAGCCGGCGCTACACCCGGGACAACAATCAACATCTCGATGCGGAGGCGCCCCCTGAAGTGCTGACGGGGTCGCCGTCATCGTCGGATTGCATGTCCCCTGATACCACGACCGCCCAAACCATGCGTTGGGGACTTGCATCACGAAGAAGTCGAAACCGGTATCGATATTGCTGATCACCGAAAGTTGATCCCCGGCACCCCATCGAAGAAGATTGCTGCAGCCAAATAATCCGAAGATTGTTCTCGGAATTGAGAACCCTATCGGGCTCGGACTTCCGGGGAATGCTTCAACGGTCGGGCAGCTGTGGGCACGGAGATGGCCTAATGAGCGCGAAGCGGCTTGTAGCGGTGGCTGGTTTTCTCAGTGTCGCGCTAATCGTGTCCATGGCGGTTAGCGCGCGCCCGGACCAAGCACCGCCCCCTGCGGCCGAAGGATTGGTGGCCGCCGGGGAGGCTGCCGTACCTACGCCGGCAGCCGAAACGCCAGCATCTGCTTCAGACACGGAGACGGCGACAACTACTACACCAGAAGGACTGGCGCCCAAACCCGAAGCCGAAACACCGCCGCTGTTCAAAGCCGAGCAGCTCGACCAGTTGCTCGCACCGGTCGCGCTCTATCCGGATACGCTGCTCGCACAAATCCTGATGGCTGCGACCTATCCTCTTGAGATCGTCAAAGCGGCTCGTTGGCTGCAAGCTTCCAATCATGCAAACCTTCAGGGAGACCAATTGGCCAGCGCGGTCGAGACCGAGGCCTGGGATCCCAGTGTCAAATCCCTGGTGCCGTTTCCGCGGATCTTGCGGATGATGGACGAGCAGCTCGACTGGACGGAACAGCTGGGCAACGCGTTCGTGGCACAGCAGGCAGACGTCATGGATGCGATCCAACGTCTTCGCTACGAGGCCGCGGAGGCGGGGACGCTGTGGTCCAACGCCCAGCAGCGGGTGACAACCGAGGGCCAAGGCATCATCATCCGGCCGGCCAATCCTGAATACATTTATCCGCCGGTCTACAGCCCGGCCGCCGTTTACGGCCCTTGGCCATCTCCGGATTACCCACCGTTCGACATCTTCCCACCCGGACCCGATTTCGGTCTCGAGGCCCCTCTCGGCATTGGGTTCGGTGTTGGGTTCGTCGCTGTCCGACCGCTATCGCGCTGGTCCGCCTTTAATTGGCGCCAGCGTCGGATTGAACTCAACGTCGAAAAGTTTAATGCGCTCAACCGCCATATGCCGGGAATAGCAACGAATACCTGGCATCGCGACCCGTCCCGGCTGCGCCTGCCGGTTCGCGATGTCGCGCCGCGCGCGCCGTTCCAGGTATTCCGCGGGTCCGCCATCTCAGCAGGGAGCGTTCCTCGAATCGGCCCATCCAGCGCAGCCGCTTTTTTGCCGACGCCCTTACGGAGCTCCATGCCAACCGCGTTTGCGCCGGTTGGGCAAGCGCGGACGGCCGTGCTGCGTCCGACACCACCGTCATTCGCACCCGTCGGGCGAGGATTCCAGGCTCGCACTGAGTGGCGCCCCGGCATCGTCGGCGGTCACATGATGCTGCCAATTATGCCTCGGCACCTCACCTCGCCGACATTTTCGAGAACCGTCGCGCGCTCGACCGTGTTGGCTCCGCGCGGCGGGGCGCGTTTCGGGGGCGCATCCCATCGATGACCATCCGGGATTTGATCGACGCCGGTGTCTGGTGTGCCCGCTGAGCCGGACAAGAGTAGCATGCCTCGTGCCTTCGGCGTCGCGGCCCTGGCGCGACGGCCGAGATCCGGCCAGGTTCAGCAGCGGATAGCAACACTGGGTGGCAGCGCGGGGCGGTCCATCCGCCGGCCGTCAGAACATGATCCAGGTATAGGCGAAAATGGTATTATTGTTGTGGGCGTTTCGGCCGGCTCCGTTGATGTTCGTGGTGGCGCCGTCAAACTTGGTATAGAGCACGTATTGCAATCCGATGCGCAGGTTCAGCCACGGCCAGAACGACGGGCCGCCATAGCTGAACGGAAGGTACGCGATCTCGGTGGTCCAGCCGGCGCTGTTGGGGCTTCCGGTGAACGTGCCGTACAGCGTGGCATCCGTGGTACCACCTATCGAAAACCGCCCCGCCGTAAGGCTCCACGTATGGTCGTAGATGTAAGAGACGGATGCGGTCAGGGATCGCAAGGTATCGTTGGAATTGTCGGCGAGCCCGAGCGTCTGGCTGGCGCTGGTATTGTGGTTCTCGTGGATCCAAGCCGCCCGAACAGTGATTGTATGGGGATCGCCCAGATATTGGTACTGCGTATCGACGCCAATTTCGGCGAAGGAATCCGTACCCACGCCAGACATCCGCATCGGGACGACCTTTGAGGCAAGCCCAAAGGTGCCGACTTCCCATGAATGGTTACCAAAATTTGGCTCGAACGCGACTCGCCAGTAGGGTGCTACCCCGCTGATCGGGCTCTGACCGGTAGTATCGACGCCGAGGGCGAGCTGCGTGTTGGTCGACAACGGTCGGTAACCGCCGAACTCGAAATAAAACATGTCGTCGAGGAAGCTGTAGGCGCTGACGCCCAACCACTTGCTGCGCGTATACTTGCTCGATAAACGTGCTGGCAGTCGGCGTCGGCGCGACAGCCGAGCTGATAAAAGGAAAGCTCCAAGCAGGGATGGTGTTCCAGACGTCCTGGACTGTCGGATTGTTGTTGGCGGTCACGCCCCACAACAGATTGTGGCCGCCGACATTAACCGAATCGGCGTATCGGATATCGGTATTGTCCCAGCTAAAGCGGCGGGCCACGCCATTATATGTCCCTTGGACGAAGGCGCCGAGATTGTCGGTGATCCGCCCGCCGGTAAACAGGCTCACCTGTTGCAGGGCGAAATTGTTGTTGGTTCCGAATGCGGCGCCGCTCCACCCTCCTGTCCGGCTTCTGTATGGGTAAAAGTTGGCGCCTGGAGCATCACGGCGAAGGGCGGCCCAGTCCAATCGCCCCCGCCTAATGTGTAGCCGCCGAGCTTGAACCGGCGGCCAAACGGGGTCAGCTCGAGGAACGCGGTATGACAAGTCGCGCATGGTTGGCCGGTCTGGCGCGCGTAGAGCGGTAGTGAGACGGCGCGTCGCGGCGACAGTCCGATAACCGCGACGGCAGTGATGATGACCACAACCGGCGCGATCTCGGTGTATCGAGTGGGCATCAGCCGTCGCCACTGCGCAAGCCGCCGGAGCATGCCAAACTCCCCCCAGCGAGGTGGCGATGAAGACGACGCCGCCCCGATCACTCAAAGTTGTTGACTACTGCGACTCCTCGGCATCGCCGTTATGCCGGGTCGGGATCGTCGCCGGCATTCCCGGGACGTATCATCGATTGCCGAATCGGCATGAAGATCCGGCAATAGCCTTGCGGATTGATCGCTCCGTCGACCATCTTGCACGCGTTGGGCGCCTGAAACTGCACGCACTTCTCGCAGCGCTTGTCACCCTCCGGATGGTCCTGATAGGCCACTGCCTTCTGGGATATCTTGGGTGCTGCAGCGGCGCCATACGGAGTGTGGAACAGGGCTGAAGCACCGGCGGCAACGAGGATACGGCGCAATAATGCGCGCCGCCCGCGCCGGCTGACCGATTGAATCATGTCATTCCTGGTCGAACTGCAAGACGGAATTCGATTTTCGGCCAATAGAACTCGACAAACGACCATTTATTCCGCCGGCAGTTCAGAACCGCCTTGCAAAGAGGGGCAGGAAGTTTGGCTTGTTCTCTGCCTATACGACTGAAGCTAAGTCACTGCGGTCACAGTTGAATGCACGCAAACAACTGCCGACCATCTGCAAGATCGGCAACGCGAAGGCGCGTGAGGTAACAGGAATTTGATCGTCCGCGTGAATATCCGTGGGCTTTCGAATGGAATAAGGGGAGGGATGTGAGTCCCACACGTTGGGCACGACGTGTTCTCACGGCAGCCGGCCATCCTGGTTGCCCGTTCCACTCCTCTGCGACCGGGTCCGGACTGCGCTCCGGTCAATAGTGGAGGACAAACATCATGAAGCAACTCAATCGAAGCCTCACTCCCGCCGCGTTGATTGCGACCTGCCTTTTCTCTGTCTCGGCGGCTCGCGCCGATGATGGCGATCAAAGTCAACAACCCAATCGTTTCACCGTGACCGCGCTGGTCTCGGACGTCCCGGTCAAGAACATGAACCCGACGATCGATCCGGTGCTGCGGAATGCATGGGGTGTCGCGTTTACGCCGGCCGCAAGTCCATTCTGGGTCGCCGACAACGCTTCAGGGTGCGCCACCCTTTATGATGGTGTCGGCGTCAAGATCGCGCTGCAGGGACCCAGCGGCGGTGTGGCGATCCCTTTGCCCGATAATTCGGTTCCGTCTACCGCTTGCCAACCGGCCTCCGCCCAAACGAACCCGCCACCGCCGACACCCGCGGCGCCGACCGGCATAGTGTGGAACCCGACCACCAGTCCGACAACCGGGTTCCTTGTTCCTGGGACGAACATTCCCGCCTCTTTTATCTTCGACACCGAAGACGGGACGATCTCCGCCTGGACGGGAACAATTCCTAACCCCAGTCAGGCTGTGATCGCCTTCGACAATTCGGCAAGCGGCGCCGTCTACAAAGGCCTTGTGGTCGGCACCAATGCGAACGGGGTCTTTCTCTTCGCGACCAACTTCAACGCCGGGACGGTCGACGTATTCGGCCCGGCCGATGCCAACAGCAATGGCCAATACGTTCCGGTAACCACCAGCGGCGGCTTCGTCGATCCGAATCTGCCGGCCGGTTTCGCGCCGTTCGGCATTCAAAACATCGACGGCAATCTCTTTGTCACATATGCCAAACAAAACGCAGCAAAACACGACGACGTAGCGGGTCCGGGCAATGGCTTTGTCGACATTTTCGACACGGACGGCCATTTGTTGCGACGCTTCGCCAGTCGCGGGGCGCTGAATTCGCCATGGGGCATCACGCGGGCGTCATTCGCCTTTGGCCGCTTCAGCGGTGATATTCTCGTCGGAAATTTCGGCAATGGCAAAGTAAACGCGTTCGAATTCGACCGGGGATTTCCTCGACACGCTGAGAGATGGCGGCGACAAGCCCCTCGTGATCGATGGATTATGGACACTGATTTTGGGTGGCGGCCGGAACTCTAACTCCGATACGCTCTATTTCACTGCCGGACCCAACGGGGAAACCGACGGTTTATTCGGCACTATCACCCCGGTCTCTAAAAAATAGTACCTCTCTTTTGAAGATTCCCGTCCGTTGGGCCTAGCGTCGCCCCGCGGACGGGAAGATTTTTGTTGTTTGGTTAACATTCTTTCTTGTTAGTTAATTTTAGCGGAATAAACTGCAATCCGGCGGGTCGATCTTACGTGCACCCATGTTCGCCACGCCGAGCGGTCCTGTCGCGCTCTAACCCTTAGGGTTGACGCGAGAAGTACGCAGCCGTCAACAAACGTCCCCTTGCCAAAGAGCAAGGATGTGGGAGGGACATACGCCATGCAACTCAAACGCTCACACAGCTTTACCGCGGCGCTCGCTTTTGCGCCGCTCCTGGCGGTGCCGACCGTCGCCGGAGCGGCGACCGTCGCGAACCCGATCTGTCCGGGCGAAACCGTCCTATTCAATCCGGACCAAGGCCAGGACATTGTTCTTCCAACAGGCTTCAAGGTCTCGGTTTTCGCCTCGGGTCTGAACGCTCCGACCGGGATTGCGTTTCTCGGCAATTCGCAGAGCTTCCAAGTGTTCGTTCTGGAATCCGGACACGGCATCCCGAGCCGGTGCAACGAGCAAGGGTCTTTCCCGGGTGGTGAGTTCGCTCCGGACAACCCGTTTACACCCGACATTCTTGTCTTCAACCAAAACGGCAAGTTGATCCGCGGGCCCCTGGGCAAGCCTACGTCCACCGGCGGCGGGCTCCAGCCCGCAGGGCCGGCGATCGACATCGCGTTTGTCAACGGCTTCTCGGGCGGGCCGCTCTTCGCGACCAACTCCAATCAGGCGACTCACGCCGGTGGACAAAACAACAGTTCGCGCATCGTCACCGTGAACCCGATGACGGGGTTGGTCACGCCGTTCATCACCAATCTGCCGACCGGCGACCACCCATCCGAACAGCTGGCCTTCAAAGACGGGTGGATCTACTGGTCGCAGGGATCGACGACCAACAGCGGCGTAGTCGGTCTCGACAACGGCAACGGCACGAACCAGTCCGATATCCCGTGTCAGGACATCGTGCTCAGCGACAACCTGTTCAACTCGGGTAACGGGCAGTTGACGAGCGGCTACTCCCCCTTCAACACTCAAAATCCCGGGGGAACCATAAAGGCGTTCTTCAACTCGTTCACGGGTCAAGTTCGACAGGGTGTTTGCGACGGTGCCATCCTGCGAGCCCAACTGAGTAATTCCAACAACATCCAAGCTTTCTCGTGGGGCTATCGAAACCCCTACGCGATCCGCTTCGCACCTCTGGATCATGCCTTGAGCGGAGGGCTGCTCGCTGGCGAGGACGGCCCAGACGAGCGAGGCGCCCGGCCCTCCAACGGGGCCCCGGAAGTTCTGTCAATAGCGCAACAGAACCCCGACGGCAGTCCGGACTATCACGGGTGGCCGGACCGTTATGGCTTCCTGCCGACGAACCAGGCGGTGTTCAACCCACTTGGCGGGCCCAGTGATGATCTCTGCGTCCCGGACCCGAATAATCCTCCCACCTTGTGCACGCCGGCGAGCCTTCAGCAAATTCTGACCGAAGATGTTCCGATCCGGAATGTGCTGGCAGGCCCACCGCAGGCGATCACTTCGCCTATCGCCATCGAGGCGGCGGACTCGTCATTCACCGGGATCGACTTCGTGCCCGATGCTTTTGTAACCGGGCCGGTTAGGCCGGGAGCGGCGCTCTACAGCCTCGAGGGAGATTTCGGGTTTTCGCCCGCGAACGCCACTGCGCCGACAAATCCCCCCGCGCCCGCGCAAGAAGTAGGACACGAGGTCAAGCTGATCAATTTCAGCCAGCTGCCCGGCACGCCGCTCGCCCTGGAGATCCAACGGTTTGCCCACAACACCATCTTCGAGCAGGCCTTCCCAGATGGGCTTCGCGGGTTCAACCGTCCAACCAACGTCAGGTTTGGCCCGGATGGCTGCGCTTATGTCGTGGATTACGGCGCGGTGCGGGACAACGGCCAATCCGACCCCGCCTCAAGGTGGCTGGATCCCGCCGACTCTCCTCTCGTCCAGTTCCCCGGCACCGGCGTGATCTGGAAGATCTGCCCAATGTAGTTGACGCATCAGGTCGATCGAGGGGGCGGCCACGGCCGCCCCCTCTCTTGCAGAGCCTTCAAACCGCCGGTTAGCTCCGACAAGACCCGCGGTGCGATCCAGCCGATCAGGGTTTGTTGATTCGGTGCGACCACTGGACAAGGCCGCTCTGCCTGAGTAACTGTCGACCATGGTCGAGAGAGAATTCAGCGGGCGCGAGATCCTGGCTGGCCGGGCCCCGCAGGACATGCCGGTCACAATCAAAGGCTGGGTGCGCACCCGGCGCGACTCGAAGGCGGGCATCTCGTTCGTGCACCTGTCGGACGGCTCGTCATTCCATCCGGTGCAGGTCGTCGCGCCGAACACCTTGCCGAATTACGAGGGCGAGATCCTGAAGCTGACGGCCGGCTGCGCGGTCGAGGCGACCGGGATGATCGTGCCGTCGCCGGCGAAGGGGCAGCCCTTCGAGATGCAGGCCGAGCGCGCTGCGGGTGATCGGCTGGGTCGACGACCCGGACACCTACCCGATCCAGCCAAAGCCGCACACCTTGGAATACCTGCGCGAGGTCGCGCATCTGCGGCCGCGCACCAACGTGATCGGCGCGGCGACGCGCGTGCGGCACACCCTGGCAAAGGCGATCCACCGGTTCTTCGACGAGCGCGGGTTTTTCTGGGTCAATACGCCGATCATCACCGCCTCCGACGCGGAGGGCGCGGGAGCATTGTTCCGGGTATCGACCCTGGATCTCGCCAACCTGCCGCGCACCCCCGAGGGCAAGGTCGATTTCGCGCAGGATTTCTTCGGCCGCGAGGCGTTCCTGACGGTCTCGGGCCAGCTCAATGTCGAGGCCTACTGCCTGGCATTGACCAAGGTCTACACCTTCGGACCGACCTTCCGCGCCGAGAACTCGAACACCAGCCGCCACCTCGCCGAGTTCTGGATGATCGAGCCGGAGATCGCCTTCGCCGACCTGTCGGACAATGCGGCATTGGCGGAAGCGCTGCTGAAATACACCTTCGCGGCGCTGCTGAACGAACGCCAGGAAGATCTCGCCTTCTTCGACCAGCGCATCGAGAAGGGGCTGGTCGCGAAGCTCGAAGGCATCGTCGGCTCGGAATTCGTGCATATGGATTACGGCGAGGCGATCCAAGTGCTCGAGCGGGCGAACGAGAAGTTCGAGTTCCCGGTCAAGTGGGGCATCGACCTGCAGTCGGAGCACGAGCGCTATCTGACCGAGAAATACGCGAAGAAGCCGGTCATCGTGATGAACTACCCGAAGGCCATCAAAGCCTTCTACATGCGGGTGAACGACGACGGCCGCACGGTCGCAGCGATGGACGTGCTGGCGCCCGGGATCGGCGAGATCATCGGCGGCAGCCAGCGCGAGGAGCGGCTCGAGGTATTGGACCGCAGCATGGCCGAGCGCGGCATCGACCGGGAGCACTACGCCTGGTACCGCGACCTGCGCCGCTACGGCACGGTGCCGCACGCCGGCTTCGGCCTCGGCTTCGAGCGCACCCTCGCCTACGTCACCGGCCTCGCCAACGTGCGCGACGCAATCCCCTTCCCGCGAACCCCAGGCAACGCGCGGTATTGACGTGTATTACGTCGGCGCCCCCATTTTCTTGGACTCGCCACGGTGGGGCCCCGCGTTTCCCGCGACTCGGAGGCGACCGCCGCTCGTGATACGTTCGACTGATGAATGGCGGCGCTAGAGGACGAATGAACTGGCGACGCGGCTTTTTCCGGCTTTGGCTGATCGCCTCCATGATCTGGATAACGATCAACGGATTTGCCTTCGGCCTACCAAAGCCCTGGTTGAGGTAACGCCCTGGCATCCGATGAGGTTGTCCGACCTAGTATCAAGCGAGAAAGAGCCAAAATGGACCCCTCCTGCCATGGATCCAGTCATTGAGCGCACGCAGCCTGAGGGCCATGGACCAAATAACAAGCGGCGAAGCAGTTGGCTGATACCGACATAGCTAACGCTCGTGCCGCTGCCGCCCTGCGGCGCGATGAAGCTATGGTTAACGTGCGTGGCTTCGTCATTTTCGGCCTAGGCGGTTCCCTGGCGGCTCTGACTCTTGGGATTGCCACAGCGTGGGTAGCGCGTGGCTTTAAACCAGCTCCATCTCAAACGTCAGGTTCGTGAACTCGCATTTAGCCCGTCAGAAGGCAGCAGGACAGTACCCAAACAATGATAATTGGCAGGGTCAAGGAATCTGATGCACAGACCGTTCACGACATGATGAGTGCAATCGCTTGGATGAGCGAGACAACGAAGTTTGCTGAGGGATCGCGTCCTGCCCCGATTATAGTGCAGCAATCACGTCTTCATTAAACCCATCAAAAAAACAGCGCGTACGGCGCCAGTCAACAAAGCGATATCGCTTTTGTACTTGATTTTTACGAGCTTCGTCTTTACATAAATCTACAAATATAAACGGTTCTTTCTCGCCTCTTTTACCCCCTGTTGGATCGACGCGCTTGCCCGGTATCTCCTGGTAGTTCCTTACGGCGCGGTAGAGAAACTGTCGTGCATAGTCGTCATGAGGCGGCAGGGAATACCCAATTATCGCCATACGGAAATTGTGTGCCCCTGCTTCCCCCTGATTATTCCAAAACTCAGCAAACCGTTGTGAATAAATCACCTTCGCCGTCGATGGGTTCGACATGACTGGGGTCGCAAGAAGGAATGGAGGGCTGGAGTAAAGGCGCTCTATGTCAAGCACTCGATGTACGTCGCGCAGCGCATCAACGTCGGGCCGCAGACCCGGAACCAAGGGCGTTATACGCAACTTTCTCCCAGAATTGAATTAGGATCATCTGGTATATAGTCTGGATGACCATTTTCACTTGCGGCCTGCTGAAGGATGAGATATCGCTTTTTGTCAGACCAATCAATAGAACCGTGAAGCTTTAAAATGGTGATTTCCTCGTCTGAGGAAGGGCCAATTGCTTATGAATGCCGATGGCCAAGCCGGAATGGCTTTCCGACGACTTCGCACGCACGTTCGAGCAGCACGTCATAGTTGAAGGTGACAATGCGATCATACGGCTGTAGTTTCTCCACAAACCGAAGATATGATTTCGGAATTGCACGAGGTTGAGGCATTTTTTCGGTCAGAATCTGCCCAATCAAGTCTTTATAATCACTTGAGTTTCATTACCATCATCGCTCCATGTATCTTTTCCGCGCAGCCGGAGATAATGTTCGATATCCAGAAATCCAAGAAACTCTTCAAAGTCCAGCTGATCCCGTTCCAGCCGTACACCGTCGCATTTTTCTTTGAATTCTATGTACTCATCAAGGTCTTCTCGAAACTGCCGGCCCCCAATATGTATAATGCAGTCTTTTGGGTAGCCTCACGGTTCGGGAACGAGATTAGCGCCGTTGGCCTGGCTAGATGCGAATTCCTCACGGGTAATTCCAGAATTGTCCGATCCTGTGGATATGGTATCGTTCGTCGCCTCGGTGGTACGTAACGGCGCGTTACACCTCAACCCGCCAGCTAGCGTCGGCGGATGCGTCGCGCCGAGTGTCGGCTCCCAACCTGCCGCGCACCCAGGACGGACCGATGCTTCGCGCACGATTTCTTCGGCCGCCGAAGCGTTCCTGACGTCGGCAGTCGCGCCTGACATGGCGCTCGCGAAGGTCTACACCTTCGGGCCGACCTTCCGCGCCGAGAACTCGAACACCAGCCGCCACCTCGCCGAGTTCTGGATGATCGAGCCGGAGATCGCGTTCGCCGACCTCTCCGACAATGCGGCATTGGCGGAAGCATTGCTGAAGTACACCTTCACGGCGTTGCTGAACGAAAGACAGGAAGATCTGGCCTTCTTCGACCAGCGCATCGAGAAGGGGCTAGTCGCGAACCTCGAGGGGATCGTCGGCTCGGAATTCATGCATATGGATTACGGCGAGGCGATCGAAGTGCTCGAGCGGGCGAACGAGAAGTTCGAGTTCCCGGTCAAGTGGGGCATCGACCTGCAGTCGGAGCACGAGCGCTATCTGACCGAGAAATACGCGAAGAAGCCGGTCATCGTGATGAACTACCCGAAGGCCATCAAGGCCTTCTGCATGCGAGTGAACGACGACGGCCGCACCGTCGCGGCGATGGACGTATTGGCGCCGGGGATCGGCGAGATCATCGGCGGCAGCCAGCGCGAGGAGCGGCTCGACGTGCTGGACCGCAGCATGGCCGAGCGCGGCATCGACCGCGAGCACTACGCCTGGTACCGCGATCTGCGCCGCTACGGCACGGTGCCGCACGCCGGCTTCGGCCTCGGCTTCGCAGCGCACCCTCGCCTACGTCACCGGCCTCGCCAACGTGCGCGACGCCAATCCCGTTCCCGCGAACCCCCGGCAACGCACGGTATTGACCGAGGCCGGACCGCAGTTCCTTCTTTCGCAGAGCCGGTTAAGCTCTTATCATCGACGCATGACCAAGCTCTCGGAACAGGCAATCGAAGCCGTGCGCCGGCTACCTGCGGACTCCCAGGATGACATCGCCCGCACCATTCTTCACTTGGCGGGGAGTGAGGTAGAGGCCGAGCCGGTCGATCCGGCCCATTTGGCGGCGGTGCTCGAAGGGCTTGCGCAAGCAAAGCGACGCGAATTCGCCACGGATGACGAAGTCGAGGCTGCCTTCCGCCGCTTTGATCGGTGAAGCTGCGGTTCACGCCGCGTGCGACGCGCGACCTTGCAGAGATTGCCGAGTATCTGCGCACCCGTAATCCGTCCGCGGCGCTCGCGGTGAGAGATGCAATACTGCGCTCTCTTCAGAATCTGACCCTGTTTCCGGCGATCGGTCGTCCCCAAAATGTCGAAGGCGTCCGCAAACTCGTGACACCCAAATACCGCTATCTCGTCTATTACATGATCGACGAGGGAGCAGAGGAGATCGTGATCCTCACGATTCAGCATCCCGCGCGCAGTCGTGAATACCGGGACGTCTAATTCTTCGACGAGCACGGGTTCTTCTGGGTCAATACGCCGATCATCACCGCCTCCGACGCGGAAGGGGCGGGGGCATTGTTCCGCGTGTCGACCCTGGATCTCGCCAACCTGCCGCGCACCCCCGAGGGCAAGGTCGATTTCGCGCAGGATTTCTTTGGCCGCGAGGCGTTCCTGACGGTCTCGGGGCAGCTCAATATCGAGGCCTACTGCCTGGCACTGACCAAGGTCTACACCTTCGGGCCGACCTTCCGCGCCGAGAACTCGAACACCAGCCGCCACCTCGCCGAGTTCTGGATGATCGAGCCGGAGATCGCGTTCGCCGACCTCTCGGACAATGCGGCATTGGCGGAAGCGCTACTGAAGTACACCTTCGCGGCGCTGCTGAACGAAAGAGAGGAAGACCTCGCCTTCTTCGACCAGCGGATCGAGAAGGGGCTGGTCGCGAAACTCGAGGGGATCGTCGGCTCGGAATTCGTGCATATGGATTACGGCGAGGCGATCCAAGTGCTCGAGCGGGCGAACGAGAAATTCGAGTTCCCGGTCCAGTGGGGCGTCGACCTGCAGTCGGAGCACGAGCGCTATCTGACCGAGAAATACGCGAAAAAGCCGGTCATCGTGATGAACTACCCGAAGGCTATCAAAGCCTTCTACATGCGCCTTAACGATGACGGCCGCACGGTCGCGGCGATGGACGTATTGGCGCCGGGGATCGGCGAGATCATCGGCGGCAGCCAGCGCGAGGAGCGGCTCGACGTATTGGACCGCAGCATGGCCGAGCGCGAGCATCGACCGGGAGCACTACGCCTGGTACCGCGACCTGCGCCGCTACGGCACGGTGCCGCACGCCGGCTTCGGCCTCGGCTTCGAGCGCACCCTCGCCTACGTCACCGGCCTCGCCAACGTCCGCGACGCCATCCCCTTCCCGCGCACCCCTGGCAACGCACGGTATTGAGGTAGGCCGCGTCGGGCTCACGGGTTCCCCATGAAAACGCTGCGGCAGCAACCGCCGATTGAACCGTTTCTGACCGCTGGCTGCATCTGCAGCAAATTTACAGCGAAAACACACGCGAAGATTGCATATTTGTGAACCAACTCCTGGGTTTTCAATTACTTACGCGCCCACGCCGCGCGCCCACGCTGCGTTTACAGCCAAATTTGCAGCGACATCCGCCATCCCACCACGGTCGCCCTATCCGGATAATCTGAACGATACTACGGAAATATGGCCAATTTAGCGGCGCCCCGCCAAAGCGTCCGCCATTCCCGGGGCCGAGGGGAGTGAGGCAGCAGAACTTCGAGTTCCCGGTCAAGTGGGGCATCGACCTGCAGTCGGAGCACGAGCGCTATCTGACCGAGAAATACGCAAAGAAGCCGGTCATCGTGATGAACTACCCGAAGGACATCAAAGCCTTGTACATGCGAGTAAACGACGATGTATGGCCGCACCGGTCGCCCCTCCCTAACCCTCCCCCGCAAGCGGGGGAGGGAGGGGTGGGGGGACGCTTGGCGCCGGGGATCGGCGAGATCATCGGCGGGAGCCAGCGCGAGGAGCGGCTCGACGTATTGGACCGGAGCATGGCCGAGCGCGGCATCGATCGCGAGCACTACGCCCCACCCTTCCCTCCCCCGCTCGCGCCCGCTCGCGGGGGAGGGTTAGGGTGGGGGCACTTGCGCCGCTACGGCACAGTCCCGCACGCCGGCTTCGGCCCGGCTTCGAGCGCACCCTCGCCTACGTCACCGGCCCCGCCAACGTCCGCTACGCCATCCCTTTCCCGCGCACTCCCGGGAATGCAAGATATTGACGCGTACGACTTCGACGCTGGCCTCGCCACGGACCGCCAAGACAAAGATCTAGCTGGCCCGTGCGGCGCGATTTCCCGGACATAACCGCCTACCGACGAGCGCAAGATTCCCGGCGTGTGGTCCTCGAACGCCAGCGAGATTGCCCGCCATGCGAACGCGACAGGGGTCTTGCGCGATATCTCGACGCGACGATAGCCGGAGTGATGTGGGCGGTTTATTTAAGCGGTGCTCAAGCACCCGACTTACGAGGTTCTAATGATCGACCATACCGGTACTGGAGTCGTGGACGTTGGCCGTTCTGCCGCCTTCTATGACGCGGCTTTAGAAGCGCTTGGTCTGCGCCGAGTTAGGCAGCTGCCCGAGGGTGTGGGAACGGACGGCATCGGCTACGGCGTGGACCATCCCGTGTTTTGGATTGATCGTTTCCACCCACACTCGGTCAGACAACACACCGCTTTTGTGGCCAAAAGCAGGGCCGAGGTTGGCGCGTTCTACGCCGCCGCTCTCAAAGCTGGCGGGACTGACAACGGGGCGCCGGGCCTGCGCGAGCACTACACGTCGGACTATTACGCCGCCTTTGTGCTCGATCCAGATGGCAACAACATAGAGGCGGTTTTTCGTGGCGGTTGAACGTCGTGGGTCGGTTGATTGTAACAGGTGTCGGCCAAAAAAATAGCGGCACGCGCCCAAACTGGCTGATCAACTCGTCGGATGAAGGGGGCTTCAGGAGTGATCGCTCACATCTCGATCGGGGTAAGGGATATCGATAAAAGCAAGCGCTTCTACGACGCGGTCCTCGAGCCGCTCGGATACAAGTGCATACGGGCCGCGAGCGCGCTGGTCGGTTACGGGTATGGAGCTGACAGCATCTCGTTCTGGGTTGTTTCCGCCGAGCGCCCGGTGCCGGCAGACGAAAAGTCAGGCATGCACTTCTGCTTTGCGGCGCCAAACGCTGCCGCGGTCGATGCGTTTCACGCGGCGGCACTGCAGTCCGGCGGGCATGACAACGGCGCACCCGGTCTGCGGTCGACATACGGCCCCAATTACTATGCTGCCTTTATCACCGATCCGGACGGGTACCGGATCGAGGCGTATTGCGGTCCGGCGAGACGTGAGGCTGTTGCATGGCGGAGCGCGGCATCGACCAGGAGCACTACGCCTGGTACCGCGACCTGCGCCGCTACGGCACAGTGCCGCCCGCCGGCTTCGGCCTCGGCTTCGAGCGCACCCTCGCCTATGTCACCGGCCTCGCCAACGTGCGCGGCGCAATCCCATTCCCGCGAACTCCCGGAAACGCAAGGTATTGACACGTATTACTCAAGCGCGCCGTTTGCGTTCGTCGGCCGGTGGGGCTCGACGCACATCGGAAGCTCCACTCTCTGATTAGCTTGCATGGGTGTACAGCGAGGGAGACAGAATCGTGTTGATCGTGCGCCGCGCAAGCGTATCGGATACACCTTTGGCCTCGACGGCAATTCGGTGCTGCTGGGCCGGATCAGCCATCTCGCTGAGGACGCCGCCATGCGCCGGATCGACGGCTATGCGGAAAAAGTCCGCCGCTGCAGCGAATCCGCCAAGCCAACAGCTAGGAAGTCGAGCGCCGGGTCATTGCCCGGGTCGAGACCAGACCTCCAAAGCACGGCCAACCAGGTCCCGCCTGCTGATCCACACCGCCCGGATATTGCCTGACGCTTACCATACCCTGCTGGCGCGACGCCCAGTTCGACACCTTCCGCCTTGCCTGGTCAAGTTCGCCCCTCGGCCGCCGCAACGCCGCAACGCCGGCGCCCCTCATGAATGATCGGGGCTAGGCACCAAGAACGGGGGCCCTGAACCTTTGGTCAGGCCGACCGGGCATTTCTTTATCAGGCAACGCTCGACATAGGCGCGCTCGGCTCGGTCGCCGATGCGCCAGCCGAAGCGGGCAATGCGGTCATAAAGGGCGCGGCGTGGCGCAGCATAACGCTCTTCACCAATCGTTGATGGACCGCCCCGCTCGATCACCGGGAACGGGTAGATGCAGTAACTGGGTATGCGGTGTTCCCAATACCGCGCAAGTACCCAATCCGCAGGCAAGGCAATAGTGGCGTAATTAGATACAAGGGTCTGCGCGGCTGTTTTTGTTAAAAGATATCCCACAGCTCCAAGAGCCCATCCTACAGTCCTGACAAGGTGAAAATTCGGTGAAAAGAACTTGTATTCCACTATCTTCCAGTTACAGGGGTACGATATATATAACCGCAGCAGATTTATTCCATAATCGTCAAATCTAGTGACGTTCATTTGCTCGATGGCGGGCCAGTCAACAATAACATCATCTTCAAAAATGATTGCCTGATCGTAGTCGGAATTTGCCAGCCATTCCCAAAGCTTGAAATGGCTGGCATAGCATCCGATCTCGGTGGGAGACAGTGGGCGACCGATGCGCCGGGTCGCAACGCGGTCATCATACTGCAAAGGTTTCGTCGTGCCTGTGTGTGCAGGGAAAAAGGCCCAATCGAGTTTGGTGTCGTGAGCCATCTGCGTGAACGCCTGTCGACGATCAACTGACCTGTCTAAGTTAATTACTCTTATTGCTGTTTTGGGTTTCGGTGCCATTGGTGGACCCATTCGACCGCACTAATCAAAGTCAACGCCAGCTTGCGACTTCGGCCACCACTATGCAGTAGTTGCAGGGGGAGGAGAAGCCAAAAGTATAGTTAACATGTAAGTAAATATAGTTAAAGATGATTTCATGGTTGACATAGTTAACCATCCAGGGAAGTATAATTGACAGCCGGCAGCCTAGACGCTATCATCCGCAAATGCTCCCGGCCGCTATTGAAAATGGAAGGTAGGCGTTGCCGTCGGCCAGGGTGCGCACCCCGGTCAGCCGCAATTCCTTGACCAACCAGATGTTCACCAGAAATTCACGCGCGGTGAAACAAACGGCGGCACGTCTGGTAGGTGGATTGTCATGGCATCTCTTGGGGCTGGAACTGGATGAATTCTTCGCTCTGGGTTGTGGGGCGATCAGTGAGCTCGCTCCTGGAAGGCTCGGAGTCGCTTTAACTTTTGACGACGGCCCCAGCTCGCATTCCACCGGCGAAATCTTGAATATCCTTGATCGGAACGGCGTTCGTGCGACGTTTTTTTTGATCGGAGCGAATGCCGCGCGCTGCCCCACACTCGTGAGAGACATCGTCGCTGGCGGTCATGAAATCGGTTGCCACGGTTATCGACACGTCGATTTTCGTCATCAGTGGCCTTGGGTCATCCGGGACGATTTGAGGATATGTAAGGAAATCCTGGAAGATCTTACTGGCGTTAACGTGTATATGGCCCGTCCTCCATTCTTGCGTTTCCGTTGGGATCTCAAGGCTATCGCATCAAGCGTGGGACTCACTCATTTGATTAGCTGCAATGTCATGCCGCCATGGGACTCGACGGCCCCTGAAACAATTATGGACTATGTGTGCGAGCGTGTTGCATCTCGTGCGATAATCGTATTGCACGAACTCGACCGGCCTCGAAGAATTGGACATAGGAGGTCTGGGCAATGTCATAGTTAACGCGCTCGATCCTCTCTTGGCGGCGCTGGCTGCGCGAGGATTACCCGTTGAACTAATCGGCCACGATCTCGCCCGTCCCATTCATGAAGCGGGGGATTTGGAATGGCGGACGTAGCCTATTCGGGGAATGTCGGATCAGGAGTTTGCTGAATTGGCCGGCGAAATTGCCTGCGTGTGGCATATTGCATGCCGCTAGAGTTCAACCGCCTTACTTTTATGGGGAGTTTGATGCATTCTACACCATTAGTCAGTATCGGACTGTTTGTGTATAACGGAGAGCGCTTCTTAGAAGAAACGCTTCAGTCGATCCTGAACCAGACGTTTACTGACTTCGAACTGATTATTTCTGACAACGCGTCGACAGACCGAACGGGCGAGATTGCAAAAGCCTATGCTAACCGGGACGACCGCATCCGGTATTACCGAAGCGAGAAGAACATGGGCGCCGGCTGGAATGTACGGCGCGTATATGAACTTGCTGTAGGCAAGTATTTCAAGCAGGCCGCCGGCGATGACCTGTTAAGACCAGACTTCCTGCGGCGGTGTGTCGAGATCCTCGAGAGCGATTCTGACTGTGTGGTGGCCTACGCAAGAACAACAGAGGTCGATGAAAACGGGACCTTTATCAAGAACTACGTCACGCCGATGAAAACTGATTCTAGCGATCCGGCTGCGCGGTTCCGGGGAATACTGATGACGGGTGGCCACATGTGCTACCAGATCTTCGGCGTGATGCGGATGACTGCTCTGCGCCAGATTCCGCCACAGGGCAGCTATGTCAATGCCGACGGCGTGTTGCTGGCTCGAATGTCGTTGATCGGCCGGTTTCACGAAATCCCCGAGTGTCTTTTTATCAGCAGGCGCCATAGCGGACAATCTGCGGCGACCCTTCCGGTTCGCCTGAAGCAGCCACGGCGGCTCCGCCTCACCAACCGATATTGCACCCTTCCGTGTCCCGAGTGGTGGGATCCAGCGAAAACCCGAGCCCTCACATTTCCGGAGTTTCGCCGGTTGCTAGAATTTTTTCTGTCCGTTTATCGCGCGCCCCTTGGCGCTGGACAGAAGCTTCGTTGCTATTTCATGTTGTTGCCTTGGATCAAGATACACTTCAGGCCCATGTTGAAGGATTTGGTCGTTGCGGCCGATCAGGTGCTTTATAATCTGCAAGTTGCGAAAACGAATTCTACCAATATCAAGCAAGAGGTGGGCCCGCGTGAAAGCAAGCTGTCTTAATCAACGATACAGTAAACGCCGTGACCTCGAACGCGTAGCGGGCTAAAAGGACAAAGTAAGATGCTTATCAAGTTAAATGATAAAAACATTTGTTTACAGTAATGTCGGCTGTGTTGGCAACGTGCCATGTATGTTACGTCTAATGGGCTAATCCAGATACGCAATAAACATCGGCGCGCTGTATTGTATGACCCGATTACACTCAGAAGCGATCGTGAGCGTCTCGGTCACTACATTGCCGTCGCCCGCTATGAGTGTGCTGCCGACGACCCCTTGCCCGACCGTAAGCCGCCGCCGATCATCCGTGAGGAGCAACTCCGCCGCGAGGTCCGAACTCGCAGTGACAGTGCGCCGCGCCGCCAGAGGCATCGTTAAACCGTGCGGAAAATTCGTCGCACCTCGTAGAATTGTATGGGCCACAAAGTGATTAGCATGCTTGCCGCCATGGCGAATGCGACACCGCCTAATCCCCACCATGGCGCGAAGAGGATACCGAGTACCACGCAGCCAATCGCGCAGAAGACGATGGCAAACAAAAGCGGCTCGACTCGCTCAACTCCGCAGAGTAACTGCTGCGCCATCACCTGAGATACATTGAACGCAGTATAGATGAATAGCCAGAGAACCAGAGAGGAATCCGGGACTGCGGAAGGACCGGCCCAGATCAGGATCAGGGGCTTTGCGACGAGAGCCAGGGCTGCGGCGAGAGAAACGCCTAAACCAATCGAGGCGAACGCGCCGTTCTTATAAGCGCCCTTGATCCAATTCCAGTCGCGCCGCGCTTTCGCCTCGCCAAACGCGGCCATGAAGGGCACCGTCCCCATCCAAACCAACTCGACCGGCATCGCGACGACCTTGTACGTAACCACAAAGATGACGACCTGGGCCGGCCCGAGCATTTGGGTGATGATCATTGCCTGGCTCTGGTAGATACCCAATGCCGCCAGTTGCATGAACATGTATTTACCTCCCAGCTTCAACAGGCGCCGAATGCAGATCCACCGCACGGCTGAAGGCGCGGGTGCGAGCCGTGGGTAGCGGCGGACAAAGGCATGGTACGCGTTCGCCAAGAGCACGAGAGCGGGTATGCCGGATAGGCCGAAAACCAGCTGCGGCAACCCGCCGTGAAAGCGCGTCACGGCCACCAGGCCAACCAGCGAAACGAGGCCGTATACGATCCCCCATATATTCGCCAGATAGCCTTCCTGGTGAGCGTTATAGAGCGATCGCAGCAGGCTTAACGGTAAGCCGATCACAAACAACGTCAGCACCAAAGCACAGGTCAGCTCCAGCTCTTGGGTAGAAATCGCATCCGACACTCGGAACACGGCTCGCCAGGGAATGGAATGGAAGGCAACCATAAAGACAACTCCAATGGCGAGAGCGATGGTGCACAGCGCCCAGAACGCCGACGCGACGCAGTGACGCGCAGCTTCCCGGTCGTCTCTTCCGATTGCCTCCGACAGCACATTCACCAAGGCATTGCCGCCGAGACCAAAATCGGTCACGGCCACCCAGAGCAGAAGGCTGCTTATGGTCAGCCACACGCCGTACCGCTCCGCGCCGAGGTAATGAACCGTAAGGGGCACGGAGACGAAACTCACAAACAGGGTCAGACCTTTTGCGATGTAGGACGTGAAGGCGGTGATACCCGCGCGGCGGTAGCGCTCGCGGCCTCGATCAGCACTCGATCGGATAAGCAGCGTTTTGAGCCCTTGCAGACGCAAGTACCGAGCAAGCTGCCGAGGCGGGCCCATCGCGGAAGAGACGGCGAGGCCGAAAGTTCTTAGGCGAGACGGCTAAAACGGGTAGCCGAGCGGCAGGCCTGTTTTCGCGGTGCAAGGCCGCCGACCGGCGAGGCCGTGGCCGAGCTCTCCAGTCTTGCCAAACGGTTCGATCGCATATTCTCTCCGCGGTACCTTAGTTATGGTATAATATAGTAGGTTGCAGTGTCAAGCGAGAAAGCGCTATTTTGGCTATTAATCAATTTCGTTAAGATATCGCCCTCGGTGAAGGTAGAAATGGTTAATCTCCCGACATGGCATGGCATTTGTACCCGCTAGATAAGCCCTACGGACGGAGCTTGCTATACACACCGATCATAATTTATAGAGACATCCTATGAATTCGGGTACTTCTAATTTTCTGAATGCATCACGTTGGGTTGCCGCTTTTTTGGTAGCTCTCTACCACGTCTACAGCGTTTCCATAGGAGATTACCTCGGACATCTGAGTTTACTTTTGCGTGGCGTACATTTTTTTAGCGATTTCGGCCACATGGCGGTGATCGTCTTTTTTGTTATAAGTGGGTTTCTCGTCGGAGGTCGAACAATTTTGCAGTTACGAGATAGAGAATTTGACATCATAGACTATTTTGTTCATAGATTTTCACGGATCTACACAGTTTCGGCTCTTATTGTCGGTTATGTTATTGATTGGTTAGGCATTAAATTTTGTAATTCATCCGGTATATACATGCATCCAGATCATTTCTTTACTAAGCCTTTCGGTAACAATATCGCAGAACATCTTTCAATGGAAATATTGGTTGGTAATTTTGCCCAGTTGCAGACAATAATTGTACCGGTGCTTGGCAGTAACGGCCCGCTGTGGAGCTTGGCTAATGAGTGGTGGTATTATGTATTGTTCGGGTTTTGTATGGTTGCATATCGTTCGCGGCGATTGGTCGCCAGGGTTATTGCGGGCAGTGCTATCGTGGCCATGGTCGTGCTACTGCCACTAACAATATCTCTCTGGTTTGTAATGTGGGGTATCGGAGCTGGTGTCGCATTGCTAGACCGCTACTGGGCAGGATGGCCGTTTGCTGCCGGCGCGACTGTCGCGCTCGTTTGCCTCGTCGCTGTCCGGTGGATAAACGCCCCGCAGATGCATACGGGGTTAGCTGCCGACTTCGTTCTGGATTTAGCAGCGGCACTTGGCTATTCGGTCGCGCTTGTTTGCGCCAAGAATCTCAAAAAGCGGATGAGGTTTGAGTTGGTGCATCGCGTCTTAGCATCCTTTTCCTACACCGTATATCTTGTGCATTTTCCTGCAATGGTGTTCGTAGCGGCGTTTCTCAAGGAATTCTTTAATATTGAATTTTCACGGCAACCAACTACAGATGTAATTATATATATAGGAGCCCTACTGATAATTCATACGGATACGGTTGGGTCTTTGCTTATTTTACGGAAACCCACACCGATGCCTTTCGATCGCGTTTGAGGCTTGCAATTTTTGGCTTACGTCGTTTACGTCACCAGCGAATTTCTTAGTGCGCAAGAACGCATCAATGGCGCCGATGCTGCGGCCACCGTGCTGGAGTGCGATGGCGCGCCGCGCATGTTTTAGAGCTACGACCTTATAGCACTCCGATGCGGGACTAGCCGCGCGCGGCCGGCATCGCGGGCACCGGATCGAAGACGTTGCCACCCTTGCCG
>CAVOTD010000036.1:0-5598 GCA_963698995.1 uncultured Alphaproteobacteria bacterium | reverse complement strand
ACAAGGCCTATGATGCGAATTCGGTGAAGGAGGCGATCAAGGCTAAGGGCGGGCCGGTCAAGATCTTGCGCAAAGGCCATCGCCGGTTGCCGCCCAAAAAGTTTCGCGCGCGCCATCGCAAGCTCGCGCGGATCCGCGCGATTTTCGGGACCTGGAAACGCAGCTATCATTTTCGTGCCATGCGATGGGTTGGGCTTGCAAAGCAAGGTGCCAAATCCATCTTGCGGTCATTGCTTATAATTTATTATAAATTTGATGATATTGTCTTAGCCATCCTTACCAATCCTTAACCCATTGAAATGCTAGCCATTTGGCTAGGCACCGTCTTGACAAGTTGTCCCGTCACGTTTATATCAATCCTGGGAAAGCACGAATTTGTCCTGGGAAGGGTCTAGGGATGGAAAAGACGGCGCGCCATGGCAAGCCTCTCACGGCGCTTGAAGTTACGAATTTGAATTCACGTGGGAGGCACGCGGCCGGGAAGGTTGCAGGCTTGTACTTGAATATCGGGAAAACCGGGGGCAAGAGTTGGACCTTTTTGTATCAGCGTTACGGCAAACAGCGTGAAATCGGGTTAGGTCCCTTCCCTCTTGTCTCTTTGGTAGAAGCTCGCCAGAAGGCTCTGGAGCATCGACAGAGGATATTCCGGGGTGAAATGCCCCTATCGGCCAAGCAGGCTGCCCAAAAGGCCGTACAAGCGCAGAATTTGACCTTTGCAGCGGGGGTTGAAGCGTTCCTGGTCAAAAACCAAAAAGTCTGGGAAAATAACACTTTCCAACATACCAAAAACATATTGAATCTGGAGCGGCGGGCTCCGGACCTGCGACTGAGGCCATTGTCTAGTATCACTAGGGCGGATATCCTAAAGATCGCGGAGCGAATGACTCCTTCCGTAATGAATCTTGCGTTAATTTACTTACATCAATTGTTTCAATCTGCAATCATTGACGAAAATCACGGGGGACCGAATCCTGTAGATAAACCTTGGATTCTAGAGAAGGCTGGCAAAGCTCAGGTAGCCAGAAAACCCCACCCTAGCATGGCTTGGCGCGAAGTTCCCGCTTATTTTGCCAGTTTGCAAGCTCTCCCTTTAGTCGAATCATTGGCGCTGCAATTTCAAATTCTAACGGCAGTCCGGCCATCAGAAAGCCGCAAAGCAGCGTGGGACGAAATTGATGATCCCTCCTTGTCGCCACAGGGCTCCGCCTTGTGGACGGTTCCGGCAGCTCGCATGAAGGCCAAAAAGGTACGAAAAAAGATACACAGAGTACCACTTAGCAGGCAAGCACTAGATCTTCTCTCACAGTTGAAAATATTATTTCCGGGGAGTCCTTGGCTGTTTCCGAACAGGCGATCCGGCGTCATCGGTGCTGACAAGCTCAGAGCATTATTACCACAAGGAGTTACGCTACATGGATTTCGCAGCTCATTTCGTTCATGGATCGGGGATGATTCGGAACGTTTTAGCCCAGACGTGGCTGAGATGGCTATTGCCCATACCGTTGGCGGTGAGGTTGAGCGGGTTTATCGGCAAGGGGATCAACTCCATAAGCGCCGCCCTTTGATGCAGGCCTGGGCGGATTTCTTGACTGGTGCCGCGTCGTGACCAAGGATAAGATCTCGCTTGAATACCCAGTGCGTTTTGTCAGTGAAGAGCCATTTCGTTTTGTCAGAAAGGTTGAGTCAGGTCCACCTGACCGCATGGCGTTTTATTTTCACAGGGCGGAGTCCTTGTTGTCAGGCCGTGCGAAGATAAAACTGACACCTGAAATTCGGGCCATGCTGGAACGCCACTATGCGAGATGCAGGAAGACTGCTGAAAAACTTGGTCCTTTATCTCCAGAGATTGGCGAGCTTTTCAGTTTCATCGATATTGTCTCAGCTCTTAAACCTAGACGGTATGTATTGTTAAACAGGGTGACGGGACGAGGCCGAGAGAAGTTAGCTGAGAAGGCCGAACGGCATGATCAGTTGATCATCGACACTTGGCAGGCGGACAAAACTGATATTTTCAACCTCGGGCTTGTGAACGACAAACTTCCTAAAAAAGATGACACGGGGCGACCCGTCAAGAAGTTTTTGGAAAAGCGCTTTCGCAGGCAGGTGGTGCGGCTCCGAGCGGCTGGAAAACTGCCCCCAAAATAGAAAAAACACCCCATTCTATTAGAGTGGGACCCCGTTCTAATAGAGCGTCCCTAGACATTTAATACGCTTAACCCCATGATTTGTGCGCAAAGGATAAAGGCACAAACCATGAGTCATAAGCGTACCCCTCTTACTCCAGAGCGTGTTGCCGTGCTGCGAGCATCGCCTTGTATGCACGTGGCCGATGCTGTGCAAATTTATGGCTTCGGGCGGAACAAGCTTTACGAGTTCATGAAAGATGGGCGTGTGTCTTATGTGAAGATTGGATATTCAACGCTTCTCAGGACTGAGTCTCTTGAGCGCCTTGTTGGGTCTGTCTAATGATCAAATTCAGGATTTCCATACGATGTTCATCCAATACCTCAAATCGAAAAATGCTAAGACGGGGAAGCTTGTTTGGCAGGAGGAATCCGAGAAATACTCATTCGGCATTTTTATGATGGTTTGTTGGGATCAAGCCATTTCTCTTTATAATGGTTCATCAAAGGGCTATGAAAAGATTACTTCCGAAGTCTGGTTTCCTATCGCTTCATACATTAACAAGCATCGAAAGGCTACTCCATGGGAGCAAAAAACATTTACATCTAACTTAATCGAAACGAGGCGGGGCAAAGTTATTTCATCTAAGCAGTTTGAGACTCTTTTAGATATAGAAAAAAGGCTTCGAAAATGCTAGAATAGTTGACCATCGATTCAATTCGTTCTATATACGTGTTGATTGTCGAGCCCGCACTCCGCAATCATGATCTGTTGCCGCCCATTGGGGGAACTAACCCATGGGCGGCATTTGCTTGTTTGGCGTGGAGAGCCGATGAGGGAGATGGGTGAAAAGGTCGATAAAGAGCAAGGTTAGAGCCGCAGGTAATGGGATAGGACCGCCAAGTTAGGGTTGGGCGGTAGGGTGGTAGCCGGGAATGATCGAGGCCATTTTCAGAGCCATTGTACGAGGATTAAACGGTAGGATTGAAACGGTATATCATCTGCTACTATTTAAGGAGCACGTGCTAAGGGGGGATCGAGGCGGTAGCTTCTTTCAGTAATTACCAATGGTTCTAGGTGCTCTTGGCAGTCAGATACTAAATGGGGCAAGAACATCTTTTTACATAATCCTGCTGGATATTGATAATTTTACTCACAATCTATTCGTCAAACATACTTTTCCCGCCGCCTAGTACCGTGAGTGACAGCCCCTAGCACTACACTAACAGGACGCACCAGTTCCTTGAATAGATCGGGGTCAGACCAAGAAGTAAACCTTGATGCCCCAGGAATGTCCAAGCGTTCAAGTATAGGTGCCAGATCGCTTGTAAAGTCTAGCCTATGAGCACATCGGTTCCGCAGTGTGTTCAGTGCTTCAATTCCGTCCCACAACATCGGTGTTTGCGTTGATGGAAAGCTGTTGTCGGTAGGAACAGGAAGTAACGCGCGGGCGACGTTAACCAATTGGGAGAATCGAAGGTTGGCACGATCAAAATATTCGGGGCTGGTACAGTTGGACCGTACCGCCTTGTTTAACAATTCCTCAAGGAGGAAGTGAGTTTTTAAGATTAGTAGGATACTGGGCGAGTCATCAAACCCTTCAAATATCTGCTTTGCTCGTACACGCAGGGATTCACTCGAATGGTCAATTGGATCGATCATTATGGTTTACTCCGGTTGTGGGGTGGTTCAGTGCCTTCAGTTGGATAGGCGACTTTACCGGCGTTATCTCCGTAAGAAAAGAGAAACCCAAAACCCATAAAAGGTCCTCGGTGGAGTTAAGTGTTTGATTCCTATTACTTTTCGGGTCCTGGTCAAAAGGGGTCTCCCGAGGGGAGCGCCAGAGCTTCCCTATGGCCTAGTCTCAGCCGAATCTACCTTTTCGCCGGACATATTGTTGAGGTTCATGCATGGACGCCGAGACTGTTGAAAAGTTCCGTGTTCTAGAGGCCGTGATTGCGCACCTTGAGGAGCAACTTGCGGCCATCATGCCGAAGCCATCCGCTGAAGTGATCTGCATGAAGGAGGCTGCCGCGCGCCTTGGTATAAGTCGTCATACATTGAGGAGGAGGGTCTTGGCTGATCCAACTCTTGGAGAGAAAATAGGCGGGCGCTGGCAATTCCGCCCATGATCATATGATCATTTGAATGCTCACGCGACGGTATATTTTTTCATTTATGTTCGGGAAAAAACCCAAACCAGACGATCTTCAAGCACGTTTGCAAAGCGCCGAGGAACGTTTGGAATCTCTTCGAAGACAAGCCATAATTGCGGCTAGAGATGACCCTGACAAGCTCGCCTCCTTGTCGGAACAGGCCTCCGGCCTAGAGTTTGAAATAAATGCTTTGCGGGCAGCTATCAAGCAGGCCGAGCATGAGGTTGCCGAGGCCGAGGCCAAGGAGCGCCAGAAGGCTGATCGTCTGCAAAGAGAGGCCACAAGCCGGGAACTTCACAGGCTTGCCGATGGATTGGAAAAGGCCATTGTGCCAGTTCCAGACGTCTTGTTGGGCCTCAAGGAGGCCGTCGACGCCGTATTGCCAATCATCGGTCCAAACGGGTTTCCTCAATTGTTGGAAAATCTTCATTCGGAGATTCCAAACGCCATTGCTCTCTTCGCCGCTGAAATCAGGGCTCGCGCTGTTCAGACCCTTGAAGGTCGAGCCCCTGCAACCCTACCCGCGCCACCTGTTCTGACGGTTATCGAGGAGGAGCCGTTGGTTATGCCAACCATCCAGGTCTTTGCGCTCGAAAGACTGAGCTGGCTCGATGACAAAGGATTGCGGCCAGGATGCGGACCTTTCCAAATCGTCAACTTGCCCGTTAAGGCGGCAAAAATAGCTTTGGAGAGGGGGCTTGCTATTGCGCTGGATTCCGACCGTTACAAGCAGATGCGCGAGACTGCCAAAAAAGTGGGATGGCCGCATTTGGTCGATTCGCAGAAAACCTTTGATCTCGACCGTGATCCAAACACGACTGAGGTATTTTCTAGCGGCGGCAAGAAGGTCCGCGAGGAAGCTACGTTTGAGGTCATGGACAAGGGGCCACCGCGAAAGGCTTCATGGATTGAACCCGCGCCGAAGGAGCCATTCTAAGTGGCTTGGTTACGGCCAAATAGCACGGGGAAAAAAGGCCATGGGAAGCCTGCGCGGCTTCCCAAAATGTTCGAGCAAAAAATTCCTTGTTATGATAGTCGAGGTGGAGGAAGCGATTTTGAAGATTTGGATTTCGCTGAGAAGCTTAAGGGGCGGTCCGTGACGGACCTCCGCGTTATTTTAAAATCTTTCAAGGGCAACACCCGTGCTCAAATAACAATTATTCGTCAAATTCTGTTGGCTCAAAGAGCGCTTTGGAATATAAAAAAGAATTAGACCTGAAATTTTTCTAATGTCTAAGGATATATTATGTTTAAGCGTGCACTAGGTCCTTTTACTCAGCAGACTAAACCCAAAGATATTATTGGGCCAATGGACTAT
>CAVOTD010000035.1:0-85123 GCA_963698995.1 uncultured Alphaproteobacteria bacterium | reverse complement strand
ATCGTCTGGCATAAATCCGGGGCGGCTGCGGCGAACTCCGGCGTTCAGTTCACCGTCGTCGGCCAGGGGCGGATTGTTCACCGACGCCGATTTGCGCGCCGCTTACAAGCCGCCGGGCCATATCGTGTTCGCCACCGACGACTTTGGTTGCTATCGAGAACACCCACAACCGGGGCGGCGGGGTCGTGTTTCCGAGCAGCGCCGCGGTCGCGATCTGCCAGGCCGCACGACAGCTCGGCCTCGCCAGCTATCTCGACGGGGCGCGGCTGTTCAACGCCGCGGCAGCGACCGGACAGACGCTCGCCGAACTCGCGGCGCCCTTCGATCTCGTCTCGGTCGCGTTGTCGAAAGGCCTCGGCTGCCCGGCCGGGAGCCTCGTCGCCGGGCGCAACGACGACATCGCGCGGGCCCGGCGGGCGCGGCGCATGTTCGGCGGCGCAATGCGCCAGTCCGGCATTCTCGCCGCGGCCGGTCTTTATGCGCTCGAACACAACCTCTCGCGGCTCGCCGAAGATCACGCCAATGCCCGATTTTTGGCGGAGCGGCTGGCCGGATTGCGCGGCGTCAGCCTCGATCTTGCAACCGTGCAAAGCAATATCGTGATCTTTCGGATGGAAGTACGCGCGCTGGACGCCGCGGCCGTCGTCGCCCGTGCGCAAGAGGCGGGCGTGCTGGTTTCGGCCTTTGGTGTGCGCATCGTGCGCGCCGTCACTCACCTCGATGTCAGCCGCGACCAGTGCCGGCGCGCCGCCGACCTGCTCGCGGCGTTCATCGAGCGCGGCTGAGCTCCGTCTTGCGCTTGCGCAGCAGAATTTTTTGCTCGCCGGAGAGGACCAGCTCGCCGTTCTGGTTGTGCACCGAGGCGGCGAGCGTGACGATGCCGGTCGAACGCTGTGGCGTCAGGGCGGCGACTTCCAGCATCGGGTAGAGGGTGTCGCCGGGATAGACCGGCTTCAGAAATTTCGACGATTGCTCGATGAAGGCGATCAGCGCATCGCCGATCGTCAGAGCAAAACTGCTGGCGCCGGCAGCGGTGCAACAGAGGATCTGGAAACCGTGGGCCAACGGGCCCGGGTGGCCGCGCGCCCGGCAATATTCGACATCGTAATGGATCGGGTGGTTGTCGGCGGAGACCGTCTGAAAGGCGGCGAAATGCGCTTCGGTGACGGTGCGGTTCGGGATGTAGAAGCGCTCCCCGACCGCCAGATCCTCAAAGTAGCGGCTTTCGCGGGGCCGGTGCTGTCGGGGGTCGAAGCTCGCGGTCATGGCGTCTCCGGGACGAGCAGGATGTTCTCGACGCACAACCGGGCGATTGTCGCCGGATCGATGCCGAGCTCGGCGAGAATGACGGCGCCGTGCTCGCCGATGCGCGGCGCCGGCGTCATCGCAATGTCGGCCGCGAGCGAGATCCCCGGCGTGCGCGGGGTTTGGAATTGCCCCATGCCCGGCTGATCGACGCGAACCGCGCCGCCTGTCGCCACGACGTGCGGATCGGCGAGCCAGTCGTCGAACCCATTGATGCGGTCGACGAGGATATCGGCGGCGCGCAGCCGCGCAAGCCAGCCCGAGGTCGTATCGCTAGGGAAGATCGAGCCAATGATGTCGCACAACACCGGCGCGTGCGCAGCGCGTGCGGCGAAATCGGCAAAGCGTGGGTCATTTGCCAGATTGGGCCGCCCGAGCGCGCCGACCAGCCGGGCATATTGCTCCTCGCGCACCAGCGCCACGATGATCCAGCCGTCGTGGGTCCGGTAGACGCCGGTCGGCACGTTCAATTCCCGCGGTGATCCGCTTTCGAGAACGTGCTCGGCGAGCTTATGGCCGAGGATCGCTGCCGCACATTGCGCCAGGCTGACCTCGAGATATTGGCCCCGGCCGCGGCGCTCGCGCGCATAGAGGGCGACGCCGAGGGCCTGCGCTGCATATAGCCCGGTCAAGGTATCGACGATGATCGCCCCGAACTCGGTGCGGCGTCCCGTCATTGCCGATATTGACCGACATCAACCCGGAGAAGGCCTGCGCGATCGAGTCGGTGCAGGGCCGATCGACGTAAGGGCTTTCCTGACCAAAGCCGCTGACCGAGAGATAGAGGAGGCGCGAATTGCGCGCTCGCAATTCATCGTATCCGAGACCGAGCCGGGCGGCGACCCCAGGGCGGAAGCCTTCGATCACGACATCGGCGCGGGTCGCGAGCGCCACCGCGATATCCGCGCCGCCGGGGCCTTCAGGTCGAGCGCCAGGCTGCGCTTGCCGCGGTTATAATGCGCCGACATCGCGGTGTGGTCGCCATACCAAGTCCCGAGCCCGCGCGACCAATCCCCCGCAATGGGCTCGATCTTGATGACCTCGGCTCCGTGCATCGCCAAGAGCATCGCGCAATAGGGTGCGGCGACACCCTGCCCCAAATCCAGGACTCGCAACCCGCTATACGCCCCGGCAGCACTCATCCCGACCCGTTTACATTCACCCAGCCCCGATATACTAGCAGCTCCGACGCGCGTAAGAGCCTCATTCAAATAAGCTGGTTGTCCACGCCAGGTTATCGTCACCCCCGCGAAAGCGGGGGTCCAGAGCCACCGCTTCGGAACGAGATCCCTGGGATTTCCCGCTTTCGCGGATGCGAAAGAAATGAAATTGCCCTGGACAAACGCGCGGTGCGTCCTTCGAGACGGCCGCGACGCGGCCTCCTCAGGATGAGGAATTTTCTTGATGCCATTAAACATGCTCCTCATCCTGAGGGCGCCGTCTGTCTGGAGGAGCCACCGCAGGCGGCGTCTCGAAGGGGGCGCGTCTCGAAGGACGCACTGCCGCAATGCAGCCAATTCCCTTCACACGCTGCTTCGCGGGAATGACGGGAATGAGAGCTAAGTTGTGAAACACGCTGGCGCAGGCGCGCACTCGAGGCGCTGTCGGATCTGCTCGAGATGCTTCGCGCCCGAGCGGGGCTCGTCGAGAAGCGGCCCGGGATACTTCTACCGTAAGGGCAACGCGTTTCTCCATTTTCATGAAGATCGCGCCGGCCTCTTCGCCGATCTGCGGCCCGACGCGACTGGCAGCGTTTGCCGGCCGACAGTGCCAACGAACGCGAAAAGATCCTCGCTCTTGTCGATCGCGCTACCGGCCGCAGCTGACCCATCCCCGACTTTTGCTCTAGGTTCATGCCTGACGCCCGGTGCGATCGACGCGTCGCGCCAGCGACTAGGCGAACAACTCCGCCAGCGACGCCCTGGCGAAATCGGGCGCGCTGCGGTCTTCCTGGTGTCGTCTGACGCTGTCGCGGATCTTCGCAGCGAAGATGTCGGCTGCGCCGTCATCGCCGGACAGGACGAATTCCTCGTCGGCCCTCGCCAATTCGGGCGTGTCGCCGGCCTCGCGCAGCGACAACGCCCCGACATGCGCCGGATCGACCCCCGACCGCGTCAGTTCGTCGCGAACAATGGCGCAAACCGTGCCCCACGCCCGTTGAGTGCAGCGATCGAGGCTCTTGCCGACATCTTCGCTCGCCGCGTCGTCCGTCAGGCGATCGAGCCGTGCCTCACGAGCCCGCGTCACGGCGATCTTCCAATTGACGCAAGCGCCTCTCGAAATCGCTGGTCTCGACCGCTCGCACGAAAATCTCGACAACCCGGGCCAGCTCGGCCGCCTCGCCGGGCGTGATCGCGCCGCCTGTGGCCGCGGTCGTGATTGCCGCCATCGCGTCGCCGAGATCGGCCGCACCGCGCACCGGCGGCACGCTGTCGAGGCGCACCGGCCGTCCGCGCCGCGGCGGCATGATGCGGTCGAGGCAGAGCCTCAGCGCCGCCGGCATCCCCCTCGAGCGCAAGCTCGACCGCCCGCCTCGTCAGCGCCTCGGCTTCGCCCTCGAGCAATAGTTCAGCGGCCTCGATCGCCTTGTTATGCGAGCCGCGCGAGCGGCCTGCGGGATTGCCCGACTGGCCCTTCCTGAACCGGGCCTCGGCGTCCCGGCCCTCCTGCTTCTGCAGGGAATCTACAGGCATTAACTTCTCCTTCGCTGTCGCGGCGCACGGTCCCGAGCGCCACTTCGGTGCCGTACGATACGATGCGAATATGGCAATTTTTGTGTTGCCGTTTCCGAAACGAAGAGCTGGTCTCACCCGAAAACGGTTGCCATCCTCTAGGCCCGAGGCAAGACAAGTCGTGCCCTTCCCGACCCTTAGCGGCCGTCGTCCGATTCCGGTCGCCCGAATAGCGGCTTGTGCCCCTTTCCGGACCTTCAGCCCGGCGTATGAAATCGAGACCCCTGCAACGCCGGACTTCCAGAATACCGCATTATCCGGCTTCAGCCAGTTTATCGGCGACCGCACGGCGACGGGATATTGAAGCCTACGTAGAGGAGCCGATCAGGACCGCGGGTCGGTCCGACAATGCACCCAATGCTCATAGTTAGAACCGCGCCATTCGAATGTGCGCTCGTAAACCGCGCCAAGCCGTTCCGCGACACGTTTCGAGGCCTGGTTGTCAGGCCGAATGAAGCTCGCGGCGCGGGGTGGTGGAGCGTGCTCGAACACCCAATCGCGCGCCGCCCGCGCAGCCTCGGTTGCGAAGCCCTGGCGCCAAAAGGGCCGGTCGAGTGAATAGATCATCTCCGGTTCCGGCCAGTCGAGCGGGTGGAAAATGCCGACGTAGCCGATAAACGTGCCGCCATCGATTTTTTCGCAGGCCCACACGCCATAGCCGCGCAACGCCCACTGGCCGAGAAACGTGGCCATCATCCGCCAGACTTCGACTGGCGTAGAAGTGCGACCGGTACCGAGATAGCGCACCACTTCTGGGTTCGCCCGCATCGCCGCAAAGGCATCGAGATCGCCGGCACGAAATGCGCGTAGCCGGAGGCGATCCGTGGTGAGCGTTGGAATCTCGATCATCTTGCAATCTCAACCCCGCCCGAGGGTCTGAATATACCTCACTTCGCTGTAACATACGCTAGGTATCCGCCTTTCCTAATGAGGTGTTCTGCGACTTGCGCCGGCTCCGCGGGCCATGCAAGAAACCACAACATACTGATTTACGGATTTCCGCGCGTGGCTGCACGGTAGACACCCAGGAAACGCCGCGCCTGTTGGGTCGGCGATCAGGCAGGTAGTTTACGATCATCGCGAAGCTTCTTGAGCCAGCTCACTCCCTCTCGCTCCCCTCATCCCTGAAAGCGAAACACTCGACGATTCACTTTCTTCATTCGTCAGAGGTTCCTTAGAGAACGCACGAACGCTGCCAGAGCCTCACCGATCTTGTCGGGGCTATCCTCCTGAACGAAATGGATTCCCTCCACAGTCACTTCGGTCTGATTGCGCCAGGTCCGGCAAAATTCACGCTGGCGGCCAGTCAATATCGCACCCGGTTCTGCATTGATAAAAAGTTTAGGAATTCGACTCTCGGCCAGCCACCTGACCACAATCAGTGGCCACTCGGGCTACTTCCGGTGGCTCGCCCTCGATGGGAATTTGGCGTGGCCACGTGAGCGTTGGGCGACGATCCTCACCTGCGTTGACGAAGGGAGCGCGATACGCTGCCATCTCCTCGTCGCTCAACTTGCGCAATATGGCTCCCGGCAAGACGCTCTCAACGAAGAGATTCTTTTCCAGCACCATCATCTCGCCGTCGTTGCTACGAAATCCCTGGAAGATGGATCGCGCATCTTCAGGCCAATCCGCCCAGGTTATGGGCTGAACGATCGCCTCCATGTAGGCGATTCCCTGTACCCGATCGGGGTGCTGGCGCGTCCAATCGAAACCTAACAGGGAACCCCAATCGTGGAGCACCACAATCACCTTGTCTCCAAGGTTGAGCTGTTCCCACAGCGCGAACAGATAGTCCCTCTGTTCGTGGTAGCTGTAGCGTTCGGGCCCGAGTCCGGCAGCTTGTCCGAGCGTCCCATCCCGATCAGATCACAAGCGATCAAGCGTCCGAGCCCTTCGCAATGAGGCATGATGTTGCGCCAAAGGTAGGATGAGGTGGGATTCCCATGCTGGAAGACGATCGTGTCACCAACTCCTTCATCGATGTAAGCCATGCGTCTTCCGTTAACCGTCGCAAACCGCGGCTCACGATAGGGCGTTGCTGAGATAGGCATGAAAGTGTCCTCCATCTGAATAAATTGCTCACGGGCACGTGTCGGGCTCCATAAGCTGCGCTGAGTTGGTCAGCCTTTTATTGTCGTGCCTTGGACGCCGGTAGTTCCCAGAGCGCGTCGGGCACCGGGTCCGGGCGCAGGTTGCGCTCCATATACTCGCGGAAGAGTTTGACCACCGGCCACGGTCGCATGAACCCGCGAATGCTTTCCACCTTCCCCTGAGCGTCCTCGGTAACCAGCATAGCGATTTGGATTAGATTGCCGTCGATGGCACCATCGAATGTGACGATGTACCTGCCGTCCGGGTTTTGGAATTCCTCCACATTCTGGGGCATCCCGAGACAGGTGAACGCCGTCTGAAGGATCTTAGCGAGGGTGGGCAGCCCACGGACCTCGTCTCCGACGGTCGCGAGGATAGGTGTATGGAAAACGATGTCCTGGCGAAAGGCTGCTATCGCGGCCTGAAGATCACCGGCCTCCATTGCGGCCGTGAGGGTTCGCTTGCTCGTACTCATGGTGGGTGCTGAGATAGGCATGAAAGTGTCCTCCATCTGAATACCCGTCGGGACCGGCTCAGTTGGGTGAAAAGCCACCGTCTCACTCGAAGGCCTTGCGGTGCTTCTCGATGAACGCCTCCAGCGACATGGGCGGGCGGCCGCCGATCGTCTCGATCACGTCGTTGGTCCCGGCGAAGATGCCGGCCTGGTGGTCGAGCGCCACCTCGCGGATGTGCTGCAGGACGAACAACTCCTTGAGCTCGCCCCGCTGCAACTGCTCCAGTTCCCCGTACGCCGTCCGGGCGTTGACCTGGCCCGAGGCGGGCGACTGGCTCGACGCCCTCCTCTGCAGCAATTCCTCCATGGTAACCTGCTTGTAGCGGACGTCCTTGCCCAGCACGCGGCTCAGGACCTGAGCGATCTCGGATGGCGTGTACTCCTTCGGCCCGAACAGCGGGTAGACCTTGCCGCGGTGGGGAGCCGGGTTCTCGAGGATGCCCGCGATGACGCGGGCCTGGTCCTCGGCCGCGATCGGGGCGTGCTTGCCGGTCCCGAACGGCATGGCCAGTGTCCCGGCCTTGATCATCGGGGCGATGTACAGCAGCCACTCGGCGAAGAAGGTCGGCCGCAGGTGCGCGACGGCGATCCCCGACCAGTCGAACACCCGCTCGGCGACCCAGTGGTCCCGGGCGGCGTGGCTCTTGGCGTCCTCCCGGGCGGAGATCTGCGACATGTTCACGATGCCTCGACCCCGGCCTCCTTGGCGGCCTGGGCGAAGTAGGCCGTCGCCTGAATGATCCCGGGGCGGATCGGGTAGACGAAGTAGGCCCGACGGACGCCCTTCACCGCCGTCCGCATCGCGCCTAGGTCGAGGTAGTCGCCGGAGACGACCTCCACGCCCTTGTCCTCGAGCCGCTTCGAGCGGTCGTCGTGCCGTGGACGAGGGCCCGGACCTCGTGGCCTTCTGCAGCAGTTGCTCGATCGCGTACCCGCCGGTGTCGCCTGTCGCCCCGGTGACCAGGATCTTTCCCGTGTTCATCTGGAGTTTCTCCCGGATGTTCCGTTAAGATGTCAATCGACATCCAAATGGTAGGGGCATAAATTTAGATGTCAATCATAATCCAAAAGTTTTTTCCGGAGGACGTGGGAAATGAGGAAGTCGAGGGAAGAGGCGGCCGAAACCCGCAAGCGCATCGTCCGGGCGGCCGCGCGCCAGTTCCGTGAGAAGGGGATCGTCGCGACCGGGCTGAACGACCTGATGAAGGCCGCCGGCCTGACCCACGGCGGGTTCTACAAGCACTTCGCGTCGAAGGACCAACTCGTCGCGGAGGCCACCGCCGCGGCCGTGGACTCTCTGCTCAAGGAGATGGCGGCTCACCCGACCTTTAAGTCCGCCGTGGCGGCGTATCTCTCGACCCGCCACCGGGACAACCCGGCCTCCGGCTGTCCGCTCGCCGCGCTCGGGGATGAACTCGCCCGGTCCGGAAAAGAGGCGCGCGCGGCGGCGACGGCGGGCTTCGTGAGGCTGGTGGACATCCTGGCGGGGGAGGCCTGCAACGCGGCGGCTCGGCGGCGAGCTCTTGTCGCGGCGGCGACCATGATCGGCGCGGTAACAATGTCGCGCTTGGTGACCGACCCGGAGCTGTCGGCGGAGATCCTCTTCGCGGCGGAGAAAAACCTGGCGGCCGATCAGCGTTGACGGTCCGTCAGACCGCCTTCCGCTCATCGAGCGTTCAATCGACCAGCAGCACTTGCGGACGTAAACGAGGCTAGTGGCGCGCAAATCCCATTTTAAAAACCAGCGCCCGCTGTGGGCGCCGCCCTGGCTTCGGGGCGCGCTAAATTAGGTCCATTTTCGGGATCGCATGGGCCGGCTCCCTGTAACCGACCCGGGTCGAACCTCTTGCCTTGATAGCGACCCGCCGAACGGCTGTTATCGGCGCGAAGGCGTCGTCAAGCGCGAAACCGAGTATGGTCGGCTTCTCCACCTTCCGTTTCCCAGACGCAATGCGTTGCTTCAACAATTTTGCCGACGCTGGCGATCCCAAATTGCCGCTCGACCGGCAGCCCCGAAACGTGGAGTTGGCGCAGCAGAAAAACGTAGCCGACGGCCAGCGCAACTACGATGGCGCCGACAGCCAGCCACCGCCTCGTCTGCGCTATCGACCGAAATCTCACAAAGGCTGCCCGAGCAAAATGCCGACGCACTGGGCGGCAGCTTGTTGCGCGCGTCGGTCGATTTCCTCGTCGGTCAGAGTGCTGAGCGGGTGCTCGATGACCACTGGGGTAAGATCGTGCATCCCGAGCGCGTCGCGTTGCACCTCCGCTTCGTGCAGGAATTCGGTGGTGACGATGACCACTGTCGGGCGGCCGGCGGCTTCGAGTCTGATGCCGTCATGCGTACAGCACGACGTGCATGACCCTCAGTCGCCGATCGCCGTCAGCACGATGTCGTTCTCGGCTGCGATGGTCTCGATCAGCGACCGGATCAGCCTCTTTGGAGAAGCTTTCCTTGCGATAGTAGTTTACTGCGGCAAAGGAGTGGTCCTGCTGCAGCTTCGCCACTGTCTTGCGCAGCAGGCGATTGGCGTTCCATTTGGTGTTGTCCAACACCCCCAAACGCAGCTCACTGAGGTTAGTGACGCGCGCCGAAAGCGCGAGCGGCTCGGTCTCGACCACACCGCGGGGATCGAAGACGATCTGATCTGGTGAATTTGTCACTGCGGGACCTCCTTTCCGATCGGGAGAATTGTTGTCGTCCCCGCGAAAGCGGGGATCCAGGGCAACCATTCGAGCCCGCCGCTCTGGATTCCCGCTTTCGCGGGAATGACGAGAAAAAGCGATGATAATCCATTTTCAGAGATAGCACGTCCCGTCGACGCAGATCGGCTGCCTGGCCTGGGCAGCGGTTTCGATGCTGCGCAATACCGGCGAAGACATATGGCCCCAGCCGGGGATGAAGGCGGAAAACCGGCCCGGCTTCGCCGCCAACGACAAAGAGATGGATGTGGTCGGGGCTCGGCACGACCGGGATGCGCGCCTCGGGTTCGCGCTTGTACCATTTCGGCAGGTTGCGGTTGTAGATCTTGCCGTAGCGCTGGTCGAAAGTGAGGTCCGAAAACAGATTGTAGGCGTGCATTGCCAGGTAATTGCGCACATCGTGCCGCGTCCAGCCTTTGCCGGCGATCGTGCGGGCGTGCTCGGGGCCGATCACGACCGCGCAATGCCCGCTCGACACCGCGTTGTTGTTGGCGATCGTGCTCATCGCCGATGCGACGCTGTCGAGAATGCCCTCCGGGTCGTTTGCGACGTGGTTGGTGACGCTGTGCGGCGGCTCGGCGGCCAGCACGAAGACCGTCGCGTCTGCGGGTTCGAAGCCCTTTTCGACGTGATAGGGCGCCCACGGGCTCGCCGCTTCGTTCTCGGCGACGCAATAGGTGTATTTGCCCGGATGTCCGAGCGTGCTCTTGTCGAGCTCGCCCGGCCAGGCTCCGCCGACATTGAGCAGCACGAGGCGTAGTGCCCGGCCGATCGTCGCATTGGCGCGGTTGCCGGAGCCAAAGGCGTTGCAGTCGCCGTTCATACCGATCTCGCGGGCAATCGGCCCGTTGACGACGAGCAGCGGCGCCGCCATGTGGGTCGTCGCCTGAACCCCGTTGAGGTTAAAGGGCTTGGCGGTCAGCGCCAGCATTGCAGCGCGCACGACGGGTGCGTATTCGTGCTTGCACCCCGCCATCACCATGTTGATGGCGAGCACCTCGCGGGTCAGGCTGCCGTGCCGCGGCGGCACCTTGCATTCGACGAAATCGGGATCGCCGCCGAGCGCCGCGACAAAGGCGTCGACCAAGGCCCGCGTTGGCGGCACCACCGGCAACCCATCGGTCCAGCCCTGCTCGAAATACCACTCGACGAGGTTGGTGCCCGCCGGTACCCGCAAAGCATTCTGTTCGGCTGTTATTGCCAGCGTTGCCGCGGACTGCGCCATGCCGCTATCCCGATGATCGCCAATCAGGACAAGGAGAATATCACTTTGCGCCGACAGCCATCGAGCTTTGCCCGATCCATAGCCGGTTGAGGGCCCGCGTCAGAGTGCCCGGTCGGGTCTGCCCCGCCAGCCGGGCGCAAGCCTCATGGTACGGCGCGACATAGCGCAGACCGGCCGGTATCCGGGGATAGAGATAACGAAAGAGCGTCAGCGCCCGCTCCGCCGAGCGCTGCTCGGAGGGCCCGTATGGCAAGCCGAATTCCTGGCGCAGCCGCGGCGGCAAGAGGCGTGTGGTCAACCCGCGGTACCAAGGCGGCACGCGCCAGCGCGTTGCGCCGCCGGAGAAAAGCTGTGCAGCGATGTCGCGCGCCCCGTCGCTGACCCCGATGCTGTCCGATCGCAACATGGCGTCGAAGTAGTCGGCGAAATCCGCCCAGCTTTGCGGCAAGGCGCCTTGCGGGATGGCGAAAAGCGCCGCGAATAACCGCGCTTCGGTGTAATAACCCTCGCGATCCGCGATCGACAGCGGCGGGTTCACGAGCTGATACGCAACCAGTGCACTGTCGGTCAGGGTGGCCTGAACCCAGCGCAGTGCCGCGATGTCATTGGCCCGATATAGCGAGCCGGCGGCAAAGGCGCCTGTGCCTTCCTTCAGAATCCCGCTGATCTCGGCATGACGGCGGTACAGATTGCGGGCCGCGGCGAGCGCCTGGTCCGTGGTGCCGAACACCATTGCAAAGACCGTCTTGAAGGTACGGTGAAAACGGCCGATCGGGTCGGCCAATGTTCGGGAATGCTCGGCGATTGCGGCTGCGACCCAGGGATGGGCGAGCTGCAGTAGCAATGCGCGCCCCGCGCCGAGGAAAATCGCCGCCTCTCGATCAATGCGCCAACTGACCGAATCCGGGCCGAATACGCCGGACAAACGGTCCGCCGAGGCGAGCCGGACGATCGACAGCCCACGCTCGAAATCGGCTGTGGTGACAATAGCGTCGATCACCCTCTGTCGAAATCCTCCAGCGACAGCCCGAGCGCGGACGCTCCCTCTTCGAGGTAGTCGCCGAGCAAAGGCGTGCCGATGAGATAATCGGTCACGCTGGCGATCGTGTTCTGTTGAGCCTCGCGCAACGCCTCCACCCAGCTCTCGGCGTCATAGTCACCGCGGCCAAGCCACATCAGCGCCAGCACTTCCTGCTGTTCGGGCGGACCAAGGCTGTCGATCGCGTCCCGCAGCTCCTGCTCGGTCGGATTGTCCGGCGTATCCAGCAGGACCTCACGCTCATCATCGTCCGGCGGGTCCGAACCGGTCACCGCATCCGGCTCGACCAGCACTTCAGCATCGAACTCCCGTGCCTTGGCAATAATATAAGCCAGCCTCTCGAGTGGAATCGCCAGCATCGCACTCTCTCATTATACCGCGTGTTACACGGTAAACGCTGTTACCGCCCAATGCTCCCCTAGCCCTAATCAGCCGCCGGCCTCGGGCCAGCGCCACTGTTTGACCTCCGGCATGTCGTCGCCGTAGCGCGTAATGTACTGCTTGTGCTCGATCAGCTTGTCGCGCATCGCCTGCTTGGCGTAGGCGGCAAGGTAGCCGAGCTTGGGCACGCGGTCGATCACATCGCTGGCGAGGTGAAAACGGTCGAGATCGTTGCGCACGACCATGTCGAACGGTGTCGTCGTCGTCCCTTCCTCCTTGTAACCGCGGACATGGATATTGTCGTGGTTGGTGCGCCGGTAGGTCAGACGGTGGATCAGCCAGGGATATCCATGATGGGCGAAGATGACCGGTTTATCGGTGGTGAACAGGGCGTCGAAATCATGGTCGGTCAGGCCATGCGGATGTTCCTCGCGCGGCTGCAAGGTCATCAGATCGACGACATTCAGAACGCGGATCTTCAAATCCGGAACGTAATGGCGCAGCAGATCGACTGCAGCCAAGGTCTCGAGCGTCGGCACATCGCCGGCGCACGCCATCACGACATCGGGCTCGCTGCCGCGGTCATTGCTGGCCCATTCCCAGATGCCGATACCGGCGTCGCAATGCTTGATCGCGGATTCGAGGTCGAGCCATTGCGGCGCCGGCTGCTTGCCCGCCACAATCACATTGATGCGGTCCCAGCTTCGCAGACAATGGTCGGTTACCCAGAGCAGAGTATTGGCGTCGGGCGGAAGATAAACCCGGATCACGTCGGCCTTTTTGTTGCAGACGTAATCGATGAAGCCGGGATCCTGATGGCTGAACCCGTTATGGTCCTGGCGCCAGACGTGCGAGGTCAGCAGATAATTTAACGAGGAGATCGGGCGGCGCCACGGGATATTCCGCGAGCTCTCCAGCCATTTGGCGTGCTGGTTGAACATCGAGTCGACGATGTGGATAAACGCCTCGTAGCAGGAGAACAGGCCGTGCCGGCCGGTCAGCAGATAGCCTTCGAGCCATCCCTCGCAGGTATGCTCGCTGAGGATTTCCATGACGCGGCCATCGGGTGCGAGATGGTCGTCCTCCGGCAGGGTCTCTGCCACCCAAGCGCGTCCTGTCGCTTCGAAAGCCGCCGACAGGCGGTTGGAGGCGGTCTCGTCGGGGCCAAACAGTCGGAAGTTCGGGTTGCGCTTGATGACATCGCGCAACAGGACGCCCATGATGCGCGTCGCCTCTGCGTCGGTGCGGCCCGGATGGGTGACCCCGACCGCGTAATCGGCGAAATCGGGCATGGCGAGATCACGCCGCAACAGACCGCCATTGGCGTGCGGGTTGGCGCTCATGCGTCGGTCGCCCGCGGGGGCGAGCGCCGCGATCTCGCGCCGCAGCTTTCCGTCGCCGTCGAACAATTCCTGCGGCCGGTAGCTGCGCATCCATTCCTCGAGCAATTTGACGTGCTCGGGCTTTTCCATGTCGCCGAACGGAACCTGGTGAGACCGCCAGTAGCCCTCGGTCTTGAGCCCGTCGACATATTTCGGGCCGGTCCAACCCTTGGGGCTGCGCAGGATGATCATCGGCCATCGCGGGCACGGAGCGAGAGTGCCGCCGCGGGCCTCGTTCTGGATCGCCGCGATCCCGTCGAGCACCGTGTCGAGTGTCGCCGCCATCAGCTGGTGCATCCTCGTCGGATCGTCGCCTTCGACAAAGTGCGGCTTGTAGCCGTAGCCGGCGAACAGGTCCTCCAACGCATCGTGCGGTATGCGGGCGAGAATAGTCGGGTTGGCGATTTTATAGCCGTTGAGGTGCAATATCGGCAGCACCGCGCCGGCTGTCGCGGGGTTGAGGAATTTGTTGCTGTGCCAGGACGTCGCCAGCGGCCCTGTCTCGGCCTCGCCGTCGCCGACCACGCAGGCGACGATCAGGCCGGGATTGTCGAGGGCGGCGCCGTAGGCGTGCGACAGTGAGTAACCGAGTTCGCCGCCTTCGTGGATCGAGCCCGGCGTCTCGGGTGCGGCGTGGCTCGGAATGCCGCCCGGGAAGCTGAACTGCTTGAACAATCGTCGCATCCCGTCCTTGTCCTGTGGGATGTTCGGATAGATCTCGGTGTAGGTGCCTTCGAGCCAAGTGTTGGCGACCATTCCGGGACCGCCGTGGCCCGGGCCGCAAATGTAGATCATGTCGAGCCCGCGCGCCTTGATGACGCGGTTCAAGTGGACATAAATGAAATTGAGGCCGGGTGTCGTCCCCCAGTGGCCCAGCAGCCGCGGCTTGATGTCCGCCCGTTCGAGCGGCCGCTCCATGAGCGGGTTATCGAGCAGATAAATCTGGCCGACCGAGAGATAGTTCGCCGCCCGCCACCAGCCGTTCATCAGGTCGATTTCGGTCGACGACAGCGGCTCCACGGCGGCTCGAGTCGGATGTTCTCGTGGCATTCGGCACCTCTATCGCAAAGATCTGACACCGTCGCATCGCCCGAGCCGGGGCTCGTCGACTTCGATTAACGCGGGTGTGCGACCGACGTGCCCAGTAAATCTTTTATTACAAGCGCCGCCCCGGCACCGGCGGTCTGGCTCAATGCATCATCAAGACCGGGACTTCGGCGCCGCGCAGCACGTGTCGGGTGAAGCCACCAAAAATCCATTCGCGCAAACGGCTGCGGCCGTAGGCCCCCATGACGATCAAAGCCTGATGCTCGAGGGCAGCTGCCAGCAGGGTGTCGACCGCACCGCCGGTGTCGGGCTGGAGATGACGGGTCGATGCGTTAAGACCATGCCATCGCAGGCCGGTCGCCAAGCGCGCGCCCTCTTCGTCCGAGAGGCCCTGCTCCTCGGCCACGGTAACGATCAGGATCTGTTTCGCAGCCGAGAGGAGCGGCATCGCGGCGGTGACCGCTCGGGCGGCCTCCGGCGCCGCCTTCCAGGCGATGACGATCGTTTCGGGGAGCGCGGCGAGCGGCGTAGCGGGTGGTATCAACACTGGCCGACCACTCCCCAGCAAAACGCTCTCTATCGTATCGGCCGCGACGCCTTGGGCTTCAACCGGGCGCCCGATCACCACGAGGTCGGCGGATCGGCCATAGTGTGCGACCCAATAAGCCTCGTCACCGACCTGCCCGAGCCATCGCGCCGAGGGGGCCGGCTGACCGCTGGGTGCCTCTGCCGTCACTAAGTGCTCGCGCTCGCAGAACCGTTGAAAGAGCTGCCTGGCGGCATTCTCCCGCTGGCCGGCTTCGTCGTCTATCCGTTCCACCAGCCCGGTTATCATCGCGGCACCGCTGCCGTCCGTGGCCATCGTCGCGGCCATCGCCGCCGGGTCGACGCGGACATGCAGAAATTCGAGATGGGCATCGAATGCACGGGCCACCGTGAGAGCCGATGAGAAGACCGCGTTGTCGCTGTCGCTTGCAGTCGCCGGGACTAGAATTGTCTTGAACATCGGATTTCCTCGGCCGCTTGGAGCTCTGGTGAATTCATGGCACCAGTCGACGCGCGAGGGCCACCGCGACCGGTAGTGCCACGCGCTGGGTTCGTGGGCCAAGAGCCAGCGGCTTCAGCAGCATTCTTACGCTCATCTGGTGTGGAAAGTGATCGCGGACGAGATCTCGGCATTCCTGGCGCAGGTGGCGGTAGATCTCGGCATCGAACGGGGCGGTAGCATGGCGGGAGGTGTAAACATGCTTGAGCACAATGAAGCTGTCATCCCCACCGCTCATCCGCAGTCGCCGCCACAGCGCCGGAACGACCGCCGCGCGGCTCGGCCTCTCGGCGTCGCGATAACGTCGGAAGAACCGGTAGAAGTGCTTGTAATGGCGGACTTCGTCTTCGACGATGCGGCGAGCCAGGAGTTTCAGCACCGGCTCCGGGCTGGCGCGCGACAATGTCGTGTAGTAACTCGCCGTACCGGTCTCGACAACGCAGCGCGACGCCATCTCGAGACTGCGCACCGGTTCCAGCGCCTCGTCGCAGAACGGTCTGAACTCCTCGACGAAACGTTCAAAAGCCGGCTCCCAGTCGAATTCAGGCCACGCAGTCTCGACATAGCGACGCAACGCCCGACCGTGCTGTAATTCTTCCGGCAGCCAGTAATGCTCGAGCCAGGAGGTGACCTCGGTGTCATCGACAAAGAAGTCGATCAGATTTTCGGTATAGAGATCCGTTGCGCTTTCCATCAGCGAGGCTGACGCGACCAGATAAAAAAATGCCGCGTTTCGCGCCACCGCGTCCTGGCGGATCGCATGCCATGGAATGTCGTCGAGCGACCAGTGTTCGCGGACGGCGGATCGATCGGGCTCGGCAGGAATGTCGGCTGCGGCGGCGATGCGAGGTTTCATCCGAGCATCAAAAGGTGAACATCGTGCCCTCCGGCTGCAAGCCGAGGAGAACTTGGCCGACAGTTTCGAAATGGGCCCGCCGACCTTGATATTGTTGGATGACGGTGTGCACGTCGCGAAACCGCCGCTCGAAGGGATTGCTCTCGAAAATCGCTGTCGCACCGGCGGCATGATAGACCGTATCCACAACCTCTCGGGCCTGGTGGATCGCCCAGGTCGAGGCTAGCCGGATCGTCGTGTTGTCGTCGAGGGTCAGTCGCTTCGCGCAGGCCACGTTGCGCCAGATCTGCTCGAGCGATTCCAACAGAAAAGCGCGTGCCGCCGAGAAGTCGCGCTTCCGACTGCGCAACTTGCGACTGCACCACATTATTGTCGCGCAAGGTACGTTTGGCGCCGCGCGGGATTTTGTCGCGGGCGAGTTCGACGAAGGCGTCCAGGGCGCTGCGGCCAATGCCGAGCGCGACCCCGGCAAAGCCCGCGGAGTACATATTGCTGCTGCTGAAGGCGTAGAGCAGCCCCTGCTGCCTAGACTTTGGTTCGGCCTCCCGCAGCACCGTGTAGTTCTCCGGCACGAAGAGATCGGTGACGGTGTAGCTGTCACTGCCGGTGCCTTTCAAACCGATGACATGCCAGATGTCGGTAAAGCGGGCGCTCGACTTCGGGAACAGCAGAGTCCGCACCACCGGGCCTCCATCCCGCCGTGAGCACGGCGTCCCGATCGTCCGCGAGGATCGCCACGTGGGCACCGAGCCACGTCGCGTGGTGGCTGCCGCTGGCAAAACTCCAGGTCCCGGTCAGCCGATACCCGCCGGGGACCGCCCGCGCCTCGGCGGGACCGGGCGGACCCCAGGCCACGATCCCCCGTTTCGGCTCGAAGATCTCCCGGGCGACCGCCGGCTCGAGGAGGGCTGCCGTCATCGTGCAGCCGTTTGCCTGACCGAGACACCATGCCGCGCTGGCGTCGTGCTTGGCGACTTCCTCGATGATCTGCAGGTAGCTGACCGGCGGCAGCTCGGCGCCGCCGAGCGACCGCGGCAGCAGCAGGCGAAACAGCCCGCGCTCGACCAAAGCCTCGACGACCGGCTCGGGAAGCTCGCGGCGACGCTCAATATTTTCCGCCGCCATTTCGAGCTGCGGACCGAGCTCGCGAGCGCGCTCGAGGTAATCAGCGGCAGACCCTGCAGCGCCCTGCGGGTTCGGCATGCTCGAGCTCATACTCGGAGTTGCATCGAAGTCATGCGTCCTTCGCGGTCAATCTCAATTCCTTGCATCGAGGCGCGGGCGCGTCGAGCGCCACGACGTGGCCTTCTCATAGGTGTGCGCCAGCTTCAAAACAGTCGCCTCATCGAATGGTTTGCCGGTGAGCTGAAAAGCGAGCGGCAGACCCGCCTCGGTGTAACCGCAGCATACCGACATGGCCGGGGTGCCGGTCACATTGAACGGCATCGTCAGCATCGGGCGCTCGAAGGTCGCGAACTTGCCGACCGCTTCGATAGACGGTGCCTCGCTCGGCGCGGCGGCGGTCATCATCGAGATCCAAATCGGCCATCGCCGCCGTATATTCGCCCGCCAGCTCGCGGCGCCGCCGCACTGCCTGGACGTAATCGCCGCCGCTGATCAGGGGGGCCAGCGCCAGCCGGTCGCGGAACGCCTCGCCGTAATCGGTGAACCGCTCGCGCAAGGTCGGCTGATGAATGGCATAGGCCTCGGTCAGCATGATCAGGACGCCGCAAGCCACCCAATCCGCTAGCGGCGAGAGGCGCACCTCGCGGACCGAGCAGCCGAGATCCTCGAGCACCTTGACGGCAGCCGCGATACCCTGCCGTGTCGCCTCGTTGGCCGGGTTGTCGGTCTCGTAAAAATGGCGGATCAGCCCGATCCGTAATCCCTTCGACTCGCCGACGAGCGCCGCCCGATAATCCGGCACCGGCCGGTCGGCGCTCGCCGGATCGGCGGGATCGTGCCCGGCCATCGCCTGCAGCATGATCGCGCAATCCTCGGCGGTCCACGCCATCGGTCCGGCATGGTCGAGCGAGAAGGCCAGCGGCAGAATGCCGGCTCGGCTGATCCGGCCATAGCTCGGCTTCAGCCCGGCGAGGCCGCAGAAAGCGGCGGGGCCGCGGATCGAGCCGCCGGTGTCGCTGCCGGTGCCGCCAAGCACCAGACCGGCGGCCACCGCCGCCCCGGTACCGCTGCTCGACCCGCCGGTGAAACGGCTGATATCCCACGGGTTGCGCGCTGGCGGCCAGGGCAGGTCGAAAGACGGGCCGCCAAACGCGAACTCGTGGGTCGCCAGCTTGCCGAGGACGATCGCGCCGGCGTCGGTCAGGCGGCGGACCGATGCGGCGTCCTGCTGCGGCACATGGTCGATCAGTACCTTTGAGTGACCGGTGGTCGGGATTCCCTTGGTCTCGTAGATGTCCTTGAGCCCGATCGGGACGCCGTGGAGCGGCCCGCGCCAATGCCCGGCAGCGATTTCGGCCTCGGCCGACCGGGCGGCGGCAAGAGCCTGGTCGCCGAGCACCCGGATAAAGCTGTTGAGCTTGCCATCGAGCCGTTCGATGCGATCGAGGCGGCTCCGCACGAGCTCGACCGGAGACAGCTCGCGCCGGCGGATCAGCGCGCTGGCCTCGGCGATCGTCAGGAATTCGGGAACCACGCCCTCATCCTCCCGGCGGCGGAAAGATATGGGCGGGTTCCGCGCCCATATTCCGCTTTCCCCGGACGCGCGCGACCATTTCCTCAATAAAGTGGGCGGCAGCGGCGATTTCCGGTATCTCGCGCGGCGGAACGTCGAGCCCGGCGTTGGTGAGCGCCGCCTCGACCTCTGTTCTGGTCATACCCTGCGTTTTCACGATGCGGTCTCCCCGTGCACCCGCCAGCCGGAGGGGCGCCGGCAACGCCTCCGCTAGATCGGCCGCGCTATTCTGACCCAAATCGCCGCGCTGCGGAACCCGGCAATGACTCGGAGCCGTCGGGTTCGGCGACACTTCGACCCCTGCGCAACAGTGCGGCGCGCGCGTCGGCTAATTCACGTTGCGCCGACAGCCTGCGGGTGTGAGAGTCGCGGTCGGTCGGATGACGAATCGGGAGGGACGCTGATGGCGCGCGAACGGCAGGTGGCGATCGTAACGGGAGCAGCCAGCGGCATCGGGCGCGCGATGACGCTTGGCCTTCTCGCGGGCGGGATCGATGTCGCCGCGGTCGACAAGGAACCGGCGTGGCTCGGCGAACTCGAGGTGGCGGTGGGCGGCCGCGGGTTCGGTGGCGTGCTGGAGAAAATTGCCGCCGATCTGAGCGACCCCGGTTCCTTCGAGAGGATCGTGTCCACGGTGCTCGGCGCATCTGGCCGTATCGACATCCTGGTCAACAATGCCGGGATCGGCCAAGGCTCGATCCGCGCCGACCAACGGCGCAATCCGCTGCGCTTTTGGGAAATAACGGCCGAGCAATGGACCCGCTTTCTGGCGGTCAACGCGACGGCGCCGCTGATGATGGCGCGGTCAGTCGTGCCGCATATGTTGCGCGCCGGGCGCGGGCGCATTGTCACCGTCACCACCAGCCTCGGCACGATGCTGCGCGAAGGCTATGTCCTCTACGGCGCCAGCAAGGCCGCGGCCGAGGCGGCGACGGCGGTGATGGCGGCCGATCTCGCCGGCACCGGCGTCACCGCCAACGTGCTGGTCCCGGGCGGCATGACCGATACCCGGATTGTGCCCGATGAGGCGGTCGCCGACCGCAGCCGGCTGCTGCGCCCCGAGATCATGGCGCCGCCATTGTTGTGGCTGGTCTCGGACGCTGCCGCCAACGTCAGCGGGCGGCGCTTTCTGGCGGCGCACTGGGACACCTCGCTGCCGCCCTCCGAGGCGGCAGAACGATGCGGCGCGCCGATTGCCTGGAAGAGCATCGCGACAATGCCGATCGAGCCGGATTGAGAAGGATTTGCCGATGAGCGGAAACAGCGTCGCCAATGCTGCGCAGCAAGAATACTGGAACACGGTTGCCGGCCCGCGCTGGGTCGGGCTCGAGGGTTTCGTCGAACGGCGCGTGCAGGCAGTAAACGATCTGCTGCTGGCCCGGTCGGGGGTAGCACCCGGCGAGCGAGTGCTCGAGATCGGCTGTGGCACCGGCGCCTTCACCGTCCCGCTCGCCCGGGCGGTCGGCGACCACGGCGCGGTCTTGGGCGCCGACATCTCCAGTGCAATGCTGACGAGTGCCCGCAAACGCCTCGCCGAAGCCGGGCTGGGCAACGTCTCGCTGGTCGAGGCCGACGCGCAGACCCATCAATTCGAGCCCGGCCGTTTCGACCTGATCACCTCGCGCTTTGGCGTCATGTTTTTCGCGGATCCGATGGCGGCGTTCGCCAATCTGCTGGGCGCAGCGCGCCCCGCGGGGCGGCTGTGTTTTGCGTGCTGGGGAGCGCTCGAAGACAATCGCCACTGGCTGATTTCCTACGAGGTGGCCCTGCGCCATCTCGGGCCGCCGGCGCCAAAGCCGCCGCGCGCCCCCGGCCCGATGGCGTTCGCCGACCCCGACTACGTGCGCTCCTTCCTTGGCGCCGCCGGGTTCGAGGCGATCGAAATTCACCGCGAGACGCCAAATGTCGTCGTCTCGACGCCGCAGGAGGAGGCCGAGCATGCCTGCATCATGGGACCCTCCGGCCGGCTGATCGACGAGAAGAAACCCGACGAAACGACCCGTCAGACAATCCGGCGCGAGATCGAGGACGCCTTCGCCGCCCATCTTCGGGACGGTACAGCGGGACTGCCATCCACGGTGCTCGTGGTGACAGCGCGCCGTTCTGCAGGATGATCCGCGCCCCGCCAGACATGCTTTTGCGGGCTGTTCCGGTCCGCGACGATCGCCTCCAGACGGGCCCGATCGGCGGCGCTCACGTCTTGCGCCTTCCCCAGACACTCGCACCCACGGTGCCTCATTGGAATCCGCCACGCTCATCTTTACCGGACTAGGGTGCGAGCCGGACGGCGGGATTGCCTCTGACAGCGGCCATCCCCGCGATCGCCAAGGGGAGCCCGGATTCGACCCTAAGCGGTCGTTCGTCGCGATGGGCCACTATGGCAAGTCCTGCCCCTAACCGGACCTTCGCTCCGATGGCCTCGGATGGCTCATCCTCTGGTCCTAGGGACTTGAGGAAGTCGTCGGCGATAGCGGCGGCTACAGCTTGGTCTTCTCTGCGATCGGCGAGGAAACGTGCCAATCTGCTTGGCCATAGTAGACGAGCTTGTCAGGCGACATGCTCGGACATCGCCATGTCGATGCACAGGGGATGTGAGAACAGCTCAACGGGCCTCCGGCATTAAGCGCTCCGAACGCACGACGGAACCGCGGGATCGCATCGGCGTCCAGCAGTGATGAGGGGGGAAATAGGAAAATGATGCGAGCCAAAATAAGAGCGGCGCCCGAAGGCGCCGCTTATTTTCATCGAAACTTCCCTGTCGGAATTCTTTACGCCGCCTCGCGTCGACGCCGGCGGATCACACCAAACCCGACAAGCGCGCTACCCAACAGTGCCAGCGAGGCCGGCTCCGGAACGCCTGTCGTCGGACCGTTGAGCGTGAGCTGGATGTCCCCTGGGATGTCGTTGTTGTTGTTGTCGTCTTTCAGATTAATCGTGAGCGAATTTCCATCAGTGAAGTTGGCCGTGAGGGTGCCAGGGGAGAAGCCGCTACCGCTGGTGTAAGTAGTCGCGAAAATGCAACTGCTGGTGCAGGTCGCTTCCGCCGTGCCGTCTGAAAGGCTAGTAAAGGTGATAGTCAGGTTTGGGTCGTCACCCCCGGTACTTATATCGAAAAATTCGACAAACCCATAGGAAGAGCCCAGAGAAAGTAATTCAGAAAGAGAGCCTGTTATTGTGTGATTATTGTTTGAAAGTATTTCAGAGAAATTGCTCTTGCTACCACCCGTTTCCTTACTGAGAGAGTCATTGATGGAACCGGAGCCGCTGATCACCACCGTGAAGTTACCGGTGACCGTAGGTATTACGGTCGCAAGGGCGGGCTGCGCCATGGAAGCAAGCAGCGGTGCCGCGATGAGTGCGGCGGCGATGGAAAGGTGCTTTTGATTCATTGAGAGGTACCTCCTATTGAACTCATCACGTGCACGCAATAGACATGCCAGAAAAAAAGCCACGAAATATCAATAGGATGAAACCACGATGTCATATCCCTGTAAGATATTCCGACACCTGCGACAGTCAGTGCCGCCGGCATCCACCGACAAAGGCGCGGCTACATAGGCAAAGAATGCGAATGGCCGCGATGGGTTGAGGCCGTGTGAAAAGTCTTCACCCTGACGAAAATGAGCAATCCTATTGCTCTTAGGATAGTGTGTCTGAAGTCTTCGCCATGCCACAGCAACGTGCGGCGACAGTAAATTGCCCAATAATTGGCGGCGATCGTCTTTTCACACGGCCTCGGTTGAACCCGGCAGTTCCAAGGCGAAGGCATGAATGGCCGTTGGCGGCGGTTGCGGTGAAGGGCCGGAATCCACCCGTTAGAGACGGTCTGAGCCGGTACGGAGAACGGCTGGAATGGGATCGTGAGCCACGCCGCCGGCACCAAGCGTTGGATTTTTGACCACTAACTTGTCAGGGCAGTAATCTCGGCAATGAGTTCGTCCGTGCTTCGCTGCCGGCAATAGCCGCGAAGGCCGATCAGCGACTGCTCGTGACGCTCGGCACTATTAGTCGTGCAGGCGTCGGTAACGAGGGTCACCAGATAACCGAGGTCGCAGGCGTCACGCACCGCGCTCTCGACGCACTGGTCGGTCATCATTCCGGCGACAATCAGCGAGCGTATGCCGAGATTGCGCAATACATAATCGATATTGGTCGAAACGAAGACGCTGCTCGAGGTCTTGCGGAAGATTATCTCGTCTTCCGCCGGGGCGATATCGTCGAGTATTTGCGCGTCCCACGATCCGCGGGGCACCTCGATACCCGAGATCTTGTAGTCGAGGCTGCGGTCTCGGCCGTCCCTGGTCATGTTCTCGACAGCGGCATACACGACCTCGATCTGCGCTTGGCGGCAGGCCGATTGGAGGCGCTGCAGGCTGGGAAGGCAGACCTCATGCAAGCTGCGGAAGAAATATTCTCCCTTCTCCTGGTCGAGCCCGCGCCATGCGGCGCCCTCGGGATGCGCGCAGTAATTCTGCACATCGATGATCAGCAATGCCGCGTGGGATAGGTCGATTGGGACTTCGCGGCTCGGGGCGTTCATCGGCGCAGGATGTCGGCGTAGGCAGCCGGCAATAGCCGCGCCAGCCGCTCGGCCCACGCGGTCTGACCTGCCGGTTCGGTGATCTGGTCCTGGCGGATCTCGATTTCGACATGCGGCAGGTGGCGCCGTTCACCGTGCACCGGAACCGTATAGTCGGTCAGGTCACTGACCCGGTATGGCTCATTCTCGCCGACCAGGAGATCGCCCTCGGCGCGCAGCCGCACCGCCAGGGCGTGCGCCAAGCGTGGGTCGCGATTGAACAACACCGCCACCTGCCAGGGCCGCGGGACGCCCTTGAACACCGGAGTGAAGCTGTGCAGCGCCACCAGCGCCGTGTCGCGCTCCTCGGCAGCGCGCCGGTCGAGCGCCGCCGCCAACCGGTCATGATAGGGTCGAAAAATCGCATTTACCCGGGCCGCTCGCTCGACTTCGCCCAGGCCGCAATTGCCTGGGATTTCAGTCAGCTCGCTAATCTCCGGGATCGAACTCGGCACGTTGGGGTCGCGGTTGCAGTCAATCACCAGGCGCGAATAGGTCTGGAGGATCACCGCTGCATCAAGCCGCTGCGACAACTGCTGTCCGACCTCGCCGATCCCGATATCCCAGGCAATGTGACGCAGGGTCTCCTGCTCCGGCAAGCCGAGGCTGCCGAGCCGGCGCGGGAAAACGCGGCCGGCATGTTCACAGGTAAGGAAGAAGACCGAACTGCCGGCCTCGTTGTCGAGCGTCACCGGGCTTGGCTCGTCAGGGTCGAGCAGTGCTGCCTCGGTCATTGCGGTCAATAGACCTCGGCATAGCGGGCGCAGAGCTGCGCCGGCGACAGCCCAGCCATTTTTTCTGCCTCGACCCGCTTGAACCGCATATAGGCGTCGAAATGGGTCGGGCCGAACCAACCGGCGACCGTCTCGCTGGCGGCGAGCTTGTCGAGCGCCTCGGGAAGCGAGTGGGGCAGGTGCTGCGGCGCGCCCGAAGGCGATGGCAAAGCCAGCGAACGGCGGATCCCGTCGACCCCGGCAAAGATGATCGCTCCCAAAGCCAGATAGGGGCTGGCGGCGGCATCCGTGGTGCGGAACTCGACATGAAACTGACGCGCAGTTTCGCTGGGGGTAGCGGCAGCAAATATTGGGCAGATGCGCAGGCTGGCGCCACGGTCCTGGCGCAGCAGATCGATCACCGTCGGCGCCCAGGCATTAGGGGTCAGACGCAGATAGGATACCGGCGACGGCGCAGTGATCGCGCAGATAGCCGGCATGTGGTACAGGACGCCGGCGAAGAAGTGTTGCGCCGGTTTGCTGAGCTCCATCGGTTCGTCGGGCGCATGGGTCGCCGGCCGGCCGGCGGAGTCGACCAGGCTCATGTGGATGTGCACGCCGTTGCCGACGAGCTCGGGGTCGGGCTTTGGCGAGAAGATCACGCGGTGCCCCAGCCGATCGGCGGCGGCGCGCGCCATCTCGCGCGTGATCACCGCATGGTCGGCGGCGGTCAGCGCGGGTTGCGGCATGACCGTCACTTCGAACTGGCGCGGGCCGTACTCGGCGAGAAACGTGTCGGGAATTACACCGGCGGCGCGCAACGCAGCGATGAAGGTCTCGCCAAAGCCGTCCTGCCGGCGGAAGGCGCCGAGCGCGTAGGCGTCACCGGCCCTCTCCGAAATGCCGGTGTAGAGGAATTCCTGCTCGAACGCGGCGACAAGCCTAAGGTCTGCCGCCTCGCTTAGTTCCTCGACGGCGCGGCGCAGGAAGTGCCGTGGGCAGCATTCCCACGGGCTGCCGTCGGTGTCGCAGATGTCGCCCAAAAAGAAATGCTCGATCGCTGACCCGTCGCCGAAATCGACGCGTACCTCGACGGAGGGGTCGGGCACGATCATGAAGTCCCCGGCGGTGCCGAAGGGCGTGTCCCAGATCGGCCCGAAGGGCGACATCATCAGATTGCTGCCGGTCCAGCCGACGCCCTTTTTCAGCCGTCCCGGCAGCTCGCGCGCCGGGAAGCCCTTGCCGCGCGCCAAGCCCGAGATGTCGCAGGTCGCGACAAAGACGAGCTCCTCCCGGATCATGCCGCGACCAAAGGCGCGTACCGGTCGAGCAGCTGCAGGATTTCGTCGCGGCTCAGATCCGGGATTTCGAGCAATGCCTCGTCGATCCCGGCCTCACGATACTCGGCGAGTGCCGCCTTGTCGGCCGGCGCGCGGAACACCGAGATCATCAATGATTTGGGGTTGCGCCCCTTGGACTCGGCCATCCGCCGCAAGCGCTCGACCGCACCCTTGGCGGTAAAATCGCCGACCGGGCGCGGGATCCAGCCGTCGCAATAGTCGACGATGCGCCGCAAAGTGTAATCGCTCTCGCCGCCCAACAGGATCGGCGGGTGCGGCCGTTGCGCCGGCTTCGGCCAGGACCACGCGGGGTCGAAATTGACGAATTCGCCGTGGAAAGAGGCTTCCTCCTCGGTCCACAGCGCCTTCATCGCCAAAATGCGCTCGCGCATCAGCTTGAAGCGGGTCTCGTAACGGGCACCGTGATCTTCCATTTCCTCGACATTCCAGCCGCCGCCGATGCCGAAAATGAACCGGCCGCCCGACAATTGGTCGAGGCTGGCGACGCATTTCGCAGTGACGATCGGGTCGCGCTCCGGGATCAGGCAGATCCCGGTGCCGACCAGCAGCTTTTTCGTCGCTGCGGCGGCGAAGGACAGGCCGACAAAAGGATCATGGGTGTGCGCGTATTTCTTCGGCAGCTCACCGCCACCCGGAAAAGGCGTGCGGCGGCTGGTCGGGATGTGGGTGTGCTCGGGCACATAGAGCGAAGCAAAGCCGCGCTCTTCGAGCGCTTGGGCCAGTTCGGCGATGTTGATGCCGTAGTCGGTCGGGAAATAGAAAACGCCAACGCGCATGATTTCCTCTCCGGGTCCGCTCAATGTCGGCTAGGATGACATAGTTACCGAAAATTCGACCATGGAGGAGAGCCATGCCGGTCGCGACCATCCGCGGCGTCGACATCAATTACGAGATGCTCGGCGAGCGCGGGCCTTGGGTGGCCTTGCAGCCAGGCGGCAGGCGGGCGCTCGCAGGGGTGAAATCGCTCGGCGAGAAGCTGGCCGAGGCCGGCTGCCGCGTCCTCGTCTACGATCGGCGCAATTGCGGCGCGTCCGGCGTCTCGTTCGACGGCGGAAACTCGGAGAACGAGATCTGGGCCGAGGATCTTCGCGCGCTGATGGCTCAGCTCGACGCACTGCCCGCTTACATCGGCGGCAGCTCGTCCGGCTGTCGCCTCGCGTTGCTGATGGCATTGCGCCATCCCACCGATGTTCGCGGCCTGTTGCTGTGGCGCGTCACCGGCGGCGCCTATGCGGCCCAGCGCCTGGTCGAGAACTATTATGGTCAGTTCATCGACGCGGCGCAGCGCGGCGGCATGGAAGCGGTTTGCCGCACCGAACACTTCGCCGAGCTGATCGGCAGCAACCCGGGCAACCGTGGGCGGCTCATGGCGATCGAGCCGCGGCATTTCATCGGCACCATGGAAGAGTGGCGCCGCGCCTTCAACGAGGGCGCCGACCATCCGGTCATCGGGCTGAGCCCGGCGGAGCTGCGCTCGCTGACGATGCCGGCCTGCATCATTCCGGGCAACGACCGGGTGCATCCGCGCGGGCCCGGCCAGGCTCGCGCACCGGCTGATGCCGAACAGCGAATATCGTGAAGTACTGACCGAGGACCGCCCCGACCTCGATGTCGCGTTGGAGGATTGGAACGCCAAGGAAGGGCTGCTGGCGGCGATCTTTATCGACTTCCTGCGCCGCGCAGAGCGCCGCGTCTGACGGCTCGGGATCGGGTAAGGACCAACTGTTTTAGGCCGAGGCGGAGGATGTGGTAGATCATCTCGGTCATGCCCCGAGGCGATCGCGATCTCTCCGATCGAACGCCGCGGCAGGTCCTGGTGCCGCAGGTGCCGGTGCTTGTCGCCGGTTTCCGGGAAGTTGTGTGGCTCGATCCGAACGGCGAGATCGAAGCGCTGGCGCCGGCCGAAGCGCGCAGCCGTGTGGAACGCGAGACCCCGATGCTGTGCCACGGCCCGGCGACTGCGCGGCGGCTCGATACCCCCGGGTTTCCGGCGCTCGATCTGCTGGAGCTCTTCGCGTTCGCTCATCCGGCCGAGTTCTGCGTGCCGACGCCGCGCGGTCTGGCCGAGGCGCTTGGCCTGCCGCTGCCGCGCAGTCCGCCCGAATCCTGCGTGCTGCTCATCACCGCGGCGCGCAGCTTGCTCGAAAGCCTCGTCGAAGCGATCGATCCCGAGGTACGCGCGATCGCGGAGGCGATGGATCGTGCCGGTTGGCTGTGGGGCCCTGCGGTGCTCGCCGCTTTGCCGCAATGCGAGCCCACCGCCTTGCGCCGGGCGGCCGGGCTGCGCGCATGGATACCACTCGACGAATGGTCCGAGCCGGCCCCGGGACCGGCCCCCGGCAATGAGCCGGTGCGCCCCGAGGAGGCGCGCTCCCGGCTCGCCGAACTGCTCGGCGCCGCCGCCGAGCCACGGCCGCAGCAAGGCGATTACGCCGCGGCAGTGACCGCTGCCTTCGCCCCGCGCGAGATGCCGGACCAGCCCGCATTCGGTTCTCGCCGAGGCCGGGACGGGCGTCGGCAAGACGCTCGGCTACATCGCCGCTGCCAGCCTCTGGTCGGAGAAGAACCGGGGACCCGTGTGGATTTCGACCTACACCCGCAACCTGCAGACACCAGATCGCCGGCGAGCTCGACCGGCTCTACCCCGATCCCGAGGTCAAGCGCCGCCGCGTCGTCATCCGCAAAGGGCGGGAAAATTTTCTTTGCCTGTTGAACTACGAGGAGGCGGTCGGCGCCGCGATGGGCCGCCCGGGAAGAGCGGCCGCTCATCTCGGCCTGATCGCGCGCTGGATCGCAGCGAGCGAGGCCGGCGATCTGGTGGCCGGCGACTTCCCCGGGTGGGTTGCCGAGCTGATCGGCCGCGGCCGGGTCGGCTGGCTCGCCGACCGGCGCGGCGAGTGCGTGCACTCCGCCTGTCCGCATTTTCGCCGCTGCTTTGTCGAGAAGAACATCCGCAAGGCGCGGCAAGCGCGCATTGTTGTCGCCAATCACGCGCTGGTGATGGCACAGGCGGCGCTCGGCGGGCTCGACGACGCGACCGTGCCGACCCGCTATGTCTTTGATGAAGGCCATCATCTGCTCGAGGCCGCCGACAGCGCCTTTTCGGTTCGACTTTCCGGCCAGGAGGGGCGTGAGCTGCGGCGCTGGATCGTCGGCGCCGAGGGCGGCGGACGCTCGCGTGCGAGAGGCCTGCGGCGGCGGATCGGCGATCTCGTCGAAGGCGACGAGGAGGGCGTCAAGGCGCTGATCGATGTCCTCGCCGCTTCCCGCGTCCTGCCCGGGGATGGCTGGCCGCAACGGGTCGCCGAGGCGCGCGGGCATCAGGGCTTTGAGCGGGTTCTCGTGCTGGTCCGCCAGCAGGTCTTGGCGCGCGCCGCTCTGGCCGATACCGGCTATGGCCTCCAGGCCGAGGCGCGGCCGCCGATCGACGGGCTGGTCGAAGCGGCGCTGTTGCTGGCTCAAAGCCTCGAACGGCTTGGCGCCGCGCTGAAGCAGCTGTCCGAGAGGCTGCGCATTCGGCTCGAAGATCCCGACGACCCGCCCGAGCCGCTTCTGCGGCAGCGGCTCGACGCGACGATCCGCGGCCTCGACCGCCGCGCCGAGCTCCAGCTCGCCGCCTGGGGCCGGCTGCTCCGCGATCTCGCCGAACCGCCCGGATCCGAAACAATCGAGTGGCTGGCGCTCGACCGCAGCGACGGGCTGGAGACCGACGTCGCGATCAACCGGAACTGGGTCGATCCCGGCATCCCGTTTGCCGCGCTGGTGGCGCAACCGGCGCACGGCCTCGTCGTCACCTCGGCGACCTTGACCGATGGTGCGGCCGATCCCGAGCTGGCCTGGCGCAGCGCCGAAGCCGGGACCGGATTGCGGCATTTGCCCACGAGCCCGTCGGCGACGCGTATAGCGTCACCGTTCGACTACGCCGTGCAGACCCGGATTTTTCTGATTACCGACGTTCCGCGCGACGATATCGGACAGGTTGCGGCGGCTTATGCAGCATTGTTCGCAGCGGCGGGCGGCGGAGCGCTCGGCCTCTTCACTGCGATTGCGCGGTTGCGCGCCGTGCACCAGCGGATCGCCCCCGCTCTCGAGGCGCGCGGCCTATTACTCCTCGCCCAGCATGTCGACGCGATGTCGACGGCGACGCTCGTCGATATTTTTCGCGCCGAGCACGATGCATGTCTGCTCGGCACCGACGCCGTGCGCGACGGGGTCGATATCCCGGGGCGCTCGCTGCGCCTGATCGTTTTCGATCGGGTTCCGTGGCCGCGCCCCGATGTTCTGCATCGCGCCCGCAAACCGGTATTTGGCGGCGCGCAATACGCCGATCGGATTGCCCGGCTGCGCTTGCGGCAAGCCTATGGCCGGCTGATCCGCCGCGCCGACGACCGCGGCGTTTTTGTCCTGCTCGATCGTGCTCTTCCTTCCCGCCTGCTCGCCGCCTTTCCGGAGGGCGTTGCTATCGCTCGCATCCCGCTGACGCAGGCAGCCGAGGCGGCGGCTCGCTTTCTCGACACGCCACCGCGCTAGCCTTGTGGCGGGGCGAGGGACCGAACGGGAGGGGCTTGACAGGCGCGCGCCGCTATTGATCTGTGAACCCGCCAACCGCCAGAGGAGCCCCTATGCTCGACCACCACCGCGCGCTGATCTACACGATGGTCATCGTCTCGGCGGCCGATAGCGACGTGCCCGACGCGGAGCTGCGCATCATCGGCGACATCGTCGGAGACCTTCCGGCATTCCGCGGTTTCGACCGCAGCGAATTGCCCCGCGTGCTCAACGACTGCACCGACCTGATCGGTCGGGAGGACGGGCTCGAGGAGACATTGAAGGCGATCAAGACGGCGCTCCCGGCGAAGCTGCGCGAGACTGCCTATGCAATAGCCTGCGATCTTGCCGCCGCCGACGGCGAGGCAACGCAGGAAGAGCTGCGGGTCCTCGAGCTGATCCGCCGCCGCCTCAACATCGATCGGCTGATCGCCGCCGCCATCGAGCGGGGCGCTAGGGCACGGTTTCAGACCCTCTAGAGATACTCTCTGACGCCGGTCGCCGCGCTAGCGAGCGGTTGCTTGCCGTTATCGCGTTATAATCGAATCCGCCTCGGCACGGCCGTCGCGTAACCGCTGATCAGCCGTGCAACCCCGGTCCGCGAAATCGACGCGGGTAAGGGTCTTTACCCTCGGTCAAGGAGTTCTGGCGATGAGAAGCATATTTCAGGCAGTGGCCGCACTGTTCTCCGCATTGCTCGTCGGAGACCCGGCCATGGCCCAAAAGCAAGGTGGCATCCTGCGCGTCTACCACCGCGACAGCCCCGCCAGCATGTCGATCCACGAAGAGGGGACGGTCGGCGTCATCATGCCGATGATGGGAGTCTTCAACAATCTGGTGATCTTCGATCAGCACGTTCCGCAAAACAGCGTGCAGTCGATTGTCCCCGAGCTCGCCACCGGCTGGGCATGGAGCGAGGACGGCACCGAGCTGACCTTCAAGCTGCGCGACGGCGTCAAGTGGCACGACGGCAAGCCGTTCACCGCCGAGGACGTCAAATGCACCTTCGATCTCTTGACCAACCAGGGAAAAGAAAAGTTTCGCCTCAATTATCGCGAGACCTGGTGGGTCAATGTCGCGAAGACGACGACCGGCGAACACGAAGCGACCCTTCATCTGAAGCGGCCGCAACCGGCCCTGCTGGCAATGCTCGCCTCGGGCGACACCCCGATCTATCCTTGCCATGTCTCGCCGCGCGACATGCGCCAGCATCCGATCGGCACCGGCCCATTCAAGTTCGTCGAATACAAGCCGAACCAATACATCAAGGTCGCTCGCAACCCGGATTACTGGAAGCCGGGCCGGCCTTATCTCGACGGCGTCGAATACACGATCATCCCGAACCGCTCGACAGCGATCCTCGGCTTCATCGCCGGCAAGTTCGACATGACCTTCCCCTATGAGGTGACCATCCCGCTGCTGAAGGACATCAAGACCCAGGCGCCGCAGGCGATCTGCGAAGTCGGCATGGCAAGCGAGACGATCGGCATGCTGGTCAACCGGACGGTCGCGCCGTTCGACAATCCGGACCTGCGGCGGGCGATGGCGCTGACCCTCGACCGAAAGTCCTTTATCGACATTCTCGGCCAGGGAGAGGGCGAAATCGGCGGGGCATTGATGCCGCCCCCCGACGGCGTGTGGGGAATGCCGCCCGAGATGGTGCAGACCTTGCCTGGCTACACCGGTGATGTGCAGAAGAACCGCGACGAAGCCCGCGCGTTGATGCAAAAGGCCGGCTATGGGCCCGACAAGCGGCTGCCGGTCAAGATCTCCACGCGCAACCTGGCCGTCTACCGGGATCCGGCGGCGATCCTGATCGACCAGCTGAAGGAGATCGGCATCGACGGCGAGCTCGAAACCGTCGAGACCGCACAGTGGGTGCCCAAGCTGATGCGCAAAGACTTCAAGGTCGGGCTCAATGTGTTGGGAACCGCGGTCGATGATCCCGACGTCTATTTCTATCAGAATTACGTCTGCAGCTCGGCGCGTAATTACATGGGCTATTGCGACAAGGAGTTCGACAGGATGGTCGACCAGCAATCAATGGAAGCCGATCCGGCAAAGCGCAAAAAGCTGGTGTGGGATATCGACCACAAACTGCAGGAAGACCTGGCGCGCCCGGTCATCTATCACCTGCGCGCCGCGACCTGCTGGCAGCCCGAGGTCAAGGGGCTGACGATGATGACCAACAGCCAGTACAATGGCTGGCGCTTCGAGGATGTGTGGCTCGACAAATAGCGGGAGGGGAGCGGATGAGCCTCGTTGAATATGCCTGCAACAACCAGATAGCGACACTAACCCTGAACCGGCCCGACCGGCTCAACGCCTTCAGCGACGATCTGGTGCGCCATCTGGCCGACGCGCTGCGCCGTTTCGACCTCGACCCCGAGGCGCAGGTCGCGGTGATCTGCGGCAACGGCCGCGCGTTTTCGAGCGGCGCCGACGTGCATCAGCGGCAATTGCGCAGGCGCGAAGAATTCCTGGAGCATGGCGGGCCGCAAGGCTGGGGCGCCAATTCCGGTGACCTATTGACCCGGTCGGTCAACTGGAAGCCGGTCATCGCGGCACCGCACGGCTATGCGATGGGTCTGGCGCTCGGCATCGTCCTCGAATGCGATCTGATCGTCGCCGCCGCGGGCACCAAATTCCAGGTGACCGAGACCTCGCGCGGCCTCGGCGGCGCCAAATACTGGGCCTTATTGAATTTCCGCGGCGCCGCCGCCTTTGCGACTGAGGTCACCCTGACCGGCCGCTTCTTCACCGCCGAGGAGGCTCTCGCGGCCGGCATCATCAACCGCGTCGCGCCGGAAGGCCGGCACCTCGAAGTCGCCTACGAGCTCGCCGCCGAAGTAGCGAAGAACCCGCCCCTCTCGGTGCGCGCGACCGTCCGCACCCGGCGTTGGTACATGGACCAGCTCGAGCGCGAGGTGACGATGCAGACTGCGCCGTTGAAGCTCTACTTGACCGAGGACTTCCAGGAAGCTGCGCGGGCCTTCGCCGAAAAGCGCCAACCCGCACCGTTCAAGGGTCGCTGAGCGGCCCTCGAACGGTAGCTGGTCACTGCCGCTGCACAAACCCGAGCAGCAGTTCGCTGACCCGATCCGGCTGTTCCTGCTGCACCCAATGGCCGGCGCCGTCGATCAGATGGCAGCCGAGCATTCGAGTGCAGGCGCTGTTTTGCATGCGCTCGAATGCGCCGGGTCGCTGATAGGTGCCCCAGTCGCTCTTGCCGGCGATAAAGATCGACGGCACGTCGATCGTGCGACCGGAGAATAACTGCAGCTCCGAATCGTAGAGGCCCTGGGTGCGGGCGCGATACCACTGCAATCCGCCCTGGAAACCGGTCCGCTCGTACTCGGCGCTATAAACACGCAGATCATCTGTCCGGGAACCATTGGCAGGCCGCGATCTCGCTGGCCGACGGCATCACCGGCAGCACGGTCTCGGCCATGTTCTTGTCCAGATCCATGATGTAATAGGTCGGCATCTTCGCCAGTTCACTGGCGCGTCCAGGACTGCAGCGGGTAATGGCTTGTTGCCTGCTCCAATCCGCGCTCTTGTAATGAAAATAACCGCGTAAGAAGGCGTGGACCCCTTGCGGACAGTGCCACATATCGGCATTGGCCGGGCGTGTCGAATAGTACCATTGGTAGTGCTTGCGCGGGCGGTCCAGCTTGGCCAATGCATCATGGATGCTAGGAGTCGGACGAGGCGGGCTGCGGCGCGGTGGCTGGCGGTGTCGAAGGGTAGTGGCGGCGGCCCTGCGAACGGCGCGCTCATCAGCGCGACGGAGCGGAAGATGTCGGGGCGCACAAGCGCGCACCAGGCCGCGACCGAGGCTCCGAAATCGTGCCCCGCGACCAAGGCAACGTCGCGATGGCCCAGTGCCGCGACCAGCCCGAGCGCATCCCTGACCGCATTCAGGATGCGAAACGAGCCGAGGTCGCCATCATAATCCGCGTCCCAACCCGTCGTGCGCCCATAGCCCCGTTGGTCGGGCGCGACGACGCGGAAACCGGCAGCCGCGAGCGGCAGCATCACCTTTCGCCAGGAATAGGCCAGCTCGGGGAAGCCGTGCAGCAGCAGCACCAGCGGGCGGCCTCGCTCCTCGAAGCCGGCCTCCAGGACATGCATCCGCAGCCCATTGATGTCGCGCACGAAGCGCGATCGGATCCCGGATGGAAGCGCGCCATCTTGCAACGGCGTCAGCTCGGTCATTTCCCCTCCCGCCTAATCCTACAGAAGCGAGTCACGCCGCCAGTTCGAGGATCTCACGAACCTGCGCCGGCCCGCCGATCGGCCGGGGATTGCGCGGGACCCAAGGTGTACCCATTGCCCCTTCGGCGATATGCGGGAAGCTCTCGGGCCCGATCCGCACTGCGCCGAGACTGCGAGGCATCCCCAGACCGGCGATGAAGGCGTCGAGCATGTCGGCGGCATCCTCGCCGGGATGTCCCATTGCAGCGGCGACCAATGCCTGGCGCTCGGCGTTGACCGGTTTGTTCCAGCGCATCACCGCCGGCAGCATGATGCACGAGGTGTGGCCGTGCGGAATGTCGAACGCGGCGCCGAGGATATAGCCGATGCCGTGGCTCGCCCCCATCGGCACGCCACTGGCGAGCGGTCCCATCGACAGCCACGAACCGATCTGGCAATCGAGGCGGGCCTGCAGGTCCGCCGGGTCGGCCTTGACCCGCGGCAGGCCGCGAGCGAGCAGCGCCAGACCGTGCAACGCCTGGGCATCGGCGAACGGGTTGGCCTCGCCGGAACAGATACCCTCGACGCAATGATCGACGGCGCGAATACCGGTCGACAGCCACAGCCATTGGGGCGTGTGGACGGTGACCGCGGGATCGAGCACCACGATGCGCGGAATGATCTGCGGATGACGGAACAGCTCCTTGACCCGGCGCTGCTCGTCGGTGACTCCGGCGATGGCGCTGAACTCGCCAGCCGACAACGTCGTCGGTACCGTAATCTGGCGGACCGAGGGCGGTGTGCAGGGCGGCGGCCCGAGGGCGCCGTCCGGCCCTTTGACCGGGCGATAACCGTCGAACGCCTCCGGCGAGCGGATGTCGTTGGCGAGGCACAGCTGCACTGCTTTGGCGCCATCCGTAACCGAACCGCCGCCGATCGTGGCGATCAGATCAGTTCCCGCCTCGCGCGCCGCCGCCGCGGCTTCGATGACCGCGCGCCGCGGCGTGTGCGGCGGCATCCGGTCGAAGATCCCGGCGCAGCGATTGCCGAGCGCCCGCCGCACATTCCCGATCTCGTCGGTTGTCCGGTTCAGCGTGCGGCTGACCATCAGGAACACCCGCTCGACGGCGAGACGCCGCGTCTCCTCGGCGATCGCCTCGGCGGCCGGCTTGGCAAACACCACCGCCTCCATCGCGCCAAAGGCGACGCGCCCCGGGCGCGACATCGTCAGCCCGCCTGGTCCTGCGTCAGAAAGCGGTGCGCGATCGCGGCGTGCATGGCGATGCCGACGGCCATGCAGTCCTCGTTCAGCAGCATGCGATTGGAGTGACACGGCGCGACATGCCCATGCCCATCGTGGTTCTCGGGCATGACCCCCAAAAACATCAGGCAGCCGGGCACGCGCTGCAGGACATAGGAAAAGTCTTCGGCCCCCATTATGGGCGCCGGCCGGCTGATATAGTTATCCGCGCCGAGCAGATCGGTCACGACTTCCCGGCGCGAAATCGACAAAGCCGGCATCGTTGACCGTCACCGGATAGCCCGGCCTGATCGTGACTTCAGCCTCGCACGAGATGCGCCGCGGCGATGTTGGTCGCGACCCGGCGGAGGCCATCCTGCGCTCGCTCACGCGCCTGTTCCGAAGTGGCGCGCAAGGTGCCGAGCATCTCGAGCGGTCTCGGGGATGACGTTGTTGGTCGTGCCGGCGGTCACCTTGGCGCAGGTCACCACCACCGGATCGGCGATGTCGATCCGCCGGGTGACAAAGGCTTGCAGGGCGAGCCCGATCTCGAAGGCCACCGGGATCGGATCGACTGCGTCATGCGGCATCGAGGCGTGACCGCCGCGGCCTCGTACCGTGATCGTCCAGGTATCGGCCGAGGCCATCATCGGCCCCGGCTTGCAGAGAATGGCGCCGGCCTTGACCCCGGGCCAAATATGCAAGGCAAACGCGGCATCGGGCTTGGGATCGGCGTCGATCAGACCGTCCTCGATCATCAGCCGGGCGCCGCCATAGCCCTCCTCGCCCGGCTGGAACATGAACTTGACGGTGCCGGCGAGTTCGGCGCGATGGCGGTGCAGCAAGTGCACCGCCTGGACCAGCATCGCGGTATGCGCGTCGTGGCCGCAGGCGTGCATGCGGCCCGGGAACTCGCTGGCATAGTCGAGCCCGGTCTCCTCCGGCATTGGCAGGGCGTCCATGTCGCCGCGCAACAGGATCGTGCGACCGCTCTGGGTGCCCGGGCGGGTGCCGCTCAGCGAGACGACCAGGCCCGAGGTCGATGGTCCGCGCGCGACCTCCAGTTCGAGACCGCGTAGCCCATCGAGCACCGCGGCGGTGGTCAGCGGCAGGTCGAGCCCCAACTCGGGCTTGGCATGAATGCGGCGGCGCAACGCCGCAGCGGCGGGCAGCAACCCCTTGGCTTCGTCGAGGAAGCGGTGCAATTCGGACATGCTCGCCATTCTCCGCGTCGGTATCGCCGGTTCGAGACCCTGCAGCTTAGGGCATTGCGACTACTTGTCGGTAGTGGGTCATTCGAGCCCGAGCCTCTTTAAAGAAAATCGCGGACGCGTTCGAGTTCATCGAGGGCGGCGGCGGGGGAGACGAGCAGGACCTCGTCAAAGCCGATCTGCTCCAGACGCTTCAGTCGGTGGCGCGCCTCGTCGGGCAAGCAGACGAGCGATACTTTGGCCCGCGCCGCGAGGCTGCCCGCCTCAGGCCGCCCGCTGAGGTCGACGACCACATTGGCGAGCACCGCGTTGTTGCCGCCGGCCTCGCGATAAAGGCGCATGCCGTTTTCGAGATCCTCCCAGCTGCTGTAGAGACCGGAGGCAACCCAGCCCTGGCACTGCTTTGCCGCATAGTTGATCCATCGTGGGTTGCGCCAGGCGCCGAGCAGCACCGGCGGCCCGCCCTCGCAGCCCGGCCACGGCGACAATGTGCCGCCGTTGACCGGCGCACCGCTCCACGCCCGCCGCATGATGTCGAGCGATGTCATCAGAGTGCGGAAGCGCTGATCGTAATCGGCGCCGAGGAGATCGAAATCGGCTCGCGTCGAGCCGCTGCCGACGCCGAGACGCAGGCGTCCGCCCGACACGGCCTGAACCGACTGCACGCGATGGGCGAGCTCGATCGGATGACGCAACGAGACTTGCAGAACGGCGGTGCCGAGCTCGACCCGCTGGGTTGCCGCGGACAGCACGCCGAGGGCGACAAGAGGGTCGAGGGTCGGTTGTCCGCGGCCCAGCGAGTCGGTCACCCAGATTCCAGGAAATCCGCTCTTTTCGATCCGACGGGCGTAGTCGACGATTCGGCCGAGCGGGCGGTCGCGCGGGTCCGTGCTGGGGCGCAAAAAGGTGACAACACTCAACCGCATAGCCGCCAACCGATCGGAAGCTCAACGCGCACGAACCCCTCCTCTCGTTAAACTCGGACCCCAACCCACAATGCTATAGATACGGCGGACGCGCCAACAGCCGATTGGTTCAATCGACGGGGTAGCGAAAAACGATCGAGCCGCCGAGCGAATCTGGAAGCGGCACGACCATGCCATTGCGAACCGGCGCATGGTCGAGCCCCGCAGAGCCGAGGTGCCGCTCGAGCTGCGCGGGACTGGCGACCTCGACCTCGTAGGCGGCCAGGTACGGCAACGGCGGCCCAGGCTTCACACCGAGTTCACGCTCGAGAAACTCGGGTGTCGCAGCCCGCAATGTCCCGCGCTCGAGCGATATGGTCCAGACCTCGCCTTCTCGGTGGATCGGGCGACCGATGAAACGCCCAAAACGTTTGGCCGCCTCGGCTGGCTCGGTCGCGGCAATCCACAGCGCGGCAAGGGCGCGCGCCCCGTTCGGGTGATCGCGAAAGGGCTCGCGCCAAACCAGCTCCTCGGTGCGGTGAGTGAGGAACTGCGTGCGCCCTTCCGGCATAACGCCCGGAGCGATGCGGGCGATCGTAAAGCAAGCCCAATCCTCGCCGCCGGCGATCGCCACTGGGCGGCGCATGTCGACGAGCGGCATGACCGGAAACCCGGCAGCGGCCAGACGCTGGTGCTCGCCCGTGGCGTCGGCAGTGCTGAACGCGGCAAGGTGCAGCCCGACGTGACGCGCGAGGCGCTCGGTAAGCTGATGCGCGAGCGGCGTATCGGCGGTGGCCGCCAAGATCTCGACATAGCCCCGCCGGAACATCGCGCAGCGGTTGCCGGTGCCGGCCGGGACCGGTTGGCCGTCCACCCGATTGGTCTGGACAGTGAACGGGGTCAGGCGAAAGCCGCAGCGCTCGAATGCCTGCGCCGCTGCGCCCATTGCCGGAACAAAATGGGCGACATGATCGAGATAGATTTGCCCGGGTTCCGGCAGTTGCTTCGTCATCGGCCAATCCAGCTTCGGCAAAATCGGATCTATAAGACCTGCGATCAGGCGGTTTGCCAAGGCTGGCTGCGCTGGGTTTGCCGCCCGGCGCAGATCACGGCATGCTGCCGTTCGACCAAAGCACCTCGGGGTTCGGGAGGGAGCGGCATGGCCAGAAAGCGAATGACTGCCGACGGGCTGCAACCGGCAGCGGGAAATGGACTGCTCGACCGTCGGGCTCTCTTCGCGGCTGCCGCTTTCCTGGGCGGCGTCGGGGCGCCGGCGGGCCGAGAGGCCGATGCCGCCGTACAGCTTTCGATCGAGCCATGGATGACGCAGCCGGGCTCACCCTTTGTCGGTTACGGCCAACCGTCGAAATTCGAAGCGAAGGTCGTCCGAACCTTCGCGAGTGCGCCGGGCACGAACGGCACCGGCTCGTCGCGCACGCCGCTGCAGCGGCTCGACCGCACGATTACCCCGAATGGTCTGCATTTCGAGCGCCATCATTCCGGGATCCCGGAAATCGATCCCGATGCCCGTCGGCTGCTGATCCACGGCCTCGTCAAACGCTCGCTGGTTTTCACCCTCGAAGCGCTTGCTCGGTATCCGATGGAGACGCGCGTCGCGTTCATCGAATGCGGCGGCAATAGCGGGGCGCTCTATCGGAAAGAGCCAGCTCAGCTCGACCTGCAAGCGCTCCACGGCCTGGTCTCCGGCGTCGAGTGGGCCGGCGTCAGGCTTGCATTCCTGCTCGAGGAAGCGGGGTCGATCCGCAAGCGCAATGGCTTCTCGCCGAGGGCGCCGATGCCGCCGGCATGAGCCGCAGCACCGATGGCCAATGCGATGGATGACGCAATGATCGCCCTCTACCAGAATGGCGCGTGCGGCCGTCAAAAGGCTATCCGCTGCGGCTCCTCTAGCCCGGTTATGAAGGCAACATGAACGTCAAGTGGCTGCGACGGATCAAGCTAACCGAGCGCCCGACAATGACCAAGGACGAGACCTCGAAATACACAATCCTGCTTCCCAGCGGTCAGGCCCTGCAACTCGAATTCCCGATCGAAGCCAAGTCGCTTATCACCCATCCGTCGCCCGGTATGACCCTGAACGGCGCGGGACTTTATCAAGTCGCCGGGCTCGCCTGGTCGGGCTACGCCAGGATCACCCAGGTCGAGGTCTCTGCCGACGGCGGCAAAAGCTGGGCCGCGGCGGCGCTGCAGGAGCCGGTTTTGCCGAAGGCATTGACCCGCTTCCGCGTACCGTGGCGCTGGAACGGCGGCCCGGCGGTCCTGCAAAGCCGGTCGACGGACAGCTCCGGTTATGTCCAGCCGACACGAGCCGCGTTGATCGCCAAACGCGGCACCAAAACCATCTACCATTTCAACGGCATCACCAGCTGGGCGGTCGGCGAGCAGGGCGGGATCCGCCATGTCTATGCCTAAGATGCGGACTGCCGCTGTCGCTCTGCTCTTGCTGTCGACGACAGCCCGTGGCGAAGCCCCCGAGCTTGGCCGGCCGGCATCCCCCGATGAGGTCGCCTTGTGGGACACCAGCATCGGCCCGGACGGCATAGGGTTGCCGCCGGGAAGCGGCACGCCGATGAAAGGCGAGGCGGTCTGTGCCGCAAAATGCGCGCCCTGCCACGACGAGAAAGGATCGAGCAAACCGAACGATCAGCTGGTCGGCGGAATTGGGAGCTTGACCGGCGATCAGCCTACAGTGAAGACGGTGGGTAGCTTTTGGCCTTACGCAACGACACTGTTCGACTACGTGCGCCGCGCCATGCCGTTGAACGCGCCAAAATCGCTGAGCGACGAGGAAGTCTACACGGTCGCCACCTATATCCTGCAGCTCAATGGCATTATCAGTGAGAGCGAGGTTATGAACGCACAAGCTTTGCCAAAGGTGCAGATGCCGAACCGCGACGGCTTCATTCCGTTCGCTCGAGGGAAATAATGTCAATCAGCCAAACTACGCGACTGGCGTTCGCCCCGCCGTCGATTTCCACCCGTCGCAAGCTGACCTCGATCCTGCTGTCTGTCGTGATTTTTGCATTGCTGGGCTGGTTGGCAACCCGGGCCGGCGGGCGTCCGGGCATCTTCGGCGCTCTGAACGCCGTCTTTGTCGGTCTCGGCGTCGGCTTTTTTGAAGAATTTTATGTGCAGAGCCTGCGTGGCCGCCGCATGCGCAACATCCACCCGCTGCGCGCGATCCTAATCTACACGATCGTTGTCGTCGCCATGTTTTTCATTGCGATTCACTTGAGCCACCTGTTGCTCTGGCCGTTTTACAGATTGACCGTGCCGTATTCCAGATTGCCGTTGGTCCTGCCTTTTGTAATAGCATTTGCGGTGATCGGCATCGTGGTGATGCGGACCGTCCATTTTATTGGCATCGAAACCTTGTTCCATTTGACGGTTGGCACCTATCATCGTCCGGTCGTGCAGCAAAAGGTTCTGTTGTTTCTCGACATCAATAATTCCACAGGGCTTGCCGAGAGGTTGGGCGCGATTCAGACCAAGGCCTTGGTAGGCAAGTTCCTGTTCGACGTCTCCAAGCCGATTACCGACCACGGCGGTGATATCTATTTGTACAAGGGTGACGGTTTGATCGCGCTGTGGGATTGGCGTGAGGCGGTGAAAGGAAACCGCATATTGCGGGCGATCGACGCGGTGTTCACGACGATCGGGCGGGAACGGGAGGAGTTTCTGGAGCAGTTTGGCACAGTTCCGTCATTCCGCATCGGGGTCCACGGCGGCGAGGTGGTGGTCAGCGAGCAAGGCGACACCAAGCGCGCCATCGGAGTTTACGGAAGCACGATCAATATCGCGGCGCGAATGGAGGAAGCAGCAAAAGCGCACAATGTTCTGTGTGTGGTGTCCGGAGATGTCGCCGAGGCACTTTGCGACGATGATCAGCGGCTGCGTGCGATTGGTCACGAAAGCGTCAGGGGGATTTCTGCCGAAATTCCGATTTTCGAATATCGCATCATGCAACAACCGACGCACCGCACCGAGGCGCGGTCAGTCGGCCAAGCCGTCGGATAGCCGGCAGCGTCGCTCATCCGTCTCCGGGCGCCGGCACCGACGGTTCGGCCAGACGGCGATAGCGCGCCTGGCTGTTCGAGAGATGGTGGCGCATCGCCCGGCGGGCGCGGACCGGATCGCGAGCCTCGATCGCCCCAAAAATCGCGCGATGTTCGCGCTGGATCATTTCGAGATAGGCACGCTGGCCCTTGCCCTGGTGGGCAACGACGCGGACGCTCTGGCGGGGGATGATGAAGCGCCCGAGATAATCGAGAAACCCCCAGAATTGCAGGTTGTTGGTTGCCGCGGCGATGGCGCGATGGAAGGCGAAATCCTCGTCGACCGCGCCTTCACCGCGCTCGATCGCGGCGTCGATCGCGGCGAGCGCCCGGCCGACCTCTCGGGTCGAGGCCGGTGAGGCGCGCGCTGCCGCAAGCCCGGCGGCTTCGACTTCGACGCTCTGGCGCAACTCCATCACGTCGATGACCTCTCTGATCGAGGGCAGGCCCTGGACCGCGAGCCGAAACGGACGCCGCCCGATCTCCGGCGCGACAAAAGCTCCGGCGCCCTGCCGGGTGGTGACCACCCCGTCGGCCCGCAACGTCGCTACCGCCTCGCGCACGACGGTGCGACTGACACCCATCGCGGTCGCCATTTGCTGCTCGGTCGGAAGGCGGGCGCCCGGCGGCAGCTGGGCGCCGATGATCTCGGCGGCAATCCGTTCCGCAATCTCGTGAAACAACTTCCGGGCGGGTCGAACCGGGCGCAGCATCGACAGCTTGTCAGACCGATTTGCCACTGTTATGGTCGCAAAATTTGTCCTATAACCTGACAAATAGCATGACCTTTAACGAGCCAACAAGGAAGGCCCAGATGATCACCAGGCGCCGCGCGGTGCAACTCGCCATCACGGCATCAATGCTCAGCCTGATCAGCGGCAGCGCGAGGGCAGCGGACCAGAAGGCCGTCTTCAAGGCGTCAGACGTGCATCCGGAAGGTTACCCGACCGTGCAGGCGGTCGAAGAAATGGGGAAAAAGCTGGAACAGGCGACCGGCGGGCGGCTCAGCATCCAGATGTATGCATCGATGCAGCTCGGCGGCGAGAAGGAGGCGATCGAGCAGGCGCAAGTCGGCGCCTTGCAGCTCGCCCGGGTCAGCGTCGGCGCCTTGGGGCCGGTGGTCGACGACCTCAACGTTTTCAACCTGCCCTTCCTGTTTCGCGACACCGCGCACATGGAAAAGGTCATCGATGGCCCGATCGGCCAGGAGCTGCTCGACAAGGTCAGCAACAACCCCAATACGCGGCTCATCGGCCTCGCCTGGATGGATGCCGGGGCGCGCAGCCTCTACGACACCAAAAAGCCGATCAAGAGCATCGACGATCTGAAGGGGCTCAAGGTGCGGGTCATGGGCAACCCGATGTTTGTCGACATGATGAACGCGCTCGGCGGCAATGGCGTTGCGATGGGCTATGACCAGGTCTTCAGCGCTTTGCAAACCGGCGTCGTCGACGGCGCCGAGAACAACCCGCCAAGCTTCGTTTTCGACAATCATTACCAGGTCGCCAAATACTACACGCTGACCGAGCACCTGATTGTCCCCGAGATCCTGGTGTTCTCGCGCGCCACCTGGGACGGCCTTTCGAAAGACGACCAGGCGCTGATCAAAAAGCTGGGGCGCGAGGCGCAGATGGACGAGCGCCAGCTGTGGAAAAAAGTCGAAGCGGACGCGATGGCCAAGATGAAGGCGTCCGGCATCGAAGTCGATACGATCGCCGATAAAGCGCCGTTTCAAACCGCAGTAAAACCGGTCTGGGACAAATACGGCGCTAAATACGCCGAGCTGATCAAACGCATTCAGGCGGTCAACTGAGCCGGCTTCCCCAATAATGACTGAGCCGGCTGCCCCTCACTCTCCTGCCTCGCGGGCCCCTCCCTCTCCGCGCTCGCGGGAAGAGGGCTGGGGTGAGGGGCCTTTGCGCGGAGCCATGGACGCCGTCTACCGCCTCTGCGTCATCGTCTCGGGGGTCGCATTGGTGCTGATATCGGCGGTGATCCCGTGGGGCGTGTTCACCCGATATGGGCTCAACAGCGCCGCGTCGTGGCCCGAGCCGATGGCAATCCTATTGACGATCGTCCTGACATTCTTCGGCGCCGCGGCGTGCTATCGCGTCGACACCCATATGAGGGTCTCGGTCGTGGTGCGCGCCGTGTCCTGGCCGCTGCGGCGGGTGATCGAACCGCTTGCCGAGCTGCTGGTGGCGCTGGTCAGCCTGTTCATGGTGATCTGGGGGGCAAAGCTTGTCGGCACGACCTGGCACCAGTCGATCGCCGAGTTTCCTGCGCTTTCGGTCGGGTTGACCTACCTGCCGATCCCGATCGGCGGCGCCATCACCCTGCTCTTTGTCGTCGAGCGCCTGCTGATCGGCCGGCCGCCGCAATCCGGCGAAGGTCATGGCGCGATCGTTACTCCCGACTGATCCCGACCGGAGACCTTAGCCAATGGAAATCCTGATCGTCGTCGGGACGCTCCTCCTGTGCTTTGCCCTCGGCATGCCGATCGCCTACGCGCTCGGTCTCGGAGCCCTTGCCGGCGCCTATTGGATCGGCATCCCGCTCGAGGCAGTGATGTTGCAAGTATCGAGCGGGGTCAGCAAGTTCGCGATGTTGACGATCCCGTTTTTTGTATTGGCAGGCGCGATCATGGCCGAAGGCGGGATGGCGCGTCGACTAGTGGCCTTTGCCAATGTGCTGATAGGGCTCGTTCGCATCCGTGGCGGGCTGTCGGCGGTCAACGTCCTCGCCACGACCTTTCTGAGCGGCATTTCCGGCTCGGCGGTGGCCGACACGTCGGCAATCGGGTCGGTGATGATCCCGCAAATGGAGAAGACCGGCTACCCCCGCGTCTTCGCCACCAATGTGACGATCAGCGCCTCGGTCCAGGCATTGCTGGTGCCGCCGAGCCACAACGCGGTGATTTACTCGCTCGCCACCGGCGGCACGATCTCGATCATCAGTCTTTTCATGGCCGGGGTCGCACCGGGCCTTTTGCTCGGCGCCTCGTTGATCGTGCTGTGCCTGGTGCTCGCCTACCGCAACGGTCACCCCCGGGGCGAGAGCGTTCCATTGCGACAAGCGGTCAAGATCGCAATCGACGCGCTTTGGGGCCTCGTGACCTTGCTGATCATTCTCGGCGGCATCTTGGGCGGCGTGTTCACCGCGATCGAGGCCGGCGCCGTCGCCTGCCTTTGGGCGTTTTTTGTGACGATGTTCATCTATCGCGACTATCGCTGGCGCGACCTACCCGAATTGATCCACCGCACGATGCGCACAGTGGCAATGGTCATGACCTTGATCGCCTTCGCCTCGAGCGTCGGCTACGTTATGGCGCTGATGCAAGTGCCGACGCGGGTCACGGCATTGTTGCTGACCCTGTCGAGCGACAAGAATGTCATTCTGTTCCTGATCAACATTCTGCTGCTGGTGCTTGGCTGCCTATTGGACATGGCGCCGTCGATCCTGATCGTTACCCCGATCCTGCTTCCAGTGGTCATGAAATTCGGCGTCGATCCGGTGCATTTCGGGATGATCATGCTGCTCAACCTTGGCATCGGATTGTGTCACCCGCCGGTCGGCGCGATCCTGTTTGTCGGCTGCGCCGTCGGCCGGGTAACGATCGAACAGGTAGTGCGCGAGATATGGCCGTTCTACGCAGTCATGTTCTTTGTATTAATGCTGGTCACCTATATTCCGTCGATCTCGCTGTGGCTGCCGCGAATGCTGTCATTATAAGGACATTGCCCCAGCCGCGCCGGCGGATTTGCACAATTCGTAGTTAATTTAGTCGAATAGGAATTGCAATTTCGGCAGAATGGCGGCATCTTGGAGACGGCATCGTTATGTCCCCCAACGGTGCAGATTGGCTTGGCGGACCGGCACACCGTCAGGCCGCAGAAGCCCCGGTCTTCCCCGGCCGGGGCTTTTCTGCGTCGGCCGCGTGCGAGGGTCGGCCCGGCCGATATCTGGCGCATTGCGCCGTTCACTTTAAGATGATGTGCACGAACCCTGTGACCAAGGAACTCGAAATGGCGCTCGATCGCGATGCCCAGCGAGTTCTCGAGATGGTGCCGTTGTCCGGACGGCCGCCTTATGAAACGCTGAGCCCCACCGAAGCGCGCGCGCTCTTTCTCGTCGCGCGAACGGTGCTGGCGCCCGATCCGCCGCCGACGCCGGCATTCGGTTGCGGCTCTACCGCGGGGTCACAACGGTAAGCGGCGAAATGTTGCCGGCGCTTGTCTATTTCCACGGCGGCGGTTGGGTTATTGGCGACCTCGATACGCATGACAGCCTCTGCCGTCATCTCGCCAATGCCGCCCGATGCACTGTCATTGCAGTGGATTACCGTTTCGCCCCCGAACACAAATCTCCGGCGGCCGTCGAGGATTGCTTTGCCGCAACCCAATGGGTGGCGGATGAGGCCGCCGTGCTCGGCATCGACCGCGAACGCCTCGCCGTCGGCGGCGACAGCATGGGCGGCAATCTTGCGGCGGTGGGCAGCTTGTTGGCGCGAGATCGGGGGGCGCCGCTGTCGCGGTGCCAAGCTCTGCTCTATCCGGCCGTCGATTGCGGCATGACCTACCCCTCCAATGAGCGCTTCGCCGAGGGCTATCTGCTGACCCGGCCGACGATGCGATGGTTTTATGACCATTATCTGCAAGGGCCGCAGGATGTCGAAGATTGGCGCGCATCGCTGTTGCGGGCTGCCGATGTTTCGAACGTGGTGCCTGCCGTATATTGACCGCCGGCAACGACGTGCTATCCGATGAAGGCGAAGCCTACGCCCACCGGTTGCAACAGCCTGACGATGGGGAAGATTGTGCGCGCCGGCGCGCCGGCCCTCGATGGGGTCGCGGCGGCATTGCGGCGGCGTGGGAACAGGGATGAGCCGGACCGCGAGGCACAACTTTGCGGCCATCAAATGGGGCGCGATCGAATTTGCCAAGGCTCGTCATAAATCGCGGTATGGATTGCGCCGCCGTCACGGACATAGCCGCGATACATGCCCTCGGTATTGAACGGCAAGGCCAGCGCACCGGCGCGGTCCACTGCGACGACTCCGCCGGACCCGCCAATCGCCGCCAGGCCGTCAATTACCGCCCGCGCCGCCGATTGCAACGATTGACCGGTATGACGCAGGCGGGCGGCGATCTCAAAGGCGGCGCCGTAGCGGACGAAAAACTCGCCGTGCCCGGTGGCCGAGACGGCGCAGGTCGTATTGTCCGCATAAGTGCCGGCGCCGACGATCGGGCTGTCGCCGACCCGGCCGGGGGCCTTACCGGTCGTGCCGCCGGTGGAAGTCGCGGCAGCGAGGTTGCCGCTACGGTCGCGGGCGACGGCGCCCACCGTGCCGTGCCGGCGACGATCGCGGCCGGGATGCGCCAGCGCATATTGCAGTTCCTCCCAACGTTCTTTGCTGTAAAAGTAGCTCGGCTCGCAGGATGTAAGCCCTTGCGCGCGACAGAAAGCGAGCGCCCCATCGCCTATTAGCAGCACATGGCCCGAGCGCTCGAGTACGGCGCGCGCCGCCGCTACCGGATTCCGCGGTCCGCAAATGCCGGCTACCGCGCCCGCCCGGTGATCGCTCCCGTCCATCACGCAGGCATCCATTTCCTGCGTTCCGGCGGCAGTGAATACGCTGCCTCGGCCGGCATTGAACAACGGATCGTCCTCGAGCACCATCACGGCCGCCGTCACCGCATTGAGTGCACTGCCGCCGGCGGCGAGGAGCTCTCGACCGGCCGTCAACGCGCTACTCAAGCCCTGGTGGTATGAGGCCATCCGCGAAGCCGCTTGCTTTCGTTTGGGGATCGTTCCCGCACCACCGTGGACGGCGAGAGCGAAGCCGGTCGCCGCCATACTCATCGGCGCGCGAGCGAGATCAAGTTGGACAAATCAATCCCTCCGCCCCCTAGGTTAGCTGGACAAGCGCAAGGCGTCCTGCGCGGAATTTCCCCGCACCGCCTCGGTGGAGAAGACGGAGTGGCATAACGGCAAGCGGATATTGCTGGTTTCGGCTTCGATTTCGCAAACGGCACGCGGGACGACGACATTGAAAACGACACGCCGCAACTCACCAAACGCTGCTCAGCGGGGCCGCAGATGACGGCGCGACAATTGTTGCGGCTGTCGCTGGTCGGGTTGGGAACGTCGATCGTGCCGCTCGATACCGCCGTCAACATCGCCTTTCCCGACATTACCGTAAGCTTCGGTCTGCCGATTGCGATGATCCAGTGGGTGGTGATTTGCTATGTGCTGACCTACGCCAGCCTGATGCTTGCGTTTGGAAGGGCTGGGGACATCTGGGGCCACGGACGGGTATTTCGCATCGGGTTGTTGTGGAGCGGCCTCGCCTACTTGCTCTGCGGTTTGGCGCCGAGCTTTGGCTGGCTGCTGTTCTGTCGGTTTCTGCAAGGGATCGGGGCGTCGTTGATCGTTAGCTGCGCTCCGGCGCTGGTGACCGGATTGTTTCACGAAGACAGGCGCAGCCGAGCCGTCGGCGTGTTCACGCTGATGTACGCCATCGGGTCTGCGGCCGGGCCATTGCTCGGCGGGTTGCTCGTGCAAGTCTGGGGCTGGCCGGCGGTATTCTGGTTTCGTGCCCCGATCGCCTTGGCGTCGCTCGCGTTTCTCGAGGGGCTGCCCGCGGTAACTCGCTCGGCGACCCACGAAGCGGTGGACATCGCTGGGGCTTGTTTGTTCGCGATCGGCATCAGCACGCTGCTGCTGATGCTCAATCAGCTCCAGCACATCGAGCGGCACGTGATTCCTGGTGGCGATGCTGCTGGCGGTCGCCGTGAGCTGCCTTGCCGGGTTCGTCTGCTGGGAGCGCCGCGTCGTCCAGCCGATAGTCAACCTTGGAATTCTTCCGAGCCACGAGGTTCACCACCGTCAACGTCGCCAGTGTGCTGATTTATCTGACGAGCTTCTCGGTCCTTCTGTTCGGTCCCTATTATCTCGTGCGCTTTGCCGGCCTGTCGGTGCCGATGGCGGGCGGGGTGCTCGCCGCTGTCGTTCGCCGGAAGCATTGTAGCGTCCCCCCTCGCCGGATTGCTGATCGAACGCCTTCCAGCAAGGCGTGTTGCCGCGTTCGGCGCCTTTCTCGCAGCAGCGGGTCTCGTGCTGATGGGAAGCGATAACCCCGGCGCGGCTCCGCAAACGGTCGGCCTCGCGGCCATCTTGGTCTTGCAAGGGTTCGGCGTAGGTCTTTTCCAAGTCGCCTACATGGACATCGTGATGCGGACGCTTGCCGCGGCAACACCGCGGCGTTGCCGGCAGCATCGCGATGCTCAGCCGATCGCTCGGGGTCGTCACCGGCGCGACCCTTTTGACCCTCGTATTCCACGCCGTCGAAGCCTTCCGGCTGGCCGCGGGACAGACGCCGGCAACCAGCTTCTTGACCGGCTATCGAGCGACATTTTGGCTCGCTGGCTTGGTTTCCGGTTTCGCCGGGCTTCGCGTTCTTTGGGCGAGTCGCCGTCGCCGCTGAACAACCGCTATCGGCGGCCGAAGATCAGCAGTCTTCGAGGGTGAATCCAACCTTGAGAATGACTTGATAATGCGCGACCTTACCCGCTTCCACGTGGCCGCGGGTCTGTACAATCTCGAACCAGCCGACTTGTCGCAAGGTGCGCGAAGCCCGGGCGACGGCGTTCTGGATAGCGTCTTCGATGCTCTTCTCCGAAGAACCTGCGACTTCAATGATGCGATAGACATGATCGGGCATCGGCGTCCTCCGTCGCGAACCGCACAGCGGTTTTGCGTTGCGCGGCATAAGTCGCGGGTATTTCGTGACGGGTCGAGCGAAATTAAAGGCCTCGCCGCCTGCCCTTTTTTGGGCCAAAGCGAGCAGCGTCAGCTGGCCTCGGTCAGATCGCCAGCGACGCGGCCGAAACCGGCAGAGGCAAATCAGTTGCCCGCTGCGACTGCCGGCCATCCGGTTGCCCTGCCCGAGTTCTACGCGACCTCCGGGCTTGCCGGCATCTCGCCGATTATCGGCCGCAGGCTCAACGCGGCATTCCCGCGCCACACCGTGACCGCCGCCATCCGGCCGATCGGCATCTCGGCGACGATAAGCGGCAGATCGTGCAGTCGCCTGATGTCCTGCCCATTGATCGACAATAGGACGTCGCCCTGCTGGAAACCGGCGGTGGCGGCCGGACTGCCCGCTCCCACTTTCGCCACCAGCACGCCCTCGGGCTTTGGTAGCCCGAGCGTCAGCGCAACTTCGGGCGTCACCTGTTGAATTTGAATCCCAAGCCATCCGCGCGCGACTTTGCCATGCGCCTTTAACTGCTCCACGACCGGCTTGGCTCGGTTCGCCGGTATTGCGAAACCGATGCCGACCGAGCCGCCATTAGGCGAATATATCGCCGTGTTGATGCCGATCACGTTGCCGTGCAGATCGAAGGTCGGGCCACCCGAATTGCCGCGGTTCATTGCGGCATCGATCTGCAGGAAATCGTCGTATGGACCAGCATGAATATCGCGCCCACGTCCTGAAATGATGCCGCTACTGACTGTGCTGTCGAGACCAAAGGGGCTGCCGATAGCGAGCACCCAGTCTCCGATCTGAGCGCCGTCGCTGTCGCCCCAGCGCACATAGGAGAACGGGCGCGTCGCATCGATCTTGAGCAATGCGAGGTCGGTCAGCGGGTCGCGTCCGACGATCCGGGCCGAATATTCCGTCGCGCCCTGAACGACGATCGTTACCCTTTCGGCATCTTCGACGACATGATCGTCGGTGACGACGTAGCCACTCGGGTCGATGATAAAGCCCGAGCCGACTGCCACGCTGGCGACCTTCGGCGCGCTTTCTGCGCCTCGCGCCTCAAAAAAACGCCGAAGAAGTTCGTCGAGCACCGAGGACGGCACACCGCGCAGCGCCAACCGATCCTGGGCGCCATCGGGTAAGTTGCGTTGCGCCGCAACCTGGGTTGCTTTTTGGACCGCCGAAACATTGACCACAGCCGGCATCACCTCCCGGACAACTGGCGCAAAGCTAGGCGCCGGGGTGCCCAGGTTGCTGATCGGATAAGTCGGATCCGTCTGGGTACAGCCCATCGCCGCAACGGCGAGCCCAAGCGATAGGCCTGCCGATCTTAAGCGCGGATGATGGATGAACGGGATCAGCATCGCAGAAACCCTCGTGGCGGAAGCGGCTTCCAGTTCGCGCTCGAACGCCGTTCCGGGCCGCGCGTCGTCCATGATGCTCTCCACCGTCTAACGCATACTTAAGAAACCGTGGTGCAAGACATCATGCGGGCTCGTGACGCGCGCCAAGCATGACCGGCGTCCTATCCGGCCCACCTTATATGGCTAGCAACTGCCAAGGTTACGATATTGCGGCAGCGCCCGTGGGCACGGGGTGAGATCTTGAAATGGTTAAAATGGTAACCCATTTTAACTCCAGCAGCTTTCGGCGCGCCGATCGGAGTCCGGGCGGCATTTTGGCGTAAACGTTGAAAATCCCGGCGACGCCCCGTCAACGGGAAACGGCAGCTCCCTGGAAAGATGCACGGATGGGCCTCAAATAAGCGAGCCAGGAGTAAACATGTCCAAAATTCCGCAAGGCGAATGGAACGCCATTGCGGCACGCTATGCGCAGGGCGAGTCGATTAGTAGAATTGCGCAGAGTTACGGCTGCACCCCCCCGGCAATACATTACATTCTCAAGCGAAACCGGCAGCGCGTTGCGCATAACCCGGGGCAGAAGCTGAACGGAGCGCCTGTTTCGTCACCGAGTTCGATTGGTGAAACGGCTGAGAGTCGGGACGCCTTTCAACGGTCCCGAACGAGCAGGGAGCCGCGTCCTGAATCAGCCGCGCTAAACGAAGGTAGGATGGCGCCGACGCCGCCTGTCGAGCTGCGCTCGCGCAGCGAGCGGGAAAATACCGTCGGCGGCGCGGCTTCCGGCGGCCGCAACCAGCCCACGGTTTCGCAGCCCACAGCTGGGTTTGCTGGCAACCCGGGGCAAAGCTCGGCAATGACGGCGGGGTTGGATAGCGAGCTTCAGGACCGCGCCGAAGCCGCGATCGAGGCGTTCCGCTCCAGCTTCGACGCGGCGCTCGTGGAGCGATCGCCGGTCTGCCGCCAAAAGCTTCGGCAGGCCGCATCCGATTTGATGCGGGTGGCGGCGCGAACAACGATCGTGCTCGATCGGCTAAATGCAAGCACCGAGCACGCTTCGGTTCAGACGGCGGATTACTCCGGTTCGCGGCACTCTCGCTAGCCCCGCGCATATCGCGGAAGCTCCCGTCGTCGATCCCGGTCAGCGCGCTCCCGGGCGCCGCCCCGCCGCTCGCCGCTATAACGGAAGCGGGAGACCGCCGGCGCGCAGGCCCGGGTTGTGCTCAGCGGATCGCGCCGTTCACGCGATGCGGGAAGAACCCGAAGCCGTTCGCGGCACCGCCGGCGTAGACGATGTTGAGCACCTCGTCGGGCGTGCGCTCAATAGCGATCCCGTTCTGGTCGGCCGGCACAATGTTGGCCTGCCCGTTCAACACGATGCCTCGATCGGCGCCATCCCCGCCGAGCGCATTTCGCAAATCGGAGATCTTTTGAGCGGGCTCGATCAGAGCGCGCTCGTACATCACCGTCCGAATGTTGGACGCGTTATAGGCCTCCATGGCAAGGATACGGGCCGCTGCATCGAGGTAGTCCTTATTGTCGATGAAGCGCGCCGCGCCGTGATAAGCGGTGACCCCGACATCTTCGAAGACCAACGCGCCAATCAGGAAGCTATTTTCATCGGCAAAGGGGTCGAAGGAATTTCCCAAGCCAGCTGCCTGGGCGAGGATGTTGAAGCTGTTGACGAGGTCGATGGCCGGCTCCGCCACGTGAGCTTGGCCAAGCGCGGCTCGCAGGAAGTCGACGTGGGCTCGCTCGTCGCCGGCAATCTCCGAGGCGTATTGCTGCACGCTGCTGGTCCGGAATGGGACCTGCCTTCCGCCCAACACCGAACCTTGCTTTCCGCGACCGGTGACTTCGTCGGCACCGAGACCCTGGCCGGTCACGGCACGCAGGTAGAATTCAGCTTCGAGATACTCAAGGTTCAGAGCAAAATTCAGAATGCGACATCGGTCAGTGCTGACCGTTAGCGTCGCGTTCCTCGTCGGCGAAAGATGGCGTTGTCACCGCGGCAGTGAGCCCGCGGTGCCGATGGCGCGAATGATCGCCAAACTCGCCTTCAACACCAGCTGGCGCCGGGTCGGCTGAATTGGAGAAGTCGTCGTCCTCGAGATTTCAGTCATTCGCGTCGTCCTTCCCTTTGGTCGATCCAAGCATCCCCAGCCGATGCACGGGAATGCTGCAATGTGCCCTTGTCGGACTGTCGTTAGCGTCGAGCCAAGCGCGGCGACGAGGCTTTGGGTTAGCTGAGCGTCTGCCACACCAACCAGCCATTCATCAGCGCGATGAGTGCTGCCGTTGCCCAACCGGCGAGCCTGATCCAGCCCTGGTTGACAAAGACGCGCCTCAGCCTTTCGTCGCCGGTGAACATGACGAGGGGCACAACCGCGAGGCTGAGCTGGAGGCTCAACACGATCTGGCTCAAGATCAGCAGCCGCGTCGTCCCACTTTCGCCGTACGCGGTCGTGACCATGACTGCCGGCACGATCGCGATCAGCCGAGTGCACGAGCCGCCGCGCCACCGGCGAAATCCTCAGCTGCAGGAATCCCTCCATGACGATCTGCCCGCCGAGCGTGCCGGTCAGTGCCGAATTCTGGCCCGAGGCCAGCAGAGCGATCGCGAACAGCAAGCTCGCGAGCCCAGTGCCGAACATTGGGCCAAGGAGACGGAAGGCGTCGCCGATTTCGGAGACTTCGGCGTGGCCGGCGCGATAGAACTCGGCCGCGAGGATCAGGATGGCTGCGTTGATCAACAGCGCTGCCATCAGCGCCATTGTCGAGTCGATCCCGGCGAACCGTATGGCCTCGCGCTTGCCGCGTTCGCTGAGTTCGAAGCGGCGCGTCTGTGCGATCGCGCTGTGGAGGTAGAGATTGTGCGGCATGACCGTTGCGCCGAGGATGCCGATCGCGATGTAAAGCATGCCTGGATCGGTGACGATCTGCGGCGACGGGAACTGCGGCGACCGCGCCGGCATCGGGCCGCGCGAAGAGCAGTTCCATCGCAAAGCATCCGCCAATCAGGGCGAGCAGCGCGATCACCAGCGCCTCGATGTAGCGGAAGCCGCGGCTTGTCAGAGACAGAACCAGCAGGACATCGAGCGCGGTGAGGCACACGCCAAACGCCAGCGGAATGCCAAACAGCAATTGAAGCGCGATTGGCGAGCCGATCACCTCGGCGAGATCACAGGCGATAATTGCGAAGTCGCAGGTGATCCACATAAACAGCGCAGTAGGACGGCTGAACCGGCCGCGGCACAGTTGTGCGAGACCGGAGCGATATAGCCGACCGCCACGAGAAAACCTGGTCCCGCGAACGCTCCGACTTTGCCGCAGAACCGATCGCCGGTCGGAACCGCGACTGAGCGGAAAACCTGTGGAAGAGTTGGCGCGCCGCTACCCGGCCAATCCCGCTCGAGCGAGATTGCGACAGAGGGTTCGGCGGGAGAAGAACTCACTGATCGGGCTCCCGACACTTGTTGTGTTTGGCACAACTGAGAATTACCAAAAACCGTTTCGACCAGAATCAGATTATTTTCCAACCCTTAACAAAATTAATACGAATACTCATCTTGGACTGTTCAGTATCGTGAACAGAATCGCGGCGGCGACAGCGTGGATTATCTACTACTTCCGCGCAATACGAACGTCGAACGGAGTACGGTCGCGTCAATCGCAAATAAGATTTGCTATTGTGATCCAGATCGTCCGAGTTCATCGCGAGATCCGGCGGACCTGACGCGGGTCGCCTGCGTCTCACATGAGCTCATTACGGGATCAGGGCTCGGCCAGATGCAGCGGCCGTTTAAAAAAATTTAAGTCAACCGATCACGCGGCGCGGCAGTATCGCCGGGTTGACAGCTTGACTGTGATCGCCGGTCCGCAATAACCGCTTCTCGTCAATGGCTTTGACGCATGCGGCGCCGGAATTCCGCCGAGCGGTCACAAAGGTCGGATGACCTTCCCTTTAAACAGCACCGGCCCGGTCGGCAAACCGGTGGGGGAGCCGCCCGACGGCTCGAGGCTTACTGCAAGCAACCCACCCGGCGCCGGGCAGATCCTTTGTGCTGAGTAGGCTCGGATGATCGGAGCAGCGGCTGCAACAGACCGAGCGACCGGGGAGCTCCGCCGGCGATCCCCCAAAGTTCGAAGGAATGGCCAGCGCCGCTTTGCTGCGGGCGCAACGCTGCCACCGCGATCTCGCCTTTGCGTGGTCCGGCTGTCGCAATCCAGCTCGGCTCATTATTTTGATCGGTGAGCACGGCGATCACTTGCGGCAGCGGTGGTGCAACCTGCACCAGCTGGGTCGCGACATAGACGATCAAGGCTGCCGCGACGGCACTCGCGGCCACTGCCAAACTGCGCCAGAAACGCAGCGCAGCGCGCAGGCTCTGCATCGGTGCCGCGCTGGGTTGGTCGCGCAACGCAGGAGCTGCGACACGGGCGTCAATCGCGCGCCATACCCGCCCGTGAGGCTCCTCGCCCGGGGTCGCCCGGTCGATTGCGGAAAACCTTTCTGCCCAATCGCTGACCAGCTTGGCGAGCGCCGGGTCTTCATTCATTGCCAGCTCGAAGCGGCGCCGCGAACGCCACGGCAGCGTTCCGAGCACATATTCCGCGGCGAGAAGCTCGCGCAGCTCAGGGTTGTCGTATCTCATCCCTCGAGACACCGTTTCAAACGTTCTACGCTGCGCCGGACCCAAGTCTTGACGGTACCCATCGGCGCGCCGAGTCGGGCTGCGAGTTCCTCATGCGTGAGGCCGTAGACATAAGCGAGCAGCACCGCCCGGCGCGGCTGGACCTCGAGCTCTTCGAGACAGCGTTGCAAGGCGCCGAGTTCGGCGCCGCGATCGGCGCTATAGGCCTCACCCGCGGCGAGACCGAGCAGGGCTTCCTCGGGGACGCTCCGGTCTTCCGCTCGACTGCCGCGGCGCCGTAATTGGTCGATGGCACGGTTGCGGACAATTGTGATAAGCCACGTCATCGGCGCGCCACGCATGGGGCTGTAATCGCCAGCCCGTTCCCAAACAGCGACAAAACTCTCCTGCAGCACCTCCTCTGCCAGATCTCTCCTCTGGAGGATTCGCAGCGCGATACCAAATAGTTGCGCTGCTGTCGCATTATAAAGCGCAGCAAAGGCCTGTCGGTCGTGCCGCGCGACGTTGCCGATCAGCTCGCGGAGCTGGGACGAGAAATCTGGTGCGAGATCCGCCATCGGCACGTTTGAGGTAGAAGACGAACGCCGGCAACCCTCGCTTGCGGAGCGAGGGCCGTCAAGCCGAGCCTACCGCTCGCTCAGCGGCGACGGGTCTCGGCCTCGGTGACGATGATATCCATCGGGATGTCGAAGGGCTGCGCGTGGATCGTTTCGATCTGCGACATCTCGAACCCGTCGCCGGTCGCCAGGCCGCGGCGACAGCGCCGCCAAGGCGCGGTCGAAGTAGCCACCGGATTCCCGCCGTTCACAACAGTGCAAGAGACATTTCTACGATCGGCGGGAGCGATCGACAGTCAGTCAGTCGAGACGCGCTGAAAGTCGGCGGTCCACGCGGCTACAATTCGGCCAAGAAGGACAGCCGACCGCAAGCGCCATGTCGTGACTGACGCTTCCGGCCTGCTCGTCGGCGTTGCAATCGACCCCGCCGACATCCAGGACTCGCGATGGTCCAACTGGACGGTCGAGATTGTCAAACGCGCGAACGAGGCGACTAGTTCTTATCTCCTCCCGCGGCAATGGTCCGCCGACAGATCTTGGCATGGCTCAATCGAAACCGCCGCCAAGCAAAAGGCTTCGAGGCCTCAAGCGCAAGCGCGATATCCTGATTTCCATCGCTTCCGCTCGGCTCCTGATAAGGAAATTCACGCGCGTCTAGAACAACCTATACGATTTCTGATTCGGACTACTGAGAGTACTCAGACAGCCATAAACACAAGGCCGGGTTTCGCGAACTCTGAGACGTACGCTACCCCGAGGTTGATCATCGCAAACAACGAAAAAAGCACTGGCCGAGGAAAGAACTCCTTTATCAAGGGGACGTAGTCGCTGAGACGCTTCTTAGGAAGATGATGGAAGATAAAGGTGCGGTCATGGCGCACGAACGGTTTGTAATATTTCTCGTACAGAGCGCGGTCCTTCGCGTCCATCAGCGGTTCGCATGGAGGCTGAATGGAGTGCCAATTCAGTACCCACTGCATATTTTCTGAAACATAGGGCTTGAACCTGGCATGGACGACATCGGCGTGGTCCCAGTTGAACGTGGAGTTTGCGAAGCCGCTGCCTGCCACGTTTTCCCCGAGCGGTATCTTACCGCCGCCCTCGAGATTTTCCCAGCTCTCACCCTTGAGGACAGCGAGTTTCCCAAGGTCGTGAATGAGCGTTGTGGCGAGGAACTCCTTGTCCGTAATTCCGGCCTTCTCCATGCTCTCGAGAACTTGGAGGGTGTGTGTGAGTTGGCTTCCACAAAAAAGATAGAAATTTGTGGGATCGACGATCTGCGCAAGAAGTTCCAGCAACCGCTCCACTGGCACTTCGCCAATGATAGGTTGCTCATACTTCTTGCGCAGCCGCGCGACATCGTCGAGTGTCTGTTTGCGCGAGCGGTGCTGTATAGCAAAAGCACGTTCTTTGAACTCATCGATCGTGACGATCTCGTCCAGACCTTTGATATCGTAAAAGCCTCGTTGATTGAGCTTCCGCTTAACAAAATCCTTGATAGGGCGTGTCAGAGGCATTGTAGCGACCTTAAGAGGCATTGTAGCGACCTTAATTGACTGTCTCGAGAAGACTGGAATTGACTGATTTACGAAGGCCGGAATCGACTAACTCAGGAAGACCGGCGCCACTTTTTTGGCCGACATTCCCCAGATCCCAGGGACTGTGGAGCATGATTGTCCGTCACATCGAGGCGCGCCGCAACGGAATTCGATCGCCAGGTGAAATGTCCGGCTTTGGTAGCAGACGATCTGTCCGGTTTTTGGAGGGTTCCAAGCCGTGGGACAAATCGCCGCGTAATCCGGGGAATGTGGGAATGGTTGCACTGCCGTCGTCTGATAAAGTGCCGCAAAGGCCTGCCGGTCCTGCCGCGCGACATTGCCGATCAGCTCGCGCAGCCGCGACGAGAAGTCTTGTGCGAGATCGATCATCGGCACCCGTTACCGTCGCTTGCGGAATGAAGGCCGGCCCACCGCTCGCTCAGCGGCGACGGGTCGCAGCCTCGGTGACGACTATATCCATTGGGATGTCGAAGGGCTGCGCGTGGATCGTTTCGATCTGTGACATCTCGAACCCGACGCCGATCGCCGCTGGCCGCGGCGACAGCGCCGCCAAAGTGCGGTCGAAATAGCCCCCGCCATAGCCCAGCCGGTAACAATCCCGATCAAAGCCGACCAGCGGCGCCAGCACCGTGTGCGGGATCACAATCTCGCGCTTTTGCGGGACCGGTATGTTCCACACCCCGTCGACCAGCGGATCGCCCGGCCGCCAAGCCCGGTATTCGAGCGGCCCCCGCTTGTCGACGACTGTCGGCAGCGCGACCGCGGACCCCCGGGCGATCAGCCAATCGATCAGCGGGCGCGGATCAAATTCCGCCTGGAACGGCCAGTAGACGCCGAGGACAGTGCCGCGCCGCTCTTCGAGGAGAGGGCGCAACCGCGCCTCGATCCGATGACCCCACTGGCGGCGTTCAGCTGGCGGCGCGTCGGCGCGCGACGCCAGCAAGCGCTGCCGCTCCGAGCGGCGCCAGGCTTTGACCTCAGCGCCGCCCACCACCGCCCTTCCCGTCAGGCGTTCGCAAGCGTCGTGCGCGATCGTCAGCGCCGACAAGGATGCTGATCATCAAACGATCTAGAACAATCCCGTGATACGGCCCTGCGCGTCGACCTCAATATTGTTGGCGGCAGGCACCCGCGGCAGGCCGGGCATCGTCATAATCTCGCCGCAGATCACGACCACGAACTCGGCGCCAGCCGATAGCCGCAATTCGCGCACCGTCAGAACATGGTCGCTCGGCGCACCCTTGGCGTTCGGGTCGGTTGTAAAGCTGAACTGGGTTTTGGCGATGCATACCGGGAAATGGCCGAACCCTTGATCCTGCAATTGGGCAAACTGGTCGCGCACCGCCTTGTCGGCTTCGATGTCACGCGCGCCGTAAATGCACTGGGCGACGGTCCGGACTTTCTCCAAGAGGGGCATGTCGTCCGGATAAAGAAAGCGGAAGTCCGCCGTGCCGCTCTCGGCCAGATCGACGACGGCACGGGCGAGATCGACCGCGCCCTCTCCGCCCTGCGCCCAATGATCGGCAATGACCACCCCGACACCCTCGGCCGCGCACAATTCGCGGAGCCGCTCGTGCTCGCGCGCGGTATCGGCGCTGAAGCGGTTGACCGAGACGACCGCCGGCACGCCGAATTGGCGAATGTTGGCAAGATGGCGGGCGAGATTGGCGAAAGCCGCGTTCGACCGCCGCCACATTTTCGTGCCGGAGCTGATCGAGCGCGATGCCGCCATGCATTTTCAACGCCCGTACGGTCGCCACGACCACGGCCGCGGCCGGCTTGATCCCGGCTTTGCGGCATTTGATGTCGAAGAATTTCTCTGCCCCGAGATCAGCGCCGAAGCCCGCCTCGGTGACCACGTAATCGGCAAGCTTCAAAGCCGTTGTGGTCGCAATCACCGAGTTGCAGCCGTGAGCGATGTTGGCGAACGGCCCGCCATGGATGAAAACCGGGTTGTTTTCAATCGTCTGCACCAAGTTTGGCGCGATCGCGTCCTTCAGGAGCGCGGTCATCGATCCCGCCGCCTTGACGTCGGCGGCCAGCACCGACTTGCGCTCGCGGGTCTGGCCGACGATGACGTTGCCTAGCCGCCGCCGCAGATCTTGAAGGTCGGTCGCGATGCAGAAGGTTGCCATCACCTGCGAGGCCGCAGTGATGTCGAAACCGTCCTCGCGGGGATAACCGTTGGCGACGCCGCCGAGCGAGGACACGGTCGAGCGCAATGCCCGGTCATTCATATCGATGGCGCGGCGCCAGCTGACGCGGCGCGGATCGATCCGCGGCTCGAGCCCGTAATAAACGTGGTTGTCGACCATTGCCGCGAGCAAGTTGTTTGCGGCGCCTATAGCGTGCAGATCGCCGGTGAAATGCAGATTGATGTCCTCCATCGGCACCGCCTGGGCATAACCGCCGCCAGCCGCACCGCCCTTGACGCCAAAGCACGGGCCCATGCTGGCTTCGCGCAAACAGAGCATTGCCTTTTTGCCGATCAGATTGAGCGCGTCGCCGAGCCCGACCGTCGTCGTCGTCTTGCCCTCGCCGGCCGGCGTCGGGGTGATCGCCGTGACGAGGATCAGTTTGGCGTCCGACCGAGCAGGCAGCGAGCGGACGTAGTCGAGCGATACCTTGGACTTGTATCTACCGTAGAGCGACAATGCTTCATCCGGAATGCCGAGCGTCTCCGCGGCGACCTCGCCGATCGGGCGCATTGCGGCGGCCTGCGCGATTTCGATGTTGGATTTTGGGTTCTTATGCTGTTCGTCGCCACGCGCCACGCCGGTTCTCCTCGCTGAGTGCTGTCGCGTCTTAGCCCCTAGCGGCGGCCCGGTGCAACCTTCCTAGTGGGGCCTGGCGAGATGCCCGGTGCCGAGCAGGCGGACTAAACCCAACACGTTATCGCTTCGCGCGATTGCCGCATCGCTTGCCGGCCGAGGCGGGGCTTTACTCTCTATTGCTGGGATTTGTGAAGGATTAGAGTGAATACTCGCGCGTCTGTTGCAGCTGAACACTTAGCTACCCTACTGACCAATGCAGCACGGGCCGCGGGCCCGTCGCTGCTTTTCGGCTTGCGTCTATGGGCTTCAGTGTGCCTCGCGCTCTACGTCGCCTTCTGGCTCGAGCTCGACAACGCCTACTGGGCTGGGACGTCGGCGGCGATTGTCTGTCAGCCGCATCTCGGCGCTTCGCTGCGCAAGGGCTGGTTCCGCATGATCGGCACCGTGATTGGCGCCGTAGCGATCGTCGTGTTGACGGCGTGCTTTCCGCAGGACCGCGCCCCGTTTCTCGTCGGGCTGGCGCTCTGGGGTGCCGGATGCGCCCTCGTAGCCACGCTGCTGCGCAACTTCGCGGCCTATGCCGCGGCGCTGGCCGGTTACACGGCCGCGATCATTGCGAGCGACCAGCTCGGTGCGACCGGCGGACCGAACGGACAAGCCTTCATGCTCGCGGTGTTCCGCGCCAGCGAAATCTGCATTGGGATCGTCTGTGCCGGCGTCGTTCTCGCCGGCACGGATCTGGGTGGCGCCCGGCGTCGCGTGGCGACGCTGTTCGCCGCCATTTCAGCTGAAATCACCGGCCGGTTCACCGGCATATTGGCGCTCGCCGGGCCCGACCTTCCAGACACCCAGCCGGTCCGGCGCGAGCTCGTCCGGCGCGTCACCGCGCTCGACCCGGTCATCGACGAGGCGTTGGGCGAATCGTCCCAACTGCGTTATCATTCGCCAGTGTTGCAGAGGGCGGTGGACGGCCTGTTGGCCGCCCTGGCCGGCTGGCGCACGGTGGCGATCCATCTCGTGCGGGTTTCGCATGACCAGGCGCGGCAAGAGGCGGAGGCCGTTCTGCAAGCCGTTCCGCTGGAGTTGCGATCGGCTCCCGTGCAAGGCGAGCCGGCCCGCTGGATAAACGATCCCGTCGGCCTGCGCCGGATCTGCGTGGTAGCGGTACGGAGGCTGATCGCGCTGCCGGCCGGCACCCCGTCGCTGCGCCTGCTCGCGGATCAGACGGCTGAGGTGCTGGCCGGCATTTCGCACGCCCTCAACGGGCTGGCATTGCTCGTCGCCGATCCTGCTCGACCTGTTCCTCGTCGCGGCGGCGTCCGCCTCCGCGTGCCCGATTTGCTGCCCTCGCTGGTCAATGCGGGGCGCGCGTTCGTCACGATCGGCGCCGTCGAGCTCTTCTGGATCATCACCGAATGGCCGAACGGCGCGCAGGCTATCACCTTTGCCGCGATCGGTGTCATCCTGCTCGCGCCGCGGGCCGACCAGGCCTACGCTGCCGCCATAAGTTTCATGGTGGGCACCGGCCTCACCGCCGCTTTCGCGGCGATCATTGCGATTTGCGGTGCTGCCGAACTCGGAGACCTTTGCCGCCTTCAGCCTCGCGCTCGGCCTTGTCCTGGTTCCCGCCGGTGCCGGGATGGCTCAGTCGTGGGGGACGGCGGTGTTTACGCCTATAGCGGCAAATTTTGTACCGCTTCTCGCGCCCGCTAACCAGATGAGCTACGACACCGTCCAGTTCTACAACGCCGCGTCGGCGATCGTCGCCGGCCTCTGCGCCGCGGCGTTTTCGTTTCGTTTGATGCCGCCGCTGTCGCCGGCGTTCCGGACGCGCCGGCTCCTGGCGCTGACCCTACGCGATCTGCGCCGCCTCGCAACAGGTCCGATCCCGCGGACGCCCGAGGATTGGGAGGACCGCATGTACGGCCGGTTCTCGGCACTGCCGGACGAGGCCCAGCCGTTGCAGCGTTCGCAGCTTTTGGCGGCGCTGTCACTGGGTACCGAGATCATCCAGCTTCGTCGCATCGCTCGCCGCCTGGATTTGGGGTTAGAGGTCGATACGGCGATCGAGACTGTAGCGCGAGGCGACAGCAGGATCGCGACCGCTCGCCTAGCCCGGCTCGACGAGGCACTCGCCTCCCGCCCGGGGGCCGCGGTTCTCCGGGCTCGCGGCAGCATCCTTGCAATGTCTGAGGCGCTTACCCAACATGCCGCTTACTTCGACGCGGGAGCGCCCGGGTGAGGTTCACCGAGATCAACCTGTTCGGCGTCTATGTCGCGCCGATCTCGTTGATAATGGTCGCCGCCTGGCTAGTCACGATCGGGCTGCGGCGCTTCGCCGCCCGTTTCGGCCTGTTGCGCTATGTATGGCACCCGGCTTTGTTCGTGTTCGCTGTCTACATGATCGTGCTCTCGACGATGGTTCTTGTCGCCGCGCGCTGAGTTCGCGATGTCCGGGGTCGAAACTAAATCAAGGCACGAAGCGGAAGGGGAGAGTTCCGTAGCGGTCCCGGCTCGCGAGCGGCCGGCTCGCGATGCACCACGCCGCCGTCTGCGCGTTGTTCCGCTGCTTATCACTTTGGTGACGATCGCGGTCGCCGTTGCGCTCGGATGGGCGATGTGGGAGGCCTATATGGGCGCGCCTTGGACGCGCGACGGCACGGTGCGTGCCTATGTCGTGACGATGGCGCCGGAGGTCGCCGGACGCATCGTCGAGCTGCCGGTCGCCGACAACCAATTCGTCCGCAAGGGCGACCTGCTGATGGTCATCGACCCGACCAATTTCAAGATTGCCGTAAACCTTGCCGAGGCGGCCGTGCAGCAGGCGCAGGTCAATGCCCAGAACACCGAGAGAGAGGCCAAGCGCCGGCAGGAGCTGACCAATCTCGCCGTCACGGTCGAAGAAAAGCAGACCTTTGCAAGCACCGCACTTGCCACCCAGGCCCAATATCAGCAGGCGGTCGCCAATTTGGATCAGGCGCGGGTGAACCTCCAGCGCACGGAAATCCGCTCTCCGGTCAATGGCTGGGTGACGAATCTATTGGCGCAGCTCGGTGACTACGCCAGTGTCGGGCGAGAACTTAATCTCGCTCGTCGATGCCGACTCGTTCTGGGTCGACGGCTATTTCGAGGAGACCAGTCTCGACCGGATCCAGGTAGGCGACCCGGCCGAAGTCAAGCTGATGGGCTACCGCCAGATCATTCGCGGCCATGTCGGCAGCATCGCGCGCGGCATCAACGTCGCGAACGCGCAACCCAACGGGCAAGGGCTGGCCAACGTAAACCCGATCTTCACCTGGGTGCGTCTGGCGCAGCGCATCCCGGTCCGCGTCCACATCGACCAGGTGCCGGAGGGTGTGGTCCTGTCGGCCGGGATGACAGCGACGGTGCAAATCGATCCGCGAGCGGCGCCGCCGGCCAAGTGAACTTGGGCGGCCTGCGCGGGCGCAAATGGCCGCCCCGGTCTGATCCGATTGGTAATGCCGCGGGATTTAATACGCCCTGTCGACCGGAACTCTGACATCGACCAACAGCGGCAATCCGCCATGGACCTCGCCCAACATGCTTAGCCGTTCAACCAATTGCGCGAAAGTCGCCCCGCGCGCCATATCGAAGGAGAGCTTGGTGCGTTCGAATACCGCCGTTATTCGGTTCGGCTTCTGGGCTGCCGGGTAAATCATCACGGTCTCCACTGTCTTGGGTAACTGATCGATAAACTCCCCGGTGCCGGATTCCCTCCGGTAAAAAATTGTATCATTTCGCACCTGTATCGTTCGCGTGAGCTATCTTGCTGTCATCGGAGAAGGAACAATTGCGATGCCGCGGCTCGACGAAACCCGTCCCTTTCTGCCCGTGAATATCGCGCTGCTGACGGTGTCGGACACCCGCGATGCGGCGCAGGACCGTTCCGGCAATACCCTCGCCGAGCTCGCCGTCGCGGCCGGGCATCGCGTCGCAGCGCGGCGGATCGTTCGCGACGAGCAGGACCACATCGTCGCCCAGCTCAGTGAGTGGATCCGCGACCCGCAAATCGATGTTGTGATCGCGACCGGCGGCACCGGTGTCACCGGGCGGGACGTCACGCCGGAAGCCTTTCACAGCGTCTATGAAAAAGAGATTGCCGGCTTTGGCGAGCTGTTCCGCTGGCTCAGCTACGACAAGGTCGGAACTTCGACGATCCAGAGCCGAGCGACGGCGGGAGTGGCCGGCGGCACCTATCTCTTTGCGCTACCCGGTTCGCCCGGCGCTTGCCGCGACGCCTGGGAAGGCATTCTCGTGCACCAGCTCGACAACCGGTTTCGCCCCTGCAACTTCGTCGAGTTGATGCCGCGGCTGCAGGAGCATCTGAAGGGCTGAGTTCAAAACCCGCGATGCGGCCGCAGCCGGCGGAAGGCCTCGCCGTCATCGACGTCTTCGAGCCGCTCGGCAAATCCGACCGTTACCGACCGGGGCAGTCCCGGCCAGCGTATCGGCGAGAGCATAGGGCCCCGACCACCGCACGCGCTCGAAGAGGTGCGGCAAGCGCCGCGTGCGACTCGGCGCCGACCAGCCAGAACCCGCCATCCTCGGCGGGACCGAAGACGAGCTCATTCCTACCGAGCAGGCGGAACGCCGCACCGACATGGCGGGCGGCCAATCCGGGAATATCGGCACCGACGAGCACTACCGGGCCCGGCGGGCAAGCAAACAGCGCCCGTCGCATGCGGACCCCAAGATCGCCACGGCCCTGGCCGACAGCCTCGGCCTTCCGGTGCCAACGCCGGGCACGATGGCGAGCCCCGTCCGGGGTCACCGCAATGCGCAGATGCCAGCGCCGGTCCGCGGCAAGCCGGCGCAGCAGCCGCGCGATCATCAGCCGCTCGAAGCGCAGCGCCGCGACATCGCCGATCTCTCGGGCGAGCCGTCGCTTGCCGACGCCGAGAGCCGGCGCGCGCACAAACAAAACCAAGTGGCGCCGCATCAGCCGTACAGTCGCACGATCCGTTCGGCGGGCACGCCGGCGAGATAGAGCGACAGACAAAACAAGTTGCGCAGCGGCCGGCGCCAGTAGCCGTCGCGCCGATAACGTCTTGCCGAAGCGATGCACCGGCAGCCGATGCGAGCGACACGTCGGCGGCCGAGGCGGCGAACGAGATCGACGTCTTCCATCAACGGCAGCGGCGCAAATCCGCCGATGCTTTGATAGAGGCTGCGGCCGATCAGCAGCCCCTGGTCGCCGTAGGGCAGCGCTAGGACGCGGCAGCGCCAGGCAACGATCCGCTCCAGCCGGCGCGCCGCAGGCCCGTCATCGTCGAGGGCGAAATCGAAATAGCCGGCGTGCGAATTTGCCTTGGGCGCGGCCAGAAAGGCGCGAACCGCCAGCTCCCAGTCGGGTCCGAGACGGCAGTCAGCATGCAGGAACAAGAGCCAGTCGGCCGCGGCCGCAGCGGCTCCCGCAGCGAGCTGAAGTCCGCGCCCCCGCGGGCCAACGATCATCCGCGCGCCTGCCGCCCGAGCTACGGCAACGCTGTTGTCGGATGATCCGCCGTCCACGACGACGACTTCTTGGACGATTGCCGCGGCATACAGCTCGGCTAATAGGCGCGGCAAGGTTTCGGACGCGTCGAGCGTTGGAATGATCACCGAGACCCGAATTTGTTCTTGAAAAGTTCTCATTTCGGCGCCATCATCAGTGCCATGGATATGCCGGTCGTGATACAGCCGCGCAAGGGACGCGGCGCGGCGAGCAACGACAGCGGACGCTTCGAAGCCGAAAGGCGCGTCTCGTTCGATGATGGCTGGGGCGCGGCCGATCTCGAGCCGGTGCCGCTGGCCACGACCCTCACTATCGATACGACCCGGACCATCATTGCGCGCAACGAGTCGCCGGATATCGGCTTTGACCGCTCGATCAACCCTTACCGCGGTTGCGAGCACGGCTGTGTCTATTGCTATGCGCGGCCGAGCCACGCCTATCTCGGGCTGTCGCCGGGGCTCGATTTCGAAAGCCGACTCTTTTACAAGCCGGAGGCGGCAACACTTCTCGCTGCCGAGCTGCGAAAAAAGGGGTACACCTGCCGCCCGATCGCTCTGGGGAGCAATACTGATCCTTACCAGCCGGTTGAACGGCGGCTCAGGATCACCCGCGCGATCCTCGAAGTGATGCGCGATTTCCATCACCCGGTCACGATCGTCAGCAAATCGGCTTTGATCCAACGTGATCTCGACATCCTCGTCGAGATGGCAAAAGAAAAATTGGCCATCGTGACGATATCGGTGACGACGCTCGACCGCTCACTGGCTCGGCGGATGGAGCCCCGCGCCTCGACCCCCGAGCGCCGGCTCGAAACAATCGCAGCTTTGTCCGCCGCCGGTGTTCCGACTGGGGTTCTGAGCGCCCCGATGATACCGGCGCTCAACGACAGCGAGATGGAGCAGATCCTAGAGCGGACGCATGCCGCGGGCGCGACCTCTGCCGGTTACACGCTGCTACGCCTTCCGCTCGAATTGAAGTCGTTGTTCAAGGAATGGCTCGAGGAGCATTACCCGGACAAAGCGGCGCACGTGCTGTCGCTGGTCGCGCAGACGCATGGTGGCCGGCTTTACGATTTAACGTGGTCGAAGCGCATGACCGGCACCGGCCCCTACGCCGATATGTTACGGCTGCGCTTCGACCGCGCCTGCCGCCGCCTCGGCTTCAGCCAACGGACGACGCGTCCTCTCGACAGCACCCGGTTCCGGCCGCCGCCGCAAAGGGGTGACCAGCTCGCGTTGTTTTAGCCTCTCTCCCCTACTAATCTCTCCGTTGGCGAGGCCGGGGAGGTGGCGGGTGTGGCCAGGGAAAGGCGGCTCGAAGCGCGCGAGGTCGAACAGATCTTCATGGCTTTCGCCGAAGCCCTGCGTGAACTCCCGCCGGATGTCGAAGCCGGCTGGCTCGACACGCAGGGCGATCTGCGATTGGCTCCCGACATCGCCCGCAAGCTGCGGGCGGCGCGGCGGGTGCGACAGCTGCTGCAGGAACTACGGCAGCGGGAGCGTGAAGATTGACCCGAACTTGAGCCGGGTGAGGCCTCACCGGCCATCCGGCCCGGCGACGACCCGCTCGTCATGTAGCCGGCCAATTTCCGCCGACGACAGCCCGAGAATTTCACTGAGCACGGCATCGGTGTGTTCGCCGAGAAGCGGGGCCGGACGCGGTGGCAGCCGAGGTTCGGCGCTGAACTCAAGCGGCAGGCCCGGGGTCAAATAGCGGCCGATGCCGGGTTGCTCGACGGCGCTGAACAGCGGGTTCGCCGTGGAGCAGCGCGGGTCGCGGGTGACCAATTCCGCAAAATCCTGAAAGTGGCCCCACAACACGCCGGTGCCGTCGAAGGCTCGCCGTATCGCATCAAGGCTGCGGCTCGCGCACCAACGGGCGAGCACGGCGCCGATCGCATCGCGCGCTTCATATCGCCCCGCCTCGGTATCGAGATCGACATCCATCATCGGCCCGATCATCGCCAATTGGTCGGCAAGGCCTGTCACCTCGCCGATGGCGCGCCACTGCCGGCGGGTCAACGCAATGATCATGACCCGACGGCCGTCCGCCGTCGCGAAGTCGCGCCCAAAACTGCCGTAAAGATCGTTGCCGATCGCCGGTCGGGCCGTGCCGTTGATCTCGACGTCGGCGATGTAGCCGAGGTTGCCGACCGTCGCCAGCATGACATCGGCCAGTGCGGCCACGATCTCCTGACCCTTGCCGGTGCGCGAGCGTTGCCGTTCGGCTGCCAGCAGTCCGGTGGCAAGGTAGAGGCCGGCGGCGATGTCCCAGGCCGGGAGAACATGATTGATCGGCGCGTCGCCGTGCCCGGTCACCAGCGGAAACCCGCTGGCCGCGTTGACCGTGTAGTCGACGGCGGCCGAGCCATCGCGGTTGCCGACCAGCCGCAGCATGACCAGGTCCTCGCGGACCGCCTGCAAGGTTGTAAAATCGAGACCGCGCGAGGCCGGCAAATTGGTCAGGAAGATCCCGCCGCCGACACCTGGCGCGGTGATGATCGCGCGTGCTATCGCGCGGCCCTCGGGCTTGTCGAGCGCCAGGGCCAAAGACCGCTTCGCCTTGTTGAGACCGGCCCAGTAGAGGCTCGCGCCGCCGCGCGTCACCGGCCAGCGGGCAAAATCGATGCCCCCGCCGATCGGATCGATGCGGATAACCTCGGCGCCCATTTGCGCCATCGTCATGCCGCCGAGTGGCGCCGCGACAAAGGCCGAAATCTCGACGATCCGAAGATCTTGGAGGAGACGGTTCATGCACCCATCCTGTTCGGACCCGGCCCGCGGGGCAAGCCCGAGCCAGATTGGGGCAAGCCGTCAGGCGCCGGCGATAAACGAACGCAGCGAGCGCGCCTCGTACTCGACCTCGTCGAGCCGGCTTTTGACGACATCGCCAATGCTGACGATGCCGCGAAGCCGCCCGTCCTCCACCACCGGAAAATGGCGGATGCGGCGGTTGGTCATCTCGGACATCAGCTGGTCGACCGTCTCCGACGGATCGCAGGTCACCACCCGCCGCGTCATGACCTCGGCGATTTTGAGCGACAGGAGGTCGGCGCCGCGACCGGCAAGGCCGTGCACGATGTCGCGTTCGGAGATGATCCCGTCGACGCTCGCGCCGTCCTCGCTGACGACGAGGGCGCCGATATTGCGGGAAATTAGGAGGTCAACGGCGGTGCCGACCGTCTCATCCGGCCGGATCGTCGCCACCTCCCGCCCCTTGGCGCGCAGAATGGCTTCGACGTTCATTGCAGGCCTTTCATCATCAGGGCGGTTACCCACTGTTCCGAAGCGACCGCCAGTCTGAGACAGAATAGGACGAAATGCCGCAGCGCGTGAAGAAATCTTGGTGAATGCCGGCCTTCCTGCCGCGCCGGTGGACCGAGCGCGGATTGACCTGGATAATGCCGGACGACCAAGCTCTGCTGCATCGCGCCGTGTCGCGAGGGCCGAAAGGAAACGGGATGGAACACATCCAAATCGGCGAAGTTTCGCTCGAATTGCTGACCGCCGGGCAGGGGCCACCGCTGCTGTTTCTGCACGGTGGCGATTACTTCCCACAACACCGCGAGTTCTTCGACCGCCTAGCGCCGCACTGGCGGGTCATCGTTCCGCGGCATCCGGGCTTTGGCGCGTCTGAGCGGCCGGACGGCTTCCGGACAGTCGACGATCTCGCCTACCTCTATCTCGATCTCCTCGATCGGCAAGATCTACGCAAGGTGACGCTTGTCGGTTCGTCCTTCGGCGGTTGGATTGCGCTCGAAATCTGCATCCGCTGCGTTGAGCGGATCGACCGGCTGGTGCTGATCGATACGGTCGGCGTCAAATTCGGCGGACGCGAGGATCGCGACATAGCCGACATTTACGCGCTGCCGGGGGGAGAATTGCTGCGGCGCACCTTTTTCGATCCGGCACTTTCGGCACCCGATTACGGCCAGCTGAACGACGAGCAGGCCACCCAGGTCGCGCGCGATCGGGCGGCCACCGCGCTCTATGGCTGGCGCCCCTATATGCACAACCCCGGCCTTCGCCAGTGGCTCCACCGGGTTCGCGTGCCGACACTGGCGATCTGGGGCGACAGCGACGGCATCGTCGCGCCCGGTTATGGTCAGCAGCTCTGCCGATCTCTGCCCAATGCTCGTTTTGAGCTGATCGGCGAGGCAGGCCATTATCCGCAACTCGAGCGTCCCGGCGAGGTTGTCGACGCCATCAACCGTTTCGCGCGCGCGGAGGTCTTGTGATGAAGGTCTGGCATTTCAGCGAGATGGCGTATCACCCGGCCTGGCCACAGCTCGGTAAATCCTATCGGGTGATCATTCCGAGCCGTCTCTACGACCCGAAGGTCGGCGCCGATCTCTACCACCGATACCTCGACGAATGGGCGTTGTGCGACGAGCTCGGCATCAACATCATGACCAACGAGCACCACGCGACCGCGACCTGCGCCGACTCGGTGTGCACGATCCCGATGGCGATATTGGCGCGCGAGACAAAGAGAGTGCGGCTCCTCGCGCTAGGTATGCCGATCGGCAACCGCAACGACCCGATCCGCGTCGCCGAGGAATATTCGATGCTCGACGTCATTTCTCGCGGGCGCATCGAAATGGGCTTTGTCAAGGGGGTGCCGTTCGAAATCTCGCCCGCCAACACCAACCCGGCTGATCTGATGCAGCGTTTCTGGGAAGCGCACGACCTGATCCTGAAAGCGATGACGAGCCATGACGGCCCGTTCAATTGGGAAGGGACGCATTTCCACTACCGTTCGGTCAATGTTTGGCCTCGGCCCTGGCAACAGCCGCATCCGCCGGTGTGGATGCCGGTCGGCAGCCCAGGCAGCGCGATGGAGGCGGCGGAGCGCGGCATGACGATTGGCGTGCTCAACACCGGCTGGGTGCGCACGCCCCCGATCTTCGAGGCCTACCGCAAGAAAGCGGCCGAGGCCGGCCGCCCGATGACCCCGCACCGGCTCGCCTATATGGCGCTGATCGGGGTCGGTGATACCCGAGAGGAGGGCGAGCGGCGTGCCGACCAGATCCTCGGGTACAGCCGCACCTCCGGCATCGTCGCGCCGCAATTCATGAACCCGCCGGGCTATGCGTCGGCGGCACAGAGCGGGCAAGCCCTGAAGATGAGCGGCGCCGGGTTCCGTGCCGGCCGCATCCAGTCCCGCGACGGCCGCAATCTTGATCCGCGCACGATGACGGTGGAAGACGCGATCGATGCCGGCCTCGTTTTCGCCGGCACGCCGGACGATGTGTTCGACCAGCTGCGAGCGTTTTACGAGCATGTCGGCGGCTTCGGGCACCTGCTGATGATGGGCCAGGGCGGTCTGCTGGACCATGAGGAAACCGTCGCCAACCTCGAACTCTTCAGCAAAGAAGTGCTCCCGAGGGTCGCGGACCTCGCGGCGTAAAGCACCGAGACCGAGACACCAAGGTGCCAGGCCGCCGCCCGGTTACGATCCGGGAAAATTCGGCCCAATCCTTGCCCGATCGCTACCAAGAAATTGCCGAAATCAGCGGCAATGTCGTTAGTCTTGCAAACCGACGTCAGAGGAGAACTGCCGATGTGGAAAGCCCCTGTTTCAGTCCTCTGTGGCTGCTTGGCGGCGCTGCCGCTGATCGGTTGCGCCGGCGACGGCACCGCTCCAAGTCAGTCGGCGACGGCTCCGGCGGCAATTGCCTCGGTCGTGCCCTACTCCGTCGGAAGCTCGCAGGTCTACCCGGCCAGCGCTGCAACGCCCGCCGCGGTGCTGGTCTTTCTGCCGACGCTGGGTCCGGTGAGAGACGAGGAGGTCATTGCCCGTGATCCCAGTCTCTGGACCGCTCAGGGGTTCGATGTCGTGATGCCACAGCCGGCCGATATCTACCAGATGGTCGCCGACCAGCAGGCGGCGCTGTCGCAACTCGTCGCGTCGGCGCATGCCTTCGCTGATGCGCTGGTCTGGCTGGTCGGCCCGACACCGGCGATCGACGCTGCCCTTGCGACACGCCGGGATCCGGACACAGCGCAATATTCGGCGTTGTCGTGACTTCCGTCATGTCGAACGCCGGCAACTGCTCAGTGGCCCAGTGCCTGGAGGCGGTCGGGGAGTGGTGGAGTCGTTACTGCCATGAGCAATTGGGGTGACCGCTGGGCCGCCGCGGCCGAGGATCCCCATCGACCATCCGTCACATGGCCTGCGGACAAGTCGTCCCGGGCCGTGCCGGTGTGCTCGCACTGTGGCGAACCGCTGGATGCTCGCTCTGTGAGGGCGGAGGCCGGGCCGGGATCGCACCTCGGTGGCTGGACCGCTGTACGCGATGCAGCCTCGTTCGTTGCCAACTCGTCCAGGCGCTTGGGGTAGAGGACAACCAGGCGCCGATGCAGCGACGGACGACCGCTTCCGAGTCGCGACGCACCAGGTGAATCGTGATAGTCCGTGCCGACCCCTAAAATCAGATCGTGCCCCACCTGCTGGGTGGTGGCTCGACGACAAGGACTGTGCCGAGCGAGCCACCGCGCTCCACCTGTGCTGGGAGGATTCCGGACGACGTTGCGCTCCTCCAGGCGAGAGGTTGGCTGCGCCAAGATGATCTGGGCCATCTCGAGCGGGTCAAGGTTGAAGTCGTGGGGGCCGTGGAAGGCCGCTGTTTCCCCCTTCGACGGGAGCCTCATCGCCAGGCGGCCTGACCCGATTCTAGCCCTGCCACCCGCCAATGACCAACTTCCCGGCGGGTAGGAGCCAAGGCCGCCGCAGAGGGGGCCGCCGCAGAGGGGTCGCCTTAGGCCGGGCCCCGCCGTTCCCTCACCCGTCGGTCTGACCTGGACGGTGCGTAATTATGTACCGAGTTACCCAGGCGAATTTCTCAGAGTCGTGACACGATGGTGTGGCGGGTCCCGTTCGTGGTTAGGGGCCAACCTGGTACGGGTTCGTGGCCGGGGCCCGTGGCGGCCGTTTCCATCTTGGACGGTCAGGTGCGGCGAGGCTTGCCACTATTGGGCCCATGTCGGCGAAGGCGGAATCGAAAACGGTGAAGTAGGAAATCCCGGTCTGTTCTCGAATGGCCAGGAGCTTGTTGACGATTCACTCTGCGAGCCGACCAAGGCTAGCGGGCTTGCCCTCACGACTTCGGGGGTACTGCTGCAAGGTTGTCGGCGACTTGCTCGATCTGGTCGTCGCAGGCCTTCCGATGGAGACCGCTTGGACGAGGACGTTGAACTCCAGGGAGTCGGGCCCCGGGTGGTGGCCAGGGCGCGGACGAAAGGCAGTCCGTTCGGTCAATGGACTCCAGGGACGCGCCCGTGGGCGCCATGGACGAGCCGGTCCAAGTCAGCCCCGTGAAACCGACGATGTTTGCTTCGGCCGCGGCCAGCGCCAAGCAGCACGGCGTCGCCGTGGCCACCGATGGCGGTGGGTGGGGCTGCTGGAGAGGCGTGGGCACCGCTGCCACTCGATCCGAGGTCCCCGGCACCGTGATATCGCCCGACCAGGCTCGTTTCATGGTACGGACGGCGTCGGCCAGTCGGGCGGCTCGGTCTCGGGGTCGGTCGTAGCTGAGCCCCAGCACGTCGTACTCGGGGCGAGCCCAACCCGATCCCCGAGGACCGGCCCTCGGTCAGCACGTCGGATGCGGCCAAGAAGTCGTTGTTGAGCACCAAGGTGCCGACCCGCAGCTGGTCCGTGGCCTCGGCGGCGATGAGCAGAAGGGCGAAGCTGAAGCAGCTCCAAGGTGGTCCGGGACAAGCAGGGTTGACCAGCCGCCGCCCTCAACCTTCCTGGCCAACTCCCGAAGCTCCGGCCGGAGACCGGAAGGCAACCGAGCCAACCCGAAAATGGAAAACGGTCAAATCGAGGCACACCGTGGATCGTAGATCACATTGTCGCACCCCCAGGCGTTCAGCCCTGTCCCAAATGACGTGAGCCAACTACTCCAACTACAAACTCGGCGCGCCACACGGCCGCTCTCGGTTGGGGAACGGGTGCCGGTACTCCGATACGCGGAGCCTCAATCTGCAGCTCACGAGCAGTCCACTGGTTTTGCCCACAGCCCCGACCAAGCGCCGGGCGGCAATTGCTTGTCATGGTCGGTTAAGTGGCCATTGCAAAGGTCGCTTTCGTAACTCAGGGGCTTTCCCTGGCGCAAAAGAAGGGTTTGATCGGTTCTTCGTGCATTCCCGAGGTCCCTCGTCAACAACCCAGCGACCGTGGCCTCGATGGCGAGCCCATCACTACTTCTCGAGCAGCCTCGAGGAGCCAGCAACAGCTCGACTGTCACCGGCGATGCCCTCCGCCAAGAGGTGCTGTCCCGGTTGCTGTACTTCTGACACTGGCCATCCCCGGCTCCCGCTCATTGCCAACGTATGCGTCCAGGGTCAGCCGTTAAGGGGGTGACCGCCCACGCTAGAGCGGCGGCCGGATCGGGGGCGTAGCTGCAGAAGCGCCCAGTACGGACGGACACGTCCAAGTGGGCCCCGAGGTCGCAGCACGCCGCTCACACTGGCAGAGCGCGCCTGAACCCCCGTCCGGGCCACGTTAACGTGAGCGTGCTCGGCCCCTGCCGCGTTGGGCGATCGCGCCCCCCGAGGCCGACTGCTCGTCTGAGTCGGCGATCAGGGCGTCGAGCTCCAAGCGAGTGCTGCCCGGCTCGCTCGATGTCGGCACAGCCGTCGGCGTCGTCGATCTCGGACTGAAGCTCGTTAACCGGCGTCGGTAGGCCCTTTTGGCGGTGGCGTCGAGGAGAGGGCCGAGGTCAGCGGCGGGCGCATATCGTCCCGCCCAGTCAGTTCCACCGAAGCGATCTCCTCGGGCGGCGGCGGCGGACTTCTTCGCCAATTGGGCCAGCCCCACCGAATCGGCGACCTGAGCCAGCCAAGTAGGGTGACTCGATGGTCCATCGTCCCGCGGACCGTGTCAGTGTCGTGGCCGCCGGCACGCTCGGGGCGGGGTAGCCGCCTCAGGGCGTTCGAGGACGACGGCGCCTAACGTGGTTCGCCAGTGCGAGAGCCCGGCGACGTGCCTCGTCCGACGCATTCTGTGGCGCCTGCTGATTCGTGGGTCGGGCCAGAATGATGGAATGGGGGATCTCATCGAGCGGGCCAGGCCGAGCGCTATCTCCAGGTGGTCGACGGCGCTTTCAACGTCGCCCTCGAGAAGAGCGAGGCGTCCCAGGCTGCGTCGATCGGGATTTCCACAGCGAAACCCCGCTCGGCGGTATAGAGGCCCGAGAAGGGTCCAGGGCATCCCGGACGGCCCGGACGCCATGGAGAGGTCGGCGACCAGGCCGCCCAACACGGAGATGATCGCCGTGCCAGCGCGGGACATATGGGCTATATCAGGCACCCACCTGGCCACGGTTTTCGTGGCCGTACTCCCTCATTGCCCACCTCTAATTGGCTGGCCGCCCGGACCTGGAAAAAGGGCGCCGGGATGCGGCCGAGTACCCGACGACTTTTTCGTGTAGCCGCGGGAGCTGTGGGTCAGGGACCCCGTCTAAGCGGGCCGTGATGGCCCTAACGCCGTGCTCGAGGCCGATTGCCTCACCTTCAGGCAGGGCGGCTCTACCAAGCGGTGCGCCTTTCTCGACGAGATCAAGCGCCGTTTGGCGGTCCCCGTCCAAGCAAGCATGGCGTTGCGGAGCATCGCCCCATAACGCCACGCGGGGCATGAGCCGAGGCCAGCACCTCGTAGTCCCCGAGTGTTTGGCGGGCGCCAGCCAGGACCCCATGGCGCTATAAAGCCATTGGTGGCTGGTCAGTACCAGGTCGGTCCGCTGGCATCTCGCCCAGCGAAGCGAGCTCGCCTGCGTCTCGCCTTCGTGCTTTTGAGCTCGGGGTGGTCAACTGAGACCAGGTAACGGTCGATTAGAGCGGTCGCCAGCACGGCGGGGGTCATCGACGCGTGCCATGGCCATGGCTTGTTCGGCCAGGCGGAGTGACCCCTCCTGGTTGCCCCGGGCGCGCCGACTACCGCCAGCCGCCCGAGCAGGCGAAAATGCGTAAGGTGTCTGGGGCCAATGCCCGCTCGGCCTCGGCCAACCTTCGGCGGCGCACCGGGTTGTCGGCAAAAAGGTTGACGTAGCGGGGCGGCACCGCTTTCGGCCAACACCCTCAGGCGGTTGTCCCCGTATCCGGCTGCCATAGTGGCAGCTTCGTCGGGAACGTGGCCTCGGCCCCGGCGGCGTTGCCAAGAGCGGAAAGAGCGTCGCCAAGTTCAACCAATAGCTCAGCGCGGATTTCGGTTTCCTCAGGGGCATGAGCGACGAGGGATTCCGACCGCTCCCCGCAAAAGACTGGCGGCGCTAGCCGGGTCATTGGCACCCATTGCCGCTTCGGCGGCGGGCCGCGTCGTCCGTGCCGCGTCACGAGCGTCTACAAGCGGCACGGCCGCCACAAGGCTCATCGCTGCCCGTCCGAGAGATTTGGGCGAAGGCCCCATCAGTCCCCAGTTCTCGGCCAGCGCTTGGTGGACCTGGCGCTCTTCGTGGACGGCCAGCAGCTCGATAGCGGCGTCGGCAAGTAGAGCGTGACGGAACTCGTCGCGCCCCTCAGGCCCTACCCCGAGGACGCCGGCCTGGCGTGTCATCAAGACAACCCCGGCAAATTCGCCGGAGGGATAGCCTGGTGCGGCGGCCAATACCGCTGGAGGGGTGTCGCAGCGGCTAACGCCGAGACGGCCAGAGCGTGCATGTGGGTTTGCTTAGGGTTTCGAACGACTTCTTCAGCAGGTTGCCGACGACAGGGGGGACGCGTCCGATCCCTCGGCGCCAGGTGAGCAGCTCGCGGAACGAAAAGCGGGTTCCCACCGGTGCGCCGGCATAGGTCGTCCGCATCGGCTAGTCTCGTACCCAGGTCCCAGGTGGACGCTCAGTTCCGCAACCTCAATTGCGGAAAGACCGAAGACCCGGATAACGACTGCGGGGCGAAGGGAAGCTACCAACGGCGGCCCTGCGCCGTCGTCCGGCAGCTGGCGACCAGCGCCACCTGGGTCCCCGTGAGCCCGACCGAGAGCCGCTCCAAGGCCCAAGCGACAGCTCGTCTGCCCACTGGATGTCTTCGAGCAGGACGAGCATGCTGGCGGCCTGTTCGAGGGTTTCGGTTAGATCTCCGAATCCGAGCGTCGCTCCAAGGGAGGAAGCGACTCGTCAACTCATAGCGAGGTTCAGCTGCGGCAGGGGCCTCGCCACAACCCGAACGCCGAATACGGCCCAGCCGTTCACTCACTCGCACGTGGCGGTCCCGGGGTGACCCCGGCCAATATCCTCGACGAGAGTGGTTTTGCCTATGTGGTCCGCCGCATACGACCGTGAGCCCGGGATCACCGGCCAGGCCACGCTCCATGGCCGAGACCAGCTGTGCCCTCTCGTGACCTCGTCCGACTGGCAGGCCGGCGGTCGGATCAGCCACATTTGCAGCTTCTTCTAGCACGAAGGCCTGCGCACGGCGGCGGGGCTAACGAGACAATGTTCCGTCACGGTGGAACGCCTCGTTAATCTAGACCACGCAAAAAAGGAGACAGCCATGACCGCAACGACTCAGCTCCGTACTTCGGGCATCAGCCACGTCGCAATCGTCACGCCGCACCTCGACCGCTTTGTCTCGTTTTACAACGACGCGCTCGGCGCCCGGCTCTATCGGATCGTCGACGACGCGGCCCGAATTCTCGGCCGTAATGCCCTTGTCCACGTGGGCGGGGCTATGTTGCACGTTTTGCACGTCGACCGCCAACAGCTGGCCGGCGGCGGCATGTTCAACCGCGGGAGGCTCGACCATATCGGCCTACATACCGAGGACGAGCCCACCCTCCCGCCCTTGCGCGACCGCCTGGTTCAGGCCGGGGCTTCCCATGGCGAGGTCCACCGGTACGGCCCGGTGTTCTCGGGGCGGGTCGCGACCCACGGGCACGGGAAGCTGAATTAACTGGGTCCCGCCTGAGGTCATTGCGGGGGCCATCGGCGGCCAATGATGGCACTGGAGAAAGCCCACGGGGAGCGCGTCGGGGCCCAGGTCTAAAGCCTTGAGACATTGGTTTGCGAAGAAACTGCTGGAAGCCCGTCATTGGGCTGCACTATTTGATCGAGGCCATGGTGGCCTGCGCTCCTCATAGCCTCTCATGCAGCACTCGGCTCTTGCGTGATGCCCTGTAGGGGCACTGGCCGCCGGACACAGTTTGGAAGCGTCCCAACTTGGTGCCCCGAGAGGAGCATAGGAAATGGTTGCCCATAACAAATTGATCCCAGCCGGGTTCCCTCTCCCGGATGATGATCCCTGGGCGTCGTCCTGCTCGGCGTGAACGGGATCATCTTCGACGGCCGCCACGCTGACCTCGGTGTCGTCGTCGGCCAAGACGATCGCGGTCGACGCCTTTGACATTAACCAAGCGGCGCCGCTATTATCCCGGCCCCAGGCACGAAGCAAGGTGTCGTGTCCGAGGGAGACGAATTCGATGTCAACGACCAGTTGACAGCCACCAGCGAGGGGAGGGGCGGCGGGTACCCGATCATCGGCTACGCCTCCTGGAACGTGCACTTTCACGCGGGCGGCGCCAATACGGCCAAGCGAAGGGCTCGCCCTACAACAGCGACCTGCAGGACTGCGTCGTGACAGCTGTGTTGCCAAAGGGCAGCATCACGGGCCAAGGTGTTGTTATAGGGAAACCGGGTGGGCAGGACCAGCCGGCAACACTGGCAGTGACGAGCGGTACCGGCAGCTACGAGGGTGCTGGCGGCATTGTGAAAGTGAAGTTCGGCAAAGAGTTCGACACTTTCAATGTCCCGAGGCGTCAGCTGGGTCGTTGAGCGTTCCGACGTGTCATCAGCGTGTCCTAACGCTCGAGGAACGCGTTCGGGTCGGCTGCGATGTTGCTCGAGCGCAGGCGTGCCGATAAAGGGCCGGGCGGTCCAGGAGCAGATTGTTGGAACAGAACGGGTCCAGGCGAACCACGGGGGCTATAATGTTGACAATGGCACGTCCGATCAGCATATGTTCAAAAACGAGTTCTGCGGAAAATGAGCATCAGGCGCGGATGCTGGCCGCGTTGCTGGAGCGTGCGGCATCGATGGTGTGGGCGGCTATCGCGCGAGTTCTATCAGGCCTGCGCCTTGGTGGCGAGGGCTCCATCATGTCCTTGATGAAGAGTCCGGCTTGCCCCATCGTGTGCACGTACCTGCTCAGCGGTCGGTGCGCGGGCTCAAAGTAGACCCCAGGCGTGACCCTTGTCGATGGCCGACATATCGTCTTGCAAGTAAGGGCCGACCCTCCAGTTCGCCTGAGCCTGCTGCTCTCGGTGTTTGGAGAAAGAGGGTGAGTCAAGAACAATAAGAAACAGCCCACCTGGCACCAGGACCCGAACACGATTGCGGGCTCGAACGGGTCCACATGCTCGAGCGCAAGGCAGAGCACTACAGCATCGAAGCTTCCTGGTCAAACACGGCAGCGGCTCCTGCCCGTGCCGCACGAATTGCGTGGACCGCCCCGGTCGTGGGCGGCGACGACCTGCGCCATACTGGCGTCAATCCCCACCACGTCCGAGGCGTGCGACGCGCCGAGACGCGCTCTGGCCCTCGCCGCACCCCACGTCTAAAATGCTGCTGTGTGCCTTTTAGATTGAATTCTACCAAGGGAAGGATTTGTTCTTCATATTTGGCATCCTCACCTTCGGTGAAAGCCCGTTGCCACCATGCCGAGTTTCGGTCCCAGAGGGAGGAGGCGCTGTCCATAACGGCGAGGCTAACCGGCGCCCTACTGCGAGCTGGAATTCTCACCAGGCTGTGCGGCGGACCACGCCGGTTCGGCGTTGCTACATCGACCGCGCCGGCGGTCCAGCTGGGGGCCCGGTCCGAGCACAATGGTGATAAACGAACAGCATCGGCTGGCGCTCCATCCCACACCATTGGCGTGAGGCCAGCGGCGCTGGCGTCTACGGCAGCTTGACCGAGCTGCGTGAAAACAGGCGACAACCGCTCCCACCGCCACGACGGAGCGTAATTTCGATTTGGACGATAGCGCATTCCTGCGGTCGCGAACTGAAGTACGCCCCTGCTTGTCTCGGAATCACCCTTTGCGGGTGAGGCGCCAAGGGCCGTCCTGCCACAGTCTCGAAGACGAAGGTGTTTTGGGCTCGGAGGTTGCTGTCATTTCGGCCCGGGGCACACAAGCAGGAGGTATGAGGATGGTCGTTGGCCCGATCGAGCACATCATTGTCGGAGTCCCCGGGAACAAGTTCAACGTGGAGATTGCGCCCGAGCTTGCCAAGCTGATCGGAAGCGGACTGGTCCGCATCCTCGACCTGGTCGTGGTGACCAAGGACAGCGCGGGAGAAGTCGGCTGGTTCGAGTTCGACCAGCTCGACGAGCTGGCGCCGTTCGCCGACCTCGATGGCGAGGTAGGCGGGATCCTGGCCAGGAGGGGATTTGATTACGTGGCGGCCTCTGCGTCCAGTGTGGGGTTGCTGTTATGGGAGGACCTGTGGGCCGCCCCCTTTGCCGCTGCCGTCCGTGGTTCAGGCGGCGTGCTCCTCGAAGGTGTGCCTGATTCCCTGATGCAAATCCAAGAGGCTTTGGGCGGGGTCGAGTCGGTGCCCAAAATGGCGGACTGCAGATAAGCCCGGTGCCGCTACAAAACGAACCCAAAGACCAGGAGGTTAGAAAGATACGACGCCCTGTCATGCGCATGGAGCGACAACGGCGGTAGTGGCCGGGGCACGGCGGCCACCGCCGAGCAGCGGCGGGGTCCGCCGCCACCAGGAGGCCAAGGCTGAGCAGCAGCAAGCGGCGGCTGCGGCTGAAGCGGGACCACCCGCCTACGCCGAAGCCCCACCCGAGGCGCTCCCCCCCGGTGGAGGACCCCATGGAGCAGCTCGAGAAGCTGGGGAAGCTCCATGAGCAGGTATACACCCGCCAAGAATTTTTCCTGCTGCGAAAAGGGCCGAGTTGCTGGCGTAAAGGCGGAACCTTTAACGAGGCGCCAGCGTCGGTCGAGGCATCCTTTACGACGCGTTCACTGAGGAGTACAGGTTCAGTGTAACAAAAGGGCGACCCTGAAAGGTCGCCCTTCTTTGCTCGTGGCGGCGCCGACATCGTCGCGCTGTTCCGCTCTCACGGGGGGATGACCGCCTCGTCTCAGGCGGACGCTTTGGCGCAGCCTGGGCATTGGGCCGGTCTGCAGTCAGGGACGGTACCGATGACGGTCGGTGTGGGCCCGAGTGGTGACCGCTATGGGTGGCGCCGCCTGTTTTACTAGGCGGGCCTACCAGTGCGGACGCGCCGTTGGACAGTTCGCCTCCGGGTCGGCGGCGCTTGATGCCGCCTCGACGGCCTGGGCCACGCTGCCCACGTGGGTGACCTCGATCTTGTGCGGTTTGGCCTGCTCGGCCACGGACGGCGAGCACGCCGTCGTGGTAGATGGCGCTGATGTGCTCGAGGTCCAGGCCCTTGCCGGAGAAGGTGGCCGAACTGGCCGTAGGCGCGCTCCTCCACTTGTACTACATCGGCCTTGTCCGAGAACGCCGTGCGCGTCGCCTTCACGCTCAGGAGGTCGTTCTCGACGGTCATCGAGCCGGGGTCGGCGCCGCAGGTTGTCGGCCTTCAGCTCGTCGCCCCGACGGTAGGCATCGACTGCCACCGGGCGGGCCCGGCGTGGGCCGGCCATCTCCTCGGCTGGGCCGAGGTCGCGGTACGGTTGGCACTGGCATCAACATGGGTGGTCCTTCGGTCGTACGCTCCCAGCAGCTGGCGCTCTGTGGCCGTCTTTACCTCGGACGTCTAAGCATCACCATACTCTAGTTCACAGTTACTAGTAGTTTATTTCCGGAATTTCCTTGCTAAGATGACGCAGGATGAAAGACCTGCAACAGACCGTCGACACGGCCACGCCGCTGTCACGCTCAGCACCGGGGTGCATGCCAAAGAATTGTTGGCGCGCGAATTCCCGGGCTGCTCCCACGGGCCGCTCAGCTGCAACTGAGCGTCCTCTATTGGCGCCCAACAAGATTTGCCCAGAGATGGCCAGCACGGATTGCCCAGTAACGGCCAGTTCCCATGGAAGAGTGCAGACCGTCCGGAGGGCAGCGCCAGAGCCTCGATCGGGGCGGGTGCAGCGTCGCCGGTGGTGGCCGACGCGGCGCTCCCCCGATCGGGCAATTTGTCGCCGCGAACGTGGCGGCGCTCAGACGAACCAGAGCACGCTATTGCCGGGTGTGGTAACAAGAGGTGCCGGTGTTTTTGTGCAGTCACCCCGACCAAGGACGGTAATCCGTGTTTGTGACAGTCATCCACCGGATTCACGACCCCGAAGGCTTTCAGGCCGCCGAGGCCAAGGCACTCGAAGCTGGGCTTCCTTCCCACGTTGCGCATGCCAATCCACGCGACGACCGATGACCAAGCCTCGGCATCTGCATCTGGGAAGGCGAACCGGTTGACGCCGTGCGTGAGGTGGTTGAAGGCGCCGTCGACGCCTGATGGGGCGAATAACGAGTACCACGAGATGCACGTCGACGGACTCACGCCGCAGCTCGGAAGGTAGCCTCCCGGATCGCGGCGTGCGGATTTGGGTGATCTGGGAGCTGCAAGCTGCAAGCGGGCGCTCAGGCATTTTCTCAATTGTGTACCGGTGCGCTCCTGATAGGTCCCGGTGACGTCGATTGGAAGTCAGTGCGGTACGTGGCTGTTTGCTCTCATTGGCCGCCACTTGGCAGTGCCCATTAGTGGATTCGCGGTATTCGTCCGACAACCACGCAAACGTCTCGCTCCGCCGAGTTGCGTGCCCTTCGAGTAACCCTTTCGACGCGGGATACGGGGCGTGCCCGATCGGCATCGATCACGGATGACAGGCCCTAATGCGAACGAGTTTTCGACTGGTATCTATATAACACTCTGGGGCCTCGGATACGATCGGTTGCACATTCTGTAGTCAGTGCCGAGCAAAGTTGGCCCAATTCAATGAGCGCCAGAGCCGTCCTCGATCTGGCGAGGGACCGTCGCCGGCACTGACCGACCGTACCGTAATTTTTGGCTGGGCCGTTAAGACGTTTGTGTGCTTGCGGCCGCCAGGGTGTAGCGTGCGATCAGCGCCCCATGTCGTGGGCCCGTTGACGGTTCCGGCTCCGGACTCGGTCTGACCTGCTCAAAGGCATTCGCCTAAAAACACGTGGCACTTGCTACGCCGCCGACCCCGAAGCAGGCCGGTCCGAAAATAAGGAGCAATACAAATGCGAGCACCGCGGAGCCGCGGACCCGACGTCCGAGAGTGGCCGGGCTGGCTCACGGCCTCGACCTTCTCTGCCACCCGGTGCAGACGCCTAGGTCCTGGAGGTGGGCAAATGGTTGAAGAACCCCTACACGTCGTCTTCGGCACCGGGCAGGTGGGTCTCTCAGCCTGGCGCCGGTTGGCCGCGTCCGGTACTGCCGTCCGGGCCGTGTCGCGTCACTGCCCAGCCGCGCTCGCCGACGGCGTCGACTCGGCGGGCGGCGGACGCCACCGACCCCGAGGCCACCGCCGACGCTGGGTGGCCAAGGGAGCAACCGTCGTTTACCAGTGCCTCAATGCCCCTTACACCCAGCTGAGCCTCCGCCGCGGCACACAACGTGCTGAGGGCGGCCGAACACGCCGACGCCCTCCTGGTGACTCTGGAGAACCTCTACGGCTACGGCCCGACCGGCGGCAAACCGATGACAGAAGACCTCCCGCTGGCGGCGACGACGTCCAAGGGCCTGTGGTGGCCATGGCCGCAACTGGAAGTGGGTGTACGGGATCCGTGGCATCGGCCGCGGATCGGACTTCTCGGCCGGGAGTCACCGAGTCCACCCTGGGGACAAGAGTTTTCGGCAATGCCGTCGCCGGCAAGCGGGCGGACTTCATCGGCAACCCCGAGCTCCCCGCGACCTACAGCTCGTGCCCGACATCGCTGCCGGCTTGAACACCTCGGCACGGACTGGAGCAGCCGTCGGCCAGGTCTGGCACCTGCCTGGTCCTGAAACGGTCACGACCCGGGCGCTCCTGGACCTCGTCGCCGCCGAGGTCGGCCACCGCGTCGAGGTCCGCAACATCGGGAAGGTCGCCCTGCGTGCTCTAGGGCTGGTCAACCCGCTCATGAGAGAGCTGGCCGAAATGTCCTACGAGTTCGAGGAGCCCTTTGCTCTCCTCGACACTTCCAAATACCAGTCCATCTTCGGGACCGCCGGCACTCCGCTGGCGACCGCTGTTCGGGAGACAGTCGCCTCGTACCGGGCGCAGGGGAGCACGAAATGAGCGTCTCAGATGTGGCGGGTGGTGCGGGAACGGGCTCGCGTGGCGTGGTCATAGCGCGTCCGGGGCGTGTTCGGGGGCTTCATCCAACAGTGGCCTTTGCCGCCTTCTGGCTGGTCGTGGCGCTCTGAACGTCGGCCGTGGGGCCGGGCCGTCCTGACAGTAGCCGGCTTGGTCGCCATCGCCGTCTTGGCCTAGGGCCACGGCCGGGACGGGCCGCCGGCCACCGGCCCCGAAGCCAAACGCATCGAGTGGGTCCGTTACGGCCTCGACGGTCATCGAGCTGACCATAACCGAACATGTCCACCCGCACCAAGAGGAGCGCTTCACCATCACTGCTGGCGAAGCCCATTTCACCCTCAACGGCCAGGAGCACCTGGCCGAGGGGCCGGCCATACAGTTGGTGCCCGCCGGGGTACCGCACTCGGAAGGGAACACCGGCAGAGCCGACATCGAGGGCATCGTCGAGTCAGGCGACCGCCCTGTTGGCCAAAGAGCTCCACGAGGCCTTCGCAGGGCTAGTGGCCGACTGAACACCACGCCCAGGGGCGTGCCCAAGAACCCGCTCCAACTTGGCGCCACTCTCCGCCACGAAAGCCGGGGTGACCTCGCCGCCCATCTCGTGGCTTCGCCCCGCTGTGGGCGCTGGCGAAGGTGTTCGGCGTCCGCTCCTACTACGAACGCTGGGACAGCCGGGAACCGGGGCCTAGTTGAGGTTCATCCCAAGTTCCCGTTGCACTTTGGGCGGCGCGGCCCACGGATTGGCCGACTGGGGGGCACGATCGGCCGATATCGTTGCGGCGCTGTGGCCGGATCCTGCTGCAAGCCCTCGTTGCTTGGTGGGTACCGGATTGATCCGGTACCCACC
>CAVOTD010000034.1:0-23900 GCA_963698995.1 uncultured Alphaproteobacteria bacterium | reverse complement strand
CAAAACAAATGCTGATACAATATAGGGTCCTATATTTACCTAGCAGCTTATAATGTGTAGATATGTCCATATGAGGAAGAGGAAGAGGAAGAGGAAGAGGAAGAGGAAGAGGAAGAGGAAGAGGAAGAGGAAGAGGAAGAGGAAGAGGAAGAGGAAGAGGAAGAGGAAGAGGAAGAGGAAGAGGAAGAGGAAGAGGAAGAGGAAGAGGAAGAGGAAGAGGAAGAGGAAGAGGAAGAGGAAGAGGAAGAGGAAGAGGAAGAGGAAGGGTGTCATTCCCCTGATATCTTTCTTAGGTATATAGATTGTAGGGAGGCCCTTCTCTTCTCTTCTCTTCTCTTCTCTTCTCATTACGAATATAAGAATGAATCTTAAAATTAGTATTTAAAGCATCCACAAGAAGATGACATCCCTGAATACCTTGTGTATTAATCCACCATTTCATCCTCCATCATCCATACACCCAAAAACTAAGCTTACTGGTTCATTCCTATATTTATTGTTTTCACACCAAAAAAGATCATGGTACTTAGTCAAAATAGGAAGAGCTCGAGTAGAAAAATGATGGATGGACCTTATAGTCGTTTATCTAGCCTTTGTCTCACTCTAGCATTTCCAGCACAAGACATCATCTTGATAAGTCAAATAAATCTATTCTCATGTGCAGGATGAGTCTACTCATATCGTAACCTAGCATTTCAAGTAGGCTTACTTTTTTCTAATCAAGCATCTCCGGGTTCCTATGATCACTTGATCTAAATAGCTTAGCTTATTATTTGTACTGTGTATATATTTAGTTAAAGGAGGAAATCATCTTACACTTTTCTTACTTTTTATGACTTTATATCTTTTCCTCTCTTTGATCTTGATACCATTTCCTAGATCAGAATAAAGCACCATCCTTAGTGTCCTATTCATATATATATCAGTGTATCATGAACTAAAAATTATGTCGACTGTAGTATATAGAACATAATAAGAAGAAGCAGAAGCAGAAGCCATCGATAAGGTGGTTGAAAAGCGAATCACAGTTTTTTTAGGTCTTGGCTTAGTAGAATGGTAAGGTTTACACATACGAGCTGATAGATAATGGAATATTTCTTCATGATTAGATTGGCCTTCCTTTTATAATTCGTAGCTCACTTCTAGTCAGAGACATGCGGATTCAATTCTATTCATGGATAGAAGAACCAAATGAAATGGAAGAAGAAGACATATATAATGTATAACATATATTCTCTGAGCTCATATAGCTACAGGTTTAGTATACGTATCAAATTTCTGTTCATAATCTAAGCTAAACTATGGAATTTTAGATTCTAATCCAAATCATTTTGAATTAAATTGAACTATTCCTGTATATAGTTATATTAAGTGGCAACATATATTACCACCTGCGGCAGCGTCGTAATAACTAGTATTTAAGATTCGGTCGGTAAGAAGCATAGTAATAGCCTTATTCTTGTTCCCTCCTTCTCAGGCATGATCCTAAAATCTCTAGATACTTTTTTTTACCTAGCCATGTCAACCGTTATTCCTCCCTCTTATCACGTTGGTCTCTCCCTCTTATAACTTTTTTACATTGTGTTCAAGGCAATGGGAAAGCGAAGTCTTTAGCCCAAATAAAAATGGTTATAAAAATGGTTATAAAAATGGTTATAAAAATGGTTATAAAAATGGTTATAAAAATGGTTATAAAAATGGTTATAAAAATGGTTATAAAAATGGTTATAAAAGGTAGGGGACTTCTTCAGTGTTCCGACACCAGAGGCAACGAAAGAATAAATAGTATGAAAAATGCACACTTATTTAATGAGTTTGTTTAGTGGTATGGATGGCATTGTAAATGACTAGGGGAAACTCCCTAGTTCACACTAGGGTTGGGACTGTATCTTCCCATGAAATCTAAAACATATCATTTAAATGATCTCAATTAAAATAGGTCCGATTGGAATTCATTTGATACTTTATTGCTACAATTTCTTCTATATTCTGCCTATGACTTTGATGAACAAAATAATTTAGAACAATAGTCCAGTCTTTAAAATCTAATCATTTGGAACTAAATAAAGGGAATTGATTTAAATAATTTAAAAGAATTATGTTACTTATAACAGTAGAAGTACGTATTCTATATTGAGGATGAGGTCTATCACTCCTAATCAAATGAACTTGCACTTTTAATCATTTAGCAATAAGCTCCATAACAGGAAAAAGATCCTCCCCTCTTGGATTAGTTCTAGCTTGAGTTAATTCTAAAGAACAACTAACTCTAGTATATTTTGAATTCAAACTAGTTCTAATTTGGAAAGAGCCATCTGCATCAATAAAACCTGCTCATCAAGCATTTTCGTTTAAAGGGACGGTAGAAATAGGTAAAAGTTTCAATTTTAATGATTCATATCGGGAATTCAAGAGATCTATTAATGCACCTAAATCTTTATGTTTAGGAGTTCTTAAATTTCCGTTAAGTATATGAACCATCGTTATGAACCCTTTCGTATTATTTATAGTTAAAGTATAAGCAGCTTTTTTAGTGACTTTATATAGACTGCCTTGTCCAATTCCTTTCATAAGTGCGAAAGCTAAAGGCAAGTCTTTAGAAGCAAAAGAAAGGTGTAAACTAGGGTAGGTCCTTTTACCTACCTTATCATCTTTTGAAAGATGACGTTCCTTTTTAGGAATATGGATAGTACCATCTCCTTCGAAAAGACCTGCAACATAAGATTTCATTTGATCGCTTCATTGTATATGCTTAGTTCATGAGTCTGGCGCACAAGAGTCTCTGAGGTTCCCATCAATACTATTTTCTTGATGGTTACCTGCTGATTGTCTTTTAAATAAAAAGATTTCCCAGCAAACAGCCAGATTTAAAGCCGGCACTATGATGAAAGGCCCACCGGCTAAAACAGGAAGTGATAAAAGTAATAATACCGCGGTCACAGCAATCGATCATACGAATAAAGGTAATTTTTCATACCCTAATCCTAAGGACCTCATGTTACTTACTGTGGCTAATAAATTTATAGCTCCTAATAGAGAACTGATACCTGCTAAATGTAAAGAGACTATTAATAAATCGACACTTGCACCACTATGGGATACAGCTGCAGATAAAGGAGGGTAAATTGTTCATCCAGTACCTGCTCCTTGTTCAACACATAAGCTAGCAATAAGTAGTATCATTGAAGGACTTAGCAATCACCATGAAATATTGTTCAAACGAGGGAAGCTCATCCTAATATTTTTATAAACTCTTTTAAAGTTGATCTTATTATCACTAATAAGATTAGACTATGTCATAGATAGTATATTATAAATACATACCGAAAGCGAAGCAAATTCAGTAAGGTTGCCATTTATAAAAGCTATCTTCGGGGATCGTGGAGAGGTTATTGGTAGCATTTCTCACTCTCTAGTCGTTGAACGGTTCTAATTTTTTTATTTTATTATGTATTTCAGAAACGAGGCTAGGTTATAAATAAATGAACCCGCTTCTTCTGCTTTCTCCTGGCCTTCCCTTTAATTTCAGAGGATCAATAGAAGAAGAAGAAGAAGAAGAAGGAGAAGGAGAAGGAGAAGGAGAAGGAGAAGGAGAAGGAGAAGGAGAAGGAGAAGGAGAAGAAACGTAGCCAAAGTGTGTACGGATTTATATAATATAATAGGCTAAATTAGATTCCGCTGCAAATTGACTTACTAGGATCATCTATATTTATAAGTGTTCTTTGCAATTGACCCGATTGTATATTTACAAGGTGATTGTAAACAGGACATTACTATTTCTTTCATACTCTTGTAAAGTAGTATTCACTTTTTATATTTCTCCCCGCTTCTTCTTCTTCTTCTTCTTCTTCTTCTATTTATATGATTCACTTTTATACTTCCCCTGCTTCTTATATTCTTCTTCTTCATTTGAGTAGGTCAATTCATGTAGCAGATCATGAATATAGCAGGATAAGGAGGAGAATATAAGGAGAAGGGAGACGGATCATACTATTTTTTAAGAGAGGCAGAATCAGAATCCAAATGATCAAAATGAAATAGAATACGTTTTCTATTTCATCCTTGTTTAAGAGATAAGCTTTACTCTCTAAAGTTAAATGTTTTTTATTTTTAATGCTATCAAATGCTTGACTTCAATCAAGAAAATCATTATGCTTGGCTGTCAGTCATGGTCAATTGTTTAGATCATGAACAAAAGACTGTCAAATTTTTATACTGGAGATTTATATAATTCAATAATTTTTATTCTTGTGTTTAGATACGGATAGTTTTTTTTTTAGTTTGAAAAATTGGGCTATTTGGCGCATAATTTCTTCCATAGGTTCTTGATCTAAAAATTGTTGTTGTTCTAAAGCTATACAAACTCCGATACGTTGGTGGCGAGTAGTTTTACCATGAATTAAAGAAGTTTGTTTCATTGTAGATCGAATTTGGACCCCACCTAAGCATCCAAAAATCCAGATAGTCAGTCGTTATTTTCTAAGCAAGAATATCGAGATTAAAAATAGGTACGAATATACTAAATGAAATCATTTTATGATATGATTTCATCTATTTATTTTAGGGTTCTTCATTTTCCATGAATAGCTAAAATCATATTAAAAACATCTTCTCGTCTTTGGAGTCCTCATACCACTGCATGATCTTTCTCTCTAAGGATGATACTTCCGCCGCTTTGGAACCAATTCGCTAATGGTACATCTTTTTCATAAAATGTCATTCTTATAGTAGGTCCTATTCATTTTCCATTAAGATTTCGCTTAGGTGATTGAATAGAACCATCTCCTTCAATGCTAACCTAATTCATTCTTTCCTTGATAAGCTTTATTTTTAGGATAGAATCAACTAGCCAGGGGAGTAGATATATTCTTATGGCTCCATCTAGGACGCTGAACAATAGGAAGATCTTTTATCGTCATCGAATTTCTTCTACTAAATCAATATTTAGGCTCTAGAAATCAGAGATAGAGCTCTTTACTATACGGAGAATATAAAAAACAAATAGAAGAAACGGGTTCAAATAAAAAGAAAGAATAGAGTACCTATCCGGAGCTCCTATTTGAACAGGTAATAAATAATTGGCCATCCCTCCCATTAAAGCCGGCATGACCAAAAAAAAGATCATCAATAATCCGTGGACAGTTACTACACTGTTGTAGAGCTGGTTATTTCCTGCTAAAAGACCATTTCCTGGTGCAGCTAATTCCATTCTTATTATAACACTAGCCGCAGTTCCGGCTAACCCACTTCCCAGAGCATAGACTAAATAAGATGTCCCTATATCTCTCGCGTTTGTTGATCCCATTCAGCGACTAGTCATAACCCTTTCTAAAATGTTCAACTGATTGTTCTTATTACATATACTTACTTTTTTTTAATTTCGTTATGACATTCTGGTACAGTATAGAAATCGCTTATGTTTTTGCCTAATATTAGAATATATGAGAGATGATCTCTAATTATAACTCCTCCTCCTTTCTATTCTTCTTTGTCCTTTTGATACAAACCCTCTAAGATCTTTTATTAGTATAGCGGTAAGGCTTCGCTTATTGTAAAGTAGCTCTCCAAGGAAAAAAAAAAATACTTTGCTTCATCGCTTCATCGCTTCATCACTTCATCGCTTCATGAGACAAAATAAAAATGAGATCCAGCATCCAGCATCCTGCATCCAGCATCCAGCATTCAGCATCCAGCATCCAGCATCCAGCGGATGAAGCAAACCTCCTCTTGCTCCTTCTGGTAGGGAGCTCATGGGCAGGAGATTCGCTTCATTAGGATTAAAATACGATTATAGCAGAAAGTACGTTGCCGGGAATCGAACGCCGGAAAATCTGATTATGAGACAGATATGGTGACCATACCATAACAACGTATTAGAATGCGGTGAGATATAAATTTAAATATATAAATCAAGCGTGATAATATAAATAAGGAGTAGCATAGAAAATGAAGAGGGGTTAGCGGAGTAATGAAATGAATGAGGTCCATTTAGATTGTCCTAGTCTATAAATAATAGAGAGGGGAGGGGGTAGCGTAGGTGAATGAATAAATAAAGATACGAATACCAATGAACCTAGATGTTAGATATAACGGCAAAGTCCTATTAAGACAAAGTCTTTTAAAGGAATTAAATCAAAAGGATTCTAGAACATGGAACCTACTCACAAAAATATAGACATAGATCTAGATTTAAATCATTAACTCAGAGACTGCTAAATGTAAAGGATTTAATAAGAATGAAGGATAAATACCTAATCCAAGGACAGGAATAAGTAAATATATTAACATAATTTTTTCCCTTTTAGTCACATCTGGTGTTCATGCTAAAGAAGGAGCTAGTTGACCTCCCGTAATATTCATATATAACCAAGTACTATAAACAGCACCTAAAAATACACTAGTAGTCCCTAAAATTCCTGCAATAGGGCTAACTTCGAATGCACCAGCTAGACATAATAATTCTGATAATCAGTTTAAAGAACCAGGTACACCCATACTAGCACAAGTGGCAAGGAAAAATCAAAGTTTAAAAGATGGCATAGAAGATCCTAATCCCCTATAATATCTAATAGTTCGTGTATGATACCTGTCATATAAAATACCCCCTACAATAAGAAACAAAGCTGGAGAAACTAGTCCATGTGCTACACTTAGTAAAACAGCCCCTTGTATTCCGTGTATTGTACCTGTACCTAATCCTAGTAATACTATACCCATGTGACTAACAGAACTCATAGCTACGAAAGCTTTGGAATCTATTTGTCTTAAAGTGACCATAGCTCCGTGAATTACCGTCATAATGGATAAAGTTAATACTAATGGAGAATAGTAAACACATGCGTCAGGAAGTAAATTTAATAATAATCTTATATATCCATAAGTACTGAGTTTTAGCACTAAACCCGCCAAGACTATAGAAGTACTTAAGGGAGCTTCTGCATGAGCTCTTGGAAGTCAGATGTGTCATGGGACCAGTGGAGCTTTAATACTTAAACTAAGGAATATTGCACATCATATTCATTGTTGTGCTCCAGGATGTAGTTGATTTGTACTACAGGATAGAATACTTAAATCGCTAGTACCATTGAGCTCTATGATTCGAATGAATCCTAATAACATACACAAAGAGCCACCTAATGTATACAAAAATAATAAATAGCTAGCTCTTAATCTTGCGTTGGTGGCACCATGACTACCTACTAGCAGGTAAAGCGGAATTAAAACTGCCTCGAAACTTACATAAAAACAAATTAAATCTAAACTTATAAATACCGAGATTAAGATAGATTCTATGAAGAGTAAGCTAACTAATTGACTACGTATTCCATGTTGAACACTATCTCAAGTGGATAATATTGCTATTGGCATTAAATATGTTGTAAGCATAATGAAAATTAATCCAAATGCATCTATACCTATTTTGGCACCTCCCAATCCCGCGATTGTGGGTCAATAATCTATATACTGATAGACTGAATCATTGAAATCAAAATTTATCCAGAGTAGAGTTGAAAGAATAAAAGTGAATATGGATCATAATAAAGCGATTTGTCTGACATATAAATCATATCCCCCTTGACCTTCCCTAGGCAAGGACAGTAGATGCAGATGCAGAAGCGGAGCGAATGAAGGCCGAACTAAAAATAAAAGGATAATAGCTCCGAATATCGGTAAAAAGACTAAAATAGTTAACATAAACGGAATTTAAAATAAAATATAAAATTTATACTTAAGGTCATCTAAAATTTGATCCCTTAACTTTCTACCTTTCCTTTATTAATCTTAATAAAGGATCAGAAGAATTGGACAAATTAAAATGAAATGAAAGTGAGAGGCTTTTTTTTTTTGTCCCGAGGATTTGGCTAGAGTAGCGAATCAAACTCATTAAGCAGAAAGCAGAAAGCAAGAGCCAGAAGAACACACAAAAAAGAATCTTTTGGGGTGGAGGGGGTAGAATATAATCATAGAGGCCATTCATTCTGGTTCTCTCTTATTTTAGTTCTTATCAGGACATTATACTTTCCTCCTATTCATAGACATGGTAAGTTTGCAAGCCATTTTTTTTTTTTTAATATAGGGAAGAGGAAAGTGAGAATTTATTGGCATCTGATATTTATAAAAAGAATTTTGTCATCTATAATTTTATCCCTTTCCTCATTTCTCCTTTAATTTACATTTAAGAAGGAAATGAAATGGACGAAAGTCATGGGATTATAATTACTATTGAGATCAAAAGATTATTTAACTAAATGTGATGTATTATTTCATAAATATTTTATAAAAAAAAAATTTTTTTTTTTATATTATAAAATACGATATTTTCTTTAGATGTACATTAGATTTGAATCTGTTATCGCTTCTGCGCTTACGACCACTAATAATTTAGTTCTTATTTTCCTAATAGGATTGGACCTCCTATCTATTATAAATAATACCAGATGCCGATGCCGATGCCGATGCCGATGCCGATGCCGATGCCGATGCCGATGCCGATGCATAGAAAAATTAATAATACTAGATATAAAAAGATTAAAAAAAGATTATACATTGCGGTTCCATTTATTTTCCATGCCCCTTCCCTTTATTTTTTCCATGTCTTTCCATTTTTCCTTTTAAATGAAATGGTTTGTATCATCAGGAGTAAAGGAAAGATGAAGGATTTGCAAGAGAAAGGATGTATTAAATGAATAGCACCACCATCACCTAGAGATCAGAAACGACTCAAATAAAACTAAGACTGATTTAGTCTTTAGATTTAAATTTATAAGTTCATTTAGTAGCATAATGTTTAGTACTTCTTTCAGGTATTTCACCTTTAAGATCTTTTTTTATTCAATTATCAATTGTTTTACGATGAACATGAAAATATTCTGCGCAAGCAGTTACTGTTTTAAAATTTAAAGTATCAGAAGCTTTAGGATTATTTCTTTTCATTGCTACGATTTTGCGTGGTACTCAATGGCCTTGAGAATGTAAATCCTTCATTAAGACTCTTAATTGATGGAGAGATATAAGTTTTTCAGTATAATTAGTTTTTAATTCTTGAGAGGACAAAATTAATTTTTTATGTAGTAATGCATTGGTATTTAGATAATTTTGTAATGTACCTCATCCTACACCTGTCACCTCTATAAATGAAGTAATAGATGGAAACTTACTGATAAGTAGGAGAGATTCGGAAGTCTTATAATATAAAAAAATGGGTACACCAAATAGTGCAATAATTCTTTCCTGTTGAGATTTAGATAGTTTATTATAAGACCCCCGATCTATATTTAAATTCACGCACGCATTTATATTAGTTCAAGGCTTTAGTAGATCAATATAAGATTGTTCTAGAGCTAATACTTCTTCTTTGGAAGTGTTTTCATGAAAAATATCTAAAGTAAGATACATATCATTAGTACCTCACCTAAGTAAATATTGAGTAGCTAATCGGGGATCTTTTCTTAAGTTACTTTCTTGAAAATAGGTTGAAATTCTATTTTGGAGCCCACTATTGACACTAGATCCTACTAAAATAGCTTTTCCAAACGGACTTCAAAAAATATAAACACCTTTTTTTCCAGTTGCTATTCTTTTTATATCTTCTCGACTTTTTTTAGAGGATATAGCGGTTATTAAAACTCTGTCCCAATGAATAGCCTTTTGCTGTAGTTTTGGTTCACTAGCCACCTCATGAGTAGGTCTATTTAGATCTGCTTCGGTAAAGGACAACGGACCCCTTATAGATCTTCATGTGTTAGGTTCGCATGTGCTATTATCTTTGGTTAAAGTGATAGTTGAAATGAATGGACTTAACTCCTCTTGATCTTTTATTTTATTTATCCTTTGACTTCCATTTTTCCCTTGCCTTCTCCTTTGATCTGGATTCGCTACATCCATTTCATTAGGCAGGGGCAAAGGATAGTCAAAAGTAAGAGTTTGTCCAATCAAGAGATTTGCTTGACTTCTTTCTCCTTGGCTTTCCAATAAGATAGGAGCAAAGCCTAATCTATTTGCAGATTTTGGAATCCAAGGAGAAGGAGAAGTAGAAGGAGAAAGAGAAGGAGAAGGAGAAGAAGAAGAATAAGGAGAAGGAAAGGTAGTCAACTTATTAATTTTTAAAACAAACCGATCAACGAAATTATACCCTTTTATAAAATTTAAATAGGTTTTAATATAAAGAATAGAATTAGAAGCATAAGAGATGGATAGGAAATTATCATATAATATTTGATCTGAGGGATCCTTTTCGTTTTGTAATTCTTTAGGATCAGCATGAAGTCTTAAATAATAAAACCTTGACCTATGGCTTGAATAAAATCTAACAGAGCTAGGTATCATCCAAAATAATATTTTTTTGAATAAGGGTTGTACTGGGATATACATTAAAAATAAAAGGAAATAAAATATAAAATTGATACTTAACTAGAAACTTAGGACAAATACCAACTATTATTTAATTGGGTTTTAGATGATCTTCAATCCGTAGAAGAAACCAATAAATATGTTTCGGATCATATGCTTATTTCAATATAGGACATTATTTATAAAAAAAAAATTTTTTTACCTATATATATTTTCTTTAGAGGGAATATTATCATGGTTATATTGTCAGTCCATTACCTTGCCTCTGTTTCTAGGAACGAATGTCTTGACTCCATTGCCTAATGTAGCGAATCAAACCATTCATTTTTTTTTTAATAGGCAGAAGAAGAAGAAGAAGAAGAAGAAGAAGAAGAAGAAGAAGAAGCGGGATTATTTCTTTAGAACTCCTTGACTTTGGCTTTGATTCCATTTGAATTTGGTAGCCAAGGATAAGGGTCAATAGCCAGAAAAAGCGGAAACTTAAAGAGGAATATAAAGAAGGTAGGTCACCGGATAAGAAACCAAACCAGGTGAAAGGAATAAAAGCTAGGAACCTTCATGATATTTATTCCTTTTTTTCAGCTTATTTTGTACGGAAAATTATTAAGCTCTATATTCCAGTCCAAATATTTTATTGGTTTGGAGGGATTTAGTTAAGAACACGCCTTAAAGGGGGATTCGTATATTGTCTATCGAAAACGCTTTCTAGCATTTTCACTGTGTTACGACTTAGGCCAAACATCTGGCTATACACTCGACACATTCTCGCCTGTTGATAAGCAAGTCATATGGCTTCAGTAAATGCTCAATGTTCCTCCTTGACGTGCGATCAGTGCGCCAATATCTTATAAGGTTCACCGCCCCTTACTTATGGGTGATTACTCATGCCTACTACTTCACGCGGCCATTCCAGGCTCGCGATCTGTACTCATAACATATTTATGTGATTGACTCAGGCCTAATAGCTTTGTTACACTTTGTGATGTTCAATGTCCCACGCGTGAAGCCCTAATCAGTGGACGCCACGGAGACCTACGATGGCCCGAAACGATAGATTTTGATCTATCCATTGGCACCATTTTTTTTTTTACTGGACAATGGCATGAGAGAACAAGTAGAATATCAATGGGACCAATCGGGTTGCGCTCGTTGATGGACTTAACCTGACACCTTAAGGCACGAGCTGGGGCGTGGCCGTGCAACGGCTGTGATGTTTTTAGTATCTATTTTTCCTTGACTAGCTATAAAATTAATGAAGCAATCAAGCAAATTAGATTAAAAAACCCATTCAAGATTAGGTAGGATATACGTGCATTATCGTGTTAAACGGCATGGGACGGCATGATGATCGTGACCGCCTAGCTCTTTCGGTGTCAGTCATATTGACCGTACCCTCGCCACGGCACACTTCTGTTTAGGTTCTTTCTTGATAAGAATAAGATGGACATCTCAAAAGATTAGCATTATCCTCTAAAAAAAGTTGTGTGCATAGATCGTTCCCTGGGTTACTGCGGTATCTAATCGCATTCACTTTCCAGGGCTTTGACTTATAGCGACAGTAATTTAATCATGTGGTGCCGGCGCCATTGAGCAGTCCTTTTTTGGTCATTGGATTTCATCCCTATCAAAAACTACCCCACATGTCTTTATAACTCTTTCCTATAATCCTTCTTTCCTCTCTTTAGAGTTTACTCTTTAACTCCTTTAGAATAAAATTCAATTTAAATAGAAAGAAGATATAAAGCAATTGCCTTTGGTCTCTTTACGTGGAACTAACGTACTAGCATTCGAGCAGGTGGTATTACCGCTGCGGCTGGCACCACACTTGGCATGCTCTATTTCGATTGGATGATCATTATGTTACTCAATCTATACCAATAATTTGTTGTATCGGTTCTTGTTAACATGGTCACCCTATTTTTTTTTGTGATTTGATTCATTTATTATAAAAATATCGGGCATTGCCAATGATTCTTCACTGCTGCCCCTAATAATTCTAATGAATAATAACTAACTATACCATTGACCTGCCATAAGCCGCCAAAGAAGAATAAGAAAGAATTAAAAAGAATTACACATCGGGGGCTACTAAGGTAGCTGCAAACGTTGCTGCTCTCACAGACGTTTCACCGGGCTTAGAAAAGTACGCAATTATCGCACTTTAACCGCCATGGGACCTAAGCGTTCATGATTCTAGATGAAATTCATTTAACTACTTTGGGTACATTTGCCTAACGCTGGTCCCTTTCCCTTTATTTTGATGACCTATAAGCGATATACTTGACTAGCTAAGCGGATGAAGCAAACTCCATTTTTTTTTCTTCAAAGGAAGATTAAAGATGAAGTTCACTTCGATTCGCTTCGCAAGGTAAAAGCAAGGGGAAAATAAAGGGTTTTCAGGGGATCAACTTGCATGTGTTATATTAACAATATAATTATGTCTTGTAATATAACACATGCAAGTTGATCCCCTGAAAACCCTTTATTTTCCCCTTGCTTTTACCTTGCGAAGCGAAATCGAAGTGAACTTCATCTTTAATCTTCCTTTGAAGAAAAAAAAAATGGAGTTTGCTTCATCCGCTTAGCTAGTCAAGTATATCGCTTATAGGTCATGAATAAAGGGAAAGTGGACCAGCGTTAGGCAAATGTACCCAAAGTAGTTAAATGAATTTCATCTAGAATCATGAACGCTTAGGTCCCATGGCAGTTAAAGTGCGATAATTGCGTACTTTCTCTAAGCCCGGTGAAACGTCTGTGAGAGCAGCAACGTTTGCAGCTACCTTGAGTAGCCCCCGATGTGTAATTCTTTTTAATTCTTTCTTATTCTGTTATGGCAGGTCAATGGTATAGTTAGTTATTATTCATTAGAATATTTGGGCAGCAGTGAAGAATCATTGGCAATGCCCGATATTTTTATAATAAATGAATCAAATCACAAAAAAAAATAGGTGACCATGTTAACAAGAACCATAAAAAATTATTGGTATAGATTGAGAACATAATGATGTCCAAATCGTGGTGCCAGCCGCAGCGGTAATACCACCTGCTCGAATGCTAGTACGTTAGTTCCACGTAAAGAGACCAAAGGCAATTGCTTTTATATTATTGAATACTAAAGTAAAGAGTATATAAGACATGTGGGGTAGTTTTTGATAGGGATGAAATCCAATGACCAAAGAGGATGTCTCATGACGCACACCACATGATTAAATTACTGTCGCTAGAGCCCTGGAAAGTGAATGCGATTAGATACCGCAGTAACCCAGGGAACGATCTATGCACACCATTTTAGAGGATAATGCTGTGTCCATCTTATTCTTATCAAGAAAGAACCTAAACAGAAGTGTGCCGTCGCGAAAATTCTGAGTCGAATATGACTGACACCGAAAGAGCTAGGCGGTCACAAGATGTCGTGCCATTCCCCATGCCGTTTAACACGATAATGCACGTATATCCTACCTAGTCTTGAATGGGTTTTTTAATCTAATTTGCTTGATTGCTTCATTAATTTTATAGCTAGTCAAGGAAAAATAGATCTAAAAACATCACAGCCGTTGCACGGCCACACCCCCACGTGCCTTAAGGTGTCAGGTTAAGTCCATCAACGAGCCTCAAAATAGTCCCCTAAAAAAAAAAAAATGGGTCTCAAAATATCGTTTCGGGCCATCGTAGGCCTCCGTGGCGTCCACTGATTAGTGCACATTGGGACATTGAACATCACAAAGTGTAACAAAGCTCTAGGCCTAGTCAATCACATAAATATGTTATGAGTACAGATCGCGGACCTGGAATGTGCCACGTGAAGTAGGAGGCATGAGTAATCACCCATTAGTAAGGGGTGGTGAATTATAGATTTTGGTGCACTGATCGCACATCAAGGAGGGACATTGAGCATTTACGAAGCCATATGACTTGCTTATCAACAGGCGAGATCTGTCGAGTGTATAGCCAGATGTTTGGGCCTAAGTCGTAACGCAGTGAAAATGCTAGAAAGCGTTTTCGATAGATAATATACAATCCCCCCTTTAAGGCGTGTTCTTAACTAAATCCCTCCAAACCAATAAAATATTTGGACTGGAATATCGAGCTTAATAATTTTCCGTACAAAATAAGCTGAAAAAAGGAATAAATATCATGAAGGTTCCTAGCTTTTATTCCTTTCACCTGGTTTGGTTTCTTATCCGCTGGTCTCCTTCTTTATATTCACTCTTAAGTTTCCGCTTTTTCTGGCTATTGACCCTTATCCTTGGCTATTAGAAGCGATGGAAGTAAAGACCAAAGTCAAGGAGTTCTAAAGAAATAATCCCGCTTCTTCTTCTTCTTCTTCTTCTCTCTCTCTCTCTCTGTATTAAAAAAAAAAAAATGAATGCGTTGATTCGCTACATTGGTAATGGAGTCAAGACATTCCTTCCTAGAAACAGAGGCAAGGTAATGGACTGACAATATAACCATGATAATATTCCCTCTAAAGAAAATATATATAGGTAAAAAAATTTTTTTTTATAAATAATGTCCTATATTGAAATAAGCATATGATCCGAAACATATTTATTGGTTTTTCTTCTACGGATTGAAGATCATCTAAAACCCAATTAAATAATAGTTGGTATTTGTCCTAAGTTTCTAGTTAAGTATCAATTTTATATTTTATTTCCTTTTATTTTTAATGTATATCCCAGTACAACCCTTATTCAAAAAAATATTATTTTGGATGATACCTAGCTCTGTTAGATTTTATTCAAGCCATAGGTCAAGGTTTTATTATTTAAGACTCAGTGCTGATCCTAAAGAATTACAAGAAACGAAAAGGATCCCTCAGATCAAATATTATATGATAATTTCCTATCCATCTCTTATGCTTCTAATTCTATTCTTTATATTAAAACCTATTTAAATTTTATAAAAGGGTATAATTTCGTTGATCGGTTTGTTTTAAAAATTAATAAGTTGACTACCTTTCCTTCTCCTTATTCTTCTTCTTCTCCTTCTCCTTCTCTTTCTCCTTCTACTTCTCCTTCTCCTTGGATTCCAAAATCTGCAAATAGATTAGGCTTTGCTCCTATCTTATTGGAAAGCCAAGGAGAAAGAAGTCAAGCAAATCTCTTGATTGGACAAACTCTTACTTTTGACTATCCCTTGCCCCTGCCTAACGAAATGGGTGTTAGCGAATCCAAAGGAGAAGGCAAGGGAAAAATGGAAGTCAAAGGATAAATAAAATAAAAGATCAAGAGGAGTTAAGTCCATTCATTTCAACTATCACTTTAACCAAAGTAATGACAGCGTGCGACCTTTAACACATGAAGATCTATAAGGGGTCGAGTTGTCCTTTTACCGAAGCAGATCTAAATAGACCTACTCATGAGGTGGCTAGTGAACCGAAACTACAGCAAAAGGCTATTCAAACGGGACAGAGTTTTAATAACCGCTATATCCTCTAAAAAAAGTCGAGAAGATATAAAAAGAAAGCAACTGGAAAAAAAGGTGTTTTATATTTTTTGAAGTCCCGTTTTGGAAAGCTATTTATACAGGATCTAGTGTCAATGAGTGGGCTCCAAAATAGAATTTCAACCTATTTTCAAGAAAAATAAGGGTTTTTAAGAAAAGATCCCCGATTGTTACTCAATACTTACTTAGGCGAGGTACTAATGATATGTATCTTACTTTTCAGATATTTTTCATGAAAACACTTCCAAAGAAGAAGTATTAGCTCTAGAACAATCTTATATTGATCTACTAAAGCCTTGAACTAATATAAATGCGTGCGTGAATTTAAATATAGATCGGGGGTCTTATAATAAACTATACTAAATCTCAACAGGAAAAGAGTATTGCACTATTTGGTGTACCCATTTTTTTATATTATAAGACTTCCGAATCTCTCCTACTTATCAGTAAGTTTCCATCTATTACTTCATTTATAGAGGTGACAGTAGGTGAGGGTACATTACAAAATTATCTAAATACCAATGCATTACTACATAAAAAATTAATTTTGTCCTCTCAAGAATTAAAAACTAATTATACTGAAAAACTTATATCTCTCCATCAATTTACGACCGTTTAATGAAAGGATTTACATTCTCAAGACCATGAGTACCACGCAAAATCGTAGCAATGAAAAGAAATAATCCTAAAGCTTCTAATACTTAAATTTTCAAAAACAGTAACTGCTTGCGCAGAATATTTTCATGTTCATCGTAAAAACAATTGATAATTGAATAAAAAAAGATCTTAAAGGTGAAATACCTGAAAGAAGTACTAAACATTATGCTACTAAATGAACTTATAAATTTAAATCTAAAGACTAAATAAGTACTTAGTTTTATTTGAGTCGTTTCTGATCTCTAGGCGATGGTGGTGCTATTCATTTTAATACATCCTTTCTCTTGCAAATCCTTCATCTTTCCTTTACTCCTGATGATACAAACCATTTCATTTAAAAGGAAAAATGGAAAGACATGGAAAAAATAAAGGGAAGGGGCATGGAAAATAAATGGAACCGCAATGTATAATCTTTTTTTAATCTTTTTATATCTAGTATTATTAATTTTTCTATGGCATCGGCATCGGCATCGTCGTCGGCATCGGCATCGGCATCGGCATCGGCATCGGCATCGGCATCGGCATCGGCATCGGCATCTGGTATTATTTATAATAGATAGGAGGTCCAATCCTATTAGGAAAATAAGAACTAAAATTAGTCGGCGGGCGTAAGCGCAGAAGCGATAACAGATTCAAATCTAATGTACATCTAAAGAAAATATCGTATTTTATAATATAAAAAAAAAAAAATTTTTTTTTACTAAATATTTATGAAATAATACATCACATTTATGTCAAATAATCTTTTGATCTCAATAGTAATTATAATCCCATGACTTTCGGCCCCATTTCATTTCCTTCTTAAATGTAAATTAAAGGAGAAATGAGGAAAGGGATAAAATTATAGATGACAAAATTCTTTTTATAAATATCAGATGCCAATAAAGTCTCACTTTCCTCTTCCCTATATTAAAAAAAAAAAATGGCTTGCAAACTACCATGTCTATGAATAGGAGGAAAATAGTAATTTCCTGATAAGAACTAAAATAAGAGAGAACCAGAATGAATGGCCTCTATGATTATATTCTACCCCCTCCACCCCAAAAGATTCTTTTTTGTGTGTTCTTCTGGCTCTTGCTTTCTGCTTTCTGCTTAATGAGTTTGATTCGCTACTACTAGCCAAATCCTGGGACAAAAAAAAAAGCCTCTCACTTTTCATTTCATTTTAATTTGTCCAATTCTTCTGATCCTTTATTAAGATTAATAAAGGAAAGGTAGAAAGTTAAGGGATCAAATTTTAGATGACCTTAAGTATAAATTTTATATTTTATTTTAAATTCCGTTTATGTTAACTATTTTAGTCTTTTTACCGATATCGGAGCTAATTATCCTTTTATTTTTAGTTCGGCCTTCATTCGCTCCCTTTTGTGCATCTGCATCTACTGTCCTTGCCTGGGAAGGTCAGGGGGATATGATTTATATGTTAGACAAATCGCTTTATTATGATCCATATTCACTTTTCTTCTTTTCAACTCTACTCTGGATAAATTTTATTTCAATGATTCAGTCTATCAGTATATAGATTATTGACCCACAATCGCGGGATTGGGAGATACAAAATAGGTATAGATGCATTTGGATTAATTTTCATTATGCTTACAACATATTTAATGCCAATAGCAATATTATCCACTTGAGATAGTGTTCAACATGGAATACGTAGTCAATTAGTTAGCTTACTCTTCATCATATCTAAATATCGATGTATTAAGTTTAGATTTAATTTGTTTTTATGTAAGTTTCGAGGCAGTTTTAATTCCGCTTTACCTGCTAGTAGGTAGTCATGGTGCCACCAACGCAAGATTAAGAGCTAGCTATTTATTATTTTTGTATACATTAGGTGGCTCTTTGTGTATGTTATTAGGATTCATTCGAATCATAGAGCTCAATGGTACTAGCGATTTAAGTATTCTATCCTGTAGTACAAATCGACACTACATCCTGGAGCACAACAATGAATATGATGTGCAATATTCCTTAGTTTAAGTATTAAAGCTCCACTCGGTCCGTGACACATCTGACTTCCGAGCTCATGCAGAAGCTCCCTTAGTCTTTCTAGTCTTGGCGGGTTTAGTGCTAAAACTCAGTACTTATGGATATATAAGATTATTATTAAATTTACTTCCTAACGCATGTGTTTACTATTCTCCATTTTAGTTATTAACTTTATCCATTATGGTAATTCACGGAGCTATGGTCACTTTCAAGCAAAATCAGTACCAAAGCTTTCGTAGCTATCAGTTCTGTTAGTCACATGGGTATCGTATTACTAGGATTAGGTACAGGTACAATACACGGAATACAAGGGGCTGTTTTACTAAGTGTAGCACACGACTAGTTTCTCCAGCTTTGTTTCTTATTGTAGGGGGTATTTTATATGACAGGTATCATACACAAACTCTAGATATTATAGGGGATTAGGATCTTCTATGCCATCTTTTAAACTTTGATTTTTCCTTGCCACTTGCTAGTATGGGTGTACCTGGTTCTTTAAACTGATTATCAGAATTATTATGTCTAGCTGGTGCATTCGAAGTTAGCCCTATTGCAGGAATTTTGGGCTGCGTGTATTTTTAGGTGCTGTTTATAGTACTTGGTTATATATGAAAAATTACGGGAGGTCAACTAGCTCTTTAGCATGAACACCAGATGTAACTAAAAGGGAAAAAATTATGTTAATATATTTACTTATTCCTGTCCTTGGATTAGGTATTTATCCTTCATTCTTATTAAATCCTTTACATTTAGCAGTCTCTGAGTTAATGATTTAAATCTAGATCTATGTCTATATTTTTGTGAGTAGGGTTCCATGTTCTAGAATCCTTTTGATTTAATTCCTTTAAAAGACTTTGTCTTAATAGGACTTTGCCGTTATATCTAACATCTAGGTTCATTGGTATTCGTATCTTTATTTATTCATTCACCTACGCTACCCCCTCCCCTCTCTATTATTTATAGACTAGGACAATCTAATGGACCTCATTCATTTCATTACTCCGCTAACCCCTCTTTTCATTTTCTATGCTACTCCTTATTTATATTATCACGCTTGATTTATATATTTAAATTTATATCTCACCGCATTCTAATACGTTGTTATGGTATGGTCACCATATCTGTCTCATAATCAGATTTTCCGGCGTTCGATTCCCGGCAACGTACTTTCTGCTATAATCGTATTTTAATCCTAATGAAGCGAATCTCCTGCCCATGAGCTCCCTACCAGAAGGAGCAAGAGGAGGTTTGCTTCATCCGCTGGATGCTGGATGCTGGATGCTGAATGCTGGATGCTGGAATACGGTGCTGGATGCTGGATCTCATTTTTATTTTGTCTCATGAAGCGATGAAGTGATGAAGCGATGAAGCGATGAAGCAAAGTATTTTTTTTTTTTTCCTTTGGAGAGCTACTTTACAATAAGCGAAGCCTTACCGCTATACTAATAAAAGATCTTAGAGGGTTTGTATCAAAAGGACAAAGAAGAATAGAAAGGAGGAGGAGTTATAATTAGAGATCATCTCTCATATATTCTAATATTAGGCAAAAACATAAGCATTTCTATACTGTACCAGAATGTCATAACGAAATTAAAAAAAAAAGTAAGTATATGTAATAAGAACGATGAGTTGAACATTTTAGAAAGGGTTATGACTAGTCGCTGAATGGGATCAACAAACGCGAGAGATATAGGGACATCTTATTTAGTCTATGCTCTGGGAAGTGGGTTAGCCGGAACTGCGGCTAGTGTTATAATAAGAATGGAATTAGCTGCACCAGGAAATGGTCTTTTAGCAAAAAATAACCAGCTCTACAACAGTGTAGTAACTGTCCACGGATTATTGATGATCTTTTTGGTGGTGGTGGGCCAATTATTTATTACCTGTTCAAATAGGAGCTCCGGATAGGTACTCTATTCTTTCTTTTTATTTGAACCCATTTCTTCTATTTGTTTTTTTATATTCTCCGTATAGTAAAGAGCTCTATCTCTGATTTCTAGAGCCTAAATATTGATTTAGTAGAAGAAATTCGATGACGATCAAAGTTGCTTCCTATTGTTCAGCATCTAGATGGAGCCATAAGGATATTATTCTACTCCCCTGGCTAGTTGATTCTATCCTAAAAATAAAGCTTATCAAGGAAAGAATGAATTAGGTTAGCATTGAAGGAGATGGTTCTATTCAATCACCTAAGCGAAATCTTAATGGAAAATGAATAGGACCTACTATAAGAAAGTGAGCATTTTATGAAAAAGATGTACCATTAGCGAATTGGTTCCAAAGCGGCGGAAGTAGAGAAAGATAAGATGCTATGAGGACTCCAAAGACGAGAAGATGTTTTTAATATGATTTTAGCTATTCATGGAAAATGAAGAACCCTAAAATAAATAGATGAAATCATATCATAAAATGATTTCATTTCAGTATATTCGTACCTATTTTTAATCTCGATATTCTTGCTTAGAAAATAACGACTGACTATCTCGATTTTACGATGTTGGGTGAGGATCCAAATTCGATCTACAATGAAACAAACTTCTTTAATTCATCGTAAAGCTCTCGCCACCAACGTATCGGAGTTTGTATAGCTTTTTAGAACAACAACAATTTTTAGATCAAGAACCTATCGAAGAAATTATCGCAATAGCCCAATTTTCAAACTAAAAAAAAACTATCCGTATCTAAACACAAGAATAAAAATTATTGAATTATATAAATCTCCAGTATAAAAATTTGACAGTCTTTTGTTCATGATCTAAACAATTGACCATGACTGACAGCCAAGCATAATGATTTTCTTGATTGAAGTCAGACTGATAGCATTAAAAATAAAAAACATTTAACTTTAGAGAGTAAAGCTTATCTCTTAAACAAGGATGAAATAGAAAACGTATTCTCATTTTCATTTTGATCATTTGGATTCTGATTCTGCCTCTCTTAAAAAATAGTATGATCCGTCTCCCTTCTCCTTATATTCTCCTCCTTATCCTGCTATATTCATGATCTGCTACATGAATTGACCTACTCAAATGAAGAAGAAGAATATAAGAAGCAGGGGAAGTATAAAAGTGAATCATATAAATAGAAGAAGAAGAAGAAGAAGAAGCGGGGAGAAATATAAAAAGTGAATACTACTTTACAAGAGTATGAAAGAAATAGTAATGTCCTGTTTACAATGACCTTGTAAATATACAATCGGGTCAATTGCAAAGAACACTTATAAATATAGATGATCCTAGTAAGTCAATTTGCAGCGGAATCTAATTTAGCCTATTATATTATATAAATCCGTACACACTTTGGCTACGTTTCTTCTTGCCTTCTCCTTCTCCTTCTCCTTCTCCTTCTCCTTCTCCTTCTCCTCTCTCTCTCTCTCTCTTTCTTCTTCTTCTATTGATCCTCTGAAATTAAAAGCAGAAGAAGCGGGTTCATTTATTTATAACCTAGCCTCGTTTCTGAAATACATAATAAAATAAAAAATTAGAACCGTTCAACGACTAGAGAGTGAGAAATGCTACCAATAACCTCTCCACGATCCCCGAAGATAGCTTTTATAAATGGCAACCTTACTATTTGCTTCGCTTTCGGTATGTATTTATAATATCTATCTATGACATAGTCTAATCTTATTAGTGATAATAAGATCAACTTTAAAAGAGTTTATAAAAATATTAGGATGAGCTTCCCTCGTTTGAACAATATTTCATGGGTGATTGCTAAGTCCTTCAATGATATTTTATTGCTAGCTTATGTGTTGAACAAGGAGCAGGTACTGGATGAACAACTTACCTCCTTTATCTGCAGCTGTATCCCATAGTGGTGCAAGTGTCGATTTATTAATAGTCTCTTTACATTTAGCAGGTATCAGTTCTCTATTAGGAGCTATAAATTTATTAGCCACAGTAAGTAACATGAGGTCCTTAGGATTAGGGTATGAAAAATTACCTTTATTCGTATGATAGATTGCTGTGACCGCGGTATTATTACTTTTATCACTTCCTGTTTTAGCCGGTGGGCCTTTCATCATAGTGCCGGCTTTAAATCTGGCTGTTTGCTGGGAAATCTTTTTATTTAAAAGACAATCAGCAGGTAACCATCAAAATAGTATTGATGGGAACCTCAGAGACCTTGTGCGCCAGACTCATGAACTAAGCATATACAATGAAGCGATCAAATGAAATCTTATGTTGCAGGTCTTTTCGAAGGAGATGGTCCTATCCATATTCCTAAAAAGGAACGTCATCTTTCAAAAGATGATAAGGTAGGTAAAAGGACGCCTACCTTTCTTTTTGTTTCTAAAGTACCTTAGCTTTCGCACTTATGAAAGGAATTGGACAAGGCAGTCTATATAAAGTCACTAAAAAGCTGCTCTATACTTTAACTATAAATAATACGAAAGGGTTCATAACGATGGTTCATATACTTAACGGAAATTTAAGAACTCCTAAACATAAAGATTTAGGTGCATTAATGATCTCTTGAATTCCCGATATGAATCATTAAAATTGAAACTTTTTACCTATTTCTACCGTCCCTTTAAACGAAAATGCTTGATGAGCAGGTTTTATTGATGCAGATGGCTCTTTCCAAATTAGAACTAGTTTGAATTCAAAATATACTAGAGTTGAGTTGTTCTTTAGAATTTACTAGAGCCTAGAACTAATCAAGAGGGGAGGATCTTTTTCCTGTTATGGAGCTTATTGCTAAATGATTAAAAGTGCAAGTTCATTTGATTAGGAGTGATAGACCTCATCCTCAATATAAATCTGAGTACTTCTACTGTTATAAGTAACATAATTCTTTTAGAATTATTTTAAATCAATTCCCTTTATTTAGTTCCAAATGATTGATTTTTCACTCAATTATTGTTCTAAATTATTTTGTTCATCAAAGTCATAGGCAGAATATAGAAGAAATTGTAGCAATAAAGTATCAAATGAATTCCAATCGAGTATTTTAATTGAGATCATTTAAATGATATGTTTTAGATTTCATGGGAAGATACAGTCCCAACCCTAGTGTGAACTAGGGAGTTTCCCCTAGTCATTTACAATGCCATCCCTCACTAAACAAACTCATTAAATAAGTGTGCATTTTTCATACTATTTATTCTTTGGTTGCCTCTGGTGTCGGAACACTGAAGAAGTCCCCTACCTTTTATAACCATTTTTATAACCATTTTTATAACCATTTTTATAACCATTTTTATAACCATTTTTATAACCATTTTTATAACCATTTTTATAACCATTTTTAACCATTATAACCATTTTTATTTCGGCTGAGAGACTTCGCTTTTACAGTACCTTGAACACAATGTAAAAAAGTTATAGGGAGAGACCAACGTGATAAGAGGAGAAATAACGGTTGACATGGCTAGGTAAAAAAAAGTATCTAGAGATTTTAGGATCATGCCTGAGAAGGAGGGAACAAGAAATAAGGCTATTACTATG
>CAVOTD010000033.1:0-67750 GCA_963698995.1 uncultured Alphaproteobacteria bacterium | reverse complement strand
GCACGGCAGTTCTCTTCTGCGCGGCACTGTCGACTGCCGAAGGCGCCTATTTATCTGACATCCTCAACCGGCGCTGCAGCGCGTGGTCTATTTGGCCGCCGTGCGCTCGCGAACCTCGTGAGCCTCGTGAACAGCCGTGGTCGGCGGGGCCCCTTTGGTTCGCCCAGCTTCCGTTCCCGCGGCGGCGGACGACACCGTGTTTTTCGTCGACGTCGCCGCATCCGCGGTAGGTCGGAAAAGAGCCGCCACCGATTTCCGCCCGATCTCCGCTAATCGGAGAGCTTCGTCACGAGCGTCGTTCACATCGGCAAAGATCCGGTTCATGCTGTTCGTCAACCACTCAGCATAGGCGGTGGTCATTCGCCGGCGTCTTTGCAGCCACATATCGCTTGGAACGTACGGGAGCTCGCCTCCATCGCCTCCTGGCGCCGCTTCGTCCATGCCGCCATTATCTTTTGGGTTTCGTCGAGCAGCTCTGCCTGCTCCTGAAGCCAGGCCCGCATCTGAAACTGAAAGGTCTCGGCCACATTCGGCAAGACAAACGGCCACGCCGTTCCGAAGCCCTTTTCGACATTCGATTGATCACTCATTTTCGCAACCTCCGTTTGAGCAGCGGCCTACCGTTTCACCACGCCCGAGTTCCGATCGCCGCGCTGCGCAACCAAGGCATTCCAACTTATCGGCGGTCTGCCTCTTCAGCGGGGTCTTCCCTGACCGTTGCCAAAGGCAGCAGCCCGCCGCGGGGCGTGAAAATCACTGAGCACTCGACGATAATCGGTGTTTTCTGAACGCTCACAAAACCGTTCTGCGCTGCGGTGGTTATGTCGGCTTGGGAGGTCAGTGCAGTTGGGCGTCCTTTGATCCAGGAGACTAGGTTCACTTGCCATAGTGGCGTGTAGTCCGTATTAGTGTTGCCGGGACCAGCAGGATTCGGGGCAGATGCAAGCACGTTGCCTTGGTTGAAATTGGTGAAAACAAAGATGTCGTCTACCGCGCCGGAGCCAGGGAGAGAAGCGAAGTTCTGAGGAATGAAATTAGCATTAAAGCCCGCCGCGACTTGTTGGGCGGCAGCGACGGTGCTTGGCCCGGCACTGGGGTCGACCCCGACTTCCGGTGTAATGTAAAGTGCCGTTTGACCGTTAAAGAACCCTACCTGCAAGGGCAAGCTGACGCGCGCTGAAACGTTGCGGCCGGAAGCCAGATCGACGAGGATGTCCCGCAATCCGGATTGGTCCGAGCCTTCCTGCGTCTTCAGTGTTCCGGACGCGAAGCCCGAGGGTTTCGACCCCTGCGCCATCGCGGGTGAGAGGTTCACGGCGGCCACGAGCGCCAGAGCCGTGGTGACCGGCAATAGGGTTTTCATCTCAGACCTCCTGCGGGTTAAAGTCTTACCGCCCTCGATCGCTACTCGCCTGACCCGTCGGCAGACGGGGCGGCCGGCGTAGTAACGGCCGATTCGACCTCGGTTCTCGACACCGAGTTCTGCCTCCCTGGATCCGAAAGCCAGGAGGCTTCCTTGGCGCAGTGTCGGAAATAATTGGCGGTCAGCGGAAATGCCCGTTGGGTATCATCGCAATGTTTCTGCTGCATCGCTGATGGGCAGATCGGTGCAGACCGGTTCTTGCGGGTTGAGACCTGTCGGCGATGGGACTTCGCGGCGAGGTGATTATCTCCAACCGGTGCTGAAGATATCTGTGCCGCGCGACAAGCGCGATAACCGGCGCGCATCCGCATAATACCCTCTCGGCATTTCCGCCCGTCGATCCGGCTCCGTACATCTCTCGGTCAACGACAGGCGAGCGCGCCGACAAGGAGCGGATACCATGGAAGCCAGCATGGTGAGTCAGCCGACGGCGGGTCCCGATACGCCGTCGACCTCAAAAGGCGAGGCCAAGTTCATCAACCTCGCCCTGCAAGGCGGCGGCGCGCACGGCGCGTTCACCTGGGGCGTCCTCGACCGGCTGCTCGAGGAGGACCGCATCGGGTTTGATGGTATCAGCGCAACGAGCGCCGGCGCAATGAACGCGACTGTGTTCGCCTCCGGCATGGCCATCGGTGGCCGCGGAGGGGCAAAGAAGGCCCTCACCGAGTTCTGGCGCCGTATCAGTCACGCGGCATTGAAAAGTCCGCTGCGGCCGACTCTGCTGGACCGCTTGCTCGGCGATCACTCGAAGGCGCAATCGCGAGGTTTCGTCTTCTCCGAGCTCCTGACGCGGCTGTTCTTGCCGTATGAGTTCAACCCGCTCAACCAAAATCCACTGTCGGCAAGTCTTGCTGGACAGCGTCGATTTCGCCACGCTGAGCCCGACGACCTGCCGCAGAGCGCGACGGAGATCCTCAATCGCGTCAATGAGATCAGCTTCAACTCCTCACTGCTGCGCGAGATGCGGGCGATCCGCTTCGTGACACGGCTGATCGACGACGGCACCGTCATTAATGGGTCGCTGCGGCGCATGCGGATCCACACTCGCGGCCGACGATGTGATATCGAAGCTCAGCGTCGCGAGCAAGCTCGACGCCGACTGGGAATTCCTCGACCAGCCTGCGCGACACCGGCCGCGGCGGGCAGAGCAATGGCTCGACGCGCATTTCGACCGCCTAGGCGTCGAATCTACCGTGGATCTCGAGGCCGTCTACATGTGACCGCCGCCGGAGCGGTGTACGACCGACTGTTTCGCCGACGTCCGGGCGTCGGTGGGCGGAGCAACGACTAGAACCTTTTCCCGGCCACTCTCAACCCAACCGAAGGAATACGTCATGGAGTTCGACAGCAAGTCTCTCTCATTGGCTGCCGCCGCTTTCGCCGCGGTCGTCGCGTTGCCGCTCCTCGCCAGCGCAGGGCCGGCGCCAACGCCGCAATTCGCGGCCGAGAAGTGCTTTGGCATCGCGGCGGCGTCGCAGAACGACTGCCAGACCGCGTCGCATTCCTGCGCCGGTAAATCCAAGCAGGCGCGCGACGCCAATTCCTGGGTCTACGTCCCGGTAGGCACCTGCACGAAGATCGCCGGCGGCAGCCTCAAGAGAGCCTAACCAAAAGGACCGGGCGGGGCCGCGATCATGACCAAGCGTCGACCGATCCCGAGCTGCAGCGTGGGTATAGGCCTGCGCTCGCCGCACGTGTCGGAGATCGCGGCCACTCGGCCCGCAATCGGCTTTCTCGAGGTGCATGCCGAGAACTACATGGCCGAGACGCCGGCGTTGGACCGGCTGCTCGAGCTGCGGCCGCGACTACCCGGTGAGCCTTCACGGCGTCGCCCTATCTTTGGGCAGCGCCGAGGAGCTCGACCGCGGTCATCTCCGCCGCTTCAAGGCGCTGATCGAGCGGATCGAGCCGCTGCTCGTCTCCGAACACCTGGCGTGGAGCGCGATCGGCGGAGCCTATCTCAACGACCTGCTGCCGCTGCCCTATACCGAAACGAGCCTCGACCTCTTCTGCCGGCACGTCGAGGAGGCGCAAGAGGCGCTCGGCCAGCGGTTGCTGATCGAGAATCCCTCGGCCTACCTCCGCTACCGGTATTCGCCGATCCCGGAGCCGGAATTCATCGGCGAGGTCGCCCGCCGGACGGGTTGCGGCATCCTCTGCGACGTCAACAACATCTATGTCAGTGCGTGGAACTTCGGGTTCGACCCGGTCGCATATCTCGACGCATTGCCGGTCGATGCGATCGGCGAGATTCACCTGGCCGGCCATCACGCCGCCGAAGACGTGGACATTCTGGTCGACGATCACGGCTCCCGGGTAGCGAAGCCGGTCTGGGAGCTCTACGCCGCGGCGATCCGTCGTTTCGGCTCGGTACCCACACTGATCGAGTGGGACACCAACCTCCCCGCGCTCGAGGTCCTGTTGGACGAGGCGCATCACGCCGGAGAGCTGGCCCATGTGCACCGATATGTCGATGCTGCTTGAGCTGCAAATGCGGCTCCGCCGTGCCGTGCTGGGCGGTGACACCGCCGAGATCGTCGCCGCCATCCAGGGCGACGCGCTCGATCCGGCGGCACGAGTGGGGATCTACCGCCATCACGCCTTCGCCACGCTCGGCGATGCCTTGCAGAGCACCTTCCCGGTCGTCTGCCGCCTGGTCGACAAGCGCTTCTTCGCCTACGCCGCGCACGAGTACCTGCGCGAGCACCCGCCGCATTCGCGTTGCCTCGTCGAGTACGGCGCCGACTTCGCCGACTTCCTCGCCGGCTTCCTCCCCTGTGCGAAATTACCGTACCTGGCGGACGTCGCCCGCTTCGAATGGGCCCTCAATATCGCTGCCACCGTGCGGGAGGCGACCCCGTTGCAGGCGAAGAGCCTTGCTGTAATTCCACCGGGAGAGGCCGCATACGTCGCGCTCCGCCTGCAGCCCTCGTTGAGCTACCTCGCCTCGCCCTGGCCGATCGACGCGATCTGGCAGGCCAACAAAGAGGACGAGGTGCCGCCAATCGATATCGGGAGCGGCGGCACCAGCCTGGAGATACGGCGGGCCGGGGAGGCCGTCGCTTGGCGGCGGCTCGACCCGGGAACCTTCGCGTTCCGAACAGCGCTCGCCGACGGGCTCGTGCTGGCTGCCGCAATGGCGGCCGCGACCCTGAAGGACCCGGCCTTCGACCTAACGGCAGCGCTTCGGCATGTTTTCGGCGAAGGACTCGCTGTCGCCTTCTTCGTCTCACCGGAACAGGAGACCCCACGATGATCGCGCGCAGCGCCGCGCTCGGCGAACGCACCAGTCTTGCCGTCCGGTTCCATCAGACCATCGCATTGTTGGACCGTTTCCCGCCCTCACTGCTCCAGCTGATGTTCCGCGTCGCCATCGCGGCGGTGTTCTGGAGCTCGGGGCTGACGAAAATCGCCAGCTGGGACAGCACCATAGCGCTATTCCGCGACGAGTACATGGTACCGCTGCTGCCGCCCGAGATCGCCGCGGCGTGGAGCGCCGCGTTCGAGCTGTCATGCTCGCCTCTGCTCGTCCTCGGCTTGGCGACGCGGCTCGCGACCTTGCCTCTCCTCGGCATGACCTTCGTGATCGAGGTCTTCGTCTACCCTGAATACTGGACTCAGCACCTGATGTGGGCCTCGTTACTGCTGTTCCTGCTGACGAAAGGCCCGGGTGTCTTCTCGCTCGACCACTACATAGAGCGCCTTTTCCATACGAAGGGGCTCGCACAATGACCGCGAAGCACGCTCGCGGGACCGGCGCGGTCGACGGGAAATCACGGGAATGGCCGAGCGCGCCCGCGGTTGCTTTGGATGACCCCGCAAACGATGCCGCTCAGCGAACTGGCCGCGTGCCGGGAGGGAAGGTCTCACGGAAGCAGTCCGCCCGCCATAGAGGAGGCAACACCATGACGCTCAATGAACTGCGGCCGGGTTATCAACGAATTGCCGACATCTACGGCTTGCCGGTCAACATCATCCAAGACCCTCTCAATGGCAAATTTATCGCTTGGGCCGGAAATCCAGGGGCCTCTGGAGCGGCGATCGGTCTGATAATCGAAACGATCGTGCCGCAGAAGCCGCCCGACGGTCCCCCCACGGATCACTGCCTGGAGAGAGCAATGCTGACCCGCGTTTTGTCAGCACCAAAAGCATGAGGGCGAAACGCGTTTCAGACTTCTGTGAACCGGTCGATTGAGGAGATCCAAGAGATGACCACGACGTTTCAACTATGCAACCAAAGACGGGCTCAAAATCGGTTCCTGAGGGCAGTTACTGCGCTCGCACTGTGCGCAGCAACGGTGTCGTTGGCCGGCTGCGCACAAGATCTCATGGCGGTTAGCGTCGCGTCTGGCGCTGTCTCTGGCGCGCACTCAGCTGGTGGGGACCGGGGTCCGCGGAGTTCGAGGGGAACGGGTCCTGTCGCTCAATCTACCCAGGTCAACCCGAGATATCCGGGTCCGTCACCAATAAGTGATCTCCACTGAGCGAGAGCTGTGGCCTCAACCGAGCTGAATGCCATTACCGGTCCCAAGATCTTCGGAGCACGCTGCGGCCGCGCCTGGTCGCGCGGCCTCCAGAGGGTCGAGCGGCTCGCAAGCTCGGGCTGAGGACGGCACTGACCGGCCTCGTATTGCTGACAGTGATCGTCACCGCCATCCTGATCCACCTGACCTGGTTCTACGCTGCTCGACGCAACGTCGCCGATGTTGTCGGGCAACTCAACCGTCAGATTGTCGGATCGGTGCAGCACGAAGTCCGCGGGACCCTGAATGATGCCTGGTCGGTGCAGGAGGCGGTTCAATCGATCTTCTTCCAAGAAGCCATCAAGCCCACGGACGAGGCCAAGCGCGAATTCATCTTCCTCGCGCTGTTGCGGTCTCATCCGACGCTCTCATGGATCGCCCTCGGCTTTCCTGACGGGGCCTACTTCGGCGCGCTCAAAGCCGGCGACGACGAAATCGACATGGTCGAGGTGAAGCGTAACCCTGAGACGGGAATTCGGCAGCAGCGGGTCGACCCTACACTCCCGAACCGGGCGACGTGATGTTTCGCGGGCGCGAGATCACCCCGAGCGACTACGAGGCGACGGCGCAACCCTGGTACCAACGCGCCGTCGCGGAAGACGGCCCGGGCTGGAGCATGCTCTCGCATCTCCCCTACCGCAATCGGCCGGCGATTGTCACTTCGACGCCGGTCGTCATAAACCGCGACTTTGCCGGTGTCGTCGCGGTCGTCGTCGAGCTGGAACGGCTCTCTCGATTTCTCGCGGGCCTACAGGTTGGGAATACCGGCACCGTGGTCCTCCTCGAGCGGAGCGGCCGAGTGGTTGCGTCCGCGGCTTCCGCGGCGCTGAAGCGGCAGCGACGGGGCGAAACGCCCGAACTGGAGACGCTCGCCCGAGACCACCCGATGCTCGCTTCTGTAGATGCGCTGCTCCACGGCGGCGGCCTGAGCCTGGCCGATCTCCGGGAGACACGCCAGCTGCAGGCCACCGGCCCGATCGACGGCAAGAACTACTTCGTCACGTTCTCGCCGCTGAATTTCAGCGACTGGGTGGTCGCGACGGTGATCCCGGCCAGCGACTTCCTCGCCTCGATCGAGCGGAGCGCAATGACCCTGCTGATCGCCCTTGCCGTCCTGACGGTGGTCGTCGCGGCGATCGCGATCCTGCTGGCGAACCGCCTATTGGCCGCGCCGCTGCTGCGCATCGCCGGCCAGCTCAAGCACATCGAAGATTTCCGCCTCGATCGGGTCATCCGGCTTGCCTCGCCCCTGCGCGAGTTCGACGACCTTTCGAGCGTACTCTTGCAAATGAGCCGAGGTCTGGCGTCGTTCCAGAAATACATGCCGACCGAGCTAGTCCGTACGCTGGTCTCCCAAGGCGTCGAGGCTCGCCCGGGCGGGCAACAACAGACACTGACGGTAATGTTCACCGATGTAGCCGGTTTCACCGGCATCTCCGAAGAGCTCGGCGACCGCGTAGTGCCTGTGCTCGCCCAATACTTGGAAGCGGTCTCGGCGGCGGTTCTAAACCACTGTGGCACGATCGACAAGTTCATTGGCGATGGGGTGATGGCGTTTTGGGGCGCTCCGGTGCCGAACGAGCGGCATGCCATCGATGCTTGCGCGGCCGCCCTCGAATGCCAACGCCTGCTCGCCGTGCAGCGGTCTGGAGCCGAGCGTTGCGGAGGAACCCCGCTGCGGATGCGCGTCGGCATCAACACCGGCCGCATGCTGGTCGGGAACATCGGCTCGAGCGAGCGGCTGAGCTATACAGTCATCGGGGATCCGGTGAACGTCGCCAGCCGCCTCGAGCCGCTCGGAAAAATCTACGGCGTCGACATCATCATCGGCGAAGACACCCGCATTGCCGCCGGGGATGCGATCATCGTCCGCCGGCTCGACCTGGTGTCGGTCTACGGTCGGATCGGGGGCCTCGCCATCTACGAGCTCCTGAGCATGGCCGAGGGCGCCGGCGACGAGGTCCCTGAATGGGTTGGTGATTACGAGGCGGGTCTGGCGGCCTATGTGGGCCGCAACTGGTCAGAGGCTGCTAGACTCTTCGAAGCTGCCGCCGCAACTCGCGGCAGTGTCGATCGCCCATCCGAAATCCTCGCTGAACGGTGCCGCGCCTGCCTTATCGACCCACCGCCCGACAGTTGGATGCCGGTTTCAGTGCTAGAATTGAAGGCGTAAACCTGCAGTGACGATCTTTCTCGCAGCTCTGCTCTGGATCCTAATCTCTATCCCGGTGGCGTTTGCGGTCGGTACTGTCATCAGGTTCGGTAGATCAGGTTTGCCGCGTCGTCCACGGGCATTTTCTGCGACCTACAGGGTCAATCGTCGGCGCCGCCCAGTGAGCCGAACCGCTTGCGACCGGTGACGATTCGGTCAAAGCCGGTTCTAGGGCAGCGGGCTCGTCAAATACGGCAAGGTAGAAAGCGCGACCGGGGCCTCACGGCAGACGCGAAAAGAGATGGGCGGGGCGTCCCTTATACACTCCAACACGGCACCGGTCCGCCCCGACACGCTGTGCCGTGCGTAGCCGATATAAATCGCTGCCAGCGGCATCGCGATAAAAAGGGTGTCGGGACCTTAGCAACGCCTGGGGTAGAGGATGAAGGCTTATGTCTAGAGCTTCGACCACCGTTCACCTTGCCACGATGGTAATCCGGTGGGCGAGCAATGCGGTGCGGATCGCCGAGAAGACGGTCGGACCTCTGCTCGACGTGTTCATAAGGCTGTGGCTCGCCGGGATCTTCTGGGCCTCTGGCATGGTCAAGCTGCAGAATTGGACCATTGCCCTTTATCTGTCGGCGCACGATTACCCGGTTTCGTGGCTGGACCCGGTAACGGCGGCATGGCTCGGAGAAACCATCGAGATCGTCTGCCCGCCGCTCTTGGTGTTCGGCCTTGCGACGCGGTTCGCCGCTCTGCCGATGCTGATCCTGTCCCTGGTCATCCAGTTCTCCTATCAGGCTTTGGATCAACACCTGTTCTGGGCGATTCTGTTCGGATGGTTTGTCGTCAAGGGTGCCGGGCCGATCTCACTCGACGCACTGATCGGGCGAGGCATCGCCGCCACCGCCCTCCCCTTGGCGGGGACGATCACCCGTATCTTCGAGGCCCTGTCGCGCTGGGGCGATCCCGTCATCAAGCTTCTGCTTCGCTGCTGGATCGCCGCCCTGTTCTTCCGGTCGGGCGTCATGAAGATCAGCAATTTCGACATGACGCAGATGCTCTTTCACGCCCAGTCCGCCCAGGGGTTACTGCCCCCGGAACTGGCCGCCCGCTTGACCATCCTCCTCGAGCTCGGCTGTCTGATCTTCCTGGTCCTGGGGGCGGGCACGAGGATCACGGCGATCCTGTTGATCGGGTTGATCGCGGTCGTCGACCCGACATTCCAGCATCAGATCGACCTCGCTTACTACCTGATGGTGCTGGGCCTCATTGCCCTTTACGGGCCGGGCGCGTTGTCGATCGACAGCCTCGTCGTCAGGACGCTGCGGCGGCGCTTCCCCGAGCTTAAAGGATGCGCATGGTGTCATACGAGGGCACGCCGCGTGTCGTCATCGTCGGCGGCGGCTTTGGCGGCGTCGCCGCTGCGAAGGCGCTGCGCAACACAAGCTGCCGGGTCACGCTGATCGACCAGCGCAACTACTATCTTATTTCAGCCGTTGCTGTATCAGGTCGCGACAGCCGGTCTGTCCCCAGCCGACATCGCCGGGCCGATTCGCGGCCTCTTTCGGGATCAGCCAAACGTTCGCGTCCTGCTCGGCGGTGTAACCGACGTCGACATCGGAACGCACGAGGTGATCATGCGGGACGCCCGTGTTCCTTACGACTACCTGGTCATCGCGGCCGGCGCGCGCCACAGCTACTTTGGGCATGATGAATGGGCCCCGTTCGCGCCAGGCCTGAAGCAGATCGAGGATGCAACCAGCATTCGGAGCCGCCTGCTGTTCGCCTTCGAGCAAGCGGAAAATGCCGAGTCTCCGGCGGTGCAGCGCGAAATGCTGACATTCGTGATCGTCGGCGGCGGTCCAACCGGCGTCGAGCTGGCCGGAGCCATCGCCGAGCTCGCCCGCCATGGGCTGGCGCGCGAGTTCCGTGCGGTCGATCCGGCGATGGCGCGGGTGATCCTGATGCAGGCCGGGCCTCGCATCCTGCCGACCTTTCCGGAGAAATTGTCGGGGCGGGCGACTGCGGCCCTGACCGATCTCGGCGTCGAGGTGCTGACGGATAGTGCCGTCGAACGGATCGACGACGAAGGCGTCGTCGTCTCCGGTCGTCGCGTGGCGGCGCGCAATGTGTTTTGGGCCGCGGGCGTGATGGCCTCTCCTGCCGCAAAATGGTTGAAGGCCGAAGCCGATCGGTCCGGTCGGGTGAAGGTCGTGGAAGACTTGTCGGTTCCCGGTCTGCCCGGGATCTTTGCGATCGGCGATACTGCTCTGTCCAATGGTTGGGACGGCAAGCCGGTGCCCGGGCTCGCGCCCGCCGCCAAGCAGCAGGGTCGCTACGTCGCCTCAGTCATCAACGCTCGCATTGAGGGCCGACCGCCGCCGGCTCCTTTCCGTTATCGCCATGCGGGCAGTCTAGCGACGATCGGCCGGAAGGCGGCGGTCGCCGATTTTGGCCGGCTGCAGCTCTCCGGCGCTCTGGCCTGGTGGGTCTGGGGCGTGGTCCATGTCCTGTTCTTGTCAGGGATGCGGAATCGAGTGGTGGTCGCGCTCGAATGGTTCTGGGCGTACCTCACCTACCATCCCAGTACTCGCCTGATCACCGGCGACATTCCGACCCCAACGCGCTCGATCGCAGCATCATCGACCGGAGATTTTCCATCGCAAAGTGTGGTTGGGTAGACGGCAAATCGGTCAATGCCGTAACGACATGGTCGGGGGCGTGGCCGAGTTCTTCCTCGCGACCGCGCAGCATGCCGAACGTCGTAGCTGGGTTAAGATCTCGCTCAGGCCAATTCATCCGGCAGAGGCTCTGCCGTATTCGGATCGGAGGACCAGGACCCTTCGCTACCCCGCCAGTCCCAAACTCGTCTGCGCCCGTGAATTCGACCTTCGAGTAGGCTCGGTCGGCGCAGTAGGTCCCCAGTGCCCATTCGCATCGAAGATGTTGCCGCCGGATGCGCTGATCAGCTTCGCTATGACTTACGCTGTCGTCTTGGCAGCGCGCTCGCTCCAATGCGCGATCACCAACTCCCGGCGCGCTATTGGCCCCATTCAATCGACGTGCCCTCACGGGTGGCTCGGCGGAGCTGGGTGACGCACTGGTTGTGCAGAATGGTGAATAACCACGCTCTCAGGTCCGTCCCGCTCGCCAGAGATGAAGCTTCGCGAGGGCCCGAACGACGCATCTTGGACGAGATCATCGGCGGCGACCGCATCGCGCGTCAGACTTCGCGCATACCGCCGAAGGTTGGGCAGGCAGGCTTCGATGTCCCGGTGCAGGACGGCCTTCGCGGCTCCGGGCTCTTCATCGAGGGTGGCGTTGTCACTGGGGATCGATGCTTTTGTTGTCTCCCGGCCCGACATTTCTTCATTGCTCCTCACTGCGAACGCTAGAAGCGGATCTAGCCTGATCCGAGAAGCGCAGCGGCGCCGAGCATTCGACCATTGGGCGCCTGAACCAATACGGCGATACCCTCGCCGTCAGCGGGCGGCTCGATGGCGAAGCTGAGCGCCGACCCGTTCCAGCTGCCGAGCGAAGCCAGCATCTCCACCCCGTTGGCGTCCTGCAAGGTGCGGCGGGCGTTCTCGCCGCCGGCCACCCTTGTCGTGCGTTTCTGGGCGAACCGCACCAAAAGCACATTGCCCCGCCCGTCGCCGGCGCCAATCGCGACAGAGCGACGATCGGCAGCGAATGTCACCGGCGCAATTGTCTCGGGCCGCGCGTCGCGCACGGCGGCGAGCACCTCGCTTGCGGTCCGACCCGACCATCTCGTGGGCGCCATCGACGACCATTTGCGGCGTATACACCTGACCAAGATCGAAGAGCCGAGCGTAGGCTCGCTGCCGGTCGGTGGAGCTCTGGCTCGAGAACGGGTCCTTCCAGCCGGGTCCGTCCCAGTAGCTGATGTGGAAGCCAAGGGCGACCACATCGCCGCGTCCCGCCAGTTCGCCGAGGAGGGCATCGGCGGGCGGACACGAGGAGCAGCTTTGCGAAGTGAAGAGCTCGACAACGACCGGCCGCGTGTCGGCATTCGCCGGTGATGAGATAAGCACCAGGCCGCCAAGCAGCGCGCAAGTCAGCGGGACATTGTGAGACCTTGTCACGAAACCCTCCATTAGCCTTCCAGAGCAATCAGTCGAGACGGCGACGATAAGCGGCGAGCGCGAACGCGCGCGGCGGCAACGGCAAACAGCGCCACCGGCCACATTTCGTATCCGATGAGCGCGCCACCGTCGCCCTTCAGGAGCACGCCGCGGGTCGCGCGGACGAAGTGGGTCAGCGGCAGCACTTCGCCGATCGCGCGCGCCCAACCCGGCATCCCCTGAAAGGGGAACATAAAGCCCGACAACAGCATTGACGGGAGATAGAAGAATACGGCCCCCTGCATCGCCTGCATTTGGCTTTCCGCCAGCGCAGAGAAGGCAAAGCCCAGCAGCAAGTTGGCGGCCGCGTACAGCGGGGTGGCACCGAGCAATGCCCAGATGCCGCCGCTCACTGGCAAGCCGAAGAGCAGTTGGGCGAGCCCGACGACCACCGCCCCCTGTGCCGCCCCGATGACGACATAGGGCGACAGCTTGCCGATCAGCGCATCCAATGCGTCGTACCGGTGTCGCCAGAAGCGATTCCCAGCTGCCGCGCTCGCGTTCGCGGACGAGCGTCAGCGCCCCCAGCATCAACATGCTGATCATGACGATGACGCCGACCAGCCCGGGGACGATCGTCCACGCGGTGCGTCGCTCGCGGATTGTAAAGCCAGTCGACGTCGATGGCGGCGCCGTCATCCAGAGAAAACGTCGTCGCCCGCTTTCGCCAATAGGCCGTCTCCAGCGCGGCTAGCGCCGGGCGCACAACAGCGGGATCGGTCGCATCGACGACGACCCGCGCTCGTGGCGGCGGCGCATCGCCAGTGCCCTCCTCGTCAGGAGACGGCGGCAATTCGATCCCGACCAGCGCCCGACCGGCGGTCACCATCCGCTCGGCGGCGCCGGAGGGTAAGCCCTCGCCGACGATTTTGAAGTAACCAGTTTCACCGACAATCCGAGCGGCGCGCTCGACCAAGGAGCCGTCGCTTCCGGCAATGGCGATCGGGACATCCTTCGGATCGAGATTGACAGCGTAGCCGAACAGCACGATCTGCACTGCCGGCACCACGGCAATCAAGGATATAGCCACGCGGTCTCGTACCAGCCGCAGAGTTTCAATACGGGCGACGGCCATCATCCGCCTGAGGCGCCGTTCCGCCGCCCTCCATGGGATGCGGGGTTTCATGTCTGATGCCAGCCCATCGGGAGTGATCGCCGCGAGGACAGCGTCCTCGAGCCGCGGTCCCGCTCGGGCGAGGCTCGCGGCGTGCGTCGCCGCGAAGCGGCGCAGGTCGATGCTCCGCAAGCGGATCGGCCACGACGCGCAGACCCTCACCCTGGGGATAACTAGCAACGACGCCAGCGACCGCAGTAACGTCCTTGGCGAGGCGGCGCACGTCGGTACCGCACAATAAAAACACGGCCACTCGCGAGCCGGCCGCGATTTCGGCGGGTGCGCCGGCCGCGACGACCTGTCCGTTTGCAAAAACGGCGGCGATGAGAGCACCGCTCGGCCTCGACGAGGTCGTGGGTGCACAAGATCACGCCGGCCCCGGCCGCCGCCAGCCCTTCCACGCGCCGCCATACCTCCTGACGCGCCGCCGCATCGAGACCCGCTGTTGGCTCATCGAGGAGCACGAGACGCGGCGAATGCAGTAGCGACGCAGCGAGCTGAAGCCGGCGCGCCCAGCCCCCGGAGAGCGAGCCCGCGGGGCTACGGGCCCACGGCGACGAGACCGAACTCCAGGATGGCGACTTCGACCGCCGCGTGCGGATTCCGCAGCCCATAGACCGCAGCGCGGAAGCGGAGGTTTTCGAACACCGAGAGTTCGGGGTAGAGCGACAAGCGCTGCGACATGTAACCAACCCGCTCGCGGATCGCTGCGACCTCGCGCTGCAGGTCGAACCCGAGTACCTGACCACCCCCGCCGTCAGGCTTCAGGATCCCCGCAAGCATGCGAAGGATGGTGGTCTTGCCGGCGCCATTGGCACCGATGAAGCCGCAGATCTCGCCCGACCACAGCGCCAGCGTCACGCCTGCGACCGCAGTCGTGCGGCCATAGCGTTTCGAAATGTCGTAAACAGCCACCAGCAGCTCTCGGCCGCTGGGCGGGGCGGCCCCCGCCGTCGAGCACCCGCAGGCGTGATCAGGCATGGTGATACCGAAACCCGCCGAACATGAAGTCAGTCGCCTCGGCCCCGAGGGCGAGTACAGTGTCGCCGGGTTCGAGGGTCGACCTCAGTTGCGCGAGGGCGAGCCAAATTGCAGCCGATCCCGTATTTCCCAGCCGATCGGCGGTGACGACGATCCGCTCGGGCGCGACGCCGAGCGGCCCGGCCAGGATTGCGTCCATGCGGCCATTGGCCTGATGGGGCAGGATATAGTCGGCTGGCCCGCCTCCTGTGCGCTCTGCCGCCGCTGCGCAGTGCAGAAGCAGTTCAAGGCCCGAGCGTTGGATCGCGGCGAAATCGTGTCGGAACTCGGGAAATCCGACACTGCAGCCTGGGGCGTCCGATCCGCCGTCTGCCACTGCCAGGCCCGGCGCGCGCCCGCGACCCATTTGGCCGTAAAAGACATGCGAAAGCCGTGGGCCTGCGCGATCGTCGTCGCGCGCTAGGATTATCGCAGCCGCGCCGTCACCCATCTGCACCATATTGACGAGCTGGCCCGCATCCTCCGCCGCCCGAACCGGATCGAAGAAGACAGAGCCCGTTTCCGACCCGACGATCGCGATCGGCCCCGCGCCGGCCCGCAGCAGGCCCTGAGCGAACACCAGGGCATTGGCAAAGCCGGTGCAGGCTTGACGAAACTCGACAAAGGGGCCGCTGTAGTCGAGCACCTCGGCGACCTGGCCGATGTTTGGCGGCATCAGGCGAGCCGGCGTCGCGGTATGGCCGATCAGGTACGAGAGATCATGCGCCGCCAGCCCAGCCTCGCCGAGCGCGCCTCTGCACGGCGGCTGCAGCGAGTTCAGGATTGCGATGCCCTTTGCGGGGAGCTTCCAAGCGGGTTCTCATGTTGCGGCAAAGGTGGCGGGTGCGGATCCCGAGCTTGTGAGCGATGGCCATACCGCGGCGGCGCAGCGCCAGGCCGAAGCGCCCCTCCACTGCCGTCAATAACTCCTCCGACGAGATCGGCTCGCCCGGAAGCGCCACACCGGTGCCGAGCACCAGGATTGGCGTGGGGTCCGACCAGAAGGTGGCGAGAAAGGAGCGGTCACTGGAAGAGCCCGTTCGGCACGCGGACCGATGCGCGTGAACAGCCGCTCGGCATCGACGCCCAAGCTTTCGAACGCAGCTCCACGCCGTGCAAGGATGCCGACGAGGCCGAGGCGGGCACTCTCGGCGACCGCGCCAATCACATCCCCTTGAACGAGCTCGGCGGCGATGCGGCGCGAGAGCCGGACGTGCCCGGCCTCGTCCCGGTGGATGCGACGGAAGATCGCGTTGGCGACCGGCTCTTGCGCGAGGACGCGATCGGGCTCGAGCAGTCGCGGCAAGGATCACGCAAACGGCGGAATCGAGGGCCGCAATCGAGGCAAGGTGCAATCCGATGTCGGCTTGCGCGATGCCATGGTAGAAACGGAGCAGGGCACGGCGCAGCTCCCTGTCCGGCGTGGGTGCGGGCAATGCGCCGCGCAGTCCCCGCAGCAGCCCCTCATGAATGAGCTCCTCGCCCGCGACGCGCGCCAGTGCACGGCAAGCGGCGTCCTCGAGGGGCGAATCTCCGAGACGTGCGAAGGCGAGCGAGGCTGATTCCTCGCCGCAGGCGAAAACCTGCAACAGCTCGGAGAGCGCCTCGGCCTGCGCATCCCCGAGCCGGAGCGGTCCGGGGAGTGACGCGGCGGGAACCGCGTCGGCGAGCCGAAAGCAGATCTGGTGGTCGACCGATCGGGCCATGGCGGCCTCGCCCCTGCTGACGTGACGGCTGCAGTCAGCGTCAGCTCACGGGTTGCCGAGCTTGGGGACCAACGGCCAATTCCGATCGCCTTTCACGATGTTGCCGGACTTGTCGAAGGACCACAGCGTTTGAGCGAGGAAGCCGTTGTTGAGATAGAGCTTGTTGTTGACGATCGCCCATTCCTCCGGGTCGATGTCCGCGATCCAGTTCAATGAGATCGCGTAGGCGCAGTAGCCGCCGTACTGCGGCACAAAGCTCTCCGGTGCGGCGACGAATCTGTCACGGTTCTCGGCCGACACGAACCGATAGGTTGCCCCCTTGTACGTCGAAAACTGCGCCAGACCGGGGGTCGGCTTGCCGGTGGTGAAGTAAGAAACCGGATCATAGCCTTTTATCGCCAGACCGTGTTCGGTGTTCACCGCCGCGATCGGTGGATCGGCCAATGCGGTGCCAGTGACGAACAGCGAGAGCAGGCCGATGGCGAAGATCTGCCGGAACGGCGTGAGCGAGAAACCAATCATGACAGCACCTTCGGTAGCGAGCCAAACAAGAACGAGTTCTGGATTGCCGCAACGATCTCACATCGCCCAACACGACAAGGCGACGATCGAAAGCATCCAGACCAGCGCGACGGCCGGTGCAATGGCCGGCATCGCGGCTTCCAAGAAGCAACCGACTTTCGAGCAGCTTTCGCTTGCAAACATCTTCGTTCTCCATCGTCGAACGGTTGTATTGAAGCGTCGGCCTTGTCAAAGGGGCCGGCGGCGCCGTCAGCGCCTGACCGGGCCCGAAGAGCTTCCCTCACTGTGCCGCAGGGACCGTGGTTTTACTGGCGACAGTGGGGGGAACGGTTTCAATTGGCGCCATGACCCGTACCCAGTGCCCCTCCCAGCGCGCATGCGGACCGACATAGTGGTACTGCCATTCGTAATGCGGCTTAATCTTAGCGGCCACCGGGTCGAAACGCAGGTCGAGGATGCCGGGTGCGACGCTCCGGCCGTTGACTTCGGGCCCCCGGCACCGCGGGCGATTTCGGAACGAGCGAAGTGCTGTGATCGACGCGCTGGCTTATACCGAGCCAGGTGTTTCCACCCGAGGTTTTCGGCCCCTGCGCCATCGCGGGCGAGAAGCTTACGCCGGCCACGAGGGCCAGAGCTGTGGCGCCGAACCATAAAGCTTTCATTTCGGACCTCCGTTGGATGAATGTGAGCGCAGGTTCGAGCCGGTCAGCCCGGTTCAGACGATCCGGCGGCCAGAGGTGATCGCCACTCGCCCGACCCGGTCGGCAGACGAGGCGGTCGGCGCAGCGGTCGATACCGCCTCGGTTCTCGGCATGGAGCTCTGTCTTCCTGGGTTGGGCGGGGGCGTGACCTGCCGCGATGCAATGTCGGCATTGCCGGAGGCCGACGGAAATGCCCGTTGGCTATCATCGCAATGTCCCCGCTGCATCGCCGACCGGTCCGCCCGACGCACAGCGGATCCGCGGGCCGCCCCGGGCCGCTCGGCATCCAGGCGGCTCGGAGACTCGTAGAGACGAGTTTGTCTAGGGCGCGGGCGGCCCGCCGCTTCTGCTTCGCTTCATCCAGGCGGGCAATTTCGCCTTACCTCGGTGCATCGGAGCAAGAACCTGCCGTGGGCCGTCTCCGGTCTCGGGACGGGCACCCGGGTGTCACTTCTTGGTGAGAGCGTGTCCGTCGGCGGCCGTCGACGGAGGAGGCGATCTTCCAGCGTATGACCGAGGCGGACGCTGCGCCCTTCAAAAATCTTCAGCCCGATCCGTGGGCCAAGGTGCGGGAGTTGCTCAACGCGGCGTGACCGACGCCCTGGTCGGACAACAGCGGATCGAGCCCGAACTCCGAGGCAAGAAATTCGATCATCGCACGCACCTTTGTCGGCACTAGCCGACGCGACGGGATAAACGGCGTGGATCGGCAGGCTTGTCGGCTCGAATTCCTTGAGGATGATTCTGACGTCGCCGCGGCGAATTTCGTCGCCGTTGAACAACCAGATCGGGATGACGCCGATGCCGAGGCCGCCCAGCACCCCTTCCCGCACCCCCTCGGAATTGTCGGCTTGATACCGGCCTTGCACCGGGATCACGATCTCCCCGTCGGGACCGGCGAAATGCCACTCGTTGCCGGTGGCGAGCCGGGTGTAGATGATGCAGTCATGGGCGGCGAGATCGGCGGGATGGACGGGCTCTCCCCGCCGCTCGAGATAGCGTCGAGAGGCGACGGTGACCCGGCGAGTGGTGCCGATGCGCCGAGCGATCAGCGTAGGATCGGCAATCTCGCCGACCCGTACCGCCAGATCGATGCCCTCCCCGACGAGATCGACGAAATTATCGCTCATCACCAGCTCGATTTGAACTTCAGGGTTCAATTCGAGGAAACGCGGCATGCGCGGTGCGACGTGCAGCCGACCGAAGGCGACGGGGATGCTGAGCCGAAGCCGCCCGAAGGCTCGCGTCCGCCGCTTCCCGATGGCGTTTTCGGCTTCGGCAACCGCCTCCAGCGCGTGGCGCGCCAACTCGTAGAACTGCTTGCCGTCATCGGTCAAACTCACCGCCCGTGTCGAGCGGTGAAACAGCCGTGCCCCGAGATGGTCTTCGAGCGCCGCGACGAGGCGGCTCACCGTCGGCTGAGTGGTGTGGGTCTCACGCGCGACGGAGGTAAAGCCTCCTGCTTCGGCGACGCGAACGAACACCTGCATGGCGGCAACGATGTCCATGGATTGATACGATAGCCGTATCGGTGAAATTTGCAACGCGCAGGTACCGCGGCAGCTATGTATGTCCCAGCTTGTCGGCGACGCCTTCGTAGTCGTGCGATCAACGGTTCGCGCTTTGGATGGCTTGGAGTTTATGGGCGATCCCATTCCGGCGATTTCAGAGAGTGAGGCGACCGGCTTAATTGCGGAGATCTATGCAGATATCCGCCGTGTATACAGGGTGGGCGTCGTCAACCTGATCTGGCGCCACCTTGCAACCATTCCCGGTGGATTGCCGTGGGTCTGGTCGACAATCCGGCCTTTATATGTGAATGGAACCGTGGGCCGGGAAGCAGCGGCGCTGCGCGCCGCTTTGTCGCTTCCGGAATTGCCCTCATGGCCAACGGCAGCTCTCATATCGGCCGGTCTCCAGGACAAAGATATTGCCGGGATTCGGACGGTACTCGCTGCCTACGATCGAACCAATGCAATGGCCTTGATCGCTTTCCTGGCAGTGCAGTTTCGGCTCGAAAGGGTATCACTGCCCGGGGATGTGGTCGTCCGCGCCCCTATCCCGGTCCCGGCCGAACCGGAACGGGAATTGCCTCTGCCGCCATTGCTTGCGCTAACGGACATGTCAACATCGACGGCCGAACTGGTGCTCGCCATAAACAGGCTGGGAGCAATACACCGCGAGCCCATCCTTGCCAGCATGTACCGTCACCTGGCCCATTGGCCAGCCTATCTCGCTCTGGTGTGGACCATGCTGACGCCGCTCGAGTTCGATCAGCGCCTGGACCGCGCCATCGAAGACGCCATTGCTCAGGCGCGTGCTCGTGCCCGGTACCTCGTTGCACAATTGCCGATACAGCTGCCGGCGATCCGGCCCGTAACGGCGCGCCGCGTTGCGCGGGCAATCGACAGGTTTACCGGGGACGTGATCGCCAAAATGGTGGTGATCTGTGCGTTGCTGCGTCGACTGACCGACAGCTGACGCGCTAACCGCCGAGCTGCGCGGATGCGAAAAATTCACGAGCTCGCAACGGCTAGGTCCGGTCGATGAACTTCGTGGGCGCGTGCGATCGCTTCGTCACCAAGCGAAACGATGAGGGCAAGATTCTCGACAACTCGATGACGCAAATGCCGATCCACGGCATCGAGGAATCGACCGTCGATATTCGCGAAGGGTACCTCTAATTGCTGCGAGGCCCATGGTGGCGTCAATTCAGAATCCTGCGCCGACAAGCGCAATAACCAGCGTGCATCCGCCTAATACCCTCTCGGTATTTCCGCCCGTCAGCTGGGCTCTGTACATCGCTTTGAGCGACAGGCGCGGCTTTCTGACGCGTCGATAAGGAGCGGACACCATGGACGCCAGCGTGGCGAGTGAGCCGACGGGCGGCCCCAGCACGACACCGACCGCAAAGGGCGAAACCAAGCCTATCAACCTCGCCCCTGCCATGCGGTGGCGCGCACGGCGCCTTCAGCTCGGGTGTCCTCGACTGCCTGCTCGAGGGCGACTGTATCGAGTTTCACGGCATCACTGCAACGAGCGCCGGCGCAATGAACGCGACTGTGTTCCCCTCCGGCATGCCGCCGGCAACCGACAGATTTACCGGGGAAGTGATCGCCAAAATGGTCGTGATCTGTTCGTTGTTAAGTCGACCGACCGACAGCCGACGCGCTAACCGCCGGGGTGCGCGAATGCGAAAATCACAAACTCGCAAGGGCCACTTCCGGTCGATGAGATTTGTCTCTCTCAGCCTCGCCTTTTGCGGGTTTGCGGTAGTTCTCTGGCTTCTCTACCGGAACGACTATCGCGCAGTGCTGCGCACCATCGTCGATGTTGGTGGAGGACTGGCGATCGTCGTTCTGATCCGCGGCGTCCTTCTTGCCGTGTGCGGTCTTGCCTGGTGGTGCCTGTTGCGGGGTCTTGCCGCGGTGCGGGTGCGCATTGTTCTGGGGCTTCGCACGGTCGGGGAGGCGGTCAACGTGTTGTTGCCGGTCGCCGCGGTCGGCGGCGACATAGTGCGGGCGCGGCTGCTCAACTTTAGTGGTGTTTCCGGCGGGGTCGCTGACGCTTCGGCGTTGGCAGACCTCCTACTGCAGGCGGCTGCGCAAGCGTTGTTCGCCTTGATCGGCGTCGCGCTGCTGATGCAGGTAGCCGGCGGCACAGAATTAGCGCCCTGGGCTGCGAGGGGTGTGGGAATAGCCGCGCTCGCGCTCGGCGGTTTCTACGCCGTACAGCGGTTCGGCGGCGCGTGTTTGATTGAGCGGGGGTTCGATGCATTGGCGCACCGCTGGCCGGCAACCGCCCCCGGTAGCGCTATTCGCCTTCATGAATCGGTACAGGCGATATACGCCGACCGGCCCGCTGTTGCAGCTGCCTTCTCGCTGCACGAATTCGCCTGGCTGCTTGGCGCACTCGAGACCTGGATTGCATTGTGGCTGACGGGCATGCCGGTCAATGCCCCAGCGGCCCTGATCCTCGAGAGTCTCAGTCAGGCGCTGCGCGCGGCAGCTTTCCCCGTGCCGAGTGGGTTGGGTATCCAGGAGGGCGGGTTTATCGCTCTCGGTGGCTTGTTCGGGATTCCTCCCGAGGCGGCGCTCGCCCTGTCTTTCGTCAAGCGGGTGCCCGACCTGGCCATCGGCCTGCCCGGCCTCCTTGCCTGGTACTGGCTGGAATTTCAGCGACTGCCGCCCATTCCTGCTGCTGTCCCGTCTAGAGGTCCGCGCGTCCTCCAAGCGGCCGTAGCGAAGAAACCACCGACCAGAGGCAGCACCTTTACCCCGCAAGCGGAGGATCAAAATGGATGACGTCTCTGTAATCTACGACAGGCCGGCTTTATCGTCGGCGCTGATCTCGAGTGCGGCCTGCCCGGTCAACTCGTGGAACGAATGGGATCCTCTCGAGGAGGTGATCGTTGGCCGGCTGGATGGGGCGGTCGTGCCTCCATTTCATGTCAGCGTCACGTACAATAGGCCGCACTCGACCAGTTGGTTACACCGCTTGGCCGCCGGCCGCCGCTATCCCCAATGGATGGTGCGCCGCGCTCAGACCGAGCTCGACGGCCTCGTTCGCCTGCTGGAAGCCGAAGGTGTGTGCGTACACCGCCCGGAGCCGATCGACCAGCGGCGGCGTGTCCGCACCCGCCTCTGGTCATCGACGGGATTTTGCCTTGCCTGCCCACGGGACCTTTACCTGGTCGTCGGCGATGAGATTATCGAAACGCCGACCTGCTGGCGTTCGCGCCATTTCGAAGGCGATGCCTACCGAACGTTGTTCAAAGAGTATTTTGCCAATGGCGCGCGCTGGACCGCTGCGCCGCGGCCGCAGCTGCCCGACGAGTTGTTCGATAAAAGCTATCGTGTTCCCGAACCCGGGGAGACCATCCGCTACATGATCAATGAATTCGAACCGGTGTTCGATGCCGCGGACATCGCGCGCTGCGGTCGCGACCTGTTCATCACCCGCAGCAATGTGACGAACGAGGCCGGGATCCGCTGGCTGCGCCGTCACCTCGGTGAGCGGGGCTTGCGGCTCCATCAGCTCGAGAGCCGGTGCACCCGGCCGATGCATATCGACACCACCTTTGTGCCGTTGGCGCCAGGCAGGGTGCTGATCAACCCCGACTTCATCGACGTCGACGGTCTGCCGCCGATCCTGAGGCGCTGGGATGTGCTGATCGCGCCGAGACCCGATCCGGTGGACGACCTGATGGCGAAGTTCAGTATGTGCAGCCCGTGGACCAGCATCAACGTGCTGATGCTGGACCATCGGCGCGTGGTCGTGGAAGCGTCCCAGCCGACGCTGTGCCGGGCTTTGAAAGATTGGGGGTTCGAGCCCTTGCCGTTAGCATTCCTTGCTTACGGACCCTTTGGCGGCGCGTTCCACTGCGCCACACTGGACACCAGACGCCGCGGCGTGCTCGAGGACTACTTCTAAGGGGTTCATCGGGTGACAGCGAAGAGCGGCGCCCTTTCCGTAGGGAGCTTATGGATAAAGCCGGCTGGCATGAGTTCCTAGTCTATGCATTCAACCGTCCACTCGCCTTCGCGATTATTCAGCTCGCGGCGCGACTGGGGCGGGCAGCATATTTGCCGTTTATCGGTACGTTCGTAAACGATGCCGAGATCGCGCGTGAGGTGCTTACCGACACGGCGCATTTCAATTCCCATTCCCCCGGCAGCCTTGGGGTTCTCATTACGCAGGCACTCGGCGCCTATGCCCTCCTCAATATGGACGGGCCTGAGCACCGGCAGCTGAAGCGGGTGCTGCTCGACGTGTTCTCGACCAAGTACATCTCGCTATTGCTCAGCAGCGTGACCGATCCACTCGTCGCCGGCCTCAGGGCCGACCTCGCGGCGGGGCGCACCGTTGACTTCGTCGCCTTCATGAAGACCTTCGCGAGCGCCATGGCCTGCGCGATGATGGGTATTGCAGTCGACCCGGCGGATGAACGCGGCGCTTACGCGGACATGTTCGCGTTGGCGACCGAGTTCACCGCTCTGGCTGGGCTCGGTAAGCGCCGCCTGTCGGCGGTGGAGACCACCAAGGCGCACCGCATCACGGACCGGTTGGCGGCGCACATTCGCGAGAGCTACGAAAGTAAGACCGTGCGCGAGAATTCGCTGGCCCAGCGGATGCGCGCCATGGGTTTCCCGTTCGAGGCGGCGAAGGGCGTCGTCATCATCGTGATGATCGGCGCGACTGAGCTCATTACTTACGGTTTACCGCGGATGCTGGCGTTGCTCGTCGATTCGGGCCAGATGGCCAGGTTGCGCGCCCGCCCTGACCTTCTCGACCGGGCGGTCGACGAAGGGTTTCGCATGGTCACCCCGTCCAACGTCGTGCTGCGCGCCGTGACGGCCGACTGCAAGGTGTGCGGGGTCCGCTTCCGGCGAGGAACGCGCGCACTGGTCGTGTTCCGCACCATCATGCGGCGCGACCGATACTTCCCCAACGGCTCGCGGTTCGACATCGAGCGTACCATCGACCCCCAGTTTCGTCGCCTGCTGTTCGGCGCCGGACCCCACGCCTGTCTCGGGACCGGCCTGGCGCTTGCCGAGGCCCGCCAAGTGCTGAATGCGATGCGCACGCTCGACAACGAGATTGAAATAGTGACGCGTCGCTACAACCGGCGCCAGACCTATCCCGGTTATTCTTCCCTAGCGATCCGCCTCCGGCGGGACGCGGCCGGCCGTCAGCCTGCGACCACCTTGCGCAGCACCGCCGCGAGATAGACCGTCTCGCCAGATTGCAGAGCGCGGCGCATGGCGGTGCCGTCCATCGCGTAAGCGCCTTTGGCGAAGCTCTTGAACGGCCCCTTGACCCAGCGGTCGAGCAGAGCCCGCTTGCGCGCCTCATCGGCGGCGAGTGAGGCCACCACGTTGTCGGTGATCTCGTCGAGCGAGACCAGAGCCAGCGGCGAGGTGGCGAATATCCCTTGCAAGCCGACAAAGGCGACGTTCTGCCGGGAGACGAAGCCTGCGAACAGGAGCTCCCCGCCGGGGCGCAGCACTCGGTGCACCTCCGCGAGAAAGCGCGGGATCGAGGCGTAACAGTGCGCACTCTCCACGTTCAAAACGAGGTCAAAAGTCTCGACACCGAACGGAAGCGCTTCGGCGTCGCCCTGACGGTACTCAAGAGGAGGCGCCGAACCATGACGCCGTCGGGCGAGAGCTGTCGCGGCAGCGGAAATGTCGAGGCCGACCAGCCGCCGGGGGGCCAACCGATGGGCGAGGTAGGCCGCCCCGCCACCGCGGCCACTGCCGATCTCGAGCACGTCGAGGCCGCCCCAGGCGCCGCCCCGCGCGCCGGCGGTCGCAATGCGCATGTAGAGCTGCAGAGACAAGCGCTCGGGGATCGCAGGGTCGACCACCGTCCGCCCATCCTCGCCCGGCAGCGTCGCATAGCCGTAGTTCATCGTCGTCCAGTCGGCCTGCGAGTAAGTGCGCGCCATGTACTCGTACAGCAGCCACGCCGCCAGCCGCTTCACTCTGCCGAAGGCGGCGCCGCGGCCCGCTGCACCGGTGATGTACCGCCACGGATGCAGTGCATCCGATCGGCGCACGACGAGCCACCGGAAGTTCTCCTTCTTAATCACCGGTGGGGCCGAGTTATCTGCTCCCGTCGAAGCAGCAGCGGGAGCAGTGAACCAGGCCTTCGACTTAAAAGAAAAGCCGCTCACTCTGCAGCCCATCATAGAGGTGGGCGACGAACTCGCCGTAGCCGTTCCATTTCAGGGTCGGCCGCCGCTCGTTGGTGCCGAGCACCCGCTCGGTCGCCTGACTCCAGCGGGGGTGCGGCACCTCAGGGTTGACATTGGCCCAGAAGCCGTACTCGCTGCCCTGCACGGTTTCCCAAAAGGACACCGGCCGTTTCTCGCTAAACGAGAAATGCACGATCGATTTGACCGATTTGAACCCGTATTTCCACGGCAGCGCCAGTCGCAACGGCGCGCCATCCTGCTTGGGAACCGGCTTTCCGTACATGCCGGTTACGAGAAAGGCGAGCTCGTTCCCGGCCTCGGCGATGGTCACGCCCTCGACATAGGGCCAAGGGTACCAGAACTCTTTCTGGCCGAGCGCGGTCTTGGGGTCGAGAAAGGTCGCCAATTGGACATATTTCGCCGAGCCCAGCGGCTTTGCGAAATCGACGAGGGCGGCCATCGGGAAGCCGCTCCACGGCACCGCCATCGACCAGGCTTCGACGCAACGGTGGCGGTAGAGCCTTTCCTCGAGCGGCATCTTCTTCAACAGATCGTCGATGTCGACGGTCATTGCCTTCTCGACCAGCCCATCGATTTTGATCGTCCACGGACGGATCTTCAGTGCCTGGGCTGCGGAAGCAATCGATTTCTGCGAACCGAATTCGTAGAAGTTGTTGTAGGTGGTCGTGAGTTTCTCGTCGGTGAGCGCCCGGTCGAGGGTGTAGCGCGGGTTGCGTTCGGCCGGATAGAGGCCTGTCGAGGGATCGTCCTCTGGCGGCAGCGCCGCCATCTGCGAGGCGACACGCTTGGTACCGGTGTGCGCAGCGAAGATGACGGCGCCGAGGCCCGAGGCAAGTATCGAACCGGCCGCCGCCCCCTTGAGCAGCCTTCTTCGACCGAGGAACACCGCCTCCGGTGTCGCCTTGCTCTCGCGAAGCTCCCATCCTCTTTTACGCCGAATCAGCATCTCCGCAGTCCCGAGTTCGTCGCGACCCACAAGTTGGAACGGTGGCGGCCGCTGCCAAGTCACGCTTTCGCGAGGGACCCGATTGCGCCGCGTCGACTGCCCGCTAGGCGAACACTTTCTCCGCCGGCCTTCCCGTCAGTCCTGCATATCGTCGAAACGATGAGCGAAGCTGCCGACCCTGCGAGCGCAGCTCGACGATCAGATCGTGTAATTCGCTTTGCGGCAGATGCGCACTGACCACGTCCCGGTCGGGCCAGTCCGGCTTCGCATAATAGCCAAGGATCTGTCCACGCCGCCCCGAAACCAGCCCCTGAACCCGCGCGGTAAACAAGTGGTTGTTTGTCATTTCTCTGGGTGGCGGCACTTTCAGTAGGGCCGGCCAAGGCTGCTCCGCTCAGTAATCTGGCCAAGCCAATACGTGCCGAATTTGGAACCGCGCCGCCGATCAAGCTGATGTGCCAAAGATGCGGCTGGGGGTGGCATCGCGCCCATTGACATGACCGTTAGGGCTACTAGCATTGGGGACGCTGTTGTCCGAATTGGTAGCAGCTGCGCTCGCAGACCTTCAGGCGATCCAACTTATCGGCGGTCTGCCTCGTCAGCGGGGGTCTTCCCTGACCGTTGCCAAGGGCAACAGTCCGCCGCGGAGCGTGAAAATCACGGAACACTCGACGATAATAGGTGTTGTCTGAACGCTCACGGAACTGTGCTGTGCTGCGGTGCTTGTGTCAGCTTATGAGGTCGAGGGCAACGCCCGAAGGGTGTTCTCACGCCGGGATTTAGTGCTTTCCGGCGTCACCCGCGACCGTAGTGGCCGGCGCAAGCGCAGCAGACCCGCGGATCCCTTTGCGCTTGAACAAGGGTCTCTGAGCTCAATCCGTCAACGGCTTTAGCCAGCTGCAGCGAGCGACGTTCAGACAACCGCAGGTCGGTAAAAGGCAGATTAGGCGACTCGATTGAAGGCCCACGTGGCCCGCTGCCATCCTCACGACTCAGTCCCGGAACGATAATGAGATTTGTTTTCGCCGCCCTGTCAGAAGGCCACCACGCCCATCCAGCGCGTCCCGACCGGGGGGTTGGGCAGGTACTGGGTCAGCGAATCCGTTTCTACTTCTGTAAGCAAGCCGTTGCTGCCCACGCTCAGCACATGCAACGTGTTGTCGGCGACCGACCCAGTGGCATCACCCTGCTGGCTTATGGCTTGTAGGAAACGTCCGTTGTCGCTCAGAGCCATCTCGAAACCAAATCCCCTGCGGGCCAATTGGGTTACGGCAAGAGCTCGGGGCGTCAGAGGATCGGTGGCGATGTCGTAGACCGTGATCTGATTCACGCCGGTGTTCATTACATACATGCGCGTGCCGTCGGGGTTTATCACGATCCAGCAATTGCCGCCTTGCGACGGATTGCTGACCGTGCGGACGAACTTGAGCGTGCCGTCGGGGTTTATCACAATCCAGCAATTGCCGCCTTGCGACGGATTGCTGACCGTGCGGACGAACTTGAGCGTGCCCTCACGGCTGAACGAATAGACGCCGATCTCGTTGATGGTGACAAAGCCCACGTAGAGGATCGGCAACTCGGGATAGACGCCTAAGCCCAGCGGGAAGGGCGGCGCGGGGCCGCCTTGGAACGTTTGGCCGACGAAGGGAGCCGACGGCAGCGGCTGGGGCGGGTTCTGCCGGAGGATGCCATTGCGAGCGAGTTCGAACGATTGCAGGTTGCCACCCTCGAAATCAGCTCCGAACACGAGGCCCGAATCATCTTCGTCGCTCCTTGTGCCAAACCGGGACTCGATTAACGAATCCTCTAAGACGACGCTGATGGCTTGGCTGGGAGAAGCCGTCGCGGCGATGGTCGAGTTGGCGATCGGAGAGAGCCGGCCGTCGTCCGACACCCGGAAGGTCGTGTAGTTTGGCTGCCGTAAGTTGACGTATCCGTCCCGGGGATGCACCGACGTCCCTCACGGGGCCCATCACCGAGATGGTGATGAACTCTGTCATTCCCTTTCCCGCAGATGGACAACGAACGCGCGTCGGCCAGCCGCTGGAGGTGGGTGTGTTGCTTGGGACGCCGGCTGCGGAATCCGCCGCGTCGGGATCTCGACCGACAATGGTATCGCTGGCAAGCGGCTGATCTCGGCACCGGCAACTGACCACGATCTCGATGCAGTCCTTCGGCCGCGCCCCCGTACTTTACGGCTTGCTGGCCCGAACCGCGACAAACGCGGCGCCAAAAATCGTCAATTCGCCGAGAAGGGGATCTACCGGCGCCATCAAACACGCGACGAAGCCGCAGCGGGGATGATAGACCGCTCCGCCAACCTGCTCTACGCGAAGCTTGGCTGCTTCCGCAAGCGCCCGCAGCTCGCCCGCCGATCTGAATCTCGCCGGGTTCCACATCTGCGCGCCCAACCAGGCTTAGATGCGCCGAGAGGCGACCCATAGGCTCCACTTGCCGAGATCGCCAATGACAAGACTGCCGCCGGGCCTGAGGACACGTGCGACTTCCCGCATCGCGAAATCCGGTTCCCGCACGAATGCCAGCACCGTGATGGGAGTGGCGAGATCGAAACTCCGGTCCGGGAACGGGAGCCGCTCGGCGCGTGCAACTGCGTAGTTGATTGCAGCTTTGTCCTCGGCCGCCTGAGCGCTGGCGTATGCGATCATCCGCGGGTCGATATCACATCCCACGACATGAGCGAGGAGAGCGCCCGGTATGTCCTGGCGCGGCTCGCTGCAAGCGGCAAGGTGACGCTCGTCGCCCGGCGTCGCACCTGACGAGACCGGCCATGCCTGCGGTGGAGTGGTGGCCAATACCCTGGTTCGGGATGATGATGGCGCCGCTCATGATGGTGATCTTTCTCGTGGTCGCCTTTGTCATCGTCGTGCCGCTACTGCGCTGGCTCGGTATGGGACCACCCCGGTGGCACGGATAACACACGCCGCCCGGGCCGCCGCGAACAGGTTCCGGAGGAGGCCGGGTGATCGGCATCGACCAGGCGCACGAAATGCCAGCGAGAGCATGAGCGAATGCCGAACCCGGCCGGACCGACAGACCCCGAGTCGCATCTCGGCCGTGTCGACCCGTACCGATTCCCGAAAGCACGGCCGCCCTGGTAATCTCGAACTGCTTTGGCACAATTTGGCACATTCGCCGGAAATTTCACGGAACGTCCGCGATTCGCCCCGAACCTCCAAGAGACTGGAAAGATTGCACTCATCTGAAAATTTCAACAATATCAACGATGTCCGAACGGCCCCCCAAGCCTACGACGAGGCTTGGATTCCCTTTACCCGCTTCGACGACGTTGGTTGACCAGCTAACGCTGTTCTCGGTCCCGTTCAGAACGCTGCGCTAATATCCGCACGCCGCCGCCCATCGCTCACCAACTTGCCTCCGGCTCTTTCGCGCGATGAGCGTGAGTATTTCAGCGAATAGGAGCCGTCAGTCAACTGCAGGTGCTGCCCCCAAACGAGCAAATTTCCGCGCAGCGGAACCTAAAAACCGAAATCGACGAATAGCTGGCAAGGCGGGACGAAGAAACGCTCCCGGCGGCCATGTGGGTCCACTGTGTCCCGAATCATAGGATGGGAGAGCCTTCGTGTTGCCGAAAATGCGCTTTGATATCCCAACGCCTTCCTTCGACTGCTTACGGGATGCTTACAATTAGGGAACTTAAAGTCAGTGTAAGCAACAGCGGCCCCGAAGGACTGCTGTTACTACTTTGTCATTCCATGTGAGCGGCCCGAGACATAGGTGACAGATCGTACCGGACACATGGGTAACACCTTTCCCCTTTCCGGGGGAGGTGTGGATGCCGTGGAAGGAGTGTTCGGTGATGGACGAGCGCCTGCGGTTCGTCGCTCGGCTGCTGGACGGCGAAGCGATGAGCGAGGTCTGTCGCGCGTTCGGCATTTCGCGCAAGACCGGCTACAAGATCTTCGAGCGCTACAAGGAACACGGTCTCGAGGCCCTGACCGACCGTTCGCGCCGGCCGGTTCGCTACGCCAACCAGCTGCCGCGGCAGATCGAGAGCCTGATCGTCGCGGCCAAGCGCGACAAGCCCCATTGGGGTGCCCGCAAGATCCGCGAGCTCCTGGTCCGCCGACTGGACGGCGACATCCGCGTTCCGGCCAAGAGCACGATCCACGCCGTGCTCCACCGGCACGGCCTGGTCAAGGTCCCGGGGCGGCCGCGGCACCGGGCGACCGGCACGCCGCTGTCGACCGGCGCCGCGCCAAACGACCTCTGGTGCGCCGATTTCAAGAGCCTGCCCCCGCGAAGCGGGGGGCGAGTTCAAGCTCGGCAATGGCCGGTACTGTTTTCCGCTGACTGTCACCGACCACGCCTCGCGCTTTCTCCTGCTCTGCGAAGCCCTTGAATCAACCCGCGAGAACCTTGCCATCACGGCCTTCGAGCAGCTCTTCCAGGAGCGCGGCCTACCCCAGGCGATCCGGTCCGACAATGGTGTGCCGTTCGCCAGTCCGAACGGCCTCTTCAATCTCTCCAAACTCTCGGTGTGGTGGCTCCGCCTCGGCATCGCCATCGAGCGCATCAAGCCGGGCCACCCGCAGCAGAACGGCCGCCACGAGCGTATGCATCTCACGCTGAAGAAAGAAGCAACCCGACCGCCCGGAATGAACAGCCTGCAGCAACAGGCCCGCTTCGACGACTTTGTCCAGGAATTCAATACCGAACGGCCACACGAGGCGCTCGCCATGAAGTGTCCGGCCGAAATCTACTCTGCCAGTTCGCGACCCTACTCCGGCCTGCCCGACCTCACATACCCGCTGCACGACCGCGACGTCCTCGTCACCGCTTGCGGCCGCATCTGCATGCATCGCAAGCGCGTCAACATCTCAACCGTGCTCGCCGGTCAGCGCCTCGGCATCAAGGAGGTCGACGACGGCATTTGGATCGTCAGCTTCATGCACTACGATCTCGGCTTCATCGATCTCGAACAGAAAACCCTGCAACCCCTCGACAACCCCTTCGGCACAGGGTTGTCACCCATGTCTTAGGTACGTTCCGTTACCTATGTCTCCGGTCCGGACAATGAAAATCTGGAGCGGGCGAGGGGATTCGAACCCCCGACCCCAACCTTGGCAAGGGAGATGCCCGTGTGACCGTATGTGGGTTAAGAGCCGAAGTTGCCGCGACGAAAACTGCGACCGATTGCCGCCGAGGTTACGCTGCTCTGCGATCTCGCATGGTAGCCATCTGGTAGCCGAGCAATCAAAAGGGCCTAGCCAGCTCTGGTTAAGCCCTTGATATTGTTGGTGGAGCCAACCGGGATCGAACCGGTGACCTCTACAATGCCATTGTAGCGCTCTCCCAGCTGAGCTATGGCCCCAAGATCCGCTGCGTCCCGCGAAAATTAGGTAGAGCGAGGCACGGCGGCAAGCGGAAAGTAATCACGCTGCTGGCGTCTCATTTGCGAGTTTTGACCGTCGCCGGCGGTGCGAGCGTGGCTCGCCTCGGCTCAGTGCTCTTCTTCCTCGACGTTTTCGATGACCTCGGCCATGTCGTCCTCGTCTTCGCCGAGTTCGGAAGCATCCTCGAGAAGCTCCTCATCCTCCTCCTCGGCTTCTTCGAGCGGCACGGCTTCTTCCTCTGCCGCGTCCGCCTCCTCGGTTTCGTGATCGTTATCGACCTCGTCGGCGCCGACCGGCTCGATCTCCTTTTCGACCGGCGGAGCGGGACGCGCGCGGCGCGATTTCAGAAAGGCCTCCGGATCAAACGGAGTGCTGCATTTCGGGCAAATCACCGGCTCGCGCATCAAATCGTAATACCGTGTACCGCAACTCGGGCAAATCCGCTTGGAGCCCCATTCGGGTTTCGCCACTATTAACCTCGCAGAAAGTTCAGCAAATTTCGGCGCGCCATTGCCACAAGGGCGTTACCCTGTCAAAAGCAAAGTTCCGGAAACGGATCGATGATGAGCCGCGCCGTCGGGGTCCAGGATATGGATCGAGCGCGGCGCGACGGCAACCCGCGAGTTCTGAATTCCGAGGCTCATTTTCGCCATGGCTCACCCTGTCCCATCCCGCTGGCTTGCGCCGCCCGGCGATCGGCTCGCCGGCACGATCCGAGTTCCCGGGGATAAATCGATCTCGCATCGCGCGCTGATGCTCGGCGCGCTCGCCATCGGCAGGACCGAAATCACCGGGTTGCTGGAAGGCGAGGACGTGCTGGCGACGGCGGCGGCGCTGAATGCGCTCGGCGCAAAGGCGGCTCGGGCCGGGGAAGGCCGATGGACGGTCGACGGCATCGGCGTCGGCGCACTCGCCGAACCCGAAGATTTCCTCGATCTCGGCAATTCCGGGACCTCGGCACGGCTCCTGATCGGCATGCTGGCGACCCACCCGATCACCGCTTTTGTCACTGGCGACGCCTCGCTGCGGCGCCGGCCGATGGGCCGCGTCGTCGAGCCGTTGAGCCGCCTCGGGGCACGCTTCGTGACCCGCGAAGGCGCCCGATTGCCGCTCACAGTCAGCGGCGCCGCTGATCCCGTTCCGATCCTCTATCGTCTTCCGGTGCCCTCGGCTCAGGTGAAATCCGCGGTATTGCTCGCCGGGCTCAATACGCCGGGAGCGACGACGGTGATCGAACCCCAGCCAACGCGCGACCATACCGAACGCATGCTGCGCCACTTCGGCGGAACGGTCACGGTCGCGCCCGAGGATGGTGGTGGACGCCGCATTACCGTCGAGGGTTTTCCCGAGCTCGCCGCGGCGCCGATCAGTGTACCGGGCGACCCCTCTTCGGCCGCTTTTCCGCTGGTTGCGGCGCTGATCGTTGCCGGCTCCGACGTCACAATCGAAGGGGTTGGCATCAACCCGTTGCGCGCCGGCCTGCTCGAATGTCTGCACGAGATGGGGGCCGACATCGTCTTGTTGAACCGGCGCGAGGAGGGCGGTGAGCCGGTCGCCGACATCCGCGCTCGCGCCGGCACCCTGACCGGCGCCGATATTCCCGCGGAGCGGGCGCCGCGTATGATCGACGAATATCCGATCTTGGCTGTCGCCGCGGCCTGCGCGCGGGGGCGCACGGTTATGCGCGGCCTCGCCGAACTGCGCGTCAAAGAAAGCGACCGTCTGTCGGCGATCGCGGCCGGCCTGGCCAGCTGCGGTGTCCGCGTCGCTGTCGAGGGCGACGATATGATCGTCGAGGGCGACGGCAGCCCGCCCAAGGGCGGTGGATTGATCGAGACGCGGCTCGATCACCGCATCGCGATGGCCTTTCTCGTCCTCGGCCTCGCCAGCCGCACTCCGGTGCGCATCGACGACGCCGCGCCGATCGCGACGAGCTTTCCGGGGTTTATGGGGCTGATCAACGGGCTCGGCGGCACGATCGCGGAGGAGGAGTGAGCGGCGGCGAAAAATCCCTCACCACGGCGGGGAGAGGGAGCAGTCAGAGTGAGGGGCCCGCGCAGCGGGAGGGTGAGGGGCAGCGTCCTTTCGTCGTAGCGATCGACGGGCCGGCGGCGTCCGGCAAGGGCACGCTCGCGCGCCGGCTCGCCGAACGGTTCGGCTTTGCCCATCTCGATACCGGCAAGCTCTATCGGGCAACGGCGCTTCTCGTGCTGGACGAGGCCGGCGACCCGGCCGACCCGGGGACCGCGGAAGCGGCGGCACACAGGGTCGATCGGCGGCTGCTCCTCGACCCGCGCTTGCGCAGCGACGAGGTCGGGGCGGCGGCTTCCGTCGTTGCCGCAATCCCGGCGGTTAGGCATGCCCTCCTCGCGGCGCAACGGGATTTTGCCGCACACCCTCCGGAGCCGGGCCGCGGGGCGGTCCTCGACGGACGCGACATCGGCACCGTCGTATGTCCCGCTGCGGATTTGAAATTGTTTCTTACCGCTGGTGCAGAGGCGCGCGCGGCTCGCCGGGTCAAAGAGTTGCGCGAGCAAGGCGGCGCGGCTATATATAAAAACGTCTTGCAAGATCTAAATCAACGTGATGCGCGCGATAGTGGGCGCCGGGCTGCTCCGCTCACAGCGGCCGGCGACGCCATACTGATTGATACTACGACGCTCGACGCCGATCGGGTGTTAGAACGCGCATCCGCGTTCATCGCGCGAATGCTCAAGGAGAAAGAATGGCAGCAGTAGAATTACAGACCAGGGAGGCGCCCCAGAAGGAGAGTTTTGCCGCGCTTCTCAATGAATCGCTCGGCGTCGCCAACAGTCTCGAAGGCACTGTCGTCAAAGGTCGGGTCATCGCCGTCGAGAATGACGCGGTGCTGATCGATGTCGGCCTCAAATCGGAGGGAAGAGTTCCGCTGAAGGAATTCGCCGCCGGCAACGCTGAACCCGAGCTCCACGTCGGCGACACCGTCGAGGTCTATCTCGAGCGGATGGAAGACAAGAACGGCGAGGCCCAGCTGTCGCGTGAGAAAGCTCGCCGAGAGGAGGCCTGGACCCAGCTCGATAAGAGTTTTCAGGCGAATGAGCGCGTCACCGGGGTGATTTTTGGCCGGGTCAAGGGCGGGTTTACCGTCGATCTCAACGGTGCGGTCGCCTTTCTGCCCGGCAGCCAGGTCGATATCCGGCCGGTGCGCGACATCAGCCCGCTGCTGGGGTCGCCGCAGCCCTTCCAGATCCTCAAGATGGACCGCTCGCGCGGCAATATCGTCGTGTCGCGCCGTGCCGTCCTCGAAGAGAGCCGCGCCGAGCAGCGTTCCGAGCTCGTCGCCAGCCTCAAGGAGGGGCAGATCCTGAGCGGCGTCGTCAAAAACATCACCGATTACGGCGCGTTTGTCGATCTGGGCGGCGTCGACGGATTGCTGCATGTCACCGACATCGCCTGGCGCCGCATCAACCACCCATCCGAGGCTCTACACATTGGCCAGAACGTCAAGATTCAGGTCATCCGCTTCAACCCCGAGACCCAGCGCATCTCGCTCGGCATGAAGCAGCTCGAATCCGATCCCTGGGAGGGTGTCGAGCTCAAATACCCAGCCGGCGCTAAATTCCGCGGCCGTGTCACCAACATCACCGACTACGGCGCCTTCGTCGAGCTTGAGCCGGGGGTCGAAGGGCTCGTCCACGTTTCCGAGATGAGCTGGACCAAGAAGAATGTGCACCCCGGCAAGATCGTCTCGACCAGCCAGGAGGTCGAAGTCATGGTGCTCGACGTCGATCCGCAGAAGCGGCGGATCAGTCTCGGGCTGAAACAGACGCTCGCCAACCCATGGGAGGCCTTGGTCGAGGAACACCCGGTCGGCAGCGAGGTCGAAGGGGAGGTTCGCAATATTACCGAGTTTGGTCTCTTTGTCGGCCTGCCCGGTGATATCGACGGCATGGTCCATATGTCTGATATCGACTGGAACCGGGCTGGCGAAGAGGCGATCAACGACTACCGCAAGGGCGACGCCGTGCGCGTCAAAGTGCTCGACGTCGATATCGAGAAAGAGCGCATCAGTCTTGGTATCAAGCAGCTTGCGGCCGATCCGTTCGAAGCCGGCATGTCCAAGCTGAAGAAGGGCGAGGTTGTTACCGGCACGGTTTCCGGCGTCAATGACGGCGGTGTCGAGGTGACGGTTGGCGATGGCGTGCCCGGCTTCATCCGCAAATCCGAACTTTCTCGCGACCGCAGCGAGCAGCGTCCGGATCGGTTCGCGGTTGGCGAAAAGGTAGACGCCAAGGTGACCGCGATCGACCGTGCCACTCGCAAATTGACACTGTCGATCAAAGCCCGAGAGGTCGACGAGGAGAAGCGGGCGATGGCTGAATTCGGATCATCCGACTCAGGCGCTAGCCTCGGCGATATTCTCGGTGCGGCGATCAACCGCGCTCGCCGCCAGGGCGATGCCGAGGCCGAGGAGAAGAGCTGACCGACCGGCAGCTTGACGGCTGCCGGGGGGTTTGGCAGGCTGAGCTAGATTCCGTGGCAAGGCGGGAGCGACGATCGTATGACGAAATCGGAGCTCGTGCAGAGGCTGGCCGACGCCAACCCCCACCTTTATCAGCGCGACGTTGAGGTCATCGTCACTGCAATCTTTGACGAGATCTCAGCGGCTCTGGCGCGCGGCGATCGTGTCGAGTTGCGCGGCTTCGGCGCGTTCTCTGTCAAACGCCGCGATGCTCGGGTCGGCCGCAACCCGCGCACCGGCGACAGCGTCCCGGTCGCCGAGAAACACATCCCCTTCTTCAAAACCGGCAAACAGTTGCGCGACCGCTTGAATACGAGCGCTGGCAAAGCGTGAAGCCGGAGTGATCGCCGCGGGGCAACGCGGGTGAGGATCTTCTATCGGGCGATCCTCCTGGTGCTGGCGATTTTTTTGATCCTCTTCGCGGTTTCCAATCGCGAGGGGGTATCGCTGGCCCTATGGCCGCTGCCCTTTCTAGCCGATATGCCCATTTACCTCTTGTGCTTTCTGAGCCTGGCAGCCGGCGCCGTATTCGGCGCATCGGCGGCATGGCTCGCCGGCCGCCGCGACCGGCGCGAGCTCAGAAATCGGCGACGACGCATCGCGGCGCTGGAACGCGAACTAGCCCTGAGCCAGTCGCAGCTCGAGGACCGCCCGCAAAACCTAAGGCCGGCGTTGCCGGCACAGCGGCAACTGACCTAAGGGCGGGTTTGGTCCGAGCCTACTTCACTCAGGGCTTCGAACGGCCGGCTCGCCAACCTGCCCGCTGACTTGGCGATCCTTGCGCTTTGATCGAGGAAGGCTTCCCTGTTGTCGCGCATGAGCTTGGCCTGCACCTCGAGCATCTCGCCAAAGGTTCGGGCGCTCAACAGCGCGCGGCTGGCCTCGGCAGTGTGCCGCACCACATCTTCCGCGTAACGCACCCACCGCGTTGGCGATGTCTTGCGCGCTGTAGGCGACCACCGAACCCGATCGCGCGGCGCCGCCGGCGGCGATTGACGCTTCGGCCGCCGCTTTCCTGATCCCTTCTTGGCTGAGGTCGGCCAGCTCCGGGCTTCGGTCGGACGCGCCGTCATCGCGGCTTTTGTCGCCCGGCTTCGCTGCTTCCTTTGCGATTTGCGATGCCTCTCGTCTCGTCTCTGCCATGCGAACCTCCACACACCCGTTAGACTGAACGCCTGGGGCCGACAGGCGCTCCGCGGCATTAAGCTTTTCTTGGGCGGCACGAGTTAGCATTTGCGGCGCAGCAAAAACAGTGTATGTCGGCGGCGCCGCTGCGAAGGTCGAGCAAGTCCGTCCCCTGGGCACGAGGAGGTCGCATGATCCACCCTGTCATTTTGTCCGGCGGTTCCGGAACCCGCCTGTGGCCGATGTCGCGCACCCTCTACCCTAAACAGCTGCTGACCTTGCTCGGCCGCGACAGCCTTTTGCAGCAGACCGTTCGACGGGTCGGCGAAAGCGAGGACTTCGCCCCGCCCGTGCTGGTCGCCAATGAAGAGCATCGCTTCATCATTGCCGAGCAGCTCCGCGAAATCTCGGTCACGCCGCGCGCGTTGCTGCTCGAACCGGTTGGGCGCAATACCGCCCCGGCCGCTTGCATCGCGGCATTGGCGCTGACCGCGACCGAGCCGGATCCGCTGATGCTGCTGATGCCCTCCGACCATATGATCGGCGACGCCGCCGCCTTTATCGCCGCGGTCAGGCGTGCGGCCGCCGCGGCACGTGCCGGCGCTCTGGTCAGCTTCGGCATCGCGCCGGAGCGTGCCGAGACCGGCTACGGCTACATTCGGCGCAGCGAAAGCCTTGACGGGGTCGAAGGCGTCTTTGCAGTCGCCGAATTTGTCGAAAAGCCGGGTCCCGAGCAGGCGCAGGAATACGTCTCGTCCGGAGAGCATTCCTGGAATAGCGGAATTTTCTTGTTCCCGGCACGGCTCTTCATCGATGAGCTGGAGCGAATGCGGCCGGACATCGTGGCGGTCTGCCGGCAGGCTTTCGCGACCGCCGAACGCGACAGCGATTTCATCCGCCTCGGTAAGGAAACCTTCGCCGCCTGCCCCGCCGACTCGATCGACTACGCCGTCATGGAGCATACCAGGCGCGCCGCCGTCGTGCCGGTCAGCATGGGCTGGAGCGACATCGGCTCGTGGGACGCGCTGTGGGAGATGGGGACCAAGGATCAGCACGGCAATTCGATCGCCGGGAACGTCATCGCCGAGGATGCCCGCAACTGCTACTTGCGCTCGGAGGCCGGCCTCGTCGCGGCCATCGGCATCAAGGACCTCGTCGTCGTCGCGACCGACGATGCGGTGATGGTGGCGCCGCGCAACCGCACTCAGGAGGTCAAAAAGCTGGTCGCGCGGCTCGTCAAGGACCGCCGCGGCGAAGCCGATACCTTGCCGACCGTCCACCGCCCATGGGGCAGCTTTACCTCGCTGCACAACGGGCATCGGGTCCAGGTCAAGCACATCCTGGTCAAACCCGGCGGCAAGCTGTCGTTGCAGATGCACCACCACCGCGCCGAACATTGGGTCGTCGTCCAGGGCACGGCGAAAATCCGCCGCGGCGACGAGGAGATAATGCTGTCCGAGGACAAGTCGACCTACATACCGATCGGCACGGCGCATCGACTTGAGAACCCGGGGAAGATCCCGCTGCACCTGATCGAGGTGCAATCGGGAAGCTATCTCGGCGAAGATGATATTGTCCGCCTCGAGGACAGCTACGGCAGGAGTTAGCCCGGCTGCGCCGCGCCGCCGCGACACCGTGCATTACAGGGATGCCGCGCCCATATCTGTGGCGCGGCCGCAGGCGTGCATCTTTCGAAGATCTGCGTGAGGCAGCTCACACAAGCTGGGTCAAAACGGCAGCAGATTGTCGGCGCTTGCGGTTCCGCGACTATCTTGATGGAGAGGCGTCATGTCGTTGCGAATCAATTCGGCGGCCCCGGACTTCACCGCCGATACGACCCAAGGGAAGATCAATTTCCACGACTGGATCGGCAGCGGGTGGGCGATCCTGTTCTCTCATCCGAAGGATTTCACACCGGTCTGCACGACCGAACTCGGCTACATGGCTGGGCTGATGCCCGAGTTTCAAAAGCGCGACTGCAAGATCATCGGGCTCAGCGTCGACCCCGTTGGCAACCACTCGCGTTGGGCTAAAGACATCGAGGAAACCCAAGGTCATGCCGTCACCTATCCGATGATCGGCGACCCCGAGCTAAAAATCGCCAAGCTCTACGACATGCTCCCGGAGGGAGCCGGCGACAGCTCGGAAGGCCGTACCGCGGCCGACAACGCCACCGTGCGCTCGGTCTTTCTGATCGGGCCCGACAAGAAGATCAAGGCGATGTTGACCTATCCGATGAGCAGCGGGCGCAATTTCGACGAGGTGCTGCGGCTCCTCAACTCGTGCCAGCTGACGGCCAAACACGCGGTCGCCACCCCGGTCAATTGGAAGCCGGGCGACGACGTGATCATCGCCCCGTCAGTTCCCGACGAGCAAGCCCGGCAAGAATACCGGGCGGGTTGGCGAGCGCCCCGGCCCTATCTGCGCATCGTCCCGCAACCACGATAGGGATACCGCCAAACCGTCCGCCCATATGGGCTAAGCGGGCGCAATCGCATTCCGCATCCAGTTAGGAGCGAAAAAACTCCGGGTTGCTGCGTTTCCTCTGAATTTGAACACCCGGAAATATCGATTCGAAATCGCGAAACAACGCTTTGTAGTTTTGCGGTAAACGATAGTCCTTTTTTTGGAAGTTGTCGGGCAATTCGTCAAGTTCGCGGACATCGCTCCATCCGCCGGGGGTGGCATAAGCATAGTACGGATATTCCGGCGGGACATCGCGGACCAGAACAACGTTGATCTTGCATTGAGCCTTGCGAGCCGCGTAGACGCGGTGAATTCCGTCATTGATCAGCCACACCAGGCGGCCATCCGCCTCGTGCGATTCTTCGACGATTGGCGGCAGGATAGGAACAGGTTCGTCCGGCGCTTCCCCGGGGTCGGTTTCGAGATTTTTTGCCAGCGAAACCCAAGCGCCGCCCCGCAACGCAAAAATATCGATGCCCCGCAGCAGCATGGTTACCCGCAATTCCGCGATAGCTGCCAAGGTCGGCCGAAGAACGTAGCGCTGCGCAGGAGCCAGTTCGTCGGGGCTCACCTTCGCCAGCAATTCCAGTCTGGCATTGCGATAGAACTCTCTCCCGGCCATAGCCCTTCAACTGTGTTTGCCGCAGTCGGTCGAGCAGCGCGATTTCGTCGATAACTTCATGACAGAGAACTTTCACGTCATGCCCTTTCCGCGGCGAACCCCGCTTCCAATTCACGAAGCTGCTGCAATCGCGCTCTGCCATTACACGCAGAGCGCCCTGGCTCTTGGATGAGCTCCGTGACGAGGGCGGGTCTTACCTCATCGATTGATCGGCAGAGGTGGTCGGGAACGGGAAGCCTGCCCGCCAAGACCGACCGGATTTCGGTGCTCTCCTCAGCCGGGCGATGAAGTAGCCATATCGTCCGCATCCCGGTGGAAAGCGCCGGGGCGATATCGTTCTGATAGGAATCGCCGATCATGACCGTGTTCCGAGCCGGCTCACCGGCGGCGGCGAGGGCGTATTGATACATCCGGACATCCGGCTTCATTACTCCGATCTCGTAAGAAAACACTCGCGGATAAGCCTCGAGCAGTCCGTAGAAAATCGACGGCAACACGCGTCGCGCGCTTTGCTCGTAGGGGCGCCAGATATTCGAAATCAGCCCGGCCTGAATCCCGGCAGCCCGGAGGGCGCGAAAGACCTCGACCACACCCGGCAGTGCTTCCGCCTCGACCTCTTGCGACCGCCATAGATCGATGGCCGCCGAAGCGGCCTCCACGCGTCCAACACCATAACGGGTCACGAGGTACGCCTCGAGCACTTCCGGAGAGGCGATCCGCTGTGTCAGCAGATAATGGTGCAGTGCGCCCTTCATCGTGTTCGGAAGACGCAGCCGGTGCGCCAGGCGGCTTGCCGGCCCATGCGGCGGACCGGTGATCAACGTTGCTCCAACGTCAAAAAATACGATCATTGGCGGCCAGCTTCATTATTCGCCGCGCTCGTCCTGACCGATCCGACTGGGGATGGGTCCTTTCTGGTTATGGTACTTTGCCCCGCGGCGCACATTGTAGGGCCGTATCGCCGCCGATGAGAGTGGCTCAAAGCAAATCGAACAAATTCGCATCCCAGGCGACAGCGCAAGCGGCAGGCGGCCGCTATTGTGAAATTCCAGCACCAGACGCCCGGACCATCCGGGATCAACCGCATGGGCGGTGATATGGACCATCAAGCCCAATCGCGCGAGGCTCGAGCGGCCGTTGAGCCAGCCGGTCATATCGGAAGGCAACGTCACCGATTCGACGGTGCTGCCGAGCGCCAGTTCGCCGGGATGGAGATATAGCAATCCTTCACCGGCGAGGACGATGCGATTGCGCATGACCCGGCTTATCTGCTGGTCGATTTGCGACGGCGAGCCGCTCAGATCAATGCTGGCAGCCTCGTGCGCATAGTCGAATAGCTGGAACTCTCGTCCAAGCCGAAGATCGACCGAGGCGCCGTTGATAAATTCGCTGGCGGGCCGAGGTTCGATCACGATCCGCCGAGCGTCCAGCGCCGCCTCGATATCGCGATCCGACAGCTTCACATTCGCTTCCCTCACAAGGTTGAGTTACGCCGCGTCGCGGCCTGCAAGCGCACTTCGGCGCGGCCCACCTCCCGTCCCAGCCAAAGGGCGTGCGAGGCGACCGAAACCGCGCAGTCAGCGGCGATCTTTGCCAATAACTCCTCGGAGCTGACCCCGCGATATTCTTTGATTGTCAGTCTCTGATATTTATGTTCGGCAACGATCTCGCGGGTCTGCTCATCGATCGTTACTTCGAAATAGCCCCTTGGATCCATTCGCAAAGCGTGCTTGCCGCTTGCGCGATCGATTTCATCGTCCGTCGAACGGCTTGTTTCGATGCCCTTGGCGATTGCCATTCGCGTGGCGTTGGTCGGATCGATCGTCAATGAATGACTGATAATGGTGATTGGACCGGCCGCCATGCCGACCTGATCGCAAATGTAATTCTGCAATGCCATCAGGCCATAGGCGTTCTCGAGCCAGGCCCGCATCAGATTATGAGAGCGAAACGTCGCGCCAAGAGTTAAACGCCTGTCCAGCTGGCGGTAGAAGATCGTTGTCAGGCACGGCGCCGACGCGTCGTCCTCTGCGTCTTCGCCGCCCGTCGCGTCATCGGCCGGAACCGCCAGGTCGATCGAGTTGTCCCACGTAGTCGCATAGCCGCGGCGGCTCTGCGGATCGTTCCTCAGATGCCGAGCCACCGCGTCGAGCAGATCCAGCGGCGACCCACCCGGCTCGCCGAAGTATCCGCGCAATCGGTTGCCGTAGGTATATGAAATGCCGTTTGGCTTGTGCGCCTTCAGTATATTCGCCTGATAACGTTTGAAAGCCGATAAACTAAATCCGTATCTAGCGAGGTCGACTTCGGATTCGTCGCTGGGCTCCGTAATGATAGTCTTGACGTTGAGGAGCTCCAGCCTTGGGCCTTTCTGAAGTTGGGTCCTCCGACCAAAGCGCAATACCCGAAATACCAGCTCCTCCCAGCAATCCAACGGCATTTGGCGCCGCACCGTATGGTCGAGCGGATCAGACGGAAACTCGGTTGTTGCGGGCTGATCGAGATCGATCCGCGTGCGGCATCCGGGGTCGCGCGGCGCCGGACACCTATCGACCTCCGCAAAGAACTGCCGAACCCCCGACGCCGTCTTCTGTTCGCTGAGCTTACCCAACTTCACCACGTGCAACCGGTTCCGGAGCATCGATGGATCGAGGCGACCATCGAGCAGGTTTCCTGTCGCTGGTATCCGCCAGACCGGACGGCCTAATACCTGATCGCGCAAAACCCCATCCTCGACAATCGAGACAAGATCGTCACCCGATCTCGCGAGATCTTGCCCCAGCGCGAGAATCCACCTGATTTGCGGGTTCCATAGAAGATTACACATCATTCCGGCGAGCCCGTCACCGTACAAATTCGCGATTACGGCGATTCTTGAATGAGTTGGGATGAGTAACGTCTCGTCCAATTGTTGGATATACTTTAGAACTTGTGTTACCGGCGACCACAAGGTTACTATACCAACATCGCCCTCTGGGTTGATTAGCCGAAGTCGATCGGCAAAATGGATTGCTTCGAAACGCATGGCTCAGTCAACAGAAACGAGGTCCAACCAATTGCCGCGTACTCGGTTCGGACGCGCCGCACGCGAAGAAGCGCTGATCGCTGGGCATCCTTCGATCGGCGACCATAGATGATCGCGAACCATCGCCGCAAATTTGCCCAGCTTGATGGCGACAGCCCAACGTTGATCGTGACCTGCAGGTTGGCAGCGGACCGCGATAGTTGCGACATAGTGATTGAAATGGCGAATCGCCATGATGTCCCGACCCAGGAGTGTTGCGTCGGCTCTCTCGCCCCCGATAGTGTTGGGACCAAAAGCTTCGTTACGGAGAGAGGCATGAAGATCCGCGACGGCTTCGTCGACACGATCGGCAATACGCCGTTGATCAAGCTGCGGCGCGCCTCGGAACTAACCGGTTGCACCATTCTCGGCAAGGCCGAGTTTCTCAACCCGGGCGGCTCGGTCAAGGATCGGGCAGCCCTGTTCATCGTCAAGGATGCCGAGGAGCGTGGGCTACTGCAACCGGGCGGCGTCATCGTCGAAGGCACCGCCGGCAACACCGGCATCGGTCTGGCCCTGGTCGGCAACGCCCGCGGCTATCGAACGGTCATCGTCATGCCCGAAACCCAGAGCCAGGAAAAGAAGGACATGCTGCTGCTGTGCGGCGCCGACCTGCGTCTTGTCGCAGCGGTGCCCTACGCCAACCCGATGAACTATGTCCGCTATTCCGAGCGGCTCGCCGCCGAAATCGCTGCCGAGGAGCACAGCGGCGCGATTTGGGCCAACCAATTCGACAATGTCGCCAACCGGCGCGGCCATCAACAGACGACCGGCCCCGAGATCTGGGAGCAGACCGCCGGCAAAGTCGACGGCTTCACCTGCTCGGTCGGCACCGGAGGTACGTTGTCGGGCGTCGGCATCGCGCTGAAGGAACGCAACCCCCACGTGCAAATCTACCTGTCCGACCCGATGGGGTCGGGATTGTTCCGATGGTACGAAAGCGGCGAACTCAAACCTGAAGGGAACTCGATAACCGAGGGGATCGGCAACAACCGGGTCACAAAAAACCTCGAAGGGGCACCTCTCGATGGCCAATTCCAGATCCCTGACAGCGAGGCATTGCCCGTCCTGTTCGACCTGATCCGAGAGGAAGGGTTGGTGCTGGGCGGTTCGACCGGCATCAATGTGTGCGGAGCGATCCGCCTCGCCCACCTGCTCGGCCCCGGTCACACGATCGTGACCATACTCGCCGATTCCGGCACCCGTTATCAATCGAAGCTGTTCAACCCCGAGTTCCTGAAGGCCCGCGACTTACCCATCCCGCCCTGGCTGGAGCCGACCAAGACATGACCGAGCTGTTATTCCGCGACGACGGCTATCTGTGTTCTTGCTCTGCTCGTGTAACGGCGGCTGATGCCCGCGGAATCCGGCTCGACCGCACCGTATTCTACCCGACGGGCGGCGGCCAACCCGGCGACACCGGCGTTTTGCGACTCTCGTCGGGCCGGGTGATTACGATCGTCGATACGATCAAGGGCGATGCCCCCGATGAGGTGATCCATGTCCCGACCCTCGGGTCCGATCTACCGGCGTCCGAGACCGAGCTCTTGGCCGAGCTCGATTGGGCGAGGCGGTACCGTCTGATGCGCATGCACACCTGCCTGCATTTGCTGTGCAGCGTCATTCCGGGAGCGGTGACCGGCGGGCAGGTTTCCGACGGCCGCGGGCGCCTCGATTTCGATGTTCCCGGGTCGAGCCTCGACAAGGAGGCGATCGCCAGCCGGCTCAACGCGCGGATCGTCGAGGGCCACCCGGTCGGTCCGCGCTGGGTTGCCGACGAGGAACTCGCCGCAAAGCCGGAACTCGTTCGGACGATGTCGGTCAAGCCGCCGCGCGGCGCGGGACGAGTGCGTCTGGTGGAGATAACCGGTGTCGATCTGCAACCCTGTGGCGGCACTCATGTCTGCAACACCGCCGAGATCGGCCCGGTCGCGGTCAGCAAGATCGAGAACAAAGGCAAGCAGAACCGCCGTGTGATCCTCGCTTTTGCCGATTAAGGGAGGAGAGGAGCGATGCCTTACGCCCGTCCCGACGCCTTAGTTGGCACCGAATGGCTCGCCGCGCATCTTAGCGATCCGAACGTTCGAGTTGTCGATTCGTCGTTCAAATTGCCCGGGATCACCCCGACCGCGCGAGAGGATTATGATTGCGGCCACATCCCCGGCACGGTGTTCTTCAACATCGACGACATCGCCGAGCCCGGCACGACCCTGCCGCACATGATCCCTTCGCCCGAGCTCTTTGCGCGCAAGATGGCGGCACTCGGCATCGGCGATGACGATCGCGTCATCGTCTACGATAGCGTCGGGCTGTCCTCGGCCGGGCGCGCCTGGTGGATGCTGCGCCTGTTCGGGCACGACAATGTCGCGGTCCTCGACGGCGGTCTGCCCAAATGGAAGGCCGAGGGCCGACCAGTCGACGCCGCGGTGCCGAGCCCGCCGAGCCGCCGCTTCATCCCACGTTTCGACCCTGCGCTCGTTCGCGACAAGCGCGCCTTGCTCGACAACCTCGTGACCCGGCGAGAGCAAGTCGTTGATGTCCGAGCGCAGGGCCGGTTCGATGGCACCGCCGAAGAAACCAGGCCCGGGCTGCGCCGCGGCCATATTCCGGGCAGCCGCAACCTCCCTTACGACCAAGTCACCGATCCGCGCACGCGTCAGCTGCGCAGTAGCGAAGAGCTGACGCAACTTTTCCGCGGCGCCGGGGTCGAGCTCGACCGGCCCGTCGTCACGAGTTGCGGTTCGGGTGTCACCGCCTGCGCGCTCGCCTTTGCGCTGCACCTGATCGGGCATCCCGGCGCCGCCGTCTATGACGGGTCGTGGTCGGAATGGGGGCTGCCGGGCGACACGCCGGTCGAGACCGGACCCGCCTCGGCGAAAAATTTCTAGCTGTGCTCGAAGACACCATCACTTATCTCGAAATGCTGGAGCGGCCGGCGGGAAGGCGAGTCCCCGCCCCGCACGACATGCTGGCATTGATGCGGGCCGAAGCCTGCACGGTCTCGTTCTACCGCTATCTCTATGACACCGTCGGCGAGCCTTGGCTGTGGTTCGAGCGGCGCCTGATCGACGACGCGGCGCTGGCGGCGCTGATCGGCAAGCCGGCAATCGAAATCTTTGTTCTCTATGTCCGTGGCGTTCCCGCCGGCTTCTTCGAGCTCGACACGGCGGCGCCGCGCGAGACGAAGCTGTGCTATTTCGGCCTTATCCCCGACTTTATCGGGCGCCGGCTCGGGCCTTTCTTGCTGCAGGCGGCCATCGACCAGGCCTGGTCGCGGCCGCTCGACCGCTTCTGGCTGCACACCTCCACTTTCGACCATCCGAAGGCGTTGGGTGTCTACCAGCAGGCTGGCTTCGTCGTCTATGCGCGCCACTCGGTCTCATTCGAGGACCCGCGCCGGCGCGGGATGCTGCCGAAGACGCCCGGTCGCCGTTAACTCTTCGGTCGCAAGCAGGCCCGGAGGAACTGGCGCTCGGCGCTAGCGTGGCTTGGTGCCGACGGCGCAGTGCAGCGGATGCGCCATGAAGAGGAGGCCCCCCTCCTCGGCCCGGTCGCGTTCGGCGTACCAGAGCCGCAGCTCCTCCGGCGACAACTGCGACAGCACATGATCTTCACGGTTGCGCCAGATTGGCCCGCCCGGCCGGTCGAGGGTCACCAGCATCGGAAAACAGACGAGACCGACAAAACCGGCCTCGTGCATCCGCCGATAGAGGCTCCGATCGGCGACACCCGCCGGAGCGATGGAATGGGGCGGCGTCTCTACCTTGCGCAAGATCGCCTCGGGCAGTGTCAGATTCCACCACTGCGGCATGTCGAGCGCGCGGACGACGAGCCCGACCCGCCCGCCGGGCCGGACGACGCGTATTGTCTCGGCGATCGCGCGATCCGCCTCGCACTCCTCGAAGACGGTGACCGAGTAGGCGCAATCGAAAGTTTCATTGTCGAACGGCAGTGCCTCGGCGTTGCCCATGGTGAATTCAATCGCGTCGGCAAGCCCCTCCGCGGCCGCCAGCTCCTGGGCTTCACGCAGCAAGAACGGGTTTAAATCGGCGCCGGTAATCGGATTGGCGTTGCCCAGCCGCGCCGCCAGAAGCCGGACAAGCGACCCGGCGCCGCAACCGATTTCGAGGATCGTTTCGCCGGGGCACGGCGCAATCACGTCGATCAGGGTGCGGAACATCGCCTGGTAGGTCGGCATTTGCGCCCGATCCTCGAGCGAGGCGACGCCGCCCAAATGCGGACCGCCGAGGGTCACGACGGTGAAATGCCTCGCTAAATGCGATATCGCCGGGCTCCACTGCGACGGGGCAAGAAAAAACGGCAGCAGGATCAGAGCGGGGCCGGAGCCCACGATGCGATAGGAAATGCCGGCATGGGTTCCTTCTGCCTGGGTGGCATGGGGCGTTAGGGCACGCCGCCCATTCGCGGCCATATGCTCGAGAAACACGGTCATTCGATCGGCGATCTCGTCGGTGCGCTCGGCCACGGCATCGGTCCAGCCGCCGGGAGCCTCGTAGCCGCCCAGAATGGCGCGCTCGGCGGCCGGCAGGCGAGCCGCAGCGCGTGCGGTTGCGTCGGCGGCGGGTCCCCGCTCGGGAGCGATCATCAAAATGCGATCGGCGACGGCGGAAAAAGGCGCCGGATCGAGGCGGCTCGGCACGCACAACACAATCCCGGCCAATCGCTCAGGATGATCCTCCGCCATGCCCGATATATCGCGCGGGATCGGGGTTCCGAAATGCGCGGCATCAAGGCGCAAATGGTCCAATAGCGCGATCAGCCGGTCGGTCGGCGACATAATGGTTTCTCGCGACACGTCCCCCTCCCCTGCGTCGACTGAGCCGACGAGCCTATCGCGCCCATGTCGGCCGATCAATCCGGTGCGCTCAGGGACTTGCTTTGCCATAGAGCTTGCGACTATGGCGATCGCTGTGAATTCGAGTGGATCAGTCGTTGCGCTGGAACGAGGTTGACACCAAGTCGTTTGAGGAATGGTGTTCGCCTGTTGGTTTAGGAGGTTCCGATGAAGCATGGGGCGCGCTACGGAGCAACCGGATTGCTTCTGGCGATGGCGCTGTTGATGAGTGCAGGTTCGCTGCTCTCGGCCTGCAACACGGTCGCGGGCGCCGGCCAGGACGTCTCGACGATCGGCAATACGGTGACCAGCGGAGCCACCCAGACCAAGCGCGCGACCGGAATTCCCTAACCTCTTTGCCCGAGCCTCGCCCTCAATGGGCGAGGATCTGGCTTAAGAAGAGTTTGGTGCGGTCGCTCTTGGGGTTGGCGAAGAACTTCGTCGGTGGCCCGCGCTCGACGATCTCGCCGCGGTCCATAAACACCATCGTGTCGGCGACGGTGCGCGCGAACCCCATCTCGTGGGTCATGCACACCATTGTCATGCCCTCTTCGGCCAGCTCGATCATGACATCGAGCACCTCCGGGTCGAGCGCCGAGGTCGGCTCGTCGAACAGCATGATCTCCGGTTTCACGCACAGCGAGCGGGCGATCGCGACGCGCTGTTCCTGACCCCCGAAAGCTGGCCGGGTATTTGTCTGCCTGGTCCGAGACGCGCACCCACTCGAGATAGAGCCCCGTCGTCTCTTCGCCCGCTGCAAGGCGGGAGCCAATCGCTTGGGCTACCCATGGCTCCCATTCCGAGCGGGCAAATTGCCGGGGACGCCCAAAACCCGGACAATGGCGCTCACCCGGCGCCCGGATGCGAAGTCGGTAGGCGGCATCGCCGGGACTGAAGGGGAGGTTGAACTTGCGGACCTTCACACAGAAGCGGAGTCAACCTCAAAAACCGGCATCCTTCAGCCTTGCTCGGCCTAATGTGGCAACACCCGGGCCGGGTCGTCGCGGGCCCCCGATCCTCCATTCGCAGCGTGCAATTGGCAACCAACTGCAACGAATGTTGCAAAGGGATGCTGAAGAAGCCGAACCCGGACTCAGCCGAACGGCATCGCTGCGCTTCGCGCACGATTTTAGTCGGGTTTCCATACATCCTCCCGCAGCAGCAGCGAAACGGACCAAATTAACGGTCAGCCAGCCGGCAGACGAGTATCGGCAGGAAGCCGACTCCATTTCCGATCAAGTAATACGGGTAGCTGAGAGACAGTTCCAGCGCGCCTGCACCTGCGGTGCAGCCTGCCCCAAGTGTCAGACGGAGCAGGTTGAGCAAGAAGATGAACCCTCGCAGACTGCGCGCCTCGGGTCGGGCGACTCGGAACAGAACGAAGTGCCGCCGATCGTCTGCGAAGTACTCCGCTCGCCTGGTCAACCCATCGACCCCGCGACTCGCGTCTTTTTGGAGCCACGGTTCAACAGCGATTTCAGTCATGTCCGCGTGCACGCGGACACAGCGGCCAGCGCGTCGGCAACAGCAGTCAACGCGCGCGCCTACACCGTCGGCCACAATATAGTGTTCGGCGCCGGGCAGTATGCGCCCGCTACGGCCGAAGGCAAAAGACTAATTGCGCACGAGTTAGCGCATGTCGTGCAGCAAGGCGAAGACGCGACGGTCGTGCCGCAGCATCTGACCATCGCCCCGACCGGCGACCAATACGAGCAGGAAGCCGATCGAGCTGCCGAGGCCGTGTCGAGGGCGGACGCACCTGCCGTGGGCGCGGTCGCCGACCGCGCGCTAAAGCCTCTCTCGCGTTTGAAGTTGAATTTGAGCTTGCAGCGCCAACCCTGCAAAAAAGAGGATGACACGATAGTAACCGGTCCACTACCGACGCAGTTGCCCAATATTAAATGCGAACCACGCCCGGAAACGCTGGCCGCAGTCAGGGCCGTTCCGGGTGTTCCGCCAACAATTCTAGGGGTAACCGCGAGTGTCGCGGGCGGACAGAAAATTGAATTTCAAGAGCTGCGCGCCAGCAAGTGCAAGGCGACTATCCTCTCAGATGACACGCTGACCTTTGGCAATTTCTTGTATACCAAGGCAGGTATTTACGACAACGGGACAGAGGTAACGCCGCCCGGTCGTGCTTGCCCGCAAGGCAAAACGATAGCCACGAGACTTCGGGTTACCGAACCGATGGCGCAGAAACTCAGATTGGGCGAGATTGAGCATTGCGAAGATAAGAAGCTCGCATTTGCACTCAGCATGGGCAAATACAACCAGGCAATCAGGGACCTGGCAGGAGAATATTGTCCGGGAGGTCCGCCATCGCCGCAAGGCCCGGAATGTCGAAAGGAATTCGGAAAACGCTTTCAAGATCGAACCGGCGTTGCCTTTGACACGCGCCAGCAAGTCAGTGATTGTTTGTTAAATAAATCGCAGCTCCGTGATGACAATCATTGGCACGATATTATCCCAGCCGACTGGGCCTATGCGCCCGACTGCAGTTCAGTCACTTACATCGCTAACCCCGACGTGGTTCCGGACATAGGGACACATCCCCCGTCGGAGATCGTCCAGGGCTGTGGTGAGAAATAGATGATCACTGTCAATGGGCGAGAATCTGGCTCAGGAAGAGTTTGGTGCGGTCGCTCTTGGGGTTGGCGAAGAACTCCGTCGGTGGCCCGCGCTCGACGATCTCGCCGCGGTCCATAAACACCATGGTGTCGGCAACGGTGCGCGCGAACCCCATCTCGTGGGTCACGCACACCATTGTCATGCCCTCCTCGGCGAGCTCGATCATCACATCGAGCACCTCCTTGATCATCTCCGGGTCGAGCGCGGAGGTCGGCTCGTCGAACAGCATGATCTCCGGTTTCATGCACAGCGAGCGGGCAATGGCGACGCGCTGTTGCTGCCCCCCGGAAAGCTGGCCCGGGTATTTGTCCGCTTGTTCGGGTATCCGCACCCGCTCGAGGTAGAGGCGCGCCGTCTCCTCGGCCTCCTTCCTCGGCAATCTGCGCACCCAGACCGGCGCGAGGGTCAGATTTTCCAGCACCGTCAGATGCGGGAACAGGTTGAACTGCTGAAACACCATGCCGACCTCGCGGCGTATCGCCTCGATGTTCTTGACATCGGAGGTCAGCTCGATGCCAGCCACAATGATCTGACCGCGCTGATGCTCTTCCAGCCGGTTGATGCAACGGATCATCGTTGATTTGCCCGAACCCGACGGCCCGCAGACGACAACACGTTCGCCCTTGCCAACTTCGAGAGTGATGTCCCTAAGTACGTGGAATTCGCCGTACCATTTGTTGACCCGGCGCAGCTCGATGATCGGCGCCTCCGCCGCCTCCGTCATGACCGCCGGCCCTTGTTGAATTCGCGCTCGAGCATCTGGCTGTAGCGCGACATGAAGAAGCAAAAGCAAAAATAGATCGCGGCGGCGAAGACATAAGCTTCGACTGAGGTGCCCCGCCAATTGGCGTCGCTCAGCGCCGCGGTGACGGTCCCCAGCAGGTCGAAGAGGCCGATGATGATGACCAGCGTCGTATCTTTAAAGGCGCCTATGAAGTTGTTGACCAGGGGTGGGATCACCATTGCCAATGCCTGCGGCAGGACGACGAGTCGGGTGCGCTGCCAAAACCTGAGCCCCAGCGCATCGGCGGCTTCGATCTGGCCTTTGGGGATCGCCTGCAATCCGCCGCGGATGACCTCGGCGAGGTAGGCGGCGGCAAACAGGATAAACGCCGCCTGCGCACGCAACAATTTGTCGATCGTCACGCCGGCCGGCAGGAACAAGGGCAGCATGACCGAGGCCATGAACAATACCGTGATCAGCGGCACGCCCCGGATCAGCTCGATATAGGCGATGCAAATCGTGCGCACCGCCGGCAGCCGCGAACGTCGTCCGAGGGCCAGCAAAATGGCGAGCGGGAACGCGAACACCATCCCAACCACGGCGAAAATCAAGGTCAGCGGCAACCCGCCCCACAACTCGCTGCTGACATAGGTCAAGCCGAGAATGCCGCCCCACATCAGGACACCAACCGCCACCAGCCCGGCCAGCCAGATCAGCACCAGCCGTCGGCCCCACAACCTCCGGTCGCAGCTCGCCACGATCAGCGCGATGAAAATCACCACAGCGAGGAGCGGGCGCCAATGCTCCTCATAGGGATAGGTGCCGAAGAAAATGAAGCGCAATTTCTCGTGGATGAAGGCCCAGCACGCCCCAGCGCCGTGACAAGCGCGGCTGTTCGGGGCCGACCAGACCGCGTCGATCACCGCCCAACGAATGAGCGGCGGGATCGTCGCCGCGAGAAAAGCGGCCGCGAGTATGGTCAGAATTGTATTGGAGATGCTGCTGAACAGATTGGCTCGCAGCCAGCCAAACGGCCCTGAGGCTGCCCTCGGCGGCGGCTCTGCGGCGAGCGGGAGATCTTGCGTGACGTCGGTCATCGGTCAGCGCTCGACCAGCGCAACGGCGCGGTTGTACATGTTCATCAATGCCGAGATGATCAGGCTGATCGTCAGATAGACCGCCATGATCATTGTGATGCCTTCCACCGCCTGTCCGGTCTGGTTGATTGTTGTGTTGGCGATCGAGACGAGATCCGGGTAACCGATCGCTACGGCCAGCGAGCTGTTTTTCGTCAAACTCAGATATTGGCTCGTCATCGGCGGGACGATGACCCGCAGCGCCTGCGGCAATACGATCATCCGCATTCGCTGTCCCGATTTGAGGCCGAGCGCCATCGCCGCCTCGCTTTGACCCCAGCTGACCGCGAGGATGCCGGCGCGCACGATCTCGGCGATAAAGGTGCCGGTGTAGACGACGAGGCCGAGCAACAGCGCAGCGAATTCCGGCGACACTGCGTGACCGCCGGTAAAGTTGAAGCCTTTGAGCTCGGGACGATCGAGGGTCAGCGGTGCGCCGCAGATCAGAAACACTGCGAGAGGCAGCCCGACGACCAGCCCCAGTCCGACGCGACCGGTCGGGAACTGTTGCCCGCTGCGGGCCTGGCGCTGCCTGGCCCAGCGGAAAATCCCGATCGTGGCAACAACTCCGACCAAAAACGCCAGCGCCATCCAGCCATAGGCCGGGTCGGAGGACGGCACCGCAAAGGCGATGCCGCGATTGCTGACGAAGACATCGGGCAGCGGCTGCCAAGCCTGGCGCGGCGCCGGCGCAGTTTCGCGCAACAGCCCCCACCAGAAGAACAATTGCAGCAGCAGCGGGATGTTGCGGAATGTCTCGACATAGATTTGCGTCAGCTTACGAATCAGCCAATTGCTGGAAAGCCGCGCCATTCCCATCACTGTGCCGAGGATCGTCGCCAGAACGACCCCGAGAGCGGCGACATAGAGAGTATTTAAGAGACCGACCAGAAACGCACGGGCGTAGGTATCGGCCGGCGAATAGGGAATCAGTGACTCGCCGATGCCGAACGCTGCCTCGCGATCGAGAAAGCTGAACCCGCTCGCGATGTTCTGGCGGCGCAGATTGACGACGGTATTGTGGACGAGAAAGGCCCCGATGGCGATGACGACGGCGACGAACAGGATCTGGTAAAGCACCCCGCGGACCGCGGGGTTGCGCCACGGGGACGGACGTGCTGCGAGCCGGATGATGTCCGTCGCCATTGGCCCCTCACCCGATCGCAATCGCTCCGCTCAACTCAGCGGATCGGCATCGCGTACAGCAGACCGCCCCGCGTCCAAAGATTATTAAGACCGCGCTCGAATTTAAGCTCAGTATCCTTGCCAATCGTGCGGTCGAAGATCTCGCCATAATTGCCGACCAGCTTGATCTCGTTATACGCCCATTTCTCGTCGAGCCCGAGCGCCTTCCCCATGCCCGGGGTGACGCCGAGCATGCGCTTGATGTTCGGGTCATCGCTTTTCGCCATGTCATCGACGTTCTTCTGGGTGATGCCCTTCTCCTCGGCCTCGATCAGCGCATAGACGACCCAGCGAACGATGTCGTTCCACTCCTCGTCGCCATGGCGCACGGCCGGAGCCAGCGGCTCTTTCGAGATCCGCTCCGGCAGGATCACATAGTCGTCCGGGTTCGGCGACTGGCTCAGCCGGTCGGCATTGAGCGCCGAGGAGTCGCTAGTGAAGACGTCGCATCGCCCAGAGAAGAAGGCGTTTAAGGCCTCGTCGCGTTTCTCGATAACGACCGGCTTAAACTCCATCTTGTTGGCGCGAAAGTAATCGGCGAGGTTCAATTCGGTAGTCGTGCCGGGCTGCACGCAGATTGTCGCGCCGTTCAGCTCCTTGGAGCTTTTTACGCCGAGCTTCTTCGCCACCATGAAGCCCTGGCCGTCATAGAACACGACCGGCGCAAAATTGAGGCCGAGCGCGGTGTCGCGCTGCAAGGTATCGGTGGTGTTGTTCGATAGGATGTCGACTTCGCCCGACTGCAGCGCAGTGAACCGCTGCTGCGCGGTCAACGGCACGTATTTAACTTTGTCGGCGGCGCCGAAGATCGCGGCCGACAATGCCCTGCAGATATCGACATCAAAGCCGGCCCAGCGGCCCTGGCTATCGGGCGCGGCAAAACCGGCGATGCCGGTCGGCACGCCGCAGCTTATCTGGCCGGCCTGCTTGACCTTGTCCAATGTCGGCCCGGCCTGCGCCACGCCGCCGAACCCGAGACAGATCGCGGCGAGTGCTCCCACCCAGTGCTTGATCGTCATCGCTTGCTCCCTGCCCGCTCACCCGCGGGCTGATCGCCCTCGTTTGGTGACAGATCTAGCATAGTCCCGCGGCCGCCAGCAACGCGGCACGGCCGGACGGATCGCCGCTAAACGGCGCTGCGCATATTCTCGATGATTGCCGCCGCTGCTCGGACCGGATCGTCGCTTTTGATGATCGGGCGGCCGACAACGAGATAATCCGCTCCCGCGGCGATCGCTTCGGCGGGGGTTCCGGCGCGCTTGTGATCGTCGAGCGCCGCCCCCGGCAGTCGCACCCCCGGGGTCACGACCAGCAAACCCTGCGAGCCAGCAGTTCGGCGGATCTCATTCGGGTTGTCGTGCGGCGCGGCGATGATCCCGTCGCAGCCCCAAGCGAGCGTGGTCCTGGCACGCTCGGCGATCAGCTCGGCGACGCCGGCGCGGTATCCGAGTTCGTGCAACCCGTTCGCATCGAGGCTGGTCAGCACCGGGACGACCAGGATCTTCAAGCTCGTGCCCTTCTTACCCTCGCCAGCCGCTCGGATGATGTCACCGTCGCCGTGGACGGTAACAAAGCTGACGCCCCGTTCCGCAGCTCTTGCAACGCCCTGCCTTACTGTCTCCCCGATGTCGAACATCTTGGCATCGAGGAAGATCTTCTTGTCGCGACGCAGAAGATCGTCGAGGAGAACATCAAAACCCGTCGCGAATTGCAGCCACAGCCCGAGCTTGAAAAAAGACACAACCCCGTCCAACTCGTCGATCAGCGCGCGCGCCTCCGCGATGCTCGCTACGTCGAGGGCAACGATCAGACGATCTTCGATTCTTTCCGGCACTTCGCGACGCGGAGCCATTAATTCATCACCGCTGTCAGCCCGCCGCAAATCGGCGGTACCTACCATCAGCAGAGCAGAGCGTAACGCCGAGCACAGCAATGGCCAAGGAATCGCTCATGTTGGTATTTATCTTAGCGCCTGGTGCGAAATGAACTGTGTCGGCGCAACGAGTCACCGACAGAAATCCGGCCGAAAAGCTCCTCTCCGCCTTTAGGGGGAGAGGGAGGCGCGGGAGGGAGAGGTGGGTGGCGCCGCAGCCCGGCACACCGGCCCCCCCACCTTGCCCTCTCCCCCGGCCGGCGGGGGGAGAGGGTGGACTTTCACGGTAACCCATTGCGCACACTTACCTCATTCTTGGCCAGGTCCTTAAAGATGCGTGCAGTCCGAGGGCAGCCCAGCCGATCAGCAAGCCGGCGCCGCCAAAGGGCGTGACCAGCCCGAGCCACTCGGACCCGGTCAACGCCAACCCGAAGAGGCTGAGGCCGAACAGCAGCAGGCCGGCGGCGAAACCCCAACCGCTGATCGCCAGCAAGAGATCACGCCGCGGGCGGGCCCGGGACAGCGCTGCGAGGCCGATCAAGGCGGCGGCGTGAACCATGCCGTAGAGAGCGCCAGTGCGCAGCAGCTCGGCTGTCCGATCGTCGGCCGCGAGATGCGCTGCGACGGCGCCCGCCGCAACCGACAAAAACCCGCCGAGCGCGGCGATGGCGAGCCATGCGCCGATCATTGCGGCGCCCCTCTTTCCTGCAAGGCGGCGCGATACAGCGCGAGGGTCTGGCGGGCAACGACGTCCTCGGCAAAGTCGCGCTCGATCAAGGCGCGCCCGGCGCGGCCCATGGCGGTGCGCTGCGCCGGATCGCCGGCGAGCGCGGCGATAGCCGCCGCCAACCCTTCGACGTCGCGCGGCGCGACGAGGATGCCGGTCTCCCCGGCGCGGACCACTTCGCGGCAGCCGGGGACGTCACTGGCGACAATCGGACGCGCACAGGCGGCGGCCTCGAGCAGCGCCTTCGGCACACCTTCGCCATAGGTCGAGGGCAGCACGGCTATCGCGGCACGGCGCCATACCGCGCGCACATCGGCGACCGGGCCGAGCCATTCGATCCCCGGCTCGGCGGCAAGCGACAGCAGAAGTTCGGTGGTCAGCGAGCCGCGATTATCGGGGTCGGTCGGCCCAGCGAGCAGAAGCTCGATTGGCAGACCGCGGGCCCGGAGAAGCCGGATCGCGGCCACCGCTTCGAGCGCGCCTTTGCCGCGCAACATCCGCGAGACGAGGGCGACGGTAACCGTCGAGGCGTCCGGGTCGGGCATCGCGGCAAAATGGTCGGGATCGACCCCCGAACCCCTGATCATCACGATCCGCCGCGGATCGGTCCCGAGCGTTATCAGGGCGGCGCGGTCCTCCGGGTTTTGCACCACCACCCAGCCCGGATCGGGGCCCGTGGCCAAGCGCAGCGCGACGCCCAGCGGCGGACGGCGCAGCCTGGCGGCGAGGCTGGCATGTGAGAAGCCGGAGCCGAGGCCCATGACCGCATCGACGGCAGCCGGACCGTCTGCCGAGCCTCTGAAAGCAAGACGCCGGGCGAGGCCGCCAAACAGCACCGGCTTCAGCGCGATGTGGTGCACCAGATCGGGCCGTTCGGCACGATAGAGACGGGCGATCGCCGAGATCGCCCGCCCGGCTCCGGCGACCCCGTCGCCGCGCCGGCGCCACGCGATCGGGCGCAACGTGAAGCCTTCTTCCCGGATCCGCTCACCATGCGCGCGCACCCGGGTTGCGACGACGACCGCGAAGCCAGCTTCGCGCGCGGCGCGGGCTACGGGCAGGCGGTGCGAGCAGAAATACCAATCCTCGGTGACGAGGAACAGAAGCTTGGGCCGCTGCGCCGCCGAGGTCGCGATGGGCGGTGACGGCGAGGCCACCGGCCCTATGATATCGGGAATAACCACCTCGAAAGGGTCAGACTTGGGTTGCTACCGGCACCTCTTTAATTCATTTGTCCGCACGCCGCTCGCTCAATTGCGTCGCAGGCTCGCGGCAGGGGAGGCCGCGTGGCCCGCATCCTGGTGACCGGTGCCGCCGGCTTTATCGGCCGGGCGTTATGCGGCGGGTTGAGCGCGCGCGGCCATGAGATAGTCGGCTGGACCCGCAACCCGGCGGCGCCGATCCCGGGCGTCGCCCTTCAACCGATCGGCGAAATCGGTCCGCGCACCGATTGGTCCGGACATCTCGACCGGATCGAGATCGTGGCCCATCTCGCCAACCGCGCTCATCGCCGGATCCGGGAAACCGGCGTTGCCGGCGAGGCGGAGGCCGCAGCGGCATTGGCGCGGGCCGCAGCCAGAGCCGGCGTGCGGCGGTTAGTCCACATGAGCTCGGTCAGAGCGATGGGCGGCACGACCCTGCCAGGCGCGCCGTTTCGCCCGACCGACCTGCCAGCGCCGCGCGACGCCTATGGCCGCGCTAAGCTCGCAACCGAGCGGGCCTTGCGGGCAGTGGCACAGGAGACCGAGCTCGAGCTTGTCGTGCTGCGTCCGCCGCTCGTTTATGGCCCGGGGGTCAAGGGAAATTTCCGGGCGCTGCTGCGGCTCGCTGCGAGCGGGTTGCCGTTGCCGTTCGCCGGGATCGACAATCGCCGCAGCCTCATTTTCCTCGATAACCTCGTCGATCTCACGGCATGCGCGTGCTTCCATCCCGCTGCCGCCGGCCGCGCGTTGCTGGGCCGCGACGCGGTTGATCTTTCGCTCCCCGAGCTGATCGGCGCGCTCGCTGCAGCACTCGGCCGTCCAGCGCGGCTTTTCCCGGCACCGCAATCCGCCTTTGCCGCGCTTCGCCGCCTTCCGATGTTGGGGCCCCTGATCGCGCGGCTGACTTTGTCGCTGCAGGTCGACGATCGCGAGACCCGCGCTGCCCTCGGCTGGCGGGCGCCGGTATCGCCCGAGATCGGGCTCGCGGCGACCGCGCGGGCGTTTCTCCAGCGCTCATGACGAGAACCACGCGGCAGCCGTGGTGTTGGCAATCCGATCCCTTGAGAAAGGTGAGCCGATGGCCGCGATAACCGAAGACACCGTGCTGATCCGCCAGGCCATGGCCTACGTGATCGAGCTCTATCGCGAACTGACCGAGGAGAACGGCGCGCCGAGCCTCGGCACTCAGAACCAGGTCGTCGATTTCATCCTGGCCGACCCGGAGCTGCGCGGGGCCGTCGCACGATGGGCCCGGACGGTCGAGACCGAAGAGGCGACGACGGAGCCGCCTCAGCGGTTGCCGTGCGACCCCTCCTACCGCCGCATCCGCTCCTATATGGAAGCGGCGATGGAGCAGCCGGTCTTTACGCGGCCTGGGCAGGAGCCCGGCGATCGGCGCTGATTTTCGGGCGCCGGCGCGCTATATCGTAAGAAATTTATCATCAAGCGAAGGAGGGCGACATGCCGAGCTTCGACATCGTTTCCCGGATCGATCTTGCCGAAGTCGACAACGCGGTCGCCGGCATGACGCGCGAGATCGCGACGCGCTTCGACTTCAAGGGCAGCAAGTGCACGATCGAGCGCCAAGAAGGGATATTGACCGTCGTGGCGGACGACGAGCTCAAGCTGAAGCAGATGCACGAGCTCTTGAAGGTGCACCTGACGCGGCGCAAGGTGGACCCGGCGGCGTTGGAGTACAAGCCGGCGGAAAAAGCTTCGGGAAATACGTTGAAGCAGACGATCGTGGTGCGTCAGGGGGTCGACGCCAATCTTGCCCGACAGCTGATCCGCGAGATCAAGGACAGCAAACTCAAGGTGCAGGCCTCGATTCAGGGCGACGAGCTGCGAGTCACCGGCAAGAAGCGCGACGACCTCCAGGCCGCCATCGCGGTCGCCCGCGGGCTGAAGATCGACCAGCCTCTGCAATACGTCAATTTCCGCGATTAGACGCGCATCCCGTTGGGTCCGCTTGATCCCGCCGACGCCAACCGGTATTAACGCTCGTGGCCTCGTCCCCTTCGTCTAGAGGCCCAGGACACCGCCCTCTCACGGCGGCAACACCGGTTCGAATCCGGTAGGGGACGCCAATTTATTCAATAACTTATAGTCCCAGCTAGCTGCCGCGCCGCAGCGTCTCTGTCCAAGTTTTGACCAATAAGCGCCCGTGGACGCTCCCGGACAGCAGTACTTTGTCGGGGAGTGGCAGCGGCTGCGTCGAGATGCTTCGAGCAGCTGACTCTTATCTTAATCAGCGGGTCCAAGGTTCGAGTCCTTGTGCACCCACCAATTATTTCAGGTATTTGGCGCATAGAAAAATGGTTGTACATCAGCCAAATTCTTAGGTGCGGACCTCATGCGGACCTGCTGGTCGCATCAACTCGGCTCGGGAGAGGTTAGCAATTATGATTTGCCTGCGACGATTTGCTAACCGTCGACCCTGACGCGATCAGCTTACACATTCCGAAACCGTTGAGTTACAACGCCCTGCTGCTAGGTTCCCCCGAGCTTTTGCGGTGTACCAAACGCTGGGCTTGTGCCGATCAAGCAAGCTAATCGGCATCATCCAACGGTAGCGTAGCGGGCTCTGACTCCGCCAGTCTAGGTTCGAATCCTAGTCCCCCAGCCAGCCTTTTCAGATACTTAGCCCCGATTACGAAGCTCGGTGGACCCGTTGGGTCTAACGCGGGTCTAACGGCTGAAGACTTTGTTGTTCTTGGTTTTGCTGTTCTCTGCCGGGTACAGGTTGACCCTAGCCCCGCACCAATCCGCCGTCGATTGGGATCACGGCCCCGGTCACGTAGTCCGAAAGGTCGGTCGCGAGGAACTCGACGACCTTGGCGCAATCCTCCACCGTCCCGAGCCGCCGTAGAGCGACCAACTCCGCCCGATCGCGATTACTCTGGCTGCTGCCCGGAATGACGGCCTGCATGATGCGTCCGGTCGCAATCACGCCTGGAGCTATACAGTTCACCGTGATCCCGAACGGCCCGAGATCCTGCGCTAGATATCGCGTGTAGTGGGCGATGGCTGCTTTCGCTGCGCCGTAATGGGCGTAGCCGCCATCGGCGGATGGTGCCGCGCCTGCGATCGAACTTACCGTTATGATCTTCCCGGAACGCTGCTGCTTCATGATCGGGGCAACGGCATTGCAGCTATAGACGGTCCCGAACAAGTTCATTTCCGTCACGAGTTGCAAAAGCGCCGGATCGAGGGTGCTGGCCTTGGTGTCCATCGGCCTGCCACGACCTCCGCCCGCGTTCGCGACCAGGACATCGACCCGGCCCCACGCCTGGACGACCCGCGACACCATTGCCTCGACCGCCTCGCGATCACGAACATCGACCTCGACGCCTAACGGGGTGCCGCCCGACGCCTCGATCTCGGCGACCGTGCTGTCGGCTGTCATGTCCTTGGCTTCGGCCTCGAATTCCTCGTATGAGCGCAGGTTCAGGTCAGCGACCGCGACTTTTGCACCCAATCCGGCGAGCCGCTTTGCGTAAGCGCGCCCGAGGCCACGCGCCGCGCCGGTAACGATCGCTACTTTCCCGTCCAGCTTGCCCATTGTGGTTCCCCTCCTGGCGCGCGTGAAGCTCGAATTCGGATTACCGTCTGTCGCGGTGACGCGGCACTTAATCTTCCCCGTGAATTTTCGGCCCGGTGATCATATCCGCAACATCGAGCGGCACACGATCTCGAAGCGCTCGAACACGGTGAAGACTTACCGTGTATCTCGAACCACTCGCTGGAGATCCCAGGCGCGATGGTGCGCCGGGTACAAGGTCGAGACCATTGGTGGCGTGTTTCGCGAGCGGGAAGAGGAGCCGCAGCCGGTCGGAGCTAGCCTAGACCGAACTTCGCGCGTGGTGTTGATCTGACGTGCTCCCCGAAAAATCAGCCATGAGGAGGTAGAGTTCCGGACGAGGGGGACGGGCGAATGAAGCGGTCACGGTACACGGAAGAACAGATCATCGGGATCCTGAGGGAGCAGGAGGCCGGGACACCAGTTACGGGAGCTGTGCCGCAAGCACGGCATGAGCGATGCGACGTTTTACACGTGGAAGAGCAAGTACGGCGGGCTCGAGGTTAGCGAGGCGAAGCGGCTGCGGGCTTTGGAAGCGGAGAACGCCAAACTGAAGCGGCTGTTGGCAGACGCGATGCTCGACAACGCCGCGTTAAAGGAGCTGCTTGGAAAAAAATGGTGACGCCCGCTGCTGACCGCGAGGCGGTGGCTCATCTGCGAAGTGAGTTCGCGATGAGCGAGCGGCGGGCGTGCCGTGTGGTTGCCGTGGACCGGTCGAGCGTGCGCTACCGGCACCGGCGTGATGACGATCAGCTGCGCGAGCGGTTGAAGGCGCTGGCTGAGGAGCGCCGGCGGTTTGGCTATCGACGACTTTGGGTGCTGCTGCGGCGGGAAGGCCACACTGTCAATCGCAAGCGGGTTTACCGGCTGTACAAGGAAGAGCGGCTGATGGTGCGCCGACGCGGCGGGCGCAGGCGCGCCATTGGGGTTCGCTCGCCGATGCCGCTGCCGCTCGGGCCGAACCAGCGCTGGTCGCTCGACTTCGTGCATGACCAGATGACCGATGGGCGGCGTTTGCGCATCCTGGCGGTAGTCGACGACTACACCCGCGAATGCCTGGCGCTGGTGGCCGACACATCGATCTCAGGTGTAATAGTCGAGATCTTCGTCTGACAGACGCTGTCTGGCTGATTGAGCCTGCATAGCCGTCGCCGGTCGTCATGCCGCCATGATTCTCTCCTTTGCCAGAGGGAGCGCATCAAGAAAGGTCTGCATTGGGGTCTTGCCGAAGCACCAGCCGGCCTTGATGCGATCGCCGGTGATTGTAGTCGACCAGCCAGGTGTCGAAGGTCCGTCTGCAACTCGTCGATCGCGTGGTAGATCTTCTTGCGGAAGGCAATCCGGGTAGAACTCGTCGAGGACGGTGGCGTGATGGAAGCGCTCGCAAGTGCCATTGGTTTGCGGGCTCTTGGTCTTGGTGCGGCTGTGGCCGACGTCCTCAACGCGAGATAGAGCTCGTATCCGTGGCTCTGGGCGTGCCGCAAAACTCGGCGCCTTGCGATCGGTCAGCACGCGTGACGTACAGGCGGATACCGTGCTCGCTCATAAAACGGCACCACCCGATCATCTCGATGATCTCGCCGCGGTGATCGGCGTCTTGCGATCGTATAGTTTGGCGAAAGCGACCTTGGCGTAGGCGTCGATCTAAGGTCTGCTGATAAACCCGCCCGACGCCCTTCAGCGTTCCGACATAGAAGGTGTCCTGCGCCCCCTGCGATAGCCCGGGCACTCGGCTGTCGAACTCGCCGATGTGCCTCCTTGTCGGCCTGGCCTTCTCAAGCGCGGCGAACTCCCTGACGCTTCGGTGAGCAGGATGCCCTCCTGTGCGACTTTGGCCTCGAGCGCCTTGAGGCGGTGCTTCATTGAGGTCAGATCGTGACGTTGCCAGACGCAGCGCACGCCGGCGGGCGAGATCTACAAACCGCGCCGCTTCAGCGCCTCCGAAACACGGACCTGTCCCCAGGCCGTCTGCTCGACCGCCACGCGACCACCGCCTGTTCGATCTCGACCGGCGTGCGGTTCTTCAGCACCGGCTTGCGGCGGCTGATCTCCTGCAGCGCCAGTTCACCGCCTTTATCGTAGAGTCCTCGGAAACCATAGAAGCCATCGCGGCTATAGCCCATCATCTTGCAGGCTTGGTCAGATTGCCGAGCCGCTCGCAATCTCCAGCCAACCAACTTTCGCCCGAATCACCTTTTGCTCTTGCGTCATTTCGCGATCTCCGTCTCGCCAAGGGCGGGTCGCGGTCCCAGCTCGGGGTGAGAACCGCGCCCCGCCCTCGCTCCTTCGGAGTCCAACAACGTTTGTCAGATTAAGTCCAAGCTATTACACCTCAGGCCTTCGGGTCGCGCGAGCTCGACAGAATTGTCGCCGTGCGCGGTCGGCCCCACCGCATCGTCTCGGACAATGGCACCGAACTGACCTCGACCGCGATCCTGGCCTGGTCGGATCGGCAAAAGGTCGCCTGGCATTACATCGCCCCGGGCAAGCCGGTCCAGAACGCCTTTATCGAAAGTTTCAACGGCCGGCTGCGCGACGAGCTGCTGAACGAAATCTTATTCCGCTCACTGCCGCATGCCCGCGTGGCGCTCGATACCTGGCGCAGTGATTACAATACCAAGCGCCCGCATTCGAGCCTCGGTTGGCAGACACCGTTGGCTTTCGCGGCAGCCTGGCAGCGTCGGTGTGCGCAACGGGACAGGACGCTCCCGCGATCTGAGGGCTTCGCGCCCTGTCCCGTTGCGTCGGGCACCGAAAACAAATTCAATCACCCAGAGACTTCTGGTTCCCCATGGATGAAAGTCGGGGAGCACGTCAGATCGACACTTGCCCTCCAGGCCCCGACCGGGCCAGCAATTGGAACGAAGCCAAACCTGACCTTGAGCCGCTGCCACTTGATCCAAGCACAGCGCAAGGCCACCTGATTCACACCGCTGAGCCTAACGGTCTTTTCCGGTTCCTCTCGAACGGTGTTGAACCGAGAATCCCGCCAGATTTGAGACAAAGCAACCCATCGTCGCTCTACCGGGCCGATCAGGCACCCACCCACCAGGACGTAAGATTGAGAGATCAAGACTTGCCTAATTCGCGCCGTCGCGCCTTCGACGCTGATACCTACCATCCACAGCCCCGCGTTTTCGGAAGTCGACCCCGGTTCAGCGAGGCCCGGTTCGAGTCACGTCCGACCCTCCCGTCCGAGCAGTCGTGAAATGGTTCAATCCCGACAAGGGATTTGGCTTCGTCGAACTGTCGGATGGGTCCGGCGACGGTTTCCTTCATGGAACCGTACTTGCTCAGAGCGGCATCAACGCCGTCCAGCCGGGCGACACTCTCGAAGTACGCATCGGGCCGGGGCACACAGGTCCGCACGTTACCGAGGTGCTGAGCGTCGACACGAGCCCCGCTAAGCCTAAGACACCACCGCGATCGAGTTCCGGGGCGACGACATCGAACGAGCCATCTTCTGGCCTAGCGGTCGGGGAGACAGGTACCGTGAAGTGGTTCAACATCGAAAAGGGCTTCGGCTTTATCACTTGCGATAATGGCGGGAAGGACGTATTCGTCCACATCTCGGCTCTTGAACGATCCGGGCTCACGGCCCTCACCGAAGGTGGACACGTCACCTTCGATATCGTCGAAGGCAGGAAGGGGCTGGAGGGGGCGAAGGTTCGTTTGGTCTAGGTCTGAAAAACCGTCTGACCGTCCCAGGATATTCTCCCTGCCGAGTCCACGCCGGGTCGAATTCCGGGCTGTCGTCAAACCCTCTCGACTTCAACCCTCAACGGATGCTCCTCGATCTTGGCCATCAACAAGACCTCACATTGTTTTTGTTCGGCGACCTCAAAGGTGTAGGTGCCCGCGATCCCCTTGCCTTTCGTATGGACCGCCAAGGTCAAGGCCAGAGCATCGAGAGTTGATATATGAAATACCGTCTTCAGGGCGAATTCGACAAAATCCATTCGATGTGTAATCATCGTTATAGAAGACGACGTTCCACATGCTTGGACGTTTTGCCTTTACCTCGTCTCGTTCGAGTAGATCCAGTTGCAGTTTCCGCGTGGGTTCAAGGCGGTTTGGATTCTGTTGTTGTGAGAAAAACCTGCTGAGTGTGTTCACCATCTCGATACCAATCTATCCGTCATTCGCAATTCGAACGCTCCTCGGCTGATCGCTCGCCCAATACCCAGCACCGATCCGTGTACCGTTCCGAGGCGAGTTTCCGCGACACCTATATGGGTCCGTGCTCGCCCCGATCACATGCTCTCGGAGTGAGGGCATTTCTCGTATCCGCCCGCACGGGATAAACCGGGGTAAAATGTGACGTGAGCTACAACAGGGTTGATCGTGTGACTTTCGAGATATCGATGAACCCACGTCAAAAATGTGGAGGAAAGAAATTGGCAACAATACCCATGATACCAGTCGGTCCAGTAAAAACACTAAACCGGACAATCCTCCAGATAAAGGAGTGTCGGGCGCTGGCGGCGACGATTTTATTTGCGGACATTGCGGATCTGTCATCTTAGAGGATTTCGATCCCTCGACGATCAACGGAAACCCCGTTTATCAATGCGGTGTTTGTGAAAACCACAATGACTTGCCTTTCGCGGCTGATAGTCGCCACTGGTCCTCCCGATGATCCCATGGCCGTCTCTGAGCTTTGTCTGTCAGAGCGATGAAAACAAGACCGAGCCCGACCGTCCCCACCGAGTTACAGATTTCGGACAGTGATCTTGGTGTCCGGTTGCCCCCCCTCGGATGGCACGGCGGTAACGCATCTGTACGAGTCGTCGTCGTTGACGTGCTCCCCGACTTTCATCCATGGGGAACCAGAGTCTCTGGGTGATTGAATTTGTTTTTCGGTGCCCGACGCAACGGGACAGGGCGCGAAGCCCTCAGATCGCGGGAGCGTCCTGTCCCGTTGCGCACACCGACGCTGCCAGGCTGCCGCGAAAGCCAACGGTGTCTGCCAACCGAGGCTCGAATGCGGGCGCTTGGTATTGTAATCACTGCGCCAGGTATCGAGCACGGCGCGGGCGTGGGGCAGAGATCGGAAGAGCGTCTCGTTCAGCAGTTCGTCCCGCAGCCGGCCGTTGAAGCTCTCGTTATGGCCGTTCTGCTGAGGCTTGCCGGGCGCGATGTAGTGCCAGTCCACGCCGGTGTCATCCGCCCAGCCGAGGATGGCATTGGAGGTGTATTCCGTACCGTTGTCGCGAGGATGGCTCCCGGGCGCCCGCGCTGACGGACGATGTTGTCCAGTTCGCGAGCGACCCTGCGTCCCGACAGAGACGTGTCGGCCACCAGGGCCAGGCATTCGCGCGTGCAGTTGTCGATCACGGTCAGGATGCGGAAGCGCCGCCCGTCCGTCATCTGGTCGGAGACGAAGTCTAGACTCCAGCGCTTGTTGGCCGCCAGAGGCGTCTCGATCGGCCTTCGCGTGCCGATCGCCCGCTTGCGCCCGCCGCGGCGCCGCACCGTCAGCCGCTCCTCGCGGTAGATCCGCTGGACGCGCTTCCTGTTGACCGCATGGCCCTCGCGCCGCAGCAGCACATGCAGCCGCCGATAGCCGAAGCGCCCTCGCTCCTGGGCCAAGGCCTTCAGGCGTTCGCGCAACGCTCCGTCATCCGACCGCCTGGCGTGACTAACGCACGCTCGGTTCGGTCGGGCTGATCACTCGGCACGCCCGCCGCTGGCTCATCTCGTAGGTCGACTGCAGATATCCCGCAGCCTCCCGATGCGCGGCGGGCGTCACCATTTTTTTCCCAGCAGATCCTTCAGCGCAACGTTGTCCAGCATTGCGTCCGCCAGCATCCGCTTAAGCTTGGCGTTCTCATCCTCCAGCGTCTTCAACCGCCGAGCTTCGGACACGTCCAGCCCGCCGAACTTGGCTTTCCACTTGTAGAATGTCGGCGAACTCAGCCCGTGCTTGCGGCACAGGTCCATCACCGGGACACCCGACTCCTGCTCCCGCAAAATCCCAATGATCTGCTCTTCCGTGAACCTTGATCGCTTCATCTGCCCGTCCCTCTCCTGGGGCGGACTCTAATTATTCCTGGCGGAGTTTCAGGGGGTCACGTCACCGTCTAAAGCCGTTTCTCAAAGACGAGTTCTCCTTTCTGGTTTCTTCCGGTCACAGTCCAACCATGCGCCCGATAGAACCGCTCAGCGCGCGTTCCCTTATCTGTGCTCAGGGTCGCGATGCTGTAGCCAGAATTCGAATGGTTTCGCAGGCAAGCCGAAGGAGCGCCCGACCGATGCCGCGACCTTCATGGCCGGGGCAATGGAGACGCCCAGTCACCCATCACGTGGGTCGCCGGCTGCGAAACCCAGAATTAAGCCTTCTTCTACCCACACCCAAATTTCCGACCGATCCATGAATTCGGCACAATCTGCGGCGGTGACGGAGTTCGGGTCAGATAGCCGGTTCTCGCCAACGGCATGTCTGATCTCCATAATTCGTGGATGTCCGCGTGCACCGCTCGCCGGATGAGCCTCACCGTATCGGGCGGCTTTGACATTGAGTAGCTCGGTAATCCTGGCATAGCAGAGCCTTTGTCCATGAGATTTCCCTCGCCGAAAAAGCGCCCGGCCTACAAGCCGGGTCAGTCAAACTCAGTATCAAAGAGCCACTACGGGATTTCGCGATATAGGCATCGCGAGGACCGGCTTCATATAAGCAACCCTGAACGCCTGACCGGCTGATAATTTC
>CAVOTD010000032.1:0-55675 GCA_963698995.1 uncultured Alphaproteobacteria bacterium | reverse complement strand
CAGAAGTGCGCAAGACAAGCTAGTGTAGTGTCGCATAAATAACTGGCGTTATTAATGAAAATGGAATAGCCTAGGGTGCATGCCGCGCCAAGCTCAGCCCATTGCCCTGAGGCAGGCAGATCGACTGGAATTGCAGCGCTGGGTTGCGGCGCATGGCACGCCGCAACAAGTGGCGCAGCGCTGTCAAATCATCCTGTCGGCGGCCGAAGGCCAACCGGACAAAACGATTGCTGCAGGCTTGCAGATCAACTTTAAAACCGTGGCATTGTGGCGGGCCCGTTTTCGCAGCCAAGGCACCGATTGTTTGTGGGAGGTGGCAGCGGGACGGGGACGTAAGCCGCACTATTCGGACGAAAAGATCAAAGCGATTATTAACGCCACCCTACAAACTCGCCCCGCAGGAGCCACGCACTGGAGTTGCCGAACCTTGGCCGAGCAACAAGGCGTCAGCAAGGACACGATTAATCGGGTGTGGCAGAGTCATCAGCTCAAACCCCACCTTCAGAAAACTTTCAAACTATCTCGTGATGCGAAGTTTTTGGAGAAGCTGACCGATGTAGTGGGGCTGTACCTTAATCCGCCCGAAAAAGCCCTGGTGTTGTGCGTGGATGAAAAGAGCCAGATTCAAGCTCTGGATCGAACCCAGCCAGGATTGCCGCTAAAAAAAGGCCGCTGCGGAACGATGACGCATGATTACAAACGCAATGGGACTACGACGCTATTTGCCGCGTTGGAAGTGGCCCAAGGCAAAGTGGTCGGTCAGTGCTTCGCCCGGCATCGCAATCGGGAGTTTTTGAAATTTCTGCGACGTTTGGATCAAGAGTTTCCCGGCGATATACCGCTGCATCTGGTGATGGACAATTACGGTACTCACAAACATCCCAAGGTTCAGGCCTGGTTGAAGAAGCATCCGCGTTTCCTACCTCATTATGTTCCGACCAGCTCCAGTTGGTTAAATCTGGTGGAGCGGTGGTTTAGCGAACTGACGAGCAAGCGCATACGACGTGGAACGTTTCTCAATGTGCCTGACCTCATCACGGCTATTGAAGAGTTTATGGACACCTGGAATCGGAATCCAAAACCATTTGTTTGGACAGCTACCGTGGATTCGATCGTGGAGAAACTGCAACGGTGCCGGCAAACCCTCGAAAACATCCAGCCGGGATGCACCCTGCCGCGTTCACGAAAAAGGAGGAAAAAATAACTCCAGTCGTTTAGGCGACACTACACTAGCCAATTCCACGAAACGAACACGGATAAAAACTTCTTCTTATTTTCTCTTCATTTTGTCCGTGTTGATCCGTGCAGATCCCGTGGCTGATTTGGACTTTACGGAATAATAATTCGGCTCCCGGCTTCTTCCGGTGTGGCCACTACCGATTGTTTCTCGGGGAACTGTGCTTGGAGGAAATTCACGAACGCGCGCGACTTTGGCCTTCCCGAAGTACGAGCATGACCCATGCGTACGAGAAACACGAGCGCGCCCAGTACATCAGAATCGTGAATCCGGCTGTAACCAAGGTGTTTTTGCTCCGCCTCGCGATACTCCTTCAACATCTTGTGCCTCTTCGAGACCACCAGTTGCTGACTCAGGCTGGCGATCGGAGTTTCGTAATGCAAGCCGGAGTTCACTAGCGTTTCTTGCTTCTTGGTCATCGCCGCGAGCGCGGCGATCAGATCGGCATCCGTGATTGCACGATCGGCCTGGGCGCTCTTCTGCCAATGCGTAGTTCAGGCCCATGAGCAGTGTTCATGCTCGTAGAACTGCTGATCCACCTGCGGAACAACGAGCGTCGGGTCCAGATCCTCCAGGAACGCGGCCTTTCATGCTGCCGCGCCGTCCTGGAGGTACACACGCTGCTGGGACAATCGAGAGTCACCTCGCGTGGCTCGCCAAGCACTGTGGGCAAACGTGCTCCGTGAACAGTGGGACAAAAGCGTTTCCTCTTCGCTTTCGGATCGCAAAAAGCTCACGAGAAGATAAATCCGCTACCTAATCATTATCACGACAGCGAAGGTAGATTACGTCTGGCTCTGCCGGGCAGCGGCACGCGAAGCCAGTGAGTCAAAGACTTGCTCCGAAGCGACCGATCTAGGAAGAGCAACCGCGGAAAAAGCACGATATTTTGTGGGGGCTTTCGTGGTTCCTAATGAAAAAATCCGCATAAAATGCGGCTGAAACGCACTTTTCCACAGGAACGCTGGTATAAGATAGCCCCCACCGCAGGAAAATCACAGTGCCACTTCAGAGGAGGATTCATGGCTTCAGGTATGACCAAGACCCAGCTCGTCCGCCATCTGGCGGAGAAGCTCGAGAGCAACAACAAGACCGCGGCCGCATTTCTCGAGCAACTCACCGAGGTTGCCGTTAAAGAGACCAAGAAGAATGGCGTGTTCGTGATCCCCGGACTGGGCCGCCTGGTGAAGGCTCATCGCAAGGCCCGCGTGGGACGCAATCCGCAGACCGGTGAACCCATCCAGATCAAGGCCAAGACGGTGGTGAAGTTCCGCGTCGCCAAGGCAGCCAAGGACGCCATCGCCCGCCCAAGAAGTAGTTTTCGTTTCCCGTTCGTATGAAAGGCCGGCTGAGAAGCCGGCCTTTCATTACCCGGGAGATGCTTGTATGTCTAACCACAAGTCCGAAGCGGCAACCATCGGCGTCGAGTGCATTATTCCGATCCTGCGTGTAAACAGCGTTGCGGCCAGCATCCGTTACTACGTGGATGTGCTCGGATTCAAGGTGGATTGGGGCGGCGAGGATGAATCGACCTTTGCCTCGGTTTCCCGCGATGGACGGGCGATCATGTTGTCTCAAGGCGAACAGGGACAACCGGGGACATGGATGTGGATCGGGGTCGAGGACATCGAACCCCTCTTCGCAGAGTACAGCGCGAAGGGTGTGAAGTTCCGAGAGCAGCCGACTAACTACCCTTGGGCCTACGAGATGAAAATCGAGGACCCTGACGGGCACGTGCTGCGCTTTGGATCGGAGCCTAAGTAAAGTAAGGATTGACCACGAGGACCTATTGTTTCCGACTTCGTGACGGCGCATCAATTTGCAATGAGTTCGAAAGACTTTTCACAAACTGCGTGCAGTGATATTAGGGGCGTGACTCTCGTCGAATTTAATGTTAAAAAGGTCGCCCTTGGGAAGCTCGTTCACCCGCGAACGGGGGAATCATAGAATGGGAAACACGCAGCAACGACGCATTTCCGCGAAGATCAGTCGGGGGGCGGCGCTGATGTTAGTCGTGGTGTTTGGGTTTGGCGCGGTTACAACCCAATCGGCGCAAGCGCAGACCCTCAGAGTACTTTACAACTTCGCCGGCTCGCCCGGCGGCGGAGATCCCTACGCAAGTTTGATCCGGGACGCCGCGTGAAATCTGTACAGCACCGTTGACTACGGTGGGACCTCCTTTGCAGGAGCGGTGTTCAAGGTCGCCCCGAACGGAACCGAAACTGTGTTGTACAGCTCACTGGCGGAACCGATGGCGCATATCCCCTCACCGGTGGTGCGGGACGGTGCGGGCAACCCGTATGGAACTACTTCCATGGGGAGCTCATCCAATGCCGGGGTGGTGTTCAAAGTGGACTCCGGTGGCACCGAGACCGTCCTGCACAGCTTTACTGGAGGCGCGGACGGAATCCTATAGGTTGCTAAAGGCTTCCGCAAATTTTCAGGACATGGAATTACGCCGTCTTTCGATGGCAGCAAATATAGCTCTCAACCTCGGAGATTTTAGCAGCGCTTTCGACGCGCTCGGAGCTTGGCGCGCGCGTGCTGGCACAGATAGTCCGTACTTGGAGGGCACGCTTACATGGTTTCTGGCAGAAGTTGGAGACGACTCAGGGTCGTACACGAGTGGATTAGCCGCCCTCGACTTGGCGATAGCAAAAACGACTGAAGCTCGAAACGTCGCTATTGACATGCTCCATCTCGCCCGCGCCAGTCTCCGCCTCGGCCGCATCGCTGAAGCACTAGATTGGCTGTCGCGCGTGCTGCGTTTAACGCGTAGTTTTCGTGATCCAGAACTCACAGGCAGCGCTCTACGGTCGGCCGCTGATCTCGCTTTAAGCCAAGGATTACCAGAAATAGCAATAGTACTCCTTGACCAAGCAATCACATGTATTGGTGAAACTTCGTGGGAAACGGACGGGGCCTCATTGCTGCTCTTATACGGAGCGGCATTGGAGCGTATGGGTGAGGTCCTGATTGCTGATGAAGTTTTGGCGATTTCAGCATCACTTGGCGCTCGCGACCGCGGGGCAACTATGATTGCCGCCCTCGCGGCGAGAGCAAACCTCGCCGACGAGCGGGGAGCAACGGATGAGGCATTCTCCCTTTCAGAGAGAGCTTTCCGTGCGGTGCTTGAGGGGCGCTCCCGCATAGGCCAGGAGACCTACAAACTCACCTTTGTGGATACCTCGAAGTCGGTTGCTGATCAGTACCTGGAACTAATTGCTCGGGTACGCAAGGATCCAGAATTGATGCTCGACGCAATGGAGGATTGGCGGCTTCAAATATTCCGTGAGCTCTACGCCGATGATCTGACACTAGCTGCGGAAGTGTCGAGGATAGCTCGCATTCTTCAGAAACTGCTCCACCTTAGAGAAGCTTTCGTGTCCTACGCGATGAGCCCTTCTGGTGGTGTAGCCGTACTGGTCACACCGGCAGCGATCAATCTTGTGAGGATACCCGCAACGAGCGCGGAGCTAACAAGCTTAATCGCCAAGGTCAAGGCTTGGCTTGATTTAACCAATGTAGAGGCACGCGCTTACATAGAGGCAATGCGTGTTCCTAAAGAACTCGTTAATGCACTCGTTTCTTTGCATAGGGTGCTGGTGGCGCCTCTCGGGTTACCTAGAGACACTAAGTTTCTCGCGATCTCACCTGACGAATCCCTTGCTGGCGTTCCGTGGGGGGCACTGCTGCTGCCGACTGGTCGTTTAACAGCGCTTCTGCGACAACTCGGTCGTGCAGGCCTGCACCCCCTCTGTCGCCGTTTTGCGATGGCCATTGTGCCCTCCGCGCGGCTGCTACTCAACGCTAGCCGCAATGGCTTGGAAACGATCTCATCGAGAACGCCAGCGGTGATAGTGGGCGCGCTCGCCGGGGTATCGGCTGAACGGCAGCACGCGACAATTCCGCTGCTTACTCAATACCGCTCGCTTGAACCGTTACCACCTCTCGATCACGGGTTGAATGAACTCATAGCCGTCGCGGCGGCAGTTGCCCCTCTTCCCTTAGCTGTTTTCCTTGACAGCGATACACTCGGGCGGCAAACGCAATTTCCGAATGCATCAGTTGCAGGCCGCGACGCCGTGATTGCAGCTTTAGGCAACGCATCGCTGATCCACGTCATATCTCACGCTCTATTTGACGCTGAACTGCCGATGGAATCGCTTCTTTTTCTGGAGGCTGGAGCAGAGCCCAGTTGCATAAAAGCGACAGACCTAGCAAAAGTTGATTTTACTCACGCAACACTAGTTGTTCTTTCCGCGTGTGGCACCGCGCAAGGTCGTGTCGTAGTGGGCGCTGAAATGTTTGGCTTCATTCGGGGACTGATGGCCGGACGGGCAAAGGCAATGGTTCTCACTCGTTGGCCAGTTGATGACGCAGCCACCGCGCATTTCTTTACCATCTTTTATCGGGCGCTGCTGAGCTTTGGCCCCGCGGAAGCTTTGCGGCGGGCGTCTTTAGCAACTGTCCGGCGATACCCGCATCCGTTCTTTTGGGCGGCTCCAACACTGTATGGCTGGTGGCGATGATTGGCTTTCAGGCTACTGGCCCAGCGACCGTTAGTAAAGCATCCGGCCAATGTCACGATGTCAGAGGCTCAAGTACATCCGGTTTATGGGTTGGTGGCCGATTGCGCACTTCCTGCTTCGAAAAGCGTCCGCTTTCGGCGCGAAGGCGTCAGCCGACTCGCAGCAGCACAAGGTCACTTCGCCACCCAACTCGCACGGCGCAGATGTCTTGAGCCGCAGCGGGATTTTGAAATCAGACGGCTCTCGGTGTGCAAAAGGCAGGCATATTTTAGCCGGTACCAGCGGGGCTCCGGCTTAGAACCCCCGCTTCTCGAAAAAGCGGCTCTCGGGGCGGGGCAGGCCGAGGTTTTCGCGCAAGGTTTTGCCTTCGTATTCGCGGCGGAAGAGATTGCGGCGCTGCAGTTCGGGGACGACCCGGTCGACGATATCGATCTCCTCGATTACGCGGCGCTGATGACCCTTGCGACAGGGCGGATCAGCGACGCTCGTCGAGCGCAGCGAGCTGCCCCCGCCCGGTCTTTCCGCCGCGATCCTGCGGTATTGACCGGTTCCGTGCTGCGCCCATCATCGGCCCAACGACTTGCGAAAACGCAGCGAATTCGAATCGAAACCGAGGCTGCGATAGAAGGCGTGGGCCTCGGCGCGGTCAATCGCGGAGGTCAGCTCGACGAATTCGCACCCGGCTCGCTCGGCCCAGTGCAGCGCATAATCCATCAGCCGCCGCCCGACCCCGCGCCGTCGCGCCCGATCATCGACAACGAGCGCCGTCACCCGCGCTACCGGGTTCTGATATTGGATCATATGGCACAGATGGAGCCCGATCAGCCCTCTCGGCTGCCCGGCTTCGCACGCCACGAATATCGGATCCGATCCGGTTGCGTTCAGCTGCTGCACGCGCTGACCCACCGCCTCACGTGACGCCTCGTACCCGAGTTGCCTAAGCAGCGCCCTGACCGAAGCCGCATCGGCGGGTGCACAAGCCCGGATCTCGATCATCGGGCGGTTGCGATGCCGAGAAGCTCGCCGATGCGGTCCGCCGCCTTCAGCCCAAACCCGGTCAGCACGACGACCGTCGACTGATCCGCCCTGATCGTACCGTCGGCCAAAAGCCGCGTCAGCGCCGCACCGGCGGTCGCCGCGGTCGGCTCGACAAAAAGCCCACAACGGCCGAGCGCGGCGAGCGCCGGCGCGATCTCCTCCTCGGCGACCGCGATCACCCCGCCTCGCGAGCGGCGCAAGGCCGACAAAACCTCGGCGACGCGGACCGGTTTCTGGGTGGCAATCCCGTCGGCCACCGTCGGTCGCGCCGCGAACGGCACGAGCTGGTTCCCTCCCGACGCCCAGGCCGCCGCGAAGGCTGCGCAATTCGCCGCCTGCACCGCATAGAGACGCGGCCGCGCGGCGATCTCGCCGGTTTTTTCGAGTTCGTCGAAGCCGCGCTCGAGCCCGAGAATGTTGCTGCCGTAGCCGGTCGGAACAAGGATGTTGTCGGGCACCCGGAAGCCGAGCTGTTCCCACAGCTCAAAGGCCAGGGTCTTGGTCCCCTCGATAAAGAACGGTTGCCAATTGTGGCTCGCATAAAAGCTCTCGCCGACGGCTGCGAGCGCCGCTTCGGTGACGTCTTGGCGCGTGCCGGGAATGGCCCGAACATCGGCCCCGGCAGCGGCGATCTGGACCAGCTTGCCGTGCGGGGCAGCGGCCGGCACATAGATGCGGCAGGGGATGCCCGCAGCCGCCGCGTAGGTCGCGATCGAGGCGCCGGCATTCCCCGACGAAGTCCTCATGGATCGGCCCGACCGCCACCTCGAGCAGATGATTGATCATGACCGCCGTGCCGCGATCCTTGAAGGAGCCGGTCGGCATCTGCAATTCGAGCTTGAAGCGGATTTCGACGCCCTGCCACTCGCGCTTGACCAGCGGCGTCCAGCCTTCGCCGAGCGAGACCCGCGGCGGACCCGCGAGGGCAAGCGCCGCGGCGTAGCGCCACAGCGAGGCGTCGGCCGAAGCAATCTCGCGGCGCGCCAACCCCCTGCCCGGCATCATGTTGAGATGCCCGCCGCACTCGCACCGCCATAGCGGCCGGTCGGCTCGGTACGAGCGGCCGCAGGCCGGACAGTGATAGTTCGCGATCGTCATCCTGGTTCCCTGCTTGCCACGCAATCATGAAGCAAGCGACCGGCAAAGGTCACGACCGAAGCTCGCGGGCGCCGCGAAGCGAGGCCGGTCGTCCCCGCTTTGTGAACCCTTTCTTCAGCGCACCGCGCTTGGGTAGTGTCGGATATTCGACGATCGAGCAGGAGCGCGAGGTGGGGAACGGGAAGGTGATCGACGGCAGTGCACTCGCTGCCGCACTGCGGCAGCGTACCGCCGAGATCGCAACGAGCTTGCACGACAAGATGGCGATCACCCCAGGCCTTGCCACGATCCTGGTCGGTGACGACCCGGCGAGCCAGGTTTATGTCCGCGCCAAAAGCCGCGCCTGCGCCGGTTCCGGCCTCGCCGTCTTCGACATCCGCTTGCCGGGCAACGTCTCGGAGGCCGGTCTCATTGCCGAGGTCGAGAGGCTCAACCGCGACGACAGCGTCGACGGGATCCTGGTTCAGCTTCCGCTGCCGCGCCAAATCGAACCTCACCGGGTCATCGCCGCGATCGACCCCGCAAAGGATGTCGACGGCTTCCATCCGGTCAATGTCGGACGATTGTGGAGTGGCCTCCAGGGCTTGGTACCTTGCACCCCGCAGGGCTGCCTGCGACTGATCTACACGGTTCATCAAGACCTGAGCGGAGCCGAGGCGACCGTCCTCGGCCGATCGAACATTGTCGGGAAACCGGTCGCCGCTCTGCTCCTCGCCGCCGATTGCACGGTGACCATGGCCCACTCGAAAAGCCCCGATGCCGCCGAAATCTGTCGGCGCGCCGACATCCTGATCGCCGCAACCGGCCAGCCAAAAATCGTCGGCGCCGACTGGGTCAAGCCCGGCGCGACCGTAATCGATGTCGGCATCAGCCCGATCGCCGACGCGGAGGGCCGCAACCGCGTCGTCGGCGATGTCGATTTCGCCGCGGTACGCGCCGTTGCCGGCGCGATCACTCCGGTGCCCGGCGGGGTCGGGCCGATGACGATCGCCTGTTTGCTGCGCAACACCCTGCTCGCCGCCTGTCGCCGCCGCGGTCTTCCCGATCAGGGCGTTTGAGGGCTGCAGCGGCGGATCACAGGGTACCTTTTTTGCCTTCGTGCTTGAGCGGAACGGCAGGACCTCGTCCAGCGTTCATACCGGAGACAACTAAGCCCAGGAGGCGAATGTCATGATAGTCAAGACCGCGACAAGTTTGGGCTTCGCAGCCGCTTGCCTGGCGGCAGCGGCCACTATACCCGCTCAGGCGCAGCCGGCCGGCACTTATGGCAATGGCCCACAAACCTATCAGGGCGCCGCGCCCCCGAACTGGTCGGCAGGAGGCCCCGGACAGCAATCATATCAAGGCAATATGGCGCCCCCTGCGGCCGTCACCGGCGGCGCGGAAGTGGTGACCAATGGCCCGCAAACGAGCCCAGGAGACATGTCGCCGTCATGGTCGGCGCGTGGCAATGTGGCGGAGAGCCAACGATACGATCAGATGCTCGAAACCAACCGCGGTTTCCGGCAGGCGCGGATGCGCAAGGAGTGCGGCCCGATCACTGATGCCGAGCTGCATCAACAGTGCCTAGCGAGCTTCGGTCAGAACGAGCCTTATCCGGGGTCATCGACCTCGCATCGGAACTACCGCAGCGAATCTGGGCGGTAGAGCTCCGACCGGACAAGCAGAGGCCGCCCGGTTGGGCGGCCTCTTCTCGTTTCTCGCGAAGCCCATATCCGGCTCGCTCATTTATCCCTTCTTCAGGGTTTTGCGGCTGAATAGCGGTGAAGGAGGGCCACGATCATGATCCATAAAACTGTCACCTGCTTTGCCGTTGCCGTTGCTTGCGTCACCGCGCTCGCCGCCGCGCCGACGGCCCGTTCAGCGGTTGCCGCCGATACGTCGGGGGGTTGGTCGGCGCGGCGAAATGTCGTTCAGAGCCAACACTATGACCGGCTCCTCGAAACCAATCGCGGGTTTCGCCAAGCCCGGATGCGCAAGGAGTGCGGTCCGATCAGCGATCCGCAACTCCATCAGGATTGCCTCGCGAGCTTTAGCCAAGATACGCCCTATGTCGGCTCGTCGACCCCGCGCCGGCACTACGAGAGCGATTACGGGCGCTAACCCGTTCGACTACGACCGGCAGGCCGCCGATCGGAGGCGGCCTGCCGTTTGACGGCGGTCTGTCATTATCCGGGCGGCGTCAGGATCTCGACCCCGGTCGCCGAGGCGACTACGACCATTCCGCAGCGCCCGACAAAGAGGCCGCTTTCGACGGCGCCCACGGTCATCGCGATGCGCTTTTCGACCGCCCGCGGGTCGGCGAGCGGTCCGAAGCGGCAATCTAGGATATAGTTGCCGCCGTCGGTCACATAAGGCTGTTCGCCGGCGGTATAGCGCCGTTCGGGGACGCAGCCGAGCTTGGCGAGCGCAACGGCGGTCGCCTGCCAGCCGAATTGGGTGACCTCGACCGGTACCGGAGTGTGCTCGCCGAGCTGCTCGACGAGCTTTTCCTGGTCGACGACGATGATCAGCCGCCGGCTCGCGGCGGCGACGATCTTTTCGCGCAGCAGAGCGCCGCCCCTCCCCTTGATCAGGTCGAGGGTGCCGAGCTGCACCTCGTCGGCCCCGTCAATCGTTAGATCCAAGCCCTGATATTCGGCGAAAGTCGCAATCGGGACGCCGAGCCGCCGCGCATGCGCGGCGGTGCGCTCGGACGTCGGGATCCCGACCATTCGCAACCCGCCGGCGACACGCGTCCCCAGCCCCTCGACCACAAAGGCGGCGGTCGATCCGGTGCCGAGCCCCACGACCATGCCGTCTGCGACCTCCTCGATGGCGCGCAGCGCCGCCGCCCGCTTCAGCTCATCACGATCGGTCATATCTAGGAATGCGCTGCCTGATCGACAAACCACGTCAGTTGGCCGACCGGATGTACCCGGGCCGCCGGGAGAGCCTCGTCTCCCGAAAGGGCTCGGGCCAGCACTTCCCGTTTGTCTGCGCCGGCCACCAGAAACGCAGTCTGCCGGCAGCTTTCGATAAGCGGATAGGTCAGGGTGATCCGCGCCTCCGGTTTGGCGCCGACCACCGCGACCGCCCAGCGCCGCCGCTCCTCGAGCGCGGCGGTTCCCGGGAACAGCGATGCTGTGTGGCCGTCCGGCCCCAGGCCAAGGATCATCACCTCAAACAGAGGTCGGGCCGGATCGAGACTTTCCGAACCGTAATAGGTCATCAGCGCGCGTTCGTAGGCGCGGGCGGCCTCCTCGGGCGTGCCGCTCGTCGGGATGCCATGGATGTTCTGCGGCGGAATGGGCGCCCGCGCCAGCAACGCCGCGCGCACCATTCCGTAGTTGCTGTCCGGGTGGTCCCAGGGAACAAAACGCTCGTCGCCCCAGAACCAATGAATCCGCTGCCAGGGAAGCGCCTCGCGATAGGGGCTCTCGGCCAGCAGCTGGTAGAGCCGGCGCGGGGTCGACCCACCCGACAGGCAAACCGCAAAACCGCCGCTGCTGGCTATCGCCAAGTCGGTGACCCACCGGGCGACATGGCGCGCCAGGGCTTCGGGATCCTTGGCCACCTCCACTCGTGCCGGTGTCTTGGACATTTTGCGCTCCTCAGGATCCCGGGCGCCTCGAGCTGCGGATCGAGGCGATCGCCCGCGCGTAATCCGGCGCGTGAAACACATGAGAACCGGCGACAATTGCGGTCGCCCCGGCATCGAGGACCCGCCAAGCGTTGTCGCCGCTCAAGCCGCCATCCACCTCGATGACAGGGTCGAGGCCGCGCTCGTCGCACAGCTGCCGTAAGGCACGGATCTTCGGCAGCATCTCCGGCAGGAATTGCTGCCCGCCAAAGCCTGGATTGACCGTCATGACCAGAACAACACCGCAAAGCTCGAGCACGTATTCGATCTGCGCCAGAGGCGTCGCCGGGTTCAGCACCACCCCCGCCGTCTTTCCGAGATCGCGAATCTGTGACAGCGTCCGGTGCAGATGGATCGTCGAACCCGGCTCGCAGTGGACGATCAGATGATCGGCGCCGGCCCGGGCAAAGTCTTCCAGGTAACGCTCGGGCTCGACGATCATCAGGTGCACATCGACGGGCTTTGCCGTTGCCCGGCGCACCGCTTCGACGACCACCGGGCCAATCGTTATGTTCGGCACAAAGCGCCCGTCCATAACGTCCACATGGATCCAATCGGCCCCCGCCGCGTCGACTGCGTGGACCTCCTCGGCGAGCCGGCCGAAATCGGCCGACAGGATCGAAGGGGCGACAATCACCGGGCGGCTCATCGAATTGCAGCTCCGGTAATCACGCGATCGGGCGCCATTGTCGGCCACTGCGCCACAGCAGGTTGTCCGCCGCCTCCGGACCGGCGCTGCCCGCCGGATATATTTCGAGCGGCGCGGTCTTGTCGTTCTGCCACAGATCGAGGATCGGCTGCACCACCTCCCATCCGGCCTCGACCCCGTCGGCCCGGTTGAACAGCATCGCGTCACCAATCATGCAGTCGTAGACCAGGGTCTCATAGCCGGTGGTCGGCTCGGTGTTGAAGTAATCCTTATAGGAGAAATTCATCCGCACCCCGCCCAGCGAAATCTCCGGGCCCGGAATCTTCGCGCTGAATTGCAGCGATGCGCCCTCGTCGGGCTGGATCTGCAAGGCGAGAACATTGGGCGTCAAGATGTCGACCGGCGTGTTGCGGAACAGCGCGAACGGCGCTTGCTTGAACTGAATAGCAATCTCGGTCGTCCGCCGGCTCATTCTCTTGCCGGTGCGCAGATAAAAGGGAACGCCGGCCCAACGCCAGTTATCGATGCCAAGCTGCATCGCCACATAGGTCTCGGTCTTGCTGTCAGAGGCCACGCCCGGCTCCTCCCGATAGCCTGGCACCGGGTTGCCGTTGATAAAGCCGGGGCCATACTGCCCGCGCACGACGTTCCGGCGCACCTCCGCATCATCGAGCGGGTGCACTGCCTCAAGCACCTTGTGTTTTTCGGTGCGCACCGCATCCGCCGCGAAAGAGTTTGGCGGCCCCATCGCAATGAGGCTGAGAAGCTGAAAGACATGGTTCGGCACCATGTCGCGCAGCGCGCCCGTCGCCTCGTAGAACCGGGCGCGGCGCTCGACGCCGACGGTTTCGGCGACCGAGATTTGCACATGGTCGATATGATCGCGGTTCCACATCGGCTCGAAGATGCCATTCGCGAAACGCAAAACCATTATGTTCTGGACCGTCTCCTTGCCGAGGAAATGATCCATCCGATAGATCTGGGATTCCGACAACACACGAAGAATCTGAGCATTCAGCGCGCGGGCTGAGGCGAGATCTTTGCCAAAGGGCTTTTCGATGATGACGCGGCGGAAACTGCTGTCCTTTTCCTGCGTGAGGCCGGCGGCGCCGAGCTGCTCGACAATCGTGCCGAATAGCTGGCTCGCGACAGCGAGATAAAACACCGCATTGCCGCCGGTCTGGTGCAGTGCCGCTGTCTTCTCAAGGGTTTGGTGAAGCCGTGCATAGGTGTCGGCCTCCGTCAGGTCGCCAGCGAAATGGGTGATCCGGCTGGCGACGAACTCCCACGCCTGCGCGTCGAACGGCTCGGTTGCAGGTGCCGAAGCGGTGTCGGAAACGAAGCTCCTGATCCCTTCGGCCAAATACTCGCGATACGCTTCGATCGGTTTTGGCGTGCGGTCGACCGCGATTATGGCGAATTTCTCGGACAGCAGCTTCGCCTTGGACAGATTATAGATCGCGGGCATCAAGAGCCGCTTTGTCAAATCGCCGCCGGCTCCAAAGATGACCAAGGTGCACGGTGGCGCCTTTGAGGCTCGTCGATGCGTTGCCGAGCTTTCCGTCCTCTCCTCCACCCGAACGTCCATGCTTCAGGCTCCTATTGTAAGGCCCGCTCCACTGCGCGGCTGAGCGTGTGGAGGCCTGTGGCGAAGTCGCCGGTGATGTGCGCCCGCAGGGCGCGCCGGCCGCGTTCGGCGAGAACCTCGAAATCACCGCGAGCCTGCGCCGCCTTGACGATGCCAAAGGTATAGGACTGGCCGGGTACCGGCAGATCCTCGGCGTCATCGCAGGTGATTTGCAGGAAGACGCCGCTGTTCGGTCCGCCCTTGTAGGCCTGCCCCGTCGAATGCTGGAAACGCGGCCCGAAGCCGACGCAGGTCGCCGCCTTGGTCCGGTCGCGGATCATGCGGCGGAGCCGCTGCATCACGTCTATATGGGCGGGACTGCGCTCGATATAGGCGAGCAGCGCGGCATAATCGCCGGCGCCGATCCGCCCGAGATGGGCCTTCAGCGCCGCGGTGAGGCTCGTGGCCTGCGGCTTCAGCGCGGCTTCGTTGCGCGGATCGGCAAATAGCTTGATCCCCTCGCCTTCGAAGAACGCACGCTCCTCGGGCAGCGTGCCGGCCCTTTCATAGGCTTCGGTTAGATCGCGGGTCTTGACCTTGGCCGCCTCGACATCGGGCTGGTCGAAGGGGTTGATACCGATGATCGAACCGGCAACAGCTGTCGCCATCTCCCAGCGGAAAAACTCCTGCCCGAGTTGCATCACGTCAGACACCGTGATCCGCACCACCGGGTGCCCGGCAGCTTCCAGGGCGGCTACCACCCGCTCCTGCTCGGCATCCTGATCGGCGGCGAGCCGGAGATACGCAAAAACGCGATCACTGCCGTAGACCGCCGGCGGGCCCAACGGTTCGGCGTCAACCGGCACAATGCCCTTGCCGAGTTTGCCGGTCGATTCAGCGAGAAGCTGCTCGAGCCAAGCGCCGAAATCCGAGATGCCTTTGGAGGCGATAACCGTCACCTTGTCGCGCCCGCGCCGCTGGGCGGTCCCGAGGATCGCGCCGAGGATTACGCCCGGGTTCTCGACCGGCGGCGCGCTCGCCGCGCAGGACCGCACCATCTCGGCGGTATTTTCGAGAAAGTTGCGCGGGTCTACGCCGATCGCCGCCGCCGGCACCATTCCGAAATCCGACAGCACCGAATAGCGGCCGCCGATGCTCGGCAGCCCGTAGAACACACAACGGAACCCTTCATTCAGCGCCTTCTTTTCGAGCGACGAACCCGGGTCGGTGATGGCGACGAACCGCTTCGGCGCTTCTGCCGGGTCGACGGTCTGCTTGGCCCGCTCGTAGAAGTATTGCTTGAATATATTCGGTTCGAGCGTGCTGCCGGATTTGCTCGACACCAGGAACAATGTGCGCCCGATATCGATGCGAGATTCGAAGTGCCGGATCTGCGCCGGGTCGGTCGAATCGAGTACGTGCAGCTTCGGGTAGCCGGGTTTGGAGCCGAAAGTCTCGGCAAATACCTCGGGGCCGAGGCTCGAACCGCCCATTCCGAGCAGCAGAACATCCGTGAAACCCGACCGCTTGACGTCCTCGGCGAAGTCCTGCAGGTGCGCGATGCCCTTCAGCTGCTTATCGACGACTTCCAGCCAGCCGAGCCAATTGGCCTCGTCCGCCTCCGTCCACAGCGAGGCGTCGGCGGCCCACAGCCGCCTGACCTTGCCGTCCTTGCGCCAGTCCTCGAGGGCGGCCTGAACGTCCTTCTGCAATTCGTCGGGCAGCTTGTAAGTCATCGAATTGAGCTTGGGCCCGAGCACGGTGCGGCGCTTTTTCTGCACCGCGGCGTAGAGCTGGTCGGCGGCGTCGGCGAACAGCCGCACCCCGTCCTCGACGAGTTTCGAGGTCACCGCATCGATCGAAATGCCGACCTTGGGTAGCGCATCCATCACCGCCTGAGCGCCGTCGACATCCTCTTCGAGGCTGGGCCGCGGATGGCCGTGGTCACGATAGGCATCCATCGTCGCCGGCGGCATCGTGTTGACCGTGTCGGGGCCGATCAGCTCGTCGACATAGAGCACATCGCTGTAGGCCTTGTTTTTGGTCCCGGTGCTCGCCCACAACAGTCGCTGGGTCTGCGCGCCGTGCTGCGCGAGGCGGTGCCAGCGATCATCCGAGTAGATCTTGTTGTAGAGCTGGTAGGCGAGCTTGGCATTGGCGATCGCCACTTTGCCCTTCAACCCTTGCAGCCGTGCCTTTTCCGCCGGGTCGGCCGCCGCGGCGATCTTTTTGTCCAGCTCGTCATCGACCAGCGTGTCGATGCGGCTAACGAAAAAGCTCGCCACGCTGGACACCTTGTGCGGGTCACCGCCCTTTCTGGCGAAGGCCTCGAGCCCGGAAATATAGGCCTCGGCGACCTCCGCGTAGACCTGCTGCGAAAACAGCAAGGTCACGTTGACGTTGATCCCCTCGCCGATCAGGGTGCGGATCGCCGTCATGCCCGGCTTGGTGCCAGGCACCTTGACCATCAGGTTGCGGCGGTTCACCTCGTGCCACAGCCGGCGCGCTTCTTCGATCGTCGCGTGCGTGTCCATCGCCAGATAGGGCGAGACTTCGAGGCTGATAAAGCCATCGCGCCGCTGCGTCTGCTCGTAAACCGTGTTCAGGGTGTCGGCGCCCTCCTGGATGTCGCGTACCGCGAGATCCTCGAACAACGCACCGGGATCGAGGTCCCCGGAGGCTTCCGCCTCGGCAATCAGCGCGTCGTAGTCGTCGCCGTGGCCGATCGCCTTCTCGAAAATCGACGGGTTCGAGGTAACCCCGCGCAGGCCGTCCTCGGCGATCAGCCGGGCCAGTCCTCCGCTCTTCAACAAATCGCGGCTGACGAAGTCGAGCCATACCGATTGCCCAAATTCGTTCAGCGTCCTCAAAGGATTGGCCATGACCCTACTCCTTGCGGGCGAGCTGCTGCTTGGCAGCCGCGTAGACGTTTTCGCCGGTAAACCCGAATTTGACCAACAGCTCCTTCAACGGTGCCGAGGCGCCGAATGTCTTCATACCGATGATCGTGCCGCGCAACCCCGTATAGCGCTCCCAGCCTAGGGTCGACGCCTGCTCGACCGCCACCCGTCGGGTGACGTCGGGCGGCAGCACCGAGGCGCGGTACGCCTCGTCCTGATGCTCGAACAATTCCCAGGATGGCATGCTGACCACCCGTGCCGCGACGCCTTCGGCGGTGAGTTTCTCGTAAACTTCGACGCAAAGTCCCACCTCGCTCCCCGTTCCCATCAGGATCACCTCGGGCTTGCCGTCAGGCGCATCGGCGAGCACGTAAGCGCCGCGCCTGACGCCGCGCGCCGGCGCATAACGCGTGCGGTCGAAGGTCGGAAGATTCTGGCGGCTAAGGATCAGGCAAGCCGGTTCGTGTTTGAGACTTAACACTACGCGCCAAGCCTCGGCGACCTCGTTGGCGTCGCGCCGGACGCAGGACAATCAGCCCCGGGATGCCGCGCAGCGCCACCAGCTGCTCGACCGGCTGATGGGTCGGGCCGTCCTCGCCAACCCCGATCGAATCGTGGGTGAAGACGTAGAGAACGGGCAGCTCCATGATCGCGCTGAGCCGGATCGGAGGCTTCATGTAATCCGAGAAAATCAGAAAGCCGGAGCCGAACGGCCGCAATTTCGACAGCGACAGGCCGTTGCAGATCGAGCCCATTGCGTGCTCGCGTACGCCGAAATGAAAATTTCGGCCGCCGCGGTCATCGGCTTCGAAATCGCCGGCGCCTTCAAACGTCAACCGAGTCTTGGTCGACGGTGCGAGATCGGCGGCCCCGCCGATTAACCACGGTAGGCGCGGGGCGATCTTGTTTAGCACTTGGGCCGATGAATCGCGGCTGGCGATCCCTTTGGGATCGGCGGGAAACACCGGGACGTCCTTGTCCCAGCCCTCGGGAAGATCGCGCCGCTGCATCCGCTCGCAGGCATCGGCCAGCTCCGGGTAGGCACTTCGGTAACGAGCGAACAGCGCCATCCAGTCCGCCCGGAGCTTTTTCCCGCGAGCGCCGAATTGCCCCGCGAAATGCTCGTAGACACCCTCAGGGACCAGAAACTTCGCGTCCTCCGGCCAGCCATAGGAGCGCTTGGCTAGCCTGACTTCCTCTTCGCCCAAGGGTTCGCCATGGGCGCCCGAGGTGTCCTGCTTGTGCGGTGCGCCATAACCGATATGGCTCGCCACGATGATCAGGCTCGGGCGATCGTCGATGCGCTTGGCGATTGCGATCGCCTCGGCGATCCGCTCGCGATCATTGGCGTCGCTGACCCGCTGCACGTGCCAGCCATAGGCGAGAAACCGCCCGGCGACGTCCTCGGAGAAAGCGAGGGCGGTGTTGCCTTCGATCGTGATGTGATTGCTGTCGTAGATCCAGCAGAGATTGCCGAGCCGCAAATGGCCGGCGAGCGAGGCGGCTTCGCTGCTGACGCCTTCCATCATGCAGCCGTCGCCGCACAGCGCGAAGACGTCGTAGTCGAACAGCTTAAAGTCCGGCCGGTTGAAATGCCGCGCCAGCCAGTCGGCGGCGATCGCCATGCCGACGCTGGTCGCGATCCCTTGGCCGAGCGGGCCGGTGGTCGTCTCGACGCCCGAGGTCAAATGGTATTCCGGGTGGCCGGGACACTTGCTGTCGAGCTGCCGGAAACGCTTCAAATCATCGAGCGCGACCGCAGGTGTGCCGAGCCGCTCGTAGTGTTCGTCGACCGAGGTAACGCGGGTCAGGTGCAGCATCGAGTAGAGCAAGGTCGAAGCGTGCCCCGTGGACAGCACAAATCGGTCGCGATTCGGCCAGATCGGATCCGCCGGATCGAAGCGGAGAAACTCCTGCCACAGCGTATACACCACCGGTGCCATTGCCATCGGGGTTCCCGGATGACCGGATTTCGCCTGCTGGACTGCGTCGATGCACAAGGTCCGGATAGTGTTTACGCATAGATCGTCGATCGACCCGCTCGGCGCCGTCATGGTGTGCCTCCCGCTTCGAATCTGATGGGCTGCGGCCTCCCCACGGCTGGGCAGAGGACGCGGATGATGCTCTCTGCGATCTCGGTCACCGGCCCTCCAATCGCCGCCGGGATCGGGGCCTCATCGAGTGCCGGCGGATCGAGCGTCGCAAACTGGCTGTCGAGTAGGCTCGGCGGCATAAAGTGCCCCTGACGCCTTGGCCAAGCCGTTCGTCTATCAGAGCCCGGGACCCTTCGAGGTAAGCCAGCCGGACGTTGCGGCGATCCCCGATGATTTGCCGGCGATAGGCCCGTTTCAGCGCCGAGCAGGTGATCACCCCCCGCTCGCCCCGGGCCCACCAGCCGTCGATCGCCTCTGCAACATCCGCGAGCCACGGCGTTATCCGAGTTTCATTTTTGTCAGAATTCCCGGGCGGGTGGAGCGCTTCGCCCTCGGCGAAGCACCGGTCCGGCCGGATTGCCAGCTGCCGCCCGATCGTGGTTTTGCCGGCACCAGATACCCCCATAACGATTTGCCACCGCCGCGCCGTCAGCACCCGCCGCTCGGCCCCTGCCCGTCACCTTCGGCGGTCCCGACATGCACCCTGCCCTCCCGTCCGACGGTGCCGCAGGCTGTTACGTGTGACGCAACTGGCCGCGGACAAGTCAGCCTGCAGTATTCTTGAAAATTTCACGGGCCTTGGCGAGGCGATCGTCTCCCCGGAACCCGCACCACCGCTGACCTCACCCCGAGCCTTCGAGGGTGCCGCGAAAGACCGTCGGGCCGCTTGGCGCCGTACCGGGCGAGCCGGTCGGCGGTTCGATCGTGACAACAAGCTCTCCGTTGCCGGTCAATCGGCGAGCATCGTCGGGCGACACCGCGATCCGCTTGCGGCCCGTTTGCGGCAACAGGCCGAGTTGGTGCGGGCCGGCCGAGGCCGGGGTCAAAAGCCACAGCTGATAGGCATGGTCCGGCGGAGCCGGCTCGGCGCGTAAGCTGTCGGCGGCAATCTGATGCGCGCCGCGGGCGAGCCGGATTGCCCAGACCGGGTGCTGTTCGCCGTCGCGCACCACTGCGACGACCGGCAGGCTCGAAAAATCGGGAGGGTCGCGGGCAACGATCGCGGCAACGAGAAGGGCGAGCGACAGGGTCGCCAGAACCGCGCTCGCTAGCCGCCAAAAGCGGACATTTTCCCAGAGTTTGGCGCGCCTGGCGATCTTGCGCCCCCCGGCAACGGTGCAGTCGGCGGTCATTTCTGTTTCCCATCGCTCATCGCCGGTTCCTGGCTTTTACCGGCGACACCAGTACCCGGTCGACCCGGCGGCCGTCCATCTTGACGACCTCGAAGCGGTAGTCGTCGGCGGTGACGCGGTCGGCCTCCATCGGCACACGGTTGAGACGCGCCATCAGATAGCCGCCAAGTGTGTGAAAATCGGGGTCTTCGCCGGGCAGCCGGGAAATGCCGAGGACCTGTTTCAGCTCGTCGAGCCCGACCATGCCGTCGATCAGCCAACTGTCGTCATCCCGCCGCACCACTCGCTGATCGGCCTCGCCCGAGCCGGGAATATCGCCGACCAGCGCTTCCAAAATGTCGCTCGGGGTGACCAAGCCTTCGAGGTCGCCATACTCGTCGACGATCAACGCCATCGGCTCACCAGAGGTCTTGAAGACTTCGAGCACCCGCAGCACCGTGACCGTATTTGGCAGGTAAAGCGGCGGTCTGGTAGCCGCACGCAGATCGAAGGATTGTCCGGCCAAGCATGAAGCGAGCAGATCCTTGGCCTGGACGATCCCAATCACTTGCTGCGAGCCGCCCTGCACGACGGGAAACCGCGAATAGGCGCTGTCCCGGATCTTCCGTCGGTTCTCACCTTCGGGATCGTCGAGGTCGAGCCATTCGATTTGGGTGCGCGGCGTCATCACCGCGCTCGCCCGCCGGTCACCGAGCCGCAGCGCCATCTCGACGATCGCCGTCTCGGCTTGGGGAATGTGCCCGGTCGCCGCTCCCTCGCGCAGCATGAAGCTGATTTCTTCGTCGGTAACCGGAGCGGCTCCTTGGGCGCGCAGCGGCAGCAGGCGAAGCACCAGATCGGTAGAAGCGCTCAGGAACCACTCGATCGGGGCTCCCGCTCGGGAAATGGCCCGCATCAATCGGGCGAGCACGGCGGCGATCCGCTCGGGATGGAGAAGCGCGATCCGCTTGGGCACGAGCTCGCCGAGGATCAGCGAGAAATAGGAGATCCCGATCACCACGATCGCCATGCTGATCGAGTGCGCGTAGGCCGCGACGAACCCGGGATAGGTTTCGAGCTCGCGCTGCAGTCGATCACCCAGCGTGGCCTGGCCAAAGGTCCCGGAGAGGACGGCGATCAGGGTGACGCCGATCTGAACGGTCGAGAGCAGCCGCGAGGGATCTGATTTCAGCTCGAGCGCCGCCTGCGCGCCCGAGTTGCCCGCTTCGGCGAGCGGCAACAGGCGCGCCTTGCGCGCCGAGACCAGAGCGATCTCGGCCATCGCAAAGACCCCATTCACGATGATCAGCAGAAGGACGATCGAAAGGTGCAGGATCAGCATCGCAATCGCCTGTCGAGGTTGCGCCCGCCAAAGACGGCCGCACCTTCATCAGTGTCGATGAGCGGGCGGAGTGCGCAATAAAAAAAGCCGCCTCTGGTGGCGGCTTTTGATCTCCAGCCGACGGGCCGAAACGACCCGCCGGCCCCGCGCGGTTAGCGCGAATAGAACTCGATGACGAGGTTGGGCTCCATCGACACCGGATAGGGCACGTCGGTGGGCTTGGGTGCGCGGATAAAACGGCCGCGCATGCGGTCGTGGTCGATCTCGAGGTAATCGGGGACGTCACGTTCGCCGGACCGGCTCGCCTCGAGCACGAGCGCCAGATCCTTCGCCTTGGCGGTCAGCTCGATCGTGTCGCCGTCGCGCACCGTATAGGAAGGGATGTTGACGCGCTGTCCGTTGACGAGGACGTGCCTGTGGTTAACGAGCTGACGGGCGGCGAACGGGGTCGGCACAAACTTCATGCGGTAAACGACCGCGTCGAGCCGTCTTTCGAGAAGCTCGATCAGGTTGTCTCCGGTGTCGCCGCGGCGGCGCACCGCCTCCTCATACAGTCGGCGAAACTGGCGCTCGCCGATATTGGCGTAATAGCCCTTCAGCTTCTGCTTCGACGCTAGCTGCGTACCGAAATCCGACGGCTTCTTGCGGCGCTGGCCATGCTGCCCGGGGCCGTATTCGCGGCGATTGAGCGGGCTCTTCGGCCGGCCCCATAAATTCACCTGGAGACGGCGGTTGATCTTGTATTTCGGTTCCTGACGCTTGCTGCTCATACGCTCGAAGTCCGGTTCGTAGGGGCGGCGACTATAGTCCGCACCGAGGTAAAGTCAAAATCTACCGCTGATCAGGCGCTACTCGGCGGCCGCGGCGGCGCGGCTGGCGCGCTTGCGGTCGTTGGGATCGAGCAGCCGCTTGCGCAGGCGGATCGATTTCGGGGTGACCTCGACCAGCTCGTCATCGGCGATATAGGCGATCGCCTGCTCCAGGCTCATGACCTGCGGCGGGGTCAGCCGCACCGCTTCGTCTTTCGCGGTGGTGCGGATGTTGGTCAGTTGCTTGCCCTTTAACGGGTTGACGTCGAGGTCGTTGCCGCGGCTGTGGGCGCCGATGATCATGCCCGGATAGACCTGGGTGCCGGGGTCCAAAAACATCGGCCCGCGCTCCTCGAGGTTCCACAAGGCGTAGGCGACCGCCAACCCGTTGGCGTTCGACACCAGGACGCCGTTGCGGCGCCCCTCGATCGGCCCCTTGTAGGGGGCGTAGCCGTGAAACAGGCGGCTCATCACCCCGGTGCCGCGCGTATCGGTGAGGAACTCGCCCTGATAGCCGATCAAGCCGCGCGTCGGCCCGAAAAACGACAGCCGCAATTTGCCGCCGCCGGACGGCCTCATCTCCTGCATCTCGGCCTTGCGGCGGCTCATCTTGTCGACGACGACACCGGCGAATTCCTCGTCGACATCGACCACCACTTCCTCGATCGGCTCGAGCCGCTGGCCCGTCGCCGGGTCGGTCGCAAACAACACCCGCGGGCGCGAGATCGACAGCTCGAAGCCCTCGCGGCGCATCGTCTCGATCAACACGCCGAGCTGTAATTCGCCGCGCCCGGCAACCTCGAAGGCGTCCTTCTCGGTGCTCTCGCTGACACGGATCGCGACATTGCCCTCGGCTTCGCGAAACAGGCGCTCGCCGATCATGCGCGACGTGACTTTGCGTACCCTCGCGGCCGGCCAGCGGGCTGTCGTTGACCGAGAACGTGATCGCCAAGGTCGGCGGGTCGATCGGGTCGGCGGCGAGCGGTGTCGTGACCTCGGGGGCGCAGATCGTGTCGGCGACCGTGGTCGAGGCGAGCCCGGCGACGGCGATGATGTCGCCGGCCCGGGCCTCTTCGATCGCCCGCCTGTCGAGCCCGCGATAAGCCTGCAACTTGGTCAGCCGCGCCTGTTCAATGACGCGACCGTCGCGGCTCAGCGACTTGACCGGCATGTTTAGGCGCGCCACCCCGGAATGAATGAGCCCGGTCAGCACGCGGCCGAGGTAGGGGTCGTAATCGAGGGTCGTCGCCAGCATCGAGAATGGCGCCGCGGGATCGGCATATGGCGGCGGGACATGCGCCAGGATCAGCTCGAACAGCGGCGACAAATCTTTGCGCGGCTCGTCGAGCCGGGTCATCGCCCAACCATTGCGACCCGACGCGAAAACCGTCGGGAAATCGAGCTGGGCTTCGGTCGCATCGAGTGCGGCAAAGAGATCGAAGATTTCATTGTGGACTTCCTGAACCCGAGCGTCCGGCCGATCGACCTTGTTGATCACGACGATCGGCCTCAAACCCTGGCTCAACGCCTTGCCGACGACAAACTTGGTCTGCGGCATCGGGCCCTCGGCGGCGTCGACCAGCACCAGCACGCCGTCGACCATGCTGAGGATGCGTTCGACCTCGCCGCCGAAATCGGCGTGGCCGGGGGTGTCGACGATGTTGATCCGGATGTCCCGCCAGATCACCGAGGTGCATTTGGCAAGGATCGTAATGCCGCGCTCGCGCTCGAGTTCGTTCGAATCGAGCGCCCGCTCGGCGACCTGCTGGTTGGCGCGGAAAGCGCCGCTCTGGCGCAGCATCGCATCGACCAGGGTGGTCTTGCCATGGTCGACATGGGCGATGATCGCGATGTTGCGTATGTCCATCAATCCACAAACCTCACCGCGCCCGGGCGGGGCGCGGCCGCGTCAGCCGCGGCCGACCGGGGCAACGAGCCGAGAAAGCTCGACCTCGGGGCGGGCGCCGACATGACTGATGATTTCGGCAGCGCACAAGCTGCCGATCTCGCCGCAAGTGGGGAGCGGCAGCTCGCGGGTCAAGCCATAGAGGAAACCGCTGGCGTAGAGATCGCCCGCTCCGGTGGTGTCGACGACCCGGGCCACCGGCGCCGCCGCGATGTGATGCTCGGCCCCGGCCGCCAAGACAACGCTGCCCGCCGCGCTGCGGGTCAAGGCGGCGATCGCGACACGCCCGCGCACGGCGGCGGCGGCAACGGCGAAATCGTCGGTCTCGTAGAGCGAGCAGATCTCGGCTTCATTGGCGAAGAGGATGTCGACATGCCCCGCGACGAGGTCGCGAAATGCCGCGCGATGCCGCGCGACGCAGAACGGGTCGGATAGGCTCAGCGCCACCCGCCGTCCCGCCTGATGAGCGATCGCGGCCGCTTTGCGGAAGGCTTCCTGCGCCCGCGGCGGATCAAAGAGATAGCCTTCGAGATAGGTGATCCCGGCGGCGGCGATCAGGTCGGGGTCGATGTCGGCCGGCCCGAATTCGACCGAGGCGCCGAGATAGGTACTCATCGTCCGCTGCCCATCGGGGGTGACGAGGATCAGGCAGCGCGCAGTGCCCGGACCGCTGGTCGCGGGTTCCGTGTCGAACCGCACGCCGATAGCGGTGATGTCGTGGCGATACACCTCGCCGAGAAAGTCGTCGCGCACCTTCCCGATATAGGCGCCCTTGCCGCCGAGCGAGGCGATGCCCGCCATCGTATTGCCCGCCGAGCCGCCCGAGGTCTCGATCGCCGGCCCCATCATCTGGTAGAGCGCCTCGGCCCGCGCCGCGTCGATCAAGGTCATCGTCCCTTTGACGAGCGCCTCCCGCGCGAGAAACGCGTCCTCGGCATGGGCGATCACGTCGACAATCGCATTGCCGATGCCGACGACATCGATGCTCGCAGGATTCATTTATCGTTATGACCAGGACGGGAAGAAACCGGCGGAGAGTATAGAAACCTTTCCTTTCCCGGCAAGACGCGGACCACCTCGGCGGTTCTGTCGGGCAACCGTAGGGTAAAATTCCCGGTTTTTCCCGTTCGAACCGGGAATTTCATCGATTTCCCCGCACAACGGCTATTTGGCCACAAAAATGGCGAGCCAAATCAGGAACAGACACATCTCGCCACCCTCGAAATCAGATCGGACGTAAATCCAACCGACTGGCAATCCTGACCGCGAAAGTCGGCCCGTTTTGAGGCGCGGCAGCCGCGCGACCGCGAATCAAGGAGCCCCGATGCGGGTTTTCGTTTCACGAGGCGGCGCGAACTTCCGGCTCAGAAGGTCGTCGACCCATAGGTTGGGGCGGGATAGCCGCACGTCGCGGTGATTTCATCCGCATTATCGGCAACTTGCTGAAGCGCAAAGGCCAGCTGCGACGCCATCCTGATCGAGACCACGGGCCTTGCAGATCCGGCGCCGGTCGCGCAGACCTTCTTCGTCGACGACGAAGTGCGCGCGCACGCAAAGCTCGACAGCATCGTCACGGTCGTCGACGCCAAGCACCTTACCGCTCGCCTCGACGACAGCCACGAAACCGCCGAGCAGATCGCCTTCGCCGATACCATCTTCATCAACAAGATCGACCTCGTGCCGACCGACGCGCTCGCCCAAATCGAGTTGCGCATTCGCTCGATCAATCCCACTGCCGTGATCCATCGCACCGAACGCTGCGTCGTGCCGATCGACGACTTGCTGCACCGCGCGCCTTCGATCTCGATCGCATTCTCGCGATCGAGCCGAACTTCCTTGGAGAAGACGACCATCAGCATGACGACGCGATCACCAGCGTCGCGCTGAAGCAGGAGCGCGCGATCGACATCAACAAGTTCAACGCATGGATCAGCGCGCTGTTGCGCACGCGCGGACAGGACATCCTGCGCTCTAAAGGCATTTTGAACATCAAAGGCAGCCCTGACCGGTTCGTCTTCCACGCCGTGCACATGCTGATGGAAGGCGACGACGGAAAGCGCTGGCGACCGACGAGCGTCGCAACTCCAAGCTGGTCTTCATCGGCCGCAATCTCGACGCGGCCGAATTGCGCACCGGCTTCGCCACCTTGCATCGCCGCCTGATGCTGACTTGCGACAACCCGCAGATCCACTCGCCGCCGCAAGCGCAAGTTCACGTTCGACGCAGCCGTAACCGGCATTGCGTTTCTCTCGAGGCGGCGCGCTAGCTGCGACTTGGCGATGGATCCGTGCAACTCATCCAGCCCGTGAACGCCGCATCACCGACAACCGTCCAGCCGCATTCGAAGGAGCCGCGGTCCTCGCGCTGACTCGCTCGACATCGACGGCGCCGCTGTTTTACTGGCGGCGACGACGGTCGTCTGGCGCGACCGACGCTCGCTGCGACGTGACGCTATTCGAAGTTTCCGCGGCGGCAAGACGATGTCGTCGCCGTCAGCGCCTCAGCGCGCTGCGCGCCGCCGCTGTTCGGGAGGTTCGCCTGCTCGATCGGCCGGTCTAAACGGTGAGGGCGGCGGCGGAGCACCGCAGCACCTTCACCGGCCTCGCGTTCAACCCCAAAGGCAAGCGGCTCGCTGCATCGCACTACGGCGGCGCCACGCTGCGCTGGACCGCCACGCTCGACCGCGAGCCCGAAGCTCGACTGGCAAGGCTCGCATATCGGCATCAGTTGGAGCCCGGACGGCTCGGCGGTCCTGACCGCCATGCAGGAGCGCGCTCTGCACGGCTGGCAACTCGCCGACCGCAAAGCAATGAGTATGACCGGCTATGACACGAAGGTCCGATCCATGAACTGGCTGCGACGACCGTGACCCTCGCCACTGCGGGCGGCGATTGCGTCTTTGCGTGGCGATTCGCCGGCGACGGGCCGATCGGCAAGGCGCCGCTCGAGTTCGGCAGCGGCCTCGGCCGGCTGGTCACGTCTGTTGCCGTTCACCCAAAGAACCCATCGTCGCTGCCGATTTGACAAGGCAGGTCATCGTTTGCGCGCTATTTCGGCAAGAAAAGGTTGTGCGCTTGCGCTGGCCCGATTGAGCGGTTACCGCTCTGGCCTGGTCGCGCGATGGCGACCGCCTGGCTGTCGGTACAGCGACGGCGCCATCTCGCTTTTCGACTTGTCAAAGGCCTCTCTGCCTGATGGCGTGCCGTCGCCCTCGCATCACCGGTACGATGAAGGCCGAGGTGAGCCGAATAGGATGAGTGCACACATGCCCATTTCGCTCGATCATGCAGGAGCGCAGCAGTTAGCAGAGGAGATTTGCCGGCGTGTGGCGCCCGCCTAACTCGCTTGCGCCGAAATGTCTTCATACTGGTGCTCTCCGCGGAACATCCGCTGACGGCCTATGAAATTCTCGACCTTCTTCGTCCCTACTATCTCGGCAACTCCCGCAGGCGTCTATCGCAGCCTCGATTTTCGACCGAGCTTGGCTTGGTGCATCGTATCGAGAGTGCCAAGAGCTTCATCGCCTGTGCGATGCCGGATCATTCGCATCCCAGCCAAATGCTAACTCCTCAGGGCCGCCCGTTCGGCCGATCGCAAAACGATTGTCGTCGCCGATCTGGTCAGAAAGAAGGCCGGCGACAACCCGCATATTCGGTACGATCCGGCGACGATGTCGGCCCTGGCTAAGACGCTTTCCGACACTCTGAGCATTGAGGATCCAGTCCACAGGGCCGGATATGAGCGACGGCTCGCGCAGTTCGAAGAATTGGTAAAGCCGATCCAAGCGAAGATCGGCGAGCTCCGCCAGCGCTTGGCCGGCGTCCCGGTCACGGCGACGGAGCCGGTTTTCGGCTACCTGCTCGACGCGCTCGGCATGCAGGTCAGGAACCACGCTTTCCAGCTTGCGGTGATGAACAACACCGAGCCCAGCGCTTCCGACGTCGCTGCCTTTGAGAACGACCTCAAGAAGCATCAGGACAAATTGCTGATCTACAATAGCCAGGCCACAGACCCGATTGCCGATCGGATGCGAAAGATCGCTGAAGCGTCGGGTATCCCTGTGGTGGGGGTCACGGAGACCGAGCCCGCCGGCGAGAACTATCAGGGCTGGATGACGAGCGTGCTCGACGCGGTCGATCGGGCGGTCCCCAAGCAGCACACCCCGTGAACGCGATCGAGTTCCGTGATGTCGCACTGAGGCTCGGCGGCCGCGACGTGCTGGCGGCTGTGAGCCTGGAGATCGCGACAGGCGAGTTTGTCGGCGTGCTGGGACCGAACGGCGCCGGCAAGACAACGCTGCTGCGTGCCGTGCTGGGCCTGGTGCCGGCAAGCCGCGGCTGGATCTGTGTGCTCGGCCGGCCGGCGGCTCGCGGCAATCCGGCAATCGGCTACGTGCCGCAAGTTCGCAGCAGCGGTAGCGTCTTGCAACTACGCGGGTGGGAATTCGTCGCCGGCGTGGTCGATGGACACCGGCTGGGCTTGCCGTTCGCGAGCAAGGCGGCGCGCGCTGAAGTCGATCGCGTTCTCGATCTCGTGGGGGCCCGCGATCTGGCGCGACGGCCTTTGGCCGAGATGTCGGGTGGCGAGCGTCAACGGCTGCTCTTGGCTCAGGCGCTGATTGGTCGGCCGCAGCTGCTGCTCCTCGACGAGCCGCTGGTCAATCTCGACCCGCATCACCAGGGCGATTTGGTTGGGCTGACAAAGTCACTCCGCGACGAACTCGGGGTCACCATCTTGCTCAGCGCCCACGAGCTGAACCCGTTGCTCGGCGCCCTCGACCGGGTGCTCTACCTTGCTCGGGGCCAAGCTGCACTGGGCACGGTCGACGACGTGATCACGGGGCCGGTCCTATCCCGTCTTTATGGAACGGAGATCGACGTCATCCGCCTGAAGGGCCGGATTTTCGTCATATCGGGCGACCAAGATGTGGAACGCGACCGCGACCGCCACGATGACGGGTCGCGGCACACGCAGATGCGCAGTCTGCTGGGAGCGCAGCCCAGCGATGTTTGAATACGACTTCATGCGGAATGCCTTTGCTGCGGCAGCGATCGTCGCGATCGTCTCGGGTCTGGTCGGCTATTTCGTCGTGCTGCGCGGCCAGACCTTTGCCGGTCATGCGCTTGCGCACGTCGGTTTCACCGGCGCCACCGGCGCGGTTCTGATCGGCGTCACGCCGATCTGGGGTCTGGTGATGGCGACAGTGGCCGCGGGAGTCGGTATGGGCGCGATCGGCGAGCGGTTGGCCGGGCGCGACGTCGCGATCGGCATCGTCCTGGCGCTCTCGCTAGGTCTTGGGCTGCTGTTTCTGCACTTCTTCACGGCATACGCAACTCAGGCGACGGCGTTGCTGTTCGGGAACGTGCTCGCCGTCGATGTCGGAACCGTATGGACGCTCCTGTGGCTCGGCGTTGTCAGCACGGGAGCACTCGCTGTTATCTCGCGGCCGCTCCCCCTCGCTCGTTCCGCGAGAAAACTCCGGTGTTCCCGCGTAGCGTGAGCCCGGCGGAATGAGCGAGAGCCGCCGTTTTGCTTGTCGCCGATATGGGCTGATTGTCTCTTATGGGTCAAGGGCGGCTGTGGTCGCCAGGTTGATGGTACGGCCCGAGCTTCCGCTTCCAGGTCGAAAACCGGCTCCTTACCGTCCCGGGTGTCACTTGAAGTGCCAGGAGCGGCCATAAGGCGGCGCAGTCCCGCATGACCGCACGTAATTCGGAAATGCACATGCCTAGCAACTGCGATTTCGGCTTACGACATCGTGTGGTGAAAAGCGGCTGCAAATTACGTCAACTGCATCCGCTCTCGGCGGTATTCCATCGTCGCCAGCGAGGCGGGCACAAACCAAACTCTAGCCCGACGCTTTGGGTTCGGCCCTCAGGAACATCAGATGACGCCCTCCTCGGCAAGCCGCTCGACTTCGCTCGGGCTTCGGCCGAGCAATTCGGTCAGCACCCAGATGTTGTCCTCGCCATAGCACGGCGCGCCGCGGTTGGTCGGGCCGCCGATATGGGCCGGGGTCTTGCTGAACTTCATTGGCAGCTCATAGACCGGCCAGGTGCCGATCTTGGTGCCGGTGACTTCGGTCAGCCATTTGAGATGCCGCAGCTGCGGATCGGCATCAACGCGATCCTCGGCGTTCTGACACACCCCGGCTGGCACCCCGGCATTCTGCAATTTCATCATGCAGTCATAACGGTCTTGCGTGAGCGTCCACGCCTCCACCGCAAGGTCGAGCGAATCCTGGAACTGCAACCGGTGCTCCAAGGTGTCGAAGCGGCGGTCGTCGAGCCAGTCGCCGTGCTCGGCGACCCGCGCCAAGGCGCGCCACTCGTCATCGGTGAAGCAGGCAATCGCGATCCAGCGATCCTGGCCTTCGCAGCGATAGGCGCCGTGCGGTGCTGCCGGCTTGTACGGCGAGCGATTGCCGTAACGGCGGAACTCACGCTCATTGGCCGACCAGTCGAGGATCGTGGTGCCGGTCAGGAAAATGCCGGACTCGCATTGCGAGGCGTCGATCCATTGGCCCTCGCCGGTGCGCTCGCGATGGTAGATCGCACCGAGCAGTGCCAGCGCATAGCCATAGGCGCCCATCCAGTCGAGGTAGGAATAGCCCCAGCCGACCGGCATCGCCGGCTCCGGCAGGCCCGACATCTCGCCCTGGCCGCCAAACGCCGCCGCGACCGGGCCGACCGTGCGCATCCGCCCGTAAGTGCCGTGTGCGCCCATGCCCGATTGCTGGATGTAGATGATATCGGGCCGGATCGACTTCAGCACATCGTAGCCGAGCCCCAAGCGCTGCAATACCCCGGGTGAGAACCCCTCCGCCACGACATCGCAGATGCGTACCATGTCCTTGGCGATCTGGAGGCCTTTTGGATGCCGGATGTTCAAGGAGATGCCGCGTTTACCGGCGTTCTTGTTGTTGAATTGGCCGCCCATGTCTGGATCGCGCACGCCGGGCAAGGGGCCGGTCGCGCCGTCGCGCGCGGCGCGGCCGCCGACCGGCGCCATCGCCGCCAGCCTTGTGTCGGGATTGTCCTTCCACTCGACCTTGAAGCTCTCCGCGCCCATTGCCGCGAGAAACCGCGTGCCGCCGGCTGAGGCAAGAAACCAGGCGAAATCGAGGATCTTTATTCCTTGCAGCGGGAACGGTTTGTTGTGCAGTGCCGACAGTCGCGGGTCTTCGTCCCGCCGTGGCTGCGCCGGGACGACCGGACGCCGAGGGGCCTCGCCGAGGATCGCCTCGGTATCCTCACCCAACAAAGGCGCGCGGCGGCCGACCTGCCAGCTGGTCTTGTCGCTGAGCCATTTGCTTGTCGGGTAGCGGAAGCTGCGGCCAAGCTCCGGGTGCTCGATATCGGCGAAGGTCTTGCGGGCCAGCCAATGCTCGTCGAGCGCATTCTCGTGCGGCTTGCGCAGCGGCGCCCACAGGAGGCCGGCATCCTGCGCCTCGCGCCACGGCATGTCCTTGTAGGTCCAGGCGCGGACGAAGCGCTGCACAATGTCGAGCATATGCGCCCGCTCTTTCGTCACTGCCGGCCGTGCCGGGCACCTGACGTGCGCGCAAATCGGCATCCGGCGGCGGCGGTTGCAGATCGGCCTGGGCGCCGTATTTCGACAGCAGCGGCACCAAATTCTTCAGGTCACGCGCGCCCATGCCATGGGTGATGAACCAGCGCCCGTCCTTCGTATGACAAATACCCGGCGAATGGTTGGGAAATTCGGCGGCATGCCGGTTGGTCAGCCGCCATAACGGCACCCGCCGCATCACCCAATACATGATGTCCTGCTCGGGGTTCTTCGACACCGCCTCGTGGATCGCGACCGACACGTCCTGCCCCTCCCCGCTCTTCTCGCGATGGATCAGCGCGGCGATGATCCCGGTCGCCAATTGCTCGCTGGCGACGTGATAGGCATGCCAGGTCTGCGGGGCGATCGGCGGCGTGTCGTATTCGAGGTTGGGGTCAGGGTCGTAGCCGCAATTCATCATGATCCCGCCGAGCGCGAGATGGATCAGGTCGCAGCTCTTGAGGTCCTTCCACGGTCCGTCATCGCCGAACGGAGTCATCCGCGCGGTCACCAGCATCGGGAACCGGGCGTTCAGCGCGGCGCGATCGAGACCCAAAGCCTCATTGAGCGCACCGCAGCTCGCATCGAGCAGGATGTCGGCACCGCCGAGCAGCCGCAGTAAATCCTCGCGCGCCGCAGCATCCCGGAGATCGAGCACGACTGATTTCTTGTTGCGATTGTAGTTCCAGAAGAACAGCGAGCGTTCGAGCCCTGGCTGGTCCTGGAGAAACGGTCCGATGCGCCTTGTGGCATTGCCTTCGGGCGGTTCGATCTTGATGACCTCGGCGCCGAGCCCGGCCAGCAGCAGCCCGGTATATTCGGCCCGCTCGTCGGCGATCTCGATGACCCGCAGGCCGGCCAGCATACCCGGTCCGGCATTGCCCATCATTTCGCCCGGTCCGGTAGCGGTCCCCGCTTGCGTCGCCAAGACGTTCTCCCTTCAAATGTCTCTGGGCTGCCCCGAGAGCGGAGAAAGGATAATCCCGCCAATGAGCGACTGGAGCAAGGTAACCCGGCCAATCCCGGTTCCGAACGATTGGACGAAGCCATTCTGGAATGCGGCGAGGCGGGGGGGTCTGGAGCTGCAACGCTGCCAGAGCTGCGGACATTTCCAGCACCCGCCCTACGCGACCTGCGTCAAATGCATCGGAACGGACTTGAATTTCGAAGCGGTGCGCGGCGCCGGAACGATCTACGCTTACACCATCATGTATCACACCGGCGACAAACGCTTCGCGTCCGCCGTCCCCTACGCCAGCATCGTCGTCGAACTCGACGATGCGCCCGGCGCGCTGCTCGCCGGCAACCTGCTGGAGGCGCCGTATACCGAGGCCAAGGTCGGTCGGCGCGTGGAGGTCGTTTTCGAGAAATTGAACGAGGAGATCACATTGCCGCAGTTTCGGCTCGCACGTACCTCGCCGGCCGAGTGAGAGGAGAGGCCGCATGTGGGAGAACAGATGCAAGGTGGCCGTTAGCGGCGTGGGCTTTTCCCGGGTCACGCGCTCGGCCGAGATTCCCCTCGCCGCCCATGCGCTGACCGCCGTCCAGGAGGCGGTCGCCGATTTCGGGACTGCAGATGTCAGACATCGACGGTCTGGCGACCTATCCGGAACTGCCGGCGACCGGGCATGCCGAGGTGGACGGCATCTCGATCGTGTCGGTCAATTGCATGATGGCGATGCTGAAACTGCCCAACCTCAGCTGGCACATCCAGGTCGGAACGACCAACATCGGCGGCGCCGTGCAGCAGGCGGTCAACGCGCTGATCGCTGGGGTGTGCACATATGCGGTGGTGTGGCGGGCGATGCATAACCCGCGCGGCACCTACCAGAACCTTCCGGGCACTCAAGCGCAGGGCGCCGCCCAGTTCACCGCGCCTTACGGCTTCGGCGGCCCGGGCCAGGGCATGGCGGTCGCCTATACCCGCTGGCTCGAGCGGCACAACCAGAACCGCGAGAAGATGGCGACCTTGGCCGTGACGCAGCGCCGCCACACGCAGCACAATCCGCACGCCTATTTCTACGGCACGCCCCTCTCGCGCGAGGACTACCTCGACTCGCGGATGGTGGCGTATCCGTTTTGCCTGTTCGATTGCGACATCCCGGTGCAGGGGGCGGTCGCCATCGTGCTGACGACGGCCGACCGGGCGCGCGACCTGAAGCCGCGGCCGGCCTACCTCGCCGGCTACGGTCAGCGGCTCCACTTCGAGGTGGCGGGCCGCATCGGCAGCCTCAGCAATTACATGGAGGGCGGCAGCAGCTCCGCGAAATTGACCTGGGAGCGCTCCGGCTTCGGTCCGAAGGACGTCGACGTGGCCCAGATCTATGACGGCTTCTCGGCCTCGGTGATCTACGGTCTCGAATCCTACGGTTTCTGCAAGGAAGGCGAGGCACTCGACTTCATCCAGGACGGGCGCATCGAGCTCGACGGCGAATTGCCGCTCAACACCTTCGGCGGCAGCCTCGGCACCGGCCGCATCCACGGGCTTTGGCATATCATCGAAGGCGCGCTGCAAGCATCGGGCCGGGCCGGCTCACGCCAGGTCAAGGACGCCAATGTGTCGTTCGTCGGCGCCAGCGCCCCGATCGTGACCGGCACAACCTTTATCTTCGTCCGCGAGCCGTACTAAAGCTGGCAAGCAGCCCACAGCGCTCCGATGCCCTCGGGCGCCGACAGGGTCAGTAATTCGGGGAAACTTCAGGCCCGGTGCAACTTGGATACGCTCTCGGCCGCCGAATTGGCGGGTCGTCCAGACATCGTTTTGCCCGGTCGCCGCTAAATTAATTTTGTGCAGGGCTGCTTCTGGCACCAACATCACTGCAAGCGAGGAATGATACCGTAACCAGATCCGATTCGAGGATGCCGGGGCCAGTGCCATCACTCTCCTGCGTGCGAGCGAATGCGACTAGGCGAACGACTCGGTCATCGCCGAATAGACCAAGGTGCGCAAGTCGCGGCGCAAGGTCAGGCGCGCCTCGCTGCCGATCACCTGGGTCATGAACACGACCGTCAACTCTTCCTTGGGATCGATCCAGAAGGCGGTCGCGGCCGCGCCGCCCCAGAAATATTCGCCGAGCGAGCCGGGAAGGCGGGTCTTCGCCACATCGACATTGACCCCGCAGCCGAGCGAAAAGCCGACCCCGGCATAGCCGGATTCGCTGAACATGCCGGGCAATGCCATGTCGGCGATTTCCCGGCCATCGGGCAGGTAGTTGAGGCTGAACAGCGCCACCGTCTTGGGGCTGAGGATCTGCACGCCATCGATGGTGCCGCCGTTCAGCATCATGCGGCAGAAGCGCAGATAATCGTGCCCCGTCGAAACCAGACCGCCGCCGCCCGATTCCAGTTTCGGCGGCTTGGCGTAGGTGCTCTCCCGCGCGTCATCCTGCAATTTCAGCCCGCTTCCCTTGCCCTCGGGCTGATAGCAGCAGGTAAAACGTTCGGTCCTGTCCGACGGCACCCAGAACGCGGTGTCCTTCATGCCGAGCGGCTCGAACAGCCGCGTGCGCAGGAACTCGCCGAAGCTCATCCCGGACAATTCTTCGACGAGATAACCCAGCACGTCGATCGACACGGAATAATTCCAGGCCGTTCCCGGCGAGAAATCGAGCGGGATCCGCGCCAACTGGTCGATCATCTCTGCGAGGCCGCCGGGGGTCTGACGGTCGGCCACTTTGGCCTTGCGATAGGCGTCGTCGACGGCGCTGCGCATCATGAAGCCGTAGGTGAGGCCGGAGGTGTGGGTCGCGAGGTCGACGACCTTCATCGGCCTTGAGGTAGGTGTTGTCATAAAGCTGGGCGGCGCGTCGGCCAGCAGGGACGGCATGCCGCTGGCGTATACGCCGAGGTTTTTCCATGCCGGAATGTGGCTGTGTGCCGTGTCGTCCAGGCCGATCAGGCCGTTCTCGACCAGCATCATCAGCGCAACCGCAGTGATCGGCTTGCTCATCGAGTAGACGCGGAAGATCGCGTCCTCGCGCATCGGCTTGCCGCGTTCGATGTCCATCTGGCCGCACATGCCGGTATGAACGAGCTGGCCCTTGCGCCAGATGTAGGTCAGCATGCCAGGCAAATAGCCGCCATCGACATAGCGGCGCTTCATCACTTCGTCGAGCCGCGCCAGCCGCGCCGACGACATGCCTACGGTTTCAGGCTTCACACTGTCCTCCTGGAGTTCGAAGGGGCTAGGGGTGCGGATACATGCGCGCCTTGATTGCTTCTAGTTGCGCAGTCACGGCTTGGTCGACGATCCTCGTGAACCGCGGCACCTTTTTTCCCTTCCACTCGGCCGGTTCAAAAAACATGTGCAGCGGGCGCAGGTCGAAGAGTCCGCCGTTCCGGTAAGCATATGCCTCTTCGTATAACGGTCGGTATACTTGCATGAACGCGTCTTCGGTTCGACAATCGTTTTCAGTGTGGTGGCCGACGCCGTAAATATAATAGGCATAGTTGTTCAGCGGACCGTCCGGGTCGTGTTTGAAGTGATAATAATAGCCAGGCTGAGGCAGCCGTTCAGGAGGTGGTATGTCGTACACGATAAGATCTTCCCTAACTGCGCCCCGAACTCACTGCGAAATCGGTGATCAATCAGGCTGGCTATTATATCGCTAGCCGGTAAAAACGCGACGCGGTGCCGGCGAAGAGATCGGCCTTTTCCGATGCGCGAAGCGCCGCTCGCGAGCCGCTTGAAGGCGTTGAACAGCACCGGATAGCTGCACGCGCCCTTGTCGACCGGGAAGTTGCTTTCGAACATGCAGCGGGTGGCGCCGAAATTCTCGATGCAGGCGTCGACATAGGGCCGCCAGGCATTGGCCATCTCACCCGATGACGGCGGCAGCGGCGCCAAGTGAAAATCGAAGGCGTTGACGATCATCGCCAACCCGCCGAGCTTCACATACACGTTCGGGCAGGCGGACAGTGCCTTGATGTCGGCGCGCCAGCCGGGGAACACCTCGTCGCGCTTGTAGGGGCCGACCCCGAGCGGACCGCCGAAATGGTTGAGCACGATCTTCACGTCCGGGCATTCGCGCGCCACCTCGGTCAGGGTCTTGATCTGCGGGTGATAGATCCACGCTTCGAAGGTCAAATTGTGCGCCGGCAGCCGCTTGAGGCCGCGGCGGAAGTTCGGGTCATCCATCAGCCCCGGCGGCGGCACATAGGATGAGGCGCCGATGATCGCCGGATCGTGCGCCGCGATCTGGCGGATGCCGCGAAACCGCCCGCCGGCCGCGGCGATCTGCCCTTCGAGCACCGCATCGACATTGGGCAGCCGCAAATCGGCGAAGCTGACGATGCCGGCGCAAATCTTGGTCTTGCCGCCGCGCCGGTCGCTCTCCTCGGCGATCGCCCGGACGAACTCGCTTTCGCCGATCGGGCGCATTTCCTCGGGACCGCTGGTGCGATAGCCCGAGCCGCACTGGATGAACACGGTCGCGACGATGTTGTGCCCCGAGTTGACGTCGGCCGAGAGTTCGTCGAGCAGATAGCGGCTGCCCGGGTGATCCCAGAGATGATGGTGCGGGTCGACGATCGGCAGATCGGGCTCGAGGATCTCCTCGGTCAGCTTGCCGAGCCATTCGGGATTGGGCAGCGGGCGAGGATAGGCGCGAGCTTCGACGGGCATAGCATTCTCCGGGGAGGCAGACTGGCGGTAGCGCCGATTAGCAGTGGCGGTGTTTGGCAGAATCTACTCCGAAATCGTACTGGTGGCAGCCACAAGCGGTCGGCGCCTTCGTTTTGGCGGCCTGTCGCCTACACTCGCATCATGGAGATTAAGGCGCAGAATGCCACTAAGCCGAATGATAGGGAGTCGGATCGAGTGAGGTGAAGTGCGTCTCGGCGTTGTCACCCCAGTGGTGCCCGTAGACCACGAACTTGACCGCGACGAAGGGCGCGGACCTGGTGGTACAGCGAGAGCTGGGCAGTGTCCCACACCTTATTCCCGTGGGGGCAGTCCGGCGGCTCATTGAGGGGCTCAAAGGCAACATGGAACGTATCGGGAAGGAGGGCGAGGACCGCCTGCCATCCCGCCGTCCATAGCGCGACAGCGGAGGGCTCGGCGGCGCAAATCAAGCCGGAGGCGGTGGTGGTCGAGAGCGAGCCGGCCATCATCACCACGTCGACCCGCATACCGTGAGAGAGCGCCTGCTGAATGATCCCGTTCGCGAATGTCAGCGCCTTCTCTTGTTCCGCGGTCGAGCCGGTGTCGGTCCAAGGGGCGAGCGCGACCTGCAGCCGCACGAAATCAAAGCCGATCGCGCCGGCCTCGGCCACGCGCTGCGCGTTCGCCACTTGCTGAGCGGCGAGCGGCATTCCAGAGCTCTCCGCGCCGCCCGGAGCCACTGAGAGGTTCACGCCACTGTGAAACGGCACGAAAGTTTGCGCACTGGCCGGCGCGGCGAGGACTGTTCCTGCAAGGACTGCAGCGTTGAACATGTTCATATCAGTCACTCGTTTCCAGCCGACCGCCCAGCCCGGGCCGCTCAACGAGTGCGTGCGGCTCCGCAGCATCGGCGTATTGGGCGACACCCTCGGCCACCAAATACAAGCTCAGGACCCCTAAAGAGATATGAGCGACACCTTCGTAGGTAGGCAAATCTACCGGTTAATGCAGCGAGATGGCTGACCTGAATTTGATCTAAGGAGCCAACCCAACATTGACCCCTTCCCCCAAGCCCATCGCGCCTATGGTGACGATCAGACCAGCTTGAAACCCGCGTGTGCCATTTTTGCGCTGCGCGGTGGTCGGTTTCACCACCGAGCGGCATTTCGGCCAGTACCTTCCTTCAGCCGTTCGAAAGTCTGCTGTGGGTCAAGGGCGGCTGTCGTCGCCAGGTTGATGGTACGGCCGGTCTGCCCTCAGCTCCGGAAATGCCGTGTGCGGCCCAGGCAGTTACGCTTGGTGCCAATTCCGGACCTGACGCCTCGCAGCTCAGTTCGGGTCGGCCCGCACCGGCCGCTCGCTCCGGTCCAGCCGCAACAGCCGGTCCTCCTCTTGGCAGACCTCTGCCGATCGTCCACAAATCGACTGAGTTGGGTGGTGAATCACCTTCCCACCTTGCCGCGACGCGGCAATTTCTGTTTCGGTCTGCACTCGCGATTTTCGCGTGCAGTTTCCTACAAATTGTGGTGCACGCCCCCCTCATTGCCGAAGCATCGCCAGGACCTGGTCGAGGGTTCGGATGCGCGCGTACATTTTCATCGCCTTGTCGAGGCTGTAGGCATGGGCGGCCGAGTCGCCGCTCCAGCAGCATTCGCGCACCACGACACACGCAAGGTCGAGGTTGAAGGCCTCGCGGACGCTCGTCTCGACGCCGCGATTGGTGGCGCCGCCGCCGATGATGACGGTGTCGCGCCGCAGCATGTGCAGGAGCTCGGCGACTCCCGTCCCGTAGAAGGCGCTCGGCCGGCGCTTGAGGAAAACGTAATCCTCGGGCCGTGGCGCGATTTCGTCGGGGAAGCCGGCTTCTGCCGTAGCCTCGACAGCGTTGGTGAGCGGGGGCACGCCGGTCTCCGCCGAAAGATCGGTCGGCAGCATGACGACGTCGGCGCCATCGGCGCGGCTGACTGGCGTCGTGTAGATCACCGGCACGCCCGCCGCCCGCGCGGCTGCGATCATCTGCACCCAGGCATCGAGCACGGGGCGCATCGCAGCCGCCCGGGCGGGATCCGACGGAGTTAGCGCGCGCCGGCAAACATCGTAGGCGATCAGTGCCGCCCGGCGCCGATCGATACGTTCGGGTTCGGGCATCGCAACCTCCTCAGGTGAGGGAAAAGGCATTTCCATAGGTGCCGTTGTACGGCTGCCTTCCGATCGCAGCAAGTGCAGCTCCCTACGCCCTATTGCCGTTGAGGAGGGCGGTATCTGCCCCGAAGCGGACCTCCTAACGTAGTAGCGACGGCCACGCTGGTCAGGCGCCACTCGCCGACGCATTTGTTAACCCTGGAACGATCAGCGAAGGCGATTCGCCGTTGCCCAAGCCGGTCAGAAGCGCGATCCTCGCTCGAAACCGCCGGAATCTGGCGGATGGGTGGGTGGGGGAGGTTATGCGGCATTGGGCGGCCCTCGCGATTGCGCTGGTCCTGTCCGCGGCTGCTTCGGCACCGGCAGGCGCCGAGACGATCAATATGGTCGCTTTCGGCGACAGCGGGGTGTTCGGTTCGGGACAGGGTAGAACTCCCGGAGGGGTTCCAGTGGCGGAGGCATATCCGGCCAAGGCTGGAACGCGCCTTGCGTGGGAGAGGTTGGGACGTGTCGGTATCCAACCAGGGCGTCCGTGGCGCCACGGCGCGCAATGCCGTTTACACTATTGATCGAAGCATACCGCCGCTTACGAAGCTCACGATCATTCAGTTCGGCAGCAACGATCGGAATTTGCTCCTCGCGTCTGCCGGCGATATTGCGCACAATCTTGAGGAGATCATTCGCAGGGTTCGCGCCAAGGGTAGCGCGGTAATCCTCGTCAGGCAGTGGCCGCCGAGCGATGCCGCTGCCTTTGCTGCGGTAGAGCAGAGTGCGGATTCCTTCGTCACTTGGTATTCCGACGTGTACTACCAGGGAAAACTCCGGCCGGAATACGATTCAGGCGACCATGCGCACCTGAATGCGGCTGGCACCGACGTCATCGTGGCCCGCGCAGTGCCAGATGTCGAACGCCTGCTGATGCGCCTCGGATCACGACCGACTCGCTGAACCAGTCCAGATATCCTTTCAACCTTGGCACCGTATCCTCCATCTGTACTCAACGCGTTACGGACATTCGGCAGATAAGACTTTTGCGTGGAAATGATCGGCCGCTGACATGTCGGCTATCGGCGCGAAGGCGCCGTCGGAGAGGCTCGGCGCGCCGCCCAGCTCTCTAATTGGGACAAGCGGACTGATAGGGTTTTGACCCTAGCCATCCGGCTCAGTAGCCCCGCAGGAACGCGAGGACCTGCGCGGTCCACTCGGCCGGCTTCTCGAAGGGCGGCCAGTGGCCGCAGTTGTTGAGCAGCACGAGGCGCGAGTCGGCAATGTGGTTGAGGATTGCGATCGAGACCTCGAACGGCACCATCCTGTCGTACCGCCCGTGGATCAAGAGGACGGGCGCCTGGATGCCGGCGAGGTCTTGTGTGTAGTCGTGCGGCAGGCTCACCGACTGCCGGCGCGCCTCGATGAACTCTTGTGACCAGGTGTGCGCCCGGTGGATGTAGTCCACCAGCTCGTCGGTCACCAGGCTCTCGTCGTCGATGTGCACGCGCAGGTAATGCCGGATGTTCTCGCGGCTCGGGTCGTCGAGGGCCTGACGGGTGGCCCGGCTGCCCTCCGAGGGGCGATTGGCCAAGAGGTAGCGATCGCCGCCGGTGCCGATGTGCGAGCCGCCCATCACGAACTTGCCGACCCGCTCGGGGTAGGTGATGGCCGCGACCATCGCCGACTGCCCGCCCTGCGAGTTGCCGACCCAGTATGCCCGCGCGACGCCGAGGGCGTCGAGCAAGGCGACCGCGGTCCGCGCCTGGACGGCGTGCACCCCCTCGCGGTAGACGATCGGGCCCGTCTTGCTGAAGTTCGGCAGGTCCATCAGGATGCAGCGGAAGTGCTGCGAAAGCCGCGCCGACCGTCTTGTGAAACGTGATCCACGCGGTGGTGCCGGGACCGTAGGAGTGGAGGAACAGCACCGGCTCGCCCTCGCCCACATCGTGGTAGTGCACATTCATGCGCCCTGGCATGCCGCGCACCGCGACGGTCTTGCCGGTGCCCGCCTCGGTAAGGCGAATTGACGGACGCGCTTGCACTCTCCATTCTGTGCCACATGAGTGATCTCGCGCCCGAGCTGGCTCGGCTTACGCCGCGCCAGAGGCTCGATTTGATCGAGCACCTCTGGGAGAGCCTTGAAGACAAGGACATACCCGTGACCGACGCGCAGCGAGCCGAACTCGACCGGCGCATCGCAGGCTTCGATCAGGACCGAGAACACAGCATTCCGTGGGACCAGCTTAAGGCCGAGCTTCGACAACGGCGCTGACCGTGCCGTCGGTCGTTTTTGGTTCCGCTGCACGGGCTGAACTGATCGAGGCGCGCGATTGGTATAGCGCCCGCGATGCGGAACTGGCCGTTCGCTTTACTGCGGAAGTCGAGAGGGTCGTCGACCGGATTGCTGCGGCGCCACAGCATTTCCCTGTTGTCTACAGAGACGTCCGCCGCGCTCGGTGCCGACGATTTCCGTATGCGCTGTTCTTTCGGGTCATCGACGAGACGGTGCACGTGATCGCCTGCTTCCACAGCAGACGTGACCCGCGCCAATGGCAGCGGCGCAGCTAGGCTGGCTGCCCGATCGGACGACCGTTCGATGCCGTAACGGTTAGCGCGCGGGCCGGGGTCCATCCCGAAATGCACCCGGCCGCCGATCGGGCGCCACCACGGCGCGATCGTGACGGTGGGCCCGACGCATTCCGCAAGGCGGCTGTCATGCTGACACGAAGTGCCGCCATGCTGGTACATCAGGACCGTGCGGGGCTAGGGCGGTTGTCGCCACCTGATCGGTAATTTCGATGCGGCCCCGCTGGAGAACGGTGAGGTAGGGGCCAGGACCACCGCGTCTCTGGTGTACCGTTCGCACCTGGACACGGATCATCGGCTGCCGGGAGCACGTGCTGCGCAAGGTGAACGGCGCGTGGAAGGTGAAGAGGCGCACGATCGTGCTCGACGCCAACGTCTTCCTTGACAAGAACCTCAGCGCGTTCCTCTAGCGGGTAGGGCCGAAGATCGAGATGCGACGAAACTCACTGAGCAACTGAGCACGGGTTTGGGGCCTCCGGAGGATGGGACCGCATTTTCGAACAGATCGCTGCCGTCTCAGCCTTTAGCCTAGGGCGTGAATTAGGCAGAAGCCTCGTGCAGGCGTCCGAGCTGATGCTTATACTCTCGCTCACCAGAACCCGCTCCTGCGGCGGTGGGCGCGTACGGTCTCCCAGGAGGCCCGGGCGCGTCAGCAAGGAGCCACGATGCTGCTGCGTTTCACCCGCTCGCGATTTCCGTTGAGCTCGGTGGCGGTCGCCGCCGGCCTCATCGCCGCCGCAACCGCTTTGGCGGCCGACCCCGTCGACGTAACGTCCCTGGCCGAATACATCGCCACGATCTGCTCGGCGGCGTTCCGCTCGGCCCCGCCCCAGGAGGCACCGTTCCTCTCCGAGAATGTCGATGCGATGACGAGGATGATGGTCGGCATGGAGATCACACCGTCAGGCGATGTCGACACCGATTTTACCGCTATGATGATCCCGCACCACCAGGGCGCGATCGACATGGCGCAGGCGGAGTTGCGGCATGGGCGCAACGAGCAGCTGCGGCGGATCGCGCAGGAAATCATCGTCACCCAGCAGCAGGAGATCGCGGCGATGCGGCTGGCGCTCGGCCAGCCTTTGCCGCCCTCGGTCGCAGCCCCCGACCAACCGTCGGACCTGTCGCCAGGGGCGCCCCAGCCGACGCCCACCCCACAATGAACATGCGAAGGGAGGAATAAATGACCCGCAATCTGTTCGTCGCTGCTGTGCTGAGCGCCGCTGCGTTCGCGAGCAGCACCTGCGCATGGGCCGGGCAGGCGCCCGCCGCGGCTTCCGCGCCCGACATCCCGGTCAGCCACCATGACCGGGTCTACGCCGCCGAGCAGTTCTCGAACACGGTGTCGGTCACCGATCCCGCCGACAACAAGCTGCTCGGCGTCATTCGGCTGGGGGATCCGATACCGGCAAACTTCAGCCCGCTCTACAAGGGGCAGCTGCTGGTGCACGGCATGGGCTTCTCGCCCGATCACCGCACCATCGCCGTCGTGTCGATCGGGTCGAACTCCGTCACCTTCATCGACACGGCGACCAACGCCGTCAAGCACATCACCTATGTCGGCCGCTCGCCGCACGAGGCGTTCTTCACGCCGGACGGCAAGGAGGTGTGGGTCACCGTCCGCGGCGAAAACTACGTCTCCGTCCTCGACGGCACGACCTACGAGGAAAAGACGCGGATCATCATGCCCAACGGCCCGGGCATGACGATCTTCTCGCCGGACGGCAAGTACGGCTACGTCTGCTCGTCCTTCAATCCCGAGACGGACATCATCTCGGTCGCCGACCACACGATCGTCGGCAAGGTGCAGCAGGCGAGCCCCTTCTGCCCGAACATCGCCGCGACGCCGGACGGCTCGCAGGTCTGGTTCACGCTGAAGGACACCGGCAAGACCCAGGTATTCGACGCGAGGCCGCCCTTCACCGTGCTCAAGACGCTCGACACGGGTCCGATCACCAATCACGTCAACATCGTGCGCAACGCGAACGGCCAGTTCGCCTATGTCACGATCGGCGGCCTCAACGAGGTAAAGGTGTTCCGCACCGACGATTTCAGCCAGGTCGCGACGATCCCGGTCGGCAAGCTGCCGCACGGCATCTGGCCGTCAGGTGACGGCTCGCGCGTCTATGTCGGGCTGGAGAACGACGACAAGCTGACCGCCATCGACACCCTGACCAACACGGTCATCGCGACCGTGCCGATCGGCCAGGCGGCGCAGGCGTCGTCTACGTGCCGAATGCCGTGCCCGAAAGACCCGGAACGGCATTGGGCAACGCGGCGATGTCGGTCGCCGGCGCCGGCGTGCCGGGAGAAGCCGGAACAGAAGGGCTGCAGCCGCTCGGTGTCGCCGGTCAGGCGGCCCACTTTACGATGACGCCGGCGGGCCAGGCTGCGGCGGCTGGCGCCGAGGCGCCGACCAGCGTGACGTTGTTCGACCAGGGCTTGTGCAGGTTCTGGAGGCGTCGGTCACCGGGCTCGAGCCGGGGCACCCCTACGTGCTCGCGTTTTCGGAGCGCGCGGACGGCGGCGGCAAACTCGAGCCACTGCAAGGCTTCATGACAAATCCGGCCGGCTCGGCGATCGTCAACGCTGTCGGCCCGATCCGCCAGATCGTCCAGGGCGAGGAGAACACGCCCCGCCGCTACCTGGTCATCGCATCGGGCTCGGCGACGCAGCCGGGCAGACCCGTGCAAGTGCAGGGTTCCTAGGTCGAGTTTCATCAGAGTATCGGCTCGATACCGAGCTGTTAAGCGTGTTTCCTCGGTTGGCTGCGCGGCGAGCCGCGTCACTGCAGCATGGCGATGATTCCAACGCTGGCAGAGGAAGACGCCAAGCGACCGAACCGGGAGCGCGAGAACCTGGTCAGCCAGCGTACTCGCATCGGCGTCCGCGCAGTTGCTTTTGTCGGCGACGGCCGGCGATCTGTTAACCACCTATATTCATGTTGCTGTTGATCTTCCATATCCCTTTACGAAAGTATTACAAAACTTTACAAAAAAGGACTTGTGCAGGACCGATCCGTACCTCGCTATTAAATTAACCAAAATCTGTAGCCGTCTCCCCAAGAGCGAGACGTTACGCGAACAAGCTGGCGATCTGGTGCGGTATCGGAGGCTAATGCAAAAATTTAACTGAAATCTCTCGAAATTGAGGTCGTGGCAATGGGTGCCTGAAATCAGCCACGATCGCTAGGTCCGAGCCGAGGAGGGAACACCGATGCGTCGAGACACAAGCACACTCGTAAAAGCAGCTTGCGCAACGGTGCTGGGGATCCTGAGCGTCCCTCTCGCCGGGTTGACCGAGGCGCGAGCGCAGGTGGACCAGCCCTTCCCGGCGTACAACCCGTATCCGGCGCTGCCTGGCTCCATCCCGCCTAGCATTCTCCCGCCCGATTTGCAGCCGGAGCTGCTTAAGGGTTCGGCGCGAAGTTCAGACCATCTTCGATCGCTATTTCGCGGAGTGGCAAGCATTGACTCCGCCGGTTCTCAGCAATACCCAGGGCAACGGTAACCCGCCAACACTTCAGGGCACCGGATATGATGCAGTGCGAATACTAGGAGGTCTGCTGAATTACGACGAGAACATGTCCCCCTTCAGGAACCAGGCTTGTTCTTCGTGCCACATGCCGTATGCCGGCTTTAATGGGCCGATCCCGTCCGTCAATTTGACGATGGTCGCGTATCCCGGAACGTTTCGCTATCGAGCCGCCAAGCGAACAGCGCAGCGATACACGTATGCACCCTACTTCCCTGAGCTGCAATACAATCAGTCACAGGGTCTGTTCTTCGGCGGAGAATTCTGGGATGCGCGTGCGACCGGATACAAGCTGCAGAGTCCCGACGCCGAGCAGGCACAGCATCCTCCGGTCGACACCGCGGAAATGGGCTTCGCCGACACGGCTTGCATCGCGTTTCGGCTGACCGAGGCGTCGTACCGACCGCTCTTTGAGCTGGTTTGGGGCGCTGACTTCGACATCCGTTGGCCGGCCGACACTGCCGAGATCTGCTCCACCCCCGGAGGGAATTTCCCGACCGGCATGCCAATCGCGCTAAGTGCAGTAGACCGCACCAAGGCAAACAATATTTATGATCACTGGGGGCAGTCCATTTCATTTCTCGAACACACCACGGATGTCAGCCCTTTCACGTCCAAATACGACGCCTTCCTGCAGGGCAACTACACGCTGACGGCGGACGAGATGGCCGGTCTCCAGCTGTTCAACGGCAAAGGCAACTGCAATTCATGCCACGTTGACGGCAGATCCACCCTCCTGACACCGGGCCAGACCGACACCGGCAACACCGCCGGCGGGCAGGCCATATTCACCTGCTTGGGCTATGCCAACGAAGGCCTGCCGCTCAATCCCAGGCTTCCTTTGTTTTACGAGAGCACGCCGGACCGTTTCGGGTTTACGCCCAATCCCGATGGGTTCCGCTACAGAGATTTGGGATTCGGCAATTTCCTGAGAAGCGGCCCCCAATCAGCCCCCAATCCGAACGCCTCCAATTGGCTACAATTTGCGCCGACGACCGACGGGCAATTCCAGGTGGTTACGATGCGCGATGTGGCGATGACACCGCCGCAGTGCCCAACAACCGAGGCCGGCCAAGTCGACGCGAGCGGGAAGCCGATACCGTATTTCCAGAAGGAGTTCTTTCACAATGGCTACCTCAAGAGCCTGAAGCAAGTCGTCCATTTCTACAACACGCGCGACGTGGGTAATTTTGAGTTCAACGTCACGTCGGGACACTGCCCGTCGGGAACCACGGAAAGGGTGAACTGCTGGCCGATGAAGGAGGTTCTGCAAAACCTCGACATGACGACGGGTAACCTCGGCTTAACGGACCAGGAGGAGAACCAGATCGTAGCGTTCCTGCAAGCGCTGACGGACGGTTTCGACCCGGCCAACCCACCGTCGTACCTACAAGAACATCGATACCTTTACCGGTCAGTGCATGATCACCGCGCCCGGTGTTACGGCGTCGACCCAAGGTAATGAGACCCTCACCCCTACTTGGAGTCTTGCTCAATTCCCGTGCGCTGCGGATATCTGCAATGTTCCGCCGCTGCCCTCGATGCCGATCCCATAGGACCGGGACATGCATGGGGGCCGCGCGGCCCCCATACTCCTCCGGTCGGCTTCCCAAGAGGGAACAGCAATTGGGGATCTGTTCCATGAATAGACTGCTCCTGAAACTGGCGGTCACCGCCGTGGCCGGCATCCTGCTCTTCTCCAACCCAATCGTCGCTCAGATTCCTCCTCCGCAGAAGAGGGCTGAGCACGTTGAGATCACCAAAGCGCCAGAGCTCGAAATGGCTCACGACGACACCGCGATTGTCCGGTGGACCACCACCAATCCGCGCGGAGACGACGAGCATTACGGCATCGTGCACTACGGGACGGATCCCGAGGATTTGAGCCAGACGGCGAAAGGTCACATCCGGCTCAACCGCGCCCATCCAGAGACGATTTTCCGGGTCCAGCGTTAGCCGCGGGCCTCGGGTCCAAACGGGGACGCCTTGACGGTCGCGATCCGTCATGCCGCCTCACCTGCACCAGCGCGATCTGCACCGCACTCTCGGCCGCCGTCATTCTACCCATGGGGTATGTTTCACCAAGCGGCCTGGACCCGGCCCGCAAGTGTCTCGAAGCGCTGACCGATTTGAACCGTGCCCGCGGAGTTCAGCTTGTTTACGTCGACATATTGGAATTGCAGCTCGTAGGGCGGGTGAGCGAAGCGTAACCCGCCGAAATCTCCGCCGGCATCGGCGGATTGCGCTGCGCTTATCCGCCCTACGGGTCGAAGCTACTCAAATACCGTTCTCAAGCCGTCCCGCTCAGTAGCCCCGCAGGAACGCGAGGACCTGCGCGGTCCACTCGGCCGGCTTCTCGAAGGGCGGCCAGTGGCCGCAATTGTTGAGCAGCACGAGGCGCGAGTTGGCAATGTGGTTGAGGATCGCGATCGAGACCTCGAACGGCACCATCCGGTCGTACCGCCCGTGGATCAAGAGGACGGGCGCCTGGATGCCGGCGAGGTCTGGTGTGTAGTCGTGCGGCAGGCTCACCGATTGCCGGCGCGCCTCGATGAACTCTTGTGACCAGGTGTGCGCCCGGTGGATGTAGTCCACCAGCTCGTCGGTCACCAGGCTCTCGTCGTCGATGTGCACGCGCAGGTAATGCCGGATGTTCTCGCGGCTCGGGTCGTCGAGGGCCTGGCGGGTGGCCCGGCTGCCCTCCGAGGGGCGATTGGCCAAGAGGTAGCGATCGCCGCCGGTGCCGATGTGCGAGCCGCCCATCACGAACTTCCTGGACCCGCTCGGGGTAGGTGATGGCCGCCACCATCGCCGACTGCCCGCCCTGCGAGTTGCCGACCCAGTATGCCCGCTGCGATGCCGAGCGCGTCGAGCAAGGCGACCGCGGTCCGCGCCTGGACGGCGTGCACCCCCTCGCGGTAGACGATCGGGCCCGTCTTGCTGAAGTTCGGCAGGTCCATCAGGATGCAGCGGAAGTGCTGCGACAGCGCGCCGACCGTCTTGTGAAACGTGATCCACGCGGTGGTGCCGGGACCGTAGGAGTGGAGGAACAGCACCGGCTCGCCCTCGCCCACATCGTGGTAGTGCACATTCATGCCTCCGGCCGTGATGGTCTTGCTGGTGCCCGCCTCGGTGAGGCCATTCGACGCGATGAACGGCATGTCTTCCTCCAACGCCGGAGGTCAGCGGCGAGGTCGCAAGCGCGCGCTTTCCTCGATCTCGCCGCCTGCTATTGCCCGGGCCAGCGCGCCGCACAGCTCTTGGCCGACTCCAGCGTCAGATCTCGACCGCGACCCGCGCGCCCGGTCCGAGCGCGGGGTTCACGAAATCGATGTTGATCGCATCTTCGAGCAGAGCGTGGTGCGGGTGGTCGTAGGACACCACCGAATGGGTCAGATCGAACCACCCGTCACCGCCCTTGCCGGCGCCGTCGGCGCCGACGACCTCGACGATCGAGGTGCACATGCCAGTCGCTTGGCCCGCGTTATTTGGCCAGGTGCTTCACCAAGAACGACGAACACCTTTTGCCAGCCGTCCAGCGCCTGCTCGATGCGGTAGATCGGCCGGTCGTAGTAGAAGAAGCCGTGGCCGGCGCCGTCGTAGCGGTGGAACTCGTAGGTCTTGCCGTGCTTCTTCAGCTCGGCCTCGTGCTGGTCGACCTGCTCCGGGGTCGGTGCGCGATCCTCGTTGCCGAAGAGGCCGAGCAGCGGGCAGGACAGGTTCTTCGGTGAACTCGATCGGCGCGACCGGCTGCTTCGGCGTCAGCTCCTCCTTGCTCATCACCACGCGGCCGCCCCAAAGTCGACACGCGGCGTCGATGCTCGTGGCGTGGCAGGCAAAGAGGAAGGTCTGCCGCCCGCCGGAGCAGGTGCCGATGACGCCGACCTTGCCGTTGATCCAGGGCTGGGCGCGCAGCCAGTGCGACGGCACCCTCGGTGTCGCCGATGACCTGTGCGTCGGGAACGCCGCCGTCGGCGCGCACCTTGGCCGCGACATCGTCGGCTTCGCCGTCGCCGGCGCGGTGATAGAGGTTGTGGCTGATCGCAGCATAGCCGTGATGGGCGAACTTGCGGGTCGCCTCACGATACCATTCGTCCCAGCCGGGCGATGATGGAGCAGCACGACGCCCGGGAAGGGGCCGGCGCCGAACGGCCGCGCGACATAGGCCGAGATCGGCTCGCTCTTGTCGCCGTTGATCGCAGATCGTCTCCGGCAATCATGCCTTCATAGGCCATAGTCGCTCCCTTTCCCGTTGCAGGTAAGTCGCCCATCGGCGACGTTCGAGGCCGAGGAGACGCGGGCCGGGGTCCATCCCCCAGCTGCACCCGGATCCCGGACCACTTGACTTAGACCATTTGGTAGTCTACAATTTCTGGCGCAGGCTGGATCATTTCTGCGGGAAAGGCATGCAGATATCCGTCACCGATGCGAAGGCACAGCTGACCGAGCCGTGGTTCGCCGGGCTGAGCAGGGCGACGAGATCGTCCTCAACCCGTCATGGGCACGCCGCAGTGCGACTGGTCCCAGTCAAACAGCCGCTGGACAGCAAATCTCGCAGGGCACTGATCGAAGACATACAAGCTTCCGCCAAACCGAGCCCCGGGCCAAGCGCTGCCCGAAGCCAGGATTTCCTTTATGGCGATGACGGCCTGCCGAAATCATCGCCGTCGACACCTCGGCATTGATGGCGATGTCCGGCACTCAAGCAACCAGAGGGTGACGCCTGCAAGGCCGCTCTGGCAGCCGAGGACGAAATCCTCATTTCGGCAGGCACGGTTGCCGAGCGCTGATCGTATCGGCCCGCCGTAATATTGACAGGGAGGTAGGGCGCATCATCGACCGGCTCGGATTGATGTCGTGCGGCGGTCGACGCGGCCTCCGCGCGACGGATCGCCGAGGCTTATCAACGGTGGGGAGGAGGCCTGCACCCGGCGGCCCTAAATTTTGGCGATTGCTTCGCCTATGAAGTGGCGAAGGAGCATGCCTGCCGGCTCCTCTATGTCGGCGATGATTTCGTGAAGACCGATATCGAAGCCGTTCTTTGAGCGTGCTCAGACGCATTCGAATAATTCAATACTGCGTCTCCTGTGAATGGGTCTGAACACTAGCAGGCTGCGGAAAAATGCAGGAACTTTGCATTCCGGGGCGCGGGCTCCGCCCGCGAGCCCGGAAACCAGGCACATGGACCAGAGAAATCAATCGCTTGGCCTGTGTTCATGGGTTCCGGGCCCGGCCCTGACAGGCCGTCCCGGAATGACACGCAAGTTTTTCAGCACCGTACTAGCCCGGATATTTCCTAGGATCCCGGACAAAAGGGTACCGCCAAGCTGCGGATCATGCTTGATTTCGCTGCTGAGACAAAATCCAGCGGGGGATCTTGGCGGTGACGGATTGTACCCAGGGGAGTTTTGGCTTTCCAGCCTGGTCCCGAGCGCGCGGTCGAGGTTGATTTTGCGGGCGGTGCGGTGAGCAGCAACGGCGGGGTTTTGTCGTTGCGGGCCGCTGATCGCCGGCTCGGGTTGAGCGCAGCGGCGGCGCAGGTGCTACGCGATCCGCGCGATCCGGGGCGCTGCCGCCACAGCGCCGTGGCGCAGTTGCGGCAGCGTTTATACGGCTTGGCGCTCGGCTATGAAGATCTCAACGACCATGGCGAACTGCGGCAGGATCTGGCGCTGCAGACGGCGGTCGATCGCGTCGCGCCGTTGGCGAGCGCGCCAACCCTGTGCCGATTCGAGCACTGGGCGGATCGCGCCACCGCGGTGGCCCTCCACCGCGTGCTGATCGAACAGTTCATCGCCTCCTTTGCCGCGCCGCCGGAGGAGATCGTCCTCGATTTCGATGCCACCGACGTACCGGTGCATGGTCACCAGGAAGGGCGCTTTTTCCACGGGTTTTACGACCACCACTGCTTCTTGCCGCTCTACGTGTTCTGCGGCGAGCAGCTGCTGCTGGTGGCCTATCTGCGGCCGTCCAAAATCGATGCCGCCAAGCACAGCCGGGCGATCCTGGGGCTGCTGGTCAAGCGCCTGCGCCAAGCGTGGCCCGGTGTGCGCGTCGTGCTGCGGGCCGATAGCGGCTTCTGCCGGCCGCGCCTGCTGGCCTGGTGCGAGCGGCATCGGGTCGGCTACATCCTGGGTCTGGCCAAAAACCCGCGGCTGCTCGCGCTGGCCGCGCCGTGGCTGGCCGACGCCAAGGCGGGTTTCGCCGAAACCGGCGACAAGCAGCGGCGCTTTGGCGAGTTCGCCTATGCCGCCAAGACCTGGACAGTCGAACGGCGGATCATCACCCGCGTCGAGCATGACCGCCTCGGCACCAATCCGCGCTTTGTCGTCACCAACCTCAGCGGCGAGCCTGACGCGCTCTACAAGGATCTCTATTGCGCGCGCGGCGACATGGAGAACCGCATCAAAGAGCAGTTCGAACTGTTCGCCGATCGGACCTCATGCCACAACTGGTGGCCGAACGAGTTCCGACTGCTGCTCGCCGGCTTCGCCGATACGTCGCTGACCGCCATCCGGCGGCTGGGCTTGACCGCCACCGAGCTGGCCCGCGCCCAGGTCGGCACGATCCGCCTCAAGCTGTTGAAGATCGGTGCGGTGATCTGGCGCAACACCCGGCGCATCCGCTTCTGTCTGTCGAGCGGCTGTCCCGACAAGGATCTGTTTATGGCGGTCGCGCAACGCCTCACCGCGGGATAGCCGCCGCTACCGGCCGGCAATCAATTCGATCGGCCGGCTCGTGTGCGGCCATGCCCTCAACCACAACCGTTCCGCGTCAAGCCAAACCCTCGACCCGCATAGGAGGCAGCCTCGTAAAATTGCCGCGCCTGACCACCAGCAAACCTCTCTGCACGGCCCGAATTGACTACTCTGGCCGCCATTCCCGCCGCTCGATGAAATATCCGGGCTAGCGGGCTAGGCCCGGGCCTTGCGGGTTATCAGCGAGGCCCGGAAAGCTTAGGGAAGGGCGATCAGGCCTCTGGTCGTTCTTCGATCGCGTCGACACGGTCGAGGTAAAAGGTGAGATAATCCTTGATCTGCGCGACGGGAGCGTATGGGGCCTCGTAGCTCCACACAGCATTGGTGGAACGGTTGCCGCCGAGGGGGATGCTGAAGTAGGCGCAATCCCCCTTGTAGGGGCAGTAGGTGGCGTGATCCGTTCGCTCGAGGAGGGCCATGTCGACATCCTTGCGTGGGATGTACTGGACCGCGGGATAGGCCGCTTCGCGCAACGTCAACGCTTCTCGCGTGTCGGCGACGATCCGCCCCGCGACCGAGACCACGATCCGGGCGGGATTGCGTTCAATTGTGATCGGATGATCCGGCCCGGGAATTTTGATCGGCTTCGATGAAGTTACGACGTTCTCTTCCATGGCTTCACCTCTGTTTTGAATTTCGGATTTGCGGACTGACGCTGCCGACTTCCCGCCATCGACCGAAAGCACATGGCCGCTGACGAAGGACGCCTGGTCGGAGCAAAGAAACAGGATGGCGTTGGCGATCTCGTCGGGCTCTCCGACGCGGCCGAGCGGCACGGTCGAGACGAGGCCGGCCTTTCTTTCGGCGCTGCCGGTAAAGCGATCGAGCATCCCGGTTTCGGTTGGCCCCGGTGCCACGGCGTTGACGCGAACGCCCGAACCCGCGACCTCGAGCGCGGCGGAGGTGGTGAGCCCCTCGACCGCGTGCTTGCTGGCGGCATAGACGGAGGCGTTCGGGGTGCCGGCGTGACCGTAGGTGGACGAAACATTGACGATGCTGCCGCCGCGCTGAGCCAGCATCACCCGCAGCTCGTGCTTCATGCTGAGGAGCGTGCCGAGCACATTGGTATCGAACGTCGCGGCGTAGCTGTCGGCGGTCTGCTCCGTCACCGGGCCGGGCTTGCCTTCGGTGCCGGCGCTGTTGACCGCCGCATCCAGACGACCGAAGCGCGCGACGATCTGATCGATCAGGCTGCGCACATCATCTTCGCGGCGCACATCGGCACGGATAAATTCCGCTTCGCCACCGAGCCCGCGCAGCTCAGCAGCCAAGGCCTGGCCGACGTCCTCATGACGGCCGGAAACGACGACGCGGTTGCCTTCCCGCGCAAAAGCAAAGGCCGCTGCACGCCCAATCCCAGTCAGCGCGCCGGTAATCAAGACAACGGGGTTGCTCATGGATCCACTCCTTCATCGTATGGCGGCCGCGCTCGTGGCAACGGCAGCAACAAGCCCATAGCCCGAGTTCGGCCTTTTGGGTCCGGTCGATCGGCTTAACCGCCGGACGGAAATTTCAGCCTCAGCTCAGGACGAAACCGGCGTAACCGGCGGCGGCGGATTCCTTGCACTTCTGCAAGTACATCGGCAGCCCGCCGGGGTAGACCAGCATCTCGCGCTTCTTGCCTGGGATGTTGGCGCCCATGTACCAGGACTGCGCGCGCGGGAACAAAGTCGCAGCGACCAGTTCGGCGACATGGTCGCGCCAGGCTTCCTCCGCTTCCTGTGTCGCCTCGATCCGGCGGAGGTTGTTACGCCGCATGTGCTCGATGCACTTAACGACGAAGTCGCCCTGCAGCTCGGCGCAGGTCGGCCCGTTGCTGAACGCCGACGGGCTTTGCGGGCCGTAGATATAGAGCAGATCGGGAAGTGCGCGCTCGCCATGCCCAGATGCGCGCGCGAGCCGCTGGACCATTTCTCACGCAGCGTCTCGCCGTTCGTGCCGCGAATGTCGATGCTGGTCAGGCCGCCCGTGAGGAAATCGAACCCCGTCGCCAGTACGAGAATGTCGAGCTCCACTTCCCTGTCCTTCGTCTTGACACCCGTCGGCGTCACTCGTTCGATTGGGGATTGGAGCAAGTCGACAATATGGACGTTCGGCTGATTGTACGCCTCGTAGTAGTGCTGCTCCAGGGACGGCCGCTTAACGCCGAAAGGATGCAATGGCTTCATTGGTGCAAGCTTCTCCACGACGGCGGGATCCTTGATCCGGGCGCGCACCTTGTCGCGCCAGAACGCATAGGCGGTATCGTTGGCCTCCTCGTTGCTCAGTACGTCCTGGTACGTGCCGATCCAAGGGAAGAAGCCGCCCCGGTTCCACAGATCCTCGTACGTCGCCAATCGTTCCTGATCGGAAACATCGAGCGCGTTCTGCGGAATGAAATCATAGTCGAACCCGCCGAAGGTCTCGGCGCGCTTGAGGAAGCGCTCGGGAAAAGTCTCCTTCATCCGCCGGTTGGTCTCGTCGTCGAGCTTCCGCTGCCGCATTGGCAGCGCCAGGTTCGGCGTGCGCTGGAACACCGTGAGCTCGGCGGCGTCCTGGTAAACCTCCTGGATAACCTGCACCCCGCTCGCCCCGGTGCCGATGACGCCGACGCGCTTGCCCTTGAAGTCGACGCCTTCCTGCGGCCACAGGCCGGTATGGTGGCAGATGCCACGGAAGTCCTTCAACCCCGCGATCGACGGAATATAGGGTATCGCGGAGAGCCCCGTGCAGAGCACGAAGAACTTCGCCCGCGTCACGCTGCCGTCGCTGGCCTGCACGACCCACTGGTCGCGATCCGTGTCGAATTCTGCACCAGTGACGCGAATGTTGAACCGGATGTCACGGCTGAGACCGAGCTTCTCGTCGACGTGGCGGAAATAAGCGCGAAGCTCCTCCCACGAAGGATAGAGCTCGCTGAAGTTCCAATCCCGCCAGAGCTCCTCGCTGGAGAACTGATACAGCGGCTCGTACGAATCGACCCGGGCGCCAGGATAGCAGTTCCAGTACCAGATGCCGCCGATGTCGGACCCGGCCTCGAGTACCTTTACGCTGTAACCGAGCCTGCGCAGGCGATCGAGCTGGTAGAGGCCGGCGAACCCGGCGCCGACCACCAGCACGTCCAACTCCTCGACCGCTTTCGCGTTGGCCGTCTTTGCGAGCTGCATTGCATCGATCTGGATCCTCCTTCTGGTTGCTCGATAAGATACGGCTCCCAGCTGTTCGAAAAATGGGCGATGATTCCAAACATATCGGACTTGATCTGTCCGAAATGGAGATTTGCGGATGGACAGTCGAGGGCATTGCTGAATGCCTTTGTTCAGGCGGCGGAAGCCCGAAGCTTCACGGTTGCGGGACGGCAACTTGGCGTGTCGTCGTCGGCGATCGGCAAGGCGGCGGCGGGGATGGAGGAACGGCTCGGCGTGCGCCTCTTCCATCGCAGCACGCGCAGCATCGCACTAACCGCGGAAGGCGCCGATCTCGTAACGCTGCCGGTGACCTCTTCTGAATCGAAGCGGCCGAGCTCGAGCTGTCGCAGACGCACGAGGCCCC
>CAVOTD010000031.1:0-271527 GCA_963698995.1 uncultured Alphaproteobacteria bacterium | reverse complement strand
TATTCGAGAACCTCGTCGAGCTTGTTGGCACCCAAATCATAAAGATCGCGCGGCTTGGTAATGCCGCGCGACCGCCCGAGCCTTGCCGTCGAGAATTATGCCGACGTGGCGCGGCGTCGGCCGCCTCGCGACATCTCGCGGACCAGCCGCCGAGCATAGAAGTAATAAAGAACGCGGAACATCGGCGGCAACGGAAGTCCCGGAAAGCCGCGGATCCCGGGCAAACTCGCCCATCCCACTGCCCGAGGATCAGTCCGCTAAGAATATGGCATCGTCATGACCAATAGATGAATTGAGACTGTGAGCAATTCGAAAATTTGCACTGGGTGGCACCAAGCGACCGGGCGATATGTGACGGCTACGTCCCACCGAACTCACAACGGGATCAGCCCCAATTCAGCGAATAGCCGAGGCGGTTACCGGATGCCAAGCGCCCGACGCTACCCGCCGTGATGACCGACTTGCGGCTGGTAGCGCGGAAGCGAGCGCTCCAATGCCGGCGGCGACATTGAGACCGGTGCTCCCTTCGAAGCTGACGCTGTACGCGAAATTGTTCGGGTCGAGCCGCCGACCAGTACATCGCGCCGGCGCCGACACCTGCCGTGGCGCTGCCGGTCGCGCCGACATATTCGCCGGCCGAGCGCGCCGGGCGCCAAGTTCGAGGTAGGCGCAAGCACTCCCCAAACTCTGGTGGACGCAGGGCCGATATCGACGCGCAATTTGACACGACCCATACGTTTGGTGCGGCCCGATCCGGAAAAGGTGCAGCGCAGCGCCCTCGACGAACCAAAGACGAAGCCCCAGCCGCGGCCACGTTAGGCAGGCGTGCCGATCTGCGCGGTACCTTGCGCGTGCGCCGGCGAGGGGCAAAAGGCAGAAGCCCGAGCGCCATCGCAAGCTAATGACTACTAAAACCGATTTTCCTGAATATTGTCTTCGATCCCCCTTTTGCTGTTTCAGTCGGCTGAACGTGGACTTTACGGTTGGAACACAACTGCAAATTGATGTGTAAACCGCGCGCGGCGGTTTCGCTGGGGATCACGCGCTGCTCTGCCGCCGTGAGCGGGGTATCGTAGAAATGGCGCGGCCCGCCCTGATCTGACGGCTTGACTGGCATGTGGATAGGATATCGCCGAGCCGCCGCAGGGCGAGTACACTGGCATAGGCTCGCCATCCGGGAGAGGATCGCAATGGCCGAGGCGAAGACCGACCAGCGCGCGGCGGCGCCGCGCTTCGAGGAGCTCCTCACGCGCGCGGAGGGGCTCATCCCCGTGCCGCGGAACGCGCCGCGGGCGGAGCAGCTCCGGTGGATGCCCGACGAAACCACAGCCGACCTGCATTCGAGTGGCCTCTTCCGAAATGCCGAGCCGGCCCGGGTCGGAGGCAGCGCAACTGCCCTACCGGTCGCTTTGTGAGCTGAGCGGCTGGTCATCGGCCGCGGTTGCGGGTCGACCGCCTGGGTGCTGGCCAATTTGGCCGCTCACGACTGCTCGGCATGTGGCCGCGCCAGGCGCAGGATGAAATCTGGGGGCGAATTGCCCGACAGCCTGATCAGTTCGGCGTTGATCTTCCGCGCCGGGCCGCGCGGCGCGTGCCGGGCGGTTACTCCGCGGAGCGGGAGGTGGTCGTTTTCGAGCGGGATCGATCCCTCGACTTGAACACGTCGCGCCGTGGTCAGCGACGAGGAGACCGACAGAGCGAGCCCCGGATGTTCCTGGTACCGGTGAGCGACTATGCAATCATCGACACCTGGCAGGTCATCGGCCTCGCCGGTACCGGCAGCAAGGATGTCGAGGTCGCCGATGTGTTTGTTCCGGGCTACCGGCACCTCGCCGCCGAACAGATCAGGGGCGGACCCACTCCAGGCAGCGAGGCTAAACGCGGACGCTTTATCAGCTTCCGGCGATCAGCCTTTTTCGCCTTTGCCACGGCCGGGTCTCGCTCGGCATGACCGCCGCGCCGCGGTCCTACATGAAACCCAGCGCGCAACCGGCTCAGCGCCTATACCGGCAGGAATTTCTTCGCCGATGTCACGACATTGCAGGTACATCTCGCGGAGGCGGCGGCGCTTGCGACGCGGCCGAGGCGATCATGCTGCGCGATTGTGACGAGGCGACCCCTATCACCCAATCCGGGATTCGCGCCGAGCATCGAGCAAAAAGCCAGCTATCGGCGCGACGGCGCGTTCGCGGCGACCCTGCTGGAACCGCGCCGTTCGCGGCCACCGGCGGCGGCGCAATCTATGAGAGAAACCCGATCCAGCGCGCGTTCCGCGACGTCCATGCCGCTGACGCGCCACCACGCCGAATGGGGATGCGACCTGGGGCGCGATGCACGGCGGGGTGGCGTGTCGGGTCGCCGCCCGAGGCGCCGCTATAATGGCCATCCGAGGGGCGACCGTGCCTGACGAAATCACCAATAATGAAGTCCTTGGCAGCCACGCCGCGCCGGTGCAAAGCACAGCTGGCGAAAACTTCGATTTGCGGGGATCTGTGACTTGGCACCTTTGTGCGGAGTGACGATCATCACGGCGCGCAGCCCTGCGGCCACGTGGATCTTTATGGGCTCACCGCCAACTCCTTCACCTCGGTGTCGCTGACCCCGCCGCTCGTGCTGTGGAGCGCGTCGCTCTACGCCCAGAGTTTGTGGTCTTCCAGGAAGGCACGCATTTCGTGGTCAACATTCTTGCCCACGACCAGATCGAGCTATCAAATAAGTTCGCCCGCTCGCACGAGAACAAATTCGCCGGAGATCGACCATATCATCCCCGAATGCGGTGCCCCGGTTCTGATCGGCGCTGCGGCGCATTTCGAATGCCGCAACGAGTACCGCCACTACGGCGGCGATCACATCATCTTTATCGGCCATGTCGAGCGCTACGCGGCGACATGCCGTTCTGCCGCGGCAAATACATGCGCGGCGAGCCGCTGATCCGGCCTGACGCTTTATTCGATCGCGCGATCAAGATCCACAAATCTACCGCCGGCAGCACTCTGCTTGTCTCGTGCCCGATATCTTCTGTTACATATTATTACCATTTGCATAAATCTGTAACAGACATAAAGACGGCATAAACACGAATACGTCAGAAAGTCGTCAGAAAGACGTTGACTTCTTGTGGTTAACCGCTACTTTCCGCGCGCCGGACGCTATCGACCGGCGCTCTGAAAAACATTACGCGAGATGGGAGGAGGAAATGCTTTCAAGCGCACCGCGTGTCTTGCGCGCCTTGCTCAACAAATACTTAGTACCCTCAGACGGCCGAGCGTGTGGGCCGACGATAGCAGTGGGAAAAACTTCTTGGAGCCAGCCGTCCATCTGCTCTCCAGTGTTCCGATCCCGGTCAGTCCCTCCAACCCCGGACTGGCACGTTCTCATTTGATATCAGTTTCGTCGACCAGTCGGACGGAACCTACTACCTCGTCGACGGCAAAATTGTTACGATCGGCGAGGTAGTAGGTTCCGTCCGACTGGTCGACGAAACTGATATCAAATGAGAACGTGCCAGTCCCGGGGTTGGAGGGACTGACCGGGATCGGAACGCTGGAGAGCAGATGGACGGCTGGCTCGATTTTTTTCCCGCTATCGTCGGCCCACACGCTGCCGGCCACCAGCACGGGCGCCGCCGCCAATACTGAGGGTACTAAGTATTTGTTGAGCAAGGCGCGCAAGACACGGTGCGCTTGAAGCATTTCCTCCTCCCATCTCGCGTAATGTTTTTCAGAGCGCCGGTCGAGATAGCGTCCGGCGCGCGGAAAGTAGCGGTTAACCACAAGAAGTCAACGTCTTTCTGACGACTTTCTGACGTATTCGTGTTTATGCCGTCTTTATGTCTGTTACAGATTTATGCAAATGGTAATAATATGTAACAGAAGATATCGGGCCGCGAGGCAACCAAGCAGAGTGCTGCCGGCGGTAGATTTGTGGATCTTGATCGCGCGATCGATGAAGCGTCAGGCCGGGATCAGCGGCTCGCCGCGCATGTATTTGCCGCGGCAGAACAGCAGTGTCGGTTTGTGGGTATAGGCGTAGCGCTCGACATGGCCGATAAAGATGATGTGATCGCCGCCGTAGTGGCGGTATTCGTTGCGGCATTCGAAATGCGCCGCAGCGCCGATCAGAACCGGGGCGCCGCATTCGGGGATGATATGGTCGATCTCGGCGAACTTGTTCTCGTGCGAGCGGGCGAACTTATTCGATAGCTCGATCTGGTCGTGGGCAAGAATGTTGACCACGAAATGCGTGCCTTCCTGGAAGGCCGGCAAACTCTGGGCGTAGAGCGACGCGCTCCACAGCACGAGCGGCGGGGTCAGCGACACCGAGGTGAAGGAGTTGGCGGTGAGCCCATAAAGCCCGCCGTCGCGGCTGCGCGCCGTGATGATCGTCACTCCGGTCGCAAAGGTGCCGAGCGCATTGCGCAGATCCCGCAAATCGAAGTTTTCGCCAGCTGTGCTTTGCACCGGCGCGGCGTGGCTGCCAAGGACTTCATTATTGGTGATTTCGTCAGGCACGGTCGCCCCTCGGATGGCCATTATAGCGGCGCCTCGGGCGGCAACCCGAGCGCCACCCGGCCGTACATCGCGCCGTTCACGTCCCAATTCAGCACATAATGTGCATTGGCCGCATGGACGTCGCGGAACGCGCGCTGGATCGGGTTTCTCTCGTAGATCGCGCCGCCGCCGGTGGCCGCGAACAGCAGGTCGACTGCACGGGTGCAGAGGGTCGCCGCGAACGCGCCGTCGCGCCGATAGCTGGCTTTTTGCTCGATGCTCGGCACGATCCCGGATTGCGGTGATCCGGGTCGCCTCGTCACAATCGCGCAGCATGATCGCCTCGGCCGCGTCGGCGAGCGCCGCCGCCTCCGCGAGATGGACCTGCAATGTCGTGACATCGGCGAGGTTCCTGCCGGTATAGGCGCTGAGCCGGTTGCGCGTCGTCTCGGTGAAATGCTGGACCGCGCCGCGCGCGATGCCGAGCGAGACCCCGGCGATGGCGAAGGCAAAGAGGCTGATCGCCGGAAGCTGATAGAGCGTCCCCGGGTTCACCTCGCTGCCCGGAGTGGGTCCGCCCCTGATCTGTTCGGCGGCGAGGGTCCGGTAGCCCGGAACAAACACATCGGCGACCTCGACGTCCTTGCTGCCGGTACCGGCGAGGCCGATCACCTGCCAGGTGTCGATGATCGCATAATCGCTGACCGGGACCAGGAACATCCGGGGCTCGCTCTGTCCGGTCTCCTCATCGCTGACGACGGCGCCGAACATGTTCCAGGTCGAGGGATCGATGCCGCTCGAAAACGGCCATCTCCCGCTCAGCCGATAACCGCCCGGCACGCGCCGCGCCCGGCCGCGCGGGAAGATCAACGCCGAGCTGATCAGGCTGTCGGGCGATTCACCCCAGATTTCATCCTGCGCCTGGCGCGGCCACATGCCGAGCATCCAATGATGAGCGGCCAAGTTGGCCAGCACCCAGGCGGTCGAGCCGCAACCGCGGCCGATGACCGTGCTCAGCTCGCACAGCGTCCGGTAAGGCAGTTCGCTGCCTCCGACCCGGGCCGGCTGCAGCATTCGGAAGAGGCCGCTCGAATGCAGGTCGGCAATCGTTTCGTCCGGCAGCTGGCGGAGCTGCTCGGCCCGCGGCGCGCGTTCGCGCAGCACGGGGATGAGCGCCTCGGCGCGCGCCAGGAGCTCCTCGAAGCGCGGCGCCGCCGCGCGCTGGTCGGTCTTCGCCATTGCGATCCTCTCCCGGATGAGCGAGCCTATCCCAGTGTACTCGCCCTGCGGCGGCTCGGCGATATCCTATCGACATGCCAGTCAAGCCGTCAGATCAGGGCGGACCGCGCCATTTCTACGATACCCCGCTCACGGCGGCAGAGCAGCGCGTGATCCCCGGCGAAACCGCCGCGCGCATTTTACACATCGATTGCAGTTGTGTTGGCGACCGTTAGAGTCCACGCTCAGCCAACTGACACAGCAAAAAGGGGGATCGAAGACGATGTTCAGGAAAATCGGTTTGGTGGTTGGTTCGCTTGCGATGGCGCTCGGGCTTCTGCCCTTTGCCTCGCCGGCGCACGCGCAAGGTACCGCGCAGATCGGCACGCTCACCTGTAACGTGGCGAGCGGCTGGGGCTTCGTCTTCGGTTCGTCGAGGGCGCTGCGCTGCACCTTTTCCGGATCGGGCCGCACCGAACATTATGCCGGCACCATCAAGAGATTCGGCGTCGATATCGGCTATACGTCCGCCGGGGTACTCGTCTGGGGAGTGCTTGCCCCTACCTCGAACTTGGCGCCAGGCGCGCTGGCCGGCGAATACGTCGGCGCCACCGGCAGCGCCACGGTCGGTGTCGGCGCCGGCGCCAATGTACTGGTCGGCGGCTCCAGCCGAACGATCTCGCTGCAACCGGTCAGCTTCGAAGGGAGCACCGGTCTCAATGTCGCGGCCGGTATTGGAGCGCTCAGCTTGCGCTACCAGCCGCAAGTCGGTCATCACGGCGGGTAAACGCCTGTCGGGCGGCTCGGCATCCGGTAACCGCCTCGGCTATTCGCTGAATTGGGGCTGATCCCGTTGTGAGTTCGGTGGGACGTAGCCGTGACATATCGCCCGGTCGCTTGGTGCCGCCCAGTGCAAATTTTCGAATTGCTCACAGTCTGGATTCATCTATTGGTCATGACGATGCCATATTCTTAGCGGACTGATCCTCGGGCGACTGGGATGGGGCGAGTTTGCCCGGGATCCGGCGCTCCGGGGGAAGCTCCGTTGCCGCCGATGTTCCGCGTTCTTTATTACCTCTATGCTCGGCGGCTGGTCCGCGATGTCGCGAGGCGGCCGACGCCGCGCCACGTCGGCATAATTCTCGACGGCAATCGCCGGCACGGGCGGTCGCGCGGCATTACCAAGCCGCGCGATCTTTATGATTTGGGTGCCAACAAGCTCGACGAGGTCCTCGAATGGTGCGCCGAACTCGCCATTCCAACGGTCACGTTATGGGTCTTTTCGACCGATAACTTTCAACGGCCGGCGGCGGAAGTCTCCGGCATTTTGGCTTCGATCGAGGCCAAATTGACGGCGCTTGCCGGCGACCCCGCGATCCATCGTCGGCGCGTCCGCGTGCGAGCGATCGGTTGTTTGGCAATGCTTCCCGCGCCGGTGCTTGCTGCAATAGATGCCGCCGAGCGCGCGACATCCGGGTATGACGGGTTGGAGCTCAACATCGCGGTCGCCTATGGCGGGCGGCAGGAAATCGCCGATGCGGTGCGCGCCTGGCTCCATTGCATGGCGGCAAAGCAGGGAACCCTCGCCGAAGCGATCGAGGATATCACACCCGAGGCCATTGCCCGGCATCTCTACACTGCCGGCTTGCCGGATCCTGACTTGATCATTCGGACAAGCGGTGAAATTCGCCTCTCCGGATTTTTGCTGTGGCAGAGTGCTCACAGTGAATTTTACTTCACCGATGTATTGTGGCCGGCCTTCCGCAAGATCGATTTCTTGCGGGCCATTCGTTCGTTCCAGCAGCGCCGCCGCCGATTCGGTTGCTGATCCGATAGACTTTTGATCTGGTTAGCCTCGGGATCACGCCGCTCCCGGCCATTGACGCCATGCCCTGGTTGCGGGTAAGGCGTTCCCCGGATCAACCGCTTAGCAAAAGAGAGCTCGCATGCCTGTCGCGGCGATGAACCATTTCACGGTGTTGAGCGACGACCTCGAGGCCACTCGGCGTTTCTATTGCGATCTGTTCGGCTTCAAGGTCGGCTGGCGTCCGCCCTTCCAGTTTCCGGGATGGTGGCTCTATGCGGACGACGACACCCCAATTCTGCATGTCATCCAAAGCAGCAATCTGCCGCAGGATCGCGGCGGCGTCCTCGACCACATGGCGTTCTCCGCCAAGGACCTGCCCGGCACCGTCAACACCCTCAAGAAGGAGGGCATCGATTACGAGCTCCGTCGGTTGCCGGGCGGCGGCATCTGGCAGCTGTTCTTTCACGATCCCTGCGGCGCCAAGGTCGAGTTCGATTTCGATAAGGACGAGCCGGCGCCCGCGGGTTACGCCGCGGCTTAGCCGACGAAGGTTGTTCGCGCTTACTCTGCCGCCTTCGCACCGAGCGCGGCGAGACGGCGTTGCGCGTCCAGCACCGTCGCCCCTTGCTCCGCCGCCGGTTTGAGCCGGAAGTCGAACTCGGCGGTGAAGTAGGGCGGCGCGACGCCGAGCCGCCCGGCATCGCCCTGCAGGCTGTCGTGCCGGGTGAAGTCGCAGACTAATGAATCCTTGACGGCGAAGACCGCGTCGCTGCCGAGATATTCGTCGGTGCGGTCGAAAATGTGCGTCGTGACCGGCTCAAACCCGTCGGCCGAGACGACAAAGTGGATATGGGCCGGGCGCCATGGATGGCGCCCGGTGGCGCGCAGCATCCGCCCGACCGGACCGTCGGAGGGAATCGGGTAATTGACCGGCACCACGGTGCGGATCAAATACCGCCCTTCGGCGTCGGTGTGGAAGCTGCCGCGCATATGGAGTTCGCCGCCCAGGCGTTCGTCCTGCGAATCGTAAAGACCGTTCGACTGTGCCTGCCATACATCGAGAACGGCGCCGGCGATCGGCTTGCCGTCGAGATCGACAACCCGGCCGCTGACCAGGGTCGGGGTACCGTTGCTGTCACGATCGGCGATGTTGCCGCCCGCCGGCAGCTCCGGCGCGCCGAGCCGATGGAACGGGCCGAAGACCGTCGACTCTGTTGCCCCGTCCGGTTTGCGGTGGTTGAGCAGGTCGACCACCATCGAGACCCCGAGCGTGTCGGAAAAGAGAATGAATTCCTGCCGTTTGTCACTGCACATCCGGCCGGCCTCGGTCAGGATCTCGATTGCCTGAAACCATTCGGCCTCGGTCAACCCGACCTCCTTGACAAAGCTGTGCAGATGCTTGACGAGCCCAAGCGTGATCTGCCGCAGCCGCGGGTCCGGAGTGCCAGCGAATCGCTCTAACACCTCGGCCGTGATGTCGTCTTCCGTCTTGTTGCGCTGTGTCACCATCTCTGACCTCCGCTGTTCCTTATATAATTATGATACGGCTTCGCCGGGCGAAACCATCTGGCGGCGGCCGAGTGACCAACGGTCGCCGATCAACGCCAGTGCGACAGTCAGGAGCATGAATACAACGCTGGCGCCAAACACCCAACGCGGCGCGCCGCGATCCATGATCCAGCCGAACAGCATGGGTCCGACGGCTCCGCCGATGCTGAACCCGGTGGTGACGATCCCGAATGTGCGCCCCATCGCGCCCGGCGGCGCGGCCGCCCGGACCAGCATGTCGCGGGACGGCATAATCATGCCGGACAAGAACCCGGCGAGTGCCATCGCCGCGATCAGCACCGGCGGTGTGAACCCGACGAGGGCGATCAGCAGCATGATCATGGCGTTCAACGCAAACCCGGCGGCGGCGATATCGGCATGACGGCGCGTCATATCCGCGATAAACCCGCCGCCGAGCACGCCGAAAGCGCTCGCCGTCAGATAGGCAGTCAGCGCCAGATTGGCCGCCGGGAATGGAAAGGCATAGGCGCTCATCAGCGCAACAACCGAGAAGTTGGTTATGCCGCTGCTCGACAGGCTGAGGAGGATAAAAAAGATCGTCAAGCCGAGGATGGCCGGCGTCAACACACGGGTGGTCCGGCGCTTTTCTTCGCCGGAGCGCGCTGCCGTCGCCCGGGTGCGAACGATCTCTCCCTCCAAGGCCGGTGCGCAGGCGAGCGGTACGGCGACCGCTGCGCCGACCAGGCCGGCGACGACCAGCGCGGGCGTCATCCCGACCGTGCTGGCCAGCACCAGCATGGTCGGCGGTGCGATGGCACTGCCGAACATTCCGGCGAAGGTGTGGACCGAGAAAGCCCGACCGATGCGGGGCCCGGCGACCCTGGCCGACAGGATCGCGTAATCCGCCGGATGATAGACGGCGTTCGCGACGCCGATAAGGCCGGCCGCCGCCAGCAGCCAAGCATAAGAATCGGCAAGGCCGATCGACGCGATGGCAAACCCGCCGAGGCAGAGGCCGGCGATCAACAGCCAGCGCGAACCCATATGATCGGCCAGATATCCCATCGGCAGCTGCGCGGCGACCGACGCCAGCGAGCCGATTGTCAGAGCTAGGCCGAGTTCGACGAAGCCGACCCCGAAATGCTGCCTCAGCAAGGGAAACAGCGGCGGCAGCACCAGCATGTGAAAATGCGCCACAAAATGCGCTGCTGAAACGAGCCCGATGGCCCGGACTTCGCCACCCTTTTCGGGACGCCCGGCGGCGATCGCATCCGTTGTCATTCTGCGGGACTTCTCCACGAAACCACATCAGCACTAATCGACGGGTGACCGGGCGGCAACCGCCACAGCCGGGTTTGTGTTATGCAATTAGACGGCAACGAGCGCGGATTTGAGCCGATCGTATTCGGCGCGCACGACATCGGCGCCGTAGACCCGCTCAAGCCGCCGCACCGTGAAATGACCGCGCGCCACATCCTGGAAGTGCTCGGCGAAGGCCAGGTTGACGGCGGCTCCGCCCAAGCGCACCGACGACCGCGACGGTTTGCGCGGCGACCTTTTGCGACACGACAATGCCAAAACGCGACGCGATCTGCGTCATGAAACGGACAAACAGCGGCGCACCCTTGCCGATCGCACCCTTGTCCACGGCAAAATCGGCAGCCTCGACCAGTCCGCGAGCGAGCATCGCGCGAACCGCGAAGTAATCCGTCTCGGCACCCGTCTCATCGGTTGGCGGGCCGCCGAACGCGAACACTTCGAGGCAGGCGAGCCCGGTCTGGGGGTCAGCCAGGTCTTCGCCTTCCTGCCGTGCGATTGCGGCAATCGCGCGCAGCATGATCGTGGTCGATACCGGCAACTCTACGGTCAGCGCGGCGAGGCCAAAAGCGCCGCCGATCGCCCCCGAAGTGCAGGCGAGCCCGGAATGCAGCTTGCGGCCGCCGCTTACCCGGCGGTCGCGCAGACTGAACAGCGCGACGTCGAGGGCGCGTTCGAGAGCACGCTTGGCGACACTGGCGACAGCCGTCGAGGCGGCCGCCGGCAGCGCTCGTTGGATGAGCCCCACCGGCTTGCCGGCGAGCGCCGCAAGTCGTCCCGCCAGGCTCGGCTGTTCGAGCTGCCGCACCGCCGTCGTCAGCGCCTCCTGATCCTGCGGTCGAGAGCTCCATGCGGTACTAGCTGAGCGCGCGGCCGCCGCTCCACAAGTGTGTCGACGGGATGCGAAAGGCTCTTGACAGAAGGCTCGATTCTTCTTTCATTCAACTGAAAGGTTACGTAACCACATGGTTCATCTTGAGGTCTACACGCAGTTGAAGGAGAACGGACATGGAAGCGACGACAAGCATCGACGCGGACGAGCGAGAGCGAGAACTCGTCATCACGCGCATCTTCGATGCGCCGCGCCATCTTGTGTTCCGAGCCTGGACGGAACCCGATCGCGCGACGCGTTGGTGGGGGCCGCAGGGCTTCGTAACAACCTATTGCAACATGGATGTCCGGCGAGGCGGCGCCTTTCGCGTCTGCATGCGCTCGCCGGCGGGCGTCGAGTACTGGAAACAGGGCGTCTATCGCGAGGTCGTGGCTCGCCGAGCGCCTCGTCTTTACGTTTGCCTGGGAGGATGCCGAAGGCAAACCCGGCCACCAAACCTTGGTGACGGTGAGCTTCGCCGCACATGGCGACAAGACGGAGCTCACCCTGCGCCAGGCGGTCTTCGAGACTGTCGCAACTCGCGACGAGTACCAGCGCGGCTGGACGAGCACGCTGCAACGCCTCGCCGAGTACCTGGCGGAAAACCGATAGAAGCAGGAGATCGAACGATGAGGCACAATCGGATCGTTACGCGAGACGAGTGGCTGGCCGCGCGCAAGGCGCATCTGGCGAGGGAAAAGCAGCTCACCCGGCTGCGCGACCAACTGAGCGCCGAGCGGCGCGAACTTCCATGGGTCAGGATCGAGAAGACCTATATGTTCGACAGCCCGCAGGGCAAGGAGACGCTCGCCGACCTGTTCGACGGGCGCAGCCAATTGATTATCAAGCATTTTATGCTAGGCCCCGGGTGGCAGGAGGGGTGCGTCGGCTGTTCGTTCGAAGTCGACCATATCGAAGGCGCTCTGGTGCACCTCGAACATCACGACGTCACCTATGTGGCCGTCTCGCGAGCCCCGCTGCCCGAGATCGAAGCCTTCAGGAAGCGCATGGGCTGGCGCTTCAAATGGGTGTCGTCATACGGTAGCGACTTCAACTATGACTTTCACGTCTCGTTCAAGGCCGACGAGATCGAACGGGGTAAGGGCTATTACAACTACGAAATGCGCAAAGTCGGGATCGACGAACTGTCCGGCCGCAGCGTGTTCTACAAGGACGCGGACGGCGACATATTCCACACCTATTCCTCTTATGCCCGAGGCGGCGATCTGATGCTCGGCACCTACAACATCCTCGATCTGATGCCCAACGGCCGCAATGAAACGGGTCCCAACCACAACCTGACCGATTGGGTGCGGCACCACGACCGGTATGACGATGGCGGTTTTGTCGATGCGACCGGGCGCTACGTGCCCGCGAACGGCTCGGCCGGGAAAGGTTCGTGAGCGCTTGGCGATGAAGATCTTTTATGGCTGGGTCATCGTGGGGGCCGGCATCGTTATAACGTGCCTCGGTATGGGCACGATGATGTCGCTCGGCATCTTCCTGCAGCCCATGTCGCTGGCGACGGGCTGGTCGCGAACCAGCATCTCGACGGCGGCGCTGTTCAACTTCCTGTGCATGGGCCCGGCTTCGTTCCTGTGGGGAGCGCTGTCCGACCGGTTCGGAACGCGAGTGGTCGTGCTCTCGGGGGGCGCATTGCTTGGCTTCGGTCTCGTAGCGGCGAGCCAAGCCGGCACGGTCGGTCAATTCCAGATCCTGTTCGGCATGATCATTGGTGTTGCGGCCGGCAGCTTTTATGCGCCGCTGACCGCGACGGCGACACGTTGGTTCACCCGGCATCGCAGCCTCGCCGTGGCACTCATCTCAGCCGGTTTCGCGATCGGCTCGACGACGATATCGCCGCTCGCACGCTGGCTGATCGACGATTACGGCTGGCGCATTGCGATGTCGACGTTGGGCGCTCTCTCCTGGTTCTTGATCATTCCCGCCGCGTTTCTGGTGCGTAAGCCCCCGGCGCTGCCGCCGATCACCACCGCCGCGACGGGTGCCAACCCTACCGACCGGGATTTCACCGTGGCACGCGCGCTGCGCACGCCGCAATTCGCCGCGATCTCATTCACCTACTTCGCGTGTTGCGCGGCACATTCCGGACCGATCTTCCACATGGTCAGCTACGCGATCGACTGCGGCGTGCCGGCAATGGCGGCAGCCACGGTGTTCGGCGCGGCAGGTGTTGCGTCTCTCAGCGGCCGCGTCATCGGCGGCCTCGCAGCCGATCGCATTGGGGCGAAGCATATGCTCGTTTTCGGGCTCGCGCTGCAAGCCGTCTCGGTAAGCCTTTATGTGTTCACCCGCGACCTCGCGAGCTTCTACGGCCTCGCCCTGATGTTCGGTTTCTCATACGGCGCGGTGATGCCGCTCTACGCGATCCTCGTGCGCGAATATTTTGGCGCCCGCATCATAGGAACCATGTTCGGCGCCGTGAACATGGCCTCGACCCTCGGCATGGCGCTCGGCCCGTGGGCCGGCGGCTGGCTCTATGACTCCGCCGGCAGCTATTTCTGGCTCTACATCGGCTCGTTCGGCATCGGCCTCGGAGCCGTCGCCATCGCCTGCACCTTCCGCCCGCCCCGCGCACTTTCCCTCCCGCTGCCGAGCCCGAGCCTCGCATAAAGCGCCTTGGGCGCGCGCCGGGGTAGGGCGGCGGGTCCTTGCTGTTTTTACCAAAATTTACCGAGAATAATTTGGCCCGACTGGCCAGCAGCAACAACTGATACAGCGGTGATTAGAGGGCGGAACGGCGTCTGGCATTGGTGCCGATTGAGCGGAGTGGTCGATGCAATCCAGGAGGCTATTGGACAGAGCGGCGCCGCGCTTGCCAAAAAAGCGGCTTCCGGGACACTTTGGGCAGGGACAACGGTTAGCGCGGCACCAGTGCTCAAAACGAGCGGCGTCCATTCGTCGCAGTGCCGCTCCATCACTCGCAACCCATTTGGCGCCAGTAGGCGAGCTGATCCAGTCATACCCGGCGGTTTCATCGAAACCATAGCGCGGCTGCATTGACCGTAGGCTGGGGCGCGCGACCTGAGCGCGCCGTCGCCAAATAGACCTATCAGGAACGGGCACTATCGGCCCTGAGATCTCTGGAGGTTTCCCAATGAAAAGTATTTCTTTTGCGGTCGCGACGATAACCATCTTGGTGCCGCTGACAATGACATCCGCCGGTGCCCAGCAGGACGCGATGGCGCCGCACCTGCAATTGCACGCGGTCAACCCGAGCTTGTCGACGTCGGCGCCGACCAACAGCCCCATTCAAGAGCAAATGCGACAGGACTATGCGACCGGCCTTACGGGGGCGCAACGCAATTTGCTGCAGCAGAACCCGTCAGGTCTCGGCCGGCAGGAACAGACGATCGGCCGTGAGCTCAACGGCTATATGGGGCCGCGTTAGCGTCGGGCAGAGGTTTCGCGCCAAGTGAAGAGGTTCCACCCTTGGCGTTAAGGAGCAGAGACTCATGAAAGACATCAAAACTGGACTGGCTGTTATCTGTTTGTCGGTGCTGCTCGCCGGATGCGCAGCAGCGGTCGGGGACGCCGATGCGGGACCGGATCCGGGCGGTGGCTTTTACGATGGGTCGAACATTAATGTCGGACACATAAACCCCTCGGGCGGCGGTTTTCACTATGCGCCGTACACGAGCGTGGGACAGGTGAGCCCTTAAAAGTCCGCTGGATCTAATTATCCGCGCGTTGACGCAAACTGATGCGAGGGTCGACCGGATAGACCCGACGCTTCGATCTGTCGAGTGGCTAGCTCTGCGGTAACCCGTGGCACCGCCGATCGGCCTGCCGCAATTGGCAGCACCTCTCAACCGACTAGCCGAAATATCGAGCGAGAGAGCCTCATGGGGTCGTCCGCTTTGCGCTGAAGTACCCGCACACCTTTTACGTGGTGGCGGCACTGATCCTATTTCTTGGGATCACCGCAGCCGTCGAGATGCCGACCGACATCTTCCCGGAGATTAACATCCCGGTGGTCTCGGTGATCTGGCAGTACACCGGCCTCGACACGACCGAGATGGAGCAGCGCTTTACCACGTACAGCCAGTACGCGATCAGCTCCAACGTCAACGGCATCAAGGATATCGAAGCCGAGACCGTCAACGGCATTTCGGTGCAGAAGCTGTATTTCCAACCGGATGTGAACCTTGACCTTGCGATCCCGCAGGTCGTCGCCGCCACGGCGTCAAGGCGGGCGACCAATTGGTGCTGACGCCGCCAGTCGACCTCGAAGATGGCGGCAAGGTGCAGGTTCGCGGTCCAGCCGCCGCAATGCCGCCGCGTCCTGATGGCGTTGCGCATTGATGGCGGTGTCCGGGCCCGCTCGTGCCGAGCCCGTTGACGTGACCAACGCGGCCCGCTGCGCGCTGGAGATCGTGTGATCAATCGACCGATCTGGCCGCATGCGGCGCCCTTGCCATCGATGTCGACATCGCGCTACTCGTTCCGCAGCCCATATGAGCGGAGGGAACGAGATGATCGCGGGCGAATTCGATGTCGTCGTGGTTGGGGCCGGCAATGCCGGGATATGCGCTGCGCTGGCGGCGCGCGGGCAGGGGGCTCGGGTTCTCGTTCTCGAAGCGGCCCCGTTCGACGAACGCGGCGGCAACAGCCGCTATACCGCCGGCGCGCTGCGTTTTGTCTACAATGGCGTCGACGACCTGCTGAAGCTGTGCGACCTCAGCGAGACCGAACTCGCAACCAGCGATTTCGGCACCTATACCACCGATCAATATTACGACGATCTCGGTCGCCTGACCGATTATCGCAGCAATCCCGATATGGCCGAGCTGTTGATCACCAAGAGTCAAGAGACGCTCTTGTGGATGCGCAGCCAGGGTATCCGCTTCGCCCCGATGTATTCACGCCAGGCCTTTAAGCATCAGGGTAAATTCGTGTTCTGGGGCGGGCTTGCGCTCGAGGCCTGGGGCGGCGGCCCTGGGCTCGTCGAAGGCTTGTTCAAGGCTGCCGAGGAGCGTCAGATCCAGGTTGCTTATGAGGCGCGCGGCGAGGCGCTGATCGCCGACGATAACGGGGTGCATGGCGTCATCGCCAAGGTCGAAGGCAAAACGACGCGGATCCCCGCCAAGGCGGTTGTGCTGGCCAGCGGCGGCTTCGAGGCCAATGCCGAGATGCGCACCCGCTATCTCGGCCCCGGCTGGGATCTCGCTAAGGTGCGCGGCACCCGCTTCAACACCGGCGCCGGCATCAAGATGGCGCTCGACATCGGCGCGATGCCCTATGGCAACTGGTCGGGCTGCCATGCGGTCGGCTGGGACTACAACGCGCCCGAGTTTGGCGACCTCGCGGTCGGCGACAATTTTCAGAAGCACAGCTACCCATTCGCCATCATGGTCAATGCCAATGGCGAGCGGTTCTGCGACGAGGGCGCCGATTTCCGCAACTACACCTATGCCAAATACGGCCGGGAAATCCTCAACCAGCCGCATCAATTCGCCTGGCAGATCTTCGACCAGCAGGTCGTCCACTTGCAACGCGACGAATACCGCATCCGCCAAGTGACCAAAGTCACCGCCGACACGATCGAGGGGCTGGCCGACAAGATGGCCGAATACGCCCCGGTCGATAAGGCGCGGTTTCTCCAAACTGTCCGCGAATACAATGCGGCGGTGGAGCGCGACGTACCCTACAACCCGACGGTCAAGGACGGCCGCACCACCAAGGGCCTCGCGATCGATAAGACCAACTGGGCAATGCCGATCGAAAAGCCGCCCTTCGAGGCCTATTGCACGACCTGCGGCGTTACCTTCACCTTTGGCGGCTTGCGCATCGACACCGACGGGAGGGTGCTCGACACCGCGCAACAGCCGATCTCCGGCCTCTACGCCGCCGGCGAACTGGTCGGTGGCCTGTTCTATTTCAACTACCCCGGCGGCACCGGCCTCGTATCGGGCTCGGTATTCGGCAAGATCGCCGGAACCACCGCCGGCGCGGCTGCACTCCAACGCTGAGCCGCACTCGTGCAGGCGGCGCCGGTTCGACGCCGGCGCCGTGCTTCATTAAAGCCGACGGCATCATCAATTCGCGTTGGACCACCTCAATAGCCCCACCCGGAATGCCATCGCGGACCATATCCGGGGCCATATCCATATCCATAGCGCGGCCCCCAGTAATGGCCGTAATGGGGACCCCAGTAAGATGATGATGCCACCATCCGACCCGTGGGTGCCAGCAGTTCCAAGAATAGCCGTTCCACCAGCACCGCGCTTCCGCTGGGTGGGCAAAGGCAGCGGTGCCAATTGCCAAAGCAGCGAGCGTCGCTAAGACAAGTCTCTTCATCGCTTGACCTCATCCGATCTTTTGTTCCGATGGGCATAACGAGCGCGGTCGAACCGCATTTACTCCCCTTAACCACAAATTTTTATTGATGCGATACGAGGGCATAGTGTTGCCACGCTATTCGCCGAGGGCGAACTCGCCCCGAGCGTCAATTGGACGTCATCGACCGTAACAAAGCTCTCTACCGCCGCGCGCGGATTGGTGGCGCGCATGACCTCCCCCATTACGGCGACGCCGTGCGCACCGGCAGCGCGGCACAGCTGCAGCGTTCTCCGCCGTGACGCCGCCGAGGGCGATAACCGGGCCCGGCGCCTGCGCCACAACGTTTGCGAGACCGTCGAGACCGAGCGCCGGACCGTAGCCGGGTTTGCTTGCGGTAACAAAGACCGGGCTGACGGTCACGTAATCGGCGCCTGCTCTCAGCAGGGCGGAGGCTTCGTTCGGCGCAATGGGCGGACGCGCCGATCAGGGCCCGCGGGAGCCGGCTTCTTACAGCTGCAGGGTTCGAGCCGCTCGGCAGATGCACGGCGCCGGCACCCGCGACGATGACTGCGTCAATATCGTCGTGAACGCTGACCATCGCCCCGCAACGGCGGCCAAGGACGACCAGCGCTCCGAGCAACGCACGGCGCTCCGCCGGCGGCAAGTCCTTCTCGCGCAAGCTGAACCAGCGGCAGCCGCCGGCCAACACCGCCTCGGCGAGCTGCTCGAGCGGTTGCCGCGCCTGGTGGCGGTCGGAAATGATCAACAGTGGCGGAACAGGCAATCTCATCGTTCTTTTTATGGCCGCGGCGGTGCGAGAAGCAAATCGGCCTCGACAGTGAGCCGGATTGTCGCTTCGCCGGGCTCCGCCACCGGCGCTGCCGCGGCCGCCGCCGCGAAACGCGGTATCGGCCGACCGCCCGTCTCTGCATTGCCGACGCGAAGATCACGGTATCGGGCCACGGCGAGGTGCATCTGGCCGGCGATCGACGCGGCGCGATGGTCGAGCGCCGCCAGAGCCTCGGCCGTCAGATCCTCCTCCGCGCCGCGCACCGTCTCAGGCGAGGCCTCGTAAGTCAGCGAAGCCGTCGACAGCCCATCCGATTGCAGCGCTCCGGCAAGCTTCAGCAGCGAATCCGCGTCCTTGCCGGTCAACATCACCGACTGGCTGCCGCGCCAGTGCGCCGGGCCGCTCTGCGGCCGCTCCTCGCCGACATTGTACGTGCCGGTCTCGGCCCGCACGCCCTGCACCTGACGTGCGCGGTCGAGCGCGCTCGCCATGCGGCGGTTGATCGCCAATTGCACCGTCCGGGCGTCCGGCCCGGTCTCGTCGACCCTGAGCTCGACCCGCAGCAGATCGCGCACGACTGTGCGCTCGGCCGTCTGGCTGAGATGCAGCACGGTCATTTGGCGCTCCGCATCCTGGGCCAGCGCAGGAGTTGAGCAAAAGGCGACAGCGACCATCAGGAATCTCAGAGATCCGGTGCGGCGCGCGGCGGGTCGGCGATATAAGGTCGGGTTTCGCAACGGATCAGCCTGTTTGGCGATTTTCTGAAGCGGCAGGGGTCCCGACAGCATTATGGACCGGTTCGCGGTGGCCGGCTATTACCGGGAACCAACCATCCCTGCAGGCACATAGCATGCGAGCACTGGTCACACGCCCTGCGGAGGAAGCGGCGACCCTCGCCGCAGCATTGGCATTGCGCGGCATCGAGGTGTTCGTCGAGCCGTTGATGCAGGTTCACTACGGCGCATCGGAAGCGCTCGACCTCACAGGCGTGCAAGCGATCTTGTGCACCAGCGCCAACGGCGTCCGAGCGTTGGCGCGGGGGAGCCGCGAGCGCGGCATAGTTCTTCTCGCGGTCGGCGATGCGACAGCCGCGCGCGCCCGCGACGAGGGCTTTACCGCGGTTACGAGCGCCGGGGGTGATGTTAACGACCTCGTGCGCCTCACCAAGGCTCGGCTGCGCCCGCAAGACGGGGTGGTACTACACGTCGCCGGCAGCGTCGTTGCCGGCGACCTTTGCGGCGCCTTGCGCGCAGAGTGCTTTGCCGTCGAGAGACGCGTCCTCTACGAGGCGCGGCCGGCCACCGCGCTGAGCCCGACTGCGATCGATGCCTTGCGCGACGGGGCAATCGATTTCGCAATCTTTTTCTCGCCGCGGACTGCGGCGAATTTTTGCTAGGCTGGCCGCTATCGCTGGTGTCGTGGAGTGCTGCGGGAAGATCGCCGCCCTTTCGATCAGCGCGGCTGCCGATGCGGCCCTCGCCGACCTGCCGTGGCTCAACCGGCATGTCGCCGGGCGACCGAACCAGGCAGCCTTGCTCAATCTGCTCGATCGTGTTCTGGCCGAGCGAGCGCGAGGCTGAACAGGAACGTCAGCATGTCGGAAGGGCGTAACGACGAACATCAGGAAGAGAGCGGCGTGGTTCGCGCGGAGCCGGATGCGCTCGCCGCCGCCGACCCGGCGAATCCTGCTGGAGAACGCCGCAGCAGATCACGCGCCGCGCTGCTGTTGCTGGCCGCTTTGCTGGTTGTGATCGTCGCGGGAGTTGCTCTATCCCCGTTCTGGGCCCCCGCGTTGACGCCAATCCTCCCTTGGGGCGAGGGCCCGGGCGCCTCACCGGACGAATACACTGCGCTGGCCGTGCGCGTGGCGGCGATCGAAAAACGTCCTGGCCCGTCCAATGGCGAAATCGACGCGATAAAATCAGCGGTCGGAACCTTGGGTCACCGTGTCGATCAGCTCGAGGCCGCGGGGAAAGGCGACGGCCCGACCGAAGAAGCCGTCGCGGCTGACAAGGCGAAACTGCAACAGCTGGAGCAACGGCTCGGCACCATCGAAGCGCAATCGGCCACGCAGACGTCAAGCGCGGTCGCCGATCGTCAGAACATCAAGGAGGAGATTTCACGGCTCGGGAGCACCACCGCCGATTTATCGCGCCGGTTCTCGGACCTTGACCGCACCGTCCAATCGCAAGGCGGCGCCGATCGGACCGATGCGCTGCTGGCGCTGCTGCTGCTGCAGATGCGTGAGGCCGTCGAGCAGGCGCGGCCGTTTCCGGCCGCGTACGACGCGTTCAGGACATTGGCTCGCGATTCCGATCTCGCCCCCACCGCCGAGCCGCTTGCCGAAGCCGCTCGCAATGGGGTGGCCAGCCGTGCCGTGCTGGCGAAGCGTTTGTCGGAGTTCGCCGGACAGGTGGCCCCGCCAGCCGAACCCTCCGCCGACGCCGATTGGGGAGACCAGGCTCTCGCCCGGCTGCGCGGTCTGGTGACGATCCGCCGTCTCGGCGGGACCGCGCAAACCGGGCCGGAGGCGGCGGAGCGTGCCGGCCAGGCGGCGCTTGCTCGCGGCGACTTGGCCGGCGCCGTTGCCGCCCTCGAGCCGCTCGCCGCAGCGAACGGTGAGGCGATGCGCCCATGGCTGCGTATGGCTCGCGAGCGGCTTGCCGCCGAAACGGCGCTCGACCGCCTTCAGGAACTGCTGACGGTTCGGCTCGATAGCACCCGGGCGGCGCCGGGCTCAGCCCCGCCGACTACGCCGCAGGAGCCGGCGGCGAAGGCGAGATCGCCATCGTGATCCGCGGGATTTTGTGGCTTGTGGTTTTCGTCGGGCTGGTCGCCGCCGCGGTGTTCTTCGCTGATCGGCCCGGACAGGTCGAGATCGTCTGGCAGGGCTGGCAAGTGATAACCTCGGTCGGGGTGCTCGTCGGTGCCGCCGTTGTGGCAGGTCTGGTCGTGGCGCTGGCGTGCTGGCTCATTTTGCTGATCACCGGCAGCCCGCGCGCATTTCTGCGCCGTCGACGGGAGCGGCGCAGGCGGGCCGGGTACCGGGCGCTCACTCAAGGTATGGTTGCGGTGGCAGCGGGCGATCCGCAAGAGGCGCGGCGCAGCGCGCGCCGAGCCGATGCGCTGCTCGCCGATCCGCCTCTGACCCTGCTGTTATCGGCTCAGGCAGCGCAGCTCGAGGGCGACGATCTGGCCGCTAAGAGGTTCTTTACCGCAATGCTCGATCGGCCCGAGACGGAATTTCTCGGGCTTCGCGGCCTTCTCAACCAAGCTCTGCGTGCCGGCGATCGGGGCACTGCGCTACAGCTCACCCAACGTGCCACGACTTTGCGCCCCGGCACGCCCTGGGTGGTCGAAAGCCTGTTCGATCTTGAGACGCGCGAGGAGCGCTGGGAGGCGGCCCGAGAGACGCTCGCGCAAGCCGTCAAGCGTCGGGTCGTCCCGCGCGAGCGCGCCCGGCACCACCGCGGCGTCATCCTTTACGAGCTCAGCCGCGCCGTCCTGGCGACCGGCGATCGGCGCCGCGGCATGAATTTGGCGTCACAGGCCCAAGGGCTGACCTCGGACCTTGCCGCGCTGGCCGCTCACCATGCGCGATTGCTGCTCGACGATCGGCGGACCGGGCCCGCGGCAAAGGCCATCGAGCGCGCCTGGCGGACGGCTCCGCATCCCGAACTTGCCCAGCTTTATGGCGGGATGCATGACGGCGAAACGCCGCTGCTTCGTGTAAAGCGCTTTGAGCGCCTCGCGGCGCAAGCCCCTGATGCGCGCGAAAGCCATCTCACCTTGGCGGAGGTCGCGTTCAAGGCGCAGCTGTGGGGCGAAGCCCGGCGCCATCTCGAGCAGGCGCTGGTCGCCCCGGCGCCGGGTTCGATCGGCAGAGCGGTGGTCGGTAGTCCGGTAGGTTCCGCGGCCACCTCGGCCGAACCGGGTGGGGAGGGTGAGAATGCCGGCCTGGCCGGCCCAACCCCGCGCCTCTGCCTCATGATGGCGCGCCTCGAGGAAGCAGAACATGGCGCAGGCGCAGGCATGCGCGAGTGGCTCGACCGGGCGGTGACCGCCATGCCCGACCCGCGATACGTCTGCGCGAGCTGCCGGGGGAGAGTCTCGCCTGGCGCTCGCTCTGCCCGCACTGCGGCAGTTTCGATACGCTGGCATGGCGAACACCTGTCTGGGCCGCTCCCGGGACCGCCGTGGCGATTGTCGCCGATGTCGCTCGGGCGCCTGTCGCGGAACTGCCACTCGGCGAGCGGCAAACGGCCGAACCCGCACGTCCCGCTCCCGGTTAGAATCAGCGCGATTGCCGGACTCCCGCCGAGCCAAATCCCCACGCCTGCGGCACGCGCCAAACCGGCTCTCCTATCGCGCAAGAACTTGGGGTCGGATTGCCGACTAGGATGCGATCCGCGCAAAGCGGCTTGGCGGCGCCCGGATTACACGGTAAAAACCCCGTCCTGATATGTCCGCGGTAATCGCTTACCAATGCGTCGCCCCGGTAGCTCAGCGGTAGAGCAACCGCTTCGTAAGCGGTAGGTCGTTGGTTCAAATCCAACTCGGGGCACCATCTGGTCCGAAAACCACGCATCAGAAGATGGGCCGCTAGATGAAACCGCCGACTCTCCTCGAAACTATCGCGACGCGGCTGCTCGCTCGGCAGGGGATCCGAGTGATCTGGCAGCTTCATCTGCGAGCTTCTGCGTCCCACCTCAACGGAAACTGGCTCTCGGCGGCGGCTTTAATCGGAATCGCCGACGCTGCCGAGAGACAGTGGGCAGGTCGCGCCCGTTTGCGCTGACCGGTCCGCACGCACTCTGAGCGCCGCGATCTCGCGCGGCGCCGAGCGATATTCGCGGGTGGCGTCGGCGCTCGGGTTGCGACCTCCAACCGAGGCAAAACGTGCCGATGGATGCCGAGTGCGTTATCATGCGGCTGAGGCGAAAATGTCCAATGCGAAATTCACATCGAATGGATTGTGCGGAGGGATTGATGGTCCAGACGAATGGCCTCGACCATGTCGTGCTGCATGTCAGTGACGTCGAGCGCTCGAAGACGTTCTACACCGAAATTCTCGGTATGCGCGCTTATCGGGAAGACAACGAACAAGTCTTTTTGCGTACCGGGCAACAAGGAGTCGCATTGTTCAAGAAGCGCGGCGACATGCCTTTGACGACCGGCAGCGACCTCAACCATCTGGCGCTGACCGTGGCGACAGGGACGTACGAGACGCTAAAGGCTGAGCTGGAGGCCCATGGGGTCGCAGTAAGCGGCCGCCCGGGAGAGGACCGCTGCATTTACTTCCGCGACCCGGACGGGCACCGCCTGCAGCTGATGGTGCGTGCGTGATCTAGCCGCCGGCGGTCCGCCATCGTTTGGTGCGGCATGCAAGGCCATTCCGACCTCACTCGCACCACCCTGGCGGTCCTCTTCGTTACCGGGCTGATCGCCGCTTGCTTCTGGATTTTGCGTCCGTTTCTGCCGGCGATTATCTGGGCGACGACGTTGGTTGTGGCGACATGGCCGATCATGCTGCGGGTTCAGATGCGGTTATGGGACCTGCGATGGTTGGCTGTAGCGGTCATGACGCTGACCCTGTTGTGCGTCTTTGTCATGCCGTTCTGGCTCGCCATAACCACCATCGCCGACAATTTTGATCGAATTGTCGAGTGGGGAACGTCGCTTGCCGCCTTTCGGCTGCCATCACCGCCGGGGTGGTTGTCGAGTGTCCCGTTTTTCGGTGAGAACGCCGCATTGTTCTGGGAAAATATAGCCGCGAGCGGCGTCAAGCCGCTGATGGCGAGGGCGGCGCCCTATGCCGGCGGCATGGCAAGCTGGTTTGTCGCAGCGCTCGGCGGATTGGGGATCGTCTTCGTGCAGTTCCTTCTAACGGTGGTGATAGCGGCGATCATGTTCGTCAACGGCGAGCACGCTGCGGCCGCAGCGCGCCGCTTCGGACAGCGCCTCGCAGGGGAACGCGGCGAGCAATCGGTCCGGCTGGCCGGCCAGGCGATCCGCAGCGTGGCGCTCGGCGTCGTGGTGACAGCGCTCGCCCAATCGATTCTCGGCGGGGTGGGGATAGCCCTCGCCGGAGTGCCGCTGGCCGCAGTACTGACGGCCGTGATGTTTATGCTGTGCATTGCCCAGCTCGGTCCTCTGCCTGTATTGGTACCGGCAGTGATCTGGCTCTACTGGAGTGGCGAATCGGGATGGGGAACCTTTTTGCTGGTGTGGAGTATTCTGCTCAGCACCCTCGACAGCGTGCTGCGTCCGCTACTGATCCGCAAAGGCGCGCACCTGCCGCTGGTCCTGCTGCTGGCCGGGGTGATCGGCGGCCTGATTGCTTTCGGGTTGGTTGGAATTTTCCTGGGTCCGGTCGTCCTTGCGGTCGGCTACACCCTGCTTCAATCGTGGATGGCCGAAACAACGTTACCCGAGGATGAGATGCCGGCGCGGGCCGCCGATGATTAGTGCTGAGACAAAACAGGGCTCGCCGCACTTCGGCCTCGTCACCAGGACGTTTTGCCGATGAGAAAGATCTTGACCAGGCAACACGGCAGATCGCTCGAATGAGCTGAATTCATTCTGATGTCAACGCAACATCAACGGAGTAACAAGATGGTTTTTAGGTTACTTAAATTATACCGATTGCTTGTTCTATTAACGGCGCTCGGCGCCGCCAGTGCGGCAAGCGGCCAGACAGTTACGCCTCCGGCGAATGCCGAGATCCCTCGCTTCCTGGTGTATTTTGATGAATTCAGCGCGAACCTATCAAACGAGGCGAAGACAATCATTGCCGATGCCGCCAAGCGCGCGCGGGAATCGGGCGCCAAGACGGTGATCGTCCAGGCCCGCGCGAGCGCCACCGGAACGGCGGAAACCAACAAGTATCTTGCGCAGACGCGGTGCTCGATCGTGGCCGACCAGCTCGAATCGGACGGCATGGCACGGGCGATGATCCGCCAGGAGCCGATTGGCCAAACCGGGTCGGAAGATCCGACGGTGTACAATCGGCGAGTCGATATTATTCTTGAGCGCTGAAGACGCTGCGCGAAAACGGAGCGCGACGGGGACTGGGTCAAGGAAACACCGACGAGCGCAGGATCGTTGGAGCGCAACAGGCGGGCCAAGCATGCTATCGTCGCGCGGACTGTTGGATCACCCATGACGAAGTCAAGAGATGCCCAAGATCAAGCTAAGGGTTATTCGCGATCCGATGACGCCGCCGCCGTGGAACCCGCCACCCGGCGCCGGGCCGCTGTTTACTGGAACCGGGGATACCGATTATGTCTGCGGCAGCTGCGAATTCATTATTGCCGCAAAAATGGGACAAGGACAACGGATCGCCGCCATCGAAACGAACTGCCCGTGCTGTGGCGCTGTCAATGAAGTGACGACGGAAGCAAAGTAGAGGTACGCGGCAATCCTCTGGAAAAACCATAGAACCAGATCTTACAAATGCCAGCTTTGGCTAGCCAGGTGGCGCGCCCGCAACAGCGGCTCCAGTAGGTAGCGACTCAAGTTGTGCACCAAAAAACTGAATTACTACCCTCGAGTGACCTCTATTGACAAATCCCGATCGATCGTGTAAAATAAGACGATTGTAAAAACTACAAGAACTCGAAAACACCCCGACCAATCGGCGCTCATAGCCAAGCACGGAGCACCGCACGTGCTCCCTCAGCTATGCAAAGGGATTCCGGGTGCCGTCGGACATTCCCCGACGAATGTGCGCGGCGGCCACGATGCCAGCATAAGCGGTGTCGTCGATACCAAGATCATTCCGGGCTTTCTACGTCCCGTTGAAGTCTCACAATTCGGTGAGGTTCCCACCCGACGGGATTAGCCGTGCCGAATGCGACTACAGCGTGAAGAGCGGATCTGCGGCTCGCCAACTCACAGGTAGCCGGCCTAGAAGGCCTACGCCGACATCAAAGACATCTGGAATTGCAAGCTAATTGCCTATTGGTAGCAATAGAGAGCCGTATGACGATCACCATCAGCAACCTTTATATCAGCAATAACGCACCGGCCGGAACGATTATCGGCACATTCACAGCGCGAGACGCGTCAGGCAAAGTCATACCGTGCAACTATACTTTGACAAAGAATTCGTCAGGTTATTTCGCAATTTCGGACAATAGACTGCTAACGGCATGGAGCATGCCAATCGCGCCGAGCGCCTATTCCGTCAACGTCCACGCGGTCGGATCGAATAGCAGGTTTAGCGGCACCGCTAATCTTTCGGTGGTCGTATTGATGTCGGCGGCGCCGCCGCCGCCTCCACCGGTGCCGTCAATCACCGTGAACGGCTCTGCCAACCCGGTCGTGGCGGAAGGCGCAGCATTGACGGTGAGCGTCGCCAACGGGCCGGGAAACCGCACCGATTGGGTGGGTTTGGCCGCCGCCGGCGCTGCCGATACGGCCTTTATCGCCTGGGTTTACCTGAGCGGCTCGCAGACGCTGCCCAACGCCGGCGTGACGACGGCGACCCTGATGATGACGGCGCCGACAACCGACGCTTCCTATGAGGCGCGCTTTTACGTCAATAACAGTTATACCGTCCTGACGCGCACCACCTTCACGGTCCGCGGTACCACGCCGCCACCTCCGCCACCGCCTCCACCCGTCCCCTCGATCACCGTGAACGGCTCTACCAACCCGGTCGTGGCGGAAGGCGCAGCATTGACGGTGAGCGTCGCCAACGGGCCGGGAAACCGCACCGATTGGGTGGGTTTGGCCGCCGTCGGCGCTACCGACACGGCCTTTATCGCCTGGGTTTACCTGAACGGCTTGCAGACGCCGCCCAACGCCGGCGTGACGGCGGCGACCCTGATGATGACGGCGCCGACAACCGACGCTTCCTATGAGGCGCGCTTCTACGTCAATAACAGTTATACCGTCCTGACGCGCACCACCTTCACGGTCCCCGGTACCACGCCGCCGCCACCTCCGCCACCGCCTCCACCCGTCCCCTCGATCACCGTGAACGGCTCTGCCAACCCGGTCGTGGCGGAAGGCGCAGCATTGACGGTGAGCGTCGCCAACGGGCCGGGAAACCGCACCGATTGGGTAGGTTTGGCCGCGGTCGGCGCTGTCGACACGGCCTTTATTGCCTGGGTTTACCTGAACGGCTTGCAGACGCCGCCCAACGCCGGCATGTCCGCTGCGACCCTGATGATGGCGGCGCCGACAGCCGACGCTTCCTATGAAGCGCGCTTCTACGTCAATAACAGTTATACCGTCCTGACGCGCACCACCTTCACGGTCCGCGGTACCACGCCGCCGCCACCTCCGCAACCCGTGATCACGGTGGCGCCAAACAGTCCCGAAGTGCCGGACACGACCTCCCTCGGGGCCGTCGTGGCGAGCTATACGGTCGTGATGAGCGACGGATCGCCATTCACCGGCACAGTCGGTTTTGGCGCGCCGTTTTTCGATGGCGGCGGCGTCTTCGCGCTCTCCGGCAATAATATCATCGTCAACCCCGCCGGTCCCGGGCTCGGTCCAAATATGACCTCCATCACCGATCACATCACCCTCGAGGCAATCCTATGATCGGGAAATCCATCCTTCTGCCGGCTGCGGCTTGTTCTTTCCTGGGGTTGTGTGCCACCGCGGTGGCGGTGACGAGAAACGTCGACGTCGTGGTGACGCACAACGCCGGTTCGCTGCTAACCACATATACGGTCCAGGAAACCAGCGGCAAGAACCAGCCCGCCGGTACGCCCTATATCGCCGGACAATCTTTTCGTCGAGGCGACCTTCCACCCGGAACCTACCCGGTGTTCCGAGACGCCAAGACGCATGCACCCCTTGTCCAACAGCTCGACGAAATTGCCACGCGCCGCGAGAACGGCGACGACGGGTCGATCCGACATCTGGTGCTCTCAGTGCAGCTTCCGGCAATTCCGGCGAATGGCAGCTATACAATGGAAATTGTGCGGCAGGCCGGCACATATGCGGCATCCGCGAAGCAAAGTCTTGCCGCCCTTGCCAAAGCGCATGACCTCAAACTGCAGCTCACCGATGTGCGCAACCAGGACGGCACTATGCGTGGGTCGGGCAGTCTGACCTTCGACATAAATTCCGCCGCTTCCAACACCGGCCGCGATGCTCCGAGGCCGTGCGCGGCCGGCCCGGTCAGGGATTGTTGGATCGTCGTCGGGCCGCCGATCGACGACACGACGCACCAGGCCGACCCGCTGCTTTATGTCGCCTGCTACCTCGACTTGACGACGAGCGCGAGCGATCAAACCTCGCTTGGACCGGTGCGGCACGTTTGCAAGGTTCACAACTCTTGGCAGAACGTCGCCGCGGGCAGTGCCGGCAACGCCGGTAACCCCGGCCCGGCCGGTTTCGCCAATGACCCGCAGGCGATCTCCTACCGTCCGCAGCTCCTCGACGGCAGCCAAAACCTACTTGATTGGAGCTGGCTCGATGCGGCCGTGAACAGCTCGGCCAATCCGATCACGACCGGCGGAGACAACAACACCGGGTGTGTGACACAGACCCTCCATAGCAATGGAAATTGGACGATTCCGAGCAGCACCGCCCGCAACAGCTGGTATTTCGGAATGCCGGTCTTCTATCATACCAACGGCACACCGCCGACCGGAATGACCAACGACAAGCTCTACTTCGTCATGCCGGTCGGGCTCGGGTATTATTATCACGACGTTCAGCCCAACGACGATCGCTCGGTTGTTCACCTGATGGACGCCCCGTTCGTTTGTTCCGCGACGGCGATCAACCCTACAAACCAAGGCTCCGGCGACCAGACCTTCTCTTTTCGGGTTTGGCACACCCATTGGATGAGTTGGCATACGACGGACCAGACCGGGGCGGAAAACTGGACCAGCGGCACCTCCCGCGTCGTAAGCAGCCTTTACCCGAAATTCAGCGCCGCGGAGCAGTTGTATTGGAAAGAAACCGGAACGATCCCCCCACTCCGGATCACTGCGGGGTCTGTTCCCTCCGACCCGATTAGCGGCGTCACCTGGCTCGACTACGACTACGAGCCGATGAGCCGCGTGACCACTATCGGCGGCAGCGGCGTTGGTTCCCGCGCGGATATTGGTCTCGTCAACGAATGGGCGGCCCAGGCTTTTCTGCTCGAGACGCAGCCAACTTGGGAACATATGCGGCTGTTCGCCCTGGCCGGCGACCACTACCCGATCGCTACCGTACTCAACGAAAGCACCGGGCGCATCCCGGTGGACAATAACGGTCCGCCTGGTCCCGATCACGGCGGTGCCGGCGGTTCTTACCCGATCCTCGGCGCGCCGCAGCCGAACCTCTACATCTTCGATCCTGTCAGCATCTATTTTGACGGCGTGGCGAAGCCGCTGATCAACACGCCAGTCGCCTCTCCCGGCTATCTCGGAGGCATTTGGGGCTCCGGCTTGCGCAGTTACGGGAACGACCATGAGCCGTCGTTCCAAAGCATGGTCTATACAATCTTCGGCAGCCGGCACTATCTCGACGATCTATATTTCGCCGGCAACCGACAAATCATCTGGCAGCAGACCGGGAACTTCTTCGGCGCTAAAGACAACACGGTTGGCGGTGTTCATTATTGGGGTCTCCATCTCTATTGCTGCGAGTTTCGTGGTGATTTCTGGGGGCATCGCGATGCGCTGCTGCCGGCGGCGCTAGGAGGCGACGGCAATCCCGAACGGGTTTATTTCAACGATCAATTGGTCGAGAACTACTATTACGAGCGGGCTGAAGTGGCGAGTTTTGACGGGATCAGCCATAACTTCAGCAACAGCCTCGGGCGCGGTCATTCCAGTGGGTTTTGGGACGTTACGTTCATGGACGCCTACGGAATGCAGACCAGCTACCTCGGATACGCCATGATGCGCGATCCGTTATCGGCTTTTTGGATTCCGCATTTCTTGAATAATTTCCTGATGAAGTGCAGCGACACAGTGGTCGGCGCACGCGGCATCGCCGGCGAGATGTCCTCGGCGTGGTGCGCCAGCTATTACTACACCGCGGCACTGCGTGACTCCTCGTCATTCGCCGGACCGATCACTCGGGCAAACTCAGGCCAGGATTACGTCATCGACGGCAGCGAATGGGGCATCTCGGGCGGTAACGGGGTGACGTGGACGGCCGGATCGCCGACAGTCAACAACGCTTCAGGATTTACCGTAAGCAATGGCGACCAAATCAAGAATATGGCAGTGGCCGGCATCAGCCCCAATCCCGATCAGCTCCACCGGGACACCTGGTACACAATTACTAACGTGGATAATACGCAAAAGATATTCCAGATTATCGATCCTAGCACCGGCCGGCCGTTCCAATCCTATACAGAGGGCGGCCAGCCGATCGGCAGCGGGGTGAGCTGGAGCCGCTTTCGTTTTTATAATAATCCCTCGACGGGCTGGGCCGACGGGACATATCCGCCATACGCGCAATCGGCAATCTATGCTCTAAAAGATCTAGGGTTCTCAGCAATTCTTCCGGCGTATAACAGGATGAGCGCTCGCGGGTTCGTTGAACCGGGCGGGACCCAGACATGGCTCAATTGGGACCCGAACGTGATTGTACCCTAAAGCCGCTGCGACGAAAGGCTCGACAGTGTCGACCCCAAGACCCCTCGGCGGTCTCCAGCAACTACTGCAAGGGGGATTTTCGTCGACAGCTCGGTAACCGGCCGCCTCTGTACAGGGCCTCGGCAAGGAGACGCTCGAGCTTTTCGTACTGCTCGTCGCGGCTGAGGCCGAGATTGACCGATCGGTCGAGCGGCTTTACGCCGCCGGCGCTCTTGTCCTGCAACCAAATCTGCAACTGATCTCGAATTCGCGCTGGGCAGTTGGAAACCAGCCCCGCGCCTCGGTCGCGGACGAGCCGCGCCGCAATCCCTTGCTCGTAGCCGATGAACAGGATCGGCCGGCGGGCATATAAATACTCGAACAGCTTGGCTGGCAGATTACCTTCGTCCCGCCGGTCGTTCGACTGCAGCAATAGCAGAACATCCGACTGCATCTGCAGTTCGAGAGCATGTCGGTACGGGATGCGCGGTCGAACAGCGACCGAGTCGATGACGCAATGGGCTGCCGCAGTCGCCAGAAGGGCATCGCCGGCGTCGCTATAAAACTCTACTTTCACGCGATCGCGGAGCGCGTCGGGCAACAATCCGATAGCGGCGAACAGCGTCGAAGGATCGCGGAAGCCTGGATAGATCGACCCCATATAGCGGATCGTCAGCACCTCTCCTGGCTCGCTGTGCGACGTTATCGGAGGAAAATCCTCCGGAGCATACCCGTTATAGACTACTTCGGCAGCTTTGCCGTGACGGCGGTGCAAGTGCCCCGCCCAGATCGGCGAAACCGTTACCAGCCTGGCCGCATTTCGCAAAGTTTGCCGTTCGAGCATCGCGTCGATCGGCCTACGCCAGCCCGGTTCGCCATAATAGGGATTGTCGATCCAGAGGTCGCGGAAATCGGCCACCCAGGCGATGTCGAAGGCGCGTCCGAGCCGGCTGGCGACAATCAGCCCGCTGTAGGGCGGCGCACTGGCGAAGATAACGTCCGGCGTCCATTCCTCGATCAGGCGACGGCCGGCGCGAACCGCCGTCTTAATCCAGTCGGCCCGCATATCGGGAATATGGACCAGCCCGTAATACTGCCGACGAAGGGTTTGCCAAGACGATCCACCCCGACCCGCGTCCGACGCAGGAGCCGCCGCGCTCACTGTGCCGTCCGCCGCATCCCGACTGCGGTGCAACGGGCGAACCAATTGCTCGAGCCAGTCCTTGCGCTGGCGGTAATCGGTATAGATCACCCGTCCCGGTGAGATTTCGAGCGGCAAGCTACGATCGTCCACGATGTCTGTCGTCAGCACCCGCAAATCATGGCCACGGCCGTCGAGATAGCGCGCCAGCTTGCCGACGCGGATCGCGCCGATCACATTGGAAGGTGGGAACGCGAAGCTGACGATCAGCACCTTCATCGGCGAGATCCGGAGCAGTCGAGACGATGGACGCGATGCGGCAAGCGGCTCTGATGATGCATGCTCGGCGTCCGACGCGCGCGCTTGATCGCGTTTCGGCGCCGCGCCGCTTCCGTTTTCGCCGAGGTAGCACTGGTTGGGGCAGGGCCGGAGGATCCTAAGATCCGTTCATCGAACGCGCGAAGACGATCTGATGGCATCCATACGAGCTGTTCTCGCGAACTTTGACCCGCACGAAACCGGCGTGTTCGTAAAAATCAGTGATCGCCGAGACGCTTGCATACTCGTACGGGTAGCCGCCGACCCAATCGACGACGTCATGGATCCAGCTCATCCCGCGGCCGCCGCTGGCCGTGGTCAGCTCCTGAATATAGCCTCTCAATTTCCCCGAGCGCAGATAGCTAAAAAGCGATCTGAGTTCCTGCGGTGTCCAAACGTAGATCGCGTAGAGCGGGCGCAGCAAACGCGGCAGGGCATTGTAACGGCGCTTCCGCTCGAGCCACCACCGGCTGACTTCGCCACAATCGTTGTATATCGCAATGAACAACAGACCGCCGGGCGCGACCAGCGGTTTCACATTCTCCATCGCCTGCCACATCGCCCCGGTGTGGTGCAGCACACCCCAAGAATAAACGACATCGAATTGGCCTAGACTGCCGAGATACTGTCTGTCGAGTACCGAACCCTGCTCGATCGCCCACGACCTGTCGCCCGCCGAATAACGACGTCGCAGCTCCTCGGTACAGGCGACGCTGTGACTGTCGAAGTCGAACGAGGTAACCACGGCGCCGAGGCGGCGAGCGGCGAGCGACGAAAGGCCTGAACCGCTGCCGATATCCAAAAAAGTCTTGCCGGCGAGCGTCACGTCTCCGAGGAATTCCTTCAAATTGTCTTCCGCCTCGACGATCCGCTCGAGATTCAGCCGCTTCAGAAAACGCGCCCAGTTTCGGCCGAAGCGGAAGCGTCGCCCGGCACTTACCTCGCGCTCATGCTGCGCGGCAACGTTATTGACCGCTGACATCCCAATTGCTGCGTTCGTGCAGAGAAAGACTCACGATTGGGACCATGTTTGTGGGTCGTAACTTCCTTGGCTTATCCCACTTTTTAACTTTATTAAGTCCAACTGCGATATCGAACCAGTTGTAAACGTGTTGCTAAGTGTCGAGTTTGAAAATTGGCGTAGCCGACATACACCAATCGGGTGATTCATGCAAGGACGAGGATCGTCTACTATGGCCATACCTACCGTCCATCTTGGCGCCCCTGCAAGGCTTAGCGGAGCCGGGACAGTTTGCCGGCAGCACCCTTCAGAACGCCACCGGACTGCCGGCGATGGGAAGAGGGGTGCTCAGCACGAGGGCGTGCCGGTTCTTATCGAGGACGACGAAGTTGCCTGTTTTTTCGAAGATTTCGGGATGCTGTGGATGGATATAGATGATGATGATGCGACAGCCGGACCGTTCACGATGGGCTACCAGCCGCGCCGCAACCGCCTGCATGACCGGTGCTCCGAACGGATTATAGAAGTAGCAGACGAGATCCGATAATGGCGGTTCGAATGAGCCGGCATCACCGCAGACGCTGCGGACTGCGCCGGCCCGAGTGGCATCCTGCGGAAGCCGCGCAATGTTCCGCACGGCAACGTCGTGAAGCTCCCGCGAGAATTCGATCCCAATCACCTCCTTGAAAGGGAACCCGGCGGCCACCAGCAAGGCTCTGCCTTTGCCCGAACCGAAATCAATGAAGGTGAATTGTGCATATTCTATTCGAAGCTTATCGAGCTGGGCGACAACCGCTTCCGCGCTGCTGGGGTCATAGCGCACCGCATAGCGTGCCGCGGGCGAGTGCACGACATCGAGCGTGCCGATCTCCCGGGTTCCGCTAGTGTCGGTGCCGTACTTTTCGTCGAACGGATCTTTATTCGCCGTCCTATTCGGGCCGCGGTTGCGCCCCGACAGGTAGTACACAATATTGTAGCCGGCAAGCCAGAGTAACCCGGTGGGACCATGCCGGCGCAATGCGTATCCCAGACGTGCAAGCCATCTGTTCATGGGAGGTCGGGATCGCCGTCCGGGTAAATTAGACGATGCTGGATATTAGTGCAGGTTGGGGACTGAGGCGAGCCGTCAGGCGGGCGGCTAGGCTGCTATTCGGGCCGTACCGGTTCAACCGCATCTACCGTTCAACATCGATGGAAGGCTCGCCCGAGGTGCCGCGTAGCATCAGTTTCGGGCGGCTCGAGGCAGTGGCGCCGGCGACGACCGTGAGTGAGGAGCTGCGCGACCGCTTTTGCTATGGCGGTCACAATGCCTACGGCTATGGGCTGTTCCTCGATGGCGATCTGGCGGCCGTTTGCTGGTTCTGGGGTCCGCAGCGTTTCAACGACCCGCTGCTCTGGAGCCTGCAGAAGGACGAGGCGGTATTGGTCGATCTGGTGACGGCGTCGAATTATCGCGGCCGCGGATTGGCGCCCGCCCTGATACGTCATGCCTCGGCGGAAATGCGTCGCAGCGGTTGGCGCTCGCTCTATACTTGGATGTGGTACACGCATCACGCCTCCTACCATGCGTTCGAGACCGCGGGTTGGCGGCAGATTGCCTCGGTACTTGAGATCCATCCCTTCGGCATGCCGCGGGCGCTCCGGTTCTGCTGGCGACCAACGCGCAGGCGAGTGCCGTGCAACCCTATCGACCGCATCGACGACCTCCCACTGAAGCCGTCGCACTAAATCCGCAAACTGCACTACCGCCTCACATCGGTCAAATGCCGCGCACCAGCCGGCGCAGCGGCGACCTGAGGTTCAGGCGATCCAGCAAGAGCCCGGCCCCAACAGATAGCTTATCCACGGCGTGATGCAGGGTTACCAGCGACCCCGGGATAAAGCGCCGGTTGAGAACATAGACGTCGCCGCACAAGCGGCTCTTAGTCGAAAACAGCTCCTTGTGCTGTCCTTCTCCTTCGGTAAAGTCGAAGGCCGTAAACCGCCGCTCGGCAAACAAGGCCTCTAGTGCCAGCAATTGCAGGACGGTGCCTGGAGAGAGCGACGCGGACGCGGGATCGTAGCCGAGACGGTCGTATACGACGACCCGCTGGTCTACCGGGCAATAAAGATAGCTGATCGGGTCGCCCTTTAGGCACAAGAGGTAGGCGCGGACATTATCCTGCTCAGCCAATGCCTGGGCCGACGCGATGAATGCGTCACCCGTCGGCAGGCCGATCCGGAGAAGCCGTTCCTGGTAGGTTTTCTCCGATACTCTTCGCGCCAATGGAAAGAACGCTGCTATCTGTTCTGCCGTGCGGTATTCCCTGAAGTCGATGGAACCTCCCGAAGCCTCGGCGAAGCGGCGGAGCTTGCGCCGCAAGCCTGAGCGCGTCTTGCCCGAGAAACCCGACAGGTACTGCTCGAAATCGCCCGACAGGTCGACGGAGAAACGTCTATACTGTTGCGGTACGTAGAGAATCCCGCTGCTCCGCGCCCGCAGGGCGGGGCACCGCGCCGCGAGTGGGTGTGACCAGACCACATAGCCGTCAGCACCATCGAGCCGCGGCGGCGGTTCCGGCAAATCGTCGACGTCCAATGGCGGCTCATCAAGTTGCGCGTTGCGGCGAAAGAGCGACAGGACGGCGCTCCCCAAAACAATGTCGCCAAATTGGAATTTGAACGGAACCCGGGCGAGCTCCCAATTCTTCTGCGGCAAGGCTAATACCACCAAAGCCGGTCGTTTACGCCGTTTTCGAGCATTCGCGCCATCGAGGTTCCGAAAGGCACCGAAACTGACGGGTGGTCCCGGTTGCCGCTATCCCCGCCGACAGCGCTCAACCGGGAAAGCGGCAGCGCGACAAAATCATCCCGGTTCTGCGTCAAAAATGTCAGAAGTGTTCTGAGGCGGGTCTGGTTCACCCGATTGCGCCGTAGTTTGGCATACCGAAAGTCCTTCTTTTTAATGTATTCTTGCGGATGCGTCAGGATGACGATCGGCGAGATCTGGTGCGCCTGCGCCTGGCGTAACACAAACAGCGTCTCGGCACTGGAGCAGGCGGTCACACAAAGGGCGCGCAGTCGGGCTTTGCCGCCGATCCGATAAGTATAGCAAAATACCGGGAACTCCAAAATACGGCCCATTCGATGCGTGCCGCCGACCCACCCAAGACGCTCGTCGCAAGGCCGATAGATCGGCAAAGCGATGCTGGAACTGAAGCGCAGCCCCGACCGGTCAGCCGCTCGGAAGAACTTTGCGTCGACCTGGAAATTGCCGGGCCGCACCGCCTGAGGAGCCGGCATCCCCCAACCCGAAAACGCCGAGAAGCCCAATTCAAATAGACGGTCCAGCTCGGCGTCGGTTCGGCCCGCGCAGGAATCATCGGGTGGCTTCTCGGGCCGTTTGTCGGCAGCGGCTTCATAGTGCAGCCAGCACGGATGCAAATGCAGTTGCACATCGTGCCCGGCGCCGGCAATCCTTCTTGCGATACTTCCCATCGGTTCGAGGCCAAAATAGGCGGTCTGCAATGCCTCGACAAAAAACGTGGCATGCACCCCGAACTCGGCGAAGCTGTCGAGCAAAAAGCCGAGGCCATGCTCCCGGCCTCCGACCGATCCGAGCACGATCGGTTCGGCAACCGGCAGCATTTGGGGATCAGCAAAATTGCCGCCTATGCTGAACTCAGTATCAATGGTAATGCAAACCTCGGTGGGCCCTCGTGACTTCATGATCTTGCCGCGCAACATCTCGGCAGGGTCGCCGAGGCTATCGGTGTGGCGCTCCCTCCGCGAACTGCTGTACCACGTTACGCGAGCGAGGCGAGGCGGATTTGGCCTGGTCCTGACGCGCGCATTCCCGGGTCACCGCGTAGACCTGCGCCGGAGCAACTTGCCACATCGGATCGGTGGCCTTCAACGCAACCGCTCCATAAGGTGACGGCAAATACGACAGGATATTTCGCAGCGCCTCGACCAACGATCGGCCACGGCCGAGGTCGCCTCGGTCGAGCGGCCCGACTGCGATCAAGCAACCGCGAAGGCTCTCGGAAACCGCGCCATCGGTTCGGGCGTCGGGCCACCGCTGCATCTGCGGATCCTCTATGAGATAGGCGACAACATCGTTCCCCGACCCACCGATCAGCGAAAGGCCGCGCAAATCTGCTGCCGGCCGGATATCGCCGCTGCTGTCCAGCGATCCGTGAAGCAGACGCTCAACGATACTCTGCCGTTGGGCGGTCAGCGGACCCAAAACCGGCGTGCCTGCATGCGCTTCGGCAAACGCGGCGGCCGCTCGACCGTTGACCGTCACGACACGAATAACCTGCTGCTCCAGAGCCGAGAGGACAATGCCGGAGGCGACCGTGATACCTCCGAGGGCAAACGCGACGGCGCGCCGCTGTTGCGCCAAGAACCATCCCGCCAGCAACGCCAGCGGCAGGACAAATATCTCCATGTAATTGGCTTGCTTGCGGATGAATGTCAGCGGCGAAAACGCCACCGGGAGCAGCGAAAAAATCAGCAGCAACCCAATCGCCCAGCCGAGCACAAAGCGGCGACCCGGCTCGCCTTGCCGGCGTAGCATCAGGAGGCCCCCCGCCAGGGCCAGCCAGCCCAATAAGCCGGTATGGTAGAGATTGACGAATAGATAACGCGGATACGCCCATGGCGACGACTTGCCGACCGGCTCGGTGGCGAGCCAGCCCCCGACATCCTTGTGGACTATGCTGTATTGATAGAACGGATCGCCATACACCACCCAAAAGAAAGCGAGATCGGCCACAATACAAGCGAAGCCGCCGAGCATGAACCACAACCAGCCCGCCCGCCAGGGCCGACCTGGCAAAGCGAGGAATACGAACACGAGGCCGAAAACCAGCACCTCCTCCTTGATCCAGAACACCCATCCCGCAAGCAGCCCAGCCAGGAAATAGAGGATAGCCCGATCCTGTTCCTCTGCTAGGTAGAAGACCACAAACGATGCGGAGATTATTAGGCCGAGATAGGGATCCGGGTTGAGACTTCCTGCGACCGCGACGTCGATCGGCAGCACGGCGAGCGTCAGTCCCGCCCAAATCGCGCCGTGTCTCCCCCAAAGATGAAAAGCGAACCAATATGCGAGGAGCACGTTGGCGAGCGAGCAAATGAAGAAGAGCCCGGCGGCTCCTATTACCCCGTTGCCGAACAGAGCAATCGATAGTGCTTGGAACGCGTTTACCCCGTATCGGATCGCACCAAGGTATGTGCCGCGGCTGAAATCGCCATCGAGCAGATGATAGGCTTGACTGATATAAACGATTTCATCGGTGCCCAGCCCGCGCGAGAACAACGCCGCTCGAATCAGTGCCGCAACGGTTAAAATGAGAATGGCATAAAGCCAGTCCAATTTGACGTCGGCCTTGGTCGACGTGTCGACGAGTTGCAGCATGTTACATTATGCTCGGCCGGCAGGTCTTAACATCAGACGAGAAATGCACAAGGTTACTGGACACTGTGACAGCAGCCTCCAGAAGTGCTATCGTGGATAAACCGCGTTTCATGGCGGCGAACGAGGCAGACGATGCAGCCGGAAGTATATTTAGCATTGGCAAGAGTGGAGGATCAGCACTGGTGGTTTCGCGCCAGACGTGCGATCGCGACGCGCATTTTGCGAGGGCTCGAACTGCCCGACAATCCAGCGATACTGGAGGTGGGCAGCGGCACAGGCGGCAATCTCGCCATGCTGTCGCAATTTGGTCGTCTGTTTGCAATGGAACTGAACCCCGAGGCGCGCGCGCTGTCCGACCGGCGCAGCGTCGTCAAGGCCGAGCACGGCATGCTGCCGGACAGAATTCCGTTCGGAAGCCAGCAATTCGATCTGATCACCGCATTCGATGTGCTCGAACATATCGAGCCCGACCTGGAAACTCTGGTGGCGCTGCGCGCCCGTCTGGCGACTGGCGGAAAATTGCTGATCACAGTACCGGCATTTCGCTTTCTGTGGAGTCCGCATGACGAAAGCCACCACCATAAGCGTCGTTATCGGTTGCGGCCGCTCATCCGCCTCGTCGAGCGTGCGGGCTATCGGATAATTCTCGCAAATTATTGCAATTTTTGGCTGTTTCCAATGGTTGCAGCTGCCCGTCTACTCGACCGACGTAAAGGCGTTCGCTATCAGAATGGTGTTCAACTGTCAATACCTCCGGCTCCTTTCAATTGGTTGCTCGAGGCTGTGTTTGCGAGCGAACGTTATTTGCACGAAGTTGTCCGGATACCGTTCGGTGTATCAATCGTATTGTTGGCGCAGAAGGTTTGAAAAGCGAAACATCCGCTGCGCCGCCGGCAAATTCGGTTGTGAGATATTGCCGGTTAGCAGGTTTCCCGGGAACGACCCTCCGATAACGCTGTGCTCGTCAAGCTCGGCAATCGGGCCGGCAGCACCGCGTCCACGAAATAGAGAGGTCGTTTCTTGGTCTCATTAAACACACGCCCGAGATATTCACCGATTATTCCCAATGATAGAAGCTGAACACCGCCGAAAAAAAGGATCACCACCAGCAAGGATGGATAGCCGGCAACCGGGTTTCCGTAGAGGATAGTCAGGCCGGTTATGTAAATTCCGTAGAGGGCTGCGACAACGGCAGCAAACAGACCCAAATATGTTGCCATTTTCAGCGGCGCTATGCTGTACGAGGTGATACCTTCGAGCGACAAGTTCCACAGCTTCCAATAATTCCATTTGGTACGGCCGGCCAACCGGCAGTCACGTTCGTATGGCACGGCGACTTGACGAAAACCAATCCACGCGAATAAGCCCTTCATAAAACGATGCTGCTCGCGCAAGGTTTTCACAGCCTCGACCGCGCGCCGACTGAGGAGCCGAAAATCTCCGGTGTCGACCGGCACGCTCTGGCGGCCGATCGCGTTCATCACTCGGTAGAAACCGAAGGCCGTCGCTCGCTTCACCCAGCTGTCGCCGGCGCGCGACCGGCGTTGCGCAAATACGACATCGGCTTGATCGTCGCGCCAGGCCTCGATCAGGCGTGGAATCAGCTCGGGCGGATCCTGCAAATCGGCGTCGATGACGATCACGGCATCACCGCGGCTATGATCCAGGCCGGCGGTAAGCGCGATCTCCTTGCCAAAATTTCGGCTGAGATTGACGATGGAGATAGCCATATCGTCCTCACGCAGCCGGCGCAGTATAGTATAGGTGTTGTCGCTACTCCCGTCGTTAACGTAAACAACCTCGCTGGGTTCGAACAGTTTGGCGCGCACCTGCGCCAAACGCCTGTTGAATTCGACGATGCCTTCAGCTTCATTATACGCCGGCACGACGATGGAGATCATTGCTTCTGCGTCGGTATCACTGGATCTTGCGCCAGTAGCATCGTTTACAGGCATTCCCGGCTCCGCCGTCGGGCGCAAATGCGACGGCGCCCGCTCAATAGCATCCGGCAAATTTTCTCCTAATTTGGTTAAGAATTGCTAGCACGCCTGCTAAGAACCTGCAAGACGAATTACCCTGGCGCACAGATTCGCACCGGAGCTTTGCCGTCCAGTAAAGGGCGCTTATCTGCGACCACTGGGCTGCGCCGTGCCGGATTGTCGGTCCCCAAGAGCCGATCCCGTTTCGGCCCGGTTACGAACAGCGGGATGACCACCAGAATAAGCACGCCTCACGACCCCGCCGGCGACGGACTCCGGCAGTGTGGGCCTTTGTCGTCGCATCGGTGAAGGGCAGGGTGTCAGGCTAGTATCGTTCCGGCTTCCAGTGTGTGAGGGAACCGAGGCGAAGAGCTGCATGTCCCTTGAGCGTCGTTCGAGACGCACCCTTGGGTGCTCCTCAGGATGAGAGAAGCCTCTGATGGCATTGAGAGAATCTCTCATCCTGGATGAGGAGCCCGCGAAGCGGGCGTCTCGAAGGACGCACCGCGCCCGTCCAGCCTGGTTTCAATTCTCTCACACGCTCTCCGCGAGGGCCGCACGGCCGTTCCAGGCTCGGGCTCAGACGGCGACGTAACGGCGCTCACCGGTTGCAGGCTTATAGAACACGGTGACCAACTTTTCGCTCTCCGGATCGATAAACCGCTCGTCGGTCGGGATCCAGCCCGGGCCTGGCTCACGATCGGCCAGAGGCTTGTAACGCCAAGGCTCGACAAGAAGTCCGAACAGCAATACCAGACCCGGGATGGCTAGAGCCGCACTGATCGTGCAGCCGGCAATCGTCAGCGCCGCCGCTCCGGCCAACAACAGCCCGGCAAGGACGAACAGCGCCACCCGCAGCGCAGACCGCCTCACGCCCGCGCGGGCTCGATGACTGCGGCTGTTCCGTAGGCGACGATTTCGCTCATGGTCTGGCCGATCTCGGCGGAATCGAAGCGCATCATCAGGACTGCGTTGGCCCCCATGGCTGTCGCATTTTGCACCAGGCGGTCCACGGCATGGCGCCGCGCCTCCTCGAGCAACTGAGTATATTCGTGGATCTCACCGCCGACGATCGAGCGCAAGCCGGCCATGATATTGCCGCCGAGGCCGCGGCTGCGGACCACCACCCCGAAGCACTGACCTTTGACGTCGGTCACCCGGTGACCGGCAACGTTTTCCGTCGTAACTACGAGCATTGCCCGCTCCGCATCCATTACCCGGCGAGGAGATTAGCTCAAATTCTTTGCCGGTCACGCAGATGCTGCTGCAATGTTACTGATAAGTCTTGCTTATCATCCTTATTGCTTACTAATTTGCAACTCTGCAATGATCAAACGGTTGGTTGCTAGGACGCCCGCCGTGACGCTAGGCTAAGATGAGTCGGTAGAGCGAGAGGGCAGGCGATGGCGTCGGTGAGGGGTTGGAGCGAGACGGTCGCCGTGCTAGGCGAGGTAAAGCTGCATCTCGCGCGCGCCGGAAGCGGGCGGCCGGTTCTGGTGCTGCATCATGATATCGGCAGCCCGGACCAGCTTGCTTTTTACGATGAGCTGGCGGCCCGCTTCGACGTCCTTGTCCCGCATCATCCGGGCTATGGCAAATCCGAGCGGCCGGAATGGCTGCGCAGCGTTCGTGACGTCGCGGTTATTTACCAGCGGCTGTTGTCGGACCTCACGGTCGAGCGGGCGTCGCTGATCGGGCTTGGTTTTGGCGGATGGATTGCGGCCGAGATGGCGACGATGGCGCCGCGCGAGTTCCACAGGCTCGTCCTGGTCGGTGCCATGGGATTGAAGCCGCCCGAGGGCGATATCTTCGACCAGGCGATCGTCAGCTACCTGGACTACGCGCGGGCCGGTTTCCACGATCCGCAAGCCTTCGCCCGGATCTATGGCGATGTGACGACCGACCAGTTGGTGGAATGGGACCTGTGCCGCGAGATGTGCTTCCGGATCGCCTGGAAGCCTTACATGTATAGCCAGACCCTACCTCATTTGTTGGGCGGGGTGTGCGCTCCGGCGCTGGTTGTTTGGGGCGACCACGACAACATCGTGCCGAGGAGCGCGGGCGAGCGCTACGCGACCCTGCTGCCGAATGCGCGGTTCGAGATCGTGCGCTCCGCCGGGCATTGCGTCGAGATGGATCAGCCGGGCGAACTCGCCGGGCTCGTCAGTGCGTTCATCGAGGAGAACTAGCAGACCGTCGGCCGCTCTAGGCCCGAGGAGGAAACCATGCATGTGATGTATTTCACCGAGCAGCCGATGTCCGCCTATCCCGCAGATATCGGGCTCGAATTCGGCGCCACCGCGCTGATGTTCTCGAACAAGTACTTCGACCCGGTGGCCGGCAGCCGGCTCTATAACGAATATCTCGAGCATTACATCTATGCCGAGGAGATGGGTGTCGAAGGCTTCATGCTGAACGAGCACCACAATGCGCCGTTCTGCATGCAGGCGAAGTGCAACATCTTTGCTTCGATCCTCGCCGCGGTGACCAAGAAGGCGAAGATCGTGCTGCTCGGCAACCCCTTGCCATTGGCCGAGAACCCGGTGCGGCTCGCCGAAGAGTTGGCGATGATCGACATGATCTCGAAGGGCCGCCTCGTCTCGGGCTTCGTCCGCGGCGGCGGCCAGGAGCAATTGGCCAACGGCGTCAACCCGGCATTCAACCGGGAGCGGTTCGAGGAGGCCCACGACCTGGTCGTCGCGGCGTGGACACGCGAGGGCCCGTTCCGCTGGGAGGGCACGCACTACCAGAACCGCGTCGTCAACCCGTGGGCAGTGCCGTTGCAGAAACCCTATCCGCGGGTGTGGATCCCGGGCGTCCTGAGTAAAGAGACGATCATCTGGGCAGCGAAGCAGCGCTATCCCTACATTGCGCTCAACACCTCGATCGAGGCGACCAAGAACATCTGGAAGATCTACGACCAGGTCGCTGCCGAGACCGGATATGAAGCCGGGCCCGAGAATCGCGGCTATCTGCAGCAGGTGCATGTCTCGGACAGCGAAGAAAAGGCCGAGAAGAACGCTCGCCAGTTCCTGTGGATGCAGGGCGAGTTCACCGGCCTCGCGCATCCAGTATGGTCGGCCCCGTCGGGCTACTTCTCGCCCGAGCATCGCCGCCAGTTTGTCGAGTTCGCGGTCGGACGGGCCGAGAGCCCACGCGGCCGTCCGACCTTCGAAAAGCAGGTCGCCGACGGCCGGGTCCTTTACGGCACGCCAAAGACAGTGATCCCTAAATTGCGCCATGTCCTCGAAGAAACCCGCCCGAGCATCTACGGCCTCTGGGGCAATGACGGCAGCGTCAGCAACGAGGATGCGAGGACCTGCATCCGCCTCCTAGGCCAGGAGGTCATGCCGGCAATGCGCGAGATCGGCAAGGAGCTCGGCCTCACCGATCCATTCGAGGCTAACGCCCCGGTCCACCTGCGCTATTCGACCGATCTCAAACAGATGCCGCAGGCTGCGGAGTAGGGTGGGGCCCCGCGCGCTTCGACGGCAACGGCGAGCCCCGGTGACGAGGGCCGGTCCTCGCCCTGGGGGCGTCGAAAATTGCCTCCGAGCCAGTTAACCCGCGGCTTGCATTTCTCCGACGGGCGATATTCACTGACGCTCACGCTCGACAAAGCGGGCGGGGTGACATTGCCGACAGCGCCGCTAGGGGAGGATCGCCATGACGACCATTGTGTCGCGAACCCTGTTGCTCGCAATGCTCGCGAGCGGGCTTGCCGCCATCGCGTCGCCCGCCGAGGCCCAGCAGGCACCGGCCAGCCCGGCGCCGGCTGCAGCGCCGCCCGCGCCGGTCATTGCCCCGGGGAAGCCGTCCTGGACTCAGGGGATGCCGGAGGGGCCGGGCGCTGCGACCCTCGCGCCGGTCGCGGCGCTGCCGATTCCTACCCCTATCGAAAAACTGCCGGTTTCGGCGCTGCACCTGCCCAAGAACTTCCACCTCGAGGTCTATCAGGCCGGGCTACCCGGTGCGCGCTCGATACGGATCGACGACAAGGGGACGGTATTCGTCAGCACCCGGGTGCTCGACCGCGTCTATGCGATCGTCAACCGGAACGGCAAGCGCGAGGTCAAAACCCTGGTTAAAGGGCTGCATTCGCCCAACGGCATCGTCCTTCATGACGGAACCCTGTTCATCGCCGAGATCAACAAGATCTCGAAGATCGAGGATGTCGAGAACCATCTCGACGATGCCAAGCCGGTCGTCATCTATAGCGATCTGCCGAGTGATGAGCCGCATGGCTGGAAATTCCTGGCCCTCGGACCGGACAACAAGCTCTATTTCAATATCGGCGCGCCATGCAACATCTGCATGCCGCCGTCCGCCAACGCGCAACTGCGCCGCATCAATGTTGACGGCAGCGGCGCCGAGGTGATCGCGCACGGCATCCGCCAGGTCGTCGGCATGGATTTCGACCCGGTTTCGAAGGTGCTTTATTTCACCGAGAACCAGCGCGACTGGATGTCGGAGGATCAGCCTAACGACAAGCTAAATCGGCTCGCTCCATCCCGGTAAGGACAATTTCGGCTTTCCCTATTGCGACGGCGGCGACATCCCGGACCCGATTTACGGCTGGGGCCACAGCTGCAACGAATTCACCAAGCCGGTGGCGCAGCTCGGCCCGCATTCGGCGCCGCTCGGCATGCGCTTCTACACAGGGCACATGTTTCCCGCGCAATACCACGACGCGATCTTCATCGCCCGCCACGGCTCGTGGAACAAGACCCACAAGATCGGTGGCGATGTCGTGGTCGCGCAGCTTAATCGCGACGGGACGGTGCGGTCGATCGAGCCGTTCATCACCGGCTTCCTGGTCGACGGCAACAAATATCTCGGCCGGCCGGTCGACATCGAGTGGTTGAAAGACGGCTCAATGCTGCTGTCCGACGACTATAACGGTGCGGTCTACCGCATTACCTATGGGCCGCAGCGGATCAGCACGAACCATTAGGCGGACATCGATCCGGCGCGCCGGGATGGCTGGGCTCGCTGCCGCGGCCCTGCTGACGGACGCATTGCCCGCTTTCGGCGCCGAGCTGTCCGAAAAGTTGGCGCCGTGTCTCGCCTGCCACGGCGCCGAAGGGCAGTCGGCAACCGACAATGTACCTTCACTCGGGGCGCAGCCGGCACCATACGCGGTAATCCAACTGTTCCTGTTCCGCGAAGGAATGCGTGTCGCCGAGCCGATGAACGAGATGGCCAAGGGGCTGAGCGACGAAGACCTGCAATCGATCGCCACCGCGCTCGCCGCCCTTCCGGCTCCCAAGCCTCCCGCGGATCCGGGTGATCCGGCGCGCGTCGAGCGCGCCCGCGCCCTGGTCGCAGCAGAACCACTGCAATGTCTGTCATCGCGCCGACTTTTCCGGACAGGAAAACGTCCCGCGCCTCGCCGACCAGCGGGAGGACTATCTGCTGAAGACGTTGCGCGACTACAAGAGCGGGGCACGGCGCGGCTACGACGCGACGATGGCCGAGGTGCTTCAGCCGATCGACGACGCACAACTGGTCGAGTTCGCCTATTACCTGTCGCGCCTGCCCTGACGGAAAGGAGGTTTTCTCAGCGGGCTGACCTTTTCCGGCGCCGGCGGGTTTGATGCCCGGATCACACCTAGCTCTTGCTAACCGCGGCCGAGCCGCCGTTCCCGGCCCCCCGGACGGCGCGCCAGAGCCGTTCGGGGGTGGCGGGCATTTCGATGTGGCGGATGCCGAGCGGGGAGAGGGCGTCGACCAGCGCGTTGGCGACCGCGGGTAGCGCGCCGACATTGCCGGCCTCGCCGGCGCCCTTGACGCCGAGCGGGTTGGTCTTGGTCGGCACCGGGTTGCTGTCGCATTCGATCGCCGAGAGATCGCCGGCGCGCGGCATCGCGTAATCCATAAACGAGCCGGTCATAAGCTGGCCCGAGGCCGGGTCGAAGCGGATGTCCTCCATCAGCACCTGGCCGACGCCCTGGGCGATGCCGCCGCAGATCTGGCCCTCGAGCAGCAGCGGGTTCATCACCGTGCCGACATCGTCGACGACGCTATAGCGCAGGATCTCGACCTCGCCGGTCTCCTCGTCGATCTCGAGCTCGCAGATATGGCAGCCGTTCGGGAAATTCTGCTCCTTGCGAGCTGAAGATCGCGCCGGCGATCAGGCCGAGCTCCATATCATCCGGCAGGTTCTGCGGGTTCAGCGACTCGGTCGCGATCTCGCCGATCGTCAACGCCCGGTTGGAGCGCGGCGCGGTAAAGAGGCCGTCGGCGAAATTGACCTCTCCCGGATCAGCCCCGAGGATCCGTGGAGGCGATCGCTGTTGCCTTGGTCACGATTTTCTCGGTTGCGAGATAAACCGCCGACCCGCCGAGCGCCGCCGAGCGCGAGCCGCCGGTGCCTTCGCCGATCGCGACCTTGTCGGTATCGCCCTGGACGTAGTGCACCTGATCGGGATGGATGCCGAGCCGGTCGCACAGCAATTGCTTGTAGACCGTCTCGTGGCCCTGGCCCTGGGTGATCGAGCCCGACACCAGGGTCACCGTGCCGCTGCGGTCGAAGCGGATCTCGGCCGCCTCGAAGCCGCCGGCCGCGGCGCGCTCGATCGTGTTCGAGACGCCGAAGCCACGCAGTTTTCCGCGCCCATGCGATGCGGCGCGGCGCTGCTTGAAGCCGGCGGCGTCGGCAAGCTTTCAGCGCCATGTCCAGATTCTTGGCGAACTCGCCGCAATCATAGGTGAAGGTCAGCCCCGATTTGAACGGCATCGCCTCGGGCGGGATCGTGTTGCGCCGGCGCAATTCGATCGGGTCGATGCCGAGTTCGGCGGCCGCCTCGTCGACCATGCGCTCGATCACATAGGCGGCCTCGGGTCGGCCATTGCCGCGATAGGCCCGCACCGGGTTGGTATTTGTGTAAACCGCGGTCACCTCGGCCCGCACCGCGGGGGTGCAATAGACCCCCGCCAAGGTGCCGAGATTGGCGACAAAGGCGTTGGAGCCGGCCTGTGGATAGGCGCCGACGGCGGCGATTGTCTTGACCCGCAGACCGAGAAACTTGCCGTCGGAGTCGAGCGCCAGCTCGGCCTCGGTGACGTTGTCGCGCGCCTGCGCATCGCCGAGAAACGCCTCGGAACGCGTGCTCGTCCATTTGACCGGGCGGCCGGTTACCTTCGAGGCCAGCAATACCAGCGCCACCTCGTTGTAGATCGCCGATTTCATACCGAAGCTGCCGCCGATGTCGCCGGCGACGACGCGCACTCGGCTTTCCGGGACCTTCAGCACCTGCCTCGCCAATTCGGCGCGGTAGCCGTGGGTGCGCTGCAGGGTCGTGTAGATTGTCCAGCGGTCCTCGGCGGGGTTGTAGTCGCCGATCGCCCCGCGCGGCTCCATCGCGGCCGCGGTGACCCGGTTGATCACAAAACGGCGTTGGACGACATGCGCGGCGTCGGCAAACGCTGCATCAGTCGCCGCCGCATCGCCTTCGGGATAAAAGAAAGCGACATTGCCCAAGCACTCCTCCCAGACGAGCGGGGCACCGGGCTCCACGGCCTCGGCGGTCGAGACGATCGCAGGCAACGGCTCGTAATCGACCGCAATCAGCTCGGCCGCATCGGCCGCCTGGTCCTTGGTCAGGGCGACGACAAAGGCGACGTAATCGCCAACCCAGCGCACCCGGTCCTTGACCAAGGCCGGAAAGCGCGGCCTAAAGGCCGGCGAGCCGTCGCGCAGCCTGTTCCCGCCGGGCGTCGGCAGATCGCCCCAGCCCGAGCCTTCCCAATCCGCCCCGGTCAGCACCGCCAGCACCCCCGGGGCGGCTTTCGCGGCGGTCGTATCGATCGACCGGATCCGCGCATGCGCATGCGGCGAGCGCAACACGTGGCCGAAGGCCATTCGCGGCAAAACCATGTCGTCGACATAGCGGCCGCCGCCGCGCAGCAACCGCGGATCCTCGAACCGCGACACCGCCTGTCCCAACGCAAATTCCCCCATCTTACCCTCCCGACCGACTCAGGCGCGCACTCAACGGAACCAGCCGATGGTAATCCCGCGCGCCGATAACGTCATGCCCGAGCTTGACCAGGGTTGACCCGGGCATCATTCACCGGAGAAACCGGGCATTAATGAGCCCCCCGCGAGGGCGACGTTCACCGCCGTATTCGATGTCCTTTTTACTCGCCCACTCATTTCTGAGCGCCGCGCCGAGGCTGGTCACCCGGACCGCCCGTGGCAAAAGGGTGGCGAAAATTTATTGTGGGACGGTAACAAAGTGTGAGCCAGTTCACACTGGCCTGAGCCGGGATGATAATTAAGATGGCGCGGTATGATCTGAATGCCGGGTTTCCCGCCGCCATCAAAGGAGATCCCAATGCAACGAAATCGCGTTCCTGTGATCTTGTCCATAGCGGCGCTCGTTGCGCTCTCTTATCTGCCAGCTGCGCGCGCGGAGGCTGGGGACAAATCCGCGGGAGCCGAAGGTCAGCGAGGTCGAGTTTCCGATTTCCTGCAGCGCGCCGGCACAGAAGAAATTCAATCAGGCCGTCTGGATTTTGCACTCCTTCTGGTACGACGAGGCGGTCAAGGCCTTTACTGCCGTCACCGAGGTCGAACCCGGTTGCGCGATGGGCTACTGGGGCGTTGCAATGAGCCATTGGTACCCGCTCTGGTACCCGCCGAATGCGGCAGCGCTGAAGGCGGGTTCCGAGGCGGTCGAGAAGGCGGCGGCAGCGCAGCCGAAGACCGATCGTGAGCGCGATTACATCGCGGCGATTGCGACCTTCTACCGGGACAGCGACAAGATCGATCACCGCACGCGTGCCGTTGCTTACGAAAAAGCCATGGAGCAGGTTCACCTGCGCTACCCCGATGATCGGGAGGCGGCGTCTTCTATTCCCTAGCTCTGCTTGCGACTGCGCCCCCGACCGACAAAACCTACGCCAATCAAAAGAACGCGAGGGCAATCCTCGAAAAGGTGCGCGCGGAATTGCCCACCATCCGGGGGTCGCGCATTACCTGATCCATGCCAACGACTCGGCGGAAATGGCCGAAGACGGGCTGACGGCGGCGCTGTGTTATGCCGACATCGCGCCGGCGGTGCCGCATGCGCTGCACATGCCATCCCATATCTTCACCCGTCTGGGAATGTGGCGCCAATCGATCGATGCCAACCGAGCGGCGACAGCTGCAGGACTCGCCTATGTCAGGGAGGAGCTCGGCCCCGACGCGTTCAATGGCGAGGCAGTCCACTCGATGGACTATATGGAATACGCTTATTTGCAGATGGGGCAGGACCGCGACGCAAAACGGGTCGTCGATGAGCTGCTGACTTTTGGGCGAGCTAACGTGACCATCCGGGCGTCGCGCACTACCTGATCCACGCCAACGACTCGCCCGATTTGGCGGAGGATGGGCTGACGGCGGCGCTCTGCTGTGCCGACATCGCGCCGGCGGTGCTGCATGCGCTTCATATGCCGTCCCACATCTTTACGCGCCTCGGGATGTGGCGGCAGTCGATTGATGCGAACCGGCCGGCGAAGGCGGCCGCGCTCGCCTATGTCCGGGAGGAACTCGGCCCGGATGCCTTCGATGGCGAGAGCGTCCACATGATGGACTATATGGATTGAATGCGGTTTCATTAAGATATCAATCAAAATTGACGGATCAGTCTTTCGCGTTGACGGCGGGCAGCGATCCGTTGTCGGACAGGATGCCATGAAACTTCGCGTTTCCGGGTTGCTCGCGATCACCGCCGTTGCTCTTGCCGGCCTTCTCGGCAGCGCTCAAAGCCTCGCGCAAACCGCCTACATCGCGAACGCTTACTCCAACACCGTCTCGGTGATCGACACGGCAAGCAATGCGGTGACCGCGACGATCCCCGTCGGCTCCAACCCCATAGGCGTAGCGGTCACCCCCGACAGCACCACGGTCTATGTTGCAAACACAGGCTCAAGCACCGTCTCGGTGATCGACACGGCAAGCAATGCGGTGACCGCGACGATCCCCGTCGGCTCCTTCTCCGCCTTCGGCGTGGCGGTCACCCCCGACGGCCATAAGGTCTATGTCACGAACAATGCCTCAAACACCGTCTCTGTGATCGATACTGCGAGGAATACAGTGACCGCGACGATCCCCGTCGGCGGCTACCCCTTCGGCGTGGCGGTCACCCCCGACGGCACCAAGGTCTATGTTGCAAACAGCTCAAGCACCGTCTCGGTGATCGACACGGCAAGCAATGCGGTGACCGCGACGATCCCCGTCGGCTCCAGCTCCATAGGCGTAGCGGTCGCCCCCGACGGCACCAAGGTCTATGTTACAAAACAACAAGGCTCAAACGCCGTCTCGGTGATCGACACGGCAAGCAATGCGGTGACCGCGACGATCCCCCTCGGCTCCGACTCCACAGGCGTAGCGGTCACCCCCGACGGCACCAAGGTCTATGTCACGAACCAAGCCAGCGGCCCAGGCTACGGCAACGTCTCTGTGATCGATACTGCGAGGAATACAGTGACCGCGACGATCCCCGTCGGCACCTACCCCTTCGGCGTGGCGGTCACCCGCGACGGCACCAAGGTCTATGTTGCAAACGAATTCTCAAACACCGTCTCGGTGATCGACACGGCAAGCAATGCAGTGACTGCGACGATCCCCGTCGGCATGATACCGACATCATTCGGCATTTTCATGACGGCCTCCCGGTGCGGTCTCCACTTCTATTGCCCTCAGAAAATTTACACCCCGCCAGATTATGTGATCTCGTGTCTCCCCTACGTTTACTTTTATGAACTTTCACCGGCCAGAACCTCGACTTTCCTTGGGGTGGGGAAGCAGTGGTCCGGGACGAGTTGGCTCTACGACGTATTGATCGCAGCGTGCAATTGGCAACTGAGCGGCGGCCCACCCCGTTGGCTGTGTGAATATTATTCTGTGTATAAGAACCAGTCTCAATGGTGCGCGCCACCGCCGCACGGTGGCGGGGGCGGAGGTGGAAGCGCCAAGGGCTGCGAGGCGCAGGGCGGAACCTGGACATGTGGGGAGCCACTTCCCGGGAAGAGGCCGACGTGCAGCTGTGAGTTTTAGAATCTGGGCTATCACTTCCAAAGTCGGTATCGAAAATCCGTATCTCGGCTGATTACCGCCTACAGGGTATTGCAGCTACAGTGCGCTTACCGCCAACCCCGCGAGCCCCGCCTTCAATTATTTCCAGAGCCCTCCAGGCATCGCCCAGGCGACGAACCATCTCAATGGCGTGAATGGAGTAATGCATAATGGAATACGCCGATTTGCAGCTGGGACAGGACGGCGATGCAAAGCGCGTCGTCGACGAGATGCTTACTTTTGGCCGAGCCAAGGGGCCGAACCTGCCGATGGCCTATGCCATCGCGGCAATACCGGCACGCTATGCGCTAGAGCGCCGAAACTGGTCGGAAGCGGCGACCCTCACCGCGCCGCCGATGGCTTTTCCGTGGGAGCGCTTCCCATGGGCCGAGGCGATGATCGCTTTCACGCGGGCGCTCGGCACCGCGCATACCAGCGACATTAGCGGCGCCGAGACCGAAATCGCCAAACTTCAATCGCTGAAGCAGAAGCTCGACCAGAATAAGGACGATTACTGGGCCAAGCAAGTCGAAGTCCAGCGACTGGCCGCCTCAGGGATGCTCGCGCATGCCCAGGGCAACGACAAAGCAGGCCGTAGAACTGATGCGCGCAGCGGCCGATCTCGACGCCTCGATGGACAAGCACCCGGCGACGCCGGCCGAGGTGTTGCCGGCGCGCGAGCTCCTTGCCGACCTATTGCTCGAACTCAATGATCCCGCCGCGGCATTGAAGGAATACGAGCAATCCGTGCGCGCCGAGCGGAACCGCTTCCGCAGCATCCTCGGGATCGCGACGGGCGGCCAAGCAAACCGGCGACACGCCGAACGGCGCGTGACGCCTACGACAAGCTGGTCACCTTGGCGAGCGCCGACGCCGACCGTTCGGAACTCTCCGAAGCCAGAGCCTTTCTGGCGAACTGACGGTGCCTCTCAATTCCCCAGATTGAAGAACTCGACGGCGTTGCCGGCCCAGATCTTGCGCTTCTCGCGTTCGGGCATGTCGGCGTAAATCTTGTCGATGATTGGCCGCGAATTGGGCCATTCGTTCTCGATGTGCGGGAAGTCGGTCGCGAACATGATGCGGTCGACGCCGACATGCTGGCGCTCCTCGATCGCGACCCGCTCGTACTGCACGCTGAAATAGACGTGCTCGCGCACATAGTGGCTCGGCAGTTCCTTCAGCGGCTTGAAGCCGAGATATTCCTGCGCCCAGCCGAGATGGCGCTGGTACCACAGATCCATGTGCTCGAGCCAGAACGGGACCCAGCCGAGCCGGGTCTCGGCGAAGAAGATCTTGAGATTCGGATGGCGCTCGAACACGCCGGCGAACACCAGCTGGGCGATGCTGACCGACGGCGCCAATCCGAAATTGCACAGCCATTCGAGGAACGGCCGCCGCAGCCTCTGCATGATCACCGGGTCTTCCTTGGGATACTTAAAGGTCGGCTGCGTCGCGCGTGCGCCAGTGCGGTAGAACTGGACATGCACGGTGACCGGCATCTGCATGTCGACTGCCGCGGTCCAGAATTTGTCGTCCTCCGGTGTCGGATAGCCTTTGGCATTCGGCAACGCGCCCAGTAGCACGCCCTTGAGGCCGAGCTTCTTGCAATGCTTCATCTCGACGATCGCGTCGTCGACATTGGTGATCGGAATGACCCCCATGCCGATCAGCCGGTCAGGCGCCACGGCGCAGTATTCTTCGGCGAGCCAGTCGTTGTAGCCGCGGATCACCGCCTTATAGACTTCGTCATGCGCGATATTGCGCCAGAAGACGGGGCCGGCAACCATCGCCGCGAACAGCACTTCCGCGTCCATGCCGTCCTGGTCCTGCTCCTTGACGCGCTGCTCGGGCGAGCCGGTGCCGGCGGCGTCGGCGACCTTGAGCCCGAAGGGCTGCCACGTGCCCTCGGCGCGGCCGGCGCGCAGATCGAGGAAGTTGGCTTCGAGCAGCGGCTGCCCCTCGATCATCAAGGCGTCGCCGCCATCCGGCAGATGAACCGTGTGCGGGGCGCGGTCGCGGTATTTCTCCGGCACCCGATGGACCCACCGCTCGGGCGGCACTTCGAGATGCCCGTCGCTCGACATCAAATTGTACTGCCGCGCCATTACTTTCTCCTTCTGTTTCGACGGAACGGTTTAGTCATTGCGAGCGCAGCGGAGCAATCTCGCGCCGGTGTATAGCTCGCCGTTCGAGATTGCTTCGTCGCCATGCTCCTCGCAATGACAACCTTGTCACATCTCGTATGGCATCAATGCGCCTGGAGCCGGGCAGTATTCGAGGCAATCGCCGCAGCCGGTGCATTTCGCATCTTGCACCTCGTAGAGGTGCCGCGGCTCCAGCAAGGTCGGGCGGATCGCCGAATTCCGGACAGACCTCCCGGCACAAGCCGCAGGAATTGCAGATCGCGTAATCGATCCGCACCTTCATCTTATGCCGCCGACCTGGTGCAGCAGATAGTCCAGCGCATCCTCGACCGGCTTTTGCGTCTCTGCGGTCGCGCACAGGAAATCGATCTGGAACTTGCCTTCCATGAAATGCATCAGCTCTTCGTCGCGCTGGCTCAGATGCTCGTGCCTGACCAGCGGATCGTCGACCCGATCGAGATACGCCATGATGCCGATACAGGCATTGGCCTCCTGGTAATAATTCTGCGCGGCGCGGGCCAGCGGGTGGATATGCGGGAACATCATCGACATGCCGAAATAGGCCGGCAGCGGCTGGGTATTGGCCTGCGCGATGTCCATCAATTCGCGCTCATCCTTGATCCAGCCTTTGCCGAGCAGCACGTCGGCGTGCAATTTGCTGTGCTTGCATTCGTCCCAGATCTGGCGGGCGCGCATGCGCTGCAGATCGATGTAGCGTTCCTGGTTGGCGATATCGACCGACAGCAGCTGGCCCGACATCTGCTTGATCGACATGTGCACGCCCTCGGCGGCATAGCCGCGCAATGCGCGCTCCTTCTTCCAGTCCTCGTCGTCGCGGCCCAGCTCCTCCTCGATCTCGCCGAGCGTACGCTGCAACGAGATTTCCCAGCCCTTGACGCATTTCTCCCGGGTCAGCCGCAGGCGAAACTCGGCGCCTGGAGCGGCCGGCATTGTCGGCCACACCCATTTGTCGAGAAATTGTCCGAGGATCGGATGCATTTGTTTCCTCCTCTTGACCGCCCTTTCGCGGCGATGATGGTGTTATTGACGGAACGCGTTGATCGTGGAGCGCGCCGGTTCGACACCGATCGGCGGGTAGAGGATCGGCAGCCCGACGCCGGCTTCCCGGTACGCGGCTAGGCGCTCGCGGCAATGGCCGAGCGGACCGATCAGGCAGAGCGCGTCGAGCAGGCGGTCGCTCCATGCCCCGGCCGCGTCGCCCTGCTCGGCCTTGGCCGCCTCAGCCGCGAAGCCCTGCAGCCGCAGCAGCCGCTGATAGTACGGGAGGGTGGCATAGAACGCGAGGTTCTGGCGCGCTAGTTCGCGCACCGCCGCCATGTCGTCGCCGACATAGACCGGCAGCCCGAGCGACAGTTCGAGCGGCGCGCGTCGCAGCGATCTGGCCCGTCCGCGCGCGATCCATGCCTTGGCGGCTGCGACGCGTGCGGTCGACCAGAGATACGGCATGACGCCATCGGCCACTTCACCGGCGAGTTCCACCGTCTTCGAGGTCAGCGCCGCGATGTGGATCGGGACACGGCACGGCGCCGGATGCTGCGGCAGATGCGTCGCCGGGCCTTCGCCGCGCAACCAGCTCTGCACTTCGGTCACATATTGGCGCATCGCTTCGAGCGGCGATGCGGCGCCGACGCCGAAGGTGCGGTTGACTGACTGATGGCTGATGCCGAGGCCGAGGATCAGCCGCTCGCCGGTCGCGTCGGCGATCAGCGCCGCAGCCTGCGCGCAGACGTAGGAGTGGCGCAGATAGATGCTGGCAACCCACGGCCCCACCTTGATATGGCTGGTGACCGCGCCCAACAGCTGCGCCGTCGCCAGTGCGTCATTGTTGACTTCCGGATTGAAGATCGCCTCAAAGCCGGCGTCCTCGGCTTCGCGGGCGACGGTTTCGATTTCGCGTGCCCGCCAGCCGATGCCGGGCACAATCCCCAACGCCAGCCGCTCCGTCATGTCTGCCGCCCTGTCTCGTTATTGGGGTAAAATCATCTCGGGACGCTGTCCCCGGGTTCACACTTCGCGCTGCGCGAGGACGGGCTCCGCGGCGAACCCACAATCCATATACCAGGCGATCATCTCGCCTCCTGCCAAACCTCGGGCGGGGGTGGGACCATCGAGCGGCCGCTCTCGACTTCGATGATCGAGCCTTCCGCCGGGCAATACATCAGACACGCCGTGCAGCCGGGGTAGGTGCATTTCTGCAGATCGATCTCGATGCGGTGCAGCGGCTCCAATGCCACATAGACGGCGTTGAGGTCGATCTCACGGCAGACGATGTAGCACATCCGGCATTCGGTGCAGCGCTGGTGATCGATTTTCAGACCGGGCATGGCGCTTCCCTCAATCGGTCACCTGCCGGCGCGGCGCCGGCGGCACCGGGGCCGTGCGCCGGAGCACAAAGGCGGCGAGTTCGCCCAAGAACCGACCGTAATCACGTCGCGCCACGGCGCAAGCCCAGCGGCACAGGTCGGCCTCCACTGGCCGCGCGACGAACTCTTCGACGACGCGACGGCCCATGTTGATGTGGCTGCGGTTTTCGACGAATTGGCTCTCGAAGAGGCCCTTCAGCTCAGGGTCGGGGGACGCCTCCACCAACCCTTCCATCCAGCCGAGCTCGAGGACCTTGGGTCCCAGATTGAGTGCCGCGATTCGGATCGGATGAGGGTAGGTAGCGAGGTTGCGCAATGAAAAGACGTAATAGGCCAATGCCGAATCGAGGACGAAGGAGCCGTATGGATGCCGGAAGGCTTCCTTCTGAGTCGCGACGAACCCGGTTTTCAACAGGGCGTCGAGATAAATCATCTCGTGCGTCGAACTCGTCGACGATTTGCTTCGAGAACAAGTATTTGATGGAGGGCGGGAAATCGTTGATCTCGAGCCCCTGACCCCAGCCGCCATAGATGTAGTAAAACATCCGCTCGAGGGTCCACAGCCGGCCGATCAGTCGGTGAGCCGTGTCACCGCTCGATGGCACGGTTGCGAACCGCCCCGATCACCTCCTCGATCGGCGTCGAGCGGCTTTCATCGCGGCTCTGCTCGATCAGCTCTCTGGCCAGGTCTCTTCCTGGAAGGTCGGGCATGACCCGCCGCCTTGGCCGTCACGGCTCGAACGAGGCAAAGCATTTGTTGGAGTTGAAAATGTAGCTCTGCACGTAGGCGGTCTCCGTCGGCCGCCGCCCGAGCTCGTTCATCGCCCCCATCAGGCACATCCAATTGAGGATCTCCTGCTGGCCACTGTCCTCGATCGCACTCAGCGGGCGCTGCCGCCAGGTCGCGTAGTCGCCGGCCTGCAACGCGTCATAGAGGGCTCGATCGGCTTCGACGTCCGGATACAGCAAGTAGTTCTTGGGTGTCAGAAAGGCGTGCGACCAGCTGGAGGACGCGATCAGGGCGACCCGCCATGGGCTCTTCTCGACGACCCGGGCGCAAGCGGCGCCAAGATCGAAGCACCGCCACGGGGCAGGGGAGGGCGGATCCAGGTCCGCCTCCGACGGGAACTGGCTGAGCCCCCGTGCGCCGGCCTGCTGGGCGACGACCCGGCGGCCATAGCAATTGACCTGAAAGGGCACGACCGGGTAGGGGAAGCCCTGGCGGTCGTAGTCCAGAAACAACAGCGTGTTCAAAAAAGCATGGCCGAGCTGGTGGTGCAGCGGCCGGTATGCGTAGGAGACGTCGAACCCGGCTTCCAGCATACCGGTGGCGATCGATTTGCCGGCGCCGGGATGCCCCTTATATGTGAAAGCCTTGTCGGTCGGTTCGTGCCAGACATTGGGGCCGCGATAGTACTCCCAGGGCTTTGTCGCCAGTGATTCATAAGCCAGCACACAAAACGGTGGGATGATGTCGTCCTTGAAGTTTTCGTACTGATCGTCGCCCCAGATCACGACAAGATCGGGCGCAAACTCATCCAGCACCCGCCGCGCGTTGCGAAAACCGGCAACCAGCGCCTCGCGATGATGCCGCGCCGCGGTCAGCCCCGCATCGTCCCCATATTCGTCCCGCATCGGCGCCGGCCAGCCGGCCGGGTGCCGCAAATGTTCCGGCACCGCAGGATCGTCGAGTGCGCGCTTCAGGATGCGCCCGAGATTTTCATCCGGTCCTGAGAGTGGCGGAAAGTGAGTGACACCGAGGCCAAGAATCTGTCCCATGTCATCCTCCCTTAAGTCCGATGGAGCCAGGATAGGCTTTAGCCGGGGCTGGAACAAGTATCGCGACCGGTCTCCGGCCGCCGATTCGGCATCAAATCAGATGAAAGCCGCGCTCGGTAGAAACCGCGAGCCCGGAATCTGCCGGGGGAGGCGCGATCGTTGCGCGGTTCACTGCGATTGTGGCAAGAGACCACGCGGGGTTGCAAGCGGCAGTGAGTTTCTTTGATGGCGTCTCTGCATGTCAGCCGCCGGGTAGTCTTTTCGGTTCCTTTGTTCGTCGCCTCGGGCGCCGCCTTGCGCGCGGCAGAAGCCGGCGAGGGTGACTTCCATGGTTTTCTTTCAGGGGTGCGCCGCGACGCTGCGGCGCAAGGGATCCGGACATCGACGATCGAGGTGGCGCTGCGCGATACCCAGTTCCTGCCACACGTCATCGAGCTCGACCGCAAACAGCCCGAACGAACCATGACGTTCGGCGAATTTCGCGACAAGGTGGTCACCCCGCAGCGCATGGACAGCGCGCGCCGCGAGCTGGCCGAAAATCGAGTGCTGCTCGACGCCGTCTGGCGACGGTTCAATGTCGAGCCGCGTTTTATCGTTTCGCTATGGGGGCTGGAGAGCGATTTCGGCAAGGTCATGGGCAATTACGCCGTGACCTCGGCTCTGGCCACACTCGCCTATGACGGGCGCCGCAGCGCCTACTTCCGCGCCGAGCTGATATCCGCGCTGCGCATTCTCGATCAAGGGCATATCCGGGTGGACAATATGACCGGGTCCTGGGCGGGGGCGATGGGGCAGTGCCAGTTCATGCCCTCGACCTTTCTCGGCTATGCCGTCGATTATGACGGCGACGGCCGGCGCGATATCTGGAACGACCGGGCCGATGTGCTGGCCTCGATCGCCAACTATATTGCCCGGCTCGGCTGGCGCGGCGGCGAAGGCTGGGGGCGGGAAGTCATGCTGCCCAGCGGGTTCGATGCCCGCTTCACCGGGCTCGAGGTCAAGCGGCCGACCGGCGAGTGGACCCGGATGGGGGTTCGCAGCATCGATGCCGGCCCCCTTGCGGGGCGCGAAGGCGAGGCTTCGTTGGTCATGCCGGACGGCTCGGGCGGCCCGGCTTTTCTGGTCTATGACAATTTCCGCACGATTATGAAGTGGAACAAATCCACTTACTTCGCGGCCGCGGTCGGATACCTGGCCGACAGCATGGCTAGGGGGTGATCGGCGCAAGTCCCTGAGGTCGCATGATGGCATCTGGTGCCGTCTGCAGCCCGCTGCCGCTGCTGGCCACAATCCTCGGCGGGCTCCTAGTGGCTGGTTGCGGCTCGCAGCCGCGAATGAGCGGATACAACGAGATCGGATCCCCAGGCCATCACCGACCGCCACGACCAATGTACAAGGTCGGTTCCCCGTATCAGATGGCCGGTGTTTGGTATTATCCGGCGGTCGACTACAATTACGACGAGACCGGAGTGGCCTCGTGGTATGGCGAAGAGTTCGACCAGCAATATACCGCGAATGGCGAGATCTTCGACTTGAACCAGCTGACGGCGGCGCATCGCACATTGCCGATGCCGAGCATCGTGCAGGTGACCAATCTGGCAAACGGCCGCTCCATGCAGTTGCGCGTCAATGATCGCGGCCCGTTCGCCCGCGGCCGCGTCCTCGATGTGTCGCGCCGGGCGGCGCAACTGCTCGGGTTCGAGACCAATGGCACGGCGCTCGTCCGAGTGAGCATCATCAAAGGCGAAAGCATCCGGGTTGCCGAATTGGCGAAGCGCAATGGCGGCGATACCAGGGTGCTGGTGGCCGAAGCGCCGAGCGTCGTCGCGGTAGAGGCCGCCGCCAGGACAAGGCCGCCCGGCGCGCCGGCTCCGCCGCCTCCACCTTCGGCGGCTCCAGTCAATGCCGTACCGTCGCCGGTCGCCGTCGCGGCGCTGCCGCCCCTGCCGGAGAAAGTCAATGTCGTCCCGGTCAAATCGGCGGGACGGATCTTCGTCCAGGCGGGGGCGTTCTCGGTCCGGGAGAACGCTCAACGTCTCCAATCGCGCATCGCGCCGCTCGGCAGCGCGCAGGTCACGACCGCATCGATCAACGGCACTACAATATACCGGGTACGGCTCGGGCCGCTGCCCGATGTCGAGCAAGCTGATCAGCTTCTCGCGCGGGTCGTCGACGGCGGCTATCCCCAAGCGCGCATCGTGGTCGATTGAGCCGACCACTGCGACCACTGCAGCGGACTACCAAAATCCATCACAGCAGGCGAGCGGAAATGACCGAATGGAGAACCAGGATTTACGACTTCTGGCGTTTCGTTGTCGCCGTGATTGCTGTCGCTCTCTTTGCGGCGAGCCTCAACTCCTCTACGGCGGTCGCCGCCCGGGTTCACCCCAAGCCGAAAGCCGCTGCCCCCGCTCAGGTTCCAGCCCAGCCTACCGCCGGAATGGACACGCAGGCAAAGCACGCCTTCATCATCGAGGTTGAGACCGGCACGGTGCTGCTGGACAAGCTTGCCGATGAGCACATGGCGCCCGCCTCGATGAGCAAGATCATGACCGCCTATATCGTCTTCGACATGCTAAAGCAGGGCCGCGCCTCGCTCGACGACGAATTGCCGGTCAGCGAGCGGGCCTGGCGCCTGCAGGGGTCAAAAATGTTCGTGCCGATCGGCGGCCGCATAAAGATCGAGGATTTGCTGAAAGGCATGATCATCCAATCGGGCAACGACGCTTGCCTTGTCCTCGCCGAAGGGCTCGCCGGTAGCGAGGAAGCCTTTGTCGAGCTGATGAACCAGAAGGCGAAGGAGATCGGGCTCAAGGACAGCCATTTCGCCAATGTCGACGGTCTGCCGAACCCCGACCATTGGATGACTGCGCGTGATCTGGCAACGCTGTCGATCCGGACGATCAAGGACTTTCCAGAGTACTATCACTATTACGGGGAGATGGACTACGAGTTCAACAATATCAAGCAAGGCAATCGCAATCCTCTACTCTATAAGGGGGCCGGTGCCGATGGGTTAAAGACCGGCCATACCGAGGAAGCCGGGTTCAGCCTGACCGCTTCGGTCAAACGCGACGACCGCCGCATTATCATCGTGCTCGGTGGTCTGCCGACGATGAAAGCGCGCGCCCAGGAAAGCGAAAGGCTGATCGAGTGGGCGTTTCGCGAATTCAACGGCTATCGACTTTTCGCGGCAGGCGACAAAGTAGAGGATGCTGAGGTGTGGCTCGGCTCCGAACCGAAGGTGCCGCTGACTGTTGCCCAGGATTTGACCGTGACCTTGCCGCGGAAGGCGCGTAAGGAAATGAAGGTTACAGTCGAGTACGATCGCCCGATCCCGGCTCCGATAGCCAAGGGCCAGACTGTTGGCAAGCTGATCGTAACGGCGCCGGACGTGCCGCCTTCCGAGGTGCCGCTCATCGCCGGTGCGAGTGTCGAACGCATGGATCCATTCGCCCGCATTGCCACCTTGGCGGGCTATCTGGTGTGGGGCGGCCGGCGTTAAGTGGCAGCAGATACTCGCGGCAGATTCATCACTTTCGAGGGTGGCGAAGGCGCCGGCAAATCGACTCAGACAGCGCTGCTTGCCGAAGCCCTCGTCCGGGTCGGGATCCCGGTGCGGGCGACGCGCGAGCCTGGCGGATCGCTCGGGGCCGAGACGATCCGCCGGATCTTGCTCGAAGGCGGGTGCGAGCGCTGGGATGCCGTCAGCGAAGCCCTGTTGCTCGCTGCCGCGCGCCATGATCATGTCGCGCAAATCATTGCGCCGTCCCTCGAGGAGGGCGTGTGGGTCGTGTCCGACCGCTTTTGCGATTCGACGCTCGCCTATCAGGGTTACGGCGGAGGGGTGGCGCTCGATCAGCTTGCCGCGCTGCAGCGCTTCGCCATCGGCGATTTTGCGCCCGACCTGACGGTGATTCTCGATCTGCCGGTCGAAATCGGTCTTGCCCGCGCGGCGGCTCGATCGGTCGCCGACCGGTTCGAGCGCCTCGATCACGATTTCCACGAAAGGCTGCGGCTCGGGTTCCGCCAAATCGCCGCCGACCATCCGCGACGCTGCGTCTTGATCGACGCGTCCGGTGATCTGTCGGCCGTGCATCGCGCCGTGCTCGATGCGGTCGAACACCGCTTGGGCGTAGTGCTGCATTGACTCCGCGCTGCCTAAGTGGTGTCACAGAACCCTGACACGGCGCCAGAGGTGCTCGCACCGCGCGCCAATCCATATCTTGTTGGGCATGAGGGTGCCGAACTGGAACTGCGCAGGCTGGCGCTGGCGGGGCGGCTGCCGCACGCGATCCTGCTGAGCGGGCCCCGCGGCATCGGCAAGGCGACGCTGGCGTTCCGCCTCGCTCGCTTCCTGTTTGCCGGACCCGACGACGGGTCAGCCGGGAACTTGAACAGCGTCGGGAATGAACGGCTTGGGACCGATCTCGAGAGCGCCCTTTTCCGACGCGTCGCATCCGGCGGTCATGCCGACCTCCTGACCGTCGAGCGCGCCTATGATCCACGCCGTCGCCGGCTGCGCAGCGAAATCGTCGTCGAGGATACCCGCCAGATCGCCGACTTTTTCCGGCTGACCGCCGCGGAAGAGGGCTGGCGCATCGTCATTATCGACGGCGCGGAGGAAATGAACCGGAACGCCGCCAACGCCCTGCTCAAAATCCTCGAGGAGCCGCCGCGACGAGCGCTGCTGCTGCTGGTCAGCCACAATCCGGGCCGGCTGTTGCCGACCATTCGATCACGATGCCGCGGCTTTCCGCTCGCAACGCTCGGGCCGCCGGTCGTGTTGGAGCTTCTGGCACGGTATCGCCCCGATCTTGCAAAACCACAGGCCCAAGCGCTGGCGGGACTTGCCGGCGGCAGCATCGGCCGAGCGATCGAACTCGCCGATGCCGACGGGCTGGCCCTCTATCGGGCGATTCTCGAAATTCTGGCGCAGATTCCGGAATTGGACATCGCCCGGCTCTACGCGTTCGCCGATCGAATCGCCCGCCCCGAGGCGGAGCACATCTATCGGACGACCGAGGAGCTGTTGTTACAGTTTCTTGCCCGAATGGTCGCCCAAATCGCCCGCGGAGGGTCCGCGGTGAACGAATTGATCGCCGGCGAGAGCGCGGCGATGCAGCCGCTCGCCGCCCGCTGCCATCCGGCGCGCTGGGCTGAGTTGCGCGATCGGATCGATCGGGATTTCGCCGCGGCCGAGCTACTGAACCTGGATCGCAAGCATGCCATCCTCGGCGCGTTCTTTGCGATCGAAGAGCTGGCGCGGTAAAAGCGGCAAGCCGTTCGACGATTGGATCGCGATCGGTCTCGGCCCATATCTGGGGTTTGGAGACAGTCATGCCCGCCGACCGGTCCTTCTTCGTCACTACCCCGATATATTACGTCAACGATATGCCGCATCTGGGCCACGCCTATCCAACAGTGGCCTGCGATGTGTTGGCGCGTTTCATGCGGCTCGACGGGCGACGGGTGAAGTTCCTGACGGGCACCGACGAGCACGGTCAAAAGGTCGAGCAATCGGCGCGCGCTTCGGGCATTTCGCCTCAGCAGTTCGCTGACCAAGTTTCGGCGGCGTTCCGCGACATGACGCGGCTGCTCGACATCAGCAATGACGATTTCATCCGCACCACCGAGCCGCGTCATATCCGCTCGGTTCAAGCGATCTGGCAAGAGCTCGAGCGGCGCGGCGAGATCTATCTCGGGCGCTTTGCCGGGTGGTATTCGGTGCGCGACGAGGCGTTTTACGACGAGACCGAGCTGGTCGATGGCAAGGCGCCGACCGGAGCCGAGGTCGAGTGGGTCGAGGAGGAGAACTTTTTCTTTCGGCTTTCGGCCTGGCAGGATCGGCTGTTGGCCTATTACGAGGCAAATCCGGATGCGATCGCGCCGCGCAGCCGCCGCAACGAGGTCACCAGCTTTGTCAAAGCGGGATTGCACGACCTGTCGATATCGCGGACCAGCTTCAGCTGGGGGATCCCTGTCCCCGGACACCCCAAGCATGTGATTTACGTGTGGCTCGACGCGCTGACCAACTACATCAGCGCGCTCGGTTATCCGGAAACCGGGAATGCTGAATTTTCAGCTTACTGGCCGTCGGTCCTTCATATAGTCGGTAAGGATATCCTGCGCTTCCATGCGGTCTATTGGCCGGCCTTTCTAATGGCGGCAGGGCTCGACCCGCCGCGCCGCCTATTTGCCCATGGCTGGTGGACGGTCGAAGGGCGGAAGATGTCGAAGTCGCTCGGAAACGGTATTCCGCCGAATGTTCTCGTCGAGAAATACGGGGTCGATCCGGCACGCTATTTTCTGATGCGCGAGCTGCCTTTCGGCAGCGACGGGGATTTTTCCCACCGCGCGGTAGTCGGCCGGCTCAATGGTGACCTAGCCAACGATTTCGGCAATCTGGCGCAGCGCGTGCTGGTCATGATCAACCGCAATTGCGGCGCGCGCGTGCCCGAACCGGGTGAGTTTTCCGCCGCCGACACCGAGCTATTGGACGCGGCGCGCGCGCTTCTCGATATCGTGCGGGGACATATTTCCGAGCAGGCCTTTCACTTGGCACTGGAGGCGATCTGGCGGGTTGTCGGCGAGGCAAATCGCCATGTCGACGAGCAGGCGCCGTGGGCGCTGAGCCGCAGCGACCCGGCGCGGATGGGCACGGTGCTCTATGTCCTTGCCGAAACACTGCGGCATCTGGCGATCTTGGTGCAGCCCTTTGTGCCCGGGGCCGCCGCAAAGCTCCTTGACCAGCTGGCGGTGTCGGAGACGGAGCGCCACTTCGCCGCGCTCGCGCAGGCGCCGCTTGCACCGGCAGCCTTGTTGCCAAAGCCAGAAGGCGTCTTTCCGCGCTTTGTCGAAGAACCAGTTCAATGACCGGCGAGGGTAGGGCGCCCCTGCTGGTCGACAGCCATTGCCATCTCGATTTCCCGGATTTCGCCGCGGAACGGGACGCCGTGATCGGCCGCGCCCGCGCCGCCGGTGTCGACACAATGCTGACGATCGGCACCCGGCTCGACCAGTTCGACGGGGTGCGCGCGATCGCCGAGGCATATGACGGGGTTTGGTGCTCGGTCGGGGCGCATCCGCACGAGGCGGCGGACCACGCGGCGCTGAGCAGCGAGCAGATCCTCGCATTGGCCGCCCATCCGAAGGTCGTCGGCATTGGCGAGACCGGCCTCGACTTTCATTACGATCTGAGCCCGCGGGATATCCAAGCGCGCGTCTTCCGCGCCCATATTGTGGCGTCGCGCGAAATCTGGCCTGCCGCTGATCATCCATGCTCGCGAGGCCGACTCTGAGATCGCAAGGATCCTTGAGGAGCGCCAACCACCGCCCGGAGTATTGCATTGCTTCAGCAGCGGCCGCGCGCTCGCCGAGGCGGCACTCGCGCTCGGGTTCTATATCTCGATCTCCGGGATCGTGACGTTCCGCAATGCAGAGGAGCTGCGCGACATCGTGCGCGACCTGCCACTCGATCGGCTGCTGGTCGAGACCGATTCCCCTTATCTGGCCCCCGTGCCCTATCGCGGCAAACGCAACGAGCCGGCCTTTGTCGCGGCAACCGCCGCGGCGGTCGCCGCACTCAAAGAGATCGATCCGCCCGACTTGGCGGCGGTGACGCGCGAGAACTTCTTCCGCTTGTTCACCAAGGCGCGCCGCTCCGCCGCATGAGGGTGACCGTCCTTGGCTGCGGCGCGTCGACCGGGGTGCCGGCGATCGGCCCGGATTGGGGCCGCTGCGATCCCGATGATCCGCGCAACCGGCGACGCCGCGTCTCGGTTTTGGTCGAGTGCGGCAGCACGGTCATCCTGATCGACACCTCTCCCGATCTGCGCGAGCAGCTGCTCGATGCCGGTGTCGCGCGGCTCGACGCCGTCGTCGTGACCCACGCGCATGCCGACCACCTGCACGGGATCGATGATTTGCGGTCGGTCAACCGGTTGATGCAGAGGGCGATACCGCTCTATGCCGTCGCCGAGACGCTGGTCGAGATCGGACGCCGCTTCAGCTATGTCTTCGAACCGCTGCGTGAGCCGGGCCGTTACTACAAGCCGACCTTGGTGCCTCACGAGATCCAAGGCCCGTTCGAGATCCAAGGCATTCCGATAGTACCGTTTGCCCAGGACCATGGTTTCAGCACGACGCTCGGGCTGCGGATCGGCAGTTTTGCCTATTCGACCGATGTCACCGAGCTCGACGATCCAGCGTTTGCTGCGATCGAGGGAATTGAATTGTGGATCGTCGACTGCCTGCGGCGGGAGCCGCATCCGACCCACGCGCATCTCGCAAAGACCCTGTCCTGGATCGCCCGCGTGCGGCCTCGCCGCGCCGTCCTGACCCATATGGATCAGAGCCTGGACTACCGCAAGCTCAGCTCGGAGTTGCCAGACGGGGTTGAGCCGGGGCGGGACGGGTTGGTCATCGAGTTGCCGGACCCCTGATCGGCGGGTGCTCGGCGAGGGCCTGGAACTCCGGGGCCCTCCGATCGTTCTCGGCGCTTGTCGAAAAACCTTACGTCAGCGGTGACCGCCAATGGATCTGCCGCACTCGTTGCAGCTGTCAAACCGGCGTGACCCCTTAGCAAATCGCGGCCTTCGGGACGCCCAGCCATACCGGCTACGTGCTGTCGTTAACTAATCAAGTTATTAGATTACAGTGACAACCACGATCGTATGGTTTAATTAACTTCGATTGCTTCCGTATTTGTAAAACAAACCGTCGTTTGCAAGCAAACAATGGCACATCGAGGCGTAAATCCAAAAAATAAATGAAAAGCTTTATTTGGCATTCGGTTTGCTACGGAGGAGATGACGTTGGACACGTCCTCGTACCTAACCGCTTAACCATACAATCACTGTATTCGATGACAGCGGAACCGTCGTGTTCGGCCCAAACGGGATCCCCAACGGCGGCTCTGCGTACTTCTCGCTCGAATCGGCTCCGAGCATCAATATTACACCGGTGCCGACCCCAGAGCCTGCCAGCCTTGCGCGGCCGGCCTTGCTGGACTCGGCCTCGCGCGGCGGCGCCGCGACCGCGCTTTGGGTAAGTGTCTCGCTTCTGAAAACTGCACTCGGGCACCGCGGGCGCAGCGTGATTTTCCATAATATATATTATGCGACATTATGCTGTAGATCACCGATAGAAACGTCACCGGCCTCACCGATTGAGATGTCACGCTCCTCGGTTTGCCAGAGGCTTGTCGGGGTGGCGTGGGATGACGGTGATCACGATGAGCCGCAACGAGCTGACGCGTCTGCGGGTGCTGATTGATGTCGCCGACGGACGCCTATCTGTGGCGGATGCCACGGGGCTGATCGGGGTTGGCCGGAGACAGATTTATCGGCTGCTCGATGCGTTCCAAGCCCGCGGCCCGGACGGTCTGATTTCGCGGAAGCGCGGCCGGCCGAGCAACCGAGCCCTGGGCGCGGTGTTCCGCGAGACGGTGCTGGCGATCGTGCGCGAGCGCTACGCCGATTTTGGTCCGACTTTGGCGGCGGAGAAGCTGTCGGAGGTTCACGGCCTGGATCTCGGCGTCGAGACGCTGCGGCAGTGGATGATCGCTGCCGATCTTTGGGTTCGGCGGAAAGACCGTCTCAAGCGTATCCACCAACCCCGCGCTCGGCGCGATTGTCTGGGTGAGCTGGTGCAGATCGACGGCTCCGAGCACTGGTGGTTCGAAGACCGCGGCCCGCAAACCACCCTACTTGTCTATATCGACGACGCGACCAGCCGCCTGATGCATTTGAAGTTCGTCGAGACCGAATCGACCTTCGACTACTTCCAGGCAACCCGCGAGTATCTCGAGGCGCACGGCAAACCGGTCGCGTTCTACAGCGACAAGCATGGCGTCTTCCGGGTCAACAGCGCCGGGGCGGTCGAGGGCGACGGCATGACCCAGTTCGGGCGCTCACTGCACGCGCTCAACATCGACATTCTGTGCGCCAACACGCCGCAGGCAAAAGGCCGCGTCGAACGCGCCAACAAGACCTTGCAGGACCGGCTGGTCAAGGAATTGCGGCTTCAAGGGATCGGCACGATCGCCGCCGGCAATCAACTGCTGCCGGGTTTCCTGGCCGATTACAACGCCCGCTTCGGCAAGGAACCGCACAATCCCAAGAACCTCCATCGGGCACTGTCGGCCGGCGATGACCTCACCGACGTCTTCGCCTGGCGCGAAGAGCGGACGGTTTCCAACAGCTTGACCCTGCAATACGACAAGGTCGTATTCCTCATCGAGCCCAACGAGATCACCCGCGAACTCCGCCGCAAGCGCGTCACGGTTGTCGATTATCCCGACGGCCGGCTGGCGATCCGCTATCGCGGGCTCGACCTGCCCTACACCACTTTCGACAAACTGCGACAGGTTTCGCAGGCAAGCTATTGTCGAGAACAAGCACCTCGGCGCCGTCCTCTCACATATCCGCGGGCGGCAGATCGAACGCGCCGAGGCTCGCAGCCAGTCCGCCCCCCGCCGCCAGGGGCAGGTCGGCCACATGTTTAAAGTCGGCTGAAGCGGGTCCGTCGCCGCATTCGCGCACCGGCACTGCACGGCTCGACGGCATTGTCTCTCGGTTCCGATTATCTGCGACGGCCAAGACGCCGTAAAGCCTGGCCCTGCGGGCCCCCGCCTGCGGCGGCTGCGGGCTTGACGCCGCCTCGCCCGCCGCAGCCCGTTCCACCATCAGATCAATGAATTATTGTCGTCGAGCTTCCCTTCTTTGCGACATTTCTATCGGTGAGAAATTATGACTTCTCTATCGGTGAGAGACATATGCTGTAAGAGCAATATAGAGATGACACCCCTGTGCAACATAGAGGTGACACATCCCCGGGATCTGGGGTCCCGGGAGGTGCGCCGTGGCGGTGGTGTCAATGAGCAAGCAGGAGTTCAGCCGTCTTGACGTGCTACTGCGGGTTCAGTCGGGTCGGCTGCGCGTCAGTGACGCCTGTGTGCTGATCGGCCGACAGCGGCGTCAGGTGTTTCGGCTGTTGCGTGGCCTCAAACAGGACGGGGCCACGAGCCTGCTTTCCAAACGCCGCGGCCGACCCAGCAACCACCGGCTACCCGCAGAGGTTCGCACCCTGGCGGTATCGATTGATGGGCTATGGCAGGACCGTCGACGTCATCCTCCCTCGCCGCATCAGCCGCGCCGGCGGCGCGATTGCCTGGGCGAATTGGTGCAGATCGACGGCTCGGCGGGTTGCTCCCCAGCAGAGCCCGCTTCCGCTTCACCAGTTACTGACAATGGCAGCGCAATCCCGATCCGGCGAGGAGCTGATAGGGTCGAAAGGCCTCGCGCTGCCGACCCGCTGCCTATTGCTATTCGGCGAGGTTTGACAAATGGACAGACATCTGATTGCCGCAATCGCATCATACACTCCCGGGCATTCGAGCCCGCCAGCGGGTGCGAGATTGTGACGGAAGGAGTTGCTTGTGCCTGATCTCGACCAGATAAAACAGGAGGAACAGGGAGCGCGGGACCAGAGCGGGGCGGTTGGCCCAGGGCCGGTCGGGGAATCCCGCCCGCCCGCCGCCCGACCCCAGTGACATCTGTAAACGGTGTCGGCCAGCACACAAGGCGCCCATGGTCAGTTCGACACTTCGCCGCAGTCAACGACGCACGCGCCAGACCCGAGGTGGCTGGCTACCCCTTCCAGAGCAGCCAGCCTTGACCCGCGTTCCTAAGAGAAGAAAAACCACCATATAGCTCCTCCCCAAAAGGCAAGGAGCGCTAGGGCTAGTGCATAAGGTTGCCACCGACTGGCGAACAAGGACTCAGAGCATACGAAGTCCCGCAAACGGTACTACCAAACGCCGGACCCTACCACCGGGTTCCATCCGAACGATGGTTGCCTCTAAGGTACTGACAAGCTCCTCGACCGTCCATACCTCATCAATCGACCAGCCTTTCTTAGTTACTGGTTGCCCGACAAAGGCGCAATCAGCGTGGATACCGGTCTCTTCAAGGTCGGCTGAACTCTCTGCGAGCCGAGCGAGCTGGCGCTCCCTCGGTAAACAACGGAGGCTATTCGCCCAGTCGCGTGCTTCGGAATATCTCGACGAGTTTTGCCCCCGTTTCAATAACTCATATTACCCCGATCGACGACTGTTCCTGAAAGGTCAAATGGCATTTGTCGCTGAACTAGCCAGGTGATAACAACGAAGGATAATGCCTAGGTTTCAAGGTGGGTTCTTAAGCGGAAAATGCGGCATGTTCATCGCTACCGGACATTCCCTGCTGCCGATTTGCGCGGCGGCACATCTGCTCGGCCCGGCGAGCGTCTCGCCGGCTATACGCGGCACTCACCCCCAGACCGCTCCTATTCTGATGTTACAATAAAGGACGCGCCCCCGATGCGCCCAGCGAAAGGACACCCGCATGACCTGCCATGTCGATCGTCTGCTCGCAATCATGGCGCAACTGCGCGACCCCGAGGCGGGCTGTCCATGGGATCGCGAGCAGGATTTTTCCACGATCGCGCCATACACGATCGAGGAGGCCTATGAGGTGGCCGACGCAGTCGCGCGCGATGACACCGCCGCCCTAAAGGACGAACTCGGCGATCTTCTCTTTCAGGTCGTCTTCCATGCGCGTATGGCCGAGGAAGCCGGGCTGTTTGCCTTCGACGACGTCGCGACGGCAATCGCCGACAAAATGGAGCGCCGCCATCCGCATGTGTTCGGCACCGCCTCCATCCGGTCGGTCGCGGCGCAAACCGAGGCCTGGGAGGAACACAAAGCGGCCGAGCGCCGAGGCCGCGCTCAGCGGACGGGAACACGGGAAAGCGTTCTCGATGGCGTCGCGCTGGCCTTGCCGGCCCTGCTGCGGGCCGTCAAGCTCCAGAGGCGGGCGGCGCGGATTGGTTTCGACTGGCCGGAGGTGCGTCCGGTTTTCGATAAGATAGCCGAGGAAATCGCCGAGCTGAGGGCTGAGCTCGAACAGGACGCCGGGCGCGCCCGGTTGGAAGACGAGATGGGCGACATTCTTTTTGCTGCCGCCAACCTCGCCCGCAAGCTCGACATCGACCCGGAGGCGGCGCTGCGGCGCGCCAACGCAAAATTCGAGCGCCGCTTCCGGCGCGTCGAGGCGCTGGCCGCTGAGCGCGCCACTGGCAGCGATCTCGAAGCACTCGAAGCACTGTGGCAGGAGGTCAAGCATGAGGAGAACCAGCCTCCCAACGGCTCTCAGGCACAGACATAGAGATGAATTTTCCCGTCTCAGTCAAAGGCGTCCTGCTGGAGGGTGACCGTGTCGTGCTTCTCGAGAACGAACGGCAGGAGTGGGAACTGCCCGGTGGACGATTGGAGCGCGGTGAGGATCCGATTGCCTGCCTCACGCGCGAATTTGCCGAAGAACTCGGCGCGGACATCCTCGTTGAGAGATACTGGATTGCTGGCTCTATGAGGTGCTGCCACGAAGGGAAGTGGTCATTGTGACGTATGGTGTACGGCGTTTGGACCGGAGCGCGTTTCAGGTCAGTCGCGAGCACCGGAGCGTCGGCATCTTTGCCTTGAACGAACTGAAGACCCTGCCGATGCCGGACGGCTATCGCCATTCGATCCGTACCTGGGCGGCACGTTGCGGCCCTTAATGCAAGCGCTGGCGATGGCGTAGCCGCGAAATATCTTGTTCCGACAACCGTACCGAGAGGTGCGCCGCCTCATTGTCGTCGCGCCGGCCGAGCACCTCGCCGCGGTGATACAGCCAAGCCAATGTCCTGCCGTCGGTCAGCGGTATGTCGAGCCGCACGATACGAGCTTCGCGTTCGAGCCGGCGGTCGATCAACTCGAGCAACGCATCACACCCTTCGCCAGTCGCAGCCGAGAGCGCCACACTCTGTGAGTTGTGCAGTCGATGATAATCGATGCTCGCGCGCGATGTTGGGTCGAGCAGGTCGATCTTGTTCATCACTTCGATCAGCCCTTCTTCGACCGGCTCGTCGAGTCCAAGCTCGACGAGCACACTCAGAACGTCGCTGCGCTGCGCCTCGCGATCCGGATGATGAGCGTCACGGACATGCACGACGATGTCAGCTTCGGTGACCTCTTCGAGTGTCGCCCGGAAGGCGGCGACGAGGTGAGTCGGAAGTTCCGAAATGAAACCAACCGTATCGGACACGATCACCTGGCGCCCGGAAGGCAATTCGAGGCGCCGCATCGTCGGGTCCAAGGTCGCGAACAGCATGTCGCCGGCGACCACCGACGACCGCGCCAGTCGGTTGAAGAGCGTCGATTTTCCGGCGTTGGTATAGCCGACCAGCGCCACGACCGGATAAGGCACGCGGCGCCGCGCCTCGCGATGCAATGACCGGGTGCGCTTGGTTGCGTCGAGTTCGCGTTTGAGGCGCGCTATCCGCTCGCCAATCAGCCGCCGGTCGATCTCCAGCTGGCTTTCACCGGGTCCGCCGAGAAACCCATACCCGCCGCGCTGCCGCTCAAGGTGCGTCCACGAACGGACAAGGCGAGATCGCTGATAGGATAGCGCCGCCAATTCGACCTGCAGCCGGCCCTCGTGCGTGCGCGCTCGGGCGCCGAAAATTTCGAGGATCAAGCTCGTACGGTCGATTACCTTCGCGTGCCAATGCCGTTCGAGGTTGCGTTGTTGCACCGGGCTCAGCGGCGCATCGATGACCACCAACCCGATCTCGTTGTCGCTGATCAACTCACCGAGAATTTCGACGGTGCCGTTGCCCAAGAGGCTGCTCGGGCGTGGCCGCGCGATGCGGGCGATCTCAGCGCGGACGACATCTAGGCGGATTGCTTTGGCCAGCCCGACCGCTTCATCGAGCCGGGCTTCGACCGAACGAACTGAACCGTTCGCCGGACGCCCCCCGGGAGCGGCTTTGCCCACCGGGTGCACGACGAGGGCGCGGCCAGTCGAGCCGCTCTCGTTGAGGGCTGCGACGTCGGCGCGGCTCAGGGCTCGGCCATCTCCTTGGTGCCCGGCTCAAAGAGCTGGATCGGCTGGCCCGGCATCACCGTCGAAATTGCGTGCTTATACACGAGTTGCGAATGCGCGTCCCGGCGCAGCAGAACGCAGAAATTGTCGAACCAAGTAATGATGCCCTGCAGCTTGACCCCGTTAACGAGGAAAATGGTTACCGGAGTTTTGTTTTTCCGAACGTGATTCAAAAAAACGTCTTGAACATTTTGCGATTTTTCCGGAGTCATGGGTTTGCCCCCACTCCCTTCTTGGAATCGATCCGGGCGAGTTGACGCCGGAACACTCGGACAAGACTGCCGAGTTTCCCCCCAAGATGGGCGCGCGCCGGAAAATCACAAGCCCTGCACAAGGTGAAACAAGGCCGCACCATCCTGGAATACAAGACGCGGGGCGCAACGGAGAAATTCCGCGTCGGCTCCTCCGCGACCGAGCAGGACAGGGATACACCCGCTGTTATAGGCACATTCCATGTCGATCCCGGTATCGCCGACCAGCCAAACCGCATCACCCGCCGGGATGCCGCTGGGTTGGAGAGCGAGCATCACCGGCGCGGCGTGGGGCTTGTCCAGCACCGCGTCGCCCGCCCCGACCAAACTGCCGAACAGGGTGGACCACCCGAGGCTCTCGGCCTCGCGACGCAACAGGGCGCCGGTTTTATTGCTGACTACGCCGAGAAAGATGTCGCAGTCTGCGAGCTGTTGCAGCAATTCGCCGCTGCCCGGCAATGGCCGCAGGCGCTCAAGATGAATTGTTCGAAAGACGTCGAGATAGATCCGCCGCGCTTCCTCCCAGTGCTCGCCGAAATGGAGCGGGAAACTCTCGCGCAGGCTCAGCCGGACGCGAGCCTTGGTCTCCGGCAGCGACCACAGCGGCCTGTCCATCGCCGCCATCACAACGTTCAAAGCTTCGTGGATAGTTTCCCAGCTGTCGACCAGTGTGTTGTCCCAGTCGAACAAGATCGCCCGCGGCCGGGTCACAGAAAGCGACGACGACGACGCCGCGAGATTCGCGGCGCTCACGCCGCGGCCGCTGGCAGATAGACGATGTCGTCACGGACGCGGTTGCGGCGGGTGAGCTCCCCCAGCACGACAAGTTGGCCGCCAACCACCGCCAGCACTTCGTAGACGCTGTCGGCGAACTGGTAGCCTCGGTCCTCGATATGCACCCGCGCCGAGCGGTGCGGCACATATTGGCCGTCGACATAGGCGACACGCGACATCGACATCATCCCCCAAATGCCGCCGGCGCGGCTGCGGCCAACCTCGCCGATCCACCCCTGCGGTCCGGTCGAGCTCTAGGAGACGGATGACCGCGGCGCGAGGCTCAGGCGCCGACCTTCAGTGGCCGATCGTTACCAAAAACGCCGAGGGATTTCAACTTGCGGTGCAGGGCGGAGCGTTCCATCCCGACAAAGGCCGCGGTGCGCGAAATGTTGCCGCCAAACCGGGTGACCTGCGCGAGAAGGTACTCCCGCTCGAACACCTCTCTCGCGTCGCGCAGCGGCAGGGTCATGATTTCGCTGCCCTTGTCCCATTTGACAACGGTTGGGGCGATCGCGGTGATGTCGTTGGGCAGCATATCGGCGCGCACCGGCTCGCGCGCGTCGCCCGGCGCCATGATCAGGAGCCAATCGATGACGTTGCGCAATTGCCGGACATTGCCCGGCCAGGTGTAGGCCTGCAGCGCCGCCATTGCGTCCTCGCCGAACTCGCGCGGCGTCAGGCGCGCCGCCTCGGAGGCGCGGCCCATGAAGTGCCGCGCCATCAGCGGGATGTCCTCTCGCCGATCGCGCAGCGGCGGGATGCGAATCGGCACCACGCTCAAGCGGTAGTACAAGTCCTCTCGGAACCGCCCGGCGCCGATCTCGCCGCCGAGCTCGCGGTTCGACGACGCGACGACCCGGACATCGACCTCGACCCGGCTCGAGCCCCCTACCCGCTCGAAAGTCTGCTCTTGCAACACGCGCACGATCTTGCCTTGGGTCTCGAGCGGCATATCGGCCACTTCATCGAGAAACAAGGTGCCGCCATGCGCTCGCTCGAAGGTGCCGACCTTGCGTGGCGCACCGTCGATGCGCGTTTCGGTGCCGAACAGCTCGATTTCGAGCCGCTCGGGTCGCATCGTTGCGCAATTGACTGGAATAAAGGGCCCCTTTGCCCGCCGCGAGCGCAAATGCAAGAGACGCCCGACAACTTCCTTGCCGGCGCCCGGCGGTCCGGTGATCAGCACACGGCTGCCGGTCGGTGCGACACGCTCGATTTGCTGCCGCAGCTGGTTGGCTGCCGAAGAGGCGCCGACGAGGTCGAGATTGCCCCCGGCGCGTAATCGAAGCTCCTCGTTCTCGCGGCGCAGCTCGGCGGCTTCGATCGCACGCTCGACGACCAGCAGCAACCGGTCGGATTTGAACGGCTTCTCGAGAAAATCGTAGGCACCGATTTTGATCGCCTCGACCGCCGTCTCGATCGTCCCGTGCCCGCTGATCATAACCACCGGCACGGAGGGCATTTCAGCGCGCAGCTGTTTGAGGATCTCGATCCCCTCCAGCCCGCCTCCTTGCAGCCAGATGTCCAGAATGACGAGCGTGGGCTGCCGCGCTTGGATCGCGGCCAAGGTCTGCGTTGTGTCGGCAGCTTCGCGGGTCGCGTACCCCTCGTCCTTTAGCACCCCCGCGATCAGCATGCGGATGTCGGCCTCGTCGTCGACGATCAGAATGTCATGCGCCATGGCTGACCGGGCTCAATTCCGCGGGCTCGTCGGCTGTGTCCGAACATTGCAGGGTGCGGAGCTCCGCGGCGGCGAAGAGCAGCCTGACCCGCGCGCCTTCCGGCTCGCCATCCTCCAGCACCAGCTCACCATGATGATCTTCCATGATCTTCTTGACGATGGCGAGACCCAAGCCGGTCCCCTTGGTCCGGGTCGTAACGTAAGGCTCGGTCAGCCGCTCGCGGCCCTGCTGCGGCAGGCCTTTGCCGTTGTCCTCCACAATCACGGCGGTTTGAACCTGGTCCTCGACCACCGACACCCGGATGTGACCCGACGGGCTCGCGCCATTGTCGGCGGCTCGTGCCTGGATCGATTCGATCGCATTTTTGACGATATTGACCAGCGCCTGACCAGCCAGGCGTGCGTCGCAGCGAACCGAAACTGGATGGGTCGGGAAGACCGTCTCGAAAGCAATCTCGGGATGGGCGGTGCGCTGCAGGAAGACCGCCCGGTGAACAATCTCGATCAGATTTTCCGGCTGCAGCACCGGCGCCGGCATGCGGGCGAAAGACGAAAACTCGTCGATCATGCGGCCGATGTCGCCGACATGCCGAATGATCGTATCGGTGCAGATCGTGAATGTTTCGGGGTCTCTCTTGATCTCCTTCAGGTAACGGCGGCGCAGCCGCTCGGCCGCCAATTGGATCGGCGTCAGCGGATTCTTGATTTCATGCGCGATGCGGCGTGCGATGTCGGCCCAAGCCGCCTTGCGCTGGGCCGACAGCAGCTCGGTAATATCGTCGAAGGTGACGACGAAGCCGCTGATATCGCGGCCGTTGTGCTCGGCGGCGATGCGCACGAGCAAGGTGCGGGTGCTGTTCCCGCTGATCAGCTGCACCTGCGACTGCGCCAACCGATCCGGACGCCGCTCCGCCTCGCCGAGCAACCCCGCCATCTCGGGCGCGACCTCGGCGAGGTCTTGTCCGATGACCTGCTCGAGATCGACGCCGAGCAGCGATGACGCCGAGCGATTGGGCAAATTGACCCGGCCCAGGCGATCGAGACCGATCACCCCGGCCGATACGCCGGTCAATACTGTCTCGGTAAATCGACGCCGCTCATCGAGCTGGCGATTTGCCTCCCTGAGCTCGCGTTGCTGGCTCTCGATCTGATAGGTCATGCGATTGAACGCACGGCTGAGCGAAGCGAGTTCGTCGTCCTTCTGTCCTTCGGGTACGCGCGCCGCCAGATCCCCTCCCCGCACCTGCTCGGCCGCCGTGATCAGCCGGCTTATCGGGCCCGCGAACTGGGCGGCGAAATGAATCCCGATCGCGACGGCGGCGACCAGAAAGAGCATCGCAACCATCATGAAGATCAGAGCGAAGGTGATCTGAAAGCCCGAGCGCTGGCCTTCCATCTGTTCGTATTGCGCGGCGGCGCGCTGCGTCTCCTCCATATGGTTCAGAACGCGCGGCTCGATGAAACGCCCCACATACAGATAAACGTCGCCAAACTGATTGAGGCGAACGAGGGCCCGCACCCGATCGTCGCTGTCATTCGTCATGATCGCCACGTCGCCGGTATCGGCGAGGTGCATCGCCTCATCGGGAACCGGCTCGAAACCCAGCGTGAACGACAGGCTCGACCGTGCCAGCATGTGGCCGGCGCGGTCGAAAATCATCGCCTCGGTGAGCCCGCGCAAGGCCGCTTGCGCCGAGACGACCTGCTCCAAATGTTGGGGATTGAGCGCCAGCTTGACGGCATCCCGATTAAGGTCGTTCGCCATTGCCAAGACATCGGCCCGTATCGCCTGCTGATGCTCGTGCAAATAGGCTTCGGCGACGGCCAGCGATTCGGAGATCGCCGTGCGCACCTTGTCGCTGAACCAGGATTCCATTCCAAAGCTGAAGAACAGATAGGAAAAGGCGGCGACGATAATCGTCGGCAGGACCGCGATCAGACTGAACAGCACGACCAGCCGAATTTGCAGCCGCGAGCCAGCCAGGCCACGCCGCCGCTCCGCCCAGACCTCGATCAATCGCTTGGCGATGACCGCGCCGAGCGCCAGCAACAAAATTAGGTCGAGGTTTAAGAGGGAGAGGACCGCATTGGGGTGCGGCCCAAAGGGCGGCGCTCCGGTCAGCGCGAGATAGGTCGCGATCCCGGAGGCGAGCGCCGGGATCGCCAGCGCGATCGCAATCTTGCGGCCGAGACCGATCCGACCGGCCCAGATGCGCACCCGCCGCATCGGGTTCATCCAAACCCTCGACGATTGGCCTGCGGCGAACGGTTGTGATGCAAACCAGTCAACTTGTCTCCGGCCGGTGGAGTTGGTGGCGTGGCAGGTTCACTCCTCGGCCGACGCGGCTTCTCCTGCCCCGGATCGACTGGCGGACCGGGGTGGAGGCCGACGCGTCGGTCTGATCTGCCGCTATTTTAGGCCGCGCACCACCGGGATGTCCAACTCGCGGATTTTCTTGCGCAATGTGTTGCGATTGAGGCCGAGCAGATGGGCCGCTCTGATTTGGTTGCCGCGAGTCGCCCCGAGGGTTAGCACGATCAGCGGCCGCTCCACCTCGCGGAGCACCCGATCGTAGAGCCCGGCGGCCGGCAAGCCCCCCTTATGCGCCGCGAAGTAACCTTTGATGTGGCGCTCGACGGCGGCGGCGAGCCCCTCCCCGCTCGGCATCTCGGCCGGATCGCCCGAGTACGACGTGTCGCCGAGTTCGGCTTCTATCACACCCGCCCCGATGATCTCCTGCGAATAGAGAGCCGCCAGCCGCCGCACCAGATTTTCCAATTCACGGACGTTCCCCGGCCAGCGATAGGCGCGCAGCCGTTCCATCGCGAGGTCGTCGAGACGCTTCACCGGCAAGCCTTCGCGGACCGCCAGCGCCGCAAAATGCCTGACGAGGCCGGGTATGTCCGCGCTTCGCTCGCGCAACGGCGGCAGCCGTATCGGAGCTACGTTCAAGCGATAGAACAGGTCTTCGCGGAACAGGCCTTGCCGGATCAGCTGCCGCAAATCGTGATGAGTCGCCGCGACGATCCGGACGTCGGCGCGAATCGGCACGCGGCCGCCGACGGCGGTGAATTCGCCCTCCTGGAGCACCCGCAGCAGCCGGGTTTGCGCCTCGATCGGCATATCGCCTATCTCGTCCAGGAACAATGTCCCGCCTTGCGCCTGTTCGAACCGACCGACGCCGCGCGAGGTCGCGCCGGTGAAAGCACCTTTTTCGTGGCCGAACAACTCACTTTCGATTAGCTCGCGCGGAATCGCGGCCATGTTTATCGCGACAAACGGACCGTTGCGGCGTTTGCCGTAATTATGCAGAGCGCGGGCGACCAGCTCTTTCCCGGTCCCGCTCTCGCCCACGATCGTGACTGTCAGGTCGGTGCCCATCAGCCGGGCGAGAACCCGGTAAATCTCCTGCATTGCCGGCGAGCGGCCGATTAGGGGTAGCTGCTCTTCGACCTCGTCCTCGACGGACGGCGCCGAGAACGCGTCCCGCGGTGCGGTCAATGCCCGCTCCACAACACTGACCAGCTCGCGCAAATCGAACGGCTTGGGCAGGTATTCGAAAGCACCCCGCTCGGTCGCCTTGACCGCCGTCAGCAAAGTGTTCTGCGCACTCATGACGATGATCCGCAGTTCCGGCCGGATCTTCTTGATGCGCGGGATCAAATCGAGACCGTTCTCGTCGGGCATGATGACGTCGGTAATGACGAGATCGCCATCGCCATCCGCAACCCATCGCCACAGGGTCGCGGCATTGCCGGTCATTCTTACATCGTGCCCGAGCCGGATCAGCGCCTGATTGAGCACCATCCGGATCGCGCGATCATCATCGGCCACCAGGATCGTCGAAGCCATTTACCCATTACCGTCTTGCGCGACCACGGGCAAAAACACCCGGAACACGGTTCGCCGGGGCTGGCTGTCGAACTCTATGACGCCGCCGTGGTCGCCGATCACCTTTGCCACCAATGCAAGACCGAGGCCAGTACCACTGCGTTTGGTCGTGACGAACGGCTCGAACAGATAAGGGCGCAGATGCTCGGGTATGCCACTGCCATTGTCTGTCACAGACACCATCAGCGGCAGGTGCTGCCGCCCTTCCCCGCCTGGGCGGGTCAGGCGCAGACCGTGGCGGTAGGCGGTCGTCAGGATGATTTCGCCGTCGCCATGCGGCAACGCCTCGGCGGCGTTCTTGACGAGGTTTAAAAAAACTTGAACCAGCAGGTCGTGGTTGCCGAGCACTGCCGGCAGCGAGGGGTCATACTCCTCGACAAGGCGGACATGGTGCGCAAAACCCGATTGCGCCGCCTTGCGCACCCGCTCGAGCACCTGATGGATATTGATTGCCTCCCGCTCGATCGGCGGATGATCGGAGAATGCCTCCATGCGATCGACCAGCGCGACGATACGGTCGGTTTCGTCGCAAATCAGCTGGGTCAACTCGCGCCCGGCCGGATCTGCATCCTGTTCGAGCAACTGCGCCGCTCCGCGAATCCCGGACAGCGGGTTTTTGACCTCGTGCGCCAGCATCGCCGCCATCCCGGTGATCGATCGCGCGGCGCTGCGGTGGGTCAAATGGCGATCCATCATCTCCGCCATCGAGCGCTCGTGCAGGGTCAGCACGAGCATCTCCGCTCCCTCGCCGATCAGCGCTCCTTGGATCGTGACCGAGCGACTGGCCAATCGCGGTCCCTCGAGCAGCATGTCGTGCTCGGAAATCGTGTTGCCGATCCGCCACACCGAACTCGACCAGCGACAGCAGGGGGCTGTGCGGCGCGACGAAATCGGCCAGCGCGCTACCGTATAGCGCGGCGGCGCCAGAGCCAAGGAACTGCTCGGCGGCGGGGTTGACGAAGCGGATCTGCCCGCTGCGGTCGATGACGATGACGGGGAGGGCGAGAGCCGCCAAGACAACACTTGAATCGGGTTGAGCGCCAATTTCGGAACGTGGCTGTGCGCCCAAGGCGGGCGGGGTTCCCCGGCGCCTGAGCGGCATTCTGATCATGCCGTTTCACGAGCCGCAAGCGGCTCGTAAAAGGCTTGGATCAGGCGCCGCACCCGCACGACGTCAACAGTTTGGTTGACCAGGGCGCGGAATTCTGCCGACCCCGGAAGTCCCTTCGAGTACCAGGCGACGTGCTTGCGTGCGATTCGCGAGGCGACCTCGATCCCATAATGGACGAGCATTTCCTCATAATGTCCGAGCACGATGTCGAGCTGCGCCGCAAGCGGTGGGTCGGGAACACGCCGGCGGCTCCCCAGCCACTCGCTGACCTGGTGAACGAACCATGGCCGTCCGTAGCAGCCGCGGCCGATCATCACCCCGTCGGCACCCGATTCGGCCATCGCCCGATCGGCGTCTTCGAAAGTCAAGATGTCGCCGTTGGCGATGACCGGAATGGCGACGGCTTCCTTGACCCGACGGATGAACCGCCAATCCGCCGAGCCGGCGTAGAGCTGGCAGCGGGTCCTGCCATGGACGCTGATCATGCGAATACCGCAGGCTTCGGCAATGCGCGCGAGCCGCGGCGCGTTGCGGTTCTGCTGATCCCATCCGGTGCGCATCTTGAGGGTGACCGGCAGGTTCACCGCCTTCACCATAGCCTCGAGGATGCGAGCAGCGTGTGCCTCGTCCCGCATCAGCGCCGAGCCGGCGTGACCGTTGACCACCTTTTTAACCGGGCAGCCGAAATTGATATCGATGATCTGCGCTCCTCTATCTGCGTTCAGCTTTGCCGCTTCGGCCATTACATGCGGCTCGCAACCGGCCAGCTGCACTGCCATCGGTTGCTCGTCGACACAGCTACGCGCCATCGTCATGGATTGGCGGGTCTGGCGGATCATGGCCTCGCTGGCGATCATCTCCGAAACGACAAGAGCAGCGCCCAGCCGCTTGACGAGCCGGCGGAACGGCAGATCGCTGACCCCCGACATCGGGGCGAGGATCACGGGGTTTTCGAGCGATACTGCTCCGATGGAAACGCCCATAGTTTGCGCAGAGAAACAAATTGCCTATAGATTAGGCAGAAATGTTAAACCCTTTCCTTTTGCAGCGCAACATCAATGGCCAAGCAGACGCCAGCAGTGGTAGATGACCCAGTGCTGCGATAAGTTCGGACATGTCCTCGGTTTACGCTCTTGTCGTCGCAGCCGGTCAGGGTACCCGGTTCGGGGGCGCGATGCCCAAGCAATACCTGCCGCTCGGCGGTTCCTACGTGTTGCGCCATGGGATCGCCGCGCTCGTTGGTCATCCGCGGATCAGCGACGTAGTGGTAGCGATTCGTCCTGAGGACAGGGAACGGTTCGACCGCGCCGTCGCCGGGCTGCGCATTGCCGCCCCGATCATCGGCGGCGTGACTCGCCAGGATTCGGCGCGGCTCGGACTCGAAGCGCTGGTTTCTCGCCGCCCACAGCGCGTGCTGATCCATGATGGGGCACGGCCTTTCCTCGATCGAGGGCTGGTCGACCGGGTCATCGATGGTCTCGATCGGGCCGCGGCGGTGGTTCCTTGTCTACCGTTGCGCGACACGATCAAACGTGCTGAAGACCGCACCATCCGAGAAACCGTCGACCGCTCCGCCTTATGGCGAGCCCAGACGCCGCAAGGCTTTCGGTTCGATCCAATTCTCGCCGCCCACCGCGCCGCAATCGGCCGGGCTCTGACTGACGACGCCGCGGTTGCCGAGGCGGCGGGGTTGATGCCGCTGATCATCGAAGGCAGTGAGGACAACCTGAAGATCACGACGCCGGACGATCTTGTCGCCGCCGAGCGGCTGATCGCTGCCCGGCAAGCGGATGTTCGCGTCGGGCAGGGGTTTGACGTCCATCCCTTTGCCCCGGGTGACCATGTCTGGATATGCGGCGTCAAGGTGCCGCACGGCATGGGCCTCGCAGGCCACTCCGACGCCGATGTCGGGCTCCATGCCTTGACAGATGCCGTGCTTGGCGCCATCGGCGCCGGCGACATCGGCATGCATTTTCCGCCGAGCGATCCGCGCTGGCGCGGCGCCTCTTCCGATCGGTTCCTGCGCCATGCCGCCGAGCTGGTTCGAGGTCGGAGCGGCGCCGTGGCCGCGGTTGACCTCACGATCATTTGCGAGCGGCCGAAGATCGGCCCCTATCGCGCGGCGATGGTCGAGCGCGTCGCTGCCATCCTCGGCATCACCCCGGACCGGGTCAGCGTCAAGGCGACCACCACCGAGAAGCTCGGCTTCACCGGCCGCGGCGAGGGTATCGCCGCACAGGCGGTCGCCACCGTGCGCCTGCCGCTCTGACGATCTCGCGGCGCCGTCGCCTGCCAATCTGGCATCCGACCCTGGTGCTCGCCACCTGGTTCGGCATCGGCCTGCTGCCCGGAATGCCAGGGACCTGGGGATCGCTTGCCGCCCTGCCCTGCGCGTGGACAATCCGCGCGCTCTGGGGGACGGTCGGGCTCGCCGCCGCGACGGCGATCATTTTTGCCGTCGGCTGCTGGACGGCGGGGAAATTCGCCAAGGCAAACGCGGCCAGAGATCCCGCCGCGGTGGTAATCGACGAGGTGGCGGGGCAATGGCTAGCCCTCGTGCCGTGCCCTCTTGATCCCTTGTCATACGCCGTTGCCTTCCTGCTGTTCCGTGCCTTCGACATCTGGAAACCGTGGCCGGTCGGCTGGGCGGATCGTCGCGTCCATGGCGGCTTCGGCATTATGCTCGACGATCTGTTGGCGGCGATTTACGCTGCCCTGATGTTATCGGTCCTGTTGGCGATCGGCGGAGCGTTTGGTGTTCGAAGCTGAAATCGTGACCCTCGCACAATCGCTTCTTGACGCGTGCCGGGCCCGCAATTGGCGGCTGGCGACCGCTGAATCCTGTACCGGCGGGTTGGTCGCGGGCGCCCTGACCGCGATTGCCGGTTCGTCCGACGTCGTCGAACGTGGCTTCGTGACTTATTCAAATGAGGCAAAATCGGAACTGCTGGGGGTTCCGCCCGAAACCATCTCCGCGCATGGCGCGGTCAGCGCCGAGACCGCCGCGGCGATGGCGCGGGGCGCCATCGCCCGCGCCCCGGTCGACCTCGCGATTTCGGTCATCGGGGTCGCCGGTCCCGGCGGCGCCACCCCGACCAAGCCGGTCGGCCTGGTGCTGTTCGGCCTGGCGAGACGCGACGGGAACTGCCGAACCGAACGCCGCGTCTTCCCCGGCGACCGCACCGCGGTGCGGCACGCGGCGCTAGAGGTGGCGCTGCAGCTGCTGGAGGCCGAAGCGCAGAGCTGACAAGAGTAGGTCCAGTCGCGACACTCGTAACGCCAATTACCCAGTACCTCTTTTCCGGATCTGCTAGAGCCCAGGGAGGGCATATATTTGAACTAAAACGGAGCCGCCATAGCTGAGCAGAGGAAGAAGGATTGCCTTTACGACCGGCTGACTGGACAACGGTGCGAAGGCTCCTTCCCGCAGGTTTTCGACCCGCGCCAACAGCATCTCCAATTGGTCTGCCGCTCTGCTTTTCGCTCCGGATGCGCCCTTCGCCACAATAATTCTTGCGGTCAGATGTTCGGCCGCAATGGCGCGGGCCTGCTCGGCTGCTGCCCGCAGGGCCAAGACGCTGCCGACGATCACCACGACGCTGATCACCTGGGCTATCACCAATGTTGGTGTGACCGTGAAATTATCGAAAACCTGGCTGCGCGACACGACGAGCAGCGCAAACATCAGGGCTGGAAAGTAAATCAGCTTGGTAATACATTTTGTTCGTTTCGCGAGAAATTGAATGTCGATCCAGTCATCTAGATCGGTTGCATCCAAGCCGAGTTTCTGCTGGTAATGCGCGACCGTGCTCTTCGGCCATAGGGAGCGGAGAACGGACAGCTGCTTGATAAAGGACCGCGCGTACAATGTGGCATCCGCCACTAGAAAAATCAGGAACAGCGTCGCAATGACATCGAGCATCGTTACGATGCCGTAAACCTCCTGGGTGATGCGGCCGCGGATCGGCGCGTTCGGCTGTCCGTAAATCGGCTGAAGGACTTGCCATAAAGCGAACATGGCCAACGTGCCTACAGCGGCTCGGCAGGAGCGCCAGCCTGGGTGCCCGTAATAGGCATACCTGACCGATAGATAAAGTATCGGAACCCTCGGCCGCTCATCCTGATCGCGGGACCAGTGACGGTCAGCAATGTGGGGCTGAAACCACGAGAGGGATATCGTATCGACTAGCTGGCGGATCAGCGAGCGCCCGCGGCCCCTGAAATAAGGCCGCTCGAGAAACCAAAAATGCGGCTTGCGCAGATGCATATCCGCTTCTGTGTCCCGGAGATTCGTTTCGAGCATTCGGAAGGTATAGAAGATCAGCCACACGCATGCTCCCAAGCCTATCGCGCGCAGGAAGATCGTTGGCCACACACTGACGCCCTCGAAGAGGGCCATCGGCTCGCCCACCCCGTGCTGGGTGAGAAAACCTGCAATCGCCGGCCAGGCCGTGCAGAGGGCGAACGAAACGACCAGACACAACAATCCCAGAACAATCAACCAAATCGACCCCGCCGAATTCACCCTGTGCGAACCTGTCCCATAGTCTTGCTGCGCGAAGCAAAGCTGACGTAAAGTGGGTGAGCTCAAGAACACGCCGAACAACAAGATGGCGCCGAGAAGACCAGCGCTGACGAGGGAACCCGATTTGAACTCGGGATAAAGGCTCGCGATTTGCGGCATGACCGAATTGCATTCCAGGATATCGCTACTACACGAGTGCTGCTGATTTCCGCCGCGAACATCGTCACTCTCTGACGGGGGATTGCTGTTGTCTGCCGGTAAAGCCACCGCTTCAGTTCGACCGATCTGGAAGAGCCGCGCTTCGTTCATCAATCGCTTCAAAGCAATGGTCGTGTTCGCTTCGACATTCTGTTTGGAAGCCTCTGTTTGTATTCCGTTTTGGACCGCAATGCGCGCGCTGAAAAAGGCCGAGGTTTGATAGGCGCTGCGAAATGGAGGAATGTCCGACTGCAGGGCATCGCACAGCCTGAGATCATAGCTGGAGGCGACGATGAGGTTTCGTGCGTATTTCGATTTTGGGGATGATAAAAGAAGGGCGTCGAGATCGGTCGTGAAGAATAGGGCATCAGGGAATTCTGGCTTTAATGCTTGCAGGATCAAAAGCTTGTCATAGACGTCGCTGCCGAGGATCCCAATCGCCTTGATCCTACCCTCGCCCCTCTGTTGCAATTGATTATCGCGCTCACGTACCCGATCGGCGAGGCGTCGCAGGTAATCGAATTGTCCCATGCCTTCAGCTGCTTCGAGATCACCCGCAGTGCTGGTCGCTTGTTTTGTTTGTCTGTCGGATGTTCCAGAACCGCTATTACTATTGGAAGATTTCTCTTCTGCGGTCGATCGACGCGGTGGCAGCCGGCCATCCAAGCCCCGTATGTAACTGAAGGTGATGAAAGAATTCGGGTGTGCCTGAGAGCTGGCGCCGCGCTGCGCGGCATAGTCATTGAATGCCTTCGCCATAATCTCCGGTAACGTCTGGCCGTAGATGCTATCCAACTCCGAAATCATCGCGATATGATCGGGGTAAATTTCGGCGGTCTTGGTATCGTCTTCCGCGCGACGCTGCGCCCCGCGCCCAGGTTCTACCCCTCGCCGCTCAAGCTCCCGGACCAATGCATCGGCGAGAACGCGGTCCGAGGCGATGGTCCGGTAATACCGGATACCTGCCGCAGCAAAGGTGTTGCGAATTCTATCTGCTTCGTTCGCTTTCTCTGGTTTATCTAGTCCCGCTCTCAGAATGATTTTTTCATCATCAGCTGTGGCGGCGAAGTTGATTATCGTCAGGGGCTGGCTATCCCCCGTCTGTCCGTTCGATGGTCCGATTTCCTGAACCATGGCCGTAAGGGTCGCCGAATCGTGGGGGCCGAGAACCACAAACTCTCCGTGCGTCAGCTGAAGCATCCTCGCGAAGCGCTTCAGCTGATCGATCGGCTTGTCGTTCCTGCGCAGCACGTTTTCGTCCAACCAAAGCACAGCAATCCGCCGCGGCTGGGTCTTGCCCTCCGCGAGGTAGCTGAACCATTCGAATGGAACATTTATTTGTAGAGGCGGGAGACGATCACCACCAACCGGACTATCGGTATCGCTCCCACCATTAGCGGCAAGGACCATTCCGGGCCGCGAGGGGTCGTTGTTCTGAGTTTGATCGATGCGGAAGTAGCCGATATGTTCGGCATCTTCCGGCGTGTATTTCTCCACATGCATTGCGGCCACGATCGCATAGCGTAGCCGGCGCCGTTCTTCGACGTCGACCGGATACCGGCCACCCGGCAAGGTGACGCCGATCACCAGCGTTTTCGATCTGCTTCGACTGCTCAATAAATCCTGCAACATCATGAATTGTCGATCGAGTCTTCTGTGATTTTGGGTCATCATCAACGTATTGGGCGACGGCTCCGAACGGGTCTTGCCATAGTCGCGCATCGACATCCTGAACATCGCCGATGGACTGGACTTGATGCTCGGATTCAGTCGGGCGAAAAGTTTCCAAGGCTGGCTTCTGCCAGCCCAGATAGACGGCGCTGACCGCCGCGATGGCCCATAGAACCAAGCTGTTCCCGCCGATGCCCGTTCCGGACTGCTTTTCGTCCGCCATTTCGCGATCCCTGCGAGCCACCGGCCGACGGGGCCGGTTTTAACCATCTCTATCGCGAAGCCAAAACCACGTGTGTGAACTCGTTCACACCCGATGATAAAAACTGGCGAAACGGCCGCAATCGCGGCGTTTTAGGTCAAAGCCCGCCTTCGGTGACCACGAAAGCGACGATGTCGTCGATGCCGTCGCCGACTTTAAGGTTGGTGAAGACGAAAGGCCGGGCGCCGCGCATCCGCTCGCGCGTCGCGGTCCATCACGGGGAGGCTGGCGCCGACCAGCGGGGCGAGATCGATCTTGTTGATGACGAGCAGATCGGAGCGGGTGATGCCGGGGCCGCCTTTGCGCGGGATCTTATCGCCGGCGGCGACGTCGATCACGTAGATCGTCAGATCGGCAAGTTCGGGAGAGAAGGTCGCGGCAAGATTGTCGCCGCCCGACTCGATCAACACCAAATCGAGCGCGGGAAACAGACGGTTCATTTCAGCCACGGCGGCGAGGTTGATCGAGGCGTCCTCGCGGATCGCGGTATGCGGGCAGCCACCGGTCTCGACGCCGCGGATGCGCTCGGGCGGCAGCGCGCCACTGCGGGTCAGGAATTCGGCGTCCTCGCGGGTGTAGATGTCATTGGTGATCGCGGCGATCTCGTGACGGCCGCGCATCCTTTTGCATAACCAGTCCATCAGCGCCGTCTTGCCCGAGCCGACCGGGCCCCCGATTCCGACACGCAGCGGATTGCCGGCGCGCCTTCCGCTCATGATCGGAAGAGCCTCGTGTATTGGGTTTCGTGCGCCATTGAAGCGAGCTCGGCGGCAAAGGTCGCGGTGCCGAACCGATCCGGCGATCGGCTCGATGCGGCGACGACCGCCAGTCCGATGCCCGGCTCCAGCGCGGCCATGATACGCTGACCATCGCTCTGCCCGACAATGCCGAGGCGCAGACCGGCTGAAACCAGATTGGCGGCCATTGCCTGAAGGTAGCCGGCCAAGGCGCAAACAGGTGGGATCCCGGCCCGCGCCATCGCGGCCCCCACCGCCGCGGCATAGCACACCGCGTCGTCGTTCAGCGTTGCAGCCCAGCGGTCGAGAAACGGGTCGGGCCATGCGGCGCGGCACGTGCCTAGAAAGGCCGCGCCCTGAGCTGCGGTCTCGAGCGCCATCTCGGCCGTCGCACGAAACGCCAGACCGCGGCGGTTGGCCCGAGCCAAGGCGTCGATATCATCTGCGACTGCCGCCCGATGCGCCTCCAGCAATATGTCGGCGTCGATCCGGCCGCTCCCCGCTGTTAGCACCGCGCGGATCCAGTTTTGCAGCGAGGCCCGGTCGCGCACCGCGCCGCTCTCGGCAGCGGCTTCAAGACCCTGCGAATAACTGAATGCCCCCACCGGAAACCCGGGCGAGAGCCAAGCCAGCATCCTGTAGAGCGCTGTGCCGGAGACCTTCTCCGGCTCGGCGGGAGAGGCGTTTGCCCGATCACTCGTCGGCATGATGGTGAGCCACGCCGGCATAGGCGCCGATTTCGGCGTCGAAAGGCGCTTCGAGCCGGGTAATCCGGCCGCCGAGCCCTACCACCATGTCGGCGATGACGTGATCCGCGCGAATGCGCAGCCGCGCCCCCGCGACCTGTAACGGTAGATGCCGGTTCCCGAGATGCCAGGCAATCCGCAGCAGGTCCGCCGGGCTGCCCGCCTCGATCTCGAAGACCGGCTCGAGGGCGGAGCGGATACGGAGATACCCACCGTCCGCGAGTTCAAGACCGTCGCCCTCGACGAGGTGACAGGCCCGCGCCAGGTCGAGCAGAAATGCCTCTCCGGAATCGGCGGCGAGCCGGATGCGACGGCGGTGCCGGTCGAGATAAGCCAGGGTCAGCGTGTCGACCGCGTCCCCTTCCGGCCAATCCCCACGGCGGTGGACGGCGATCACCCGGCGCATCGCCGCTTCAATACAAAAAATACCGCTGCGCCAATGGCAGCACAGTGGCGGGTTCGCAGGTCAGATGTACACCGTCGGCGCGCACCTCATAGGTCTCCGGGTCGACCTCGATATGCGGTGTTGCATCGTTCAGGACCATGCGCTTTTTGTCGATGCTACGGATGCCGCGCGCCGGCAGCACCATCCGCTGCAAGCCGAGCTGCCCCGCCACTCCGCGCTCGATCGCCAGGCTCGGCAGAAAAGTCACGGCCGATGCCGAGAGGGCGCGACCGAAGGCGCCGAACATCGGACGGTAATGGACCGGTTGCGGCGTCGGGATCGAAGCGTTGGGGTCGCCCATCAATGCCGCGGCGATCGTGCCGGCCTTCAGCACAAGATCCGGCTTGACGCCAAAGAATGCGGGCGACCATAGGCAGAGGTCGGCGAGTTTGCCGACCTCGACCGAGCCGATATGCTCGGCTAGCCCATGGGTCAGCGCCGGGTTGATCGTGTATTTCGCGACGTAGCGCTTGACCCGGAAATTGTCACAGTGATCGCTATCCTCGGGCAATCGGCCGCTCTGCCGTTTCATTTTGTCGGCAGTCTGCCAGGTACGGATGATCACCTCGCCGGCCCGGCCCATCGCCTGGCTGTCCGACGACATCATGCTGAAGGCGCCGAGATCGTGCAGGATGTCCTCGGCGGCGATCGTCTCGCGCCGGATTCGGCTCTCGGCAAAGGCGACGTCTTCGGGAATGCGCGGATCAAGGTGGTGGCACACCATCAGCATATCGAGATGCTCGTCGACGGTGTTGACCGTGAAGGGTCGAGTCGGGTTGGTCGACGAGGGCAGCACGTTGGGCAGCCCGCATAATTTGATGATGTCGGGAGCGTGGCCACCCCCCGCCCCTTCGGTGTGAAAGGCGTGGATGTTGCGCCCCTTGAACGCGGCTATCGTGTTCTCGACGAACCCGGATTCATTGAGCGTGTCGGTGTGGATCGCAACCGCGATGTCGAATTGCTCGGCGACCCCGAGGCAAGTATCGATCGCCGCCGGGGTCGTTCCCCAATCCTCGTGCAGCTTCAATCCGCAAGCGCCGGCTTCAACCATCTCTACCAAGGCTCGCGGGTCGGAAGCGTTGCCTTTGCCGAAAAAGCCGAGATTAACCGGCAAACCTTCAGCCGCCTGCAGGATGCGGGTAAGATGCCATGGCCCCGGCGTGCAAGTCGTCGCCGCGGTGCCGGCGGCGGGCCCGGTGCCGCCGCCGAGCATCGTCGTGATGCCGCTGTACAGCGCCTCCTCGACCAATTGCGGGCAGATGAAATGAATGTGCGAGTCGATGCCGCCGGCGGTGACGATGCGGTTTTCGCCGGCGATCGCCTCGGTCCCCGGCCCGATGACGATGTCGACCCCGGGCTGGATGTCGGGGTTGCCGGCCTTGCCGATGCCGCTGATGCGGCCGTCGCGGATGCCGATATCCGCTTTGACGATTCCCCAATGGTCGAGGATCAGGGCATTGGTGATCACCGTGTCGACAGCGCCATCGGCGCGGGTCGCCTGCCCCTGCCCCATCCCGTCGCGAATCACCTTGCCGCCGCCGAACTTGACCTCCTCGCCGTAGACCGTGCGATCGCTCTCGACCTCGACGACCAGGTCCGTATCGGCCAGCCGCACACGGTCTCCCGTGGTCGGGCCGAACATCGCGGCATAGGCGGGGCGCGGGATCGTCGTCGCCATCGCGGCTATCCAAGCGTGCCGTTTATCCGGCCGTTGAAGCCCACGACGCGGCGCTCTCCGGCATAGGCGACGAGCCTCACCTCCCGGCTCTGCCCCGGCTCGAAACGCGTCGCAGTCCCGGCCGGTATATCCAGCCGAAAGCCGCGGGCTTGTTCGCGATCGAAAGCGAGCGCCGCATTGGTTTCGTAGAAATGATAGTGCGAGCCGACCTGGATCGGGCGGTCGCCGGTATTGGCGACTGTCATTGTCACGGTAGGCCGGCCGGCGTTGATCTCGATGTCGCCTGATGCCGTGATCACTTCCCCGGGGATCATTGGGCGGTCGTCCTCACCGGATCGGCTCATGCACGGTAACGAGCTTTGTACCGTCCGGGAAGGTCGCCTCAACCTGGATTTCGCCGATCATCTCTGGCACACCCTCCATGACCTGGCCGCGCCCGATCACCGTGGCGCCGTCGCGCATCAGCTCGGCGACGGTCTTGCCGTCGCGCGCGCCTTCGAGGACGTAGTCGGTGATCAACGCCACCGCTTCGGGATAGTTGAGTTTGATTCCGCGCTTCAGCCGGCGCTCGGCGACCATCGCGGCGAGGGACACCAGAAGCTTGTCCTTCTCGCGCGAAGTCAGGTTCATCGCCTAGTGGCCCACCATCCAGGGTCGGCCTGGCGGGCTCTTCTGAACATCGCCAAACTGTTGCTTGATCAGCGGACCGACGTGCCGGTGGTCATGATGCGAATGACCGCGCGGCAGATCCTTCCGCTGCACCACCTTGGGCTCGTGGGCACTGCGCTCGTTGCGTTCATGCGCAACCCGATTGTTCGACGACAGAACGGCGAGCATTGGCGCCGCAGCGAGCCTTGGCGCTGGCAGAGAACAGCCCGGACAGGGAACGCTCGCCTCCCATTCAGTCATGCTGCGCCATTCCCGGAACGGTCCGCAACTTCCGCACTCGTAGTCATAAAGCGGCATTTGACCTCCTCCATTGCGAGGAAAGCAACACGGACCCGTCAATGCGACACCGGTCCCCCCGGCATCGCGCCGACAAGCAGCAGATAACCAGGAATCCACCCGGTGTATATGCCTTCGAGCGTGCACAGCGCGCCCGTGAACCTCGTCAGCTCTCTCCTTCCTGCCGCGAGCAGCAGGTAGAACAGAAACCACAGGACACCCCAGGAGAGCCAAGAGAACGCCAGCCAGTAGTCCCACAGCGTATGCGCCGTAGCAAAGCTCTGTATGGCGATCGGGGCGCAGGTGATCGCGACAAAGAGGCAGAACCACCCGAGCCCACGCCCGTCGGCGCCGTTCCAGCGGTTCCACGCAACCCAGTAATAGGTGAAGGTAAACAACAGCAGGAAGGCGGCACCCTTGATGCTGTCGGCATTGGCGCCCGGTCCAAAGGCGAGATAGATCGCGACGGCCAATGTCAGAGTACCGACAAACACGTCGATGACGGCGATTTCCCGGTCGCCGACCTTGTCCAGTACCCACAACCCATTGAGAAAAAGGACGGCCCCAACCCAAAAGAGCGACAGGCCAAGCAGCATTGTCCTCTCCTATTTTTGTTTGGCCACGCCGGGTCGTTTAAGCGCCGGCGGTCTTACCGTCCGAGCTCAGTTCTGCGCGGGGCGGCGCCGCCGCCCTGCCATTATCGGCTCGCTTATCCGCAGGCCGCAACGTCGCTGGCCGGAACCATTCGTGTTGGGCCGGACGCATTGGGCCGGATGTCGAAATCAAAGATTTCAGTCGGAATCGCGAGCGTGCAGCAGGCGTTCGGGATGTCGACGATGCCGCTGATCCGCCCTTCGACAGGGGCCGTGCCGAGGATCATGTAGGCCTGCTCGCCGGTGAAGCCGAACTTCTTGAGGTACTCGATGGCATTCAGGCATGCGCGCCGATAGGCGACATGCGCATCGAGGTAGAGCTGCTTGCCACTGGTTTCGTCGACCGAGATCCCCTCGAACACCAGATATTCGGAAAAGCGCGGCTCGATCGGGCTCGGCTTGAAGATCGGGTTGGTGATGCCGTACTTGGCGATCCCGTCCTTGATGATGTCGACGCCGATATCGATCCAGCCGGCCATCTCGATGGCGCCGCAGAAGGTGATCTCGCCATCGCCTTGCGACCAATGAATGTCGCCCATCGACAGCCCGCCACCCTGCACATAGACCGGGAAGTAGATCTTGGAGCCGCGCGACAGGTTTTTGATGTCGCAATTGCCGCCATGCTCGCGCGGCGGCACAGTGCGCCACGCCTCCTGCGCGGCGCTCCCGGCGGCACTGCCCGTCATCTGTCCCATCAGCGCCGTCGGTGCGTGTGGCGGCGCCAACAAGGGCGGCACGCGGTTGGGATCGGTCGCAAGGAGCTCAGCCTCGCGCCTGTTTGCCCGGTCGAGCAACGCGCGATCGGGAAGGCAGCCGATCAGCCCGGGGTGAACGATGCCCGCCCAACGCACGCCCGGAATGTGCCGCGAGCTGGTGTAGATGCCATGGAAATCCCAGACCGCCTTGCGCGCTTGCGGATAATGGTCGACGAGAAATCCGCCCCCATTCTCTTTGGCGAAGATCCCGGTAAAGCCCCATTGCGAGTTCGGGCAGATAGCCGATGTCGAGGAGATCGACGACCATCAGATCGCCGGGCTCGGCAGCCTCGACGCCGAACGGACCGCTGAGATAGTGCACTTTTGTCAGGTCGACGTCGCGAACATCATTGGCTTTGTCGTCGGGAGCAATCTGACCACCCGTCCAGTCAAAGCATTCGACCCGGAATTCGGCACCCGGCTTGAATGTTTCCACCATCGGAATGTCAGGGTGCCACCGGTTATGCGTCTTTATTTCCGCCGATTCCGGAGTGTTTTTCAGATCAGTGTGGAAAGCAACTTGCGGCATTAAGGGCCTCCCTCTTCAAGTCATCAGCATCAACTTGGGACACGCGAGCCTGAAACGTGGCATTGGCAGTATTGCTAGCCCGACCCCCCAACCTGGCTAGTCAGGCGAGCTTATCGAGGCGCGTGTCAGACCCCGTCTTGGCGGTGGCCCCTGCAGACATCTTCGAGAAGCAGTTCTGCGCACACGCCCTACTCCAAGTGCATCAGCTATGCCAAATTTGTCCTGGAGGGAGATCGGGTCCCGACCACGGCGCATCAGGAACTTCGGCGACGCCGTCGCCGTCGGACTAGGCAGAAGGTTAATTTCACGGCATTTCTGCCGTGACTTTCACCCGGCCGCGGACCGGGTCTCTCGCCTCGACCGTCTTATGGTTTCAAGTGTTGCCCTGGTCAGTATCAGATTTGCCCCCGCCGATAGGGCGGCCAAGAAGTAGAAACCTAACGCAATACAGACGAACGAGAACAACACGCCCGAGATTGATGCGATAGGCAGCCAATGCGCCGGTAGATCATGCAATTTCCGGCGGCGCCATTTTACGGCTGAAATCGGCATCTCGGCTGAGTCGGCGAGCGCAGTTCAGCGGTTGGACTTCTTTGGCTCGAGCGGCGGCCTGCCGAGCGATCGCTCGAGCAGTTTGTCGGCGTCGCTTACCGAATAAAATGGGCTCAATCCCTGGATTGCCTTGCGCGCATTTTCCCTGAGATGGGGTTGATCAACCCATTTGCCCGTGGCGTAGCACGCCCTCTTATATTCTTTAAGAATATCATCCAGCCGCCCCAACGTCTCCTCGTGCCCGAGGACTGCGAATACACCGTCACATGTTAACATCGTTTTTGAAGTCGGTAATGTCGAAGCTCTTTAAATTCATTCGGACAGAGTTAAAGAATCGTCAATCTTTCAGGCGAAGGTCGGAAGATTTGGTCCGCAGTAGTTAAATTTGCCAATTCCTCGGCAGTTGCGGCGGCAATCCCAGTGCCGTCGAGCGGATATGAGCAACAAGATCGCTGTAGGCGCGGCGCAACAGCATAGCATCGGCGGCGAGCCACCGAGCGACAATGAAACCGGCGATCGCAGTCACGCCGGCTTGCATACCGGTGGCCGCACCGGCGGATTGTGCAGCCCGGACGCAGTCGAGAAAACTCCTGGCATTCCCTCCGGGCGGCGAAAAAATGAGCGTCCCAAATGCCGCTGCGCCATTGAAGCAGGCGGGGTCCTCGACAAGCCGCGCCACATCGTCCTCCAGGTGAAGAGCATCTCCCCAGATCAGCTGGTTGTCGCGCCTCACTTCCCACACCTCGCGGAGAAATCCATTGGTGAAGCGCTCGCCGCGGGCTCGGCGACCAAAGATTAGGATGCCACCGCCCAGAAACGCCGAGCCCGCCGCAAGCTCGATGTTCGTTTCGCGGCGTAAGCGGGCGCCGTCGAACAGGATCGTCTCGGGTGGCAGGAATTCGAGAGCGGCACCGGTGGCGATCGACAGTGCTTGGCCGATGGCCGTCGTCCGGCCGGTCGACCGGTAAATTTTCTCGGCCGCGGAGCCGGTGACGTGCGCTACCGCCCCCGGTGCAAGGTTAACCGAGACGTCGAGATTATCGCCTGCGACGAGACCGCCCGAGGTCGTGACGAGCACCGCCAGTGCGCAGTCGCCCGCGGCAGGGGCCGGAAACAAGACGCGCAGCGGATCGCGTTGATAAAGATGCGTGAGCCGGGTGCGACCGCCGCGTTGACCAAAGCCGATTTCGGCAACTCCGTCGGTCAATAGCCGAGGGCCAACCCGTCCTTGCGCGGCTCGGAACCGCCGATCAGGACGCCGCGCTCGTGGTCGATCCAGATCGCCTGGCAGCCGCCGAGCGGAACCTGCTGGGTCTGGATCGCATGCCCGCGATGCGCGAGATCGGCGACAAACGGCTCGGGAACGGCGCGCTCGACCTGCAGCACGCCATTCAGAGGCAGGATGCGGGGCTGTTCGGCCACCTGTTGCGGATCCATTCCGCGGTCGAGCATGCGGTGGATGAAATGGGCGTGGCCCACCGCCTGATAATGCCCACCCATGACGCCGAACGGCATGACGGCGCGGCCGTCCTTGACGAGCATGCCGGGAATGATCGTATGCAATGGCCGCTTGCGCGGCGCGATCGCATTGGGATGGTTGGGTATTGTCCGGAAGCCGGTCCCCCGATTGTGCAGTACGACGCCGCTTTGCGGCGCCACGATGCCGGTGCCAAACGCCGAGAACAGCGAGTTGATGAACGAGCAGGCGTTGCCGTCGCGATCGACGGTGCAGAGATAGACCGTGTCCTTGTGTTCGATCTCGCCCCAACTCGGCCCGGGAAGCGCACGGTCGAGCCGGATCGTTCGGCGCGCGCGCTCGGCCCGCGCTTCGGACAGAAAATCGGCGACGTCGACCGGCACCTGTTCGGGATCGCAGATGAAATTGTCACGCACCCAATAGGCCGCCTTGCTGGCCTCGGCGAGGAGGTGCAGGCGGTCGGTTTCGCTGAAGGCATCGCCCTCGAGCGCGTAGCCGGCGAGCGTCCGCAGGATCATCAGCGCCGCCATCCCCTGCCCATTCGGTGGGCATTCATAAACCTCGTAACCGCGATAGGGGGCGCTGATCGGTTCGACCCAATTCGAGCGCTGGGCCGCGAAATCCTCTTCTTCATGCAGCCCGCCCAGCGATCTGAGCCGCTTGACGATCTCGTGCATCACCGCGCCGCTATAAAATGCTTCGCGGCCTTCCCGCCCGATCCGACGCAGGGTGGAGGCAAGCGCCGGGTTTTTCATCCTGTCGCCGGCCCCCGGCGGCTTGCCGCCGGGCAGCAGCAAGGCAGCCGTGACCGGATCGCGCAACTTCTCTTTGGCGCGCTCCCAGTCGGCAGCGACGCGCGGCGTCACCACATAACCGTCCTCGGCGGCACATACCGCCGGCTCGAGCAATTCGGCGAGCGGTCGCGTGCCGTGCTCGCGGTTGAAGGTGCACCAGGCATCAATCGCGCCGGGTATCGTCACGGCGTGGGGCGTCTGCACGCCGATTTCGTCGATCCCGTGCGCAACGTACCAATCGACGGCGGCCTTTGCCGGCGCCCGCCCGGACCCGTTGAGCGCCACCGGCACGCTGCCTCGGCGCGAATAAAGGATGAAACAATCGCCGCCGATGCCGGTGCTCTCCGGCTCGACCACGCATTGCATCGCGACCCCCGCAATGGCGGCATCGGCCGCGTTGCCACCCGCGCGCAACACGTCGAGGGCGACAAGCGTCGCCATCGGGTGCGAGGTGGCCGCCATGCCGTTGGCGGCCATCGCCGCCGAACGACCCGGAACATTAAAGTCACGCATCGTCGAGCCGTAGAGCTGAAATCCCGCGGTACCCCCACCAACGCATTCCTCACCGGCGGGCTTCTCGCTTGCCGGGCACTAATGCACCGTCCTAACCTGCCGGTCAATTCATCACGCGAGAAAGCCTCGCTTATGGACGGAAGCGTGACGCCTTTGCAGTTTCCGGTTGCGGCGCCGCCCCAACCGGGGGAGATGCTGTCGATTGCGCCGAGAATATGGTGGTTGCGCATGCCGCTGCCGTTCGCGCTCGACCATATCAATTTGTGGCTGCTCGAAGACGGCGCGGGCTGGACGATCGTCGATACCGGCTATGCGACGGCGCACACCAAGGAGCTGTGGGGACAGATCTTTGCCGAGGGGCTGGGCGGACTGCCGGTCGCGCGGATTCTCGTCACCCACTACCACCCCGACCACATCGGGCTGGCCGGGTGGCTGACCGAGCGCTGGCAGGCGCCTTTGTGGATTACCGAAAAAGAGTGGCTGTTTGCCCGCGTGATGAGTCGAGCCGCCGATGATTTCATCCGTTGCGCCGCGGTTTCGCGCATCGTGCCGGGCTAGGCCCGGCAGCGAGCGAGCTGTTCGGTGAGCGCGAGCAAAGCTATCGCCGCGGCGTCCCCGAAGTGCCGGCGAGCTTTCAGCGGCTCGGCGACGGGATGGTGATCGAGATTGGCGGGCGGGGATGGCGGGTTATCGTCGGCGAGGGCCATGCGCCTGAACTGGCCTGTCTCTATTGCGCTGAAACCAGGGTACTGATCGCCGGCGACCAGGTGCTGCCTAAGATCTCACCCAATGTCAGCGTGCAGGCGCACGAACCGGACGGTGATCCGCTCGCCCGCTTCTTGTCCTCGTTGTGCAAGCTGCGGGAAGCCGTGCCGCCCGATGCGCTCGTCCTCCCGTCGCACAACCTGCCGTTCCTCGGGCTGCACGCGCGGCTCGAAAGCCTCGCCGCGCATCACCGGGCGCGCTGCGACGAGGTGATCGCCGCTTGCGGGACCCCAAAGACCGCGGCCGAGCTGCTGCCGGTCCTGTTCCGGCGGTCCCTCGATCGGCACCAGATGGGCTTTGCGCTCGGCGAAGCCCTCGCCCATTTGCATTACCTGATGCATCAAGGCATCCTCGATCGGATCCTCGACGCCGACGGCGTCAACCGTTTTACGCGCGCTGGCAATTAAGGGCTCCGCCGGCCGCGAGCCGGTCTAAAAATGACGAAAGCCAGGGAGGTCGCAATGATCCGACACAAGCACCGTTGCTTTCTCGCGGCAACCGCCTTTGTCGCCTGCATTCTTTCGGCTGGGGTGGCGAGAGCGGCGGAGCCAATCACGATCGGGTTTGGCATGGGGCTAACCGGCGGGCTCGCCGCCGCGGGCAAGTCCGCCCTCCTCGCGATGCAGATCTGGCAGGACGACGTCAACGCCAAGGGCGGGCTGCTCGGCCGGCCGGTCAAGCTGATCTATTACGATGACCAGAGCAATCCGGCGACGGTGCCGGGGCTCTATACAAAGCTCCTCGACGTCGACAAGGTCGACCTCATTGTGTCGGGCTACGGCACCAATCTGGTCGCGCCGGCGATGCCGGTCGCGATCGGCCACGACCGGCTGTTCCTCGGACTGTTTGGGCTCGCCGTCAACAGCGAGTTCCATTACCCCAAGTATTTCTCAATGTTGCCGACCGGACCCGATCCGAAACACGCCTTTTCGGAGCCCTTCTTCAAGGTCGCGATGGCGGCAGACCCGAAGCCGAAAACCATCGCCCTGCTCGCCGAAGATGCCGAGTTCCCGAAGAACGCCTCCGAGGGCGTCCGCGACCACGCCAAGAGCTTCGGGGTCAAGATGGTCTATGACAAGACCTACCCCCCGGGGACGCCCGACTTCTCGCCGATCGTCCATGCCATCCAGGCGACCAATCCCGATATGGTCTTTGTCGCTTCCTATCCGCCGGGATCGGCCGGCATGCTGCGCGCCGCGACGGAAAGCGGGCTCAAGACCCGGTTTTTCGGCGGCGGCATGGTGGGATTGCAATACACCTCGGTCAAGCAACAGTTCGGACCGAAGCTCAACGGCGTCGTCGATTATGATTGGTGGATCCCGTCACCGACGATGCAATTTCCGGGGATTCTCGATTTCTTGAAAAAATACCAAGCCAGGGCGCCCAGCGAAGGCGTCGATCCGCTCGGTTGGTATTTGCCGCCCTTTGCCTATGCCAACCTGCAGGTGCTGGGCGCGGCGGTCGAGGGCGCCAAGACTCTCGACCAGATCAAGCTTGCCGATTACATCCGCGCCAATCCGTTCAGCACCATCGTCGGCGACATCGCCTTCGGCACGGACGGCGAGTGGTCGAAACCCCGCGTTCTCGAAGTGCAGTGGCAGAACATCAAGAGCAACAATCTCGACGAGCTAAAGGACACCAAGATCGAGGCCATCCTCGAGCCAGAGGAATATCGCACTGGTACAGTCATTGTGCCCTACGCGGGCGGCAGCGAATAGGAGAGAAAGTGCATGGCGCGAATCAACCACGTGGCGCTCAAGGTCACCGATCTCGAGGCAGCGACAAAGTTCTATGAAAACGTCTTTGGATTCCGCCAAGTCAAGACCGGGCGCTCGCGCGGACACATTTCGCGGCATTTGACCGACGGCTATGTCGACTTGGCGCTGATGGTCTACGACAGCGAGGAGGATACCGAGGCGAGGATGGTCGGCCCTGGGCCGGCGATCCACCATTTCGGCATCGAAGTCGAGGACCACGAAGGGTTTGCCCAGAAGGTCGTCGCCAATGGCGGCACGATCCTTTCGAAGCCCGGCGAAATCCCGATCAAATACCGGTCGCCCGACGGCACCATCGCCGAGATTGTCCCACAAGGGCGGTACGAGAAGATGAAGGAGCGGAGCGCCGCCGAATAGACTGGGCTCCCTGCCGCCTCACATTACCGGTGCGCGGAGTGGACAAAAGTCTGGGGATCGGCGCAGCGTGGCCTCGGTCCTGGCTTGCAGGGTCTGGAAATCGATGTCCTCGACCATCTCGCGCACGACGAGGCCCTCGGGGGTAACGTCAACGACCGCGAGATCGGTATAAATCCGGCGCACGACCGAAGCGGCGGTCAGCGGGTATCCGCATTGCTTGCGGAGGCGCGGTATTCCCGCTTTTGTCGTATGTTCGACTAAGACGCGAATCTCCTTTGCTCCGACCGCGAGATCCATCGCGCCACCGACTCCAGGCGGGAAGCCCGGATCGTCGGTCGTCCAATTGGCAAGGTCGCCCTTTTCCGACACCTCGAAGGCCCCGAGCAGCGCCAGATCGAGATGCCCTCCGCGGATTATTAGGAATGAATCCGTATGGTGGACATAGCTGCCACCGGTCACCAAGGTGATCGGTTGCTTGCCGGCGTTGATTAAGTCCCAGTCCACCTCGTTATCGCCTGGTGCAGGCCCGGCGCCGAGCACGCCGTTCTCGCTATGCAGCACGATCTCGCGACCAGCCGGCATGAAGTCGGAAACCATCGTCGGCAGACCAATCCCGAGGTTCACATAGGCGCCATCGGCAAGATCCTGCGCGGCCCGCCAGGCGATTTGACGACGTTTGAGCGGCATCCTCTCTCTTCCTTCTATCTGGGGACTTGCACAACACGATCGACGAAGATTCCGGGGGTGATGATAGTCTCCGGGTCGAGCTCGCCGAGTTCGACGATATGGCGGACCTGGACGACCGACAAGCTCGCTGCCATCGCCATGGTCGGGTTGAAGTTGCGCGCCGATTTACGGTAGGTCAGATTGCCCCAGCGGTCGCTGCGGTCGGCCGAGAGCAATGCAACATCGCCCTTTAGCGGCTGTTCGAGCACATACATCCGACCGTCGATCTCGCGGTGTTCCTTCCCCTCGGCGAGCCTTGTCCCAACCGATACCGGTGAATAGAAACCGCCGAGCCCAGCGGCGGCACAGCGCATCCGTTCGCTGATGATGCCCTGCGGCACGAGCTCCAGCTCGATGCGGCCCGCAGCATAGAGCTCCTCAAACACCACCGAGCCCGAGCTGCGCGGAAATGAGCAGATGATCCGCCGGACACGACCCGCCGCGAGCAGCGCGGCCAGCCCGCTCCGCCCGGTACCGGCGTTGTTAGCGACAACCGTCAGGTCGCGCGCGCCCTGCTCGACGACCGCTTCGCATAAAGCGTCCGGCAGCCCGGCGCCACCGAACCCGGCGCACAGGATCACGGCGCCGTCGCGGATCCCGGCGACGGCCTCGGGGAGGCTTTGCACTCGTTTGTCGATCATTGTCCGCCGATCCGGATCAGAACGCGACGGCGTCGCCGCCCTTCAGCGCGAGCATCGCCCGCGCTTCGTCGGGTGTCGCGACCTCGAGCGACAGGTTCTCGATGATCGACCGGACGCAACTGACTTGGTCGGCATTGCTTTCGGCGAGCTTGCCTCTGCCGATCCATAATGAATCCTCGAGCCCAACCCGGACATTGCCGCCCATGATCGCCCCCATTGCTACCAAGGGCAGTTGGTGGCGGCCGGCGGCGAGGATCGACCAGGCGTAGGAGTTGCCAAATAGCTTGTCGGCGATGCGCTTCATATGAACGACATTTTCCGGATCCGCGCCGATACCGCCGAGGATCCCGAAAATCGTCTGCACAAAGAGCGGCGGCTTGACCAAGCCGCGTTCCAGGAAATGGGCGAGAATGTAAAGATGACCGACGTCGTAGCATTCGAATTCGAAACGGGTGCCGCAGCCCTCTCCCAGTTGCTTCAGAATGCGCTCGATATCGGCAAAAGTGTTGCGGAAGATGAAGTCGCGGGTCATCTCGAGGTGCCGCGACTCCCAGGGATGTTTGAATTCCTTGTATTTTTCCAGCAGCGGAAACAACCCGAAATTCATCGACCCCATGTTCAGCGAACACATTTCGGGCTGGGCGCGCAACGGGGCCGCGAGGCGTTCTTCGAGGCTCATGCCGTGGCCGCCGCCGGTCGTGATGTTGACGACGGCGCCGGTCGATTGCTTGATCCGCGGCAGGAATTGCATGAACACGTCGGGATCCGGGGTCGGCCGTCCGTCTTTCGGATCGCGTGCGTGGAGATGCAAGATCGCCGCCCCGGCCTCCGCCGCCGCGATCGCGTCGCGGGCGATCTCGTCAGGTGTCAGCGGCAGATAGGGGCTCATCGTCGGGGTGTGGATCGACCCGGTGACGGCGCAGGTAATGACGACCTTGCCGCGAAGAGGCATTGCTTCCCTCCCCTCCTTTGGCGGGCGCGCCGCCCGGACCAGTGGAAGGGAAAGTCCTTCAGCTAGCCCTGCGCCCGGATGAACGCCTTGACCTTGGGGTAGGTCTCGTTCTGCCACCGGCGGCCGTGGAACACCCCATAATGGCCGACTTTGAGCTGGAGGTGGTGGGTCTTTTTCGCCGGGGCGATGCCGGTGCACAGATCATGCGCGGCGACCGTCTGGCCGACCGCGCAAACATCGTCCCTCTCGCCTTCGACAGTCATCAAGGCGGTATGCCGGATGACGGCTGGCTCGACCGGGTTGCCGCGCACTCGGAAACGCCCGAGCGGCAGATCGTGGTCGTGGAAGACGCGTTTGACGGTCTGCAGATAGAAATCCGCCGGCAGGTCCATTACCGAACTGTACTCCTTGTAGAACGCACGGGTCTGCGCGGCGCTCTCGCCTTCGCCCTCGACGAGATTGTGGAACATCGACCAATGCGCCGAAACGTGCCGGTCAAAATTCATGCTGAGAAAGCCGGCAAGCTGCAGGAAGCCCGGATAAACCCGCCGGAAGGCTCCGGGATAGCGCCCCGGCACCGTGGTGATCACAGAGCGCTCGAACCAGTCTAGCGAATGTGCCATCGCGAAGCGGTTGACCTCGGTCGGGTTCGCCCGCGTATCGATCGGGCCGCCCATCAGGATCATCGACGCCGGCTGGCACGGGTCCTCGGCCGCCGCCAGCAGCGACACGGCGGCGAGCACCGGAACCGAAGGCTGACAAACCGCCATCACATGGATCTTCGGTCCCAACAGGCGGATAAACCGGATCACTACCTCGACAAAGTCATCGAGATCGAACCGGCCATGGAGGAGCGGAACGTTCCGCGCATTCACCCAGTCGGTAAGGTAGACATTGTGCTCCGGCAGCAAGGTCTGGATCGTGCCGCGCAGCAATGTCGAGAAATGCCCGGAGAGCGGTGCCACGACGAGTACGGTCGGCTCGTCGCGGGTCCCTTCCTTGCGTAAATGTAAGAGGCGGCAGAATGGATGCGTAGCAACGATCTCTTCAGTGACAGTGACTTCCTCGCCGTCGACGGCAACATCGCGAATTCCGAAATCCGGCCGATCATGCGACATGCCGGCATTGGACAGCAGTTCCATCGCTGCCGCCGCGCTTCGCACCAGCGGCGCATCTCCGATCAGCGGCCAAGGGTGGCTCAGCACGCCGCGATAAAACTCGGCCATCAGGCGAACCGGGGCGAGTACGTCACTGTGTGCTTGGTAGGCTTCGTAGAGCATATAACCTCGTATGTACCCGCCCCTCGATATCGACCTCCAAGCTATCGAAACGACGCCTGGCTCATTCGATCTTAAGGTGAAACTATCCCACCTTAAAACTTGTTCCCTTTCAAGGGCATATTTGTATTGACAAAGGCTTAGGCAAGGAGACGGATGATTGCATTAACCATCACTTACAAACGCCGGCGCGTTCGTGGTCCAATTCTTGCGCCCGTCGGGCGGCGGCGCCACATTTTTGGGCACTCAGTGGCGTTTGCCTATTTTGTGCGAAGTCCGCTCGGTTTGCCGTGGGCGCCAACCGATCGTTTCGCCCCGCGATTAGAGTTGCCGCGGAGGTTAATAGTTAACGCAGCCAAGCGAGGTCTGGCGTTTTTCGGTCAGATAGCCGGCCAGATGAGAGAAGCCACACCAATTCCTGCAATGAAGGCGCCGCTGAAAACTTCGCCATAGCGTTCAAGCGACCCTAGGCGGACCCGCTGCAGACCCGCCATCGAGAAGACGCATAACAGAACATAGGTCGCGATCGTCGTGAGGGCGAAAACGATCGCCATCGCAATAACGAGCCAAGCGCCAAAGCGCACAGCTGCAAAGAACGCGGGAATCCCTTCGACCATCGGCGAGGATCCCAGGATCAATAACAGCGCAGTGCGCCCCGTCGCCTTGTGACGATGCTGGTGCAGTGGCGGATCGGCCAGTATGGCCCGACCGATCGGATGCGCATCCTCCGCGACGTGATCATGCCAATGGGCATGCGGCGGGGCATGTCGGCTGTGACGATGCACATGGCTGTGCCGGACGGCAATGTCGACGGCTAACGGCGCGTAGAGCCGATCCTCGTCAGGCGCGCCCTCATCGGCTTCGGTATCGGCTGTGTTGTGGTCGTGAGCATGTCCGTGGGGCTCGGCTTCGACAAAATCGCCCCAATCTTCATGTTCGCGATCATCGGTCCCGCGAGTTCTCGCGATTGTGGAGAATTTCGTCGAGCGTCGCGGAACCCGCTGCATGCTGATGGCGATGCCCGTGAGAATGACCGTGACAGTGTCTTGCCCGGCGGAGCTCGCGCCATGCGGAGACCGCGACCCAGCCGCCGAAGGCGAGCAGCGCTACGCTCGCTGCCAGATCGACAGCGCGCCCGAACCGCTCGGCCGCGGCGACACCGGCAAACCATACGACGAGGGCGATCAACAAGGTCGAGAGAACGTGCCCGGTGCCGGCCCGCAGCGCCGCCGCCGCTGTCTCGGCCCTGCTCCAGTCGCGTTGTCGGGCTATCAATGTGATCGGTACCCAGTGGTCGGGGACCACCGTGTGCAGGACGCCGACGACCGCCACGGCGGCAATCAGCGACAAAGCCGCTGGTTCGAACAGCGAAACATCGGCCATCAGAGGTATTTCGTGATTTCCTTGAACTCGGCGATCGATTCGCGCTGCTCGCGCGCCAGCGGTCCGGCAGCGGACTCGAGGCAGTTGTCGATGTGATCTTGGATCAGCGTTCGCTTTGCCTGGCAGATCGCCCGTTCGACGGCGTGCAGCTGCTGGGCGATATCGAGGCAGGCGCGCCGTTGCTCAATCATCTGGGAGATGCTGCGCAGATGCCCCTCGGCACGCTTCAGGCGCTTCAGGATTTCAGGGTGACTTTGATGAAGGTCGATGCTAGACATCTCTTATCCTATCCCCCTGGAGGGGATTGTCAACGCTATCTCCAAAAACGGGAGAGAGTCGCATGTTGTTGAAGGCGATCGGAAATATCCGAACCCCGCATCGCACCCTGCTCGAATGCTCCGGCAGCGCCGTCGAAGCGGACGGCATCAGCAGGATCGAGATCTTTGCCGACTATGCCGATGGGCTCGACAGCGTCGAAGCCGCCACGCATCTAATTTTGCTGTACTGGCTGGGTGAAGCGGACCGGACGCGACTGCGCAGCCCCACGCGGATCGACGGCCGCAGTTGGGGCGTATTCGCCAACGGCTCGCCTGCGCGCCCGAACCCGATCGGCATCAGCACGGTGAGATTGTTTGCCAGGGAGGGCGCGACTTTGGTCGTGAGCGGGCTCGATTGTCTCGATCAGACACCGCTTCTCGACATCAAACCGTACATTCTGCGATTAGACCGCATCGACGAAGCGTCGGTCGAATGGATGAGTCGTGATGTAATGCCCCGCAGCGCCTGCAGCGATACAACTTCGATCGAAGGAACCTACTAGAACCGCGTTTACGATCTGCGGCGACAGAGCATTTCCTACCGCGATATCACCCGGCCGGTTTTCTCAGCGCGGCGGGGCGGCGACGCCGCCGCGGACCTCGTGCACGACGATCCCTGAGAGCCGGGGCGGCGGCGCAAGCCAGCGCGGGTGGGCAAGGCTGGTCCCAACATCGCTTTCTCCCGCCTTCCAGCGACGCACCACGGCAGCCGACGAGAAATCAGCCATCTTGGCCGCAAAATCGGCGGCATTGCCCTCGTGAACCAGGTGAAGGATCGTCATCGTCGCGTTGCTGGCCTCGGAGAGGCATCGGCGGATCTCGACATCGCCGCGCAGTGTAGCCGGCAGCCGCTCCCCGAGCAGCGCGATCCTGCGGCGCAGATCATGGGTGCGGCGCATCGCGGCGATCTCCCGTGCGGTGCGGCTGACGCCGCCATGCGCCCCCGGTACCGGATCGTACCCGTCGATGGCAAAGCACAACGTATCGGCTGGGCGAGCGTCGTCTAGCGCCGAAACCGCTACGGCACTGCCGCCAAACGGATGCCGTTCGATCGTCACCGGCGGCATGCCCGGCAGCGGGCTGCCCGCCAGCACGTGGTCGGGGCCTAGCACATGCCGATCGTTATCGAAGAATGTCTCGGCCCCGGTGGCCAGGTTCACCGCACCAAAGACCACCCGGACGGACCCCGAATTGATCCGCTCAAAGTCTACCGTCTCCCCGATGAGTGCCCGCAATTCGGTCGGCGGAAACAACCGGGTCGTCGTTGGCGACCGGGACGACGGAGTACGCGGCGCCGAGAAAGTTCGTAAGTGCCGATTTGGCCCAACGGGCGGGATTTCGCGAGCGCCGGCTCGCCGCCCGTTTGCTCAGTTCCCGCCAAAACTGGCGTAATCGCGGCACCCGCTCGTGCGGCAAGTTTCCGGCGACGATCGCGGCGTTGATGGCTCCGATCGCAGTGCCAGCGATCCAGTTTGGCCGCACGCCGGACTTTTCGAGCGCGGCATAGGCACCCGCCTGATAGGCTCCAAGTGCACCGCCTCCCGACAGCACCAACGCGATCCGTTCGAAACGTGCCAAGCTCTTATCCGGTCGCCCTCGCGCCAAGACGTGCTCCCTACCGCCAGCTGCCTTCCAGACCGATCGACCACCGCCCTACCGGCGCCCGGGAGAACTCTCATCTAGCGGGCCCGACATCATAGGAAGTCTCGCAGGCGCGTCCAGTGGCGAAAGCCGCGGTTCATCCACGCTTCTTTGGCGAACGGATGGCGGGCAAGCGATTTGAGATAGACGGCGATCGCCCGCCGATCCTCATCGGTCAACCGCGCGGTGCTCTTGACGACCTCGGCCATGGCTCCGCCGACGAAGTCGAAATCGGGGGTGTGGCCGTCGGTCAGCACGCCGATGATGTCGTCCTCGCTCCAATTGCCAATGCCGGTCTCGCGGTCGGGCGTGATGTTCGGGACCCTCTTGCCGTCCGGCCCGTGCGGGGTTCCCGGCGAGAAAGCGGTCCGGTTCAGTCGCGCCGAACCAGTTGCGCGGTGTGTGACATTCGCCGCAATGGGCGAGCGCGGTAACGAGGTATGCGCCGCGATTGTACGCTTCGCTGCGCTGCGGCGCCGGCCGGAATGGGCCCGGACTGAAAAACAAGAGTTTCCATCCGTTTTGCAAAAACCGCCACGAGAACGGGAAGGAGACGTCGTGTGTTCGGTTGGCCTGCCGCACCGCCGGCAGTGAAAAGAGATAGGCCTTGATCGCTCGCGCATCCGCGTCGGTGATCTTGGTAAAGCTGGGATACGGGAATACCGGGAAATAATTGGCGCCGTCGGGGCGCACGCCGTCGCGCAATGCCCGCAGGAATTGCTCCGTCGCTCCAGCGGCCGATACCGGTCTCCGGATCCGGGGTGATGTTCGGGCTGTAGAAGGTCCCGAACGGCGTCGCGAGCGCCCGCCCGCCGGCATAGGGCTGCCCGCCATGCTCGCGATCAGTGTGACAGGCCTCGCAGTCGGCGGCGTTCGCGAGATAGGCGCCGCGCGCCGCGGAATCTGCGCTCCTCGGCCGGCACGCGGCCCACCGAGGGCAGAGAGGCGGCGAGCGAGCGCTGCTCTGTACTGTTCAGCTTGCCGCGGAACGTCTCGTGGCACGCGCTGCAGCCGTTCTTCCCGAGATCGCCGTACGCCGTCGCGACCTGCGCTTGTCGCCGCTCTTCACCGCCGCGAGGAGCACGTCGGCCTTGCTCGCGGCTTTCTTCTGAGCGTCCAGGAACTTATTCCAATCGCTCCAAATCTCTGGCTTGGCGCGCGTATTTCCCGGAGGGGCTCGGCGCCTCCGTTCCCGGCGGGAACACATCGGGGATCTTTCTCAATTTCTGGGTCAGATTGGCGGCGACGGCTTCGGCTTGCGCCTGATCCCCCTTGCCGTCGACGTAGGCCTTGACGCTGCCGATATCCTTTCCTTGCCCCTTCATCAGCGCCTCGCGGTTCTTGACGACCGTTTCCTTATCCTGCGCGAAGCGGCACCGGCGAGGCCTGCCAAGGCGAAGGTCAGCGCCGCCACGCCGCACGAGTGAAGTTTCGGAAACGGCTCATTCGGCCTCCCTGTACGTAGAGCATTGGACCGTCAGTCCAGTCTGCCCGAGACTACTCAGGCGCGGCGGGAAAGCAATCTTCGCGACGGGTGTTCACCATTACGTGAATTTTGGAGTGTATGCTGCCGCCCGTCGCAATCGAGGTAGAATGTAGCCTGGAGGCCGTGGATAGCCGCGTTTCAAGAGAGGGCGGATGGAAGAGGGTGCAGCGTGACACCGTCACTCAGGGGCGGCTGGGCGGAGTTGGTGCGGCGCGGGCCGTCGATCGTCCGCCGGCTTCGACTGGCCAGCGGCCTGGTGCTGTTTTCGTATCTGTTCCTGCATTTTCTCAATCACAGTCTGGGCAACATTTCCTTCGAGGCGATGGAGCGGGGCGCTGTCGTGCAGGAATGGATCTGGCGCGGCCCCATCGGCACCGCGGCGCTTTACGGCGCGTTCGCGGTCCACTTCTCACTCGCCTTCTGGGCGATCTACATCCGCCGCAATCTGCGGATGGGCTGGACCGAGGGTATCCGGCTGCTCCTTGGATTATCGATCCCCTTACTGGTGCTGCAGCATGCCTTGGCGGTGCGCTTCGCCTACAGCTATTTCGACGTTCATCTGATTTATCGGCACGTCCTCACCAATATCTGGCTGGCAAACCCGCGCACGGCGGGGGTCAGGCAAATTGCCGTGTTTGGCGTCGCCTGGCTGCACGGCTGCATCGGGCTGTACCTGTGGCTGCGGGTCAAACGGCATTTCCACCCAGTCGCGCCGTTCTTGCTGATCGTCGCCGTGTTGTTGCCGGCCACGACTCTGCTCGGCGTGTTCCAAGGCGCGCGCCAGGTCGAGGCGATGATCCACGCCGATCCGGCTTTTCTGGCTGCCCTGCGCCGAACAGGAACTGCCGGCACACCGGGGGTCGCAGCCGCTCTCTGGACGATCGCGCTGTGGTCCTGGGGCGGATATGTCGGCGCTCTTGCGCTCGTCTTCATCGCGCGCGGCGTCCGTGCGCTCGTCGAACGCCGCGGCGGGACGGTTCGGATCGTCTATCCCGATGGGCGCGCGGTGCGCATCCCGAAGGGGCTCAGCGTACTCGACGCCAGCCGGCGCGCCGGCATCCCCCACGCCTCGGTCTGCGGCGGCCGGGCGCGCTGCACGACCTGCCGGGTGCGCGTGCTACTCGGATCGGAAAGCCTGGCGCCGCCGTCACCCACCGAAACCCGGGCATTGGCCCAGCTCGGTGCGGATCGCGCGGTCCGGCTCGCGTGTCAGCTCAAGCCGATGGCCGATATCAGCATCTGGCCGCTGATGCCGCCCGCGGCGACCATGCGCGACCAGGACCGCCTCAATTTCGCCGACAGCGGGGCGGAGCGCTTTGTCGCGATTCTGTTTGTCGATATCCGCGCCTCGACGCAACTGGTCGAGAGCCGCCTTCCCTTTGACGTCGTCTTCATCCTCAACCGTTTTTTCGAGGCGGTCGGCACCGCCATCACCGCGGCCGGCGGCGCACCGAATCAATTTATCGGCGACGGTATGATGGCTATGTTCGGCACCAAAACGGCTGGTGCGGAGGCCTGCCGTCAAGCCTTGGAGGCGGCCCGTTTGATCGACTGGCACCTGGCCGAGATGAACCGCGCCCTGGCAAACGAGTTGCAGGAGCCGATCGAGGTCGGCATCGGCATCCATGGCGGCGAAGTCATCATCGGCACTATGGGCTACCGCGAGCACGCGCAGATGACGGCGATCGGCGAGGCCGTCCATGTCGCCTCGCGGTTGCAAGATCTGACCAAGGAATACCACTGCCAGCTGGTCGTCTCGGAAGTTGTCGGGACGGTAGCCGGCATACCCCTCGGCGACTTCCCCAGGCATGACATCCAAGTGCGCGGTCTTAGCGCGCCTCTGGCGATCCGGGTGATCGACAGGGCCGCTATGCTGGTACATGGCGAACGCCCGTCCCTGAACAGCGGAACCGAACAGGGTACGGTGCCAATCTACGCCCGATCGACTTAAAGCCGTCGCATATCCTCGTCGGCTAGCACCGACGGCCCATTCACGTGATCGGGATTTCGATATGTTTTTTGAAGGCGGGGCGTTCGCGCATACGCTCGTACCAGGCTTTGAGGTTTTTCAAAGGCGGTCGCTCAATCGAGAAGGCGTGCCACCGATAGACCAGGGTTCCCAGAGTAATTTCGGCGAGGCTCAGTTCCCGGCCCGCCAGATACCGATGGTCCTGGAGGGCGTCTTCGACGATGCTCCAGGCGGCGAGTGCCTTGCGCCGTGCCGCTTCGATGGCCCCTTGGTCGCGCTGCTCGGGCGCGGTGCGGATCAAACCGAACAGCAATGCTCCCATCGGCGGTCCGACGCTGGAGAGCTGCCAATCCATCCAACGCTCGACGTGGGTGCGGGCGGTCGGGTCGGCGGGATAGAGCCGCGCGCCATCATGGGTCGTGCACAGATAACGGCAAATCGTGTTCGATTCCCACATGACCAGACCGCCGTCCTTGACCGTCGGCACCAGACCATTGGGGTTCAGCGCGAGATATTCGGGATCCTGATTTCCGCCGAACGGTCCACCGAGGTCGACCCGCTCATACTCGATGCCGAGCTCGCCGCAGCACCACAGCACCTTTTGCACATTCGATGAGGTCGTCCGCCCCCAAATCTTCAGCATTGCAGCTCCTCCGATCGGACCGCGCCTATGGAGCCTCAGATTTTTTCGGAGCGCAACAGCGGCCTCGGCCGAGGCGCTGTATGATCGGGGCCGGAGGTTCGGTGCTCGTTTGCCTGCCGGTTGAATGAGGAGTTCAGGATGCTACGCTTCGCCTTAATGCTCGCGGCCATTTTTGTCCTCTCGATGGTCGGTGCGGACGCGACCCAGCAAGGTCAAACGGCGTTGCGCGGTTGGCGGCAGATGGACAATTGCTCCCGGCAGGCGCAAGCCGCCTACCCCGATTTCACCGCGGATTCAAACGCCAAACGGGATGCCAAGCTGAAGGAGTGTCTGAACACCTATGGCCTTCCCCCGAGACAGCCTTTAGCGCAGCCAAGGCTCTCGGTGACGATGCGCCGGCCGGCGTGGCACTCAGCTCGCCTGCCCTCCCTCCCAGCCCTCCGCCATCGGCGGAAGCACCGGGACACGGGGGTAGGCCTCGTCGCTTGATCTGAAGCAATCCCTGTCGACGAAGGCGAGCTGGGCATCGAGCTTAATGTCGAGGCTGGAGGTGACCTCGAGGCGGGGGTCGTCGAATACGTGGGTACGGCGGCGGCGGCGCCACGCCATTACGGTCTCGTCGCGGGCCCGCAGCAGCGCCGCAACCTGCGGCCGGAAGAGCTGGATCATCGCCCCGACCCAGCGGTTGAGCACCGCTGAGGGCTCTGCCGTGGCGAGCGCAAAACGATCCAGCATCTGGATCACATCGTCGGCGCGATACCAGGTTTCTCCGGTGACCCACCGATTGGTGGTGAACAGCCGAATCGGCTCACCGCGAATATCGATGGCAATCGCGACCAGGTGGCTGACCTCGTCGCGCGCTCCGCGCTTCAGCGGCGCCGCCTGCGGCGGCAGCGCTGCGACGTCGGCGACTGCCAGCTCGGGGAGCAGGAGCGGCGTGACCCCGAGGGGCATGCCCTCGGCGCGCATAAAGGTGTGAAAATGACCGTGCTCCAGCCCGCGCCGCTGGTCTTCTGGATGAGCGTGAAAAAAATATTGCGCATGGCTTTTCGAATCGTAGACCTCGCCATCGGGATAGTGCCGCCAAAGGCAGGCCCCCGGGCTTCCTGCGGTGACCTCGCCGAGAAGGTCGGCATGGCGGGCGGCAAGCTCACGTCGACAATCGCGGACGACCGAGGCAGCCGATCTCATCTGTTCGATTTCGCGCTGACTGCCGGATAGGCCTTGGTCACGCACCGAGTTCGCCAACCGATTACCTCGCCAGAACAAAACGGGTCCACAATAGCTAACCGCGCTTTGTCAGCAAAGCGGGATTGGCAGCGGTCCAGACCACGATCTCCCGCATTACGCTTCCGAGCGCTTCGTTGAAGGCCAGAATAATGCTCGGTACGTCGTTCGTCGAAGCCCGCCGACGCTGCTCGAACGAGGTCTGCGCGACAATCTCGCGATTGGCGGGATTGACGAGCCGGACGTTTAGCGCCACCCAAACCTCGGGCGGCCCATTTGGCGAATCGTAGACCGCCTCGAAATGCCGCATCTCGGTCTTGAGGATGAAATCTGCGCGCAGGCCAATCGATTCCCGGTCGATAGCATTGGTCACCTTGCTGTTCTCGAAGGATTCGAGAAGCGCAGTCTGGACCAGTAGCGGAGCGCGATCGGTCCATTCCGAATCGGCAAAATAATCGATCGAAACAGCCGAACGACTGAGGGCGATGCGAGAGCTGTCGAGCCCCGCCGGCGCTAGCGGCACGTCGACCAATAGCTGCATTGGCCGGTGCGGCAAATTCGCCGGGAAGCTGCCCTTTGGGGTTAGGCGATAGAGGTGCGCTGGCGTGCCGCCGCCGAAGAGGCCGGAGCAGCCTCCCAGAGCGAGGATGAGGAGGCTCGGGACCAATCGGCGCGATAAACGAGCCGCCCGCCAAGTCATTGCGGCCGGTACCCCTCCCGGCGCTCGCCAAACAGCAACCGTGCCGGGTCGCGCTCGACCGACGCCATGAACCGCGACAGCCCGGCAATAAATCGCTGCATATCGCTGACCAGATCACTTACCTGGGTCAATGTCGCCTGGGTGAACGCGTGCAGACCCGAACGGTTTTCCTGTAACACCTGCTGCAATTGCCGGTTGGTTTCGACAAGATTTTTGGCTAGCCGATCGAAATCGTTGAGGGCTTGCGATGCCTGGTCTTTCAATCCGCCCTTGCTGGCGAAACTCTGATCGATGTGGTCGAGCAGCGATGTCATTTCGAGAACGGTCTTGTTCGCATTGGCCACGAGTTCGCTAACGTCCTTGCTCGGCGCAACCAAGGCTTCCGTAATCGTCCGGACATTCTGCAGACTGTCGGAAACCGCCTTGCGGTTCGGATCGTTTAAGAGATCATTCAGGTTTTCGACCGCGACCATTAAGCGGTCCAAAAGTTGGGGTCCCGCCTCGGTCACACGCTGAAACACCGAGCTGCCGGCGGCAATGACCGGATAACGATGGCCGGGTTCCGGCTCGAGGTCCTTAGCCTCGCGAGTGCCGCCGCGAAATCTGGATCGTGGCGACACCGCTCAACAGGTTGGTGTCGATAAAGGCCCGAGCATCAGTTTTGATCTTGACGAGGTTCTTGTCGATTTCGACCGTGACCTGGATCTTTTCGAGGTCGTCCGGATCGACCCGCACGTCGACCACGCGGCCGACCGTGATTCCGTTATACTGGACCAGCGAGCCTCTGCTCAGCCCGGTCACCGACCCCTTGAAGAAGATGTAATAGCGGGTCAGGTCCTGGGCGAACTCGACGCCCCCGAGCGAGACCACCGCGATGAAGCCAAGGACGATCACGGCCAGCACAAACGCGCCGACCGCCACATAATGGGCTCTCGTCTCCATCTATACGCTCCCGTGGCGCAGGCGCCTCACACCGGCGCTGCGCTCCGCTCCGCCTGCGTCGCCGCGAGACCGGCCCCCGAGTGCTGTGCCGCCCGTCCGCGAGGACCGTGAAAATACGCGTGGATCCAAGGATGATCGTCCTCGAGGAGTTGATCCAATGTGCCGATCCGAATTTTCTTATCGACCAGCACAGCGACGCGGTCGCAGATCGCGAACAGGCTGTCGAGATCGTGAGTCACCATGAACACGGTCAGCCCGAGGCTGGCCTTCAGGTTTCGGATCAATTCGTCGAAAGCGCCGGCCGCGATCGGATCAAGGCCTGCTGTCGGCTCGTCGAGAAAGACGATCTCCGGATCGAGGGCAAGGGCACGCGCAAGCCCGGCGCGCTTACGCATGCCTCCGGACAGCTGAGAAGGATATTTTTCCCCGGCGTCCTCGGGCAGCCCGACCATCCCCACCTTGACGGCCGAGATCTCGTCCATCAAGTGCAGCGGCATCTCGTAGTATTCCTTGATCGGCACTTCGATGTTTTGCGCGACGGTCAGCGAACTGAACAACGCACCATCCTGAAACAGCACGCCCCAGCGATTTTCAAGCGATCGCATCTCGCGTTCGCTGATCGCCAGCAGGTCATGCCCGAAAATCTCCACCTTGCCTTCAACCGGCCGGTTCAGCCCGACGATCGTGCGCAGCAGGACCGATTTCCCCGATCCGGAGCCGCCGACGACCCCGAGCACCTCGCCACGCCGGACATCGAGGTCAAGACCATCATGCACCGTCTCGGCGCCAAACCGGTTGACGAGGCCTCGCACGCGGATAATTGGTTCGCCCGGCTGGTCCGCCACGGTCAAATTCGCAGAATGGAAAAAACGATCGAAAAGCCCGCGTCGGCAACGATGACTAGAAAGATCGATTCGACCACCGACAGTGTCGTCAGGCGTCCGACGCTCTCAGCGCTGCGCGCTACCTGAAACCCCTCGTAACAGCCGATCAAGGCAATGATAAAGGCAAAGAACGGCGCCTTGACCAGACCGATCCAGAAGGTCCAGGGATAGAGCGAAGATTGCAACTGCCGAATGAATTGCGGGATCGTAATGTCGAGCGTGGCCCACGCCATCAGACACCCGCCCAGCAGGCCGAGAATGTTGGCGTACAGGGTCAGCATGGGCAGAGTCAGTATCAGCCCGAACAGGCGCGGGATGACCAGGACTTCGACCGGGTCGAGACCGATCGTGCGCAGCGCGTCGATCTCTTCATTGACCCGCATAGTTCCGATCTGGGCAGTGAAGGCGCTGCCGGAGCGGCCGGCGATGATGATCGCGGCCATCAGCACTCCGAGCTCGCGCAGGACCCCCGCACCCAGCAGATTGACCGTGTAGATCTCGGCGCCGAAGCGCCGCAGCTGATCGGCACCCTGATAGGCGAGCACGACCCCGATCAGGAATGAGAGCAGGCCGACGATCGGCAGCGCATTGACCCCGGTTTGCTCCATCTGCGCGACGAGGGCCGTCATTTTCAGCCGCCGCGGTCGAAGCAACAACCCGCCCGTGGTCACGCAGATCACGCCAAAAAATCCGAGTAGACTGTAGGCGCGAGCCACCAGCCCCACCGATATTTGGCCAATCCTCGCAAGGAAGCCGGAGATCGAATGGTGCGCCGGTCGCGGATGGGCAGCCGGAACGACCATTCCGCCGCCCCGCACTTGCTTGAGAAGCGGGGCGAGGTTCGAGCGCAGATTACGGACCTCGACGGTGTTGCCGCGCTCAGTCAGATCATGTTCGGTTCGCACCAAGAGCCAAGCGCCGGCGCTGTCGAGCCGGTCGATTCCCGCGAGGTCGAGGGTGACCCGCTTGCCGCTTGGCATCGTGATGCCGCGTAGCCGCTGATCGAGTTCGGCGGCGGTCGCCACCAGCCATTCCCCGGCCGCCGCAAAGACGAACGATCCGGGCTCTTCAGACGCGGTGAGTGCAGCGGCGACCGACGCCATGATGTTCAAGGGTTCAGAGTGCGCTTACCCGCCGCCGAACGAAGCCTTCCCAACTACAAGAAAAACAGCTATCCCGCAAACGATACCGCTTCGCTCGCCGCCGCCGGATCGTCAAGGACGACGCCCATGGATCTGAAGCAGCATATTCGATCGGTGCCCGATTTTCCCAAGCCGGGCATCCTCTTCTACGATATTTCCACGCTGCTCGCTCATCCCGACGCCTGGCAGGCAACCGTCCGACGGCTCGCCACGGCGCTGCGGCCACACCAGCCGGATCTGCTGATCGGCATCGAATCTCGGGGCTTTCTCGTCGCCGCCCCTTTGGCATATGAGCTCGGCCGGGGATTTGCGATGGTTCGCAAGCAGGGCAAACTGCCCGGCCGCACAGCGCGCTTCACCTATGATCTCGAATACGGGACGGACACGATCGAGATCCAGGAAGACGCGATAGCCGCGGGTCAGCGGGTTGTCGTGCTCGACGATCTGTTGGCGACCGGTGGGACGATGCAGGCCGCGATCAACCTCGTACGCCGTCGCGGCGGCGAGGTGACCGCCGCGGCATGCATCATCGAGCTGACGTTCTTGCATGGCCGCAGCCGCTTCGACGTGCCGTTCACCTCGATAGTCGCCTACGATTCCTAGTCGTCGGCGAATGCCGGCGCGGGACCAAGGCTGCGGCCGATTACCGCGTAAAGCGGATCGCCGCCGACGGGTGGGGTCCGATCGAGGCAACGAATGTCGGTCCAATTGCCGGCCTGGACAAACTGCCGGGCGATCAGGCAGAGCTGCCCGGCGCCATCGAGGAGGCACCAGCAACCGATTGCGGGGGTCGGCAGGCAGCGGTTCGAGAATGTGACGATCAGCGGAGCCCCCGGCTTCAACACTCGTCCGGTCTCCTGGATGACTTCGCAAGGGCGTGTCAGATGCTGGACCGAAACGCACATTGCCGCGCCGTCGAATTCCGCGGTGGCGAAAGGCAGGCATGAGTCGCCGTTCAAATCTTGTACATGCCATTCGTCGAGAAATGGGTTTTCCGCCAGCTCCGCGGCATTGACCCCAACTCCGATAACGCGGGAGTAGGCAATTTCCGGCGGCAGATGGCTCACCCAGCCGGACATCAGATCGAGGATGGTGCCGCCGGGCGGTAGGATTTCACGGTAAAGGTCGGTAATCGCTGCGATCGCTGCAGCGTCGATTTGCCTGGCGCGGACGAATTCGGCGCCGGCGGACGGGTCGAATCGCACATCGTCGTGCGCCGGTGCAGTCATCGGAAGGAGCGCCATCTTCCCCCCTCTCCAGCCTGTTTGGAGTGAGATAGGGATTGCTGGCTGTTCGATCCATAGGCGAAAGTAGAAACTCTCGGCTGAATCAGAAGATTAGTTTTGTCTCTCGCCGAGTAATTGCCCGGGCGGGGTAAAGGGCAGAGCCAAATCGCGGGCCACGGCGGGGTGGGTCACCTGCCCTCGGAAAACATTCAGCCCATTTTGCAGATGCGGGTTTTCGGACAGCGCGCGTTGCCAGCCATGGTCGGCGATAGCCAGCACGAAGGGGAGGGTTGCGTTGTTGAGCGCAACCGTCGAGGTTCGAGCAACCGCCCCCGGCATGTTGGTGACGCAGTAGTGGACGACTCCTTCCTCGACGTAAGTCGGCGCGGCGTGCGTCGTCGGCCGGCTCGTCTCGAAGCAGCCGCCCTGATCGATGGCAATGTCGACCACCACTGCCCCCGGTTTCATGGCTCGCACGAGCGCGCGGCTGACGAGCTTGGGGGCTGCGGCGCCCGGAATCAGCACGGCGCCGATGACGAGATCGGCGACGATCACCTCGCTCTCGATGTTTTCCATCGTCGAGAACAGGGTGTGAAGCTGCGCCCCGAATTGCAGGTCGAGCTCGTATAACCGCGGCAAGGAACGGTCGATGACCGTGACATAGGCCTCCATCCCCATCGCCATTCTGGCCGCATTGGTGCCCGATACGCCGCCGCCGAGGATCACCACCTTGGCGGCGGGGACGCCTGGAACCCCGCCGAGCAGCACCCCGATGCCGCCTTGCTCCTTTTCGAGACAATGGGCTCCGACCTGCACGGCCATCCGCCCGGCGACCTCGCTCATGGGGGCGAGGAGCGGCAGCCCGCCGTGATCATCGGTCACAGTTTCGTAGGCAACTGCAACCGCGCCCGAGCGGATCAGCCCCTCGGCCAGCGGCTTGTCGGCGGCGAGGTGCAAATAGGTGAACAGGGTTTGGCCGGCGCGCAGCGCCGCCACTTCCTGCGGCTGCGGCTCCTTGACCTTGACGATCAGTTCGGCGGCCCCGAACACCTCCGCGGCGCTCGCCACTATTTTCGCGCCGGCAGACTGATAGGACGCGTCGCCGAACCCGATACCGGCTCCTGCCCCGGTCTCGACGATCGCTTCGTGGCCGTGATGGATGAGCTCCCGAATGCTGCCAGGAGTGAGGCCGACGCGATACTCGTGGGTCTTCAGCTCCTTCGGCACTCCGACCAGCATGGCAAACTCCCGCCCGAACCTGCATTGGCCCGTACCTGCGTTGACTGCCGCCGTGAGCGCGGCAAACGCTCAACGGGCAACAAGATTGCGGCCGCGACACTGCGTCGCGCAAGCGCAGCTTGCCGTCTGTGGCGGCCGAGACTCGTCGACACTAGGCTTGTCATCCGTCGCATTAGCAGCCGTCGGTGAGGCCAATGGAGACCTTGGCGGACTTTGTCCTGATCTATCTCGCCATCGGTGCCGTATTGTTCGCACTAATCCCAGGTCAGGCGTCTCCGGTCGATTTCCATTGGCGCAATCAGGCGACCGCTTTCCGCGATAGTCTTCCGGAGGTGCTGGCCTGGCCGCGCGCCCTCTGGCGGCTTTGCCGGGATAGCGATTTCCCCAGCTAGACCACATGTCCGCCTGAGTACGGGGCGACCCGTCTCGCAGTATGCAGGTAACGAGGGTTGCGCCGGATTGGCCGGCGGCCGAGCCTCATGCATAGGAGACGGGTCGTGGGGGATCGTATCACGTCTATCGGGCTTGATGTTCACAAGGGGATCGTTGTGGCGCTAGCGGAAGGCGGCCTGCGGGGCGAGGTTCGGGACTATGGGCGGATTGCGAACCCGCCGGCGGCGGTGCAGCGGCTGGTGCGCAAGCTCGGCCAACAAGGGGTGGAGCTGCGGTTCTGCTACGAGGCGGGGCCGTGCGGTTACGGCCTCCAACGCCAATTGTCGGCGGCTGGGCACGACGGTGTTGTCGTCGCCCCCTCGTTGATTCCGAAGCGGCCGGGCGACCGGATCAAGACCGATCGGCGGGACGCATCCAGTCTGGCGAAGCTGCACCGGGCCGGCGAGCTGACGGCGGTGTGGGTTCCCGATCCGGGGCACGAGGCGATGCGCGATCTGGTGCGCGCCCGCCTCGACGCAGTGCATGCGCTGCGCCGGGCACGCCAGCAGCTCTCGGGCTTCCTGTTGCGGCAGGGCTGCCATTACCGGCGTCCGGCATGGACCAAGCTGCATCGCCGTTGGCTGGCGGGGCTCAAGTTCGAGCAGGCGGTGCGTCACTGCCGCGATCGCCCGCGAATTGGCCGGCTTCATCTGGGCCATCACCCGGCGCGTGCCGCCGGCGGCGGGCTGATCGGAAGAAACCCGTGATCGCATCCAAGGGAGGCGCCAGCGAACCACCGGACACGCTGCTGCTGGGCAAGGCTGGGGGCGCGGTCGCGGTCAGGAGAACCCTCGCATCCACTATCTGCCGGGTCGCCGATCCGACGCAGGTTTCTAGACCGAGGCAGCTCCGCGACGCATCAACGGTCATGCGGTTTCGACCCGCGCATCAGAGTATGATCAACCGTCGTCATGACGGCCGTGCCTTCTGCCTTGCCCGGCAGAGCCTGTAGCAAATGCTTCCAGTGGAGCCACGAATTCACGCGCCTGCATCTTGCAACAGCGGACATGAGAGTGGTCAAAATCAAATGGACGGTTCCCCTCGTAAGCCCTCACCCCGCCCTCTCCCCCGATGGGGGCGAGGGGGTCTTTATCGGACTGCATTCGCGGGACGCGTTTTGGCCAGCCGGTCGAAAGCGATCAGACTTTCGAGGATCGCGGACAGAGTATTTAGCGGTACCATATTAGGCCCATCGGAAGGTGCCTTGTCGGGATCCTGATGAGTTTCCATGAACACGGCTGCGACGCCGACCGCGACCGCAGCGCGCGCCAGGACCTCGACAAAGCGTCGCTCGCCGCCGCTCTTGCCGCCTTGCCCGCCAGGCTGCTGCACCGAGTGCGTTGCGTCGAACACCACGGGATAGCCGGTCTCGGCGAGGACCGGTAGCGAGCGCATGTCCGAGACGAGAGTATTGTAGCCAAAGCTCGCCCCGCGCTCGCATAGCAGCACTCCGCGGTTTCCGGTGGCAGCGATCTTCGCCGCGACGTGAACCATGTCCCACGGCGCGAGGAACTGGCCTTTCTTGACATTTATCGCACGCCCGGTGCGTGCCGCGGCGACGAGCAGGTCCGTCTGCCGGCAGAGAAAGGCCGGGATCTGCAGGACGTCCACCACCTCGGCGGTCGGCTCGCACTGCTCGGGCGCGTGCACATCGGTCAGTACCGCACAGCCGCGCGTTTCGCGGATTTCGGCGAGTATCGGCAGCCCCTCCCGCATGCCGATCCCGCGCGCGCTGTCGATCGATGTCCGGTTCGCCTTATCGAACGAGGTCTTATAGATCAGCCCGATGCCCAGTTGCCGGGTTATCTCGACGAGCGCCGCACTGGTTTCGAGCGCATGCGCCCGGCTTTCGAGCGCGCACGGGCCGGCGATGAGGACCAACGGCAAGTCGTTGCCGATGGTAATATCGCCGACCGCCACGTGACGAGCGGCAATCGCGTCTTGCATCATCGGAGCCTCTCAAACCAATCGCGACTGATCGAGCGCCGCCCGGATGAAGGAAGTGAAGAGCGGGTGCGGCTCGAAGGGTTTCGATTTTAGCTCGGGATGGAACTGCACACCGATAAACCAGGGGTGATCGGATAGTTCGACGATTTCGGGGAGCAGACCGTCCGGCGACATGCCGGAAAACCGCAACCCGGCAGCCTCGAGGGTATGCCGGTAGCCGATATTGACCTCGTAACGATGACGATGCCGCTCGCTGACGCGGCTTTTGCCGTAGATTTGCGCCACCCGGCTTTCCGGTGCAAGGATCGCCTCGTAGGCGCCGAGCCGCATGGTCCCGCCGAGATCCCCCTCCAATTCCCGCCGCTCGACGGTATTGCCCCGCATCCACTCGGTCATCAAACCGACGACCGGGTGCAGGCAGGGACCAAATTCGGTGGATCCGGCATCCGGCAGATCTGCCAGGTGGCGCGCCGTCTCGATGACCGCCATCTGCATTCCAAAGCAGATCCCGAAATACGGCAGGCGGCGTTCGCGGGCGAAACGGGCGGCTTCGATCTTACCCTCCGAGCCGCGCTCGCCAAACCCGCCCGGCACGAGAATGCCGTGAACTCCGTCGAGCTGACGGAGCGCTTCGGCTTCGGCCTCGAACACCTCGGAATCGATCCAGTCGAGTTCGACCTCGACGTTGTTGGCGATGCCGCCGTGAGTCATTGCCTCCGCCAGGGATTTATAGCTATCCGGCAGATGGGTGTACTTGCCGACGATGGCGATCGTCACCCGTCCCTCGGGCTTGTAGATGCGGCTGACGATTTCGCACCACCGGCGGAGATCGGGTTCCGGGGCGTCGAGGCCAAAGTGATCGCAGACCTCCCGGTCGAACCCTTCGGCATGGTAGGCGCCGGGCACCGCATAAATCGTGTCGACATCGAGTGCGGGGATGACGCGGTTTTCCCGAAGATTGCAGAATAGCGCGATCTTCTTGCGCGCCGCGGGGGGGATCGGGCGCTCGCAGCGGCATAACAGGATGTCAGGCTGAATCCCCAGGCCGAGTAGTTCTTTGGCCGAATGTTGGGTCGGTTTGGTCTTGAGCTCACCTGCCGAGGCAATCCACGGTACCAGGGTCAAATGCACAAACAGGACGCGTTCGCGCCCGAGCTCGTTGCCGAGCTGGCGAATCGCCTCGAGGAACGGCAAGCTCTCGATATCGCCGACGGTGCCACCGATCTCGCACAGCACAAAGTCTTCGTCGCCGAGATCGGCCTGGATGAACTCCTTGATGGCATCGGTCACGTGCGGGATGACCTGGACGGTCGCGCCGAGGTATTCGCCGCGCCGTTCGCGGCCGATTACCGTCGAGTAGATCCGACCCGTCGTGACCGAATCGCTGCGCCGCGCCGCAACGCCGACATAGCGCTCGTAATGGCCGAGATCGAGATCGGTCTCGGCGCCGTCATCGGTGACGAAGACCTCCCCGTGCTGGTAAGGGCTCATCGTGCCGGGATCGACATTGAGGTAGGGGTCGAGCTTGCGCAGCCTGACCTCGAACCCACGCGCCTGGAGCAGCGCTCCGAGCGCCGCCGCCGACAGACCTTTGCCAAGAGAGGAGACCACGCCGCCGGTAATGAAGATGAACCGCGTCATGGAACTCCAGTCTACAGCATTGGGCGCTCCCGTCACATATTAAACCATGGCCCGCGAGCGATCGTTTTCAGCGGGCGAGCGGAGCGCTCGGCTGAGCCGGCTCCGTCGGTGGTGTTTGCGGCGGCGGGGCGATTGGAGCGGCCGGAACCGCCGGGGTGCCTTGCTCGAGGATTGATCGCGGGGCGCGCTCGCGGTTGTGCATGACTACGAGGAGAACGCTAGTCGTCATGAACGCTGCTGCGAGAACCGCGGTGACCCGTGTCAGCAGATTCGCCGTTGAACGGCCGGTCATAAAGCCCGACATGCCTCCGCCGCCCATGCCGAGCGCACCGCCCTCGCTCTTTTGCAACAGGATAACCCCGACCAAAGCGATGGCAACGAGGATATGGATGGCAAGCAGCAGGACAATCATCGAAAGCTTTCGGTTCCTGAAAACTCGGCATCACCAAGCCTACCGAACAATTTACAATATTTATGGCTCTCGGGCCGAATTCTCAATTGCAAGCGCGGGCAATCGACCAGAAATCCTCGGCATTGAGACTCGCGCCGCCGACCAGCGCGCCCTCAACCTCGGCGAGCCCGAGGATTGCTGCGGCATTATTCGGGTTGACCGATCCGCCATACAGGATCCGGGTGCCGGCCGGTATTCGGGCGCGGATCTCGGCGTGCATTTCGCAGATGTCGTCTGCGGTCGCGGTCAGTCCGGTGCCGATCGCCCAGACCGGCTCGTAGGCGACGACGAGAACCCCTGGTCCGGGTCCGTCCGGGGTCGATTCGGCGAGCTGGCCCGAGACGACGGTGATCGCTTGCCCCGCCTGCCGCTGCTCTCGCGTCTCGCCGACGCAGAGGATCGGAACCAAGCCCGCTCTCCAGGCGCCGGCGATCTTGCCGCGGACAACGGCATCGGTCTCGCCATGACCGAGGCGGCGCTCGGAATGCCCGAGGATCACGTACTTGCAGCCCAGGTCGGCCAGCATCTCGCCGCTGATGTCGCCGGTATAGGGTCCCTTCGGGGCGGCATGGCAATCCTGTCCGCCGAGTGCGATGCCGCTTCCGGCGAGGCTGTCGCCCACCGTGGAGAGGAGCGTCGCGGGCGGGCAGACGAGAAGCTCGCAGCCGAGCGCGCCGCCCGCCGAGGCGGCTCGCCGAACGAGCTCGCGCGCCAGCGCAGCGCCCTCTGCCCGCAAGCCGTTCATCTTCCAATTGCCCGCGACGAGCTTGCTGCGAAGCGCCATGTTGCGACCCCGTTGCCCGGTCTCTATCATCCGCCGGCTACGATCACACCGGCGTTCGGGCGGGTCAACCGGTCCGAGCCGACAAACAGAGGCCGGCTGCCTCCATGCTTCAAGCGATCCGTTCGAAGGCGGGATCCGTCGTCGTCAAGGGCCTGTTCGCGCTCTTGATCCTGACCTTCGGCATCTGGGGCATCGGTGACATCTTTCGCAACCGCGCCACCGACACGGTCGTCGCCACGGTCGGCGACCATAGCATCCAAGCCGAGGAGTTGCAGACGGCAATGCGCCGCGCGCTCGAGCAGCTGAGCGCCCGCTTCGGCAGCGCCATCGACCTTCAACAGGCCAAGCAGCTCGGGCTCGTCGAGCAAACCTTGGAGCAGCTGATCGACCGGAGTTTGGTGGATCAGGAAGTTGCGCGGCTGAAGCTCGACGTGTCGGACGACCTGATTCGCAATGTCATCACCGCCAACCCGAACTTTAAGGGATCGGACGGGCGCTTTGACCGCGCGCTGTTCGGCGCGGTGCTCGCCGCCAACCGTCTGAGCGAAGAGCAATATGTCGCGTTGCTGCGGCACGACATTCCGCGCAACGACCTGCTGCAGGCGGTGACGGCGGGCACGACGGTTCCGCAATCGATCGTCGATTTGCTCTACCGACATCAAAACGAGAAGCGGACCGCCGACATCGTAACGCTGCCAACGGCCGGCGTCGCCGATATCGGACAGCCGAGCGAAGAACAACTCAAGTCCTTCTACGACGCGCATCAGAGCTTGTTTCGCGCCCCCGAATACCGCGGATTTACATTGGCGAGCCTCGCCCCGCCGGACATTGCCAAGGACATCGAAATTCCCGAAGCGAAGCTGAAGGAGGAATACGACCAGCGGCAGGACGAACTGCAGATCCCGGAGCGCCGCGATGTCGAGCAGATCCTGGCGCCCTCGGAGGACAAGGCGAAGGAAGCTGAAGCGGCGCTGGCCGCGGGCAAGGATTGGCACGACGTCGCGACCGGGATTGCCGGACAGCAGCCGGATACGATCGATCTCGGTCTCCTGCGGCGCGATGAGATGCCGACCGCGCTCGCCGACATCGCTTTCGAATTGCCGCTCGATAAGCCGAGCGAACCGGTCAAGACCCCCCTCGGCTGGCATATTCTGCGCGTCGTCAAGATCGAGCCGCCGGTGACGCAGTCCTTCGATCAAGCCAAGTCGAAGCTCGAAGCGGAGCTCGCACACCAGGAGGCGGTCGATCGGATCTACAAAGTCGCGAACCAGGTAGACGATGCTCTGGCGGGCGGCGCCACGCTCGCCGACGCCGCGGCAAGATTCGGATTAAAGACGACCAGCGTGGCGGCTGCGGATGTGAACGGTCACGGCCCCGACGACAAGCCGGTCGCGCTACCGGTTTCGTCCGACGTCGTCTTGAAGCTCGCCTTTGCAACCAGTGAGGGGCAAACGAGCCGGGTCACCGAAACCCCGGACAGCGCGATTTTCGCGCTGCGGACGGACAAGGTCATTGCTTCCCAGGTCAAACCGCTGGCCGAAGTCAAAGACAAGGCGGTGGCCGACTGGCAGGCCGACAAGCGGCGCGAGATAGTGGCCAAAAAGGCCGAAGAGCTGGCCGCGGCGGTCAAGCCCGAGATGCGTCTGGCGGCGGTCGCCGCCGAGCAAGGACTGAAGGCGACGACCTCGCCGCCATTTTCCCGGCAGCCCGGCAGCGATAATGCGGTGCCGGCGCCGCTCGTCGCAAAGCTGTTTACCGCGAAGCCGGGGGATACCGTTACCGCTTCGGATGCGAACGGGTCATACGTCGCCCAACTCAATGAGGTGCAGCGACCGGAAAATGTGTCGCAGAGCACGGCGGCGGACCTGGCGCACCAACTCGACGTCGCCCAGCAAGTCGATCTCGGCGAGGAGTTCACCCAGGCCTTGCGCGCCCGCTTCCCGGTCGAAATTCACCGCGAGGTGCTCGACCGGCTTTTCTAGTCTAGTGCGCAGTGGGCCGCGGATTCCGCGCTGCTGGCGGCCGAGTAAGCCGGAGAGCTGCCATGGAAAACCCGACGGCCTCCTCCCGACAGGCGATCGTGATCGGCGGCTCGCTCGGCGGTCTGTTCGCCGGGCTGCTGCTGCGCTCGATTGGGTGGCGTGTCGATATTTACGAGCGTTCGGCGCATGATCTCGAGAGTCGCGGCGGCGGCATCGTGCTGCAGCCCGATGTCCTCGTCGCGCTGGTGTGCGCTACGACACCTCTATCGGTGTCGAAGCCAAAGAGCGGGTCTTTCTCGACCGTGGCGGCGGGATCGCGCGGCATATCCCGATGCGCCAGATGATGACCTCCTGGACTTCGCTCTATGCCGCGATGCGCCGTGACTTCCCGGCCGAGCATTATCACCAGGGCGCCGAGCTCATCGATTTCGAGCACAGCGAGGCCCGGGTCGAGGCGCGGTTCGCAGATGGGCGTCGAATGTGGGGCGATCTGCTCGTGGCGGCCGATGGCGGCGGCTCGTTCGTGCGGCGCCGTTTAATGCCGGAGGTGCACCCCGACTATGCCGGTTACGTCGCTTGGCGCGGTCTCGTCGAGGAGCCTGAGCTGCCGGAAGATGCGGCAGCGCTGCTGCGCGATCGGTTCAGCTTTTTCGAGTACCCGAACTCGCACATGCTCGCCTATCTGGTGCCCGGTGAGCACGAGGCGGTCGCGCCGGGCAAGCGGCGCTTCAACTGGGTGTGGTACCGCAACGCCGGCGCGGACCGCCTGGCGGAGCTGCTGACCGACACCGCCGGCCGGCGGCGCCCCTCCTCCATTCCGCCGGGACGGCTGTCGCTGGCGGCAGCAGCGGATCTGCGCGAAGCCGCCGAGCGGCATTTGCCGCCCTCCTATCGGATGTTGGTGGCGGCGACGCGAGATCCCTTTCTGCAGACGATCCAGGACTTGTCGGTGCGGCACATGGCGATCGGTCGGATCGCGCTTCTTGGCGATGCCGCGTTTATCCCGAGGCCGCATACCGCGGCCAGCACCGCCACAGCGGCGGGCAATGCCCTGGCGCTGGCCGACGCCCTCGAGCACAGAGCAGATATTCCGGCCGCGCTGCAGGCCTGGGAGCCCGATCAGATCCAATTGGGATTGCGTCTGCGCCGTCAGGGCAGGCTGCTCGGTGACCAGTCTCAGAAGCGTTACCCGGCCGCCAGTCCTTGCTGAAGAGCTTCGCGATGAAAAGGGAGCCTTGCCGCGAGACGTCGCAATGCCTCCTGGTCCGCAGGAACGTCAATAAGGGCTGCTGGACTTGGCCGCCGGCGATGCCCCGCCGGAGCGCATCTCCTGTACCGCTTGTATTCCGCCGATCGTCATGAAGCGATTGTCACCACCGACGGTGACGAAGGTGAAGCCCATCTCGATCATCTGTTTGGCATAAGAGGGGGCGCCGCAATGGATGCCGGGCTGCACCTTGTGCCGCTTGCAGCCGTCGAGCACCTTTTTCAGCGCTGCCATCATCCACTCGTCGGGCTTGTCGCCGCCCGGGGCATAACCGAGCGAGATCGACAAGTCGGACGGGCCGACATAGATCGCGTCGAGCCCCGGCGTCGACAGGATCGCGTCGAGATTGTCAAGCGCCTCCTGGGTCTCGACCATGCCGAAGGCGACGACAATGTCATTGGCCTTGGCGTGGTAATCCGCTCCGCCATAGAGCGAGGCGCGGATCGGCCCCGAGCTGCGATAGCCGAGCGGCGCGTAGCGGCACGAACCGACAAATTTCTCGGCTTCGGCCCGGTTGTTGATCATCGGGCAGACGATGCCGTAGGCGCCGGCGTCGAGCGCCTTCTGGATGTGCGCCGGGTCGTTCCACGGCACTCGCACCAGGGGCGTCACATTGGTGGTCGAGATCCCCTGCAGCATCGTCACCATCATCTGGTAGTCGATCATGCCGTGCTGCATGTCGACGACCAGCGAGTCCCAGCCCATGCTGGCCATGACCTCGGCCGAAAAGCTGCTCGGGATCCCGCACCAGCTGTTGATGACCGCCCTGCCCTGCTGCCAGGCTTCCCGCACTCCGTTTGGCCGCGCCATGTCATCCTCCTCGGTTTTCGCGATAACGGGCGATCCCGCCAGTTAAGCCGGCCCGTGTCAAGCGCCCGGCACCCTCCGCTCCTCCTGTTTTTGCAGAAGAAATACAGACAGGCGAGCCGTCGATTGCGATGGCGATCAGCCCCCGAATACACCCGTCCGGTTTGGCATATGTCGAGATATCTAGCATGCCACTACGGCAACATTGCGGACGCCGGCCTAATTTGACACGAGGTGTCCGAATCCGAGCTGGACCTATTGGAAACCAACCGCGATTGCTCGAGCGGACCCAGCGGGCGCCGTCGAACCGCTTCAGCCGCATCTGCTTGATCGCATTATTGCGCTAGCACGGGGTGTTTGACCGGCTAGCGGTGACCAAAACCAGCGCCGCTCGACCGCGGTACGGCTACCCAACCGTCAGGCCAAGATTTCCTCAGTAGAAAAAATACAGATCAAGATAGTAGACGTTCAACCAATGTACCTGAGAGATGATGTCAGGGTCAAGGGCATCGAGCGATTTCCGTTGGACTTCTGAGAACAGCGAGGAGATGCCTGTTTCGAAATGGCGCAGCATCATCGATGCTGATGTGACCGACAATTATCCGGTACCGATCAAGTCTGTTGATGTCTTCCTCAGAAAGTCTAGACGCTAAAAACGTGGACTTACAGCGTCGTTACCGAGAACGTTAGCGAAGGCCCCGCGAAAACTGGTCCTAGCAGTTTTTGGGATGTGGGCGAAAAGGTGCCCCGACGCAGTCTTGCTTTCGACAAGCATTCCGACCCTGTTCAACGATACTCGTCACGGTCCCCGACCGCCATGTCGCTGATGACGTCAATGATGGACAGGCTGGCCCAATCCAACTTTGGGTGTAAGCGGACGCACGCTTACGGACGGTAGCCCTGCAATCTGATCGTCAATTTGGTCGGATTGAAGATCAATTGGAAGCTGCTCTGATCGCACGTGTCGTCGAAGCCGAAGCCATAAGCCTTACCATTGATCCCGGCCTGGTGCCACAGCTTCGCGTACATGTTGACCGGTGGATTCACGTAGAACTGGCTCGGATTACTGCAGTAATCATCCAGGTCGGAGTTGACGAGCAGAGTGGTGCGCATCAGCGCGCCCTGGAGCTTAGCCTGCACCGCCAGAGCGGCCTGCGTGTCGCCAAAACTATGCGGCGGCATTGAACCGTACGGAAAGCTCCCATCGTAGGCATTCAAAGTGCTCCATTGGGCGAGCGAGAAAATTGCTCCCCCCTTGCCCGCGTCGGAGAAGACGAATTCCCCGCCCGTTGTCGACCCGGTGAAGTTATAAGTAACAGGGTCGCAGGGAAAGGGCTCAGGATTACTACACACATTGACGGTTGTCGTAAGCGGCGGTGAGTTCACATATCTCTGGAATACCTGGAGCGTGTAATTGTCCAACTGGTTGCTCGGGAAAAAGCCACCTCTAATGGCGAGATTGGGCATGAGCGCCCGTGCCCGCACCCCGCCGTTCCCCACGATCAGACCGCTCCACGGCGGTCCGAAGCTCTGGAGAGTATCGAGGAGGGTGGGGCGCCGGGCTGTCGAGAGGAAGCCGGAGGTCAGAGCGGTATTGGGTTGAAAGGTGGCGGGGTCAGTGCCCTCGATGGTGTACTGCTGCACCAAGCCAAACGAATCGACCTCCGTTACATTAATGCCGAGGTTCGTGGTGATCTCGGGATGACCCGGGATCGCAGCCTGAGCTATCCACGTAAGTTCGGTGAAGTCGAACATGGTATTGAAATTCGGGTCGGTCGGGTTCTGTGAAGTGGGAAGCACGAGCCCGCCGCCCATCACCCCTCCGGTGTGCACCAGCAGGCCAACGCCCCTCGAGGAATAAATGCGTACCGCCGTTAGTTTTGGCAGCGTCAGATCGATCTCCCTGCCCGTCCCGACGTTGAGAGACAAGGATTGCGGCGCGTTGCCAGGTATCGCCGGGGTAATCGCTACATCTCCCTGAGTATCGGTAACATAGACGTTAGTACCGACTGGGAAGCCTTTGCCGTTGTCTCGGTTTATTTCGCCAAAGATGAGGACGTACAAATCCACTGGCGGATAAATCGTATTGGTGATGTGCAATGGAATCGTGCGCAGGCCGGCGTTGTTCGCAAGCGCGAGGTTCGGGATCCATACGCAGGCGACGAACGCCGCAAGCGACATGGCGCGCAGCACCGCTTGCCGCAATCTGCGGTAATCAGCCATGTCAATCTCTCCATCTAAAGCATTTGGACTGTGCTAGCCCGATAGGCCAATGTGGGTCGCCACCGGTCTATCCTTCCGGCGCATGCCAGCGCCCCCTCTACATCGCGCGCGTCAGAAAAGTGTCGGGGACCACAGTCGTTGGCTCTGTAGTAGAGGCTGAGGTGTGGAAGCGGCAGGTGATGACTGAGCTGGAGCACTCGTCAACGAGGGCAGCGGCCTAGCGAATCTGGGAGCGCCCCAAAGCTGGCGAAGTCCGCCGACAGATGTACTGTCGTGTACGATGGCGATCGGCTACCTAACTATCCCGCCGCTTCGAACGTGCGCCTGTTTTTGACGGCGTTGTCATCCGACGCCTTGTGATCGAGGCATGCCGAGGATGTTCTCGACCGCGGCAGCGGCCATATAGTTAATCACTCGCGCAACGCTGCGGCATACCCTTGCGGCGATGGCGACTGAGCGTTTTCCCCGCGCGGCCGATACTGCGGGCTATTCGCTGACGATGCCGCCGAGCGGGACCCAGCGGGCGCCATCGAACCGTTTCAGCCGCATCTGCTTGATCGCGTTATAGTCGGCCGGGCTGGTGTTGAGCGTGATTCCGGGGATCAGCATCGGCACCGACACCTCCTCCATGTGCGAAACGCGATCGAGCAGCCGCTCGCGCGTCAACTCGGCGCCGCAGCTCTGCAGCGCCTGCACGACGGCCGACGCCATGTAATAGGCGATCACGTTCGACCAGTCGTTGGGGTCGACGCCCGCATTGTATTTTTTCATGAAATCGACATAGGCGCGCACCTCCGCGTCGTCCTGCCAAGCCGGATCGCCCGGCTCCTTCAGAAACTCGGCGGTGATCACGCCGACGGATTGCTCGAGGCCGGCCGGCTGCATCACCAGCGGGATCGAGGAGGCGGGGTACGGCACGATGTGCAGCGGATGCCCACGGGCTGGCGCTTCCACCTGCCCGCGCGCCCAGAGATCCTTTTTATGCGACTTTGAGCGCCTCCACGTTGCAGACGGCGAGCGGACGGCTCAAGCCCTTGAATGTGAGCGGTCCGATTTCCCTGACATCCGCTGCCTCGGCGACTGCGGCCGCAACTCGGGAAGTAACCAGAATTTGGCCGTCCTTCGCGGCCTCGCACAAGCGCGCGGCGGTATTGATGACTGTGCCGATCGCGCTGTAATCGAAGCGTCCCTCGAAGCCGATCTGCCCGAGCGTCGCAAAGCCTTGCGCAATGCCGATGCCGAAACCGATCTGATAGTCGTGCCGGCGCCAATTCTTTGCGAGTGTAGCCACGGCACCCCGCATGGCAACCGCAAGGCCGACGGCGCGCTCGGCCGGGTTGGGACACGGCAGCGGGTCGTTGAAGTAGGCGATCAGCCCGTCGCCGACGAAGCGGTCGAGAGTGCCCTCGAACGCCTGGATGAGCGGCACGAGCGCCGCGTGATAATCGTGCAGCAGCGCCATGACCTCTTCCGGCTCGGCGCTTTCGGCAAAGGCCGTAAAGCCGCGCAGATCGCAGAAGAGGACGGCGATGTCGCGACGGTGGCTCTCCAGAATGCGCTCGTTGCCGGACGACACGATCAGCTCTGCAAGCGATGGTGCGAAAAACCGCTTGAGCCGGGCCATTCGCTCTATTTCCGCCAGCTGCGCCGTGACTTGTTCTTCGAGGGTCTTGTTCCAAACGGCAAGTTCGGCAGCCTGCGCCTGCACCTGATCATGGGCACGGACCAGCGCCTCGCGCGAGGCTTCCAATTCGCGCTGGGTCGCAAGTAGCGCCGCATTCGCCGCCTCCAGCTGCCGATTGAGTAGTGCCTCGCGCTCCTGCGCGAGCGTCATGTCGTAGGCTTTCTGCTGCATGCGCCGAGCGGCATCGCGCTCGGCCGAGACGTCGAGCAGCACGACCCACAGCGTGTCGTCGTGGAGAATGAAATGGAGATCGGCCACGCGGCCACTGGTCAGCTCCATCGACGGCACGACATAGGGCGTCTCGACCGGCGGTAGAAGCCCTTCAAGGAAGAACGCCTGCTCGGCGGCTGGCTCGCCCAGGCGCAAAGCCGATAGTCCGTAAGTCTCGAGATTTCCGCCGGCGCCGACCAAGGTGAGCTCCGCATCGACCTGCAGGTAGGCCACCGCCCGCTCGCGATAGGTCAGCGCTTGCAACTCCTCGGCGACGGTCGCGGGTAGACCTTCCATCGCTCAGTGCGTGACGCGGACGGCGAGCGACTTGAAAGCATCCTCGACGCCTTCTCCGGTGCGCGCGCTGCTCGACTGCACCCACCAACCGTTCCGCCGGAGGTCTTCGACCTCGGCGTCGCGGATCGCCCATTGCTCCCGAAGATCATTCTTATTCAGCAAGAGCACGAATGGCAGGGGACCCAAATCCGCTTCGACGCGCCGACGCAGCGAAAGCGCGACCTCAAGGGTCGAAGGTCGCGTCCCATCGGCGACCAGCACGTATCCCGCGGAGCCGCGCAGATAACTCATGCGGAGCGAGGAAATATCGTCCTCGCCCGCGACGTCCCAGAGGATGAGGTTCACGATCCGATCGGACAGGTCGACGGTCTTCTTGTCGATTTTGACCCCGACCGTGGTGAGGTAGGTCTCGGAGAAGACGCTCTGGACGTAGCGCTTGACCAAGCTGGTCTTGCCCACCGAGAAGCCACCAAGCATGCAGATCTTCTTTTGCAGCGTCGCGGTCATCGCTGTTCCTCGATCCCGACCTTGAACGAAATCCGGCGGTTTGCCGAGCGCGCGGCTTCGGAGGACGCCGCCTCCAACGGCTCGAGCTGGCCGGCGCCGCGCACCGTGAGCAGATCGGGATCCACGCCGCGCTTCTTCAGGAGCGCGCGGACCGCTTCGGCCCGCGCCAGGCTCAGCGACAGGTTGAACGTACCGGTGCCGGTGTCGTCGGCGTGACCGGTGAGTGTCACCCTCGCAGCCACGCGCATAGTCGACGCCAAGGATGCGAGGTCGTTCAGCTCCGTGGCCAATTGATCGAGGATGGCTTCCTGCCCCGGTGCCGGCAGCGGCTCATTGAAATTGAAGTGGATCGTGTGCGACTGGATCGCCTCGCTCAGCTTGCCGATCGCCCCTTCGTTGACATCGCGAACCCCGGAGAGATCGAGACCGGGTCCCCCTGCCGGCAGCATCCGGCCAGCGGTGCGCGCACGCTCGATCCAGGTGGACGGCGCCGATCCCTGCGCCACGATGTGGTCGCCCTCGACCGCAAGGGTGACGGTCGGCGGCGGATCGAGCGAAGCCTGCAGCCGCTTCAGCACGAATACCGGATCGAGCCCCTGATAGGGCTCCCAGCGGCTGACGACACCCGCGGGGTCGATCCCCGCCTGGCGCAGCAGAACCTGTGGGTCGACTGCGAGCGGATCGCGTAAGCCGGCGACCAGGAACTTGCCGTCACGCCGTCCCACCTCGGTGATTACGATGCCGGGCTGCGCTCGAAGCTGCTCGACGTAGCCGTCCCAATGCCTCTGCTCGGCCGCCCGGAGCTGTTGCTCGCGCTCCCAGGCCCGTTCGTTCTGCCACCACCGCAAACCCCCTACTCCCGCGAGTGCCAACAGTACCAGCCCGACCAGAGCGACGAGCCATGGAAACCCGCGTTCCGCGGTTCGCGGCGCGCGCTGGCCGAGCGCCGCGCATTCGCTCAGGTGCGCCTCGACATCGGCAAAGGATGAACTGTCGCCGTCGAAGCTCTCCAATGCGTGCGGGCGCTCGTCGTGGATCCGCGACAGGACGCTGCGCAGCTGCTCGTGCAGCCCTTCCGGCGGATTGCCGCGGATCACCCCGACCAGCGTCGCGAAGGGCCCCGGCTCGGACCACAGCCAGAGCTCTCCCAGCCGCACTGTATCGAGCCCTTGGTGCTCGGCGCCGCTGAAGGAATCCCGCACGAAATCCTGGATCGCGACCAGCATCGACGAAACCAGCTGCGGATCCTGGCCGGCCGCATCCTCGGCCGCGACATGGGAGATCAACAGCCCGGTGTGACGGTGGATAAGGAAGACGTGCTCGACTTGATAGACAAGCGTGTGCTTGAGCACGACCTCGGCAAAGGAGGTCCCGGTCCGCCAGGCCTCCCAGCGCCATCTGAGCCCGCGCCAAGTAAGGCTATGCTTCAGCGACTCATTGAGCGACTGGAAGGTCTCGTCGATCGTCTCACCGATCGACTTGCGGATTGCCGGGACGATCAGTGGATAGAGGATGTTGAGGAGCGTCCGCGGATCATTCCGGATCGAGCTCTGCGTCGCCTTCTCCAGAGCAGGGGCCAACACCTGCCCCAGTCGCGCATCGCTCGACGCCAGCGCGATCGCCGTGGGCAGGACGCGTCCGACCGCGCCCGCCAGCTGCTCGGGATCCTCGACGACCTCGCTCAACCGCGACAGCACTTCGATCTCGTGCCCGACCAGCAAAGTCCGCAGCTGTTCGAGCCGCGGATCGACCGGGGGCACGCCGCTCGGCTCTGCGCAGGACTGGGGCTCGACGCTCCGCGCGAGTTGGACCAGGAGCCCGGCCAGTGCCTTCCGATCGATTCCATCCTGATCGGTCCCGGCATCGCCCGAGAACGGGCGAACCAGCCACTCGAGCGCAGCGGCGGATGTGCTCACCGCAGTGGGGCGATCAGCTCGGCACCCAACCGCGCACCGGCTCGGCGGTGCCCTTGCCGACGCTCTTTGGTCCGATGTCTTGGTTCAAGCACCTGGCGACCTCGACGAAGAGCCCGGCGAGCAGGTTCCGATCGGTTTTTACATTGCTCAGCTCGGCGAACATCTTCTCGATCGTGTGCTGGATGTCCTCGGTCTTGCGCTTGATTTCCTCGCGCAGCGACTGCACCTCCTGAGTCAAGCGGTCGGCCTGGTCGCGCTCGAGCCGGCTCAGCTGGTCTGACGTCGAGCGGAGACGCTTTTCAACCGTGTCGTTATGCTCGCGCTGGGTCCGCTCGATCTCCTTGTCGGCATCGGCGCGCAGGTCTTTTTCTTCGCGAAGCTGGGCTGCGAGCGACTCCATCTGCTTCTTTGCGCTCGATTCAAAGGAACCGAGATTGCGCGCCGTCTCAGACTCGATTTCCCGGAAGCGCTGGAGAAATCGCTCCTCGAGCATAGAGAATCGGCGATCGTAATCTTGCATTTGATTGCCGAACAGCAGATCGCGGATCTTGTCCACGCCCACCACTTCGCTGCCAGGAAGTCCACTGTTGCCCATTTGCCCGGCGGCTCCGGGTTCGATCGGCTCAACCTCCAATTTCGGTGTTTTCATAACCAATCTCCCTGTAGGTTACGGATAAACGCGACATTTCCCGGATTCGTGAAGCCGGAAACACGAGTTTTGGTCGCATCGAGGCGGCGTGGCAACGAAATTCAAATGGCATTTGTCAGCCAGATTGTCGGATCGTCCGACGGCCGATCCCACGCTCGGGCCACGATCAGGGCTGGTGAAAGTATTCGGCACCCTGTTCGTGCTGATCCAGGACATGGTGGCAAACCCTGACCGGTGGGCTTCAGCGGGTGACCTGGTCTTCACCGAAGCATGTGCGCCGGCGGGGTCGGCGGTAGCCTTTTCGCGTTCAAGGTATGCGACCGTTTGCAGACTCCGCGATGGCTACTAGACTAATTGACCGAATAACCTAACCCGATTCTCTCCTATTGTTCAGAGAAATTGCGCGTCAACCGCGAACCTGGCCTCGGGTCATCTGGCTTGTCGCCAAACCGCGATAACCATGAGAAAACTGATATAAGTTTACTGCCTACTCCGAATCGGTTGTTTGAGAAAAGAAGAAGAAAAGGAACCCCGGCACGGCGCTATCATCCGCAGAAAAATAGATCGGCGGACGATCGCGCTGAGTCCGAGACATCCCTCATCTGCGCACAGCGGGATCGGATTTGGGGCATCCAACTCGCGCCCGGAACGCCCGATCGAAGGGGCCGGTCGGTGCATCGGTTTATGTGGCGCCCGGCTAGGTCTCGGCGCCTACTGTCTCCTATCCCTCCGGAACGCTCGCCTACGTCGGTCCCCAAGCCGCGACCTGGTGTCATTGCAACAACCCGAGAGGCCACTATCTGTATGTCCCGGCCTGCCCTACCGGCCGCCGCGCCGTTGCCGTGTGCGGTGAGCGGAGATGGTGCCGCGATGAAGGCTTAGTCCAACACTTCCTTGTTGACGACGTTGTCGCGGATCGGCTTGTCGTCGAGCACGCTGAGGATGTTCTCTACGGCGGCGACGCCCATGCGGTCGACCGCCTCGCGCGTGACGCCGGCGACGTGCGGCGCGGCGATGAAGTTCGGCAAACTAAGCAGCGGGTTGTCCTGCGGCGTCGGCTCCTGGTCGAAGACATCGAGCGCCGCGCCGGCGATGCGGTTCGCCTTCAGCACGTCGTAGAGCGCCTTCTCGTCGATGATGCCGCCGCGTGCGGTATTGACGATAAAGGCGGTGCGCTTCATATGCGCGAGCCGCGCCGCGTCGAAGAGACCAACCGTCTCCGGCGTTTTCGGGCAATGGATCGTGATGAAATCGGCCCGCGCCACGGCCGCGTCGAGGTCCTGCACCGGCTCGTAGCCCATGCCGCGGATCGTCTCCGAATACATGTAGGGGTCGTAGATCAGCACGTTCATCTCCATCGCGCCTAGGCGCTTGGCCGAGCGCGTGCCGATCTTGCCGAAGCCGATGATCAGCACCGTCTTGCCGTAGAGATCAACCGGCATCTCCTTGTAGCGGTCGTGCCAGCGGCCCTCCTTGACCAGTGTGTCCATCGACGCGCCGCGGCGCGCGAGCGACATGATCAAGAACACCCCGGCCTCGGCGACAGAGACCGAATTGGCGGTGCCGCCGATCATCAGCGGGATCTTGCGGCGGGTCAGCGCCGGCACGTCGACCGCGTCGTAGCCGACGCCGATCCGCGAGACGACTTCGAGCCCGGGCGCGGCGTCGAGCTCGGGGTCGCTGAACGGCTGCACGCCGAGCGCGACCCCGGCAACATCTTCCAGCAGCCGGTGCAGTTCGGCCTTCGGCACGGTGGGCACGAACGAGACCCCCTCGACATCGTCGCGCGCCTCGACGAGCGCCCATCCGGCTTTTGACATCGTCGTCGGCAGCAGCAGCTTTTTCCTGTTAATTCCGGTGGTGCTGATCGCCATCGGTCGGTCCCCTCGTTGCTGTTGGGTCCGACCCTAACGCGCCCAGGGTCCGTCTGACGAGAGCCTTTCCGTTATCGTCGTGTTACCGTTGCCCGAGCCGCCAGCGCCAACCGGAGGAATCTCGCCTTGCCAATCGAATTCGTGATGTTGCCGCCGCAGAGCGATACGACCCGCGAGTGGGGGGCGCGGCTCGCCGCTGCGCTGCCCGAGCTCAAGGTGGTGGTTGCCGAAAACCATACTCATGCGGCTCAGGTCATCGCCCATGCCGACGCGGCGTTCGGCACGATCCCGCCCGACCTTTTGTCCCGAGCGACGCGGCTGCGCTGGCTGCAAGCCCCGCAAGCCGCGCCGCCGGCCGGGTTTTACTACCCCGAGCTCGTGGCTCATTCGGTGGCGATCACCAATTTCCGCGAAATCTACAATGACCACATCAGCGCCCATGTCATGGCGTTTGTCCTGGCCTTCGCCCGCGGGCTGCACCACTACATCCCGCAGCAGCTGAAGCGCGAGTGGAAGAAGCTGCCGCGCGATACCGGCATCGTGCATCTGCCTGAGGCGACCGCGCTGATTGTCGGGGTCGGCGGCATTGGCGGCGAAATCGCCAGGCTCGCGGCGGTGTTCGGGATGCGGGTGATCGGCGTCGACGAGCGCCGCCGCGACGCGCCGCCGGGGGTTGCCGAGCTTCACCGCGGCGACGAACTCGACGCGCTATTGCCCGAGGCCGATTTCGTAATCTTGACCGTGCCGCACACGCCCGAAACGGAAGGCTTTATGAACCGGGGGCGGTTTCAGGAAATGAAGAAGACGGCGTTCTTCATCAATATCGGACGCGGGATGACGACCCAGCTCGACGACCTCGCGGCAGCGCTCGAGGCCGGCGAGATCGCCGGCGCCGGCCTCGACGTCTTCGAGCAGGAGCCGCTCCCCGCCGACCACCCGCTCTGGACCCTACCGGGCGTTCTGTTGACGCCGCACACCGCCGGCTATGGCCCCTATCTCGACGAGCGGCGCTACGACATCATCCTCGACAATTGCCGGCGTTTCATGGCCGGCCAGCCGCTGCGTAATCTGGTCGACAAAGCCCGCTGGTTCTAAATCCTCAAACCACCCGGCTGGCGTGCCAGCGGCCGGTGCCGAACTGGCTGCGGTTGACGATGCCGTGGTTCTGGTCGCTGGCAGCGCCGAGCATCGCCGTGCCGCTCATGCTGCCGTCGCGGATTTCACCGTCGAAAAAATAGCAGATCGTGCTGCCTTCGTAGCGTGAGGTGAACGAGAGCTGGATTTGTTCGCCGTTCAGCCAGCCGCTGACCGGACCCTCGAAATGCGTCGAGCGCTGATGGCCGGCAAGTGCGGGGCCGCGCTGTTCGAGATTGAGCCGGTGGATGCGCGAGCCCTGCAGGAAGTCGACGCGTAATTCCCAATTGCCGGCGATTTCGCTATCGGGCGGCCGATCGGGAGCCGGTGTGTGCCGGCTGGCCTCGCGCAGCACTGCGGCGATCGCGTCGCCGACCTGCGCCGCCTCGCCGGGCTGCAGCTGGAACGGGTCGATCGCGATCGAATTTTCAGCGGCCGAGTTGTCGTCGAGCATGATGCGCGGCTCGCCGTCGAGTACTTGCTGGCGCAGCGCCAATCCGTCGAGCGGGAATTGCCAGCGGTCCCAGAAGACGCGCAGCCGCGGCACCCGGTCGACGCCGCTCGGCTCGATGATCTCGCCGCCGGCGCCGTGCAACGCTCCGACCCGGTCGGCGATGACTTCCAGATCGTCATGCCATTGCTGTCGCTCGGCCGCGTGGTCGCGGTCCTCGAACCAGTGCTCGACCGCGGTCAGCACGCCGATAATGTCCTCTTTCGACACCTTCATCGGGCGGCCCAGAGCCTGGTGCGGCGATGCGTTGGACCAGGCCGCCTGCACCAATTGCTTCGAACCAAGCAGCAGGCCGCTGGTCTGCGGACCGCGCAGGAATTTGCCGCCGCTGTAGACGACGAGATCGGCGCCGCGGACGAGCCACGGGCTCGGGCGCTCGAGATGCTCGGAAGCGGCGTCGACCATGATCGGGATGCCGCGCGGCTTAACCACCGCGGCGATCTCTTCGAGTTCGCAAGCTGTCGAGGTGCTCCTGCTTGCCGAGCAGCACCACCATCGCCACCGGCTCGGCGAGCGCGCGGTCGAGATCCTCGCGTGTATCGATCTCAACCAGATGGCAGCCGATCATCCGCACCGCCTGGTCGTAGGCGAAGCGCTGCGTCTTCGGGATGATGACGCGGTTGACCATCCCCTCGGTGAACGGCAGGCGCAGCATCTTGACCGGGTCGTTGCCGGCGACGCAGGCCGCCGTCCCGAGCGCCACCGCGGCGGCGCTGCCGCAAGTTACGATTCCCCATTCCGCACCGGTCAGCTCGGCGAGGCGCTGTCCGGCCGCCTCCATCAACTCGTCGAGGTTGACGAAATGCCGCGATGCCTCGGCCATCGCGTCGCGCACCTGCGGCAGCATCAGGCTGCCGCCGTGCATGGTCCGCACGCTGCAGCAATTGATGAACGGTCGGACGCCGAGGACGAGGTATGGGTTGGCGTTCATGGTCCCTCCGGGATCGATGCACGCCAACTATAGCAGCGGACGCCGCCGGCGGTAATCGGCCGGCGGCGGTCGAGCGCCCGCTGGTTGATGTGGTCCGCGCGAGACGCTATCTCGTGTCTGATGAACCAACCGAGCGATACCCGCGCGGAAAAGGCGCTCGTCCTCTTTTCCGGCGGTCAGGATTCGACCACCTGCCTCGTTTGGGCGTTGCAGCGTTTCGCCGCGGTCGAGACGATCGGCTTCGATTATGGTCAGCGCCACCGGATCGAACTGGAGTGCCGGCGGTCGATATCAGCGCGGCTGAAACGCGAATTCTCGGCGTGGGACGACAAGCTCGGCGAGGACCACGTCATCGATCTGCAGGTTCTCGGCCAGGTCAGCGAGACCGCGCTGACCCGCGAAACGGCGATCGCGTTCGAGCAAGGTGGGTTGCCCAATACCTTTGTCCCGGGCCGCAATCTGATGTTCTTTACCCTTGCCGCAGCGGTCGGCTATCGGTGCGGTGCACGGCACCTCGTCGGCGGCATGTGCGAGACCGATTACTCGGGTTACCCGGATTGCCGGGACGACACGCTGAAGGCGCTGCAGGCGACCTTGTCGCTCGGCATGGACCGCCGGTTTGTGATCCACACACCGCTGATGTGGCTCGACAAGGCCGCGACCTGGGCGCTGGCCCGGACGCTCGGTGGAGACGCCGTCGTCGAGCTGATGATCGAGGAAACCCACAGCTGCTATCTCGGGGACCGGTCGCACCGCCACGCCTGGGGCTATGGCTGCGGCGCCTGTCCGGCCTGTGCGTTGCGCCGGGCGGGCTGGGAGAGCTTTATTATCCGCAAGGACACCGAACCGTCGTCATTCGGGGGCATGAGCGCCGCCCGCGAGCCCGGCATCAGCTAGCAGAGCCTTCGAGATCCAATCACCGGCCTTTGCAACCGAGCGGAGAATAGCATGCGACCCTCGGGACGCCTCCCCGATGCGATGCGTACGGTGACCCTGGAGCCGGGTGTCGCGAAATATGCCGAAGGCTCCTGCCTCGCCAAATTTGGCGATACCCATGTGCTGTGCACCGCCTCGGTCGAGGAGCGGGTGCCGCCGTTCTTGCGCAATACCGGCAAGGGCTGGGTGACCGCGGAATACGGCATGCTGCCGCGCTCGACGGCAACCCGCACCGACCGCGAGGCGGCGCGCGGGCGGCAGAGCGGACGCACCCAGGAGATCCAGCGGCTGATCGGGCGCAGCCTGCGGGCGGTCACCGATCTGACCCGGCTCGGCGAGCGCCAGATCCGCATCGACTGCGATGTGCTGCAGGCCGACGGCGGCACCCGCACGGCGGCGGTCACCGGCAGCTATGTGGCGCTTCATCTCGCCGTTCAGCGATTGCTTTCGACCGGGCTGGTCAGCGCTTTACCTTTGCGCGACAGCGTCGCGGCGATCTCCTGCGGCGTCGTCGCCGACACTGCCGTGCTCGATCTCGATTATGCCGAGGATTTCGCACAGCGATGACCGACGCCAATTTTGCGCTCACCGGAGCGGGCGGCATCGTCGAGATCCAGGCGACCGCCGAAGGCGCTCCGTTCGACGAAGCGTTGTTTGCCGAGATGCTGCGGCTCGCGCGAGCAGGGGTCGCGGCCCTGACCCGGCATCAATCTCGGGCGCTCGGGCTGGGTAGCGCTTGATGCCCCGCCGGTTCAACGGCAATCGCTTGGTGATCGCGAGCCACAATCCCGGCAAAGTCGAAGAGATCGCGGCGTTGTTGGCGCCTTTCGCGATCAACACGGTTTCGGCGGGGACGCTCGGCATCCCGGAGCCCGAGGAAACCGGCGACAGCTTCGAGGCCAATGCGGCGTTGAAAGCGCGAGCCGCAGCTGAGGTGAGCGGGCTGCCGGCGCTCGCCGATGATTTCGGGCCTCGTCGTTCCAGCGCTTGACGGCGCACCCGGGATCTATTCGGCTCGGTGGGCCGGCTCAACAAAGGATTTCCGGTTGGCAATGGAGCGGGTTCAGTGCGAGCTCGGCGACCGGGACCGCAGCGCTGCCTTTGTCGCGGTTCTCGCCCTCGCCCGGCCTGACACCGCGATCGAGCTGTTCCGCGGCGAAGTCCGAGGCAACCTGACCTGGCCGCCGCGCGGCGATCGCGGCTTTGGCTATGACCCGATATTTGTGCCTGCCGGCGCCGCGCTGACCTTTGGCGAAATGGATCCGGCCGAGAAGCATCTGATCAGCCACCGCGCTCGCGCCTTCGCCAAACTCGTCGAGGGCTGCTTCCAAGGTTTCTGAAGTGAATCCCCCCGACATCGGCACCCTCACCCACCCAGCCCTGCGGGCTGGGTCCCCCCTCGCCCGCACCGCGGGAGAGGGTGCGGAGCGCAGCGAGGCGGGTGAGGGTCCCGCCGTGCTCCATCGACCAGAGCCGCTCGCGGTCTATATCCATTGGCCGTTCTGCCGGTCGAAATGTCCGTATTGCGATTTCAACAGCCATGTCCGCGAAAATATCGACGTGGCACGATGGACGCAGGCACTGCTCGCCGACCTCGCCCGGCAGGCCGAAGCCGCTGCCGACCGCGAGGTGGGCTCGGTGTTCTTCGGCGGCGGCACGCCGTCGCTGATGCCGCCCGAGACCGTCGCGGCCGTGCTCGATGGTGTGCGCTCACACTGGACGGTCGCGCCGAACCTCGAAATTACTCTCGAGGCCAACCCGAATTCCGCCGAAGCCGATCGCTTCCGTGCTCTCGCCGCAGCCGGGGTCAACCGGCTGTCGCTCGGAGTGCAGGCGCTCGACCCCGCGGCATTGCGCTTCTTGGGCAGAGGCCACGACCGCGCGGAGGCGATCGCCGCGATTGAGATTGCTCACGCCAGCTTTTCCAGGTTCTCGTTCGATCTGATTTATGCCCGCGCCGGACAAACCGTCGCGGCGTGGCGCAACGAGCTCGACGAGGCTTTGGCCCTGGCCGGCGAGCACCTCTCGCTCTACCAGCTGACGATCGAACCCGGCACCGCCTTTGCCACGCTCGCGCGGCGCGGCGAGCTCGCGTTGCCTGAAGAAGACATCGCCGTCGCGCTGTTCGAGACGACCCAGGAACGGCTCGCGGCATGTGGACTGCCGGCCTATGAAATTTCCAACCATGCCCGGCCCGGGGCCGAATGCCGGCACAACCTCGCCTATTGGCGGTATCAGGATTATGTCGGGATCGGGCCGGGAGCGCACGGCCGGCTGACCGGAGCGGGCGGCAAGATCGCAACCCGACAGCACCGTCTGCCGGAGAAATGGCTCGCCGCAGTCGAGGCGACCGGAACCGGCATCGAGGAGACAGCGCCGATCGACCGCGAGACCGCGATCGAGGAAATGCTGATGATGGGTCTGCGGCTGGTCGAGGGTGTGCCGCGAGTCCGGCTCGAACAAATCGCCGGCCGGAATGTCGAAACTTTGCTTCGGGCGCAATCTCGCCCCGTTAGTCGAAGGCGGCTTTCTGACCCTCGATCAAGAGCGGCTTACCGCGACCGCCGCCGGCCGCCAGCGGCTCAACTCGGTGCTTGCGCTCTTTTGACCTGACCCGGCTCAGTAAGCCGACATCCTGGAAGCTCTGCGGCGCCGGGCTGACCACACTTGTCCCTTGCGGTTGGACTTCGAGCACAGCCAGGCCGCGCTGCACCTGGCCGCTCGGCAAAAATCGAAACAGGCCGTCGGCTCCGGTGAACCCGCTCGGATTGAGGATTGCCTGCTGGGAAAAAGGCTCGGGGCCTTGCCCGTGGGCGAGCACCGCGGCAAGCCCCGCAGCATCATAGCCCAGCGACGCCAGACGCGGCGGGGGATGACCATAGGCGGCGCTAAACCGCTGTTCGAAATCCTGCCGCGATTCCGGTGGCGATGACGCAAACCAGCCGCCGACGAGCGCCGGCTCGTCGCCGATATCGGGAACGTCCCACAATCCGCTGCCGAGCAACTGCACCGGCTTACTCTCCCCTTCCGCCGCTCCGATTTGGCGAGCGATTTGCCTGAGCTCGGTGCCACCTGCCGGCAGCAAGAGTGCATCGAAGGCGGGCGGCGGCGCCACAGTCGCGCCGGTGGCAGTTGCCACACCACTGCCCGCAATCAGATGCTGGACTGCAGGCGACAAATCGCCGGCGCGCGGATCATAAAACTCGATTTTGGCGATCGTGCCGCCACTGCGCCCGGCGACGTCCCGCAGGGCATCCGCCAGGAGGTGTCCATAAGGCGAATTGGGGGCCAGGGCGGCGAAGCGCACGAGGCCGCGCTGGCGCGCGTAGCCGACGACGCGGATCACTTCCTGGCGCGGCAAAAAGCCCATCAGATAGGTGTTGCCGCCGGCCAGGCTGGTTACGGTCGAAAAGGCAATGATATTGATGTGAGCATCTCGCGCGACTGGTTTGACTGCCTCGACCTCTGGGGCGAGCAGTGGTCCGAGGATCAGCCGCGCCCCCTCGCCGATTGCCGCGCGCGCGGCATTGGTCGCTCCCGCCGCGTTCCCGCCGGTGTCGCGCGGTACGAGAACCAGCCGGTCGCCGCCGCCTTCGAACAGTGCCAGCTGCGCAGCGTCGAGGATCGCCTGGCCGAGCTCCGCATTGGCGCCCGACAACGGGACGAGCAGCGCCACCTTCTCCGGTCCGGCGGCGGCCGGCGGACCGGCTGGCGGCGGAAAGCCGGGCGGCGGCGGCGCCGGCGGAAACCGGCCATAATACGGCGATTGCGGGTTGGCGATCGGTGCCGCTACCATCATCGGCCCGCAGCAGGCGAGCGCGGTGGCGGCGAGGACGGCGAAGAGTGAGGCGAACCGCGAGAGAGACGGGCGCGGCAAGAGCGAACTCCGGCAAGAGGGAGGGCGGGAAAGATCAACCTAACCGCCGCCCGGAGGCGAGTAAACCCGACCGGGCGGCGCCGCCAAGCTCAGCCGAGGCGGCGGAGGCCGGGCCGCACTCGGCGGCCGCAACATCGCTCAAGGTGGAGTTGCCGCCCGGCCTCTATCTGGTAGCGACCCCGATCGGCAATCTCGGCAGACATCAGCTTGCGCGCCCTCGCGGTGCTGCGCAGCGTCGATCGCATCTTCTGCGAAGATACCAGGATCACCGCGAAATTGTTGGCGAGGTACGGCATTTCGACCCCGCTCGCAGGCTACCACGATCATAATGCCGAGCAGGTCAGGCCCGGCATTCTCGAGGCGCTGCGCCGCGGCGAGAGGTTGGCGCTGGTATCCGACGCCGGCACGCCGCTCGTCTCCGACCCCGGCTACAAGCTCGTCCGCACGGCGATCGCCGAGGCATCTGCCGGTTACCGCGATTCCCGGCCCCTCTGCGGCGCTGACCGCGCTGATCCTCTCCGGCCTGCCGCCCGACGCTTTCCTGTTCGCCGGCTTTCTGCCGCCGCGACAGGCGGCGCGCCGGCGTGCGCTCGAGCGCTGGGTCGGCGTCGAAGCCACGCTGGTCTTCTTCGAGAGCACTGCGCGCCTCGCCGGATCGCTTGCCGACATGGCGGCGATATTCGGGCAACCGGGCGGCGGCAATCGCGCGCGAGCTGACCAAGCTCCACGAGGAAATGCGGCGCGGACGGCTCGCCGACCTCGCCGACCACTATCGCGAGCACCGGACCACCGCGCGGCGAGGTGGTGATTGTCGTCGGACCGCCCGAGCGCAGCGCGCCGGACGACGCGGAGATCGATCGGCGGCTGCGAGCTACGCTCGCCCGAGCTCGGCGTGCGCGACGCGGCGGCAAACGTCGCCGCCGAGACCGGCCTGCCGCGCGGCGAGCTCTATCGCCGCGCTCTCGCGATCCGGGACGCAAGAGGCTGAGGCAGCCGCGGCCCGCCCGCAGACTCCGCCGCCAGCGAGCGCAACGCCGCGGGCGTCTTGCGGAACGGCTTTGCCACTGGCATCTGCGGCTGCACGGCTGGCGCATTGTCGCGCGCGATTGGCGTTGCCCCTCCGGCGAGATCGACATCATCGCGCGGCGCGGCAAGGTGCTCGCGGTGATCGAGGTGAAGTCGCGCGGCGAAATCGCCGCCGCCGCCGCGGCGCTCGCACCGCGGCAGAGACGGCGCATCGGCCGCGCCGCCGAGGCTTTCCTGCTCACGCGCCCGGATCTCGCCCGGCTCGACCTGCGATTCGATCTAATGCTGGTCGCCCCGCTTCGGCCGCCACGCCATTGGCGCGGGGCCTGGCTGGCCGACAACTGAAGCTACCAGCGCCGCCTCGGGACTTTGCTTACTGCCCCGTTACCAGCGATTTGGACGCGATATGGGTTTGTCGGACAATGCACCCTTGGGGAAGTGCCCATAGGGGGTCTGCTCGATGTATCAATTGCGTCCGTTTTGCTTTCTCGTGACGCTCGCGCTGCCGGTGGCGCTGGGCGGCTGCCCAGCGGCCATCGTCGGCGGCCTGGCCGCTGCCGGCGGGGCGGGCTATGCCGCGAACCAGGAGCGCGGCGTCACCGGAACCTTTGACGACCTGACGATCAAGACAAACATCCAGAACGCTTGGATGCAGGCGAACCCGCTGATGCAGCGCGATTTCAATATTACGGTTTACCAGGGGCGCATTTTGCTGACCGGCGCGACGACGAACCCCGAACTGAAAGCTCAGGCGAAACAAATCGCGAGCCAAGTCCCGGGGGTCCGTGTGGTTTATGACGAGATCGAAGTGGGGCCGAGCGAAACTGCCTGGCAAAGCGTCAGGGACACCTGGATCGCCGCACAGATCCGCTCCAATCTGGTGTTCGCCAGCCAGGTCCGCTCGGTCAATTATACGATCGATGCGGTCGACGGTTCGGTCTATCTGATCGGTTCCGCCCGTAGCCAGGCTGAACTCGACCGCGTCACCGACGCCGCGAGAAAGGTTCCGTATGTCAAGCGGGTGGTGTCGTATGTCGAGATCCGGCCCGGCGAACCCGTCGCCGCGGAAGCGCCGGCGCCGTCGCGTGCGCAGGCGCCCGACGCTCCCGCCGCCGCGCCGCGGACTGCTGTCGAGGTTCAGAAGCTCTGATATAAGAGGGCGATGACCGAGCCGCCGGAGATCTACGATTCAGAGGCATGCGCGCGCTTTCTGCGCGATCTCGGCAGCTCGGGCGAGCCGGTCCTGCCGATCGCCGAGGCGGCGCTGGCGCTCGCCTCGTTCGAGCGGCCGCGGGTCGACCCGGGGCGATATCGCGAGCATTTGCGGCTCCTCGCGCGGGATGTCGGTCTTCACGCCGGTGCTGCGGGGGATGTTGCCGCGCGCGCCCGCGCCCTCAATGAGACGATCCTTCTCAAACACGGGTATTCCGGCGATGAGCTGAGCTACGACGATTTGCAGAACGCCAACCTGATGCGGGTCGTCGACCGCCGCAAAGGACTGCCGGTGGCGCTCGGGATCCTCTACATGCATGCCGGTCGTGCCCAGGGCTGGGAAATGGTCGGGCTTGCCTTTCCCGGCCATTTTCTGGTTCGGTTGTCGGATGGCCCCCGAGCGATCCTTGATCCGTTCCACGGCGGCCAGATCTGCGCGGCCCCCGAGCTCCGCGAGTTGCTGAAGGCGACCGCCGGTCCAGACAGCGAGCTGCAGCCCGAGCATTACAGCCCGGTTGCGGACCGCGATGTACTATTGCGCCTGCAGAACAATCTCAAAGCGCGCCTGCTGCAAGGGCAGCGTTTTGAGCGTGCGGTGACGGTGATCGAGACAATGCTGATGCTCGCTCCCGACGTCGCCGAACTGTGGCGCGAGGCGGGAATCTTGCACGCGCAACTCGGCAACATGCGGTCGGCTACCGGAGCGCTCGAGCAATTTGTATTGCGCGCCGCGGAGGGCGCGGCACGGCACCAGGCCGCGGCGATGCTGCAGCAGTTGCGGGCGAAATTGAATTGACGTCCCTCGCCTCCGGCAACGAAATCGGGAGGTCGGCATGGCACTTGCCGTCGCGATCCAGATGGATCCGATCGACGCGATCAACATCGATGCGGACTTCGACCTTTGCGCTCGCCCTCGAAGCGCAGGCTCGCGGACATGCCTTGTTTCACTATTTGCCGGACGCGCTGACCCTGCACGACGGACGGCTCTACGCCCGTGCCCGGCCGCTTCAGGTCATGCGGCGCCAAGGCGATCATCACCGCTTTGGCTCCTTCGAGGAGCTCGATCTCGCCGGGGTCGACGTGATCCTGATGCGACAGGATCCGCCGTTCGACATGGCTTACATCAACCGCGACGCACCTCCTTGAATTGCTGCCCGAAGACGGGCCGCTGATCGTCAATGACCCCGCAGCGGTGCGCAACGCGCCCGAGAAGCTTTTTGTGCTGCGCTTCAAGGAGCTGATGCCGCCGACCTTGTTGACTCGCGACCGCGACGCGATCCGCGCTTTCTGGCGAGAGCATGGCGACATCATCCTGAAGCCGCTGTTTGGCAACGGCGGAGCCGGCGTGTTCCGGCTGCGGGCGGGCGATGAGAACCTGACCGCACTGTTGGAGATCTACGAGTCGATCCAGCGCGAACCGGTCATGGTCCAGCGCTACGTGCCGGAGATCCGCCAGGGCGACAAGCGCATCATTCTCGTCGAAGGAGAAGCGATGGGGGCGGTACTGCGTGTGCCACCGGAAGGCGAGGCACGCGCCAACCTGCATGTCGGCGCCCGCCCGGTGAAGGTCGAGATGACCCCGCGCGACCACGAAATCTGCGCGGCGATTGGGCCTACCCTGCGCGCCCAGGGACTGGTTTTCGTCGGGATCGACGTAATCGGCGACTGGTTGACCGAGATCAATGTGACCTCGCCGACCGGCATCCAGGAAATCGCGCAACTCGACGGCATCGCGATCGCGCCACGCATCTGGGACGCCATCGAGGCGCGGCTCGCCGAACGGGCCAACCGCACACCTGCTTGATCCGAGCAGTTGGGGAACCGAGGATGACCGAAGCACGCAACGTTCTCGGCGAGCCGCTCGCCGAATGCTGCACCAGACCGATGACCGGATTTTATCGCGACGGCAGCTGCAACACCGGGCCCGAGGATTTCGGGATGCACACGGTGTGCACCAAGGTCGATGCCGCCTTCCTGGCGTTCTCGCAAACGGCCGGCAACGATCTCTCGACACCGGTGCCCGAATTCGGCTTTCCCGGGCTCAAGCCGGGCGATTGCTGGTGTCTTTGCGCCGAACGCTGGAAGGAGGCGTTCGAAGCCGGCAAGGCCCCGAAAGTCAGGCTGACCGCGACGCATGAGGCGACGTTGGAGATCGTACCCTTGGAGGTGCTCAAACGCTTTGCCGTCGACCTGAGCTGAAGCTAATCGAAGCTCGGGAAAGTGGCGTGCCAATCGCCCGATGAAACCCGAGTCTCAGCCGGTTATGCGTCATTCCCGCGAAAGCGGGAAGCCACGCCGCCAGGGCTCAAGCGGTTGCCCTGGACCCTCGCTCTCGCGGGGGTGACGAATGCAGATGCGACCCATCCTTCATTGCGACGGCGCAGTCCCGCCGGCGGCGCCGTAGAGCTCCGCCGCATCGCGGGCGAGCAGCAAACGCGATTGGGGGCGCATGTAGACCATGTGGCCGCCCTCGTATACGCGCAGCTGAATTCCGGCGCGTATCGCAGCGGGAATCTCCAGCTGGTCGATCAGCCACTGCGAGGCAAAATAGGGCGTCACCAGGTCGTGGCGACCGTTGACGATCAGCACCTTCATCGCCGGATGCTCGAGTAGCGCCGCCTGCAGTGACGACATCGCTAGACCGTCGCTGCCGTGCTGGCGCTCGCCTTGCCAGTTCCATTGCTGCGACACGTCTCTCGGCAGCACGCGATAGGACAGATCGGTGTGGACGCCGAGTACGTCTGCCAGATAGGCATTGAACGCCGTGCCGTAGGCGGCGACGGCCGGTTGGAGAACCGGGTCGCCCGCGCCCTCTCCGCCCTCGGGGCCGGCCGGCCGAACGATCGTGCTGTCATAGAGACTGACCACCTGGCCCTCGCTGCGCCGGATCTCGCGTGCAAAGACATGACGCGGAATGCGGCCGCGGTATTGGCGCACGATGTCCGGCGGAACTCCGGTGACCTCGGCGACCTTGTTTATGAAGGGATCGCTTCGGGAGGGCTGTCCTGTGACAGCAGCGAGGCCGACGAGATAGTCGGACAGCGCATAATGCTCAGCCGCGGCGATATCGTGACCCGCAGCGGAAGGGTCATAGGTTGCCGCGGTTGCTGCATAGGACGGCAAAACAAAGGCGGCTGCGAGGAGGTCACGCTCGGTTTGCTGCAGCGCCGAGAGGTCGAGCGCCGGCGATATCAGGACCAGCCCCTTGACGATGACGTCGACGTCATGCGGCAGGGTTTGCGTCATCGCCGCGGCGCGGAACCCGCCGTAGCTCTCGCCGACAAGGTAGACCGGAGAGGTCCAGCGCTGGTGCCTGGCGAGCCAGAGACGGACCACGGACCCGAGCGAGGCGATGTCGGCATGCACGTCCCAGAAGGGTTTGTCGGGATTTTCTTCCTTGCCCTTGCCGCGGCTGAAGCCGGTCCCGACCGGGTCGACAAACACCAGATCGGTAAAGCCGAGCCAGCTCGCCGGATTGTCGACGAGACGAACCGGCGGGCTCGGCACCGCTCCGCTTTCCGGGGTCTGCAAGATTTGCGGCCCGAGGGCGCCGAGATGGAGAAAGACCGACGCCGCGCCGGGCCCGCCGTTGAAGACGAAGCTGACTGGTCGCTCGCCGCCCGTTCCGAGGTCGGCGAGATAGCTCACCATGAAGATCGACGCGGTGGTTGCGCCCTTTCCATCGGTCACCGGCAGGGTCTCGGCAATCGCCTCATAATCGAGCCGGTGATCGCCGAGGGTCATCGTGTGACGGGTTGCCACCCGCGCCGGCAACTCGCCATTCGGCTTTTCATCGGCCCGGGCAGCAGCCACCTCGAGCACGACCAGCAACAGGTACATGAGGGCCGTAATCTTCGGCATTGAGCGCCTCGAAGTTGCGTCGGGACGGGATCCGGCATAAACGCCGAGACAGATGGGTGCGAATATGTCGATTGTGTGGGATCTTGCCGCTGGGGCGCCCCAGGATCGTCGGTTCGCCCTCGGCCCGGTAAGCTGGAGAAGGCTAGAATCTGACGGAGGGTCAAATGCCCAATTCCGCTCGTGTTGCGCTGATTACCGGCTGCGGCAAACCAATCGGTATCGGCAACTCGACCGCGCGAGCGCTCGCTGCGGCCGGGGTAACCGTCGTGGTCTCCGATGTTGTGCCGGCGGGGGTTGCCAATCAGCACAATGTCGCGGGCGACCTCGACAGCTCGTGGGGCGGCGTCGACAGCCTTGTCGAGGAACTCGTCAGGAGCGGCCGAACCGCCTCCTCCACTCTGGGCGACGTCAGCGTCGAGGCGGATGCCGGGCGAATGGTCGAAGAGGTGTTGGGACGCTATGGCCGGCTCGACATTCTCGTCAACAATGCCGGCGCGCCGCAGGGCGCCGACCGCAACGAGATCGAAGATGTGCCGGTCGAAGCCTGGGACCGCACGATGGCGATCAATGCCCGCGGCGCCTTCCTGATGGCGCGCGCCGCCGTGCCGGCGATGCGCAAGGCCGGCTGGGGCCGCATCGTCAGCGTGTCCTCGAAGGCGGCGTTCCGCCCCGGTAAGCAGCGCGCCACCTATGCCGCGTCGAAGGCGGCGATCGTCGGTTTCACCAAATCGCTGGCCTTCGATCTGGCGCCGTTCGGGATCACCGTCAACGCCGTCTGCCCCGGTCCGATCCGCACCTCCCGGGCGATCAGCACCAACCGGCGCGAGTATGGCGACGATCTGGAAATCGGCTTCGCCGAGCGCGCCAAGGCGATACCGGTCGGCCGGTTCGGCAGCCCTGACGAGGTCGCCGCGGTGATCACCTTTCTCGCCTCCGACCAAGCGGCCTTTGTGACCGGACAGGCAATCGGCATCGATGGGGGTTGGTGATATGAAAAAGATTGAGATCACCGCTTATGGCCCGCCCGAAGAGGTCGCTCATTGCGTCGACGTTCCCGATGTCGGTGCTCCCGGACCGGACGAGGTCGTCTTCGACGTGCTCGCCTTTCCGATCAACCCGGCCGATCTCTCGTTCTGCCGCGGCAGTTATCGCCTGCGGCCGCCGTTGCCGGCAACACCGGGCGCCGAGGGCGTGGGTCGCGTCACCGCGGTCGGCGCCGGCGTGACCCGGGTGAAGCCCGGCGATCTGGTAATCAACATGCAACGCGAGAACTGGGCACAGCGCCGCCGCGTCCGCGCCGAGGACGCGATCCCCATTCCGGCGGCTCTGGAACTGGCGCAGGCGGCGATGCTGCGCATCAATCCGCCGACTGCGCTGTTGCTGTTGCAGGATCACGTTAAGCTGTCACCGGGGGATTGGGTCATCCAGAACGTCGCCAATTCGGCGGTCGGACGCCATGTGATTGTGCTGGCGAAGGGGCGCGGCGTGCGCACCGTCAATGTCGTGCGCCGCGAGGATGTGGCCGGGGAATTGCGTGACCTCGGAGCGGATGTGGTCTTGAACGATGGGCCGGACTTGGCCGAGCGCGCCCGGGCAGCAATCGGCGGAGCGCCGATCCGGCTCGGCATCGAGGCCGTTTCCGGCGCGGCCACCAAGCGCATCGGCGATTGCGTCGCCGAGGGCGGCGTCGTGGTCAGCTACGGCTCGATGTCGGGTGAGGATCCGACGATGAGCCGGGCGGCGGTCAATATGCGCGGCGTCAATCTGACCGGGTTCAATCTCGGCCGCGGTCTCGCAAAGCGCACTTACGATCAGGTGCGAGGGATCTATGCTGATTTGGCCGGTAAGCTGCACGACGGCACGCTCAAAGCGCCGATCGACGCGTTCTACCCGATCGAGGAGATCAGGTCGGCGCTGGTGAGGGCGCAAGCGGGCGGCCGCAACGGCAAGGTCCTCGTGCTGCCCAATGGACGACTCTAAGAAGACGCGGAGGAGCGATTTGGCGGACCCAAATCATCAAGGTCTGATCCTCGACCAGTTTACCCGTCAGGCGACGCTTTTCAGCACCGCCGCACCGATCACCAACGAGGACGCGCTGAGGATGATCATCGTGGCCGCGCGGCCCGGACCGGGCGACACTGTTCTCGATGTCGCCTGCGGCGGCGGTATCGTGGTGTGCGCCTTTGCGCCGCATGTCCAGCGCGCGACCGGGATCGACGTCACCCCGGCAATGCTCGAACAAGCCCGCCAGCTGGCGGCCGATAAGGCGCTGACGAATGTCGCCTGGCGACAGGGCGATGTGAGCGCGCTGCCTTATACCGACGCCAGCTTCACAATTGTCGTCACGCGGTTCGCGTTCCATCACTTCACCGACCCGCTCGCGGTGCTGCGGGAAATGGTCCGGGTATGCGCACCTCAGGGCCGCATTATTGTGGTCGACACCTGCTCGTCCGAGGACCGGGCAAAAGCGGCCGAGTTCAATCGCCTGGAGAGATTGCGCGACCCCTCGCACGCCCGCAACCTGACCTTGGCGGAGTTGAAGGGTCTTTTCGCGGAAGTCGGGCTTCCCGAGCCGCAGGAAAGTTTCTACGAGCTTCGGGACGAGGTGCGCAATTTGCTCGCCCGCTCATTCCCCAACCCAGGCGACGACGCCAAAATCATCGAGATGTTCAAAGCTTCCGCCTCGGATGATCGGCTCGGCATCCCGGTCCGCCTCGACGGAGACAAGATCTATTATGCCTATCCGGTTACAATACTAGCCGCACAGCGACGACATTGACCAGCATTGCCGCGCCGTTCGAGCTTTATAAAGGCGAGGTTCTGCCGGAGTGGATCGACGCTAACGACCACATGAACCTAGCCTACTACACCGTGCTGTTCGATTACGCGACCGACGCGCTGTTCGATGCGATCGGCATCGGCCGCCAGTACAAGGACAGAACCGGGAACGGGACCTTCGTGGTCGAGACCCATAATCTATACGAGCGCGAGCTGCTGCTCGGTGATCGGGTGCGCGTCAGCACCCAAATTCTCGGCCTGGACGGCAAGCGCCTGCATCTGGCGCATCAGATGTTCATGATCGGCAATGCCCAGCGCGCCGCGACGCAGGAGCTGATGTACCTCCACGTCGACCTTGCGACGCGTCGAGTGACGCCGTTCCCGGATGCAGTCCGCGAGCGGGTGGCCGCGGCTGCGGCGGCGCACGCTGCCCTCGCCCGGCCGGACTGGGCCGGCCGCCGGATCACGATGCCGACGTGAAGTAGTCTACTTGGCACAATATCGTCACCCCGCGAAAGCGCAGGGCTGTCTGGGGAATCTGAGCGGTTGCGATCTCGCGATCTTGTACAACTTTGGCGGGTCCTTGTGGCCGGACTTGGTCCGGCCATCCACGTCTTCGGTGTGGGGATTGTCGCTGCCGCAAGTCGTGGATGCCTGGGACGAGCCCGGGCAAGCGGCTTTTGGCAGCAACATCCTGTGCAAAACGCCCGCACGGATTGCCCTTCAATTTTCCCCGGACAGCCCTGCGCGAAAGCGGGGGTCCAGGGTTTCAGGCACGGAGCTCATCGCCCTGGGTCGCCGCTTTCGCGGGAACGACGGAAGAACTTATTCCGCCGCTTCTCGTGCGTCTTCAATCAATGCAGCCGGCGCCGCCGCGAGCTCCAAGAGTGCGTTCGCCTCGGCCTCCGGCAGGATCTCGACGCTCCGCAGCTTGCGGTCCATCGCACGGCGGCGGACACCGGCATCCTCGACGACCTGCTGAGCCTCTTCGAGCTTCTTGTGCACTTTGTCGAGGATGCCGCCGAATTTTTCGAATTCGGTTTTTACGGCCGAAAGCACTCGCCAGACCTCGCCCGAACGCTGTTGGATCGCCAGGGTTCGGAACCCCATGCGCAGCGAGGTCAGCAGCGACACGAGCGTTGTCGGACCTGCCACCATCACGTGGCATTCGCGCTGCAGCGCGTCGACCAAACCGGGACGCCGTACGACTTCCGCAAAGAGACCTTCGGTCGGCAGGAACATGACCGCGAAGTCGGTGCTGTGCGGCGGCGCTATGTATTTGGCGCAAATGTCCTTGGCCGCGCTGCGCACGCGCGCCTCGATCCCGCGCAACGCCGTGTCGGCTGCTGCGCTATCGCCGCGCTCGGTCGCCTCGACGAGACGGTCGTAATCCTCGGTCGGGTATTTGGCGTCGACCGGCAGCCACAACGGCGTCTGCCCGTCGCCCGGCAATTTGATCGCGAACTCGACCCGCTGATTGCTGCGCGGCCGCACCTCGACATTACGCGCGAATTGGTCGGCCGACAGGATTTCCTCAAGGATGTTGCCCAACGCCACCTCGCCCCAGGTGCCTCGAGATTTGACGTTGCTGAGTATCCGTTTCAAATCCCCGACGCCGGTCGCCAGCACCTGCATCTCACCGACGCTTTCGTGCACCTTGGTCAGCGAATCGTTGACCATCTTGAATGACGCGCCGAGCCGCTGCTCAAGGGTTCCTTGCAGCTTCTCATCGACCGTGTGCCGCATCTGCTCGAGCTTTTCGGTGTTCTCGGCACGCAACACATCCAAGCGCCCTTCGACCGTGTTGCGCAACGCATCTTGCTGGATCTCCGACTTCCGGGCGAGCTCCGTTACGGTGAGACCGAGCCGGTCGCCGAGTTGCTGAAGTGTGCGCTGCACCTCCTCGCGCAGTGCTCTGGCGCTCGTCGCAGCCTCCTCGCGCAACATTTTTGAGCTTAAGGCGCTCTCTTGCCGCCCCCGCGCAAGCTCCTCGCGCAACCCTTGCTCGAGCCTGACAAGCGAGGCGTCGAGGGCATGCTGCCGCCAGGCCATGTCGAAGCGCAGGCGAAAAAAGATCGCCGCTGCAATCGCCGCTCCGACGACGGCAACGGCGAAACTGGCTGCTGGAAGCATTTCTATCGACACATACGACCCCGAGCCCGGGAGGCTAGCTCGCGACGCGGTCGCGAGCGTAGTCCGTGCCCCGTCCGCGGACTGTCAGTATGGGAACATAGAGCGAACATACGTCGAAAACTAAACCGATCCGTCGGCAGATGTCGAGAGATTCTGTGCGGGCCGGATTAATCTGTGGTTATCGTGGGGCTTCTGCCTTGGTTATTGTTCGCACGGAGTCAGTAGCCCAAGGCGCGAGTTCCGCCGCGATTCGATCAGGGTAATTTCAGCGAGACTCTCGATGCCCGAAGACACCCAAGCCTTCACTCTGTTCCCGCACGACTGGCACTCGACCGACTACGTTGACGAATGGATCAAGCGGGACGCGGTTCGCGACCCCGAACGGCGCCCGCTGTTGCAGCAGATGTTGTCGTTTGCGCCGCTTCCGCGCAGGGCCGAGCTGGAAATTTTGGACATCGGCGCGGGCTACGGTGCGGTTAGCGAAGTGGTGCTGCATACCTTCCCCGCGGCTCGAGTGACGCTCCAGGACTATTCGCAACCGATGCTTGACCGTGCCCACCAACGCCTCGCCGATCACTCCGACCGGCTGCGCTATGTTCTCTGCGACCTGCGCGACCCGTCATGGTTGCAACAGGTCGGCGGCCCCTTCGATCTCGCCGTCTCCGCGATCGCGCTCCACAATCTGCGCGACCCCGAAAAGATCTTCGCCTGCTACCGCGCGATCTGCGGTCTCATCAAGCCCGGCGGCTGGTTTCTAAATTGCGACCGCTTCGTCGGTGGCGTGGAGTTGCATTTGGCGGAGCTCCGCAAGGCCGGTTTCGATCGCGTCGAGTGCCCCTGGCAAGAATCGCCCCGCGCAATTGTCATTGCCCTTCGGATCGGCGGTTAGGCCTGCCTGCCAGCCTCGCGCGGGCCGTCGACGTCACACGCGCCGTGCGGCGAAATCGATGCGGGGGTCGATCAGCATGTAGGTCAGGTCGCTGATCAGCTTCAGCAGCAAGCCGATCAGGGTGAAGACGTAGAGGGTCGCGAACATAATCGGGTAGTCGCGGTTGATTGCCGCCTCGAAGCCGAGGAGGCCTAGGCCGTCGAGCGAGAAGATCACCTCGATCAGCAACGAGCCGGTGAACAGGATGCCGATCAGCGCGGCCGGAAAACCGGCGACGACCAGCAGCATCGCATTACGAAACACATGGCCGTAGAGCACCCGGCGCTCGGTCAGGCCCTTGGAGCGGGCGGTCAATACGTACTGCTTGTTGATTTCCTCCAGAAAACAGTTCTTGGTCAGCATTGTCAGCGTTGCAAACCCGGAGATCACCAATGCGGTGATCGGCAATGCGATGTGCCAGAAATAATCGGCGATGCGCATTGGCCAGGACAGCGCGGCCCAGTTGTCGCTGACCAGACCGCGCAATGGAAAGATCGACAAATAGCTGCCGCCGGCGAACAGCACGATCAGCAGCACGGCGAAGAGAAAGCTCGGCACCGCATAGCCGACGATGATCACGGCGCTGGTCCACACATCGAACCGGCTGCCGTCGCGCACTGCCTTCTTGATGCCCAGCGGGATCGAGACGAGGTAGGTGACCAAGGTCGTCCACAAGCCGATCGAGATCGATACCGGCAATTTGTCCTTGATCAAGTCGACGACCCGCCGGTCGCGGAAGAAACTCGTGCCGAAATCGAAGGTGATGTAGTTGCGCATCATCAACCAGAAGCGCTCGAGCGGCGGCTTGTCGAAGCCGTATTGTTTTTCGAGCTCCTTGATCAAGGCAGGGTCGAGGCCGCGGGCGCCGCGATAGCGGCTGTCGTTGCCGGACGCATGCGTCTTGAACTCGCCGGTGCCGCCGCTGACCCGCTCAGTGGCGCTGACCGTGTTGCCCTTGAGCCGCGATATCATCTGCTCGACCGGTCCGCCGGGCGCCGCCTGCACGATCACGAAATTGACCACCATGATCGCGAACAGGGTCGGAATGATCAGCGCGATGCGGCGGATCGCATAAGCAATCATGCGCCTACCCTCACCCGCTTCGCTATGCTCGGCACCCTCTCCGGCACTGCGGGAGAGGGGCTGCAACGCAAGGATCGGTAGTTGAGGGCAAGAAAATCACTGCTTCGTCACTTCGCCTTTTTTGGCCTCGACCGACTGCTCGGCGGTCGGATCGATCCACCAGGTCTCGAGCCCGACCGCGTATTTCGGCGAGACCGCGGGGCGGCGGAACTTGTCCCAATGGGCGACGCGAAACGCCGCAATATGATAGTGTGGAATGACGTAATAGCCGTACTGTAATACCCGATCGAGGGCGTGCGCATGGGCTACCAGGCTCGCCCGGTCCGGTGCCCTGACGAGCTCCTCGATCAGATCGTCGATCACTTTGTTCTTGATACCCAGCAGGTTGCGGCTGCCTTGCTCGTCGGCGGCCTGTGTGCCCCAAAACTCGCGCTGTTCATTGCCGGGCGACAGCGATTTGCCGAATGCGACGACCGCCATATCGTAGTCGAAGGTCTCCATCCGCTTCTGATATTGCGCGGTATCGACCGTGCGCACCCGCGCTGCGATCCCCATCCGTGCGAGATTCTTGGTGAACGGCAGCACGATCCGTTCGAATTGCGGATTATCGAGCAGGATTTCGAATTCGAAGGGCTGACCCGTTTCGTCATTGACGAGCTTTTCGCCTTTGAACGTCCAACCCGCCTCCTTCAACAATTTCAGCGCCGCCCGCAGCCCATCGCGAATATTGCCGGAGCCGTCATATTTCGGCGGGTTATATTCGGTCGTGAAAACGCGATCCGGGACCTGGCCGCGGTATTTTTCGAGGATCTTCAATTCCTCACCCTGCGGCACTTCGGTTGCCGCCAGCTCGGAATTGTCGAAGTAGCTGCGCGTCCGCTGGTAGGCGCCATAAAACAAATTCTTGTTGGACCATTCGAAATCGAAGGCATAGGCGAGTGCTTCGCGGACCCGCGGATCCTGGAACAGCGGCCGACGCAGATTGTAGGCGAAGCCCTGCATGCCGCTCGGCAACCCGTTGGGGAGCTCTTCTTTCTTGATCAGGCCGGCGCGCAAGGCTGGGCCGTCATATCCGGTCGCCCAGTCCTTCGAGGAATTCTCGAGTTTGACGTCGAACTGGCCGGCCTTGAAGGCTTCGAGCGCGATCGTCGCGTCCCGGTAGTAGTCATAACGGATCACGTCGACATTGTAGCGGCCCCTGCTGACCGGCAGATTGGCCGCCCAGTAATCGGCAACCCGGCGATAGGTGATCGAGCGTCCGGGGTCGACCGCTTCGATCTTGTAGGGGCCGCTGCCGAGTGGCGGGTCGAGCGTCGTCTTCTCGAAATCGCGCTCCGACCAATAGGCCTTCGACAGTACCGGCATCTGCCCCAGGATCTGCGGTAATTCCCGGTTCTCCGCCGATTTGAACGAGAACCGGACGCCGCGCTCACCCTCCTTCTCGAACTTCGTAACGTCGCCGTAATAGGCGCGGTAGGAGGGAGCTCCCTTGGTTCGCAATGTCTCGAAGGTCCAGATGACGTCCTCGGGCGTCATCGAGGTTCCGTCGTGAAACCGCGCCTCCTTGCGCAGCGTGTAGAGCACGGAAAGCTTGTCGGGCGCGAGCTCGATTTTTTCGGCGACGAGGCCGTATTCACTGCCGGGCTCGTCCTCGGAGGGTACCGCCAAGGTGTCGAAAATGCCGCCGATACCCGCTGCCGGCACCCCCTTGACGACATAGGGATTCAGGGTGTCGAAGGTGCCAATCGAGAAGAGGCGCATCGTGCCGCCCTTCGGCGCCTGCGGGTTGGTGTAATCGAAATGGTCGAAATCCGGGCCGTATTTCAGGTCGCCGAACAACGACATTCCGGGCGTCGTCGCGTATGCGATCGGCGCGACCGCTGAAAATAGCGCCACGAGGATTGCAGTTGCTCTGCGCATATCTTTCGCTCCGCCCGAAGGGTTCAGCTGCCGAGGAGCGCAAGCGCCGCTCGGTGGGAGCGGCGATCGCCAGCCACCACAATACGGCCGTCCGAGGCGAGATCGAGATCGGCTCCGCGCCAATCGGTGGCGACGCCCCCTGCCCCTTCAACGATCGGAACCATCGCGCAGAAATCGTACGGCTTGAGGCTGGCTTCAAGGACGAGGTCGATGAACCCCGCCGCCAGCAGACCATAGGCATAACAATCGGCGCCGAAGCGGGTCAGGTTGACCGCACTCGACACCCGGGCGAAAGCGGCGGCGTCGGCCTCCTTGAACATCTCGGGGGTTGTCGCAAAGAGAGTGGCCGCGGCGAGCCCGGGGCAGCTTCGGGAATGGACAACTTTGCCGTTCAGCGTCGTCGGCCGCTCCGCTACACCCACCCAGCGCTCGCGCGAGATCGGCTGATCGATGACGCCGAGGATCGGCCGCTGGCCGCGGGTCAGCGCGATCAACGTGCCGAACAGCGGAACCCCGCTGATAAAGGATTTTGTTCCATCAATCGGGTCCAGGGTCCAGACGAACTCGGCCTCTTCGCGCACCCGGCCGAATTCCTCGCCGATGATGCCGTGCTCGGGAAAGCGCGCCTCGATCAGCGAACGCATAGCCTGTTCTGCCGCCCGGTCGGCGGCCGTCACCGGGGTTAGATCAGCCTTCTCATCGATAGTAATAGGTTTGCGGAAATACGGCCGGATCGCCTCGCCGGCCGCATCTGCGAGCCGCGCGGCAAAGGCAGCAAAGTCCTCGGGCTCGAGCGGCGTCACGAGCTTATTTCAGCGACTCCAAATAAGCTATCACGTCAGCACGATCCTGGGCTTTGGGCATTCCGGCAAAAGTCATCTTGGTGCCTTTTGCGAAGGATTGCGGCTTGTAGAGCCACTGGTTGAGTTTTTCCGGATCCCATTTTTCCCCCTTGTCCGCTTGCAGAGCGGAGGAGAACTGGTAATTCGGGACGGCGGCAATCTGCTCCTCTGCGACGCCCCATAAATTCGGGCCGATCTTGTTCGGGCCGCCCTTGCCGAAGGTATGGCAAGCGGTGCAGACCTTGGCGAGCTGCTCGCCCTTTTTTGGATCGGCCTTGGCGAGCAGCGGCCCGATCGTCTCTGGTCCCGCGGCAGCGGCATTTTCCGTCGACGCAGCTGCGGTCTGCTCGGCGCCGGCGACGACATAGACCGGTTTGGCGAGTTCTTTCGGACGAATGAGCTGGCCCGCCAGGATCCCGGACGCCATCGCGATGATCATCGCCGTAAGGATCGAGGCAATGATCTTGTTCCACTCGAATGATGACATCCACGCCCCTTCGACCCTGCCGGGTCCGAAAGGAATTGAACCCCGCGGCAGCTCAAGTGAAATATCACGCTTCCGGCGATCGGACGAACCGGGCATCTTGTCGCTGCCGGATCGCCGAAAAGAGACATGTTGACCAGAGCCCCGCCCGAAAACCCGATCATCCTGATTCCCGCACGACTGGCGGCGATGCGGTTGCCCGGCAAACCGCTCGCCGACATCGCCGGAACGCCGATGATCGTGCATGTCTGGCGCCGCGCCGTCGCGGCGGCGGTCGGGCCGGTAGTCGTGGCCTGCGGCGACCGCGCGATCGCGGCGGTGGTTGAAAAAGCGGGTGGGCGAGCGGTGATGACCGACCCGCGCCATCCGACCGGCTCGGATCGTATTTGCGAGGCGATTAGCCGGCTCGACCCCAACCGCGACTACGATGCCGTGATCAACGTTCAGGGCGATTTGCCGCTATTGGATCCGGCTGCGGTGCGCGTCGCGTTCTTCGGGCTCGCCGATCCGGCGACCGACATCGCGACCTTGGCTTCAGTCATCGAGAACGAGTCGGCGCTCGAGGATACCAGTGTCAACAAGGTTGTGGCCGGTTTCGTCGATCCTGCCGAGCCGGCGCGCGCCCTCTATTTCAGCAAGGCCATCGTGCCCTGGGGGCCGGGGCCGCATTACGAGCATATCGGGCTCTACGCTTACCGGCGCGAGGCGCTCGAGCGATTCGTCGGGCTGCCGCGCGGCGTGCTGGAGCAGCGCGAGCACCTGGAACAGCTGCGCGCGCTCGAGGCCGGCATGCGCATCTCGGTGAGCTTGATCGATGCGCGTCGGCTAGGCGTGCAGGTCGACACTCCCGCCGACCTCGAACGCGCCCGCGAGCTGGCGGCCCGAGCGTGAAGGTCAGAGAGGTCATGCCAGAGCTTTCCGACCCGGCGCGAACGATCTCATTCCAGGGCACCTTCGGAGCCTATTCCGATCTCGCCTGCCGCCGCGTCTTCCCCGATATGGCGACCTTGCCCTGCACCCAGTTCGAGGATGCCTTCGCTGCGGTCAGCGAAGGCCGCGCCGCGCTGGCGATGATCGCAGTCGAGAACTCGGTCGCGGGCCGGGTCGCCGATGTCCACCACCTGATGCCGGATGCGGACCTCCACATCATCGGCGAGCATTTCGAGCGGGTGAACCACCATCTGCTGGCCCTGCCGGGCGCGACCTTGGCGACGATTCGCACGGTCAGAAGCCACGTTCATGCGCTGTCGCAGTGCCGCAAGCTGATCCGATCGCTGGGGCTTGAACCGGTCGTCGCGGCCGACACCGCCGGCGCCGCGGCGGAAATCGCCGCCCGCGGCGACCCGACGGTGGCGGCGATCGCTTCGGAGCTGGCCGGCCAGATCTACGGCCTCGTGTCCCTAAAAGAAAACATCGAGGACGCCGAGCACAACACCACCCGTTTTCTGGTCATGTCGCGCGAGCCCCGGCGGCCGCCGCGCGGCACCCCGACGGTGACGACGTTCCTCTTCCGCGTGCGCAATGTGCCGGCGGCGCTCTACAAGGCGATGGGCGGGTTCGCCACCAACGGCGTCAACATGACCAAGCTCGAGAGCTACATGGTCGGCGGCGCATTCGCGGCAACCCAGTTCTACGCCGATGTCGAGGCGCATCCCGAGGACCGCCCGTTGGCGCTGGCCCTCGAAGAACTCGCCTTCTTCTCGCGCGAGGTCAAGATCCTCGGCGTCTACCCGGCCCACCCGCTGCGCATCGCCGCCTCGGCGCGTGGCGCGGATTGAAGAAGGACTCACCAAGCATGATCCTGATCGACCACAGGGAACTGCACGGCACCGCGTTGCGCGTCTTCGAGGCGGCGGGGAGCGGCGCCGACGAGGCGCGGCTCGTTGCCGACCACCTGGTCGAGGCCAATCTGCGCGGCCATGACAGCCACGGCGTCGGCATGATCCCGACCTATCTGCGCAATCTCGGCAACGGGACCGTCGTCGCGAACCTCAAGGGGCGCGTCGTCAGCGAGAATGGATCGCTGATCGTCTATGACGGCGAGCGCGCCTGGGGCCAGATCGCCGCACGCGAAGCGACGATGGTCGGCATCGCCAAGGCGCGCGAGACCGGGGTCGCGGTCGTGGCGTTGCGCAACCCGCACCATATCGGCCGGGTCGGCACCTATGGCGAGATCTGCGCCCAAGCTGGCTTCGTCTCGTTCCATTTCGTCAACGTCACCGATGCGCGCCCGGCCGTCGCGCCGTGGCGCGGTACCGATGCACGCTTCAGCACCAACCCCGTCTGCATCGCCATACCGGGCCCCGAGCCCGAACGGCCGATCATCCTCGACATGGCCACGAGTGTAATCGCGATGGGCAAAGTGCGCGTCGCCCGCAATAAGGGCGAGCGGCTGAAGCCCGGCACCCTGCTCGACGGCGCGGGCAAGCCGACGAACGATCCCGGTGCGATGTATCGCGAGCCGCGGGGCGCCTTGCTGACCTTCGGCGAGCACAAGGGTTATGCGCTCGCCTTTGTCTGCGAGATCCTCGCCGGCGCCTTGTGCGGCAGCGGCACGATGCGCCCCGAGCGGCAGGACCGCGGCACGGCGACGAACGGCATGCTGACGATCGTCATCGACCCGTCGCGCCTCATCGATCGCGAATGGCTCCGAGAGGAGATCGCCGCGATGACCGCCTACATCACCGCCTCGCCGCCGGCCAACCCCGACGAGCCGGTGCTGATCCCCGGCGACCCCGAGCGCCGCACCCGCGCCGAGCGCATCGCCAACGGCGTGCCGATCGACGATGAGACCTGGCGCGAGCTCACCGCCGCCGCCCGCGCCATCAATGTGCTGGTCGAGCCGCCGCGGACGCGCACTGCCTAGCGGCTCTGGTGCGCGACCAGGGCTTGCCTCCGCTCGGCCAAGGCCGTCCCAGGCGGAGCGGATCTTGAAAACAGGCGCGCGTCGGCCACGTAAGGTAACTGGTCTAAGACTAGTTAAGATCTCCCATGGACACGATAGGCACTTTCGAGGCTAAGACGCATCTGACACGCCTCCTCGACCGAGTAGCAGCCGGCGAGCAGATCACGATTACCCGGCACGGCACCCCGATCGCTCGGCTCGTGCCCGTGAAGCCTGCGAATTCGCGGCAGATCCGGCAGACGATCGCCAAGCTGAAGGAGTTCAGCAAAGGGCAGACGCTGGGCAGCCTGAAAATCAAGGACTTGATCAACGAAGGTCGCCGGTGAGCGGCTTTGTTATCGACGCATCGATCGCGCTTGCCTGGTGTTTCGACGACGAGGCCACCGAGGCAAGCCGCGCGCTGTTGGACCGGTTCGAGGACGAGCGTGCCGAGGTCCCCTCCCTGTGGCATCTGGAAGTGGCCAACGCTCTTGCAGCGGGCGAGCGCAACCAGCGTATCACCCCGGCGCGTATGAGCGAATTCATCGCCCTGATTGGCGAGCTTCCGATCGTGGTCGACGAGCAGACGCCCGGCCTTGCTTTGACGACCGTGCTCGACTTGGCTCGCAGCGAGAGGTTGAGCGCTTATGATGCCAGCTACCTAGACCTTGCCATGCGGCGCGGCATTCCGCTTGCGACCAAGGACGATGCCCTGGTGAAGGCGGCCCGACGAGTGGGCGTGTCTTTGCTGCCCACCACGTGAGCACCCCCGCTCCGCATCCCTTTGCCTACAAAACTATTGCGGCGGTGCCCGCTTACATCACCGGTCGCGGCCGGCGCATCACGCCGAGCCTGTGCCGACCCCGAACGCCGCGCCCGCGCTGATCGCAGGGATTAAGGGCGCTGCTTGGTGATTGCCCGTTTTGGCAGAGAGCCCACTCGCCATCAAACGCGAAGCTTGTCTTGGACCCTTGATGTCACTACATAACTGACCAGAAAGTTAGTTATGTAATGATCACACACCAAGACAGCGCGGGCGGTCGATGGCGGCGGCGCAAGGAGGCGCGGCCGGCGGAGATCCTTTCCGCCGCGCTCGCTTCCTTCGCCGAGCGCGGTTTCGCCGCCACACGCCTCGACGATGTCGCGGCGCGCGCCGGCGTCACGAAGGGCACCCTTTACCTTTATTTCCGCAGCAAGGAGGACTTGTTCAAGGCGGTCGTGCGGCAGGAGCTGGTGCCCAACATCGAGCGCGCCGAGGCGATGATTGCCGACTCGACGGCACCCAGCCTGGCCCTGTTGGAGCAGTTGGTCAGGCTGTTCTCCGGAATCATGCAGTCGCCGCTCAGCGCCATTCCCAAGCTGGTGCTGACCGAGGCCGGCAACTTTCCGGATCTCGCCCGCTTCTATCTCGAGGAAGTGGTCAACCGCGGCAAAACTTTGATCCGCGGTCTGCTGGAGCGCGGCATCCGAGCCGGCGAGCTTCGGCCGATCGATACCGAAAGCGCGGTCATGTGCGTCATCGCCCCGCTGCTCCTCGGCGCGCTGTGGCGGCATTCCTTCGAACGACACGCCGGCGTGCCGCTCGACATCGATGCGCTGTGCCGCACTCATCTCGATCTGCTGCGGCGCGGCCTCGCCGCCGAACCCGGCGGCGAACCCTCCGAACCGGGAGCTATCCGATGAGCCTGGACGAGCTCGAGCGAGCTGCTCCCGACCAAATCGAGCGACCGATCGCCCGGCCGCTCGCCGCCGCCGAAGTGGAAACTCGGAAACCCGTTCGCGACAAGACGACCGCATGGTACCGCCGTCCACTGCGATTGCTCGCGGTGCTGATCGTCGCAGCTATGATCGTCACGGGCGGCGTGCTGTGGTGGCTGCAAGCGCGCCAGTGGGAGAGCACCGACGACGCCTTCATCGACGTGCACATGGTGCGCATCGCGCCGCAGGTCGCCGGTCGTGTCGCGCGGGTCCTCGTCGACGACAACCACGAGGTCGTCCGCGGGACAGCTGATGGTCGAGATCGATCCGGCCTATTTTCAGGCCAAGCTCGACCAGGCGGTGGCCAATCGCGCCGCGGCGGCCGGCGGTCTCGAGCAAGCCAAGGCGCAACAAGCCGCCGCCAGCGCCAATGTGGAGGAAGCCCACGCCGAGGTCGGCGTCGCCGAGGCCAATGCTACGAATGCCGCGAAGCAGCTGAAACGAACCCAGCCGCTGGTCGAGCGTCAATTCGCCTCGCGGCAGCAGCTCGACAATGATCTCGCCAGCGCCCGCAGCACGACGTCGAACCTGCTCGCCAACCAAAAGAAGCTCGCGGCGGCGGAGGCTCAGCTGCAGGTAGCGGCGAGCCAGATCGATACGGCAAAGGCCAATCTGAAAAGCGCCGTTGCGCAGGAGGAGCAGGCGCGGCTCGACCTCGACTACACGCGGGTCGTCGCCCCAGAGGCGGGGCGCGTCGCCCATAAGAGCGTCGCCGGCGGGGATTACGTGCAGGTCGGGCAAAACCTGATGGCGCTGGTACCGCTCAAGGTTTGGGTCACAGCGAACTTCAAGGAGACGCAGCTCGACCATATGCGGCAAGGACAGCCGGTCGAGATCAGGATAGACAGCTATCCGGATAAGGTCTTTCACGGTCACGTCGACAGCTTCGAGGCTGGCAGCGGCGCCGCCTTCAGCCTGTTGCCGCCGGAGAATGCGACCGGGAATTACGTCAAGGTGGTGCAGCGCGTCCCGGTGAAGATCGTGTTCGACGAGCCGCCCGATCCGCACTTCCCGCTCGGGCCCGGGATGTCGGTGGTGCCGAGCGTCAAGGTGCGATAGCCTGCATGGGACCGCCAAAGGCTCCCGCTGCCGGCGGATCGGGTCGGTGGATAATCGCGCTGACGGTCGGCCTTGCCGCCTTTATGGAGGTGCTCGACATTTCGATCGCCAATGTCGCACTGCAGCACATCGCGGGCAGCCTCTCGGCCAGCCAGGAGGAATTGACCTGGGTGCTGACCTCCTACCTGGTCACCAATGCCATCGTCCTGCCGGTCAGCGGGTGGCTGGCATCGAGGATCGGGCGCAAACGCTATTTCATGGGATGCATCATCGGCTTCAGCGTGACCTCGCTGCTGTGCGGCGCCGCGCCGAGCCTCACGATGCTGATCATTGCCCGCGGCTTGCAAGGCATTACCGGCGGCGGGCTTCAGCCGAACGCCCAGGCGATCCTCGCCGACAGCTTTCCGCCGGAAAAGCGCGGCCAGGCGTTTGCCGCCTATGGCCTCGCGGTGGTGTTCGCGCCGGCGATCGGACCGACGCTCGGGGGCTGGATCACCGACAATTTCACCTGGCGTTGGGTGTTCTTGCTCAATGTGCCGGTTGGGTTGATGCTGTCGCTCCTGGTGGCGCGCGTGCTGGCCGACCCGCCCGCGCAGGTGGCGCCGCGCCGCGCCCGGCTGCGCTTGGATTATATCGGTTTTGCTCTGCTCGTCGTCGGCATGGGCGCGCTGCAGATCGTGCTCGACAAGGGTCAGGAGGACGACTGGTTCGGCAGCGCCTTCATCACCGATTTGGCCGTGATCAGCGCGGCGTCGCTCGTCGCTTTTGTCGTGTGGGAGCTGCGCCGCGCGGACCCGATCGTCGATCTGCGGCTGCTCGCCGAGCGCAACTTCGCCCTCGGCAATCTGCTGATGTTTATGCTGGGCCTTATTCTATTGGCCAGCACAACCTTGCTGCCGCTATTTGTGCAATCCATGCTGGGCTACACCGCCACCGATGCGGGGCTGGTGATCTCGCCCGGGCGGCTTTGCCTTGTTGTTGATGATGCCTGCCGTCGGCGTGCTCAGCACCAAGGTCGATGCGCGGTTATTGATCGCCTGTGGCTTTGTCGGCAGCGCACTTGCGCTGTTCTCGATGACCCGCTTCGACGCCGATATCGATTACTCGACGATCGCCTGGGCGCGGGTCTACCAGTCACTGGCGCTCGCTCTGCTGTTCATTCCGATCAATACGGTTGCCCTGACCGGCGTGCCGACCGAGAAAAGCAACAATGCCTCGGCGATCATCAACATGATGCGCAACATTGGCAGCAGCGTTGGCATCTCCCTCGTCACGACCCTGATCGCTCGCCGCGAGCAGTATCATCAAAATGTGCTTGTCGAGCACGTGACCCCGTTCAGCCACCAATACGATACGCTGATTCAAAAGCTTCAGCAGGCCTATCTCGCCCAGTCCGCCAGCGCCGCCGACGCTCTGCAGCACGCACAGGCGCAGGTCTACGCCATGGTTCAGAGGGAAGCAGCCTTGCTGTCGTACAACGATAGCTTCTGGGCGTTGGCTGTGATCCTGGTGGCGATGGTGCCTCTGGTGTTCCTATTGCGCAAACCGCCGCCGGGCGCCGCGCAGCCCCAAGGGCACTAGTTTCTCGGCGAGATGCGCTTGTCACGCCTGATTTTCTTTGCAGCGGCTCTCTGTCTGACGACAGTGCGGCCCGTCCCCGCGGAGGATGCAGTGAACGGTCCAGTCTACATCGTCACCTATTTCGATGTCGCCCCATCGGCGGCAACTCAGAGCGCCGCGATTGCCCGCCAATATGCCGAGGCGAGCCGCAAGGAGGACGGCAATGCTGGCTTCGAGGCATTCGAAGAGATTGGCCGGCCCAGCCGTTTCGCGCTACTGGGAGCGTGGCGCGACACAAAGGCCTCGGAGGCGCACAATGCGGGTCCCGCCGCAACCGCATTCCGGAACAAGCTTCAGCGGCTGATGATCGGCGGGTTCGCGGTCCGACCACATAGCAGCCTCGCGGTCGCAGCGCCGAAGGGGCGGGTTTCGCCCGAGACGATTTATGTCCTCACCCATGTCGACGTGTTCCCGGTGCACAAGGATCAGGCAGTGGAGCTCGTCAAGGCGCAGGCGGACGCCGCGCGCAAGGACGACGGCAATTTACGGTATGACGTGGTGCAGTGGGACGGGCACCCGAACCATTTCACATTGGTCGAGGTCTGGCGCGACCGCAAAGCCTTTGATGCGAGCGTGACGGCACCGCACAACAAGGAGTTTCGCGACAAGCTTACACCGCTGGAGGGCGCGCTCTACGACGAGCGGCTCTACGAGGCGGTTCGGTAATTGACCTCTCCGAAGAAAACTTCCCTCCCCACTCGCCTGCGGGGGGAGAGAGGCTTGATCGCATTGCTTGCAATGTCGATTACGTTGGCCGGAGTGACTTCGGCTGGCGCGGCTCCCGCGGTCGAGGCCGAGCACGGAATGGTGGTTTCCGCGCATCACCTTGCCTCGGAGGTCGGCGTCCGCATCCTCCAGAGTGGCGGCAACGCGATCGATGCCGCGGTCGCGGTCGGCTATGCGCTTGCCGTCGTCGACCCGTGTTGCGGCAATATCGGCGGCGGCGGGTTCATGACGATCCGCCTCGCGGATGGGCGAGAAACCTTCATCGATTTCCGTGAGACAGCACCCGCGGCGGCGACCGCTTCAATGTATCTCGACCCAGAGGGCAAGCCGATCGACAATCTCAGCCGCTATGGCTACCGCGCCGCGGGGGTTCCGGGTACCGTCATGGGCTTCGACCGCGCCGCGTCGGAATACGGCCGGTCGCCGCGCGCCAGTTTGATAGCGCCGGCGATCGCGCTGGCGCGCGACGGTTTTGTCCTGACCCGGGCGGACACCGCCATCCTCGACACGCGCGCCGACTGGCTCGCCGAGGATGCTGCGGCCGCGAAAATCTTTCGGCGGCCCGATGGCAGCCGGTTCGAACCTGGCGATCACCTCGTCCAGACCGAGCTCGCAGCCACCCTCGAGCTGATCGCGCAACAAGGGCCGGACGCCTTCTACAAAGGCGCGACTGCCGCAGCGGTCGAGGACGCCAGCAACGTGCATGGCGGGATCCTGACGGCCCGCGACTTTGCCGACTATAGGAACGCCGAGATGGAGCCGTTGACCTGTTCCTATCGCGGCTACCGGTTGGTTTCGGCGCCGCCGCCGAGTTCTGGCGGCACCACCCTATGCGAAATCCTCAATGTCCTCGAGGGCTATGACATTGCCGGCCTGGGGTTCCGCTCGGCGCAGTCCGCGCGGCTGATGATCGAGGCGATGCGTCGCGCCTATTTTGACCGCAACACCATGCTCGGCGACCCCGCATTCATCGAGAACCCGCTGGAACGCTTGCTCTCCAAGAACTACGCCGCCGCCATTCGGGACGACATCGAGCGATCGGCGAAGGCGCCCTCGGCCACCGCGCAGCCGCCGGCAGAAAAGGCCGAGACAACCCATTATTCAGTGGTCGATAGCGAGGGTAATGCGGTTGCGGTGACCTACACGATCAACGGCAGTTTCGGGGCCGCTGTTGTGGCGCCAGGCACCGGGTTTTTGCTCAACAACGAGATGGACGATTTCACAATCAAGCCGGGCACGCCGAACCTCTACGGTCTGGTCCAGGGCGAGCCCAATGCGATCATGCCCGGCAAACGCCCGCTCTCGTCGATGGCGCCGACCCTCGTCGAGAAGGATGGCCGGGTTGTCCTGGTCCTCGGCAGCCCAGGTGGCTCGCGCATCATTACGACGGTACTCGAGACAATCATGAACAAAATCGATTACAGCATGGCTCTACAGGCGGCAGTCGATGCACCGCGCCTCCACCATCAAGGGCGGCCTGATGAGGTCTATTTCGAGCGCTCCGGCCTGTCTCCCGAGGTCGTAAAATCGCTCACCGAGATGGGCTACAAGCTGACCGAGCAGCGGCCGTGGGGCGCGATTGAATTGATCGAAATCGCAAACGGCCGACTTTACGGCGCCAGCGACGGCCGGCGGCCGGCCGGTGCTGCAGTCGGATACTGAGCCTCCGTCAATAGATTTTGGAAGGCTTTTTGATCGAGCGGCGCTCTCGCTGCTCGAGGCAGTACGGTTCGGACTCTTCAACGTCGCGAGGAGCATTTGGGCAGTTTTCTAATTGCAGTGTCGGTTCAGCGCCGCCCGCACGGCGCAGCAACGCCGGTGTCAACTGCAAGGTAACGCTGGAGTTCTAATGCGGACGGCTCGCAGCCCGCAGGCCAGCGACAGGCAACAAAATGCTGAAATTATCGATATTTCGGATCGTCGATTTCTGCAGTTGCTACGCCTGGTAGATCATTGTGCTGGGTGTGGCGCTGACCGTTGCATCCTCCTTCTATACCGCCCGCCATTTCGCCGTCAAAACCGACGTCAAGGACCTTTTCCGCCCGATTTGCCGTGGACGCAGCGGGCCTACGAATACATGAAGGCGTTTCCGCAACCGGAGATGCTGGTGGTTGTGGATGCCCCGACGCCCGAGCGGTGGATCAGGCATCGGCAAAGCTCGCTGCAGCGGCCGGAGAAGCTGAATGCAATCAGTCGGCAGGTCGCGCTCGACCTGCAATCCGCGTTTGCCGCCTTCGACCGTTCGACGCAGCGGGTCGCAATTCTGACCGGCGCCGGCGGCCGGGCCTTCTCGGCCGGCGCCGATGTGACCGACTTGCCCGAGCTGTGGCGCTGTGTGCCGACGGTCGAGATCACCACCGAAAAGCCGATCATCGCGGCCGCTTCAGGCTGGTGTATCGGCGGTGGGCTGGTGATGGCGATGATGTGCGATCTGCGGGTCGCCGCCGAAAGCGCGAAATTCTCCTACCCCGAAGGCAAAGTCGGCATTACCGGCGGCATGATCGCCGGTCTCGCCGCCCGCATCCCGCACAAGATAGCGATGGAGCTGATGTTGTTCGGCGAGCCGATTACCGCGCAGCGCGGCTATGAGGTCGGCCTCGTCAACCGGGTGGTGGCCGACGGACGCGAACTCGACGAGGCGATCGCGATGGCGCACAAGATCGTCGATCTCGCGCCGTTGGCGCTCGCGGCAATGAAGCGGTTCGTCAACGGACACATCTTGCCAAAAGGTCCCTCCGAGCTCGCCGCCCACGTCGCCGCCGAACTCGCCGCGGTCCGCAACAGCGAAGACGCTGCCGAAGGGGTGCGCACCTTCAAGGAACGCCGCAGACCGCATTACAAGGGGCGATAAGTCCGTTGTGAATGTCTTGTTGTCATAGCGCCGAGCGCTCTTCGCATCCGCGGCGGGACTAAAACGCGCTGATCGCCGGCATCAAGCGCGAGCGGGGGCCGTCACGTGTTCGGGACGGAATCCGAGGCCGATCAGGCGCGCCGGCACGCGGCGCAAAAACGGAATTTGCCCAAAAAGCCGTATCACCCACGGCGGCGACATCTTTCCGGTGCGCGTAAGCACACGGCCGATCACCCGATTCTGCAGAACCACCTGCAAGCGCTGCGTCGCGCGGGTCGGAAATTCGCGGCGGCGCTGCACGGCATGGAGGTCTTGCTCCGAAACCGATCCCTGGATCAGGTGCGGCGCCAGGATATTGGCAGCGGTGACCCCGTCCTGGATGGCGAGATTGATCCCTACGCCACCAATCGGGGACATCGCATGGGCAGCGTCGCCGATGCACAACAGCCCCGGCCGGTGCCATACCCGCAAGCGATCCACCGAAACGCTCAACAGCTTAATGTCGGACCACTCGCCCAGCTCATCGACGCGATCGCGCAGATAAGGGGCGAGGCCCGTGATCTCTTCGCGCAGGGCCGGCAGACCGCGGTGGTGGATCCGGTCGAACCCGCCCTTCGGAATGACGAACGCGCACTGCCAGTAATCGCCGCGGTTGAGCATCACGAAAATCCGGCCGTTATCGACCCGGCCGAGCGTTTGTCCGGGGTCGTCCGGATGCCGCGACAGCCGCATCCACAACACGTCCATCGGCGCACCGAGATCGACGACTTCCAAACCGGCGCGGTCGCGGATGGTCGAATGGCGGCCGTCGGCGCCGACGACCAAATCCGCTCGGACCCAGAGCTCGCCATCCGGTGTCACCGCCCGCAAGCCGGTCACGCGTTCCCCTTCGACAATGAGGTCTCGCGCCTCAGCTTCCATTTTTAGCTGAAAATCGGGATAACGTTTGGCGTGCGCGGCGAGAAAGTCGAGAAAATCCCATTGCGGCATCAAAGCGATGAAGCGGCAATGGGTTGGCAAATGCGTGAAATCGGCCACTTCAATGAACTCGTCGCCGATCTGGGCACCCAAGGTTCGCACCTCCTGATGCGGGCGCTGCAGGAATTCCTTGAGAAGCCCCAGCTCGTGCATAATTTCGAGCGTCGAGGGATGAATCGTGTCACCGCGGAAATCGCGCAGGAAATCGGCATGCTTTTCGAGGACCAGAACCGAGATCCCAGCGCGGGCCAAGAGGTAACCCAACATCATGCCGGCGGGGCCGCCGCCGGCGATGCAGCAGCGGACTGACAGCTCGCCGGCATCCATCAGGTCTGTCCCCTCGCGAGCTTTCACCTCGCCTTCCGGAACATCGCGCGCCCGGAAGCGAGCTTGAAGCGTTGAAGTAGAATCTTAGATAGGTGGCAGTGGCGGGAGGTGAACGATCTGCTCGAGTGATTTCAGCTTTTCGACGCGCGCCGCTTCCTTCGCGGCAATGTAGTCGCGATAGGCGGCGCGGTCAGCCTCGGCGACAATGGCCTGGGTCGGAACAGCGCAAACCGTCGGGCACCGCGTCACGCCTTTAGTGCTCAAGAAAGCGGCAACCGCGGCTTGGTAATCGGCGTCCGACATGGCGAACTTTCCTGTCTGGGTGAATGGATCACCCCAGATAGCTCGGGACCGGTTAATGATGGGTTTAGAGCAATACCTCTAAAAAAGTTTTCGAAATGCCGGGTAACGGCTATGACTCGTCTGGCGTTTTGCCGGGTTCTCGACAATATATGCGAACCTGGGGGGATTGCAGGACGAGGTTGGACCTTGGTCCATCCGGATTACATGGTACGATTTTGGGGTGTGCGCGGCAGCATTGCCTGTCCGGGGCCCGACACCGTCCGTTACGGCGGCAATACCTCGTGCGTCGAGGTCCGCTGCGGGAGGCACCTGATGGTGTTTGACGGCGGCACCGGCCTGAGGCTGTTGGGCAACGAGTTGATGGCGGCCGGCACACCGGCAGAATTGGACCTCTTCTACAGCCATACGCATTTCGATCATATCTGCGGGTTGCCGTTTTTTGCCCCGTGCTACGACGCGCGGAGCAGCATGCGCATATGGGCCGGGCATTTGAATGGCAACAGGAGCATCGAAGCGGTGCTCAACAAAATGATGATCGCCCCGCTGTTTCCGATCCCGATGGGGATTTTTACCGCCAAGATGGAGTTCACCGATTTTACCGCCGGCGATGTGCTGACCCCACACCCGGGGATCCGGCTTCGCACCGAGCCGCTCAACCATCCAAACGGCGCCACTGGCTATCGTATCGAGTATGCCAAAAAGATTGTCGCCTATGTTACCGATACAGAGCATGAGCCTGGCAAACGCGACCCCAATGTCCTTGGACTGATCAACGGCGCCGACGTGATGATTTACGATGGCTCCTATACCGACGCCGAATACCCTGCCCACAAGGATTGGGGCCATTCGACCTGGCAGGAAGGCGTGCGCCTCGCCGATGCGGCGGGCGTCAAGACCCTGGTTATTTTCCACCACGACCCCGGTCACGACGACGACTTCATGGACCGGGTCGCAGCGGAGGCGGCGGCGGCGCGACCCGGCACCATCGTGGCTCAGGAGGGCCTCGTACTCCGACCGTGATAAGCTGCCCTCGGGCTGTTGCCCCGGGCAAAACTCACGAAGACGCATGCCGCGTTTCGATCGCAAGCAAATTCAGGCGCAGCACCCAGGCGCAGAACAGAGGCGCGCTCTGTCCGGCGGCACAGCCCGGAGGGTGTAGAGGCTCGGGATGCCTGATCAATTCCGTGTCGCGATCGGCCCGTCGCGGAGTGTGACGTCGATTGCGTATCGCGCGACCGAGCATAAGCGTATAGGCAGCACGCTGATCCTCGGGCACGGAGCGGGAGCCGGGCAGACGAGCCACTTCATGGTTGCCTTTGCTGCCGCGCTTGCCGAGCGCGGCATCGACACCGTCACATTCAATTTCCCTTATATCGAAGAGGGACGGCGTCTCCCCGACCCCAACGCCAGACTTGGAGGGCTGCTACCGCGCAGTGATCGAGACCGTGGCAAATCGAATATCCGGCCAGAGACTAGCGATCGGCGGGAAGTCGATGGGCGGGCGTATTGCTTCGCAAGTCGCCGCCAATAACGTCGGCAACTTGGCGGCTTTGGTTTTTCTTGGCTATCCGCTGCACCCTCCCGGCAGAACCGACCGACTGCGCGCGGCCCATCTCGCCGCGATCACGGCGCCGATGCTGTTTGTTCAAGGCTCGCGTGATGCGTTCGGGACTCCCGACGAGCTGCAACCGATCATCAAGCCGCTCGACGCCCCCGCCGATCTGTATGTGGTCGAAGGCGGCGACCACTCGTTCAAAGTGCTGAAGAGCGCCGGTGTCGCTCAGCAGGATGTGTACCGGTCGATCCAGGACCGGATCGCAACTTGGCTGCGCGCAACGATCGCGGATGGGAAGCCGAGAATGCGTCTCTAGCGTAGCGCCACCGACAACAAGAACCGGTCAGGACAGCGCCACCAGCGAGGGCGGAACGGCGCCCCGCAGCAGGGCTTTGCGCGCCTCCCATTGGACCGCCGGGTCGAGAGGTTCGAGGAACTGCACCTCGCCGCCGGCTAAGAGGGCGATTGGCAGCCCGTCGCGGTAGAGAAGGCGGTTCCCGGTCAAAGCCGCGAGCTTCGGCCCCGGGGTCAGAATGCCGGCGAGGTTAAGCGGGTCGGCGGCGGACAGCGAAACCCAGATCCCTGTCTCGGGTTTGCGGCGAACCTCACGCAGCATCCCGATCGCGTCCGGAAGGGCAAACTGTTCGCCGGAGAACCCGGCGACAAAGCGGCCGCCGCGGATCTCGCCGCGCGCCTCGAGCCTGCGATAGACCCGCAGCAGGTCGCGCCACGGCGGCAGCCACGCAGCCTCCCGCTCGAGCAGGCGCCAGAAAACCACGCCATACCGCAGCAGCAGGGCGCGCGCCAGATGCTCGACCGCCTCGGGTTTGGCTTGCGGCGCGGCGCGCCGGACGAGCGCCCAGCGGCCGGCGTCCTGCATGCCGAAGATTGCGCTGCGCCGACGCCGGCCTCCCGCCCCGGGTCCGCGCCGGTCCGATGGCACCAGCAGCGCCCGCAGCCCGGCGAAGCTGTCCGAATTGACGAGGCCTGACGCCACCAGCTCGGCAAGCGCCTCTTCGACCTGCGGTCGCAATAATCCGGTGCCTTCGACCAGCTCGTCAAAGAATGAGGCGCCATACTGACGAATATAGTCGGCGACCGACTGCGCTCGGCCGGTTGTGCGGGCCGGCTCCTCGGCCGAGGACAGCGACGTCCAGAACCCGGCGTTACGGCGCGCCAGTAACGCAATCGGGGTCGTGCGCACCGGCGTTGCCCCACGCTCGCTGCCATTCGGTCGCGCACCTCGCGGCTTCAAACGCGCCCAGACGATGCGCCCGGCCAGGCACTGCTCGTCGAGCCAAGAGGGCTCGTACCCGGCGAGCCGCACCGGCAGAATCTCCGTCTCCCAGGCGCCGGCCGGCGCCTCGAACCCCTCCAGCTGACGGACCAGCACTTCTAGGGCATCCGGCCCTTCCATACGGGTCTCCGAGGTAACCCGCTGCCAGCCGAGCAGGAACCGCAGAAAGTCCCGTGCCGCCACCGGCTGGATCTCGGCCCGCAGGCGACCCACCGTATAGCGATGAATACGCGCGAGCAGCCGGCGCTCGCACCATTCCTCGACGCTCGTTCCCGGGGTGAAATGCCCGCGCATGGCAAAGCCTTCGACTTCGAGCGCAGCGAGCGCGGCCGAGATTTCGTTTGGCCCGATGCCGAGCGGCGCCGCCAGCGCCACCTCGCCAACCGGCCCCAGACCCTCCAATCGGCCGCGTAGGATCTCGATCAGCGCCTCCTCGCGCGACCAGCCGCGCTCGGCATTGACTTCGGGCGCAGAAATCGGCGGGTCGACAACTGCCCCGGGCCACAACGCCTGAAACTGCGGCAAGCGCTCGGCGGCGATCCACAGCCTCGCGCTCGGCGCTCTCACATGGCGTTCCTGTGATTCCGCATTCAGGTAGGCTTTACCGTCATTCCCGCGAAAGTGGGAATCCAGCGGCTCCTGGACCCCCACTTCCGCGGGGGTGACGAGGACGGCGGCTGGAGGCCGCAGCACGGCGACGCGCTTTTCGCGAGCGAGTTCGGCAAACCAGTCGCTCCAGGCCGGCACGTCCTGCCCTTCTTTCGCGCTGAGAAAACCAAGCCAGACCAGCGCATCGTGCAACTCGTCGGCATTGGTGGGATCCGGCCAGGCTTCGCCGCGCAGTCGCGCAATGGCTTCGGGATCGAGCCGGCCAATATCGCCCGCGGCCTCCGGCGCAAGCCACCGCCGGCTCATCACCGCCTGGGTCCGGCGCTCCTCGAGCGGCGCATCGTCCAGATAGGCGTAGGGGCGAGCCGATAAGACCTCGAGAGCGAGCGGCGAGGGCTCGGTCACATCACGGGTGACGACGCCGATCTCGCCGGCTTCTAGCCTCGCGAGCAATCTTTCGAGACCGGCGAGATCCATCGCCTCACTGAGACAATCGGCAATCGTCTGGCGGATCAGCGGGTGGTCGGGGATCTCGCGCTCGCCGACCAGGTTCTCGGCGCAGGCGACCTGGTCGGGGAAGATTGCCGCGATCAGGTCCTCGGCGGCCATGCGCGCGAGTTGTGGCGGCACCTTGCGCCCGCCGCGGAACCGCGGCAGTGCGAGGGACACCCCGCTGACCCAGCGCCAGCGCGTGATGAACATCGGCGCATCGAGCAGCGCCTCGATCAGCAGGCGCCGGATGCTGGCCGAATGTAAATAGCGCGGCACTTCGGCAAGATCGAAACTGTGCGAGCGGGTCAGCGACAGCACGATGTTGTCCTCGGTCGCCGCCGCCTGCAGCTCGAAATTGAATTTGCGACAAAACCGCTTGCGCAGCGCCAGCCCCCAGGCGCGGTTGATGCGGCTGCCGTAGGGCGAATGGATGACCAGCTGCATGCCGCCGACTTCGTCAAAGAAGCGCTCGAGCACCAGCGTGTCCTGGGTCGGCAACACCCCCAGCGCCGCGAGACCCGAGGCCAGGTACTCGAGCAGCTGCTCTGCTGCCGGCTCGGCGATGCCGAGCTCCTCGACCAGCCAACGCCGGGTGTTTTCGCCGGTCGGATCGGTCGGCAAGCGCAACGCGATCTCTGCCCTCAGCCGCGAGACCGACTGCGACAGCTCGTCGGTGCGGCCCGGCGCCTCGCCGAGCCAAAACGGGATGGTCGGCGCCATGCCCTGGGCATCCTCGACACGCACGGTGCCGCGCTCGACCCGCAGGATGCGGTACGCCGCATTGCCGAGCTGAAAGACGTCGCCGGCCATGCTCTCGACGGCGAAATCCTCGTTCACCGTGCCGATCATCTGGTTTTCGGGTTCGAGCAGGACCTGGTAATCGGCGTTGTCCGGGATCGTGCCGCCGGAGGTCAGCGCGGTCAGCCGCGCGCCCCGCCGGCCGCGGATCACGTGATTGACCGCATCGTAATGAATGAGCGCCCCGCGCCGGCCGCGCCGCGTGCTGAAACCGTCGGCCAGCATCGTCAGTACCGCGGCAAAATCCTCTCGCGGCAGCGCCCGGTATGGCCAAGCGCGGCGCAGCAGCGCGTATAGGTCGTCCTCCGGCCATTCCTGCGCGGCAACTTCGGCGACGATCTGTTGCGCCAGCACGTCGAGCGGCTGCTCGGGGATCATCAGCCGGTCGAGCTCGCCGCGGCCGACGCTGTCGAGCAGTGCCGTGCATTCGACGAGCTCATCGCGCGACAGCGGGAACAGCCGGCCCTTGGGCGTGCCGGCAACCGCATGCCCCGAACGCCCGACCCGCTGCAGCAAACTCGCAATCGAGCGCGGCGAACCGATCTGACAGACCAGATCGACCTCGCCGATATCGATGCCGAGCTCGAGCGAGGCGGTCGCCACCAGCGCTTTCAGCTCGCCGTGCTTCAGACGCTGCTCGGCGTCGAGCCGCTGCTCCTTGGCTAGGCTGCCGTGATGCGCGGTCACCCGGTCGGCGCCGACCCGTTCCGAAAGCTGGCGGGTCACCCGCTCGGCGAGGCGGCGGGTATTGACGAAGATCAAAGTCGTGCGATGCGCCTCGATCAGTTCGCTCAACCGGTCATAGATCTGCTGCCAGACCTCGCCGGACATCACCGCCTCGAGCGGCGAGGAGGGGACTTCAAGAGCAAGGTCGCGCGCCCGGCGATGGCCGGTGTCGATAATCCGACACTCGGCTGCCGCTCCCTCGTCCGGATTAGCCCCGATCAGAAAACGGGCGACCGTTTCGATCGGCTTCTGCGTCGCCGAAAGGCCGATACGCAGCAATCGGCCGCCGCAGAGCGACGCCAACCGCTCGAGCGAGACGGCCAAATGCGACCCGCGCTTGTTGGGCGCTACCGCATGGATCTCATCAACGATCACGGTCCGCGTGGTCGCCAGCATTTTACGGCCGGATTCGGAGCCGAGCAGGATGTAGAGCAATTCCGGGGTAGTAACGACGATGTGCGGCGGGCTGCGGCGCATCCGGTCGCGCTCGCTCGCCGCGGTGTCGCCGGTGCGCACCCAGGTGCGGATTTCAACATCCGGCAATCCTTGCCGGCGCAACGCCTCGCGAATGCCGGTGAGGGGCGCCTCGAGGTTGCGCTGAATGTCGTTCGACAAGGCTTTCAGCGGCGAGACGTAGACGATCTGCGTCTCGTCCTTGAGCCCGCCGTTCAACCCCTGGCGGACCAGCGCATCGATCGTTGCAAGAAACGCGGCAAGCGTCTTGCCGGATCCGGTGGGCGCCGCGATCAGCGTATGCCGGCCGGCCTGGATCGCCGGCCACGCCTCGGCTTGCGCCGTCGTGGGCGCGGCAAAGCTGCGCTCAAACCATTCGGCGACCGCGGGGTGGAACAGGGAGTTCGGGTTCACTGGCCAGGCTCGACTATCGGTGAAGGTCTCTACAAAGATCGTCCTGCTGCATAATCTGCTGCGGCCCAGCTATAAGGGCGCGTTTTGCTGGCAAATCAAGATCGCGCCCCCGCCATGCAGAAGAAGCATCTCGTGGCGCTCTGGTTACCGACAGCGGGCTTGCTGCAGACAAGGTGCAGACACGCCGCGAAAAGGCTTTCGCGCCAGCCTCGCTCCGAGGTTGGGGAAGAGATCTTGCCGGTCGGACGTGCCACGACGCCGCTCGCTTTCCTCGTTTTTCTTGCGATGCTGGCGAGTTCGTGCGCCGGCGATCAGGTGTCGGATCGCTACCCAGGTCCGGTCGACATCCCGCTCGGCCCCGACAACAAGCAGCTGTGGTGGGTGCCGATCGATGCCGGAGCCGGGCAATCCCTGCTGGAAACCGTGGTGTACCGGCTCTCGGGCCCCGGCCCGTTTCCGCTCGTCACGATCAACCATGGCAAGCCACGCCCCGGCAACACCGATCCGAGCGCGATGCGGCCCGGTTTCGAAGCCGCCGCGCACTGGTTTGTCGAGCGCGGCTTTGCGGTGGCGGTGCCGATGCGGCGCGGCTATGGTCTCTCACCGGGTCCGATCAACGATACCGCCGGCCCGTGCAGCGACCGCGATTACTTTGCCACAGCGCTGAAGACGGCTGCCGACATGGAAGGTGTCGTCGCCTATCTGCGTAACCAGAGCTTTGTCGATCGCAATCGGGTTATCCTTGTCGGACAGTCCTACGGCGGGCTGGGAGCGCTCGGCGTCGCCTACGACAAGCCCGAAGGCGTCATCGGCATCGTCAATTTCGCCGGCGGCGCGGGCTCGTACCGCCCCGGCGAGATCTGCAGCGGGCGCGAGCGCCTGATCGCCGCCGTCGGCAGGCTCGGCGAGCGCAACCGCTTGCCGCAGGTCTGGCTCTACGCGGCGAACGACCATTATTTTGAACCGAGCCTCGCGCATGCGATGGTCGAGGCCTATCGCGCCGGCTCCAGCGCGCCGGTCACCTTCGTCGATCTGCCGTTGTTCGGCGAGGACGGCCATTTCACCTTCGCCCGCGGCGATCCGGCGATCTGGGCAGCACCGGTGACCCGCTTCCTCGCGAGCCTGCAGATTGCGGCTGTACCCTGAAGCAGGACGCCGAGGGCGCGGCCTTTAGCATTGGCGTAAGTGAAAGATCAGCTGGGTTCCATCTTCGACCGTCGCCCAGGCCGATGGCGGCGTCGGGCGCGGGCGCAAGTTTCTCGGCGTGGCGCTCGCTACATGATATCGAGCAATTGGTGAGCCCGTCGGGATTCGAACCCGAGACCTACTGATTAAAAGTCGGTGTTGCCTGCTTCCGCATCAGTCCGCTCTCCTACTCAGGAATTCTATAACACGTTGCAAAAGGTAGGATATCTGGACACCCACGCTCCCTCGGAGTAAGTTGGGGTTCGCGCATTTTCGCTTACCCATGCTTACCTGGTGCTTACCCGACGCGAGAGCGTACCCGGAGAAAAACGATGATTGCTGGAAAGCTGAGCAAGACGGTTGTCGAGCGGATCAAGGCCGCCGATCAGGACGTGGTTGTGTGGGATGACACCCTCCCCGGCTTTGGGGTCCGGGTGAAGCCCAGTGGGGTCCGCAGCTACATCATCCAATATCGCAACCGGAACACGAGCGCGTCGAGGCGTCTGACCATAGGGCAGCACGGTCCGCTACTGACCTTCGATCAGGCGAAGAAACAAGCACGCGCGATGCTCGCGGATGCCATGCGCGGCGAGGATCCGGTTGAAATCCGCAATACAAGACGGAGCGCCCCCTCCATTGCGGATCTCGCGGCCGATTACCTTGAGAGGCATGCCGTTCCGAAGAAGCGCCCCAAGAGCGTCCGCGACGATCGCGCAATGCTCAACAATATCATCCTGCCGAAGCTCCGGGCGAAGAAAGTGGATGCGATCGGCCGCCGCGACGTTGAGGCGATCCAAGTTGCCATGAAGGACCGGCCCTATCAGGCAAATCGGGTCCTGGCGCTACTGTCCAAAATGTTCAACCTTGCCGTCGAGTGGAAGTGGCGGCCAGACAACCCGGCCAAGAGCGTCGAACGCTATCAAGAACAGAAGCGCGAGCGATGGCTGTCGGATGAGGAGCTTCGCCACCTCTGTGCCGTGCTCGACGAACATCCAAACACGAGAGCAGCTAATGCTGTGCGTCTCCAACTGTTGACCGGCGCCAGGCTTGGAGAGGTTCTGACCTCACGCAAAGAAGACTTCGATTTACACCGTGGGATCTGGACTAAGCCCTCGCATCAGACCAAGCAGAAACGAACAGAGCATTTACCCCTCAGTGCCCAGGCGCTGATACTTGTTACGTTGATAATCGAGACCAGCGATGTGGGTTCCCCTTTTCTATTTCCCGGAAACAAACCTGGTCAGCCGCTGCGCGAGATTAAAAAATTCTGGAGTGCCGTAATGCGAAAGGCTGGCATTACGAACTATCGCAGGCACGACAACCGGCACACTTATGCGTCCCATCTCGTTTCGAGCGGGCTCAGCCTTGAGATCGTCGGGCGATTGCTAGGACACACGACCACGACAACGACAAAGCGCTATGCCCATCTTGCCGATGATCCGTTGCGTGCAGCCACAGACCTATTTGGATCGAAGATCGACGGTCTTCAGCGAGAAAGAGAAGCAAACGTCTTTTCTCTTCGGTCCCGAACGTGATGGTCACTTCACACAGGCGGGCTCTCAATATTTGCCGGCGATCGGCCTGTAGTGGATCGCTACCGGCTGTGTCTCGCCCATATTACTGGTCAGACCAGGACTTTGGGAGATTACGCATTATTTGCCGGCGGCGTGGCCGGTCAGCCGACCTCCGCGCCTCGAGAACCGCCGCCTGGGATTCGAGCCTCTCTGCTAACGCAAGCAAAGTTCTTTCGACACGAGTGCTCTTACCGATTGCCCCGCGGCGACACTCAGCCGCTTCGACTCTCAGCAATTCTGGCGAGTACATTCTATCCACCTGGCCATTGCGACGCCTAGGTTAGAGACTGAGGCATCAGCCGATTTTATCGATGCCGCTTCACTTGCGGCGGTATCCGCTGTCGTGAAGAGTTCGCTGTCGGCCACTCATTTCTTGGAGAGCATCCCGGGAGCGGCGTTTGGTGCCCCCCTTGGGCTTCTCGGCTGCGTATGCTTGGAACGTGGCGTCACTAATACACGTGGGGGTCATGTACACGTGGGGATCATGCGGTCGCGCTACGAGGGATCATTCTCGTCCGCCTCGTCCCGCAGGTTCGTTGGCCTAACTTTTACCAATCGATGGCTAATTTTCGTAAAGCACTAGCGCAATCACCATCAGGCTCGGTGTGGTCTTGATGGTGGATTTGCCGCCGCGTGCTCAAAGATGCCGGCGTGCCGTCCATGACTCCACGGGGCCAACAGCAAAGGAGGTGTCGAGACACCCGTTTATAGGAGGATCGTCCGGACACCGTCGTGAAACGCCAGTGTCGCAGCAAGGCAGAGCTTCGTGGTAGGATTAACGGCGTATGATAGGACAGCGCCCGCGACAGGCCGGAACGGCTCGCGCGCCGCCGAACCGGCGTTCGTCGCTGAAGCTCGGCTCGCTGCTAAGGGCTGACAGCTTCCCGGTTGTGGGTCTCGGCGCCTCGGCTGGCGGCCTCGATGCTGCCCGGAGGCTGCTCGCCGCCCTCCCTCCCAGCACCGGCATGGCGTTCATTCTGATCCAGCATCTTGATCCGACGCATGCGAGCATGATGGTCGATTTGCTGGCCGGCCATACGCCGATGCCAGTACAGCAAGCGGCAGACGGAATGCCGCTCGAGCCCGAGCACGTCTATCTCATTCCTCCGGGTACCTATCTCTCGATCCGCGGCGGTGTCCTGCACCTCTCTGAACCACGGGAGCGTCACGGTGCGCGCCTGCCTTTCGATTTCTTCCTGCGCTCCTTGGCGGAAGAACTCGGCGAACGCGCGATCTGCGTGATCCTCTCGGGAACCGGCGGCGACGGCAGCCTAGGGCTGAAGGGGGTCAAGGAAAAGGGTGGGCTCGTCATCGTGCAGGATCCGGACGACGCCGAGTATGACGGCATGCCGCGGAGCGCGATTATGACAGGCGCCGTCGACCTGGTGCTCCCGGTCGGGAAGATTTCCGAAATGCTCGCCAAATACGGTCGACGGAAGGGACTGTCGCCGGGCGATCATCCCCCGGATCGGCTGGCTGAGATCGTCGATCTTCTGCGCACGAAAACCTCGCACGATTTCTCGCTCTACAAGCCGGGCACGCTGTTGCGCCGGATCAAGCGGCGCATGGCGCTGGCCGGTGTCGATGACAGTGGTCGGTACGTCGACATGCTGCGGCAGGATGCAGGTGAGCTCGAGCTCCTCGCCAAGGACCTGCTGATCAATGTCACCAGATTCTTCCGCGACTCGGGCGCCTTCGAATTGCTGGCGAAGGAGGTCATACCCGATCTCGTCCACCGACACCCCTCGGACCGGCCGCTGCGGATCTGGGTTGCCGGCTGCAGCACCGGCGAGGAAACCTATTCCCTTGCCATGCTCTTTCTCGAGGAGATCGCGGCGGCGAAGCGGAATATCAAGCTGCAGGTCTTCGCCTCCGATGTCGACGAGGATGCGGTCGCTCTCGCCCGCGAGGGGCGCTATCCGGAAGCGATCGCGGCAGATGTGTCGCCGGCGCGGCTCGCCCGCTTCTTTACTCAGGAGGAGCACAGCTACCGGGTGGTGCCGGAATTGCGCGGGACGGTGGTCTTCACGGCGCAGGATGTGTTGGCCGATCCGCCGTTCTCGCGCCTCGACCTGATCTCCTGCCGTAACCTGCTGATCTATCTGCGCCCCGAGGCGCAGCAGAAGGTTCTTCTGCTGTTCCACTTCGCGCTCCGCGAGGGCGGCGTTCTGATGCTCGGCAACTCGGAGACGGTGGGCAATCTCGACGACCGGTTCGAGCCGATCTCCAAGACACAGCGGATCTATCGACAGATCGGTCACAGCAGGCCCGGCGAAGTCGATTTTCCAATTGGGCCGGGAGGGGGCGCGCGAACACTTTGGCCAGGGCGGACGCCTCCGGCGGCGAGGCAGGGCGTCAGCGCTGGCGACCTCACGCAGCGGCTGCTGCTCGAGACCTACGCGCCTGCTTCGGTCCTGATCAACCGCAAGCACGAATGCCTCTATTTCTCAGGACCGACCGACCGCTATTTGCGGGTGGCCGCGGGCGAGCCCAGCCGCGATCTTCTTGTGATAGCGCGCGAGGGCCTGCGCAACAAGCTCAGGTCGGCGATCCAACAGGTGAACCGGGAGCACGCGCTCGCGATCGCCACGGGCGCGCAGGCGAGCTACGCTGGCAGTGCTGTCGCGGTCCGCATCGAGGTCCATCCGGTGCATAGCGAAGGCGAGGAGTTGCTGCTGGTCAGCTTCTTCGACGAACCCGCACGGGGGCCGAGGCCAGGCCGACCCGTCGAGCCGCCGGATGACCTCTCGCGCATCGCCGAGCTAGAGCGCGAACTCGACGCCACCCGCAAGGAGCTGCAAAGCGCCATCCATGAACTCGAGATCGCCAACGAGGAGCAGAAGGCGATCAACCAGGAAGCCATGTCGGCGAATGAGGAGTTCCAGTCGACCAACGAAGAGCTGATGACCTCGCGTGAGGAGCTGCAATCGCTCAATGAAGAGCTCACCGCCCTCAACAGCCAGCTTCAGGAAACCCTCGAACGCCAGCGCAGCACGTCCAACGATCTGCAGAACATCCTGGACAGCTCAGGCGTCGCGACCCTATTCCTGGACAGCGAGCTCAACATTCGCTTTTTCACGCCGGCGGCCAAGCCGCTGTTCCGCGTTATCGCCACCGACATCGGCCGGCCGCTCACTGACTTGGCTCGCCGCATCTCCGACACCAGCCTACTCGCGGACGCCGGGGCGGTTCTTGCCGGCCACGTGCCGCCGAACCGCGAGGTCGAGGCCGACAACGAAGCGTGGTACACCCGTCGCATTCTGCCATACCGCACCCAGGACGCCCAGGTTGCGGGGGTGGTTATCACCTTCGCCGACATATCCGAGAGGAAAACGGCCGAACGGGCAATCGAGGCAGCGCGATCCTATTCCGACAGCATCATCAACACCATTCGCCAGCCGCTCGTCGTGCTCGACGAGGAGCTTTACGTCATCTCCGCGAGCCGCTCCTTCTACAGCACCTTTTCGGTCGAGCCTGAGCAGACCGTGGGCCGACAACTCGACGCGGTCGATGAAGGCCGCCTCGATATCGCGGCGCTGCGCGGCTTCCTCGACCGCCTCCGGAACGGTGAGGGAGTCATCGAGGATCACGAAATCAACGTCGACCTGCCGCCGAGGGGAATGCGATCGCTGCTTGTGAGCGCGCTGGAGATTTGCGACGAGCCCCCAACCACGCGGAAGATCCTGCTGGCGATCGAAGACATCACCGAACGAAAGCATACGGCGGAGGCGTTGGAGGCCGCCAAGCGACAGGCCGAGCACGCCAATCTCGGCAAGTCACGGTTCCTGGCTGCCGCCAGCCATGATCTGCGCCAGCCGTTGCAAACGATCAGCCTGCTACATGAAATCTTGGCGAAGAAGGTCAAGGACGAAACCACGTTGAGCCTGGTCGGCAGACTCGACGAGACCGTGAGCACCATGTCGAGCATGCTCGACACGCTCCTCGACATCAACCAGCTAGAGGCCGGGGTCGTCCGCCGTGAAATGGTCGATTTCCCGATCAATGCGGTGCTAGAGCATCTGCGGATGCAGTTCAGCTTTCACGCGGGGGCGCATGGACTCGGCTGGCGCGTCGTCCCGAGCAGCCTCAGCGTGCGCAGTGATCCACGCCTGCTCGAGCAGATGATCCGCAACCTGCTCTCGAACGCAGTGAAGTACACCAATAAGGGAAAGATCCTGCTCGGCTGCCGGCGGCGCGGCGACCAGCTGCGCATCGAGGTCTGGGATACCGGGATCGGCGTTCCCGAAGAGCAGCTTCAGGCGATTTTCGAGGAGTTCCATCAGGTCGACAATCCGGCGCGCGAGCGCAGCAAGGGCCTCGGCCTTGGTCTCGCCATCGTCGAGCGCTTGGCAGACCTGCTGGGCCACGCTGTCGATGTCCGTTCCCGCCCGGGCAAGGGCTCGGTCTTCGCCGTCGAGGTTCCGCTGCTCGGACGAAATGCGCCGCCATGGCAACCTCGACACACCTCGCCAGTAGCAAAGGAAAGCGCGCGTCACAACGGCGCAATCCTGGTCGTCGAGGACGACCCTTCGGTGCGCGAGATGCTCGCGCTTCTGCTCGAAGCAGAGGGTCACCGCGCGTCGACCGCCGAGGATGGGAGAAAAGCGCTGGAATTGGCGGCGCGAGGGGCGATGCACCCAGACCTCATCGTCGCCGACTATAATCTGCCGAACGGTCTGAACGGCCTCCAGGTCGTCGCTTGGCTGCGGGAGACGCTCGGTCACGAGATCCCGGCTGTCATCCTCACCGGCGACATCTCGACCGACACCTTGCGCGAGATCTCCCGGGGGGGCCACCTACACCTGAACAAGCCGGTGAAGGCGAAGGAGCTGACGGACCTGATCCAGAGCCTCCTCGGTGAGTCGCGACTATCCTCGAGAGTGAACACCCGGGAGCCTGCCGAAACGGGTGGCGATGGCCCGCGAGCGCCGACGACCATGTTCGTGGTCGACGATGACAGCGCTATGCGTGAGGCGATGCGAGACCTGCTCCGGGAAGATGGCCGAACGGTCGAGCTCTATGCCAGTTCCGAGGCGTTCCTCGAGGCCTATCGTCCTGGCCGCGAGGGCTGCCTCCTTGTCGATGCCCAGATGCCTGGCATGGGTGGGCTGCAACTGCTGCAGCGGCTAAAGAGCCAGGGAAATCAGCTGCCGGCCATCATGATCACTGGCCAGGGCGACGTCCCGATGGCAGTCGAGGCCATGAAGGCGGGGGCTACGGATTTCATCGAAAAGCCAATCGGCCGCGCGGAACTGTTGGCCAGCATTGGGCGCGCTTTGGAACGGACCCTGGATTCGGCCAAGTTGTCGGTTCGGCGGGAGGCAGCGGCGAAGCGCCTGGCCGGTCTGACCTCGCGCCAACGCCAGATCATGGAGCTGGTGCTCGGCGGCCATCCCAGCAAGAACATCGCCGCCGACCTCGGTATCAGCCAGCGCACGGTCGAGAACCACCGCGCCGCCGTCATGAAGAAGACCGGTTCGCACTCGCTTTCAGCGCTGATCCGCTTGGCGCTCGCCGCCGACCCAGGCACAGCGTCGCAACCTCTCGGCTGACCGAAAGCGTGCGCGGCTGGTGGAGAGGCTCCCGCCACGACTGGTTCCGGAACGCTACCTTCGCGCTTGGGTTGCGTCCTGCTATAGGTAGTTTCCGAAGCTATCCGTAATCGGATCTCCGCGACATGTTCGATAGGTGCGGGCGCCGAACGGTGTGAGAGTGGATTTGAAGATCCTATACCGAAATTCCCGACGACCCGGCGAGGCCGGCATGAAGCTCATCCCCGATCAGTCGCAGAGAGAGGCAGAGAAAAAGATCCTAGAAGGGCTGGGCTTCACTGTGATCGAGATTACGTCTGCGCCCTTGGCTCGGCTGTCACACCCGAATGGTACTTTGCCAAGAACGTAGCCGGCTAAGATCGACGATTTCGGTACACTTCTCGAAAAAGAACTCTCGTGGCTGTGGCGTTACGCTTTTACATTGACCCACGACGTGTCCGGCGCAGAGGACCTAATTCAAGACACTCTTGTCCGCACGATTGCGAGGCAGCATTTCTGATACTGCGACACCAAACCTCAGCGTTTGGCTCTTCACCCTATGCCCATACCTTTACCCGCCGATGCACGGAGCCGATCATGCCAGGAGCGGACAGCGGTTTTAGGCGCAAAGCCAATAATGCGCCATTGCCTGCGATCCTCACGGTACGGCGCCATTGGCTGTCCGTGACTACAAGTGAGCGCGCCATTGTCATTCCCTATATCGCCGACGCACCGATTGACATCCGTGAGTGATGTCCTCTGTTCCCGCCCGTCGGTGATACGGCAGACAGCCGTCAGGGTGCGGTCTTCCACTCGTGCGTCGGTGCAGCTTTTACGATAGGATCCCTCTGGCGCCGATTGGGCGTGGACGGATTGCAGGAACATGGAGCCGGTGATTAGGAGCGCTGCAAACGCACCGACAGAAACTTTCATCGTCGCCGCCTCCGAGATTGAAACTTTATTCTCCTTTTCAAATTGCAGATATTGGACGGCCTGTGTTCGGATCCAGCGTCTTTTTTGGTGCAGCAGTGCCGATACCGCGACCGCGGCCAAGCCCCGAGAGGAGCCGGCGTCGCCCGACATCTGGGGAAGTGGCGAGTTTGACCTCGATTGCGACCGGCTTGCCGTGGTGCCGCTCCTGCAGATCGCGCAGGCGATCGGCAAGATCTTCGAACGTAGTGCCCTTCGGCAACATGAACGAAAGCGCCCGGTCTGCGAACACGACTCTCGCGTGGCTCGGGCGCGACTGGTCAGGATGCAGGGATAGCATAGTTTTTCTCCGAATACTGGTGATCTAGCGGAGGCTGGTCCTCAGAAACGTTCACCCCATTCGCTCGAGACTGCAACCTCCCCAGCAGGTAGGTTGAGCTGTTCCATCATAGCCGCCAACGAGACGGCAGCGGTAGGCTCGGAAACTACTTAGAGCCGTTCCAGAACTTATCGAATTGAATTTTTTGCCGAGGTCGAATATGGGTTTACAACTTTGCCTACCCATAGTGGTGGTGCGATTTGGAACCCATCCGGCCGGCCCTGGAGCTGTCGGAGGAGCGTCATATTTTCAATTACACCTCCCTCGGATCATGGCGATCAGCGGCGCCGCGTTTTCAGATCGTGGCAGGGTGGTGCTCACGATCGTGCCAACACCACGCCATGCAGAATAGCTGCGTAGTGACAGCTGGCTGCCACCAGCACGAAGCTGTGCCATATTGCGTTGTGGAAGGGCAGCGTCCGCCAGAGGTGAAAGCCGACCCCGATCGAATAGAGCACGCCCCCAACGCCGATCAAAACCGCCGTCCAAGCGTCCACCGAGCCGAGCATGGGTCGCAGCCCCACCAGGATCATCCAGCCTAGCGTCAGGTAGGCAACGATCGAACCTCGCTCGACACCGCGTGGACCGATCAGCTTCATCACGACTCCAGTGATAGCTCCCGTCCAAACCGCGGCGGTCATCGCGATACCCCAAACGCCGTGCAGTCGGCACGTCGTGAATGGGGTGTAGGTACCGGCGATCATCAGAAAGATCGCGGCATGATCAAATTGGCGCAGAAACTCTCGTCGGGCTGCATTGGAGGCGAGGTGGTAGGCTGCCGAGCAGCCGAGCATTGTGAGAAGGCAAACGGAATAGACGAGGCTCGCCGAAAAAGTTGGCCGGTCAGCGACATCTGCAGCGATGCCCACTAGTATGGCCGAGCCGACCACGCCCGCGAGGCTGCCCATCAGGTGGATGATTCGGTCTGCCGCGAGCTCGCCGGCTCGATATTGCATGAACCCAGTTGCAGCCCTCATCTCACCCCCAATTCTAATCGCGCATTCCGGCGCTCACGAGGCTTCGATCCGTCAAGAACACTTCATGCAAAAGATTGGCGCCAGAAGGTACGCGGGCGAAGGCGGTGTCAGCCTGCAATTCGACGGGCAAGGCGTTTAACGGAGCGGATTAGCGTCGCGCAGCCCGTGCTGATTTTCGGACTGGGTTGGCCGAAGCTGGCAAGAGATAGAGACTTCTGACGTCACCGCATGGTCGCGCACGCCTTACCGTCGCAGCCGATATCGGTGACGAATTATCCACCTTGGATCCGTGCAATAACATTTGGCCTGCACCGGCCAACGGCGCCTGCTCGATACCGACGTGAAGTCGCCGACTTAGACCCGGATTTTCGAGGTTTTGACATCAAACCCTGATCACTGGTGTAGCAAAACTCCATTATTTGCATAATCGTAAACCAGTTTTCCGATCCACTTGAAAGAAGATCTGCAATCACCACTTAATGTATTGCGCGGTGGCTATTTTAGGACCGTGCATCAAAGACTGGCATCCGCCCGTTGGTAAGGTGCCGATATCCATGTTGCTCACAGGAGGATATGGTCATGGATCGTTTCGATTTTACTCCGCTATTCCGTTCTACGATCGGCTTCGATCGTCTGACCCGCTTGATCGATGCGGCGACCCGCGTTGACGGCGCGGCCGTCGCCTACCCCCCTTACAACATCGAGAAGACCGGCGAAGACGCCTACCGGCTGACGATGGCCGTGGCAGGGTTCTCGCCGGCGGAGCTCGACGTCACCGTTCAAGAGAACACGCTCCTAGTGACGGGCAAGGCACAGAAGGAGGACGAGAACGGTGGTGGCTACCTGCACCGTGGCATCGCCGGGCGCAGCTTCGAGCGGCGCTTTAGTCTTGCCGACCACATGAAGGTGACGGGCGCCAGCCTCAACAATGGCCTGCTCCATGTCGACGTCGTTCGCGAAGTGCCCGAAGCGGCCAAGCCGCGCACGATCAAGATCGGCACCACGGTCGAGACCGTGCAACCGCAGCTGACGGAGCAAAAGGCGGCCTAATCGGCACGTCGAACGGCAGTGCCCGTAAGTTAGAACGCCCCCGAATTTCGGGGGCGTTCTGTTTTCAGGATCATTGATAAACGGTCAGCATCCCTGCCTACCGTCGGTTCGGCGAGATCGAATTGGCTGTTCGCTGACCTAGATCTCGATCTGGCGCCCAATTTCCAAGAAATTGGGCGGCGGAAGATTGAACAGATCGACTACTCGGACCGAGTTGCGGAACAGGAAGGCGAAAAGCGGCAAACGCCACCGCAAGAGCAGTCCACCTGCCTTACCACGCACGACTTCGTCGTGTGCGCCGAAGTAAACGGCAGTGTCGAGATCGATAGGGCAGCCGAGAGTTTTTGCTGCACGCAAAGCGGACGGCAGATCGGGTATTTCGACAAAGCCGTAATGGACGGTCAAGTGCCAGAAGTCTTCAAAGACGCGGAGCAGCTCGAGGCGATTTGAGACACTGACGCGTGGAATCTCCGCGAATTTCACGGTGAGGGCGATCACTGTTTGCGGCAGCGCACCGATTTGCGACACGTGTAGAATCATCAGCGGCGGGATCGCCTCCGCTATCCGGGTCAGAAATATCGCTGTGCCCGGCACGCGCGGAATTCGGTTCGCTTCAAGCCGTTCGAGGAACCGTTCGGGGGGCTCGGTCATGGTCGAGAGCCTGCGCCGCATGGCCTCGATGCCTGAATGCCATGTGGTCATGACGATGAACACGATCGCGCCGAAGGTGAGCGGGATCCAGCCGCCCTCGACGATTTTTAGCAGATTGGCCGCAAAGAAGGCGAAGTCTACAACGAGAAAGACGACACTCGTCAGCAACGCAGTCGGCGCCGACCAGCCCCAGCGATCACGCATCACTTTGTAGAGCAGAGCCGTCGTCAGCAGCATCGTGGTCGAGACGGCGGTGCCATAAGCGCCGGCGAGGCTGGCAGAGCTGCCGTAAGCGACCCTCAGGGCGATCGTCAACAGCATCATCGTCCAGTTCACAAAGGGAACGTAGATCTAGCCGTATTCCTCAGCCGAGGTCTGGCGGATACGCAAGCCCGGGAACCAGCCGAGCTGCATCGCCTGACGCGTCAGCGAGAACGAGCCCGTAATGATCGCTTGGCTGGCGATGATGGTCGCCACCGTCGCGAGCAGCACGAGCGGGAAAATCGCCCAGCCCGGAGCGAGCTTGAAGAAGGGATTGCCGCCGAGGAGCGGATCGTCGAGGAGGAGCGCCGTCTGCCCGGCATAGTTGAGGACGAGCGCCGGCAGCACGATCCCATACCAGGTGGTCATGATCGGATTTCTGCCGATATGTCCCATATCGGCGTAGAGCGCCTCGCCCCCGGTGATCGCCAAAAAGACGCCGCCGAGAACGGCGAAGCCGCCCCACCCGTCCTGCGCCAGAAAGGCGATGGCATGTCGCGGGTCGACCGCGGCGAAGCACCTGCGGGTGGTGCAGTATGGCACCCACACCGAGCGCCGCGATCACAACGAACCACAACAGCATCAGGGGTCCGAATACCTTGCCGATGCGCGCTGTCCCGCGGCCCTGTACCGCAAAAAGGCAGATCAGGATAGCAACTGCCATTGGCATGACATAGGGCTCGAGCACCTCGGTCGCGACGTTGACGCCCTCGAGCGCGCTCAATACCGAAATCGCCGGTGTGATGATGCCGTCCCCGTAAATCAGGGCCGCTCCGAACAAGCCCATGACGACGAGCGCGCGGCCGCGATCGAATCTGGTCGCGCCGACGAGCGGCATCAGCGCCAGGATCCCGCCTTCGCCGTGGTTGTCCGCGCGCATCACGAAGAGGCAGTACTTGACCGAGATCGTGATGACGAGCGCCCAAAAGATCAGCGAGAGGACGCCGATAGCGGCCTCTGGGGTAAACTGTCCACCAATGGTCTGGATGATCGTTTGCAGGGTGTAGAGCGGACTCGTCCCGAGGTCGCCATAGACGATGCCGAGCGCGGCGAGTGCCGCTGCGGGCGTCGTTCGCCGAGCGACGCGGGACGGCGCGGTGCGCTCTTCAGCGGCAGCGACGACCGACATCGGATTCGCCCTCCCCTGGCGCCGGTCACCGCCGCGCGGGAAGCCGACCCGTGCTGACGCAGCGCCCCACGGGGCGGATAAGACAGAGATCGCCGGCAGTCAACATGCTCATCACACGCGTAGTGCCGGGGCGAGCCGCCGTACCGAGGGCACCAAAGGATCAAACAGCTCTGGCAATATCGATTTCCGCAAGGCCTCGCATCAGCGATCCTGCATTCTCAGCATGCTAAACTTGGTGTCTTGGCTCCGACCGCCATCCTGACGCTGGCTGCCCGTCTGGAGGACCCGATACGATCCCCTGTTGAACAACTTAGCCACACCCATATTTCCCTATCGGATCTTTTTATGTTCTCTGTCTGGAGTGCCCTATGTCGTTGATCGTGTGGATCCTGCTGGGGCTCGTGCTAGGCTTGATCTTGAGCAAGATCGTCAGCACGACGGGCGAGGGAACCGTCGTCGACATCCTGCTCGGCATTGTTGGTGCGTTTCTCGGCGGCTGGCTGTTCAATCTTTTCGGCGGCACCGGCGTGACCGGCTTCAACATCGACAGCGTTTACAGCGCGGGCATCGCCGCGATCGGCGCGATCATCCTGCTGGCGCTTTACCACATCTTCTTCCGCCGCCGCATGCTATGAATTTCGGCGGGCGGATTCGGCCCCGCTCTCTTATGAAGTGGTAGGCCAAGCCGGGTTGTCAGGCCGGCTAACGGGCGCGGCCTGCCTCGCGATCGTATTTAATCGCGCCGAGATGAACCGCCATCACAGTGTCGCTCCGGACCATATCGCCGATCGTCGCCGATATCCGCCAGTGGGGCCGAGCGGGCGTCGTCTGAGTAGTTTCCGAGTTTATCTCGCCGGCTCGCCGCGGGATATGGTTCCCCGCTTGATCTGAACCAGGAGAAGTTTCCTTCTCCTAAAGCCAAGGTGACGAAATGAAGATCCATCCCGGGGTAAAACCAGCGGTATGGGGTGCAGTGGTCGGTGCTGTTGCGTTCACGGTCGTCGGGTTCTCGTCGCTTGGATGGACGCTCGGCAGTACGGCTGAGAAAATGGCAGCCCAGCGCGCTGAGACCGCGGTCGTAGCGGTGCTGGCTCCGATCTGCGTCGAGAAATTCCAGCAGCAAAGCGATGCCGCAGCAAAGCTCGTCGTATTCAACAAGGCCCCATCTTGGGACCGGCGCTCACTCATCGAGAAAGGCGGCTGGGCTACATTCCCTGGAACCGACAAACCGAATTCGGCAGTTGTAAGCGCCTGCGCAGAAAAGCTCGGCAGCTTGACATAAAGACCCGACAACCAATTGGGCTACAGTGAAGATTGATGACGGGTTGGGGGCGGAGACGGGCGGAGACGGCCTGGGCGATTCCGCCCGGTGAACGGAATGCATACCCAGGGACCAGACGGTTCATCGAAGGATCGAGGAAATGACCGTGCGAACGACCAGCAAGACGGTCACCTTCATGCATCCATTCAATCTGAGCGGAACGGACGAGGTGCAGTCTGCGGGAACCTACACAGTGGAGACGGATGAGGAGCTGCTTCGGACCTCGTCGATCCCGGCCTACAGGCGGATTTCAACGCTGATACGGCTATCGGCGCGAACCACAGGTACGGTTCTGACTCGGATCGTTGAAACAAATCCAGTGGAGCTCGCGGCGGCGCTAGCGAGAGACGCACGGCCGGACGAAACGATGCCGCAGCGGGCTTACCGCAAAGCTGTCGTGCTTCGAAAAAGGGCGGGTGGCCGGATGGGATCCTTCCGTGAAGGCTGGAAACATTGGGTTACCCTCAACGCCACTGATCTAATCTGGACGGCACTGGTTATCGGGGGTGTCCTATTTACCAGTTGTCTGATGAGAGGGTCGTGACCAATGTCAGACGACCGCCAAGAGACCTTGCGCGCTCGCGCTGAAATAGAACGAGGAAGATATAGTTCAGCCCAAAATTCCTATGTTACGGGACGGAGAAATGCGGGCGCTCCGTCCGATCAACGAATGATCCCAAGATAGCAGGGAGGGCGCGAGCAGTATGACGGTCAAATGGCAGCCGGAGAATGCGGAGGGCTCTTTGTGGTCTGCGACCGTGACGGACGGTCAGCAGGGTTGGTTCGAGATCCAAATGGAGCGCAGTCCCGATGGCTGGGACTGGGCCATCAATCACGACCGCAGGTTCTGGGGCCAGGAGAGCACTATCGAGAAGGCGAAGATCCGCCGGTTCACCGAAAATGAAAGTGGCGGATATCTCATGAGCTTCCCGGACTTCCCCGGCGTTGTGGCGAGCGGTGCCATGCCCGAAGAAGCGATCCAGCGAGGGCGTGACGCACTGGATGTTTACCGGAGCACCATGCGGCGGGCGGAAATCCCGACGGCGCGTGGTTATTGCTCGTCTGCTTTGCCCTTGGGGCGGCAGTATTCTCCGGCATGTTGTGATCGGGCTCCGACCAGGCTTCCGCTCCGGGCTCCGCTCCAGTGCGCTGGAATTCCTTGAAAAGTGGAGTTTACTAATGCCGACGACCCGACCCTCCGTCATGAAATACGTCGTTCCGCCGATCGTGATCCCCGTCCGCTTGTTCATTGGTATTGTTGCATATGCGATGCTTAGGCCGCCGATTACTGACGCCCATCCTCCCACTCCCGCCGCGAACTCGCAGACTTGGTAGCACGGCGGCGGCCACCGCCAAGGCCCTCCTATTAACAGAGAGCACGTGGTATGAGTTTCAAAGCGCTGATCTTGACGCCGCAGTCCCGAAGTTCACGCGATCGCGGGCGGCCGAAGACGCCGGCTATCGGAGCGCCAGTGCAAGACAACACTGCGCGTTGCCAAGGTTCCGCCAAAAGAATTCGACCGGCGGTCTAAAGCGACAATCCGCCAACGGTAACCGCGCTTGCCGTGGCGGGGAAGGATTCGCGGCAGAGGCCGGTCGTTGATATGTTTACGGAAAGCAACATGGAAACGAGGATGGCGGTATTTCGAATTGATCTTCTTTATCGCTTGGATGAGCATCGCGAACAGCGGCACGATCTATATGCCCCCGATATCGCCGCCGCCGTAGTCCAGGCCAAGGCTCTCTTTCGCGCCCTCTCTCCAGGCAGGCCCTCGTTGGTTGGTTTCCGAATAATGGAAAACGGCCTAATCGCCTATGAGGCGAGCGAGCAAGGGTGATCTGGCTGAGCCAGATGGCGAGGAGAGAACCGTCCAGCCGACCGCTACCATGCGCGCCCGCCTCGTTAGCGAACCAGACCGATAACAATCAATGAAGGCGAGGTCTGGGTCGTCCGGCACATCCTTGATATGATCAGGAGCGGCGAGTGAGTGAACAAACGACAGCAGCCGAGCGATATGATGAGGCAATGGAATGGGCCGAAAGGCGGTACGCTATTGCGAGCGCCCCGGGAGCTCGAATTCACGATTATGTCCCACTGAAGAAATTCGTGCGTGAGGAATGTATTTCAGCCATTACGGCGGCCTATAAGAAAGGCGTGATCGACGGGAAGCGGCTGAGCTCTGCAAATGCAGACTGAACGCGAGCAAAACGACCCAAAGCTCTTCCGAATGGCGGCACGCTTTATCGCGAGCCCAACGGTCGGCGGCCGTCGGTATTGGTCGGACGAGGTAGGCGAAGATAAAGCTGGTTGTTGAGAGCGGCGGCTTCGTCGGCTGATAAGTCAATGTGCCGCATGGCCCCCTTGTGGAATCACGATCGCAAAGGGCGGGCCGGATTTCACCCTGGTCGCCGGCGCTTACAGCCCTGTACGCACGCTCAAATCCATTTCCGAAGGTGTGCAAATGGCTCGATCGGTTGAGCGAGCACTTACACTGCGAATTGTGTAACATACCGATACCCCCCTGAGAGAAACAAGCATCATGAAAGTCTTAATCATCGCAGCAGTATCATCGCAGCAGTATCATCGCAGCAGTATCATCGCAGCAGTATCATCGCAGCAGTATCATCGCAGCAGTGTTTGGCACTGGTCGCGGGTGCCGCCTCTGCCGAACAACGGATATTTGGCACGCCGGACCACGGCTACACCGTTCAGACCCCGGGCCCAGTTGCCGACCTACGTAACGCCGACCCCTGGCGGTGGATACACGTTTCAAACGCCGGGCAGCTACCGACGTATGCGACGCCGAACATCGGTGGCGGTTACATCCTCCAGTAACCCGGCCGGCCGCCGACACACATGCGCCTGCAATAAACGGCGGGCCTCGGCGATCACTGTCGTTTCGGCGTGCTCGTACTAGACCCACCGGCCGGCGTCACCAAGGTTTTATCACTGCAGGCCAGGGGCCCCCCCGTTCTCCTTTGCCAGCCGGTGATGTCGGCGATCGCCGTGGCGCATGTGCCGAAGGGTCAGCACACGCAGCCACTCGTCACTCTGTTCGACCAGCACGGCGACGATCAGCCGGGTGATGCTGGCCTCGTTCGGGAAGATGCCAACGACATCGGCGCGCCGTTTGTCCTCTTTGTTCAAGCGCTCCAACGGATCGGTCGAGCGCAATTTGGTGCAGTGCTGAACGGGAAGGGTCATGTAGGTCAGCACGCCGTGCTCGCTGTCGAGCGTTTTTGAACTAAGCTATCATTGGAACCTATGGCTTGATGGTTACAGCCCGGCAGCGCAAAGTCTTCTGATTCTCGAGAGGCCGAAATGGCATACGAAAGGCTCGATGAAGCATTTTGACAGCGGAGAACAGATCGCGAGCGTGAGGAGGCGACCGAAAAACAACAAAAAAGGGCGGGCGAAGAAGCCAAGATGCGGTTCGCGGAAATTAAGTCCGCGGTGATCGGGCCTATTTTCAATGAGGTCGTGGTGCACTTAGTGGCCGAAGGTTTCTTCGGGGAAACGGTAGACGAACAAAGCGATGGGTCTGACCCAATTTCCCTCAACGTGGATTTATCGGACGATGAAGGATTCAGCCGGCAAGGCACCCTCCAAGTACGGTTTGATCTCGATAAATATGGGTGTGAATTCGGTAAATCTACGATGGCTAAAACATCGTCAACTAGTCAATTAGTATTCGACAATGACCATCATGACTTAGAAGAAATGACGGTGGAGCTGGTTCGCGAGAAAGCCGAACAATTTGTGCTCGATTTGATTGCCGGTAAGCTTTTCCATTAGTAAAGGAGCCAGCCTGGTGACGAGAGTCCCCCCGGCTGTTGTCGGGATCAAGCGCGATCACAACCTCTGACATCCAGATCCCATCGCTGACCATCTCGGTGGGAAAAACGGTAGCCCGAGTAGTAGGAGGCGGGTGGTGTCCTCATCCCGGCCGATTACCCGCCTCCGATCCGCCGCCGACAAACTCGGCCTGGAACCAACAACTCTACCGTGCCCGGACCGCCGCTGATCACGATCGCGGCAGGCAGCCAGCTACGCATAGAGCTGGCACACTCGAGAAGTCAAACCGTGCAAGATTGCACGCGTTCGTTCTTGACTTCTGCCCGCGCGGCTTTCCCGCCAGGGTCAAGTCCGATCGGTGCTGGATAAACGGGTTGGGGCTGCGGTGACTATTACGCCCGTTACTGGAGCATTGCGCGCAGTGAAATCGTGGTCGATCTCGTCACGGATTGCCTTCAATTGACGGTGCTCGAACTCGGTAATCCGGATGCCGCGCCAGCGTTCGGCGGCGCGAATGAGCGCAGCGTAAATCAGCTTCAAGACAGCGCGCTCGCCAAAGGCATGCGGGATCACTTTGGTGCGTCGGCGCGCCTCGCCGAACAATCGCTCGAGCAGATTGGTGGTGCGGATCGCCCGGCGATGGCCGAGAGGGAAACGCAGATGCGCGATGCACGCCTCGAAGTCGTCATTGAGACACGCCACCGCCGAGGGCAAATCCCTGCCGTAAGTCGTCGTGATGTCGTCGCGCAGCAGGCGCGCCAATGCCGGCGAGGCCGCCTGGTAGCAGGCCGCGGCGCGCGCCTTGAACTCCGGCCAGACGTCTTCGGGCACCTTGCTTTGTAGATTTCTCATTTTGTGCGCCAGGCAGCGCTGGCGAATCGAGCGCGGCAAGCATTCCTCGATCGCGCGGATGATGCCGGGCGCCCCGTCGCTCGCCACCAGCAGCGGGTCGGGCAGACCGCGCCGGCGCAGCTCCTGGAAGAACTCCCTGCAGCTCGCCGTATCCTCCTTGGTCCCCGGCGCCAGGTGCAACAGCGCCTTCTTGCCGTCCGCCAGAATGCCCCAGGCCGCCAGCACCGCCTCGCGCGGCTGGCCGAGATGCAGCCGCTCGGCAATCCCGTCGACAAACAGGTAAGTGACCTCGAATTCCGACAGATCACGGCTCGCAAACGCCTCATACTCCGCCCACAGCCGCTCGGTGATCTCGCTCACCGCGGTGCGGCTCAGCAGGCTGCGGCCATCCGCATCAGCAAACACCGCCTCGATGTCGCGCGTCGACAGCCCGCGCGCGTACATCTCCACCGCCAGAGCCTCCAGTTCCTCGGTGCGGTCGCGCACCATCTCGCGGATGCGCGAGCGGAACGGCTCGCGCCGATCGGCGATCTGCGGCGCGCTGTACTCGATGGAGCCCTCTGCGCTCTTCAGCCGGCCCGGTCGGTAGCCGTTGCGGTATCCGGCGCCGGGCGTGGCGCCGCGGGCGTAGTAATCGCGTCCCACCGCGTCTCTTGCCTCTCCTTCCAGTGCTTCCTCGATGATCAGCCGCGCCGCCAATCGCACGAGTTCCGAACGTTCATCCGCCGCCTCGCTGCGACCCTCGATCAGCGTCCTCAACTTCTCGCGTGTCCGATCGGATGCCGGTATCCTCTCCATTGGGGTGCTCCTTCGTCGAGGCCGGTCGCCAAACCGGACCTCGTTGGTTTCGCCTATCAGGCGAGGGTGCACCCCAACCCTTTTTCCAGCAAGCTTAGGACTTCACCCCCGCCAGCGACGGCGACTTTCTCCTGATCCAATACAGAATGGCTGACTGCTAGGTATTCCTGACGTAGTCGGGGGCCGATCTCATGAAAGCGATTGGGCCTGTCCTGTGCCGCCGCTCTGCGCAGGCTGCTTATGGGTCAGCATAGAAACTGTCCGGCGGGTCGGCGTCGGACGCTGTCAATCGAGGATCGAAGTGGAACCGCGTCGCGCAGTAGGGACAAAGGATCGTGTCCGCCTCGCCCATATTGATGTAGACGTGCGGATGGTCTTGCGGAGGCGATATGCCGACGCACTTGAATTCCCTCACTCCGATGCGGATTTCGGGCACGCCGCGGTCGTTCCTGAACTTGGATAGCCGCTGCCCGACATCGATTGATGCCATTGTGATTGGTGGGGGTCTGGACGATCCGCTGCCCACATTTTGGGTCGGGTTGGTTTCCATGAAGATGTTGTCCTCGTTATCCGTTGTCGCCCGCCGCTCTTGAGCGAGGCATTCAACTCGGGGCGAGCTCGGGGTATCGTGCTCACTCCAGGTAGCGGCGCGCAGCGTCGTGTTATGCGCGATTGGGACGATGGGCACCGGGAACCCCAAGCTGGCTCACGGATACCGCAGCTGGTAGCGGCTTTGATAATCAGGGAAGCGATCCCGCATCGCCTTTTCGGTCGCAAGGCTCTTTGCGTAGGCCTTGCTGATATTGTCGCTGCCCTCGGCACTGGCTTCTCTGTGATCTTCCCAAGCCTGATGATAGGTATCGATCAAAGCATCGTCCCCGAGCGCCGAAAGACTTTTGGCGAATTGATCGACGGCGTGCTGTTGTGCGGCAGTGAGCATTTTGAGAGGCCTTATCCGAGCGGCATCTTATTGGAAGGTGATAACGTCGCTGAAGCTCTCGATTTCGAAGTTCAATCCGGAAGTCGTTCCTACTGAGTGAGCGCGCCAGAACGTGGGCAAGGCCCATCGCCTCTCCCGTCTTCAAGGAGAGGCGATGCCCTTTTCCACGGCGGGCCAGTGCGGCTGCAGCTTAGTAATCCATGCCGCCCATGCCGCCCGGCGGCATGCCAGGCGCACCTTTGGGCTCCGGCCTGTCGGCGACCATCGCCTCGGTGGTGATCAACAGCCCGGCGACCGAGGCGGCATCCTGCAGCGCTACGCGCACGACCTTGGTCGGATCGATAATCCCGGCGGCGACCATGTCCTTGTATTCGCCCAACTGTGCATCAAAGCCGAAATTCGGGTCGCCTTTGTCGGTTAGCTTGCCGACCACGATCGATCCCTCGACGCCCGAATTCTCCGCGATCTGTCGCACCGGCGACTGGATGGCCTTGCCGACGATCTCGATACCGACCTTCTGGTCGTTGTTGACAGGGTTGAGGCCGGGCAGAACTTTGCCCGCAAAGAGCAGTGCAACACCGCCGCCGGCCACGACACCTTCCTCGACCGCCGCCTTGGTCGCGTGCATGGCGTCGTCGACGCGGTCCTTGCGCTCCTTGACCTCGACCTCAGTGCTGCCGCCGACGCGGATAATCGCTACGCCACCCGCCAGCTTGGCCAGACGCTCTTGCAGCTTCTCGCTGTCGTAATCGGAGGTCGTCTCCTCCTCGATCTGCGCCCGGATCTGGTTGGTGCGCGCGACGATGTCTTCTTTCTTACCGGCGCCGTCGATGATCGTCGTATTCTCCTTGTCGATCACTACCCGCTTGGCGCGGCCGAGCATGTCGAGGGTTACGTTTTCGAGCTTGATGCCGAGGTCTTCCGAGATCACCTGACCACCGGTCAGGGCGGCGATGTCCTCGAGCATGGCCTTGCGCCGATCGCCAAAACCCGGCGCCTTGACCGCGGCCACCTTGAGGCCGCCGCGCAGCTTGTTGACGACGAGGGTGGCAAGTGCCTCACCTTCGATGTCTTCGGCAACGATCAGCAAGGGCCGCGCGCTCTGCACGACAGCTTCGAGGATCGGAAGAAGTGACGCCAAGCTGGAGAGCTTCTTCTCGTGCAGCAGGACGTACGGATCTTCGAGTTCGGCGACCATTTTTTCCGCATTGGTGACGAAATACGGGCTCAGATAGCCGCGGTCGAACTGCATTCCTTCGACAACGTCGAGCTCGGTTTCGAGCGATTTCGCCTCCTCGACGGTGATGACACCCTCGTTACCGACCTTCTTCATAGCCTCGGCCAGCATCCGGCCGATCTCGGTGTCACCATTGGCCGAGATCGTGCCGACCTGCGCGATTTCGTCGGTGGTCGAGACCTTCTTCGAGCGCTTCTGGATGTCCTTGACGACGGCGTCGACGGCCATGTCGACACCGCGCTTGAGATCCATCGGGTTCATGCCCGCCGCCACCGCCTTGACACCCCCGCGCACCATGGCATGGGCAAGAATCGTCGCGGTCGTCGTGCCGTCGCCGGCGACTGAGCTTGTTTTGCTGGCCACTTCGCGGACCATCTGTGCGCCCATGTTCTCGAATTTGTCGGAGAGCTCGATCTCCTTGGCGACCGTGACGCCGTCCTTGGTAATCCGCGGCGCGCCGTAGCTCTTGTCGAGGACGACGTTGCGGCCCTTGGGCCCCAGGGTCACCTTGACCGCGTTGGTGAGTATGTCGATGCCGTGGAGCATCCGCTCACGTGCATCGGTGCCGAGGCGAATATCTTTAGCAGCCATGTTTGCTCTCCAGTGGTGCAGCCATGTTTGCTCTCCAGTGGTTAAGCAGCTTTCTTATTCGCGGCGGCGTGATCGACCACGCCCATAATGTCGGATTCCTTCATGATCATCAGGTCCTCGCCATCGAGCTTGACCTCGGTGCCCGACCACTTGCCGAATAGCACGCGGTCGCCGGTCTTGACGTCGAGCGGGTGCAGCCTGCCATCCGCGTCGCGCGCGCCGGGGCCGACGGCGACGACTTCGCCTTCCATCGGCTTTTCCTGCGCGGTGTCAGGGAATAAGGATGCCGCCAGCGGTTTTTGCCTCCGGCTCGACACGACGAATCAGAACGCGGTCCTGCAATGGGCGCAGTTTCATTGATGGTCTCCTCGGACTAGAATTTATGAGGGCGTTGGCACTATCGGATGGAGAGCGACGCGTATATCGCCACATGGGGCGGATAGTTCTCGAATACAACCAAGAACCACTACGAGCTTTCACAAGTTTTCGCGAAGAGCTGAAGATATCCTCAGCGATCGCATTAAGTTGACGCGTTAAATATATTTTTTTGGCCATTGCCGAAAACCTCGGCCGACTTGAGAAATAACGATCACTAATCGTACAATTTCATCGCTGGTCGACCCCCCGGGTCACCAGGGATGGCGAGGGCAGCACAAAGGATCTTTAGCGATCCGCCTGCCCCGGCATAGGTAAATTCCGAACCTGTTCGTAATCGGCCACCGTCAGTAGGTTCACTAGGGACGGATGCCGGGAGCGGCCGCCAGCAGCCGGCGTCCAAGTGAGTTGATCTTGCACGCGCTTTCCGCCTCATGGGAAGGAGAGCTGGCATGAGATGCGAGACAATTGTCCCTGGACTCTGAACGAGCCTTCCGGCTGGCGCATGCAGGCTGTCGCAAGTTTTCGATGAGTTGAACGACCTGGGACGGGATCTTCAGCTGTAGGCTCAGAAAGTCGGGCGCGAGAGACGAGATTAAGAGCTGAAAAGAGGACTTGCATGTACATTCCAGAAGGATGGCTGCACGAACGATAAAGTATTTTACTGGAAATCTTCAAGATCGTTCCTATATCTATTCTATGATTTGAAAAGGGACTGTCAGATGCATATCTCTCCGAGAGACAGCTGCGCCAACGGCTTCAAGAATTGGTCCGAAGCTCACCAACAGGAGATCAACGAGGATGTTTGCGCGGGTGAGGGCTACGGGGTGGTCGCTACAGATCCCGATCTCGATAATAGTGTGATGACATCACCCGAGCGGCCGCATCGTCCATGGCTCGTGCCCGGCGTGGGTAGGCTTTAAAGCACATCCGGATCTCGCTCGCCGAGTCGCTGGATGATCCAGGGGTCGAGGCGCGAAGAGAGCGACGGTGTCGATCAAATGAGCGCGCTAGCTTTTGTTTCGAGCAACGCCGGCTCTGAAAGATGGGAGGCCCGTATGATATCTCAGGAAAGCGACTTGATCACGATACTTCTCGATCGTCTGCGCAAGACCGAGGGTCGAGCCATGGATCCCGAGGCCGAGACGCTGATCCGCGAGACGACGACCGGGCGGCCGGATGCGCCCTATTCCCTCGTGCAAACCGTGCTGATCCAGGATCTGAGCCTGCACAATGCGCAGAATAGGATCACCGATCTCGAGACGCAGCTGACCGAGACAAAGCGCGCTTCATCTGCCCCTCCGAACTTTCTTGGCGGTCCGAGCTTTCTTGGCGCAGTGTTCGGCCGCGGCGAACCTTCGGACAGCGTTCGGACAAGCAACGTGCCACCGGGTGGCCCCGGGACCGGCCCTCCGATCGCCGCGACGCCGCAGCCGGGTTATGCCCCCGAACAGAGCTCTGCGGCACGTTCTGCCCCTGGCCGGATGATGGATGGCGGCGGGTTCCTGCCGCTCTGCGGCGACTACTGCGTGCCGGCATTGCCGGCGGCGCACTGCTCTTCGACGGCATCCAGTCGATGTTCGGACATCACGACGTTGCCGGCATTACCGGTAACCAGGTTGTAATGCCTGGTCTTGAGGAAGACCGTATTAAATAATCATTATGGAGCCGAGACGGGCGCCGCGGGCGGCGAATCCACCGAGGAAGCCGCCGTCGCCGGTTAGGATCCGGACCTCTCGGGCTCGGACCCCGCCGCCGCCCCAGAACAAGATTTCAATGGCACAATAATGCGAGTTGATAGTGAGCGCCCCCCAGTTTCCAGTCGAGTGCCTGACCGAAGGGCTGAAGCGCGTCCTTGTCTCGGCGTTGCAGCGACTCTCGGGCCAGGGCGGCGATCCGGTGATCGGGCTGCAAACGGCGTTCGGCGGCGGCAAAACGCATACATTGCTCGCGGTCTACCATCTCGCCCGGCACCTGGCCGAGGGCGGCGACCCCGCAGACCTGCCCGGGCTCGCGCCGGTGGTGTCGAGCCTCGGAAACACTTCGTGGAGAAAGCCTGAGCTTGCGGCGTTCGTCGGCTCCTCTAAAGGCACCGACGTGTCGCTGACGTTGAAGGACGGGGCCGAAGCTGCGCACGCTGTGGGGCTACCTCGCCTGGCGCATTGCCGGCGACGCCGGGCTCAAGCTGGTGGCCGAGGCCGAGGCGGCGCGCACCAACCCCGGCTCCGAACTGATGGTCGAAGTGTTCCGGCTTGCGGGACCGAGCGTGATCCTGCTCGACGAGCTGGTGATGTTCGCGCGCCAACTGGATGATGCGCGTTTCGAGGCTTTCCTGTCCTTCATCCAGTCGTTGACCGAGGCGGCGAAGATGGTGCCGGGCGTGCTGATCGTCGGCTCGCTGCCCGAGAGCGACGCCGAGGCCGGCGGCGCGCGCGGCCGTGAAGCGCTGCTGCGGCTGGAAAAAGTGTTCGGGCGGGTGCAGTCCCCCTGGTTGCCGGCATCTGGCAACGAGACCTACGAAATCGTCCGTCGCCGGTTGTTCCAAGCGCTCGACGCCGATGGTGAGCGGGCCCGAGACGAGACTGTGAAGGCGTTCGCCGACCTCTACCGCCGCAATCCGGCCGAGTTCCCACCCGAGGCGAGGGAGGCGCGCTACACTGAACTGCTGCGGCTTTCATATCCGATCCATCCCGAGCTGTTCGACCGGCTCGCCAAGGATTGGTCGAGCCTGGAGAAATTCCAGCGTACCCGCGACGTGCTGCGCTTCATGGCGAATGTCGTCGGCGTGCTGTGGCAGGCGCAGGCGCGCGATCCGCTGATCCTGCCGGCGCGCGTGCCGGTGGCGCATGAGCGGGTGCGGGCGAGCGTGCTCTATCCGCTCGATCCCGCCTTTGCTGCCGTCGTGGACAGAGAAGTGGACGGCGACGGCTCGCTGCCGGCGCGGATGGAGGCGAACCCGACGCGCCGGATCAGCCAGGCCCGCGCGGCGACGCGGGCGGCGAGGGCGGTGTTCCTCTGTTCCGCGCCGCTGGTCGGCCAGCCCAATGCCGGGCTGACCGGACAGGGATTGCGCCTCGCTTGCGCCGAGCCCGGCGATCAGCTCGCCATCTTCGGCGAGGCGCTGCGTGAATTGTCGGAACGCGCGACCTTTCTTTACGAAGAGGCCGGGCGCTATTGGTTCTCGACGCAACAGACCTTGAACCGGCTCGCCGAGGATCTCGCCAGGGCGCTGCCGGCGCACGAGGTCGACGACGCGATCGTCGAGGTGCTGCGAGAAGACGGCAAGGCCAAGGGCCGGTTCCACCGCGTGTTCGCGGTGCCGGACGATCCGACTGCGATCGATGAGGCCGAGGCCCTTTCGTTGGTGATCCTGGGGCCGGTGGCGCCGCATGTCGGCAGGGCGCGGGCAAATCCGTCGCGACGGATGCAGTCACCGATGCACTGATGCGTTGCCGCAGCGCGCAGCGGCGGCTCCGCAACACTCTGCTGTTTGTCGCGGCCGACGAGACACAGCTTGCGACAGCCCGCGAGGCGATGCGGCGGGCGTTGGCGTGGGAGATCGATCGGCGGAGATGCGCGCCAGGACAAGCGCGTCGACAAGCGGCTGCAAGATCAAATGACGCAGGCCCAGCTGGCCGACGCACGCGACAAGTTCAAAAACAACCGCGAAGGCGCGGCGCGCGCGGTGCGGGCAGCCTGGAGCCACGTGCTGTTCCCAGTCGAAAGCACCGAACCGGGTAAACCTTTCGATCTCGACCATCTCGCGCTGACCGCACGAGAGCGCGCCAGTGTGCCTGCCGCGGTCTATGACAAGGCCAGCGCCAAAGGAGACGGGATCGTCAAGGAGATACTCGGCGGCGAAACCTTGGCCACTCGCCTCGAGGAGCTGTGGCCGACCGCCCGCCCCCATCTGCCGGTGGCCGAGATCGCAGAATGGTTCGCGACCTATGTCTATCTGCCGAAATTGCGCGACCGGGTCGTGCTGGAGACCGCGATCCGCGACGCGCTGGCCAAGCTCGACCCCAAATTCGCTTATGCGGAGGGCTTCGACGAAGGGTCGGGCAAGTATGCCGGGCTCCTCTGGCAGAAGGCGCCGATCGGCCCCATGCCGCAAAGCGCAGTCCTCGTGCGACCGGAGATCGCGGTAGGCGCAACTGCGTGCCGCTGCTCCTACGCTGCAGCCGGAGTCTGGTCCGACACCGCTGGAAGAGGGCGCTGGTCCCGTCCCACCGATCACTATGGGGCCGACCCCGAGCCCGCAGCTGCGACGGTTCTACGGGTCAGTCGAGATCGACATGGTTCGACCGGTGAAGGCATTCGACGCCATCTTGAGCGCAGTGGTGGCGGAATTGCAGCGCAGCAAGGGCGCCAAGGTGAAATTGACGCTGGAGATCGAGGCCGATGCGGAGGATGGCTTCTCCGACGCGGATATCGGCGTCGTCCGCGACAACGCGCGTCAATTGAAGTTTAAGGCCGAATTTACCGGGTTCGAGTAACCGGGCGACCGGATCTTGGTAAACAGCGGGATTTCCCTCGACCGTATCTTGTGGCTGGGTGTTGATCCTTGCTTACCCTGCGCTTACCCGAACTAGCACTCCTCTGTGGACTTATTTCATAAGTTATTGATCTAATTGGTGAGCCCGTCGGGATTCGAACCCGAGACCTACTGATTAAAAGTAAGTGTTAGCTCCGCGCCAGCGCCCGCCGGATTTCGTCACACGCGATGATTTGATTGGCTTTCCGTCCGACCCTCTGATTTAATCATCGCCACAGATCGCCATGCGGACCCATAGCGGACCCGTTCCCGAGGTCCGCCCAAGGTCCGCGATCCAAAGGCGCCCAAATGGCAAAATTCTCCGATCGGTATCTGGCCGGGTTGAAGCTCGAAGCGGACCGCAAAGATCGCCTCGTCTTCGACAGCGAGTGCCGCGGCCTCGGTGTGCGGGTGACGCCCAAAGCCCGCGCCTTCATCGTGCAGTGGACCGATCCCGCGACAAAGCGGAAGGTTCGTGAGCCCATTGGGGTATGGGGCAGCATTACCGTTGAGCAAGCCCGAGCAGCAGCCCGGGCTCGTCTCGGCGATGTGGCCAAAGGGATCAACCCGCGCGCCGAGCGATTGCGCGTGAGGCGAGACGCGGAGCGCGAACGCGCCGAGATGGCGCTGAGCTTTAATGCTCTGGTCGAAGAATGGGCTTCGTTGCATCTGATATACCGTCGCGAGCGTTACCGCACAGAAGCCGTCCGCGCAATCCGGCACGCGTTCCCGGACCTTCTCAAGCTGCCGGCACGGCGGATAACTCGGGCTGATGCGGTGAATGCGCTCGACAAGCTCGTGAGAGCCGGCAGAGCGACGATGGCCGGCCGCACTCTCGCCTATGCGCGCGCCGCGTTCCGGTGGGCGGAGAAGCGTGGGAAAGTTCCCGCGAACCCATTCCAGGGTTTGCCAATTGCGGCGGGCAACACCGCGCGCGAGCGGGTGTTGAGTGACGGTGAAATGGCGGAAGTTTGGGCTGGCGCACACACGCTTGGCTATCCGTTCGGCTCGTTCTTCAAGCTCGCGATTTTGACGATGCAGCGGCGCGCGGAAGTTGCCGGGATGCGCTGGTCGGAGATTGCAGACGATCTGAGCGTCTGGACCTTGCCGGGCAAAAGGATGAAAAGCGGCCGACCGCACGACGTGCACCTCTCGGATCCCGCCGGCGAAATTTTGCGCCTGATTCCGCACATTGACGGCTGTGATCTTGTATTCAGCACCACTGGCAAGACCCCGATTTCCGGGATCTCGAAAGCCAAGGCGGCGCTTGACGCGGCGATCGTCAAGGCGCGAGCCGAAGCGGCTGAGAAGGTGGGGCGCAAGCCTGTAACGCTTACCCCGTGGCGCCTTCATGATTTGCGGCGCTCGGGCGTCTCGGCCTTGGCAGGGCTCGGCTTCGATTCGATCGTGGTCGACAAAATCCTCGCGCACCAGCCGGCGAAGCTTCTCGGCGTCGCCGCCGTCTACCAGCGCCATGCGTTCGCCCGCGAGCGTGCGGCGGCGCTCGATGCATGGGCCGCTCATGTCCTCGGTATTGAGGCGAATAATGTCGTGCCCTTGCGGGGTGCAACACGATAGCATTTGGGTAGTGCGGCTAGGCTGATCACCGAAACCCGGTCTCCGCAGCGGGTGCCGCGCCGATCAGTTGCGGGGAAGCGCCAGCGGAGGCGCGCGTGTCGGATCAACCTCACGATCTCGTGCCGCTCGGGCGCGTTTGGGAATTTCCGCAGGGTCAGGCTGCGGTTCTTATCGACGAGATCGAGCGCCGGTTTCGAAATGCGCAGGTGCCGATTTTTGGGCGCCGGCCGGGGAAGGTTGACCGCGAGCTCATCGCTTTCCCGATTGATTACGAGATCGATTGGGTAGGACAACGCAGCTTACGGGCAGCAGATTACTGCGAACCACGCGCACGCCGCAGGGTGGATCTCAACGGACCGTGGCGGAAGGAATACGATCGAGATGTCTTCGAGGATCTGGCGATCCGACGGGCTCACTGGCACGAGCTAGTACCGAAGCTGAGTCTTTCCGGGGCGCTCCCGTCCCAGTCCTCGGTAATCGGCAGCGCCGCCCCCGCTGCGGAAGAGCAGCGCGGAGGGGCAATGTCACACGGCTCCGATATCTGGCTGACACCCGCGCAAGCCGTCTATTTTTTAGTTACGGGAGACAATCTTGTCGAAGTGAGGCGTCTTTCGAATGACCTCGTCATCGGCAGATTAGGGCGCGTTCAGAGAGCCTCGGTGCCGCTATCAGCTGATGCCGGACCAGAGGAACGCGCGTTAGCGTGGAAGAAAGTCAAAGAAGGGCTGGCTGCGGCTGGTGAAAGCCCGTGTGCCATCGCAATCAAATGGCGCGACTATCTGCTTTCTACGGGTCTTGTCACCGCGGAAGGACGGCGGTCCCTTTCCGACCCCTACGAAACCATGAAACCGGTAGAATTTGGTGACCTGAGGTTCGCCGATCTGCATGCGGAGAATGCAAGGGGAGACATCGTTTTCTATAACGTGCAATTGTCGGGCTCGGCTCTGTGGAGGGCACGACAGCAGGCGATCGCATCGGACGATACGGCACCCTTCTCTATCGAACCCAACAGGGTCCTTTCTAATCAACCGCCACCCGACGCTGTAGCGGAACGGTCCAGCGCCGCGCCGCGGATGCGAACGGTACCTGACCCGGACGCGATACCACTGATTGAGGCGGTCCACGAGCTGCGCGTCATCCGCAACATCGACCTACGCGCCGGGACCAGTGAGATGATCGACCTGCTGGCGACGGGGCAGCTGCCGATGGCCTTCGCGCTCATCAATGGCGCATCTGCAAAAATAGACCCGCGATGGTGGTGGGTCGGTGCTATCGAGTACCCGAACAGTTCGGCGACATTCAACCTCCTCGTTGATGGCGAGCCGCGCCCCACCCGCGCGACAGAAATAAGATTAGACCGCTATGCGTGGGAACGTCGGAAGTCGCAAATTGCGGCGGCTAAAGAGCAAGCCGGTGAGCCGTTTCCGAATCGGGACGACTGAGTCTGGGACAATCCCGTGAAGTTGATTGATGCGATCAGATTATGGTCGCCCGCGCTCGCTCGATGCCTCGACCAAGTGAAATGGGCCTCTCCCGACGACATTCGAGACACCGCGATACGGCTCAAAAGCTACGACCACCCCACGAGGGTTCGCGCTCGTCGCGATCGGGCGAAGCGAGATCGAGATCTAAACCCAGAGGGTGTCCACAAATTGGGGGTCGGAGGTGGCGAGGACGCCACTGATCAGGGTTTTCCGGAGCCGCTCCGCGATGCTCGAGCGCGACTTCTGCAAGAATGGCATCAATGGGACGTTGCGGAGCGTCTCGTTTACGCCTTTGAGCTAGCCAGCCGCCTCATCATTGCAAAGACTAAGCGGGGTCAACCCTACATCCTCAAATATGCCCCGCTAGCAACGCAGGGCGGTCTGGGCGCCGATTACGAGCGTATCGGCTACGCACGGCACGATGGACTCGGGCTATACGATTTTGATCTTGGGAATTCCCTGATCAGAGACCCCGGAGGAAACTGGCTGGCGGTTCGCATTTGCGGCGGCATTGATGCGTCGGCCGAGCTTACTGGGACCAGTCACTTGGCGCGTGGGGAGTACGATGCGGCAACGGAGGCAGCGTGGGCGGCCGAACTGGAAAAACCCTTTCGACAGCGCAACCTTTTCAGTTGCGTCGAAATCGCTGAGCATCTCACTCGCAAGAGCGTCGCCGAACCCGATCTTGGCAAACGTGATCGCGTTCTCCTCGACCTCTGTGATTGGATAAGGCGCGGCGAATTTGATCTGTCGGGCGAGTCTGATGTTGTCCTGCAAATAGACGAGAGCCCGTATTTTCAATTCTTCCGCCCGGCTGACATCGCGACCTTCCCACGTGAAATGGCTAGGCTCGCAGCTCACAATGCATGGTGTGTTAATCTTCGGAAATCGGCGTCCCGTCGCTACGTAGAGGCAAACCTCGAATTGGAAAACGCGCGTCGCATACTGGTGTTGTGGTTTCCTGAAACTGCGCCGAGCGCCTCGCGGCCCGTAGTGGCAGAAAACGCCAATTCCATGGAAACAGAACGGGCCAAGAATGCGCTGCTATTTGATGCGGTGACCGGTGCGTTAAGGACGGTGGGCACCCCAGGGAAGACCGTGCAGTGGCAACGATTTTGCGACTATGTGCGGAGGGAGTGTAAGGCAACGGAACGGACCCGGGGCTACGGCGACCGGTCAATTCAGCGTGTGGTGAAGAAGATCGAAGCCGGGCACGACAAACCAGACAAATGCGACTTGTCCTAAATGTCTTGATGCGGTGCCGCCGTAAGTATGGCTGTCCTAGGTTAATTATGGCGATGCAGAGGACAGCATGGCGAGCACCGGTCAGCAGTGGCCTGATGAATACATTACTGAGCAAGGCCTACAAGAACGGTATTTCATCCCGCACCGGACCGCCCAGCGCTGGCGATCGAGCGGCGATGGACCGCGCTGGATCAGGCTAGGGCGGCGCAGAATCCTCTACCGCGTTAGCGATGTGGAGGAGTGGCTGAGGGAGCGCACCTTCCGGCATCGAGCCGACGAGCTGGCACGCGAACTCGTACCGGCTACGAAGTAGCGGATGCCGACGGAGCAAAGCGGCATGCCTCTCCATGCTCTTCAGCACAAAGCGCGCTGGGTGGCATGGCGGAACGAGTTGCGGAGCGGGAAACCAACCAAGGTTCCCTATGCGCCGGCCGGTAGGAAGGCGAAGGCAGATGACCCCGCGACCTGGGGGACCCGTGATGAGGCCGAGCAGCGCGCTGCAAAGCTAGTAAATGGGCAGGGCGGCGGCATCGGAATCCAGCTCGGTGATCTGGGTAATGACGCCCACCTTGCGGGGATCGATCTCGACCGTTGCCTCGACGAGGACGGCACGGTGGAGCCGTGGGCCGTGGCGATCCTCTTCGCCGTACCGAGTTATGCCGAAGTGTCACCGTCGGGCCGTCGGGCTGAAGGTGTTCTTCTATATCGCGAGCCACCATGTTCGGCCGTTCCTAGACCGCATCGGCGCTCAGCATGGGCAGTGGGGAGTTCGGCGCGAGGTGCCTGGCGAAGACGCTCGGGATCACGGGCCTGCGGTCGAAGTCTACTTCCGCAACCGATATTTCACCGTCACCGGCAATAAATGGCCAGGTGCCCCGCACGAGCTGACCTTGCTTAGCGCCGCAAATCTCGACCGTCTGTCTGCGCTAATTCCGCCCGGGAAACCCGCGGGCTCGAGCCACCGGAACGGCGCCGACAATTCGCGAAGCGCCGTTGCCTTCCGGATCGGTTTGGCGATGCGCTGTGCCGGCCGAAGCTTCGAAGAGTTTTGCGAGGCGCTACGGACTGATCTGCAGACGGCAGACTGGTATGCCGAAAAGGGCCTCATCGAAGATGGGCGAGAGTTGTGTCGCATATGGAAGAAGGCCACTGCGAAGACAAAGGAACATCGAGCTGAATGGATTTCAAAAGCCCAACACGATCGCCAAGGTGAGCCGCGGCCGAATCTCTACAACGCGATGCTGGCGTTACGGGAGGATGTCCGTATCGTCGGTCTCTTCTCCTACGACGAAATGCTGCGCGCCCCGATACTGAGCCGCCCCGTTCCGGGCGGGATGATGCCTGAGGAAAACGGGAGGTTCGAGCCGCGCCCGGTTCGCGATGCCGATGTGACTGCCCTTCAGGAGCTACTGCAAGCGTCCGGGCTTGAGAAGATTGGAAAGGACGCGGTTCATCAAGCCGTCGATCTCCGTGCTCAGGAACGCCCGTTTCACCCGGTTCGCGCTTATCTTGATGCCCTCGAATGGGATGGCACGCCGCGCCTCGCGACCTGGCTCAACACCTATCTCGGCGCCGAAGACACCGAATACCACCGCCGCATCGGGTGCATGTTCCTGGTGGCAATGGGTGCCCGCATCTTCAAGCCGGGATGTAAAACGGATTATATGCCGATATTGGAGGGCCCTCAGGGCTCTCTCAAATCTACCGCCTGCCTGGTGCTGGGCGGTCAATGGTTCAGCGACAACTTGCCGGACATCCGCACCGCCGGGAAGGACGTTGCTCAGCATCTCAATGGGAAATGGCTGATCGAAGTCGCCGAAATGTCGGCACTCGATAAGGCCGAGGCTTCCGCGCTCAAGGCTTTCGTTACTCGCACTGTCGAACGCTATCGCCCCAGCTACGGCCGCAAGGAAGTAATCGAACCTCGTCAGTGCGTTTTTATCGGCACCACGAACAAAACAGCATATCTCCGTGACGAGACCGGCGGCCGAAGGTTCTGGCCGGTCAAGATCGGCAACGTCGATATCAACGCTCTCACCCGCAACCGCGATCAACTTTTTGCTGAAGCCGTGCATCTCTATCGGCAGGGCTTCCGCTGGTGGCCGGACGCGGCATTCGAGCGCGAGTTCATCGCACCGGAGCAAGAGGCCCGATACGAGGCTGACGCGTGGGAGGAAGAGATCAGAAGCTTTCTTGCGGGGAAACAGCGCACGACCGTTCTGGATGTTGCCAAGACGCGGTCTGAACATCGAGCTTCCCAGGATCGGGACTGCGGACCAGCGGCGCATCACAGCAGCGCTGGAGCGGCTGGGGTGGACACGAGGAAAACGCGCGGGAGCCGCCCGGTGGTGGGTGGCCTCCGGCGTGACGCATGACGCACCGTGACGCATTTTCCAACTGAGCCCTCACCCCCCCATACGCGCGCATGCGATCGCTCCTTCCATGAAAGGTGTGTCATCCTGCGTCATGTGCGTCATCCAGCGATGGATGCCGAGACTACCCAATGGCGCGGCGGAGCGTTTCGGCTACTCGATGACGACGGCTCTCGCTAAACCTCCGGTGAGCCGTTCTCCAGCCTTCACCCGTCTTTCACTGCAACCTCATTGTGCTGGCGATCTTCCCGATGACCAGCATGCCTGTCTGCTGTTGGTGCCACCGCCAGTTCCAACCACGGCAAAGTGGTGGACGACCGCAACGGTTTTGTCGGCCGTCGTGTCGGCGAGCTTTTTATGCCGCCGCGCGTGCCTGGGTACTGCGCGCTATTGCTCGCGGTGCCTTGAGCGTTCCTGACCTGCGGACGGATGCTATTGCAACACGCGCGTTGGTCCTAGGCACCATCTCGCCCGCCCTGGTACCTAAGGTCTCCCCGCGGGATCCTGCACCTCATGCGCCTGCGGACGATGCCGGCAATCTTGACGGCGACGCTGCCGGAGGCGCTTTGAGCGCCACGCGTGCACAATATCAGTGCTGATGTCGGCCGGGCTCTTCCGGTCTCAGGACGAAGGGCCTCCAACTCTTACGTGTCCCAGGATGTCGCTAAATGCCAATCGCGTCGGTTCGCGCCCATTGCAAGCGCGTCCGCTCAAGGCCAATGATCCAACCCTTTCTATCCTGATCGGCGCGTCTGAAGGGTGCCACTAGCGGACACAAAAGAGCCGGACGGCGGCCCATGTTCCATGCGAAGAGCGAACGTGGGAACGTCGCCGGTTCGCTCTTCCCTTGCCGCACGTTGGCATCGGGGCCTCATAACCGATCCCAATGTAATCTCGTCAGGTTGGTCCCCTATGGATTGGAGCGCAGTCGTTGATCGATCTTTGTCTTCACGACTGTGAGGCTTTGGCATCAGGAAAGAAAAGGGTCTCGCCATTGATCTTGTAGTCGGCAATCGTTCGTTGTCCTGTCGGCGAGATCAGCCAATCGATGAATTGGCGCCCGACGTCCTGTTTGATATGCGGGTGTTTTGCCGGGTTTACGAGCATGACCCCGTATTGGTTGAAGAGCCGCCGATCACCCTCAACGATGATTTTTAGGTTCTGCTTATTCTTGAAGCTGAGCCATGTTCCGCGATCGGACAGCGTGTAGCCGTCCATCGCTGCAGCCGTGTTCAGGGTCGGACCCATTCCCGAACCAGTGTCGCGATACCAGCCTCCGCCTGCTGCTTTGGGATCAATGCCCGCTTCTTTCCATAGGTGGATCTCTGCCTTGCTCGTGCCACTATCGTCGCCGCGCGCGACGAAGGGCGCTTTAGCACTCGCGATCTTCCGCAGCGCATCCACGATGTCCTTGCCGCCGTCAGCATGCGCCGGATCGCTCGTCGGACCGACCAGGACGAAGTCGTTATGCATCACCTCATGGCGGTCGACGCCGAAGCCTCGCTCGACAAAAGCAAGCTCTGCCGGCTTGTCGTGCACGAAGACGACATCGCAGTCGCCACGCTCGCCGATTTTGAGAGCCTGCCCCGTTCCGACCGCGACCACCCGGACCTCGATGCCGGTTTCTTTAGTGAAGGCGGGTAGCAGACGTCGGAAAAGCCCGGACTCTTCGGTGGAAGTGGTAGACGCCACCGTAATGAACTGCTGTTGGGCAGCAGCGGACAATGCTGCCGCCCATAGCAACATGCACCCGGCGAAGAAGCAGCGAACTACTCGTGTCATGCCGCCGCCCTCCTTGCGGCGCCGCCAGCAAAGTGCGCCGTGGCATTGACGACAAGGATCAGAGCCAGGAGGATGATGCCGAGACCGAGAGCGAGCGCGAGATCGCCCCGGCTCGTTTCCAGAGCAATCGCCGTTGTCATAGTGCGGGTAACCCCCGCGATATTGCCCCCGACAATCAGGATCGCGCCGACTTCAGCGACCGCCCGCCCCACGCCCGCCAGTACCGCGGTCAGCAGGCTGAAGCGCCCGAGCCAGAGCAGGGAGCAAACAGTGCGGACCCGACCCACGCCGTCGAAGATATAGAGTTCGCCGTATTCCCCCCAAAGGTCCTCGATGATCTGCCGTGCTATTGCCGCCACGATCGGCGTCACAAGTACCGTTTGCGCGATCACCATAGCCGCCGGTGTGAAAAGGAGTCCGAGGTTCCCCAAGGGACCAGAACGCGATAGCAGGACATAGACGAACAAGCCCGCAACCACCGACGGCAGCCCCATCAAGGCGTTTACGATTACAATCCCGGCGTTTCGCCCTGGAAACCGCAGCACCGCGAGCGCAGCGCCGAGCGGCAGCCCAAGCGCGGATGCGAGAAGAACAGCCGTGAGGCTGATACTGAGCGAGAGCGAGACGATCCCAACAAGAGCGGCATCGCTCGAAAGAACAAGCTGCCAAGCAGCGGCAAGGGCGGCGGCAAGATCGTGCAAGGCGAGCCTCCTCAAACAGGGTACTCGCTTTATTGATCACATCAGCAAACTGAGCCCGATATGGTATTTATTGCATATCGAGGAGTGGGGCGATCAATCCTCCGGCGGGTGATTGATCATCAGCCCACGCAATTTCTCCATGTCGAGGGTGACCGCCGCTGCCGCGTGGTCCTCCATAGCCCGATAGAGCGTCAGAACCTCGCGCCCCATTGCGGTGAGCCGGGCACCGCCGCCGCCGGTTCCCCCCTTTGCCGCCTCGATAAGTGGTTTCCGAAAACAGGCATTCATGGTCTTGGCGAGCAGCCAAGCGCGGCGGTAGCTCATGCCCATGCGTCGCCCGGCGGCGGCAATTGACCCAGTCTCGCCGATCGCATCCAGAAGCGCGGCTTTTCCAGGCCCGATCGCGATCGAGGACCCGAGCAGGATACGGATGCGAGGCTCTAATTGGTCGTTCATCCGAACTTCACATGGAACGGTCTACTCGCCGGGCGTGCCCTGCAGCACGTGAACGCCACGCATTCTCGCCAACGGCCTGCCGGGTCAATCGCCCCGCCGAAATACGAAGGTAAGCGACGATCGTGGAAACCACGCTGTCCGTCCGAGGTTCCCGAAGGCCCCACGCCAGCGCCGGCGAGCATTTGTTTCGATTGGCAGCATGAACAAAAGCATCGTAGCAAGAATGCACACCAGCGCCGATTTACCGGTGGGCTGACCATCGAAGACGTGAATCCAATCGGTGTCGGATCGCCTTCACCCGTAACAATCTCTCCACATTATGCTCGCGATGATGATTCCGTCGACATGTCGCGTGACGAGCCAGCCGCGTCTCGACTACTCGCCGGGCGTTGCTGCCGGTCGTGTTCGCAATTGGTTTGATCGTGCGCGGGCATCGTGCTCGAGCCACAATTCGTGGTGCTCTTTGGCCCAATTGATATCCACCGTGCCCTCACCCATTGCCTCGAATGCGCCTTCCATACCGATCGTGCCGATGTAAATGTGACCGAGCATGGCGGCGATGAACAGCATTGCAATGACGCCGTGGACCATCTCAGCGTTCTGCATGGTCTGAATATCGGTGCCGTAGAACGGAAACATCAACAGATAGCCGCTGACCGCGATCGCGCTTCCGCCCAGCACCACGATCCAATAGATGAGCTTCTGGCCGCCATTGAAGCGGTAAGCCGGCGGATGGTCATGGCCGATCATGCCGCCGCCGCGCCTGAACCATTCAATGTCGACCCGGTTCGGGATGTTGCCGGCGATCCACATGAAAAAGATCAGGATGACGCCGAGCGTGAACGGGAAGCTCAGATAATTGTGGGCGTACTTCGCCCATTCCGACCAGGCGGTGAAGGCCTCGGGGCTCATCAGCGGCAACAGCAGCGGTTTGCCGAAGGTGATGTTGAGCCCGGACAAGGCGAGGATGATGAAGCAGGTCGCCGTCATCCAATGCACGAACACGTTCGGCGGCATTGAAGCGCACGATGGTGCGCCCGGAGCGCCCGCTTTCGATGCGCACCATGCCGCGCGACAGATAGAAAATGACCAGCACCGCCAGCATGCCGAGAATGGCGACGGCGCCGATCCAGCGCAATGTCACCTCATGGAAATGGCGCCAATCACGGCCTGCCGGCTGCTCGATCGTGTAGGATTTCGTATCGGGAATGCTGCCGCGGCCCTGGATCGTCTTGAACTGCTGCAGGAGCTGCTGCTCGTTGACCGCGCTCGCCGTCGGATCGACCGCGGTGGGCTGCTGCGCCGCCACCGGGTACGAAGACACGGCAACCCACAGGAGCGCCAAGGCTCCGACGATGATGCGAAACATTGCGGCAGGCGCTGTCACGCCATTTCCTCCCCGATTTGCGTCGCTTTGTCGACGTGTTATGACGTGATGGTCTCGCGATAGGCGGTCTTCCAGCCCCAGGCGCCGGAGCCGTAGCCGCGCTTCGCTACCCGCTCCTTGTAGATTTGCGCGATGATCTCGCCGTCGCCGGCGAGCAACGACTTGGTCGAGCACATCTCGGCGCACAACGGCAGCTTGCCTTCGGCCAGACGGTTGGCGCCGTATTTCTCGTACTCCGCCATGCTGCCGTCCGGTTCCGGACCGCCGGCGCAGTAGGTGCATTTGTCCATCTTGCCGCGCGAGCCGAAATTGCCGACGCGCGGATATTGCGGCGCGCCGAACGGGCAGGCGTAGAAGCAATAGCCGCAGCCGATGCAGATGTCCTTCGAATGCAGCACGACCCCGTCGGCGGTGGTGTAGAAGGCGTTCACCGGACACACCGCCTGGCACGGCGCATCGGTGCAATGCATGCAGGCCATCGACACCGAGCGCTCGCCCGGCTTGCCGTCATTGATCGTGACGACGCGCCGGCGGTTGATGCCCCACGGCACCTCGTTTTCGTTTTTGCAGGCGGTGACGCAGGCATTGCATTCGATGCAGCGGTCGGCGTCGCAGAGGAATTTCATCCGAGCCATCGATCCGCCTCCTCACGCCGCGGCTGATCTGACACAGGGTGACTTTGGGCTCCTGCATACCGGTTGCGGGATCGTACCCGTAGGTCGTGATCGTGTTCGCGCTTTCGCCGAGCACGATCGGATCGGCGCCCTTCGGATATTTCGTACCGCAAGATCGACACCGCCGAACCAGCCGCCGAAGTGGAACGGCATCCAGGCGACGCCCTTGCCGACGCGTTCGGTGACCAGCGCCTTCACCTTGGCCCGGGAGCCGTTCTCCGCGCCGGTCACCCAAACCCAGGAGCCGTCCTTGATGCCGCGGTCGCCGGCATCCGCCGGGCTGATCTCGACAAACATGTCCTGCTGCAGCTCGGCGAGCCATTTGTTGGAGCGGGTCTCCTCGCCGCCGCCTTCATATTCGACCAGCCGGCCGGAGCTCAGGATCAGCGGGAACTGCTTGGCAATTCCCTTGTCGACCGCCGCCTTCTGCACCGTGAAGCCGATATTCGGCAGCCGGAACTGCTTGGCATCGGGCAAGGTCGGGTATTTCGCGACGAGGTCGACACGCGGCGTGTAGATCGGCTCGCGATGCACCGGGATCGGGTCCGGCAGGTTCCAAGGCGTTCATGCGCGCCTTGCCGTTGCCGTAGGGCACACAGCCGTGCTTCAGCGCAACGCGCTGGATGCCGCCGGACAGATCGGTCGACCACGACACCGTATCGATCTTGTCGGGGCTGCCCGCGACCTTCTCGATGGTCGCGAGCTCGTCCGGGCGTGAGATCCTTGTCCCAGCCGAGCTTCTTCAGGACAGCCATCGTGAATTCGGGATAGCCGTCCTTGATCTCCGAGCCGACGCGAGTAGGAGCCTTCGGCAAGCAGGTTCACGCCGTTGCGCTCGACGCCGAAGCGGGCGCGGAAGGTGCCGCCGCCATCCATGACGTGGAGGTTCGTGTTGTAGAGCAGCGGCGTGCCCGGATGCTTGACCTCCGGCTTGCCCCAGCACGGCCAAGGCAGGCCGTAATAGTCGCCTTTGCAGGGTCCGTCCTTCGCGCGCATCGTGACCAGATCGAAATCCTTCTGGTTGGCCATGTGCAGCTTGAGGCGCTCCGGCGACTGGCCGCAATAGCCGGTCGACCAGCTGCCGCGATTCATTTCGCGCAAGATGTCCTCGGCCAGCGGAAGGTTGTTCTCGACCTTGATGTTCTTGAACATCTTGTCGGCAAAGCCGAGCTTCTTGGCGATCAGATACATGATCTCGAGATCGTTTTTCGACTCGAAGATCGGCTTGACGATCTGCTCGCCCCACTGCAGCGAGCGGTTCGACGCGACGCGCGAGCCCGACGCCTCGAACTGGGTGCAGGCCGGCAACAGATACATGTTGTCCTTGCGTCCCGCCTCGACCGCCAGCGACGCCCAGGTCGTGGGATGCGGGTCGGCCACCACCAGCAGATCGAGCTTTTGCAGCCCCTTCAGCGATTCCGGAATGCGGGTGATGCTGTTGCTGGCGTGTCCTTGCACGAACATCGCCCGTACGTTGTCCTTCTGGTCCACCTGGTCCTTCGGCAGCAGGACCGCATCGAACCAGCGGGTCAGCGGGATGCCGGGCGTCTCCATGATCTTCTTGGAATCGAAGCGCGACTGCAGATAGTCGTAGTCGACCTCCCAGACGCGCGCCCAGTGCCGCCACGCGCCCTCGACGAGGCCGTAATAGAACGGCAAGGTCACGATATCGAGCCCGACATCGGTTGCGCCCTGCACATTGTCGTGGCCGCGGAAGATGTTCGCGCCGGTGCCGGGCTTGCCGACATTGCCGGTCAGAAGCAGCGCGATGCAGCTCGTCCGAACATTGGCGGTGCCGACCGTGTGCTGGGTCTGGCCCATGCACCAGATCAAGGTCGCCGGCTTCTGCGTGGCGAACATCTGGGCGACGCGCTTCAGCTGCTCGCCGGGGACGCCGGAGACGCGCTCGACCTCGTCGGGCGTCCACTTCTCGATTTCCTTGCGCACATCCTCGAAGCCGTAGACGCGCTGCGCAATGAACTCCTTGTCCTCCCAGCCGTTCTTGCAGGATGTGCCACATCATCCCGTAGAGCACCGGAATGTCGGTGCCCGGCCGCAGCCGCACGTATTCGGTCGCGTGCGCGGCCGTGCGCGTCAGGCGCGGATCGACGACGACGACATTCGCCTTGTTGAGCTCGGCGCCCTCCAGACAGATGCTGCAGGGACACCGGATGGGCTTCGGCCGGATTGCCGCCCCAGATGATCTGCGTCTTCGAATTGCGGATGTCATTGAAGCTGTTGGTCATCGCGCCGTAGCCCCAGGTATTGGCCACGCCGGTGACCGTCGTCGAATGGCAGATGCGCGCCTGGTGATCGGTGTTGTTGGTGCCCCAGAAGGCGCCGAGCTTGCGGAAGAGATAGGCGCCCTCATTGGTGAATTTCGCCGAGCCGAGCCAGTAGACCGAGTCCGGGCCCGATTGCTCGCGGATCGCGATCAGCTTGTCGCCGATCTCGTCGATGGCCTGGTCCCAACTGATCCGGGTCCATTGGCCGTCGACGAGCTTCAGCGGATATTTGAGCCGCCGCTCGCCGGAGACGAGCTCGCGCACCGAGGCGCCCTTGGCGCAATGCGAACCGCGGTTGATCGGGCTGTCCCAGCTCGGCTCCTGGCCGATCCACACGCCGTTGGCGACCTCGGCCGTGACAGTGCAGCCGACCGCGCAATGCGTGCAGATGCTCTTGCGGATCGCCACCTGCGCGCCGGCGGGCGGCGGCGGGCCGGCCTCGGCCTTGCGCACGCTGCCGAGCGGCAACGCGCCCAGCGCCGCGAGACCACCGGCGACGAGGCCCGAGCGGCGCAGGAAGGTGCGGCGGTCGAGGCCGCGATCCGACTGGCTTGCGAAGGCGGCAAGCTGCCCGCGCCGGGCCTGACGTTCCGTTCTTTTGATCAGCACGGATGCCTCCCTCAGCTCGGATAGCGGTTGACGCGGTAATAGGTTTTGACCTCGTCGGTTTCCCTGTAGCGAGCCTTGCGCTTCTCGTCGTTGCTCTCGCTGTCGGCCACGGCCTCGGTGGCGAGCGGTCCCACCGCGCCGGCCGCCGTGCCGGCGCCGAGCACACGAAAGAATTGACGACGCCCGAAGTTCAGCTTGCCTTGCGCTTTCACAGCCGCGTCCTCCCGTTCTTGCGCGCCCGCTTATGCGGGCAGCGCGAATGCTTCTGTTTCGATCTCGATGAAGAGACGCCCGATCGCGCCGACATGGCGGTAGAAATCGGCCGCCTCCGCGCCCGCCAGGTCGGCGAAGAAGCGTCCGATCCACGGAGCGAGATGCTTTTCGAAGATCTGCTGCTGCCTCTCGACTGCCGCGGCAAACTCTCCGCCGATCAGACCGGCCATGATCTCGCAGAGAATGGCGGCGTGGTCCTCGGGCTCGCATTGCTTCTCGACACGTTCGATGCCGAGCGCCTGCAGATCCTCGCGCAAGCGCGCCAGCGGACGCTCGTTGAGAAAGCCGGTCAGGTAATACGAACCGTAGGGCAAGAGCTCGCCGCGCCCGACGCCGATGAAGAGATCGAAGAACTCGCGCTCGATCTTTTCGGTGCTCGCCCCGCCCGCGGCTTGCGCCAGCGCGGCGTGCGCAACGCCGAGCGGCGTCGCATCGCCGCGCAGCTTGGCGATTCGGTTGAGCAGCGCCGCATCCGGAGCACGCGCCAACAACGCCGCGAGCAGCGCATATTCCTGGGCGCGCGCGGCATCGACCTCGTCGGGTTGGCCGAGGTGCTCGGCATAAAGATCCGGCCGCAAGATCGCCCGTGCAACCCCGGTCGCGGCTTCCACCGACAGCACACGCCCGCCGGGACCCGTGACCAGTTGGAGACGGATGGTTGGGAGATGCCGATCCTGCGCGCCAGTTCTGTTATGCCGCCGGCGGCGCGGATCGCCTCGTCGAGTCCCGGGTCGCTCATGAAAAGCCCGAAACGAAGGTTCTGCCCTATTCGACGGCAGGGTAATCCCGCGTTAATCTTTCGGTCAATAGCCTGAGGCTATAGAAACCAAGTTAATCCGGGAGCGCGCCGCCGTGACGGCGGCGCGGCAAGGACGGGCGGGCTTCGCGCTCTCCCTTTTCATGCTGCATCGCAATACTGCTTGTCTGAGCGCAGTATCGACTCGCGATCGGCGTCGGCATCGCGGATGAGCTTCATTTGATCCGGGTCAGGAGCGGGTGCCGTCGGCCGGCGCTGCTCGCCGTCTCGGAAGCTTGGTCGTCCGATAGCCGCTCGGGCGGCGGGGCGGTCGAAGACCTGAGGCTTCCGGCTCATCCATCACCCGCGCCACGAGGCGGCGGACGTCCTCCGCTGTCAGCGAGCCGAATCCGGGCATCGCGCCGGGCGCATTGAAGTCCCACGAATTCTCGGACAGGCCGACGAAGTCGCGGATCGCGGGATCGACCGACCACGCACGGCGAAGCGCCGCGCGCGTCAGATCCGCGGGTACGCCGGCAGACAGGAAAGGCCGGATGTCGGATCCGGCGCCAATCGATTCGATCGGCGGCAAACTCGCGGGATCGAAGAGCGATTGCGTTTCCTCCGGCGGGAGAGGGGCCGCGGCTATCCGAGGCAGCGTCGTCCCCGGTCGTCTTTGGCGTTCGGTCCGGTCGTGCGCCTTTCGAGCTGCGCCGCGCTTGCGGCGAGCCCATCGCGCGAGAAAGCTTTCGTCAGCGCTCATTGTCGGTCTCTGTACCGCGGGCCGTGCCGCGCCAACGCTTCCGGATCGGCGCGGTCGCGCGTGCGCTTCTTGAAGACTTGCTCGACATGATGCTCGGCGACGAACGCGGCGATGGCGTGGCGCAACGGCTCGGGCATCGCCACGGCTTCGATGATCCCTTGACCCGGCTCCGTCAAGCCTTCGCCCTCGGCCGGGTCCGCGGTGACGGCTGCGACCGCGTAGGGCGGGTCGCCTCCGGTCTCCTGCAGTGCCACCCAGATAGCGGGCGTCTGCCGATGCCAGATTTCTGCGGTAGTTATCCGCCTCCGAGCGATAGAGCTCGATCGTCGGCGGCGCCTGCGTAGAAGGTCGCCGCTTCTCCGTCGATGGCGAGCGGCGTCCAGGGGGCTGCATCGGGCAAGCCGCCGAGCACCGCGACCGGCCGCCAGATGACATCGGCCCATGGCGAGCTGGCCTTGCGCCGCTCGACGACCACGCCAACGGGAATGCGCAGGAGTGGCGCGACCGGGCTCATGTCAGCGCTGCCAGACGTCGGGCCGGCAATCCGGTCAACAGATTCTGCGGCTTCATGCGCAGCACCTTGTCGGTCGTCATCGCCAGGATGAGATAGACCGCGTCATCCTCGATCGGCGCCGCGGCCGGATCCGAATTGCCGAAGGTCAGGCGGAATAGCGCGACCACGCGGCGTTGTGTCGTCTCGTCGAGATCCTCGCCATGCCACAGCGCGTCGCCGATGCGTGTGCCTTCCGCGTCAAGGCCGACATACCAGGTCAGCGGAACATCGCGCATTTCGCTCAGCGGCTCGACTGCGACGTCGACGGACAGCATATGTTGCACCCACCGCTCGATGGCCTCGCCGAGTGCCGCCAGACCGCGGCGGCCGACCGTGAGATCGAGCGCCATGTCGAAAAGATCGCTCCGGACTCCAGTAGCTGTGCGCGTTGTCATCCGTCAGAATATCGATCTGGGCTCCCGCCGGAATGCCGAGCATGGACACGAGGGGCGACAATGGCGCCGCGCCCGTGCCGGCGATGGTCTCCTCGTCGGCGGCGATCAGCGCTTCGTCATGCGTCGTCATTCGTTGCGGGCGAAAGAAAAGCTCCGCAGCGCGGATCACGAACGGATCGTCGCAGCCGTCGAGGGCGTTGCGCAAAATCACGTGAACGAGCTGGTCGAGGAAGAGCGGCGGCGTGTCGCCGACGTTCCGGCGTATGAGATCGAGATAGGCCGCCTCCAGCGTCTTGTGACGCAACAGATGGTCGCGAAACGGCGACCATCAGCTGCCAATTTTCCCGCGCGTCCGCGTCCGCGATTGCAGCAATCTCGCTCGCTGCCGACGCGGCGGCGTGGATCGGCGAGCAGCGCAGCGTGCAGTCCGCGCTCGACGGCGCAGGCTTCGGGCGGCGGAGCCAGCTCCGGCCGCGCCAGATATGCTTTCAGAAATTCGTCGGTGACCAGCAACCCGCCATCGGTGTCGTGATCCGTCAGATGATGGCCGCAGGAGAGCCAAAAATCCTTCATTCGCGCTTCCCATGCGCCGTCATAGACGTGGTCCCCCGGTCCTTGGATCGAGCCACGAGGGCATCTTCAGGGCGGACAGCAATTTCCGACACTCGATGAGCTCACCTGCCCGTCGAACACCAAGATCCCCGTTCTCGCCGATATCGCAACGCACCCCGCTCTCGGGCTTCAGTTTCGACACATATTCCTGCGCGATGGGGGCGAATCCGCTCTCCTGCCAGCGATCGACCGCAACCATGAGATGCCGGGCAAAGCCTTCGACGAGGCGCTCTGCACTGACATCGCCAAAACTCTCCGTCTTCGAGTGCGGTCGAAAGCGGATGCAGCCCGGATTCTCTCCCGGCTCAGGGACACGGTGCGAATTGCAGCACCGAAGACGAGCCAATCCGGCGTCGCGTGCTCGTCGGCGAGATCCGGCCAAGCAAGCCGCCCGCCGCCAATGAGACCCCGATCGACATAGATCGCGTCCGGCCATTCAATGACGATCGGCTTTTCCGGCGGCGCCCGGCGCCGCGAGGGTGTCGCCGAGCGCGACCATGCAGGCATAGAATGCGCGGCGCGCAGACGCGAGCGGCTCGTCCGGCTCCAAGACGACGGCGAACTCGGCGAGGTCAAAGCGGCCGACAAAGACGAGAGTTCCGGCGCCGAACTCAGCGGCTCGGGCGCAGGCATGGGCGAAAGCGTCGCCGACCTCGCGCAGCACCACCACCCGGAAGGGCGGCGGCAGGTCAAGGATGCGCGCATCGCGCTTGCTGTATCCGCCGCCCCTCCCGCTGCATATTAGTTTACGACCTTACGTCCAATCGCTGGACAAGATATAGCTTGGCGCTACGCGCTTGACGAGCAAACTGATGCCTGACCGGCGCACCCTTCTTGTCTGTTCGTGCGAAAACACGATGCCGCTTGACGCGCGTGCGTTCGAGCGGGGATGCCGTGGAGCCGACATCGTCGCGGGCCGCCAACTCTGCCGAGCCGAGCTCGAGCGCGCTCGCGCGCTGCTGGCGTCGGGGGCGCCGATCACGATAGCCTGCACGCAGGAAGCGCCGCTGTTCCGCGAGATCGCCGCCGAAGGCAGCGGTGATGTGAGCTTTGTCAACATACGCGAAAACGCCGGCTGGTCCGCCGAGGCCGCAAAGGCGGGACCGAAGATGGCGGCGCTGCTGGCGGCCGCCGCAGCGCCGATGCCGGACATTCCTTCTGTACCGCTCGAAAGCGCGGGAGTTGCTCTCGTTTACGGGCGCGACGAGCGCGCAATCGAGGCGTCGAGCCTGCTCAAGGAACATCTCGACATCACCGTGCTGATCACCCGGCCCGATGATCTGACGCCGCCGCGCACCACCGACTTTCCGATCGTGAAGGGGACGATCCGCGCGGCCAAGGGCCATCTTGGCGCGTTCGAGATCGTCGTAGACGATTACGCCTTGCCGCGTCCCTCCTCGCGCGACGCGCTGACCTTCGGACCGGCGCGAGATGGCGCTGTGTCGCGCTGCGACATCATGCTCGACATCTCGGGCGGCCCGCCATTGTTCCCGGCCGCGGACCTCCGTGACGGTTACCTCCGCGCCGATCCTCGGCGATCCCGCCGCCGTACTTAAGGCCGTACTGCGCGCGCGCGATCTCGTCGGCACCTTCGACAAGCCGCGTTACGTCACATTCACTGCAGATCTTTGCGTTCATTCGCGATCGCACATCGTCGGCTGCCGCCGCTGCCTCGATATTTGCCCGACCAGCGCCATCTGCGCCGGCCGGCGATCATGTAGCAATCGACGAAGAAACCTGCGCCGGCTGCGGCCAATGCGCTGCGGCGTGTCCGACAGGCGCCGCCGGTTATGCGCTGCCGCCCGTCGATGTACTGATGCGTAAGCTGCGGACGCTGCTCACGGTCTATCGCGATGCGGGCGGCGCGCTGCCCATTCTTCTTATTCATGATGAGGATCATGGCGGTGCGCTGATCGATGCCCTCGCCCGTCACGGCGACGGATTGCCTGCCAATGTCCTGCCGCTCGCCGTCAACGAAGTGACGCAAATCGGCCTCGAAGTAATCGCTGCGGCTTTCGCCTACGGCGCGGCAGCTGTGCGCGTGATCCTGCGGGCCAAGGCGCGCCATGACCTTGCCGGTTTGTACGATACGATCGCTCTGGCTGAGCCCATCCTCGCGAGCTTCGGTTTCTCGGGCGAACCCCTCGCGACGATCGAGACCGATGATCCGTTTGCGCTCGGCGAAGCGCTGCACGCGATCGAACCCGGCGAACCGGTATCCCGGCCCGCGACCTTCGAGCCGGTAGGAGCGAAGCGCGACGTGCTGAAATTCGCGCTGCGCGAACTTCATCGCATAGCCCCGGCGCCCACCGACATCATCGCGCTGCCCGCCGGGGCGCCCTTCGGCGCCGTCGAAATCAATGTCGAGGGCTGCACGCTGTGCCTGTCCTGTGTATCCGCGTGCCCGACCGGTGCGCTATCGGATGATCCCGACCGGCCTCTGTTGCGCTTTGCTGAAGATGCTTGCGTGCAGTGCGGCCTGTGCAAGGCGACCTGCCCGGAGAAAGTGATGAGCCTCACGCCGCGTCTCGCCTTCGGCGATGCAGCGATTGCGGCGCGCGTGCTCAAGCAAGAGGAGCCGTTCCCCTGCATCCGCTGCGGCAAACCGTTCGGCGTCAAAAGCTCGATAGAACGCGTCGCCGCCAGGCTCGAAGGCAGGCATTGGATGTACCAGAATTCGCAAAGCCGCCTCGACGTCATCAAGATGTGCGAAGATTGCCGCGTCGCCGTCGTTACCGAGGAGGGCTTTGACCCCTACGGCGCGCCCTCGCGGCCGAAGCCGCGCACGACCGATGACTACTTGCGCGAGCGCGAGAGGAAGCCGGAAAGCTGATTACTTCGTTGCCCGTTCAAGAAACTTGACGAGGGCGTCGCGGTCCTCCGGCGCGCCGATGCGCTGCTCGGGCATCTTGGTGCCGGGCGTGTAGGTCGCGGGGCCGATCTCGAACAGCTTCGCCACCGTTTCCGGCGTCCAGACGATGTCGAGGCGCTTGAGCGCCTCGGAAAAATTGTAGCCCGCCAGGGTCGCAATGCGCCGCCCGAAGATGCCGTGCAATGTCGGGCCGGCGCGGTTGTCCTGGTCAGGCTTGAGCGTATGACAGGCGACGCAGGCGCGAAACACCTGCGCGCCCGGATCGCCAGCATAGGCGGCGAGCGGATCCTCGGAGCCGCCGATCGCGATTGTGCCGATCGGCTCGCCGGTTGTCGGAATCCCAGCGGCGGATCATCCGGTCAGCGCCGCCGGTCAGCAGCGTACGGTTGTCGGGAAAGAACACGACCGACCAGACCGACGGACCAGACCCCAGCAGCGTACGGGCAAGCGTTCGCGTCCTCCGATCGATGATGACGACCGAACCTCCGATGCTCGCCGCCGCCACCCGCTCGCCGTTGTCTGATATCGCGAGGGAAGTGATGGGCGTGGACGACGCTTCAACCGCGTAAAGCTGCTCACCAGCCGACGCCAAAAAGTACACCTTGCCGTCGGCGCCAGCAGCAATGATTTCGCTGTCCGGTGCAGCCACCGCTGCATTGAGCGGCGACGGCAGCGGCGCCACCAGCGGCGAACCTCGTCCATGCAGCGGCCAGATATGCGCGGTTGCATCGTATCCGACGCTTACCACCGCTTTACCATCCCGCGTGAAGGCAATCCCGTTGACATTCTGCTGATGGCCCTCCAGCACCTGTGGCGCGCCACCTGAGAGCGGCCACAAGCGGATCGTACGATCCCAGGACGCCGAGGCGAGCGTGGCACCGTCAGGCGATACCGCGAGTGCAGCGATCGGCCCCTGGTGTCCTTCAAGAGACAGCGTCGGGCTCCTGTCTTGCCCGGCGTCCAGATGGCGATACGGGCGTCCTCGCCGGCGGTTACGGCGCGGCCGTCCGTAAGGATCGCCACCGCATTCACCGCGCCCTCATGAAAGCGCAGCACCTGCTCGGCGGTATTGCGCCGAAGCGACCAGCGGATCGCTGAGGTGTCGAAGCTGCCCGAGAGTGCCGTGGCGCCATCGGCAGAGATCGCGAGCGCGCGTATCGGACCGCCGTGCCCGCGTAATTGCGCTTCGGCCGGCGTAAGGCAGAGAGCCGACCCGATCAGCATGGCGCAGACAGATCAGATAGGTCAGAATGAAACGCATACGAGGCGATCTATCGACCTCGTATCATAAGTGCGGTGGCCATCCCAACGATAACCCGACACCAAGCCCTCAAACCAGCAACAACGAGGAAGAGGAGCTGGCTGGGCACTACCGTTGCCGTTGGGTTCCGCTTGATCGGTGATCTTCGAATATCCTACCTTCCGATGAATCGTGGACAAGACGACTGGGATGCGCAGTTTTATGGTCGCCTGCATCGTCGCTGTCGTAATTGCAGCAATTGGGGCGGTTGCCTTAATTTCTTCCAGGAACCTGTCGAGGTCGCTTTCGCGACGGACGCCGTACGGCTTTGAAAGCTCGCTAAGGCGCCGCGCTCGTGCGGGGCCGACAAACCTTCGCACAATGGGCTGGAGGCAGGACTGGTGTTTAATCATCCGGCTGTCCAAGTACCGTGGCCCGCCCAAGTTGAGGGACGTCGACGCGCCAAGTGGCTCGGTAAGCTTCTTATCGCGGTCGACGTTTGTCCGCACGGAGTTCAATGGCGAAGCGATCGAACATCGCGTTCAGCCAGACGACGGTAATCATGCCAAGGATCATTCCAGCCAGTATGTCGCCCGGATAATTCAATCCGATTACAAGTCGGCTCATTGAAATGATGATGGCCAAAAAGAAGAAAGTTGGACGATAAGCGGGAATCAAGATAGAAAATGCGGCTGCCATTGCGCTCGCAACTGCCGCGTGTTCAGACGGAAATAACGCGAAATCCGTAGCCGCCTTGAACGGTTGAAATGCATAGATGCCTCCAGCGAGATAAAGACCGGGGGGTCGGGGTCGTCCGAATGAGATTTCGAGCATCTTCGCGATAAGCCATGACCCCATCGCTGCGAGGAAGATAAAGAATGCACGAGCTGGAATTCGAAATTCCGAAAATGAAAACCCGGTATTGTAATATACAATTCCACAAAATAATAGCACAAAACTACTGGCGACGATGAACGGCGTTGGCTCTCCGAGGACGCCGAGGGGCACGACCAAACCGCAAGGCAGTGCTATTGCCGTGTCATGGATGAAGTTGATTGTTGGACGATCCAGTACGAAGATCGATGCCACAATAATTAGGCCGCGCAAATGCCGAGAGACGGCAAGAGGCGGTCGCTCGATGTAATTGCTGGCCATCACCCAGACCTCATTTAACCGGTAAGCGGCTCATGACGATTCAAATTGTCCCAGCCTAACCAACGCAGCGCAAGCGCAGCGGAAATTTTCCCCTTCCCGCTCGAGCCCCTGATGCCATCCACTGCGTCTGGGCAGCGCCAACTCTGGCGTGTTCGGATGAGGTTAACATCGGTCGCCACCCGGCGCGTTGACAGCGAGCTGAACGAGAACCAGCTGTAGGGTTGCGGAGCGCTGCCTGAGTTTCTCTATGGCCGGTATCTGGGCCAGCGTATCGGCACACTCATTTGACTTGGCCAGGACCGTTGGCCTGTAAGGCTTCACCAGTCAGTACCGGGGGCTGGTCGTGCGTTAACCGCTCGGCACCGAGGCGCTCAGGATCGAAGCTCTCTGTCTCTTCCATCGTCCGCGCGATAAGCCGACTAGAGCCGTCCGTTGTCAGAGGGCCAAATCCCGGAGCACCCCCTGGCGCGTTGAAGTCCCAGGAATTCTCGGACAGGCCGACGAAGTCGCGGATCCCCGGATCAGTCGACCAAGCACGGCGAAGGGCCGCACGTGTCACATGCGTGGGCATGCCGCTAGCCAGGAAGGGCCGGATGTCGGATCCGCTGTCAATCGATCCGATCGGTGTCAGGTTCGTCGCATCGAAGAGGAATTCGAGTGAGCCACGCTACCTGAGTTTCCCGATGGCCTGTGTTTGGACGGGTGTCACGTCACGCAGCCCGCTCGAGAAAATGGGCGGGATCTTTTCCGGCACCTGAGCCATTGCTCCGCTCACGAGAAAGACCAGCACCGTTAGGGCAACCATCATGATCACCTCGGTACGGCGTAATGTCGCCCCCCTTTCGCGCCTTTCGGGAACCTCCCTTCGCAGCCCCAGGCTTATAAAGTAAGGCGCCGCCGTGGGGTGCTTTTGTGCTTCATAGTGACGGGGCAGTAATACTGAGCACATGGCTTGCTCCTATCGATCATCTGGATCGGCTTGTTGAACTGCCCTTATCTGAGATCCCCGCCAAATGAGCCTGGTAGAGCCCACTGCTCGCAGATGGGCCGCCACAGTCGACCATCAGTAGAAATAATTCAGAGATCCATCGGGAGGTGTGAGGCGGTTCACACTCGGCAAAAAATAGACCCGCTGCCGGGCACCCAGTAGTTCAAACCCGACATTCCCTGTACTCATGAGGGTGAGCGCCAGTGCCTACCTTTTTATTTAGAGCTCAGCTAAATCGGCTTCGACGATTCGGCACCGAACCTCCCACACACAAACTCTCCGGATTAGCTCGAGATGGCGGCGCGCGTCCCGAAGGGGCGTGAGACCTAAGCAAGCACCGGCGCGCTACCGGTCAGCAACGGGTCCGATCGATACTGATCCGATCGCGCTGATCGTTGGAACTGGACCGGCCTCGCGGGGTTTGACAGGGCGGCGCTCGTCGGCCAAGAGAGATGTCCGGGATACCATCTTGAATGACCAATGACTGCTCGCGCCAAGCCGCACGACGCTCAGCGGCGACGGAATACCCTCATCACCTGAACATCCATCGTTATAGACCTTGATCCCCAAACGAGGCGCACACATGCCGGTTTGCAGGCGGTTTTTGGCCCGGGAATCCGGTGCGGCGGCGCACGGACCCTGCCTGCTGCGCCGCAGTCTCGTTCCGGGCGGCGGGCGAGCCGGTGCGTAACCCACAATAAAATGTCCGGATTGGGTCAACCTGAGAAGACCTGCCGCCGTCAAAGCAGCGCCGGTCTCCCTTCAACAGCGGAAATGCCGGTGGACGGCGAGCGCCGCCGGTCAGTGCCAAAAGCAGAAATTGAGGAGCAACGCCGGATGAAGAGAATTTCGGGTTTCAGCCGCGCGAGAGCCGCAAGATCGAGGACTTTCTCGGCATCAGCACCGAACATGTGGCCTTTTTCTGCGCTTCGACCAGTCGCAGGCATATTCCGACGCGAGCAACAATACGGCCCTGTCCTATGCGAACGGAGTGCTCGGCGAAAATGGCGTACCATAAGCTGCAGGACCATAGCGCAGAGGCGATGGGGAGGCGGCCGACGCCAGGCTTGCTTTACCGCCGCAGACCACCACCAGCGCCCTTCGCGCGTGACAAATCAAAGGTCACCTCTAGCGGCCAGAGCGCGGATCCGGTCCGCAGTCCGGCATGCGATTGCCTGGATCGTCAGCGAAGGGTTGACGCCGCCAACGGTTGGAAAGACCGACCCATCGCATATCCACAGGTTTGGGATATCCCAGCTGCGGCAATCGGCATTGACGATGCTCTTACTCGGGTCGTCGCCCATACGAGCGGTGCCGTTGAGATGGCAGGTATCGTCGTTCTCGTCCCAAAGCTCGTGGACGCCGGCGGCCGCGAGGCTGTCGCGCATCCACCTCATGGCATGGCCAATCAATTTCCTGTCGTTCTCGCCATAAGAAAATGTCACACGTGCCATCTGCAAGCCAAACTCATCAGTCTCGTCGGCGAGGGTGACTTGATTGCGCTCGTCAGGCAGGACCTCGCCAACGATCTTGAGTCCAGCTTGGTGATTATAGTTCTCCATCTCGTCACGGAGCCGCTGACCCCACAGTCCACGGGCCCCGGCGACTATGCCGGACCAGGCGACCGGCAGCGGTCCCTGGCTCATGTAGCAATAGCCGCCGAAAAAATCCTTGCCGGTGTCGATATAGTTCCAGTGCTCGGTGATGCTGAGTGACGGCGGGCCCTTGTACCAGCGGATTTCTTCGTCCATCGTGCCGTAGACCGCCTGGTTGGCCTGCACCATCAGATAGCGTCCGACGAGGCCGGAGCTATTGCCGAGGCCGTCGGGGTGACGGCGATCGGCAGAGTTCAGCAACAGCCGCGGCGTCTCGATTGCATAGCCGGCAACCACGACATTGCGCGCCCGCTGAAATCGCCATTTGCCCTCACGACAATAATGCACGCCGGTCGCCAGACCAGTATTTGGGTCGGTTTCGACGCGGCCGACCATCGCCAGATCGCGAATCTCGGCGCCGGCAGAGATGGCACGCGGAATCCAAGTGATCAGCGCACTCTGCTTGGCGTTGGTCGAGCAGCCCGACTGACAGAAGCCGCGATAGACGCAAGGCGGCGAGCGGCCGCGCGGCGCCGAGACCGTGGCGAGCGGCGTCGGCGCCCAGGCAATCCCCATCGCCTCGGCGCCTCTGGCCAATACCAGGGCGGCGGCATTCAGCTCGTGCGGCCGATAGGGATAGCGCGGCCGATGCGGCCCCCAGGGATAGCGTACCGGACCGGAGATCTTCAGCGCCTGCTCGACCTCGCTGTAGTAACGCCACATCTCGCGCCAATCGAGCGGCCAGTCCGCGCCGTAGCCGAGCAGGCTGCGCGATTTGAACCACTCCGGACGGAAGCGCAATGACACCATCGCGAAATGTACCGTACTGCCGCCGACCGAACGGCCGGAGTTGTTGGCGCCGAGCACCAGCGGGTCGGCGCCGTCGCAAATGCGCTCGCCGGTCCAATAGAGCTTCTGCTGATGTGCTTCGTCCGAAGCGAAATCCTCGAGCGGGCGCCACCAGGGCCCGGCGTCGAAGCCGACGACCGAGAACCCGGCCTCGGCCAAGCGGCAAGCGAGCGTGCCGCCGCCGGCGCCGGTGCCGACGATGGCGAAATCCACCTCTTCGTCCTCGCGATATTCGCGCATCGGCACCCAGCCGCCGACGCGAAAAGGGTCGGGCGCGCGGCCATTCTTGCCGCGCGGCACTCTTTGCGGATCATCCGACACGGGCATTTTCTCGGGCGGCCTCGTCCTCGTGGCCGGGCCGGGCCTCGGCCGCTTCCCAAGGATCGCGGCGATCGAAATCCATCCGCACATAGCCCCGCGGGCTCGCCGGGCCGCCGAAGCCGATCTCGTTCCACGCGATCGGATGGGCGTAATAGGCCGTGACGATGTCCGGCAACAGGCGTTTGGCGAAGAAGATCGCGCAGTCCATGCCGTTCCAGGCCGCGTCATCGAGCGCGCCCTGCTGCGCTGCGCGAAGGAGGGCATCCTGCTCTGCTGTCTCGAGCCTGTGAAAGCGCACGCCGTGACGGCGCCGCGCCTCCTCATCGATTGCGCGCAACCCATATGGCCACGCCGTGCGGAGCGGCGGCAGCCGGTGGTCACGATAGCCGTCGCCGCGATCCTCAAACAATTTGGCGTCGACCATCGCCGCGAGCGGCACCGGCGGACGCGTCTGCGGCTGCGGCACGATGCGATCGCAGATTGCTACGAGGGTCTGCCAGTCATCGCCGTCGAGAAAGCGCGGCTCACGCGGCAAAGCAAGCCGCTGGTCGATAACCCGCCGGGTCTGCTCGTTCCAGGACAGGCTGTGCCGTTTGGCCAGCACATCGTAGCCGGGATAGCGCTCGCTCATTGCGCTTCTGCCTCGATCAAGCTCAACGCGGCGAGCCCGGACATCGCCAATGCGGTAAATGCCGGAGGCGCCGGTAAGGGGGGGCCATTCAGCAGGTTCTGCGACCAATTACGCCAGCCGCCCATGTTTCGTTGGATGCCATAGGCGTGGAAGGCCGAGCCGACGAAGCCGACGGCGATCAGCAGCCGCAGCCACCATCGAGCGGCCGCCAAGGAATGCGAAGACGACGTAGTAATCCGGATCAGCAGCACTGAGGCAATGGGCGGTGCGGTGATCGGGATCACCATCGCGGGGTTGTGAAAAGCGCCCCGGAAATGTAGTAGGCCGGCCTCGCCGGCGGTGCCAAGGAGTCCTGCGGCGGTTAACCAAGCTACAAAGCGGCCCGGCGTGACACCACCAATTGTCGTTCCGCCCGCCCGCAATCGCTCTGCCAATAGGCCGAGCATCCCGCCCAACGACAGTGCCGCCGGAGCGCCAAATGGAGCAGCGTAGAACAAATTTATCCAGCTGACGCCGCCCGGGCGCTTTGCAATATTGTAAAAGTGAAAGCCGAGACCGGCTATGCCATTAACTACTGCCAGCCAGTGGCTTGCCTCCCGCCGGGAATCGGGACCTTGATCAACTGTCCCGTGCAGGCTGGCAAAGACTGCCTGCGATGCGATGCCGAGCGGCAGGTACATCACCTTGTTGTGAAACGATCCGCGGTAGTGCTCGACCGCGCTATCCGCCAAGGCCGCGCCAGCCAATAACGCTGAAGCGCGATTGAGCTGCCGCGCCGCCTGTTGCCGCGCCGGCGTGGTCGCGGGCGGCGAAAGCGAGCGGCGGCTCAGATGACGGCGCTGCGCGCTCCCCAGCACGACAACCGCACCTAGCGCGGCAAGCGCCAGAAACCCGAACCCAGTCGATGTGCCGGTGTACGCCACCTTGGCTCACCCGATGCGGTAGCGCTCTGCGTCCCGCTCCTTGAAGACGAGACCGAGGCCTGGGCGCGAAAGATCGGGGGCGATCTCGCCATCGCGGGGTGTCGGTGCTCCGTCGAACAGCATCTGCTCTATGCGGACATGATCGTGGAACCATTCGAGGTGCCGCAGCCGCGGCACCGCGCATGCGACCGACAAATGTAAGGCCGGCGCGCAATGACCCGACAGATCGATATGTTGCGCCTCGCACAATGCGGCAACCTGCAGAAAACCGGAGATGCCGCCGCAGCGTGTCGCGTCGGCCTGCAGGACATCCACGGATGGCTGGGCGAGGAGGCGACGGAAATCATCGAGATTGTAGCCATACTCCCCGGCGGCGATGTCCATCCCGGCCGGTGCGCGGGCCCGCATCAGTGCGAGCCCGTCGACATCGTCGGAACTGACCGGTTCCTCGAACCACGTAACCTCGTGTTCGGCAATGCGCTCGGCCAACACCAGCGCGTGTTTCGCCGCGAGCGCGCCATTTGCATCGACGAACAGACCGGCATCCCTGATCGCGTCGCGCGCGCCGGCCACGCGTTGCGGGTCGCGCGCCGGGTCGCTGCCGATTTTCATTTTGACCCAGCGACAGCCATCATTCTCGACCCAACCCGCAAGTTGCTCGCGCAGCCGCGCGTCGGCGTAGCAGGTGAACCCCCCGCTGCCGTAGATCGGCACCGTGTTGCGGCGGCGCCCGAGAAGCGCGGCTGCAGAAACCCCGAGAAGCTTGGCTTTCAAATCCCATAGCGCTGCATCGATTGCCGATATCGCGGTCGCGACCAGTCCGGAGCGACCGAGATTGCGGATGCTGCGCCAGAGCGCGACGTTGGCGCCTCCAATGTCGAGTGCCGAATGCCCAGCAATCAGCGATGCGAGCTTCCGTTCGATCAATGCGACAATCGCGGCGTCACTATAGGTGTAGCCTAGCCCGGTCTCGCCGCCTGCCTCGATCTCGACTAGCACCAATACGGTGCTGTCCCATTCGAGCGTGCCGTCTGCCTCGGGCGCGTCGGTCGGGATTTCGTAAGCCGCCGCCGAAACCCGCCCGAGAGGTGCTTCGCACGCCATCACTGTCCTGATTTTCCGGGCAGGATCGACGAGAGCACCTGGCGCGCGGTGCCGGCTATGACCCCGCCTTCCTCCGGGTCACCCTTGATCAACGCCTCGGCAAAAGCCTTGGCCTGCTTCAGCGTGATGTGCGGCGGCAGCGGCGGCACCTCGGGATCGGTCTTGAACTCGACGACCACCGGCCGATCGGCGGCGAGCGCCTCCTCCCAGGCCGGACCGACCCGATCGGGATTGTCGACAAAGATGCCCTTCAGCCCGATCAGCTCGGCGAATTTGTGATAGGGCACATTGGGGATGCGCTGCGACGCGTTGAATTTCGGGTCGCCCTCCATAACCCGCTGCTCCCAGGTGACCTGGTTGAGGTCCTCGTTATTAAAGACGCCGCAGACCCAGCGCGGGGTTTTCCATTGCCGCCAATATTTGGCGACGGTGATCAGCTCGGCCATGTTGTTCATCTGCATGGCGCCGTCGCCGACCAGCGCAATGACCGGCCGGTCGGGATGGGCGAACTTGGCGGCAATCGCGTAGGGCACTGCGGCACCCATCGAGGCGAGACCGCCCGACAGCGAGCACATCATGCCGCGCCTGATCTTCAGGTCGCGCGCATACCAGTTGGCGCAGGAGCCGGAATCACTGGTGATGATTGCCCGCTCGGGGAGGCGCGGCGACAATTCCCACGCAACGCGCTGCGGGTTGATCGGGTTGGCCGGCTGCATTGCGCGCTCTTCGAGCGTCTTCCACCATTTCGCGGTCCAGCCCTCGATGCGCTTGCGCCAAGCATGGTCCCTGCGTTCATGCAGCAGCGGCAGCAACGCCCGCAGCGTCTCCGCCGCATCGCCGACCAGGTTCACTTCCATCGGATAGCGCAGGCTCAGCATTTCCGGCGCGATGTCGATCTGCACCGCCCGCGCCTGACCCTCCTTGGGCAGGAATTCCGAATAAGGAAAGCCCGAGCCGATCATCAGCAAGGTGTCGCACTCGGTCATCAGATCGTAGCGAGGGCTTGGTGCCGAGCAGGCCGATCGAGCCGGTCACCCAAGGCAGATCGTCGGGCAGCGCAGCCTTGCCGAGCAGCGCCTTGGCGACACCCGGCCCCGAGCCGGTCGGCCACGGCGATGACCTCGTCGGTGGCGTGCAGCGCGCCGGCGCCGACCAGGATCGCGACCTTTTTGCCGGCATTAAGCACCTCGGCGGCCTGCTGCAGGTCCTGCTCGTAAGGGACGATCCTGGGCGCCTTGTAGCCAATTCCCGAATGCAAGGTGCCGTGCGCCCGCGGCGGCTCTTCGTATTCGAGATCCTGCAGATCGTTGGGGAAAACCATCGCCGTCACCCGGCGCTCGGCGATGGCGATGCGGACCGCACGGTCGGTCAGGTGGCGCACCTGTGCCGGCATGGTCGCGGTGTGTACGAAGGCGCCGGCGACGTCCTTGAACATCGCCGGCAGATCGACCTCTTGCTGGTAGTGTCCGCCTATCGCCATCCGTGCCTGCTGGCCGGTAATCGCCAGCACCGGCATGTGATCCAGCCGCGCGTCGTAGAGTCCGGTGACGAGATGCGCCGCACCAGGCCCCGAAGTTGCGATGCAGACGCCGAGTTCGCCGGTGAACTTGGCGTGCGCCGACGCCATGAAAGCGGCCATCTCCTCGTGCCGAACCTGGATGAACTCGATCTTGCCCTCGGCGCGCTGCAACGCCCCGAACACGCCATTGATGCCATCGCCGGGATAGCCATAGATCCTTCGCACGCCCCACTGATGCAGGCGCTCGATAAAGAAGTCGCCGACGGTCTTGGACATGGGTTCCCATCCTTGGCGTGAGGTTCGATCGGGAGGCCAGACGAAACCATTGGCCCGTTATTCCGTTTAACGTTGCGTCGGTTGGAGCGGTTCCGAGCCGGCGGAACGACGGAACGGTGAGCAAACGGATCGAGGACTACGCGTTGATCGGCGACCGCCGCAGTGCCGCTTTGGTGGCACGCGACGGCGCAATCGACTGGCTGTGCTGGCCGCATTTCGACAGCGATGCGTGGTTCGCGGCTCTACTCGGTGACGAACGCCATGGGCGCTGGAAGATCGCCCCTCGTCACGAACCGCACCGCAACTTCCGGCGCTACCTTGGCGATACGCTAATCCTTGAAACTCGCTACGAAACCGAGAGCGGAGTTGTCTGCATCACCGATCTGATGCCGATCGGCACGAAGCATCGGGCGGTGATCCGCAAGGTTACCGGCGAGGCAGGCGAGATAGAGATGGTGCTCGATCTGGCGTTGCGCTTCGACTACGGCAATATCCCGCCCTGGCTGCGGGTCGAGCCGCGCGTCGCGCGCGGCGTCGTGGGCCCGGACTTGGTGGTGTTCCGCTCGCCGATCGACATCGCCTGCATCGCCGAGCGGATCGTGGCCGAATTCACGATCACCGCCGGCGAGAGTGTCACCTTCACATTACAATATGGCCTGTCGCACGAGCCCGAACCATCCGGGATCGACCTCGCGGCCGTCGTAGAGTTGACCCGGAAATACTGGACGCAATGGGCGGCGCGGTTCACCGCCCCGACCGATTGGCCCGGTGCGGTCAAGCGCTCCCTGATCACGCTGCAGGCGCTGACGGATCGCGAGACCGGCGGTATCGTCGCGGCGCCGACGACGTCACTGCCCGAGGTGCCGGGGGGTAAGCGCAATTGGGATTATCGCTACACCTGGTTGCGTGATTCGACTTTTGCTCTGTCGGCTTTTCTCAATGCAGGGTACCGGGAGGAGGCACGCGCATGGCGCGACTGGCTGCTGCGGGCCGCCGCAGGCGCACCAGAGCATCTGCGGACAATGTATCGCGTTGATGGATCGCGCCATATCGGCCAGTACGATCTGCCGTGGCTTCAGGGGTATGATGGCGCAAGTCCCGTGCGGGTCGGTAATCCGGCAGTAGACCAGTTTCAGCTCGACATCTACGGCGAGGTGCTCGAACTCGCTGCATCTTTGCGCTCAGGTCGGTCTCGATGGTCGGCCGTGGGATATTGCTATTGAACAAGCCATCAGCGCCCATCTGGAAAGAGTGTGGGAGCGTCCCGACCAAGGGATCTGGGAGACCCGGGGGCCCCCGCAACATTTCACCCATTCGAAGGTGATGGCGTGGGTCGGGATCGATCGCTTCCTGAAGCTCGCGCACATTGACACCGCGCGTCGGCGCCAGCTCGAAAGCTTGCGAGAAACGATCCATAGGCGGATCTGCCGCGACGGGTTCAGCCCAGCGCGCAACAGTTTCGTCCAATCGTTCGGGTCGGAGACGCTCGACGCAAGCTTGCTGCTTTTGCCGCTGGTTGGGTTTTTGCCCATCGATGATCCGCGGATCATCGGCACGATCGCTGCCATCGAAGGCGAACTCGTCGAGGATTGGCTGGTCCGCCGCTGGTCCAGAGCGAACGGCCCCGCCGAAGGCGCCTTCATCGCCTGCACCTGCTGGCTTGCCGATTGTCTCCACATGCAAGGACGCAGCGCGGAGGCGCGGGCATATTTCGAGCGTGTGCTGGCGTTATGCAACGATGTCGGGCTGCTCTCCGAGGAATGGGACACGGCGCGACAGCGGATGCTTGGGAATTTCCCGCAGGCCCTCAGCCACTTAGCTCTGATTAATACCGCGCTGGGGCTTTGCGGGGCGGTGCTGCAACGCGGCGGAGGGTAGCCAGGGGAGAGCCGATATGCCGGCCCATATCGAGTGGTCCTCAATCGCGCTGCGCTTGGCGCTGACCGCGATTGCGAGCGCCGCAATCGGCCTCAATCGCGGCGAGCACAATCGGCCGGTGGGCTTGCGGACAACGATGCTCGTCGCGCTGGCCGCCGCAATCAGCATGATCCAGGTCAATCTGCTGCTGCCAATTGCCGGCAAGTCAGCCGGCTCGTTCGTCACGCTCGATCTGATGCGCTTGCCGCTCGGTATCTTATCGGGGATGGGGTTCATTGGCGCCGGCGCTATTGTGCGGCGCAACGACCTCGTGCAGGGAGTCACCACAGCGGCAACGTTGTGGTTCGTCACCGTGATGGGCTTGTGCTTTGGCGGCGGCCAACTCGGCCTGGGTCTCGCCGCGATGGCTCTCGCCTTGTTCGTTCTGTGGTGTCTCAAATGGGTCGAAAAACGTGTCGAGCGAGAGCGCCGTGCCGAGCTCCGGATCGCCTTTGAGACCGGCGCAGCGGTCGAGCAGCAGATCTTGCCGCGTCTTGTCACATCCGGGTTTTCCGTCAACCCCCGCCGCATCTTTTTCCAGTCCCGCGGGCAGGTTTGTGCCATTCGCTATCACATCACCTGGCGTGCAGCGCAGCCGGCGCAGGCGACGCCGGAACTGGTGCGTGAGCTCGCCGCACTGGATCCGCATCGACCGGTATTGGGGCGGCGCATCCGCCGATCCGGAGATCCTGTTCCAGCCGGTGCCCTGCATGCATTGCGAGGATGCGCCGTGCGAGGTGGTATGCCCGGTCGGCGCCACGGTGCACGATTCCGACGGGCTCAACGTCATGGTCTACAACCGATGCGTCGGCACGCGGTTTTGCTCGAACAACTGCCCGTACAAGGTCCGCCGCTTCAATTTCTACGATTTTGCCGGCCGCGAAGGCCGCCCGGCGATGTCATGGAACCCCGATGTTACCGTCCGCGGCCGCGGGGTCATGGAAAAATGCACCTACTGCATCCAGCGTATCCGCGAAACCAAGATCGTGGCCGATCGCGAAGATCGGCCGATCCGCGACGGCGAGATCAAGACCGCCTGCCAGCAGGCCTGCCCGACCCAGGCGATCGTATTCGGCGATCGAAACGACCCGGAAAGCGCCGTGCGGTCGCGCAAGGCGAGCCCGCTCGATTACGCCCTGCTCGAAGAGTTGAACACGCGCCCGCGCACGACCTATGCGACGCGGCTCTTCAACCGCAACCCTGAGATCGACGAAGCCTGAAATGGTGCTCGTCAGCGCCGATTGGGCCGAACCCGCGACAGCGCCGGTGATGCAGCCGGGGCAGAATCTGGCGACGATCAGCGCGACGGTCGCGGATCAGACATTGCGACCGGAGCGCGTCGTGTGGTGGTGGGGTGGGTTCACCCTCGCTGTGGCGCTGACCGGCGTCTTCGTTCTCGCCGTCGAATGGCTGTTCATCGCCGGGGTCGGGATCTGGGGGATCGACATCCCGGTCGCCTGGGGCTTTGCGATCGCCAATTACGTCTGGTGGATCGGCATAGCCAGCGGCGGCACGATCATTTCGGCGCTGTTCTACCTGACCCAATCGGAATGGCGCTCGGCGGTCAACCGCATCGCCGAGAGCATGACCCTTTGCGCCGCCGCGGCAGCAGCGATCATGCCGATCCTGCATCTCGGCCGGCCGAGTTTCTTCTATTGGCTCTTTCCAATTCCCAACACGATGGGGCTATGGCCGCAATTCCGCAGCCCGCTGCTGTGGGATTTCTTCGCGATCTTGACCTATGTGATCTCGTCGATCCTGTTCTGGTATCTCGGCCTGCTGCCCGATGTTGCACTCGTGCGCGACCGCGCCGTGACGCCGCGGCGCCGGCTCGTCTACGGCATATTGGCGCTCGGCTGGACCGGATCCTATCGGCAGTGGCGGCTGCACAGGACCGCCTATGGCCTGTTGGCGTCGTTGATGGCGCCTTTGGTGATCTCAGTGCATTCGATCGTGGGGCTGGATTTCTCCGGCGGATTGCTGCCTGGGTGGCACTCGACGCAGTTCTCGCCGTTTTTCGTGTTCGGCGCGGTGCTGTCGGGCTTCGCGACGGTTCTGTTGCTGGTCATTCCTCTGCGCCGGCTCTACCGGCTCGAAGCATACATCACCGCGCGGCACCTCGATCTGATGATCACGTTCTTGTTGCTGTGCAGTCTCTTGCTCGCCTACGCCTACCTCGTCGATGCGCTATTGCCGTTCTACGGCGACGACCGGTTCGAGCGCGCGACCGCGTTGCACCGGTTCACCGGCACCTGGGCATGGTCGTTCTGGGGCGCGGTGGTTCTCAATGTCCTCGTTCCCCAGATCCTGTGGTTGAAGTCCTTGCGGCGTAACGCGTGGGTAGTCTGCGGGGTCGCCTTCGGCGTCATCGTCGGCATGTGGCTCGAGCGCATCATGCTGGTCGTGTCCTCGCTCTACGAGGATTTCCTGCCCTCTGCCTGGGGCCACTATGCCGGCACCCTGTGGGATTGGCTGACCCTCTTCGGCTCGGCCGGCATGGCCGCCGCTGCCTTCCTCTTGATCGTGCGGTATGTGCCGGTTGTTGCAGTCTTTGAGCTGAAGGAAATCCTGCCGCCGGAGGAACGGCGCGGATGAGCGTCATCGCCGCCGAATTCACCGACGAGACGGCGCTGGTGCGGGCCACGGCGAGGCTGCGCGGCAGCGGCTTCACCCGGCTCGAAACCTACACGCCCTACCCGGTTGAAGCGCTCGACGCGGTGCTGCCGCGGCCCTGGCCGGTCTTGCCGATGGTGGTGTTCGCGGCCGGGATCCTCGGCCTCGTCGCCGGCTTCGGCATGCAGTGGTACGGCGCTGCGATCTCCTACCCGATCAATATCGGTGGCCGTCCTCTGGCGAGCTGGCCGGCATTCATCCCGATCGCCTTCGAAATCGCAGTACTGTGCGCCGTTCTGGCGGGATTCGTCGGTTTTTTCGCACTGGCCGGCCTGCCCTCGCCGTATCAGCGCATTATGGCCCTCCCCGGCTTCGCCGGGGCGAGCCAGGATCGCTTTCTGCTGACTGTCGACCAAGCCGACCCGCAATTCGATCCGGCGCGCATCCGCTCCGTGATCGAGGAATTCGCGCCATGCAATGTCGTCTATTGGCAGCCATGATCGCCGCTGAGTTGGTGCTGGCGGGCTGCGACAACGACATGTCGATCCAGCCCAAGGACAAGACCTGGCACGTCGCCGAAAAGCCGCCCAACGGCCTCGAATGGCCACTGACTCCGCCGGACGGCATGGTGGCGCGCGAGACTCCCGAGCCGCCACCGGAATTGTCACTGGCACTGCTGCAGCGCGGTCGTGAGCGCTATGGCATCGACTGCGCGCCGTGCCACGGCGGCACCGGCGACGGCCACGGCATGATCGTTGAGCGCGGCTTCCCGGCGCCACCGCCGCTCGACTCTCAGCGTATCGTCGCCGAGCCGACCCGGCATTACTACGATGTCATCACCAGTGGCTACGGCATGATGTACTCGTTCGCGGAGCGGGTCGCGCCGACCGACCGCTGGGCGATTGCCGCCTATATCCGGGCCTTGCAGCGGGCCCGCGCCGGGACAGTCGCCGAGATGCCTGCCGATCGGGCGAAGGCGCTCCAATGAGACGCCCGACCCGGCCCGAGATCTGCCTCGCAACCGCTGCTGCCGCCGGCGTGCTGCTTGTTGTCGTCGCGATTTGGTACCGGCCGACTGCGGCGCAGGCCTGGCTCGCGGCCTACCTGTTCTGGGTAGGGTTACCGGTCGGCGCGTTGTTCGCGATTCTGGTGCATGGGCTGACCGGCGGCAGTTGGGGTCTGACGCTGCGTCCGGCGACCGCGGCGATGGCGCGGACGACACCGCTCCTGACGCTTTTCCTGATTCCCATCCTTATCTGCGCACGGCAGATTTATCCCTGGGTCGGCGGGACTAGCCCTGGCTGGCTCTACTTCCCGTTTTTCGCCGCGCGGGCGGTTCTCTATATCGCTCTGTGGAACGCGATTGCCTTTGGCGCAGAGCGGTGGCGGCGGCCTAACGGGCAGTTGCCGCCGGGTTTGGCCTGGCCTGCCCTGATCGTGCTCTTTGCGACGACCACCCTGGCGGCCTTCGACTGGGTCATGACCCTGGAGCCGCGGTGGACGTCGACGATCTTCGGCCTCCTGGTCACCGCAGGCTGGGTATTGAGCGCGATCGCCGTCGCAACGGCGATTGCCATCCGCCGCGGCGCCGGCCGGCGAGCGGCTCGATACACTCGCTCGCATTATGCTCGCGCTGATCATGTTGTGGGCCTATTTGTCGACGGTCCAGCTGATCGTGATCTGGGAATCCGATCTCGCCGGCGAGATCCACTGGTATCTACGCCGCATCGCGGGCGGCTGGTTTGTCCTCGTTCTGCTGGTCGTGTCGGCCGAATTCGCGGCGCCGTTCTTGATCCTGTTGTGGCAGCCCCTGCGCCACTCACCGGTCGCGGTGCTCGCTGCGGCACTGGCGGTCGTGGCAGCACATCTGGGCGAGACCTGGTGGCTGACGGTCCCGGATTTCAGCCGGCCGTTCAGCTGGACCGAGCCACTCGCATTCGTCGCGATCGGCGGATGCGTCCTGTTCGTCATCGGACGCCAACTCGGCCCCGCCACTTCATCGCCGTAGCGCGGCGTCGTGTCCGACACCTCCGTTCACAACGAAGATGTTGCCGTCGAGCGCCGCGACGCGCCGCTCTGGCTGATCGCCATCCTCGCAGCCGGCGTTGTGGCGTTTGTCGTGCTGTCGTCCGTCGTGTTGAGTTTCGTTTATCCGAATGCGCTGCACGGGCCAAGCGCCGCGCCGCGCGGCGCGACCGCCCGCCGCGCCTGCAGATCGATCCGGCGGCCGATCTTGCCGCCTATCGCGCTGCGGAAGAACGGCAGCTCGCCGGCTACGGCTGGGTCGACAAGCAGCGGCGCATCGTGCGCATCCCGATCGACGAGGCGATGCGCGATGTCGCCGCCGCAGGCATCACAGACTGGCCGAGGGACGCCGAGTGACGCCCCGCGCCTTCCTTCTGGCTCTGGCCGTGCTCGCTGTATCGCCGGCCGCAGGGGCACCGCGATCAAGCATCCCGGCAACCGCATTCGCCGATTTTGCGTTCGCGCAGCATCCCGGCGCCAAGTTGCCACTCGATGTTCGACTACGTGCCTCGGACGGCAGCCCACTGCGGCTCGGCGACCTATTCGGCGGCCCTCCAGTATTGCTCGATTTCGAATATGCCCGGTGCACGACCTTGTGCGGGGTCATGCTCGACCAAGTCACTGAGCCGCTCGCCGCGCTCCCGTTGAGACCCGAACGCGACTACCGGCTCGTCGCGATCGACATCGACCCGGCAACGACGCCGCAACAGGCGACCGCCTTCGCCCATGCGCACGACGCCGATCGCTCGGGGATGAAGCGTGCTAACCGGCGACGAGGCCGAAATCCGCCGGGTTGCCGACGTGGCCGGCTTCCCATATCGGCGTGACCCCGCGACCGGCCAGTATGCCCACCCGGCTGGCTTCGTCGTCGCCACACCGGATGGTACGGTATCGCGCTATCTGCTTGGGTCTCGACTGGCGGCCGCTCGACCTGCGGTTGGCGCTGATCGAGGCTGCGGGGCGCCGGATCGCAGCTCCGGCCGAGCAGGCGTTGCTGTTCTGCTACTGCTACGACCCGAAGACCGGTCAATACAATCTCGCCATTGGCCGGCTGCTCGAAATCGTCGGGGTGACGACCGTGCTGGCGGTCGGCGGCGTAATCGCGCTGGCGACGCGGCGGGCGGCGTGATGGGCGGTATACCGTTTCTGCCCGCGAGCGCCAGCACCGTCGCAAACGAATTCGATATCCTGTTCGCAGCGCTGTTGGCGATCAGCGTCGCGGTGCTGGCGCTGGTCGTGCTGCTGATGCTGCGGTTCTGCACCCGCTATCGCAGAGGCACCACCGCCGATCGCGGCCATCGCGCGGGGAAGTCCTGGCATTGGGAGATCGGCTGGACCTCGGCATCCCTGGTGATTTTTATCGGCCTCTACGCGTGGGGCGCCGATCTCTATCTGCGCGAGCACCACCCGCCCGCCGGTGCCGGCGATATCTTCGTCGTCGGCAAGCAGTGGATGTGGAAGGTCGAGCATTCGGGGGGCCAGCGCGAGATCAACGCGCTGCATGTGGCGGTCGACCGCCCGGTGCGCCTGGTAATGACCTCGCAGGACGTGATCCACGGTTTTTTCGTGCCGGCCTTCCGGCTCAAGCAGGACGTGGTGCCGGGTCGGTACGTCAGCCTTTGGTTCAACCCGAGCCGGACCGGCACCTACCACCTGTTTTGCTCGCAATTCTGCGGCACTGAGCATGCCGAGATGGGGGGCAGCGTGACCGTCTTGGCCGCGGGTGAATTCCAGCAATGGCTCGCCGCCAATGCGACCGGCGGCACATTGGCCGCTGAGGGGGGTGCCCTTTATCGCCGCCTCGGCTGCTCGGGATGCCATGGTGAAGGGGCTCATGTCCATACGCCGTCGCTGGCCGGGCTCTACGGCCGCTCGGTGGCATTGCGCAGCGGCGGAACCGCGATTGCCGATGACGGCTTCATTCGTGATGCGATTCTCGAGCCGCAGAAGCGGCCGCCGGCCGGATACGCCGCGATCATGCCCTCCTTTGCCGGCCAGATCGACGAGGAACAGGTCGCATCGCTGGTGGCCTACATAAAATCACTGGCCGCCGGAGACGTGCACCAATGACCGCCGCAACGATTGCCGAGGTCGTGCCCGCCAGGAACGACAGCTATCTGACCGACGGCACCTCCCTCGCCTCGTGGCTGCTGACCCGCGACCACAAACGCATAGCGGTGCTCTATGCGATCTCGATCACGATCTTTTTCTTCATCGGCGGTGCGGCGGCCGGGCTGATCAGGCTCAACCTGCTGACACCACAAGGCACCTTGCTGGATGCCGAGACCTACAACCGTACTTTCACCCTGCACGGCGTCGTGATGGTGTGGCTGTTCCTGGTCCCGTCGATCCCGACGACCTTCGGCAATTTCATGCTGCCGCTGATGCTGGGAGCGCGCGACCTTGCTTTTCCGCGGCTCAATCTGTTGAGCTGGTACCTGTTTGTCGCGTCGGGACTAATCGTGTTGGCCGGGCTGATCGGCGGCAGCGTCGACACTGGCTGGACTTTCTACGAGCCATTGTCGAGCGGCTATGCGAGCGGCGCCCTCGTCGTTGTCTTGCTCGGCATCTTCGTCAACGGTTTCTCCTCGATCCTGACCGGGCTCAATTTTGTCGTGACGATCCACCGCCTGCGAGCGCCCGGGCTGACCTGGTATCGCTTGCCGATTTTCTGCTGGTCGACCTACGCGACCTCGGTGATCCTGATGCTGGCGACCCCAGTGTTGGCCATCACCTTGCTCTTAGTAGCTGCCGAGCACCTGTGGGGCATCGGCGTCTTCGACCCGACCCATGGCGGGGACCCCTTGTTGTTCCAGCACATGTTCTGGTTCTACTCGCACCCGGCGGTCTACATAATGATCTTGCCGGGAATGGGGGTCGTCAGCGAGATCATTCCGGTCTTCTCTCGTAACCGAATCTTCGGTTACGAGTTCATCGCCTGGTCGTCGGTGGCGATCGCAGTGATCGGCTTTCTCGTCTGGGGCCATCACATGTTCGTTGCCGGCGAGAGCGTCTATGCGGCGCTGGTCTTCTCGTTTCTCAGTTTCATCGTCGCGGTGCCTTCCGCGATCAAGGTGTTCAACTGGCTGGCGACCTTGCACAAAGGCACGATCTCGTTCGAGGCGCCGATGATTTATGCGCTCGGCTTCATCCTGTTGTTCACGATCGGCGGACTGACCGGGCTGTTCCTTGCGACCCTGGCCTTTGACGTGCACGCGACGGCGACCTATTTCGTCGTCGCCCATTTCCACTACATCATGGTCGGCGGGATGGTCAGCGCCTATTTCGCTGCGCTGCACTATTGGTGGCCAAAGATCACCGGCCGCCTTTACCCGGAAAGCTGGGCACGGTTTGCTGCGGTGCTGATCTTTTTCGGTTTCAACCTGACTTTCTTTCCGCAATTCATCCTCGGCTATCTCGGCATGCCGCGGCGTTATTATTCCTATCCGCCCGCGTTTCAGGTTTGGAACGTGCTGAGCTCGGCCGGCTCGTCGATTCTTGCCGCCGCCTATCTGTTGCCGCTGTTCTATTTGGCTTGGTCTCTCAAACGCGGCGAGCGCGCGCCGGCCAATCCGTGGCGGGCGACTGGGCTCGAGTGGCAGACCCCGTCACCTCCGCCAACCGAGAATTTCGTCCGCACCCCAATCGTTACCGGTCCGCCCTACGACTATCCCGAACCGGCGGCATAGGCATGTCGTATAGCGTGCTGCAGCCGCAATATGTCGACCTCGCGCATCAGAGCGAAACGGCCGAGCTCGGCATCTGGGGTTTTATCGCGACTGAGGTGCTGTTTCTCGGCGGGCTGTTCGCCGCCTACAGCTTCTATCGCTACCTGCATCCAGCCGGGGTGGCCGAGGCGGCGCGCCACACCAAGCTTGTCATCGGCAGCGTCAACACCGCGGTGCTGCTGACCTCGAGCTTCTTTATGTCCTGGGCCTCGCTCGCCGCTCGCGCCGGCGCGATCCGGCCGAGCGGTCAGCTGATGTGGCTGGTGGCCGGACTCGGCGTTATCTTCATCATTCTCAAAGGGGTCGAGTACGCGCAGGAGATCGGCGAACACTTGTGGCCCGGCCCGTCCTTTGCGCTGGACATCAGCCAGACACGGGTGGGCGAAGTGTTCTATTTCCTTTACTGGCTGATGACCGGCATTCATGCCCTCCATCTGCTGGTCGGGATCGCGGCGGTCGCATACGTCGCCTGCCGGGCCAATCGCAGCGAATTCTCTCTCGCCTATCACGCGCCGATCCGCGTCGTCAGCCTCTACTGGCATTTTGTCGATATCGTCTGGATCTTCCTATTCGGGCTGATCTACCTACCGGGACGGAGCCTGTAGGTGCGCCGGCCCCCCGTTCGCCTTGTCGTCCTCTGGCTTACGCTGCTTATGATGTTGGCGGGCAATATTGGCCTTGCTTTTGCCAATCTCGGCTCGCTGGCGCCCGTTGTGCACGGGCTGGTGGCCGCGGTGATGGCGCTGATCGTCCTCGCCGTATTCATGGAGCTCGACCGCGGCGCTTCCTTGTTCTGGGTGTTCGCCGGAGCCGGCTTCTTCTGGCTATGGATCCTGTTCTTCCTGACCGCGGCGGATTACCTGACACGCTACAGTTACGCGCCGGCTTGACGCGGCCAAGCGAGCAACGTCAGGAGGCCGACACCAAGACCGAGAAGGCCGAGCGCTACCGCGCCGCGATGGCGGTCCGCGATCGCTTGCAGTGAGACGGCCCGCGCTCGATCGTCGAAGCGGCCATGTGCGCCGTAATCGCCGTCCGCCGTTGTGAATAGGTTGGCTGGCGCGTCGAGGGGAACCGGCTCTTCGGTCAACTGGCCTCTGTACCCGTTCCTGCCGAGATAGCGGTCGAGCAGCCCGGGCGCCAGTTTGTTGGCGACAATCGCTTTTACCGTTGGAAATCCGACCCAGACCTCGCGTCGGTCGGGATGCAGCGCGGCCGCGACGATCGCGCGCGCGGGAACCTCCGGCTGATAGATCGGCGGGACCGGCTGCGGCCGCCTTCCGGTCTTATTGAGCGCCCAATCAAACTGTGGCGTGTTGACCGCCGGCAGATGAACCATGACCAGCTGTACCGCGCTGCCGTCATGCATCAGTTCGGTGCGAACCGCGTCAGTGAACCCCCGCACCGCAAATTTGGCGCCACAATAGACCGATTGCAGTGGGATCGCTCGATAGGCAAGGGCTGAGCCGACATTTATGATCGTACCCCGGTTGCGCTGCCGCATGCGCTCCAGCGCCGCCATTGTGCCGTGAACCTGTCCGAGATAGGTCACTGCCGTCCCGCGGCGGAATTCCTCCGAGGTGATGCGGTGGATCGGAGCGAAGATGGTCGCCATCGCGTTGTTGACCCAGACGTCGATCGGACCGAGTTCCTTTTCGATGCGGCCCGCCGCCGCCTCGACCGCTTCGGCCTCAGCCACATCGGTGACGATCGGGAGAGCCCTGACGCCATAACGACGTATTTCTTCACCCGCTGCCCCAAGCCGAGCCGCGTTGCGCGCAAGGATTGCGACGTGGCAACCTTGCCGGGCGAACTCCAGTGCCGTCGCCCGCCCCACCCCGGCGCTGGCACCGGTAACGACGACGATCATTGCTCGTCGGCGTAGCCTGGTTACCCTCAGGCCGCCCCTCGAGAGGGGCGGAAGGCAGCAACTTCGCCCGGCTTGCGGAGCATTTTATCGACCTCGCCGGCATGCAATTCTTCGGCGTAAACCATCTGTCTGGCGTATTCTTCGATGATCACCGAACGCCCTTCTGCGCATTGGAGCTGCCCTCGATAAAGGCCGAGCGCCTTCGCCTCGGTGTTCAGCGACTCCCGCATGATCGCATCGACGTCGTGCTTGTGGGTGTCGAGCAAGGGGCCAATCTTTAAGGACGGATATTCCCCGAGGAACGTGATCATTTCACCCGCTTGCTGTGCGTGGGTCAGCAACTCGGCCGCCTGCTCGCGCATCCACGAGACTATCGGGATTCGATTGTGTCCAAATACCAGAAACGAATAATGAGTGTATCGAACCACTCCCGCCAGCTCCGCCTCAAGAATACGGTTCAGGAGATCGAGCACTCTCTGTTTGTCCAACTCAGCCATTTTCCAAATGCCCTCTGCAATTGCCGGCTTCACGCTCTAAACCCTCTGCGGCATGGGTTCGTTCCAGGCGAGCCATGTCGGGACCGGGGCGTGGTGGAATGCGGTTTTTAACTAGACAGAATTGGAATAGACCGCATGGCGCGGACACGACGCACACGCAAATGGTCGGCAAAGGTCACCGAGACGAGCGAGGCGCTCGACCTAGAACCGCGAGTGTTCCGTGCGCATGACTCTAAGCGCATCGCCGCCTCTCTCAAACGGTCGGCATTGCGTAGTCGGCGTCGCAAAGCGAGCCCGCTCCAATCGGCAATGTCGATGCTAAATTTTTATATCAACCGCGCCCGTAAGAATTTGTCCGCAGCGCAGAAGCGGACGCTTGAGACTGCCGAGACTGAACTGCGCCGCCAGTTCGGGCGCGCCGCGGCGAATTAGGCCGACGCCGCAAGGTCAATCAATGCTATCCCCAATTCGGGGCGCTTCCTGCGGCGCAAGTGGGCCGGCATCTCGACCAAGGTCACTTCGAGCGTGGGCTGCACCAAACCATCGAGCAGATGACCACCGCGCGTCGATCCGTCGCTTAGCCCGAGCACGACGTGTATGTGCAGGCTGGGCTTGCCGTCATCACCCAGTGCGATGTCGCCAATGCCGCTCAACACCTCGCATTGCTGGTCCACAGGGATCTTGCGGTAGGTCTTGTTTTCAAGGTCGAACCAGCCGACCGTCGCCTTCGAGAAGGCCCCGAGCGCGGTCACTGACGCGGCACTCACCCTTTCCTGTTGGGCAAATATGGAAATTGTCGAGAACGCTTCCTCGCGCGGATCCAAGATCAGCACGAACGTGCGCTCGCCGGCGTTTTCTGTGACGACTTTAGACTGCATCGGCTGCTCCGGAGGTGTTACGATCAGAACGCCGACAACCGGTGGTGGTTCCGCTGGTGAGCCAATGGCCAGCGAACCGTTACACCACCGCCAGAGCGGATCGCGTAAAACGATTGCTTCATATGCCCTGTGCAATTGCCACCTAATGTCACCATGTTGCGCGGCCGAGGGTTCGCTGTTAGATCGAGCAATTGCCAAAAGGATAATTCCGTCGAATTTCGGGCTGATCGGCGGCGACCGCCATCGTCACAAAAAGGCCAGAGAGAAACGTCCGCGGCGCGGCGCTGAAAGCGGTATGCGACAGATGAAGCTGGTTGATGTCTACCCGAATTCGCATTGCTTCTGCCGCTGTCGCTTTCAGCCTCGCGACGGATCGGTCAACAAAAGACGTATCGCGCTCGGCGGTGCCGCCACCAACCCCTGAGCGCATGAGGCCGAGGATGCGCTAGGGAGCGGCGCGATCGATGCCGCCGCCCGGGCGCCGAGTGATTAAGCCTCGTGGTCGCTGGCGATATCGATCACCTATGTCCGGAACGGGTCAAAATCGGCGGTCCCTTCAATGGCTGCGTACAGCCGATTTACCTCCAGCTGCGGAACAACGCTTGCGCTGCCCAATGGATAGCTACTTGCCACAGCAGCAACTCGCAGCGCGATACTCCGCTGAGACGGGGGCTCATCTGCTGGCGCGGTACCCAGGATAGAGATCGTCAATAGCAGTGGGGCGCCATGTGTTGAGGGCCGAGGTCTCGCCTGCCTATCCAGGACAGGAGTTTTCATCATGCCGGCTCGCCTAGGGCTCCCTTCGCGTAGCTGCCAAGGCCGAGCGAGCGATAGATTGTCGCCCGGTTGACATCAAAGGCGTCAGCGACCTCTTTGATCGTCATCTCGGGGTCGGCCAGCATCTTCCGCGCGGTGCAGACCTGTTTCGGCGTCAGTTTCGCCGGCCGCCCGCCTTTGCGGCCGCGGGCGCGCGCTGAGGCGAGGCCGGCGATCGTGCGCTCACGGATCACATCGCGCTCATTCTCGGCAAGCGCCGCGGAAATGTGGAACAGCAGCCGACCTTGGGCTGTAGTCGTGTCGATCGGAAACGAGCCGTTGAGGATCCGGAAGTCGCAGCCGCGCTGCCTCAGCTCCTCGACGAAGGCGAGCAGTGCGATCATCCGGCGGCCTAGCCGATCGAGCCGCCAGATGACCAGGCAATCGCCTTGCCGCAGATGCGACACGGCCTCGGCGAGGCCCGGGCGGTCATCGCGGGCGCCCGATGCCTTGTCCTCGAAAATCCGCTCGCAGCCGGCCGCGGTGAGGGCATCACGCTGCAAATTGAGGTTTTGATCCTCGGTCGAGACGCGAGCGTAACCGATGAGCATGTTCCTAAACTCGGTGTGTGTTAGAAACGTTTCTATAATAGGAAATCGCACATAGATTTGCAACACATATATCGCACACCGAGAACTGCGCTTTTCCGGGGTTTCACTCGTGTTCGGACGGCATGTGCGGATGTGATCGTTTATGCGACACGATCAGGTGAGGAGCTTGTTATCAATACGGTGACGCCCGGCAGCCTGTTCTAATGGAAATTTTTTCCATTAGGCACCAGCTGTTCGGCCGGCCATCATATTTCGGCCAATAATTGGTCCCCCGATTCCCGCAGGGGCCTTTGCCGGCGCGATGTCAGCCCATAAAGTACCGTGTATAACTGATCCCATGTTCCGTCGCTCCCTTCTTGGTGACCGCGTGAGCCGCAAACAGCTCTGTGTTCCGCGACCGAACCGGCTCAGCTGCGTTGACCGGAATTCCACCACCGAGCGATAATCTTCCCAACAAAGGATCGCCGGGATGCCGTTGTAGCAGCGCACTTTGGGAGGTTGGGGTGCTCACAAGTAATGTGCACAAAAAGATAGCCGCCCTCCTTCTCGCCGGGGTGTTTGCACTCTGCGGCTGCGCCAAAGTCGTCGCTACTCCCGGCGTCGGGAAGACCGCCGCAGCCTTCGAACGGGACGACGCCCTGTGCCGACGGATGGCAATCGGCAAAGGCGACGGCACAGAGGCTTACGCCCGCTGCATGCGTGCCAGAGGAGACGCGGTGCGGATAGGAGGTGGCTGGTCGGCGCAGGCAAATGGAGTTGCCACCGCATCCAACCCACAAAGACCGTATCCTAGTCGGGCTGGATCTCTACGGCAGTTGCCCAGCGCGCAAGCCGCTGAGACGGGCGTAAATGACAGTAGATACGCGTCATTGCTTGATCAGCTTGTAACGCGGGACTCTAAATCATGGGCGGTGAATAAATATGACCCCGGCAGCATGAGAAGTACTGCAGCGATCAGACAATCTAGCAACGTACAACAGGGGCCAACCAGGTTGGGTTCAGGCGGAATTTTCGAACGGAAAACTCTCCTGCCTGCTCTACTGGGATTTCCCTAATGACTGCAGGCCCCTGGGTCAGGGGTTGAGTCCGCAATTCGAAGCTCTTGCGGCGCAAACGGAAGCTCAGGCTAGAAATCACCGCCGATACAACACCGCGCCGGAATCCTCAGACGACGAAGACGACGGTGGGAGTTGGTATGAGACAATGCACAAGGCAGGACAGGCTTCGAGGGAGCGCGCGATGGAAGACATCAATAATGAGCGCTACCAACCTTTGAGCAGAGGCGATCTCCGTTACGAGGAAATGAACAATCCAGAGTCGCCTCGACCGGATGAGCCATAGACCAACCGACGACAAGCCCATTGGGCAGCAGTTGCTTATTGAAGCGCCGCGACCCCCGCTTCAGCTACGATCGGCGAAAACTCCTTGCTGATCTTTTGGCCGACCGCGCATCCGCGCTCTCCTCCCTTTTGAGCAGTCCGGCCGCTGCCATGCGGGCCTAGATATCCTAACTCGACGCTTTCAGGAAGCGGATGCTAAGCATCTTGCGTGTTACCAAACGAGTCCATCGCCCGTCCCATTCGTTTTAACGCAGCCTCAACAGCCGCGCGACGGCGTACCGCAAACTCCTCGTTGGCGTTCCCAACCACTCGCTCCCAACGCTCGTATTTCCGCTCGTAGGTTCTCCAGCGCATCCACTTCGGCTTTGTTGGTGGATCGTCCCAGCTGCTCCATCCTTCACCACCTAGCTGCCGGTTTAGCTTTGCAGCTCTTCTCTGGAGGCGGCTGAACCGGTCATCACGCTGGCAGGCATAGCCGAGCCTGTAGGCTCGCCGGCTCCAGAAATGCCATCCACCGAGCGGCAAGAACAGCTTCGTCGTGCGCCGGCCGGTCCTCGGGCACACGAACCACCAGCGCCGACCCCCGTAGGTCGGTGTGGTCCACGTCAGCTGGATACGATCGGTAACGATGCGGTCACCTTCCCGGTCATCGCGCGTCTTGTGAGTCAGTTCGACAAAGGCGCTCGATGAGTTTGAGGTAGCAAGCCATATCGCCACCGGGAATTTGCCATCATCGAAAAGGGTTTCGGCGCTCAGAGATTGTCCTCTTCCAAGGAAAGGTCTCAGTGAGCTGATGGGGAGAACGTATGAGGCAGTGGCCTCCGCCGTCACCGTTCCCCCATACCGCCCCGATCCGAAGCCGCCCATTTACGAAATTCTCGTTTTGGGATTTTCCGAAAACATCAGCCGAACTCGCTCATTTTCAGCGGAAATCAAAACGCGACGCCTTCGCCTCACAGAAACGAACTGCCAGTACACTCTGGGCGATATTGCGAAACGGATCAGCCCGGCTTCTCACCGTGACGCAGGCCTTGCAGCTTGAGCAGCATTGCGAGCATGCGCTCAAGCTTGCGATCGAGATGGACCTCGTAGCGGGCCAGGCCCTCGAGCCGGCCGGGATCGACGGCTTCGCCAAATGCCTGAGAGCGGATTAGGGGCCGGTTTTCGAGTTCGCGCCGACGACGATCATACCAAGGCGATACCTTCGTTTGCAGGAAACGGCTGAGGCTCTCGGCGTCGGCGTGAAATGGGGTCTCGTCCTCGTCGTAGTCATCCGGTTCCCAACGCTGCTGATCTTCCCACCAGGCGCGAGTATCATCGCGCAACGCAGCCAGCGCGCGTTTATAAGCGCTCGCCGATGGTGTTTTGAGCAGGTCTAGCGCGGTCGCCGTCATGGCTTCGTCGCTCTTGAGGTCCGCGAGATCCTCTGCAGTTTGCCCTTCCGTGGCGTAGACGGATTCAGCGATAGTTTCGATCTCGTCATGGTCGGCAACGTGGACGAGGGCCGCCTTTGCCGTCTCTTGATGAGGCTTAGTGGCGCGCTTAAGGGCGCGGCGATGCGCCGCACTTTCTCCCAATCGTAGGCGCCGTTTGCGCCAAATTACGCCCGCCAGTTCCTCGACGAGGTGTTCCTCGGTCGGCCCGTGCGGCTTGTATTCGGCGACGAGTGCTTCAAGAAGATCGTGATATTCATCCGCGTCCTCCCACGGCAGGACGGTGTATCGCGACAGCACCCCGTGGCGGAGAGCATTGAAGCGCGCGACTTCGTAATTGCCGCCGCGCGGCTGCAGCAGCGTCTCTATATTCTCCGCGACGGTCATGATCAAAACCTCCTGCCTGAGCGACGCCTTCTCGCGACCTGGGATTAAACGACAGCCCTCCAACGATTCGCTTCCTCTGTCGAATTCGAGAGAGGTTTTGCCGCAAACGCATCAGTTGGCTATATATAGCGTTCCTGTAAGCTAATTGACACAAGGTCGTGAATGTCGAGTTTGGAACCCGTCCGCGCCTGCAAGGGTATTCCCGTTGAGGATGGGGAGGGGGTTGGGCATATTACCCACCCGTGAACAATGAGGTCCACATCGCCTTTGGCAGGAGGCAATCTGGCGACGCCTCGCGTCGAGCTTCCGGCGCGCGGAAAGCTAGCGCTCGTCAAACGTGTGGGCTAATCAAACCGAGCAGCGGCGCGACGTGCGTCGGCCGCGGACATGTTCTCCATCCATGCGGACTTTGGCACCTCCCATCTCAAACACGACCGGCTGGGCCGGTCTCCCCGGGACGGGCCACGCCCCGCTTTTCAGGAAGCGAGACCGTCCGAGGTTGGAATAGGAGGTGATCACAGGAGATGAGATCGCCGCAGTCAAAAAGCCTGCAGACCTGGATGGTCGGTGACAACCTCGAATGATTTAGCGCCTTGAGCAGGACGGCATAGGTGCGAGAAATCCGATCAAGCCTGCAACGGTCGCAGCGTATTGCCGATCACGGGCTTCTGCGTTGAAATTCTTGAGCCAAAGTGTTTGGGCGGCCTGGTTGGCCAGGACGTTATTCCACTTGTCTGATTGAGATCCAACGATGGCTTTCAGAGCGCCCCGCCGATCCGCAGGGTCGTCGGCAATGACGACAGTCGCCTCTTTGCTGCCGCCAGCAGCTTTCCTCGCGCTCATACCCCGTTCTCGTGTTTGGGCTCAGATAGTGGCGGAAGGTTCCCGGTTCGCGCTCGACGACTGTCGGCTCAACGTCAATGACATGCGGTTCGCGCCGCGGTGATGGCGCCCGAGTTGACTGAGGCGACAAAACGTCTGGCTCGCGATAAATGACGAGTCGCACGGCTCGGTCGGTAAGCGATGTTTCTTTGGCTATCGCGTCAACAGGCAATGAGGCAATGCACTAACTCGCACTCTTTCGCAGAGCCTCGTCCATGGATTCTGACAGATTCCAGATTGGGTCCTGGTCGCCGTCTCGGATCATGTCGACCACATGCGGAATTCCCGCCGCAGCCAAGCCATTGGCGATGGCCATCATGCGGCGCGGCTCTCCGACAATGTCGATGCCGCCCTCAAGCGCGATCGCCACTAGCATGACTGCCTGAACCCGCCAGCTATCCCGATCGAATATCGACCCCTCGATGAACTTGAACGTGTCCTGTTTGGCGAGATCAACCGGGGCCAGTTTCTTCCGCGCCGCGATCGACAATCCGGTGAACCAGAAATCGACCATGCGGGGAAACGGGCTCTGGTCGATTGCCGCATGACCACCGGTCTGGCAATAACCAGCGAGAAGCTCGCCCATCAGTTCAAGCAGCTATGGGGAAATTCGGACAACGAATGTCTCGTGGTCTCCATGCCGCAAGCCATCCAGGACAAGCTTCTCCGGACGTCAATCGCCTTCGCGAGCCGTATGTGCAAGGGTGTGCCACGCGCTTCACAGCGCTCGACCGCCTCGGCCCCTTGAGCCCAGCGGTGCCCATCGGGTGACGCCAGTATCGCCGGCTCAAGATTAATTCGCAGATAATCCCACAGCTGAGCCGGATCATAGATTGCCGCCCGATTAGCAGGCGTTCGCCGCAGGAATTCCTGGAATCCCTCCGGCTCGCTCGATCCAAGGAAACCGAAGGTGCTTCACTCGTTCTGACCGAAGCGCCGGCGCGACACCAGACCGAGCAGAGCCGCCACTACCGGGTGCAATGGCCAGGCAGCATCCAGCCGCCGCGCCAAATCATCCGGGCTGCCCGGGCGGCGCCGGCCAATGGCCGCACCCACTCGCGCCGCGACCCGTTGGCTCTCCGGATGAGGCAGGCCGGTCTCGATCGCCCGGCCGAGCAGATCAATGACTTCGTCGACCGCGCTGATGATGGGAATGTCGACGAAGCGGCCCTGCACCTTGGCCCATTCATCCCGAGCTTCGCGACTGAGCCGGGTGGCGTATTGATCGAAAGACTGGTGCAGGATTCCGACAACGACCAGCCGGCCGTCACTGCGGCCTGACGCTTCCCCGAGCTCCTGGAAAAAATGGATGTCGCTCCCCTCCCCGGCCGCCGCTTCGAGGAACTTGCCCATCTCGTCGATCAGCACCAGCACGCCGCCATCCTCCCGCGCGGCCGCCTCGGCTTGCAAACGGCTGATCAGAGCCCGGCCGGAACCATCGTCCTTGTTGCCGCCGGCGGCCTTGCGGCGTTTCCCCAGCGCGCTGGCGAGGCCGATCTCCAGATCATCGATCGGATCAGCCCTCCGCCCGACAACCGGCACTACAAGCCAACCTGACCGACCGACCGGGAAAGCCTGATCGATGGGCACCGCCGCGTCGCCGAGCAGGTCCCGCGCCGCTTTGCGCAGGCCGGCATCGCACCCAACTGCAGCCGCTAAAGCGACCGCCAGGCTGGACTTTCCACTGCCGTAAGGACCGGTCCAGGTGAATGCCTGCTGCCCGGTATCGATGATCAACCGAGCCATTGCCTTGAGCGCGGCTCGGCCGGATCCCTGGCAAACAAACCCGTGTAGCGCTGCCGCCGCCCCGAGATCCGTATCGACCCGTACCGACCGCTGAAATCTGCGGGCAACAGTGACTGCATCTGAGAGCATCATCGCTTAAGCAGCCCTCCGCCGCGCCGGCGCGTCGTAAGCGAGATCAAGCAGCGCCAGGCTGTCGTGGATCATCGACCGCCTGGCGACCGCGCGAACCCCCGCGGTATCTGACCAGAGAAACTGTCCGCTCGAGCTGTCCTCGATGCGGACAAGCCGTTCGATAAGCGAGAACTCGTCCAGCTTGAAGACCCGCCCGGGTGAGCCCGGTTCGTAGGCCAGCCGCTCGACCGCTACCGTGCTCTGTCCAACCGCCATCCGCTGCCAAAAGTCATCGAGCGCGTAGAGGAACACGCCGTCCGGCAAGCTCGGCTTCGGGCCGCGGCGGAACTCGAAATGCCTTCCACCCGCGGACCGGATCAACCCGAGCTCGGCCAATACCGGCTCCAGCACGTCATCCGACGGCCGCGCCTCCTCGTGGCGGACATAGCTGCGAATGAAGCACTCAACGTCCCGCTTGATTGTGGCGGCCGACGTTCGCCAGCCCCGTTCGGCGCAAAGCTCCCGGATCGGGCGTGCGACAGCTTCGCGGTCGAAACTGAGGACGGTCAGATGGTTGAAAGCATAAAACCATGTCGTGCTCCGCTCGGCGCTGCCGGCAATCAACCATTGGATTAGCCATATTGTTGCAGGGCTTTCCATGAATGGATCGCGCCCGGATTCCAAATCAAACAAGAATTTTCCCAAAGCAGTTGGCCGATAAATCTTCCCGGCTTCTCCAATGATTGAGCATGTGAGAGCCCAATGACGGATCGAAGTCACCATATTCTTTCCGACACCGAAAGTAATGATCGCCTCCGGATCGCTGAATAGATTACGCCCTGCGGGTTTCGCGCCGGTGACGGCGTCATAGGCCTTACGCAGCCATAGATGCCGCAATGGAAAGGTCTCATGCCCCGAGAATTGACCCCGAAAACCCGGCGCGGTGAGCGGCCCTCTCAGCATGGTCTGATCTCCCTGGATCTATAGTCCAGTCCCGCTTCAACGCACAAAGCTATGGTGCAGGCAGTCTCGAGCAAGGCGATTATTCTGCCGCTTGTCGCAGTGACGAAGCGGCCGCTTTTGCCACGGCAGCAGCAGCGCACTCGACATCAGCTACCGTCGTAAACCGACCTAAGCCGAATCGGATCGAACTGTTCACTTCCTCCAATGTCAGCCCGAGCGCGAGCAGAACATAGGAGGGTTCGATCAGTCCGCTATTGCAGGCCGAACCCGTCGAGGCCGCGAGCTCTCGGCGCAGGCGTGCGAGCAGGCTATCGGCGTCGCACCTGCGCAGCCGGATATTCAGGTTACCCAGCAGACGCCTTTGCAGATCGCCATTTACGGAAAGGTCTGGGAATGCGGCTTGCAAGGCGTCAAGGAACAAGTTGCGAAGACGCAGCGCGTGAGCATGATCGCCTGTCATGCGTTCGCCACCGATTTTGCACGAAGCGGCGAGCCCGGCACAGAGCATGACCGGCACTGTGCCCGCCCGGCGGCCGTCCTGTTGCGCACCGCCGAGCAGCAACGGCCGTAGGGCGATCGGGCAATCGCGAGATATACAGGGCCCCGATCCCTTGCGGCCCGTACATTTTATGACCGGAGAGGCTCAGGAGATCGACCCCGAGACTCACGACATCAATCGGGATCTTGCCTGCGGCCTGCGCTGCATCAGTATGGACGACGATGCCGCGCGAACGGCACAGATCGGCGACTTCTGCGACCGGCTGCAGCGTGCCGATTTCGTTATTGGCCAGCATTACCGAGACGAGCGCAGTATTATCGGTCAATACTCTGCCAATCTGGCCCGGATCGACTATCCCGTCAGGTTCAACAGGAACAATGTCAATGCGGAAGCCATGTTCCTGCAAGGACAGAGCCGAAGCGAGCACGCATTTATGCTCGATCGTCGTTACCACCACATGATCGCGGCGCCGCGCCGTGGTATGTATAAGTCCCTGAATCGCCGGATTGTTTGCTTCCGTTGCACCCGACGTGATGACAATTTCGCCCGAATCGGCAGCGATCAAATCCGCCACCGCGGTCCGGGCATCCTCGACGACGCTTGCCGCCTGCCAGCCAAAGGTATGATCGGAGTGAGGATTGCCGACCCAGCCATCAAGATACGGGCGCATAGCCGCGCCGACCGCTGGATCGAGCGGGGTCGAGGCCTGATAATCCAGATAGATGGGCGCGGTCACGGCGGCCCCTCCGGGTTGCGCCCTCGTGGCAGCTGAAGCTCTCCCTGCAGGTCATTGCGATGACGTTCCACGAAATCGGAGATCGCCCGCCGTACCACCCAAGCAAGCGACAGGTCGCGCGCCTGCGCGAAGTGCGCGAGTTCAGCGTGATCGGTTGCATTCACAGAGACGCTCAGGCGAACGCTCGGCTTCTTGCCCCTCGGGCGCGACATTTGACACACTCCCCGACGGCGCATATTTGCACCATAAAACTCCTGCTTCAACCAGATAACCATCACAGCGTATTCTGGACACGGTCATGACCACGGCGCTCCAGGATATTCCCCGGTACAAGACGGCGATCGGCCGCAGCACCCTGTCTCGGCCTGTCAAGCTGGCTCTCGCCGACGGCCTGATCGATTCGGAAACCCCGCTGTTCGATTACGGCTGCGGCCGTGGCGATGATCTCCGCATTTTGTCGGTCATGGGCTATTCCGGAAGCGGCTGGGATCCGGTGTACCGGCCGGATGCCGCCATGCAGGCCGCTCCCGTCGCCAATCTCGGGTACGTCGTCAATGTCATTGAAAACCCGGCCGAGCGTCAACAGACGCTGCACCGGGCCTGGCAGCTTGCCGAGCGAGTCCTCATCGTCAGCGCCCGCCTGAACGCCGAATTGGCCCTGATGACCGAGGCGACGGCCTTTGCCGACGGTTACGTCACCTCGCGGGGCACATTCCAAAAATTATTCGAGCAGCACGAGCTTAAAACCTGGATCGACCAAGCCCTGGATACGGCCGCCGTCCCGGCCGGTCCAGGCGTGTTCTATGCTTTTCGGGACCAAGGCGAGCGCGCCGCCTTCGCCGCATCCCGCTACCGGCGCGATATTGTCGTTCCGCGCCTCACCCGTTCGGTCCACCGGTTCGAGGATTACAAACCGCTGCTTCAGCCGCTGACGGATTTTATTGCGGCGCGCGGCCGCCTGCCCGATATCGACGAACTCCCGGAAACCGCCGACGTTATCAGCGCCCTCGGCAGCCTGAAACGGGCCTTCCGCCTGATCCAGAGCGCGACGGGCGCCGAGGCCTGGGCCGAGATTGCCGCCAAACGGGCGCAGGATCTATTAATCTATCTGGCGCTCGCGCGTTTCGACCGCCGGCCGACGCTCAGCCAATTGCCGCTCGCCCTCCAGCGCGACGTCAAGGCGCTGTTCCCGTCCTATGGTCAGGCATGCAAACAGGCCGATGCGCTGCTCTTCTCGGTCGGCAGGACCGAGGAAGTGAACGCCACGTGTTCCGACTCGCCGATCGGCAAGAAGATGCCCGAAGCCCTTTATATCCATGTCAGCGCTATCGATCGGTTGCCGGCAAGCCTACGCGTGTTCGAAGGTTGTGCACGCACATATATCGGCCGCGTCGAGAGCGCTAACATCGTCAAGCTCAGCCGGCTCGAGCCCAAGATTTCCTACCTCAGCTATCCCGCCTTCGACGAGGACCCTCACCCAGCGCTTACCCAATCCCTAACGGTCAATCTTCAGACCTTCCGGGTCAGAACTAGGGACTATTCGGAGTATCGCAATCCTCCCATCCTTCATCGAAAAGAGACGTTTCTACCCGCCGAGCATCCACTGCGGGCCAAGTTCGCAAGACTCTACAGCGGCAGAAGAGGCCAAGGGGCTTCTAGATGAAGGCCATCACATCGGGACTCGTAACCAATGGCTAAAAGTTTTAGGGGAGAAAGGCCTAACCCTGAGGGGTCATCGCCTCATACTTGAGCGTTAACGTCCGCCGTGTAAGGGACCTGTTGCTACCCGTGTTCGCGAGACCCCGTGACGCGTCCGGCGGCTACTCGGTTGTGGATGATTGGGTGTATAGGTTGCTTTTTCAGGGGGTAACCCTGTGGACAGCAGCTTCTTTGCTTTGCGCGCCGACTTCGTTCCGATAGCGTTTCACAGGGATCAGGCGCGCGCTGATGGTCGCGCCGTTGACTGATGGAGGCAGTATGATGACCCGCTCGACCCTAGCGGTTCGCGCTCGCCACGAATTTGAGATCGCTCGGGATCATCTGATCGTTGCGCTCGACGTGCCAGATATCGATCAAGCCTTAGCGCTTGTAGACCAGCTGGGCGACGCGATCTCTTTTTACAAAATCGGAGGCCATCTGCTCTTCGCAAAGGGGATGGTCGAATTCGTCGAGAAGCTTGTACGGGACGAGAAGCGAGTTTTCTTGGACTTTAAAAGTGTTGATATTGGCGAGACTATGCGGAATGTATCGTCTGCTGCGTCGGCTCTCGGCGTCGAATTTATCACCGTTATGGGGGCGAGAGCGAATATTGAGGCGGCCGTGGCTGGCCGCGGTTCGCGTCGGAATCCGAGGTCTTGGTCGTCACTCTCTTGACGGATCACAGCCAAGAAGAGATGAGGCAGGAATATCATACAAACGAGACGATTGAGGAATTTGTGATTCGCCGCGCCCGCATGGTGAAAAATGCCGGGGGCGACGGCGTGGTATCGTCTCCGCTTGAAGTAGCTCCGATCAGACGGAATTTCGAACCCGGGTTCTTGATCGTGACGCCGGGCGTTCGACCGGCCGGAAGCCCAGCGGCCGATCAAAAACGCGTCGCAAGTCCGGCCGCTGCCGTATCCGCCGGCGCCGACTACCTCGTTGTGGGCCGCCCAATCATAAGGGCAGACAAGCCTCGCGAAGCCACTCAACTTATTCTAGACGAGATGCAGGCTGTGTTGGACGCGCGAAGCTGAAACATCTCTCTTACCGCGACCTGCCGAAATCGTTGCATCCGAACCGGCTCGCGGTGATCTTCACTAGCCAAGATGTTCGCCTCCAGTCAGGTCCGCATGGGGTCCGCGACTTCGCCTATATCTAATAGCCATAGATATAAGATATTGATTTGTTGGTGAGCCCGTCGGGATTCGAACCCGAGACCTACTGATTAAAAGTCAGTTGCTCTACCGGCTGAGCTACGGGCTCTTTGCGGCGCGGCGAAGATAAGGCGCGGCGATCGAACCGGTCAACCACGTCACTCCTTCGGCTCGACCGAGCGCCGTTTACTTGCGGCTCGTGCCCGGGGTTTATCGATCGTTACAAATCATGACAACATTTCACCGGCCAGCCACGCGATGGCACGAAGGAGTTACAGCCCCGCTCTATATTTGCTCAATCGAGCGCCTCGGACCTGCCGAGGCCGAAACCTGCGAAGGTGACGGCGATGAGCGATTTTGCTGGGCTTCTGCAATACGAGATCCCCCGGCTGCGGCGCTACGCTCGCGCCCTTACCCGGGATGCAGCGCGCGCCGACGATCTCGTGCAGAGTTGCTTGGTCCGGGCGATTGCCAAAGAGCATTTATGGCAACCGGGCACCGATCTGCGTGCTTGGCTGTTCACGATCCTGCACAACCAAAATGTCAACGAGGTCCGCCGCTCGGTGCGCGAAGGCCTCAGCGTCGCGGTGGAGGACGTCGCCCCGGTTCTGACGATTGCCCCGAATGCCGGGGCAGCTTTAGAGCTGCGCGACCTCAAGCGGGCGATCAACGCGTTGCCGGAGGAGCAGCGCCAGATCATCCTGCTCGTCGGACTTGAAGGGATGCGTTACGAGGAGGTCGCGGTCGTCCTGAATATCCCGATCGGCACTGTCCGCTCGCGTCTCTCGCGCGGCCGCGAAACGCTGCGCAGGCTCATGGAGCTCAGAGAAGATGGCGGCGAAATGGCGCCGGCGCCACGGCGGTTCCATTCCGGTTCGGCACGCGAAGCGGCTTGATAACTCGATCTCCACTTCGCTGGATGGGTTTCGATGCGCAGGTTCTCCGAAGCGGTTGGCGCCCTGCGGGATCCGCCGGCGGTTCTTGTTTTGCCAGCGCAAAACCTCTAGAACCGGCGCGATGACGCGCGGCGGGGCGTGGCTCAGCCTGGTAGAGCGCCAGCTTTGGGAGCTGGATGTCGGAGGTTCGAATCCTCTCGCCCCGACCATCTCGGGATTATTCGCGAGCGACGTTTTTCGGATTGGCAAGCAACGATGGCGCGAGCACGCATCTTCAAACCGGCTAGGACGGCGATGCAATCCGGAGCGCGGAGCCGCAAATGGGCCCTCGTCTACGAACCGGCGACGCCGCGCCAGCCCGATCCGTTGATGGGGTGGATAAGCGCTGGCGATACGTTGAACGAGGTGCGGCTGCAGTTCGAGACGATGGCCGAGGCGGTAGCGTTCGCGACCAAGAATGGTATCGACTACACCGTGATCGAGCCTCAGGTCTCCACCGAGAAGCCAAAGAGCTATGCCGACAATTTCCGCTACGACCGCGTTCGCAGCTGATACGCTGCCGCGCAATGGCGCCGGAATGGACTAACCACTCGCTCGACGACCCCGTAGCTCAGCTGGATAGAGCACTCGCCTTCTAAGCGAGTGGTCGCAGGTTCGAATCCTGCCGGGGTCGCCAGCTGCTCAGGCGACCGCGCGCGGCGCGAGATCGGCGCGAACAATCGGGGCCTCGAGGGTGACCGCGAGACCCTCGGTCAGCGTCGTCTCGGCGCGGAAGCCAAGCTGCTCGGCGGCGTGACACGGGTCTCCGATCGACACCCGCACCTCACCGATGCGCGCCGGCTGGTAATAGGCGACCAATTCGGCGCGATACAAAGCCGCCATGGTTTCGGCGAGCCCCCGCACCGTCGTTCCTTTACCGGTGCACACATTGAATACCGGGGCGCCGGTGCTCGCTGCCGGCAGCGCTCGGTTCAGCGCGCCGACGGCGTCGCCGATATAGGTGAAGTCGCGGACCTGCTGACCGTCGCCAAAGATCTGGACCGGCTGACGCCGCGCCAGCCGATCGGCGAATAGCGCGATCACGCCCGAGTAAGGCGAGCGGGGATCTTGCCGCGGGCCGTAGAGGTTGAAAAACCGCAATCCGATCGTCGGTATTCCGTGCACAGAGCCCGCGACCCGAGCGTGCAGCTCGCAGGCTCGCTTGTCGGCGCCATACGCGCTCAGCGGCGCGATCGGTCCTTGCTCACCAAGCGGAACGACGCCGCAATCGGCATAGATGGCGGCAGTCGAGGCGTAGACGACGGGAACCGCACGCCTCGACCTCAGCTGCCGGGCCTGGTTGAAGATGTTGATCGTGCCGCTCAGATTCACATGGTGCGCCCGCAACCAGTCGCTATTCGAACGCACAACCGATGCGATCGCGGCCAGATGAAAGCAACCGTCGATACCATCGAAAGCCTGTTCGACCGTTACGGGATCGGCGACATCCCCGTATATGAACTCGATCCGTTGTAGCGGCAGATTTTTGCGGTTCCCGCTCGAAAGATCGTCGAGCACCCGCACCGCGTGCCCTTGCTTAAGCAATGCGTCTACAAGATGCGAGCCCATGAAACCGGCGCCGCCGGTCACGAGGAAGCAAGCCATCCGAGATTCCTAAAACAGTTCCAGAAGCGGGCCAAGTCTTAACTTAATCACCGGTTAACCCCGCGCCTCTCGACTACAGCACCAACCGACCCTTAAAACCCCTGTCCTCGCCACCACGTCTTGTCGAACTGGTCAGGACCAATCGCCCTTCTCGGCCGTGCCTGGTCCGAGGTAAAGCGAATAGCGCCGTTCCAGTCGGTTGAAAAGCAGAAATCGAAGATTAAAGCCGGACAAACACCGTCATATTTCGAAAACCTTAAGAAAACTGCAATCGTTGCTGCCGACAATGTCGCCGAATGGACTGCAAGTTTTTTCGCAAGCTAAATTATGACTCAAATCTTTCCGATCTTAAGGCTATTGACGACCGGTAACCTACACGTCGGTTGAGTCGATCGGGTAGGAATTGCAAGCTTGCCCAGTCGTGCAAATTCTGAAATGTTGAACTCACTGGGCAGATATCTTGACACCGCGAATGTGCAGCAGGCGATTTTTTTATGCGGCCATTTTTTTATTGACGCTTTGTACTCAAATGCCGAGCCCGTCATGGGCCGCCGCCCAGAAGTTTCGCGCCGATGAGTGGCTCACCGAATGCGAAGAAGGCCCGAATTTAAGGCCTCCCGACTGCGCGATCACGGTCCCGTTTTGGCAAACTCCGGCGAACGCGACCGGCTCCTTCGCTCTTGTCATCATGCTGCAGACCGGGAATATCGGGATTGTTGGTCAACCATTTCCGATGCGGGCGGTGTTGCGGGTCGACAGAGACTTCGCCGATCGAGTGCAAGCAGCCGCGTTACTGCATCTTCCCGAGCGTCCAAGCGTTCGCAGTACTAAAACAGCTAAAGGTCGGATCGCTTATTTTGGTCGATGTGTATACGACAAATGGAACATTTAACTTCAGCCTGACCCCGAAAGGGTTTCAGGCAGGCATCTTGCAAATTCGCGCTTGGGGTTACCGAACCGAGTGGTTGAATTAATTCATAAACTGTAATTTTCGGGCGGTAATTGCGCCCGCGCGGCTAGCTTGCCGCCGCTCCGGCTCACTTGTGCAGAATTGCGGCGAGCGGGACGAGGACCATGGCCCAGCAGAGCAACGACAATCCGACCACCGTGAGAAAGGCAAGGCCGGGCGCCAGCCGGTCATCGACTGTCGCTTGTCTATCCGATAAGACGCTGTTTCGATAGGAGGCTTTGCTTTCAATCATCTTGGCAGAACGATGTGGTGTTCAATATGGGATCTTCAATTTAGCCGAAATTGTGGTACAGCCAACAAAAATCAGTTGGGATTTTTCTTATCTTTATTAGAGATTTGGGCGGCAAAATCGGCGTCTTCTAGTCGTGCGCACCCCGTCAAGTCAGTATCGCGATCCGATCTTGCTCCCCGTTCAGCGCGCGCGAATTGGGGTGCTCAAATTTGCCACCGTCTTTCGCGATCAGGCGACGGCGTCGGAGCCGGATCAAAATTCTCGAGGGACAATACCTTGACGCCGACTTGGACAACGGCTTGACGGCGAGATGGTCAAGATGTGCCTCAGCCCGTCGAAGCGGCAATGGGGCCGACCCGGCACCGGTTCAGCGCCGGGATGGAGGAGCAGATGGACGCCGGCATTGCATCGAAATCCGCTTACTTGAGGCGACGCGACGAACGCGGCGGCGAGTTGCCGCCGTCCGAAGGATTAGCGGACGCGGCGGCGCTGCGCCTCGGCCGGCGGGCTTCGCTGATGCTGGCATTGCTGTTGTCACTCGGCTTGTGGGCGGCAATATGGGCGGCCGTCGCTTCGCTGACTTCGGCTATATTGGGGTAACGACATTTTCGACTGTTCGGTCGGCGCCGGCTTCGGTAGTCAGCCGCTGCGCGATCCGATGGCTGGCACGCCCGTCGCCATAAGGGTTTCGGACGCGGCTCATCTGCGCGTATGCCGCGGGATCATCGAGCAGCCCCGACATCTGGGAAAAGAGCCGCCGCTCGTCGGTCCCGACCAACCTGGCCAAACCGAGCTCCATAGCCTCGGGCCTCTCCGTCGTGTCGCGGGTGACCAACACCGGCTTTCCGAAAGACGGCGCCTCTTCCTGTATTCCGCCGGAATCGGTGACCACGAAGTGGCAGCGCTTCAAAAGAAACACCAGTTCGGGGTAGTCGACGGGCTCGACGAGCAGCACGTTCGGGTGCCCACGCAACGGCTCGATGGCCCGGCGAACATGGGGGTTTCGGTGCACCGGGAACACGATGGCGACGTCGGGGCGCGCGGCGATGCGTGCCATCGCGCCGCAGATCCGTGCCAGCCCGCCATCAAAGCTTTCGCGCCGATGGCCGGTCATCAGGATCACACGTCTGTCCGCGAAGTGCTCGGGCAGGACCGCCTCGAACCGCGAGCGCAGGTCGGCCCGGCGAGTCGAGCAGAGCAGATACCCATAAGAGCGCGTCGACGCCGGTGTTGCCGGTGACGACAATCCGCTCCCCGCCGATCCCTTCCCGCAGCAAGTTGTCGCGCGCCCGCATGGTCGGAGCAAAGTGCAGATCGGCAATATGGGTGACCAGCCTGCGGTTGACCTCCTCCGGCCACGGCGAATAGATGTTGTCGGTGCGCAAGCCGGCCTCAACATGCGCCACCGGAACGCGATGGTAAAAGGCGGCGAGCGCCCCGGCAAAAGTCGTCGTGGTATCGCCTTGCACGACGACCCGATCGGGCCGAAACGCGTCGAGAACTTCGCTTACCCCGGACAAAGCGGCGCCGGTCAGATAGGCCAGGTCCTGGTTCGGCCACATCAGCCGAGATCCCAGTCCGGTTGCAGGGCGAACAGTTCGAGGACCTGCGCCAGCATCTCGCGATGTTGTCCGGTGACGCAGATCTTGCACGCGAAATCCGACCGCGCCGACAACTCCTGGACGACCGGTGCGAGCTTGATCGCCTCCGGCCGCGTCCCGAAGACAAACAGAGCCTTCATTTGGGCCGAGTGGTTGCGCTAGGCATGCTTGTGGGTCAGCCCGGTCGCGTCGATGACGACCCGGCGCATCAACTCCTCCCGCGGGATCTTGCGAAACGGCGAATGGGCCACCAGGACCGCGACGATATCCGCCTGGCGAACCGCTTCCATCGTCTCGCAAAACAATACATAGGGCAATTCGGCCAGCTCTTTCGGAAGGCCGGTCAGGTTCGGATCGGCGACCAGGATCCGCTCCTGCCCGCAATGCGCCAGCTGCGACGCAATCGCGATGGCCGTCCCGCAAGTCATCGACATCCGGCTTATAGGTCAGGCCGAGGCAGGCGACGACCGGTCGTTTGAACCGTTCCGCCCGCTCCCGGATCTGCGAGACGACAAATTTCGGCTTGAAATCGTTGACCTCACGCGCGGTGCGGATCAAGCGGGTCCGTTCGGGCGCGGACGAAATGATAAACCAGGGATCGACGGCGATGCAATGTCCGCCGACACCCGGTCCGGGCTGCAGGATCGAAACCCGGGGATGGCCGTTGGCGAGCTCGATGACCTCCCAAACATTGAGGCTGAGCTCGTCGCATTCAGCGATAGTTCGTTGGCAAACGCAATGTTGACGTCGCGCGACGCATTCTCGACCAGCTTGACCAGTTCCGCCGTCGCGGCGTCGGTGCGAACCGGTTTGCCTTGTAGGAAAACCCGGTAGACCGCTTCGGCATGCTCGGCACAGGCTTCGGTGATCCCGCCGATGATGCGATCGTTCTCGATCAACTCCCGGACCATCCGTCCGGGAAGCACCCGTTCCGGGCAATGCGCCACATGTACGTCGAGCGGTTCCGCGTGCCGCGCCGGCGGGAAGCGAAGATCGGGGCGCAAACGGGCTAGGCGAATTGCCAGCCGTTCAGGTCGTGCCGACCGGTGAGGTAATTCCATACGACGTTGCCCGAGACGAGGACCGGCGCGATGGCGTCGGCCGCCATATCGACATAGTCGAGATTGGGGGAACGGTCCTCATGGAACGGCGTCGGAACGGCGATCACAAACGCATCGGCAGGTTCCGGGCTTGCCGTC
>CAVOTD010000030.1:0-89109 GCA_963698995.1 uncultured Alphaproteobacteria bacterium | reverse complement strand
AAAGGCTACTCGCAGTTGTTGCCGGCCACTGGCTCCGAGATGGTCGTCGCTGCGCCGTACGCCCGCAAGCATGTCCCATGGGTCAGTTTTGGGAACATCCCCAACGGGAAAACGCCGGGCGATTCATCGCACCTCTGTTTCGTTGATTTTCCCGAGGACTACAACAGACTGCCAACGGTCAGCGTGGTCATCCCTAACTTGATCCATGACATGCACGATGGTAGGCCGCCGAAAAGCGTCGCTGACGGCGATGCGTGGCTTAAAGAACATCTTGACGGGTACTACCAGTGGTCAAAGAACCACAACAGCCTGCTGATCGTCACCTTCGATGAGAACGATGACAAGGGCGGGTACCGCGGGCTGACCGATCCGTCCGTCAAGTCCGGACCACGATCAATACCGTCACGATCTGCAAAACCGAATTGTCACCATCTTCGCCCGGAAAATATGTAAAGCCGAATTATGCCGAAGAAGACGGCATAACTCACGTCAACATCCTGCGCACCATCGAAGCCATGTACGCTTTGCCAAAATCGGGCGCGCGGCAAACCAATGCCGTGCGTGCCGGCATCAGCGACGACGCCGTTGCCACCGAGGTATTCGAGACCGTCAAATAGCGGCTGGGGTCGCCGATCTACGAAAGTCCCGAAAAGCCACCCATAAACCGGTGAAAACGGGCGAGAAAGCCGCGGGTTCGCGGGTTTTCCGGATGTTCGAGGAGCTGGGCGGGCGGACCGCTCTCGACGATGACCCCGTCGCTGATAAAGGCGACGAGATCGGCGACCTCGTGGGCAAAGGCGATTTCGTGGGTGACGATGACCATCGTCATCCCCTCCCGGGCGAGCTGCGCAATGACCCCCAGGACCTCGCCGACCAGTTCGGGGTCGAGCGCCGAGGTGACCTCGTCGCACAGCATCACCGAAGGGTTCATCGCCAGCGCCCGGGCGATCGCGACCCGCTGGCGTTGTCCGCCGGACAGATGCGAGGGATAGACGTCGGCCTTGTCGCCGAGCCCGACCTTGGTGAGCAAGGCGCGGGCCATCTCCTCCACCTCGCGCCTCGCCAGCCGCTTAACGATCGTCGGCCCGGCCATGACGTTGCCGAGCGCGGTCATGTGCGCGAACAGATTGAAATGCTGGAACACCATGCCGGTGGACGCACGAAAGGCCGACAGCTCGCGGTCGGCGGGTTTGGTGCGCTTGCCGCCGCCGAAGCGCATCTCGCGCTCGCCGACGCGGATGCTCCCGCGATCGGGCTCCTCGAGCAAGTTGATGCAGCGCAAAAGCGTCGATTTGCCCGAACCGCTCGGTCCGATGATGGCGACCACCGAGCCGCGCTCGACCCGCAACGATATGCCCTTCAGCACCTGAACTGCGCCGAATGCCTTCCACAGATCGGCAATCTCGATCATCGGGATCTAATCGGCCCGGGCGAGGTGGCGCTCGACCTGTTGGGCTGCCAAGGTCAATGGGAACAGCACGAGAAAATAGATGACCGCGACCATCGTATAGACCTCGAGCGGGCGGTAGGTCGCGGCGGTGATGATCGTGCCTTGATAGAGGAGATCTGCGACGGCAATCGTCGAAACCAGCGAGGTGTTCTTCAACTGAATGATCGACTGGTTCATAAAGGGCGGGATCATCCGCTTGACCGCCTGCGGCAGAATGACATGGCGCATGACCTGACGGCGCCGCATGCCGATCGCCCGCGCCGCATCCCATTGCCCGCGCTCGATCGAGTTGACGCCACCGCGGATGATCTCGGCGTAAAACGCGCCGGTATAAAGCGACAACACCAGAACTGCTGCGACATGCGCCGGGATGTCGACGCCGAGGACCACCGGCAATGCGTAATAGAACCAGACGATCTGCACCAATAGCGGCGTGCAGCGGAAGATCTCGACATAGGCGATGAGCGGCGCGGTGATCATTGGGTTGCGCGACAGTCGCAACAACCCCGTGACGAGCCCGACTATCAGCCCCAAGATGATCGTCCCGATCGTATAAGCGATCGTGACGCCGAGACCGGTCAGGATCAGCCAGCGATAGGCCCACAGAAAAGAAAAGTCCCAGGCGTAGCCCACTCATCACCCCCGCGGAAGCGGGGATCCAGGAGCTGCTTGGACATTGCGCTGGGTCCCTGGACCCCCGCTTTCGCGGGGGTGACGGAATAATGGTTCAGTCACGGTCAATCACAGCTCGACGTCGGACGGAACATCCTCGGGCTTGACGCCGTTGATCGCCAATCCGGCGTAAAGCCATTCGCGGATTTGCTGGATGCCGCGGTTGTAGTCGACCCAGGCGTTGAGGAAGTCGCGCCAGCGCTTGTCGCCTTCCATGCGCACGCCCATGCAGGTCGGCAATTGCACGCGCGGCTGATGCAGCATCTGGAATTCGCCGAGTGCCGGGTTCTTCTTGACCGCGGTCAGCCCGAGATTGACCGCGAGGATCACGCAATCGGCCCGCCCGCTCTGCACCGCCAGGATGCAGTCATCGCGCGCCTTCAAGGCGATGATCGTCGCCTTTGGCGCAAAGCGGCGCGCAGCGATCTCGTGCACCGAGCCGATATCGACCGCCACCTTGATTTCGGGCTTGCTGAGATCGCTCCAGTTCTCCGCGTGGAAACCCTTCTTGCCCACCATGCCGAAGCCGTGCAGATAGAACGGGTGGGTGAAATCGATGACCAATGCCCGCTTTGGCGTCGGGTTCAGCGCAAAAGCCAAATCGATCTTGTTGGCCTGCAGATCGAGCACCGAATTGCCGTAGGTCGATTCGAGGTACTCGACTTGTCCCTCGAACACGCCGGCGATGTCCTTGGCCATTTCGATGCACATGCCTGACCAGCCGCCCGAGGCGATATCCTTGTTGAAATAGGGCGCCTCACCGGGCAGTGCGGCGATGCGCAGCACCTTGGTGCGTTTGATCCGGTCGATAGTCGATTCAGCCGGTCGGTCTTCGGCCCGGGCGGCACCGGCCAGGATCGCGGGCGCACCCGCAGCCCCCGCGGCAAACAAGCGACGCGACAGCATGAAAGCCTCCTCTTCTTCTTTGATCATTGGCGTGGCAGAAACTAGCAAGCCGCGTGCCGCACCGAAAGCGGCAACAGGAGGAGAGCCGATGCCTGTCAACAAGCCCCATCTCGAATTCCACCGCGTCGATATGAGCTCCGGATGGTCGACGCCGCCCGGCTATCCGGCCGGGATCGAGCAGAAAATCTTGGCGGGCACTCTCGACGAGGAAAGGCGAAGCGGCAGTCGCACCCGTCTCTTGCGCTTTGCGCCGGGGGTGTTCACGACGGAGCCGTTCGTCCACGAATATTGGGAAGAGGTCTATCTGATCGAGGGAGACCTGACGGTCGGCAATGACAGGGCGGGCAGAAGGCGGCGAAAATTTTGCGCCCGGCACTTACGCCTGCCGCCCGCCGGGCGTGGTCCACGGACCCTTCAGGTCCAACGGCGGCTGTCTGCTCTACGAGATCCATTATTTCGCGGAATAATGGCAGGCGCCGATGCGCGCGCCTTTGCTTGGCCCAGAAATTGCCGCTGATACGACCCGACAAATTCCATTTTGCTTGACCGTTCGCCGGAACCGGGCTCGCGCTTGCCGGCGTTCAACCGGTAAGCACCAGGTGGGAGCTTGCCATGCGTCCGACCGCAATAATCAGCGCCGCTGCGCTGCTGCTTTCCGGCAGCGGTGCCTCCGCGGCGGCTAATTCGACCCGGATTGCGGAAACCGGCGCCTACCTGCTGGGCAATGCCCATCGCTGCGGCGTCGCCGACGAGCGCGTCGTGCGCGCCGGCAAGGTGGTCCGTGACCTGATCGCCGCCGCCTCCGACGATGCCGGCGAGCAAATCGCTGCGAAGTCCCGCTTCGCCGAGATTTTCCGGGCGAGCGCTCGCCCGGAAGGCGACGCCCGCACGTCGATCCCGCCGTGCAAAACGGTGGTGACGCAATTTGAACGGCTCGAACATTTCCACGACCGGGCCGGGACCAGATAAAACCTTCCGCCGGTCTTGCCCGGAGCTCGCCGCCATCCGTAATCTAGCATGATGGACTTCGAGCTCTCGGACGAACAGCGGGCCTTTGCCGAAACGGCGCGGGCGTTTGCCCGCGACGAATGGCTGCCGCAAGCCGCGGGCTGGGACGAACGCGCCGAGTTTCCGGTCGAGGCATTGCGCCGCGCGGCCGCGCTGGGTTTTGCCGGGATTTATGTCGGTGAAGAATTTGGCGGCAGCGGGCTCGGCCGGGTCGATGCCGCGATCATCTTCGAGGAACTTGCCGCAGCTTGCGTCTCGACCGCCGCCTATCTCTCGATCCACAACATGGCGGCCTGGATGATCGACCGGTTCGGCACCCGCGAGCAGCGGGCGCGGCTTTTGCCGGATTTGATGAGCATGGCGCACTTCGCCAGCTATTGCCTGACCGAGCCGGGCAGCGGCTCGGATGCGGCGGCGCTTGCCACCCGGGCAGTGCGCGATGGCGGCGATTACGTCCTCAATGGCACCAAGGCGTTCATCTCGGGCGGGTCGATCAGCGACGTTTACGTGACGATGGTGCGCACCGGCGAGGCGGGGCCAAAGGGTATCTCCTGTCTGGTCGTCGAGAAGGGCGCTCCCGGCCTGTCCTTCGGCAAAAAGGAGAGAAAGCTCGGCTGGAACACGCAGCCGACGGCGATGGTGATCTTCGAGGATTGCCGCGTCCCGGTTGCCAATCGGCTCGGCGCGGAGGGCGACGGCTTCAAGATCGCGATGATGGGGCTCGACGGCGGCCGCCTCAATATCTCCGCCTGCTCGCTCGGCGGCGCGCGCGCCTGCCTCGAAGCGGCGCGCGACCATCTGCTAGAACGCCGTCAGTTCGGCCGGCCGCTCGCCGATTTTCAGGCCTTGCGGTTCAAGCTCGCCGACATGGCGACCGAACTCGAGGCGGCGCGGCTGATGGTGCGGCGCGGCGCGGCGAGCCTCGATCGCGGCGATCCGGAGGCGACGATGCATTGTGCGATGGCCAAGCGCCTCGCCACCGATGCCGGGTTCGATATCTGCAACGAAGCGTTGCAGCTCTTCGGCGGCTACGGCTATCTCAAGGATTTTCCGATCGAGCGCTATCTGCGCGACGTGCGGGTACACCAGATCCTCGAAGGAACCAATGAGATCATGCGGGTCATCATCGCCCGGCGCTTGCTCCGCAGCGGATGACCGATAGCGACGAAATCCTGCTTGGCCGAGAGGGCGGCCTCGCCACCCTGACGATCAACCGGCCGCAGGCGCTCAATGCGCTGACCCTCGACAATTACCGCCGCATCGACCCGGCTTTGCGCACCTGGGAGACGGATCCGTCGGTGCATGCCGTCATCGTTCGCGGCACCGGCGACCGCGCCTTCTGCGCCGGCGGCGATGTCCGCGCGGTGTACGAGGCGGGGCGCGGGATCAGCGGCGATCGCGATCTGACAGCAATCTTCTTCCGCGAAGAATATGAGCTGATCCGCCGCATCCACCATTTCCCCAAGCCCTATATCGCGGTCATCGATGGGATCACGATGGGAGGCGGGGCCGGCATTTCGGTCAACGGCGCCTACCGCATCGCCACCGAGCGCACGCTTTTCGCGATGCCGGAGACCGGGATCGGCCTCTTCCCCGATGTCGGGGCGACCCGTTTTCTAAACCGCTGCCCGGGGCAGGTCGGCCGCTATCTCGGTCTGACCGGCGCCCGATTGCACACCGCGGACGCGCTCTATTGCGGGTTTGCGACCCATGCCGTGCAGCACGGGCAGGTCGAGACGCTGCTGCGGGAGCTGGGCCGGGCGATCTGGCACAGGGGTTGTGAGCGCGCCCTCGTTGAAGCCTATCTCGGCCGCTTCGCTGGCGCGCCTTCCCCTGGGCTGCTCGGGGGATTGCAACCCGCAATCGACCGATGCTTTATCGGCGACAGTGTCGAGGCGATTCTCGACGCGCTCGCGGCGGAGACGACAGGCGGCGGCGAGCACGCAGGTTGGGCCGAGGAGACACGAGCGGCCCTGCTGACCAAATCGCCGACCAGCCTCAAGATCACCCTGCGCCAGCTGATGGTCGGGCGAGACTGCGATCTCGACGCGGCGCTTGGCCTCGAATACCGGCTGACCCAGCACGTCATGGCGGGACACGACTTTTATGAAGGCATCCGGGCGATGCTGATCGACCGGGACCGCAAGCCGCAATGGCGCCCGGCGACATTGCCCGAGGTCAGCGACAGCATGGTGGATGGATATTTCGCGCCGATCGGCGATCGCGAGCTGCAGTTTCGGTAGAGCGCGATCGAGATGAATCGCTAGTTGTTGTCGTCACCCCCGCGAAAGCGGGGTCCAGGGCCTGCCGCGCAAGAGTTTGCCGCTCTGGATTCCCGCTTTCGCGGGAATGACGCGAGGGACAGGAGGTAACCAGGATGGCGACGATCGGCTTTATCGGGCTCGGCAATATGGGGGCCCCGATGGCGGCCAATCTGGTCAAGGCCGGGCATCAGGTGACCGGCTTCGACCTCGTGGTGGGGGCCGCCGAGGCCCTGGCGGCGTCGGGCGGCTGTGCCGCGGCGTCGGCCGTCGAGGCCGCCGCCGCGGGCGAGATTGTGATCACGATGCTGCCGGCCGGCCCGCAGGTCCGCTCGGTCTATCTCGGGGATGGCGGGGTGCTCGCCCATGCCCGCAACGGCGCGCTGTTGATCGACTGCTCGACAATCGATGTCGAGACCGCCCGCGCCGTGGCGGAGGCGGCTGCTGCTGCTGGGTTCGACATGCTGGACGCGCCGGTGTCGGGGGGCGTCGCCGGAGCGGAAGCCGCGAGCCTGACTTTCATGGTCGGTGGCGCGGCCGAAATCTTTGCCCGCGCACAGCCGGTGCTGGCGGCGATGGGCCGGACGATCGTTCATGCCGGCGCGGCCGGCAACGGCCAGGCGGCGAAGATCTGCAACAATATGATCCTCGGCGTCTCGATGATCGCGGTGTGCGAGGCCTTCTCACTAGCCGAACGGCTCGGGCTCTCAGCCCAGACATTGTTCGACATCAGCGCCAAATCCTCTGGCCAATGCTGGGCACTGACCAGCTATTGTCCGGTACCCGGGCCGGTTCCTGCATCGCCGGCCAATCGCGAATACACACCCGGTTTTACCGCGGCGATGATGCTGAAGGATTTGCGCCTGGCGCAGCAGGCGGCAGGTTCGACCGCAGCGGCGACGCCGCTTGGCGCGGCAGCGGCTAACCTTTACCAATTGCTGGTCGACGATGGGGCCGGCGCGCTGGATTTCTCCGGCATTTACCGTCTGCTTCGCAAGCCCCGAGCGTAAAATTTGAAACGATATATTTACAAACCGGCGCTAACATGCCCGCTGATCGCCGCCGCAAAAGCGAGGCCCGAATGAATAGTGCATATCTTGAAGTGATTTCGCTCGTCGAGCGCCTGCATCGACATTTTTTAGAGGTCGTCAAGCTCGAGCTCGAGGGGCTCGGTATTCACGACATCAACAATGTTCAGGGGATGATGCTGTTCAATATCGGCGAAGCGGAAATGACCGTCGGCGAGCTGACCCTGCGGGGCTGTTATCTCGGCTCGAACGTTTCCTACAATGTCAAAAAGATGGTCGAGAACGGCTATCTTGCGCAGCAGCGCTCGCTGCATGACCGCCGGTCGATCCATGTCCGGCTCACCGATAAGGGGATCAGACTGCGCGACAGCCTGACCGAGATGCATCGCCGTCATGCCGAGATGCTGCCGCAAGCGGCGCTGAGCGTGGAGGATCTGCAAGGCGCCGGAGCCGCGCTGCGCCGCCTCGAGCGGTTCTGGATCCGCGCCGGCGACTTCGTTCAGCGGCCGCCGCAGTTCGCCGCCTGATTTTTTTGGTGACGCCGGAGCCGCCGCCTGCGAGGCTGCGCACGCGGTCAATCCGGAGGGACCACTATGGCACCCCAGCTGTTTCCATTGACCCCCACATTGAGCGTCGCCGGCCGGCTCGATCGGACGGATATCGACGCGCTCGCCGCGGCGGGTGTGCGAACGATTATCAACAACCGGCCCGACGGGGAAGACCCCGGGCAACTCCCGGCCGCCGAAGCGCGTCGGGTCGCCGCGGCGCACGGTATCGCCTACTACCATATCCCGATCACCGCCGCGACCTTGTCGCGTGCCGATGTCGACGTTTTTTCCGCGGCCCTGCGGGACGCGCCGACACCTGTCGTTGCGCATTGCCGCAGTGGAACGCGTTCGGCGCTCCTGTGGGCCCTGACGCAGATGCGCGAGGGTGCCAACTCGCTGTCGCTGATTGCCGACGCCGCGCACCACGGCATAGACATCGCCAGCCTACCGGCGGTGGCGGCAAGGCTGCGTTAGGGGCGGCTCTATCCGTGTCGTCCTGGCGAAAGCCAGGACCCATCGCCGACGTGAGCACGAAACAGGCTCAGGCGCAGTACGCGGTCGGCCCTTAAGAACACGTCTCCTTTCTTTGCGCGCCCAAAGACGCTTTCTCAAAGTCGCGAAACGTGTCTTCTGGAAGCGGGCAAACTGCTGGCGCTCCGCGCCGGGCGAGAGGGCCAGCCCTCTCGCGCTCTCCCGGAGTATGAGTATCAGAGCCTCAGTGCCATGCCGATCGACATGCCGCCAGCGCGGTTCGTGACAGCGGAACCGGGAATGTCGCGAAAGCCGAGGCGCTCGTAGAGGCGACGGGCGGGATTTTCGGACCGCGCGCTGAGATTAAGGCCAAGCCCGCGGCGAGCGGCCTCGCCGATCAACGCGCGCATGAGCTTCTCGCCAACGCCTTGGCCGCGCGCATTCGGTTTCACGCCGATCGACACCTTCGGAGTCTCTTCGTCCCCGTAGGGGACCCTGAGCTCTTCGGCGGAAAAGCGCCGTGCCCAGGCGGCACCGATGATTTCGCCGTTCTGTTCGGCGATGAACCCGAAATCCCCCGGTCGCTGCCAACCGACGAGATATTTGGCTACGGGCGGAACCGCCTTCGCCGCCTCTGCATTGGGTTCATAGGCCGCCATCGCAAGAAAATCCCAGAGTACCTCGAGGTCATCCTGGACAGCCGGACGGATCACAAGATCAGGCATCGGACCTGTTCGCTATTCACCGACATTCGCCAGTTTCCGGCGATTTCGGGGCCAGGATCGCGCCTTTGAACGCCTTTAGCAACGGCAACCCCCCTGTTTTCTAGATCTTGTGTTTCTTGCACGCCGCCGGGGTGCTCTGCAAGTCGCGTAAGCGTCATTAGGTAAAAATCGGTTGAAGTGGAAGTAAGTATTTGTTTCACGCTTCGAGCATTCCTGCTGAGATCCCGTGTTTAACTTCAAAGCGCTGGGCCTGGTCGGTAACAAGAATACTTTACCGGATGCGCCGTTGCTTTGCGTGTAGGAACACAAGATACTGATCAGGCTTATTATGGCGGCGGTACCGCGACCCGAGGTCCGAATCCTTCGATCGATCCGTGAAATCGCCAATTTCGCGTAGCATAGTCTGACCAAACTGGGTGTTTGAAATGGGATCGTCGCGAATAGGAAGCGGATACCGACGGAAGACGGGCCTTCGGCGAAACTGTCGACCGTCGACATGGGCGCTGCTGGCGGACAGGGTGATGGAGGCTATTCTACCGAAAGAGGAAATTCCGCTGCTGATTCGCTGCAGGTGCAGCAATCGGCGTTTGCTTATGAAACTAAAAGTCGGATCAGGACGCGGTCGACGATGTCCCCGTGTCGTTCGCGGGGAGAGGTGACGCAGCCGGGCGGCTGTATATGGACATGATAACCCGCAGATTGCGATAACCCGGGCGACCTCTTGTATGATGGCTGCCAAGGGCCAGAATCTTTCCATGCAGACCACCAACGACACCCGCGCCGCCTTCCTCGACTATTTCGCGCGCAACGGGCACGAGGTCGTCCCGTCGAGCCCGCTGGTGCCGCGCAACGACCCGACATTGCTGTTCACCAATGCCGGAATGGTTCAGTTCAAGAATGTCTTCACCGGGCTGGAGAAGCGGCCGTATCAGCGTGCTACTACGGCGCAGAAATGCGTGCGTGCCGGGGGCAAGCACAACGATTTGGAAAACGTTGGCTACACCGCCCGGCATCACACCTTTTTCGAAATGCTCGGGAATTTTTCGTTTGGCGATTATTTCAAAGATCGGGCGATCGAGCTCGCCTGGAACCTGATTACGCACGAGTTTGGGCTCGCCCGCGATCGCCTTCTAGTGACGGTTTATTCCGAAGACGACGATGCTGCCGCCTTGTGGGCCAAGATCGCTGGGTTGCCCCAATCGAAGGTCATCCGGATCGCGACTTCCGACAATTTCTGGGCGATGGGCGATGTCGGGCCGTGCGGTCCGTGCTCGGAAATCTTCTACGACCACGGCGAAGAGATCCCCGGCGGTCCGCCGGGCAGTGCCGACGCAGAAGGCGACCGGTTTGTCGAGATCTGGAACCTCGTCTTCATGCAGTTCGAGCAACTTGGCCCGGGAGAACGGGTGCCGCTGCCGCGCGCTTCGGTCGATACCGGCATGGGGCTCGAGCGGATCGCCGCGGTCTTGCAGGGCAAGCACGACAATTACGACATCGACCTCTTCCGGGCCTTGATCCTCGCCTCTGCCGAAGCCTCGGGGGTGGCGCCGGACGGGCCGCATGCGGTCTCGCATCGCGTCATCGCCGACCACCTGCGCGCCTCGGCCTTTCTGATCGCCGATGGGGTGCTGCCGAGCAAGGACGGGCGCGGCTATGTGCTGCGCCGGATCATGCGGCGCGCCATGCGCCACGCCCATATGCTCGGCTGCAAGGACCCGCTGGTGTGGCGGCTGGTGCCGGCCCTGGTGCAGCAGATGGGCGCGGCCTATCCCGAATTGCTGCGGGCGCAGGCGCTGATCACGGAGACCTTGCGGTTCGAGGAAACCAACTTCAAGCTGATGCTGGAACGCGGGCTGCGCCTGCTCGAGGACGAGACGGCGCGGCTCGGCCGCGGCGCGCCGCTGCCGGGCGAGGTTGCGTTCCGGCTTTACGATACCTACGGCTTCCCGCTCGACCTGACCGAGGATGTACTGCGCGGCCAAGGCCGTTCTGTCGCGGTCGACGGGTTCACGGCGGCGATGGCGCGGCAGCGCGAGGAGGCGCGCAGAAGCTGGGTCGGCTCCGGCGAAGCGGCGACCGAGGCGGTATGGTTCGCGCTGCGTGAGGAAGTCGGCGCCACCGAGTTCCTCGGCTACGAAACCGAGACTGCCGAAGGAGTGGTCCTGGCGATCACCCGCAGCGGCGAGCGCGTCAGCGAAGCGACGATCGGCGACGAGGTCGGCGTGATCGTCAACCAGACCCCGTTTTATGCGGAATCGGGCGGCCAGACGGGTGATACCGGCGTCATGTTCTCGGCCGGCGGCGCCGAGCTGGCGGTGCGCGACACGGTCAAGAAGGCCGGCGAGCTTCATGTCCACCTCGGCACCGTGACGCACGGCGCGCTGCAAGTCGGGGACGCCGTCGAGCTCAGGGTCGATGGCATACGCCGCCGGCGGTCGCGCGCCAATCATTCGGTCACCCATCTGCTGCATCAGGCGCTGCGGCAGCGGCTCGGCGAGCACGTCACCCAGAAGGGATCGCTGGTCGCGCCCGACCGGTTGCGTTTCGATTTCAGCCATCCGCGGTCATTGAGCCGAGAGGAAATCCAGGCGATCGAGACGCAGGTCAACGAGCAGATCCGCGCCAACGCCGCAGTGCGCACACGTCTCTTGACCCCGGAGCACGCCGTTGCCGAAGGCGCACTGGCGCTGTTTGGCGAAAAGTATGGTGACGAGGTTCGGGTCGTCTCGATGGGGGGCGAGAGCGATGATGACCGGCCGTTCTCGGTCGAGCTGTGCGGTGGCACACATGTCGGTCGCACCGGCGATATCGGGGTGTTCAAGATTGTCGGCGAAACCGCGATCGCCTCGGGGGTGCGGCGCATCGAGGCTCTGACCGGTGCCGCGGCGGAGGCTCATCTCGCCGAAGAGGAGGGCATCCTGCGCGAGGCTGCGGCGGCTTTGCGGACGACACCCGCCGAGCTGCCGGGGCGCATCGTCAATCTGGTCGAGGAACGCAGGCGGCTCGAGCGCGAGCTCTCCGAGGCGCGCCGCGCGCTGGCGAATGCCGGCACGACGGTCAAATCGGGTGGGAAGCGGGTCGGCGAGATCGCTTTCGACGGCCGGGTGATCGATGGCGTTCCCGGGCGCGAGCTGAAATCCTTGGCCGATGACCTGAAGCGGCGGATCGGCTCAGGAGTCGTCGCCGTCGTTTCGCGGGCCGATGGTAAGGCGGCGATCGTGGTTGGTGTCACCCCCGACCTGACCGGCCGCTTCGACGCGGTCGAGCTCGTCCGCCTCGGCGCCGCAGCACTTGGCGGCAAAGGCGGCGGCGGTCGCCCCGACATGGCGCAGGCGGGTGGTCCCGAGGCCGCCCGGGCCGAGGCGGCATTGGCCGCCGTAGAGCGCGCAGTCGCCGCGTAATCTCCCTCAGTTTGGTTAACGCGATTCGCCCCGCGGCCGGCATCCCGCGCTGGGGGGACGTCGCTGCATCGCTTGTTGCACAACAGAAATCGGGAAATTCTAGACGAGATCCCGACGCTCTTCGCATACTGCACTCCAGGGTGGATAGCATCGCCGCACGTTTATGCAGCAGGCAAAAATGAGGCTCGCGGAATGAAGAGGATGCCGGGGCCGGCATTTATCTTTTCAGTTCTCGCCGCGCTCGTGCTCTCGGCCTGCGCGAGTTCCCCGGTCCACCTCGATCCGCTCAGCGTCGATGGACGCGACGGCGGCGGGCCGACCCCTGACTATCCTATGCTGATGCGGATCGGCGCGGCGGCCCAGTCCGGCGGCGATCTGCCCAACGCGGTCGGCGTCTACCGGCGTGCCGCCGAGATGGCGCCGCAGAATCCTGCCCCATTGATTGCAGCCGGTAATGCGCTGCTGAACATGGGCGCTACCAATGAAGCGATCGTCAGCTACAACGCAGCTCTGGTCCGGCCTGGTGACACCCATGGGGCCCGGGTCGGGCTAGCTAAGGCCTTTCTGAAGACCGGCAAGCCCCAGCTTGCGTTAGCACCGCTTTCCATAGCAATGGAAGAGAGCCCGGACGACCCCAGACTGCTCCTGCTATTGGGGGTGACGCGGGATCTGGAAGGACGGCATGGGGAAGCGCAAGCTTATTACCGGGATGGTCTTACCCGTTCGCCGAACGATCCGGCTCTGACCGTCAATCTCGCCTTGTCGCTCGCCCTGAGCGGCGATTATCTCACTGCAGTCGCTACGCTTCAGCCGCTGGCGATGACGCCGACGGCTTCGCCCCAGGAGCGCCAGACTTTAGCGCTGATCTACGGTCTCAAAGGCAATGTCCTTGAGGCCGCGCGGCTCAGCCGGATCGATCTCGACAACGACGCAGTTGCGCACAACCTCGCTTACTACGAGACGTTACGCGAACTGTCGCCAGAGGCCCGCAACCGGGCGATCCTGTCTGCCGGCCCGGCTAGGGCTTCTTGACCTGAGAAGCTTCCGCCTGCCGTTCCGCCGTCAATGTTTTGCCAGCGTGTCCATGACGTTGAGCGCTGCCGGGCCGAGCAGCACGATGAACAAGGTCGGCAGGATGAAGACAATCATCGGGATTGTCAGCAATGCTGGCAAGCGCGCCGCCTTTTCTTCAGCGCGGGTCATCCGCGCCGTGCGCATTTCGGCGGCGAGGACGCGCAAGGATTGAGCTAACGGCGTGCCGAATTTGGCGGTCTGTTGCAAGGTGTTGACCACCCCTCGGATGCCGTCGGAATCGGTGCGTGTGGTGAGATTTTCGAACGCCATGCGGCGCTCGGGCAGAAAGGTCAATTCAGCGGCGGTGGTGCCGAACTCTTCGGCCAATTCCGGCCAGGTGCTGCCGAGCTCTCGCGACACGCGGACCAGTGTGGAGTCGAGACTGAGCCCGGCTTCGGCGCAAATGACCATCAGGTCGAGCCCGTCGGGCAGCGCCCGCTGGATTTGCTTGGCGCGCTTGTTCGCCGCGTTCTGCAAATAGAGCTTGGGGGCGTAGAAGCCGAGCAGCACCGCCCCCATCGCCGGCGCGAACCCGAACTGCGGCGGCAGCGGCAGCAGATGCAGCAGGTGGGTGTCGGCCAGCATCAGGCCGCCGAACAGGGTCGGCAGGCTGATTTGCGCGAACAGATAGCCGACCATCGCGTCCTGTGATCTGATCCCCGCCCGGGCGAGCAAGCCGCGCGCCTCCGCGGCATGCCGCGAGCGCAGCAGATTGAGGCGCGTTACGGCTTCTCGCATCAAGCCGACCGGGCCCCGGCGGTGCGGGCTGCGGCGGGTCGCAAGCGCCGTCTGGCGCAATTGTTCCTTGCGCTGTACGATTTGTTCGAAACGCCGCTCAAACATGCTTTTCGGGCGCAGTGCCTGCCATAGGGCGAACACCATCACCAGCACGGCGAGCGAGGCGAGCGCGACGATCGCGTCATCGAGCGTAACCCCCGCCGGCAGCCAATCGGCGATCTGAAAATCCTGAAGGCGGGTGCTCCTCATATCTCGAACCGCGCCATCTTGGTCATGATCAATATTCCGGTGCCGAGGCTGGCTAGGGCAAGGCCATCGAGAATGAGACCGCGAACATCGGTATAGAGCGGCACCAGATAGTGGGGCGAGGTCAAGGCGAGCATCGCAATAACAAGGATGGGCATCCCGCCGAGGATCATCGTCGTCGCCCGCGTCTCGCTCGACATGGCCCTCACCTTCGCCTGCATCTGCCGCCGGCGGCGCAGGACGTCGGCGAGATTGGCGAGGGTCTCGGCGAGGTTGCCTCCGGTTTCGCGTTGCACGCTGAGCGCAATGATAAAAAAGCGGAACTCCGACACATCGATGCGCGCGGCGATATCCCAGAGGAGGCCTTCGAGATCGCGGCCCATTCGCATGCCGCCCTCGACCCGACCCAGTTCGTTGCCGACCGGGTCGGCGATCTCCCGGCCCGCGCCGATGATCGCCTCGCTGATCGGCAGGCCAGAGCGCAATGCCCGGACCATCAGATCGATGGCCTCCGGAAAGAGCTTAACGAACGCGGCGACTCGACGCTTTCCCATACGGCCCACAATCCTGTGAGGAAGCGCCGTGCCGATCAGCAACCCGACCAGCAGGCTCGAGATGATGCCGAGCCGCGTGGCGGTGGCCAGTGCGATCGCGAACAGCGCAATGCAGGGCGACTGTCGTCATCGCGTATTGACCGACGCTGATCCGCCGTCCGGTGCGGGCGAGGCGGGCGGCCAGCATATCTCGTCGCGGCAGCCATTGCCGGGCGATGCGGTCGATTTTTGGCGTCGCGCTCTGCTGTCGGGTGAGCGACCGGGCTGCGGCTTGCCCGGTGGAGGGCACCCCTTGCGCCCGGTCACGCACGGCCGCTAGGCGGCGCTTGAAACGCCGGCCGCTGACGCTCTCACTCAGCGCAAATGCGGCAGCACAGAAGGTTACAGCGACCCCGATCGCGCAGGCGACCGTAATCGATGTCTCTAGATCGAGCGAAACACCCATATCTTACTTCCCCCAATCCGCGAGCGCGATGGAGAGGGAAAGATGCCGAATGGCAAAGTGCATCCCTCAAATGATCTCGAGGAGCGCGCGATCGAGCCCGTAATATTCGGCGCGCGGCAGGAAGTACGGGCGAGTTCCACTCGATTGGAAGACGCCGCGCAACTTCCCGTCAGTCGACTCGCCCTGGAACTGAAAGGTGAACAGCTCCTGGGTGGTGATCACGTCGCCCTCCATGCCGACGACTTCGATGATGTGGGTGACGCGGCGTATGCCGTCCCGCATTCGGTTGACTTGCGCGATCAGGTGCACGGCGGCGGCGATCTGGGTGCGGACCGCCCGTGACGGCAGGTTGATGCCGGTCATCCCGACCATGTTTTCGAGCCGGGTCAGCGCCTCGCGCGGCGCATTAGCGTGGATCGTGCTCATCGAGCCGTCGTGGCCGGTGTTCATTGCCTGCAGCACGTCGAGCGCCTCGGCGCCGCGGATCTCGCCGAGGATGATGCGGTCGGGACGCATGCGCAGGGAATTGCGCAACAGTTCGCGCATCGTGATCTCGCCGCCGCCCTCAAGGTTTGGCGGCCGAGTCTCGAGCCGCACCACATGCGGCTGTTGCAGCTGCAATTCGGCCGCGTCCTCGATCGTCACAGTCCGCTCGGTCGGGTCGATCAGCCGCGACAAGGCATTCAGCAAAGTCGTCTTACCCGAGCCGGTGCCGCCGGAAATCAGGATGTTGAGCCGGCAGCGCGCGGCGACCTTGAGCAGGGTCGCCATCTCAGGCGAGATGTTGGCCTGCTGCGCCATCGTATCGAGGGTGATCGTCTTTTTCGAAAATTTGCGGATCGAAATCGCCGGTCCGTCGATCGCGAGCGGCGGCGTGATGATGTTGACCCGACTGCCGTCAGCGAGGCGAGCATCGACGAGCGGTTGCGATTCGTCGATGCGCCGGCCGATCCGCGTCACGATCTTGGTCGCCACGTTCATCACGTGGTCGTCGTCGCGAAAGCGGACGCCGGTCAGCTCGAGCTTGCCGCGCCGCTCGACATAGACCTGCCTCGCCCCGTTGACCATGATGTCGGTAACGGTGTCGTCTTCGATCAGCGGTTCGAGCGGCCCGAGCCCGAGCATGTCGGCGATCAGGGATCCGACGAGCTCGCGCTGCTCGGCGAAATTCAGTTGGATCTTGGTTTCGGTGAGCAGGTCTTTGACCCAGCCGCTGAGCTGCGCTTCGAAGACGGCACGCGGCATTTCTGCGGCAGCCGCGATATCCATGTGCTCGAGGACAAGCGGCTGGATCTGCGCCTTCGCCGCTTCGACTGCCGAGCGCTTGGAGGTGCCCCGCGCGTCCCCGTCGTCGGAGGCGGCCGACGCTTTGACGGGGTCGAGCAGGGCCTTGATCAGCGCGGTGATCAGATCGCGGCGGGTGATTGGGTCGGGCTCAATGCCGTTGCGCACAAAATAAGCTTGCACCGCCGCATCGACGACTTTGGCAAGCTCACCGCGGCTGAGAATGCTGATGCGCTCGGGGCTGACTTCCGCGGTCAGGCGACCGAGAAGCTCCTCGCGCGCCAGCAGGAAGCGATCCCCCTCGGATATCTCGGATGCTCCCCCCGGGACGGGCGTCGGAGCGATTTCCGGCACTCGCGGCGGCTCCGTCGCGCGAACCGGATCGGCTGCATTGGCAAATGGCTGGCGAGCGCCGCGAAAGCCCCGCTATGCGGGCGTCGAGGGTGTCCTCGGCGACGGGGCGTTTGAAGAAGGCTACCATAGCGAGGGTAGGGCGAACATCCGACGCTTCGCAGCAGCCTGCGGCGGACCGGCAAGCAGCACGATAAGCTGCTTGAGCTCGCGCACGATCGCGCTGCGCGGTGCCGCGACCGGCAGCGGCTGACCGGAATTGGCTGCGGCGCCGGCTGATTTAGGATCGTATGGCAGTCTCGTATCGAGCGGCTTGCCGATCCCCTTCTCGAATTCGCTCTTGCCGATCAAGGCTCGCTCGCCGCTGGCGCCCGCCTCGACCAGCCAGAGCCGGGCCTGCGCCGCCTGCTCGCGCACCAGGGTCTGTAGCCGGATGGTATCGCGCAGGCCGGCGAGGCTGCGCTCACAGAAGACGACGACGTGGCTTGCCGAAGCGAGGACGACGCGTTGCATCGGGCTGGCGCCGCGCGGCAGGTCGACCGCAATGCGGGCAAATTTGCGGCGCAATTCGTGCAGCAGCATGTCGACTGCCCCGGCATCGACAGTCAGATGTTGCGCCGCCGATGCTTCGGCGGCGAGGACGCGCAGATTGTCGGTCACCTTGATCATCGCCCGCTCGATAAACAGGCTGTCGATGCGGGAGGGCTGCTCCAGGGCCTCGCATAAGCCGCTGCCGGGATCGAGATCGAGCTTCAATGCAACGGTGCCAAAATGCAGATCGAGATCGACGAGCGCGATCCGCTCGCGGCGTTCCGCGGCCAACAGCCAGGCGCAGGAGACCGCCGACGTTGTCGCTCCGACCCCGCCGCGGCTGCCGATGAAAACAATCACTTGTCCGAGCCCGTCGGCCGTCGCGCTCGCTGAGGCCGATTTTTTCTCCAGAGCCGCGGCCAGCGCTTCGCGGGTCGACGGCTTTACCAGGTAGTCGCTGGCGCCGGCCGAGAGCAGGTCGCGGAACAGAGCGACGTCGTTGACCGTGCCGAGCACGACGAGCTTGAGATCGGCGTCCGCCGACCGCCCGCGCCGCACTGACTTCGGCGATCGGCGCGGTCAACTCGCCGAGGTCGACGAGCAGGATGCGCGGCGCGCCGCCGGCACGGATGCGGCGCAGCGCCGCGTCGAGTGTGTCGGTGACCGTGAGCTCGTCATCCAATTGCAGCTCGCGGATCACCCCCCGGATGCGGTCGATCGTCGATGGCTCCTGAAGAACGGCGAGGATGCCCTCGCCTTCGGGCTTTTGTGCAGCCGCAGCGCGCGACGATTTCATTATTGGGTTCCACCTCCGGGTGCTCCACCCGGCGCTCCGCCGCCGGGGCCGCCGCTGTCGCTGCCACCGCCGCCGGTCGACGCCGCGAATGGCGAGGCGGTGGGTGTCGGTGGCTGTTTGATCCGATCGTTGAGGTAGCGCTGAACGGCGCTGGCCGCAGGCATACCATCGGCCGGCGCGAGCGTGCGTCCGCTGACGAGGTCGGCCGGGCTCGCCACCATTAGCCCGAGGTTGGTGGCTGCGGCGCAGCCCCAATTGCTGATTTCCGCATTGGTGTATGCGGAGTTGGGCGGGCTGCTCCAATTTGGGCAGGGCGGCAAGGTCACGGTGTAGCGGCCGATCTCGACGATTGCGTGGTTGGCCGCTACGGTTTCTAGCGGCAATGTGTTAACGACGATGCCATAGGCCAGAAGCGCGCTCGAAATGCTGGCGGCGCGTTGCTCGGCGAGGCTCGGGGCGCCGGCCACTGCGACCGTCACGCGATCGGCGGGACGGATGATCCCGGTCGCGACCGCCCGATCGAGCCGCGCGGCCTCGCCGGGGGCGAGCCGGGCCGATCCTGGAATAAAGGACAGGTCGATCCGGGTGTCGGCGCCGTCGACCCGCAAATTGTTCGGCGCTTCGCTCTTCGTGTAGTCGGTGGCGCAGGCGGCAAGCGCGAGCAACAACGGCACGGCAATCGGATAGAGACGGGTTTTCATTATCTCGCTCCTCCCTCAATCCAACCGGAAGCCACCGGGACCGACTAAACCTCCGCCGCCAGCGTTCAGCGGGCCGCGTGCCGGAGCGGGCAGCCCCTGGCGATAGGTGCCGCTGAACAGCACCCGCTGCGGATCGCTCGGCAGTGTCAGGCCGTCCGTCGGCGCCGCCAGACGTGTCGCGACCGGATTGACGAGATAGGGGGTGACGATGACAACCAACTCGGTTTCGTTGCGCTGAAAACGATCCGAGCGAAAGAGCGCGCCGAGGATCGGAATATCGCCCGAGCAGCGGCACCTTGGAGATGTCCTGCTCGGAGTGGTGCTGCAGCAAGCCGGCTAGCGCGAAGCTCTCGCCGCTGCCGAGCTCGACCGAAGTTTCCGCCCGGCGGACGGTTAGGGCGGGGATCGTGACTGCCTGGCCGTTGCCGAGCGGCAGGGATACCGCGCCGACAGATGTCAGCGCGCTGACCTCGGGCCGGACCCTCAGATTGAGATGATAGGCGTCGATGATCGTTGGGGTAAAAGCGAGGCTGACGCCGAAAGCCTTGAATTCGACGGTAATCGTTGGAACCCCATTTGTAGCGGCACTGCTGCCGGAGACGGGTACTGGGAACTCGCCGCCGGCAAGAAAGCTCGCGGTCTGCCCATTCATCGCTACCAAGTCCGGTTCGGCCAGGTCCTTGATGAGCCCTTCTGTTGCTAACGCGTCGATCATTGCAGAGACGGCCTGTCCGGTCAGGCGTCCGGCAATCAGATATGTTTTGGGCTGGGGTCGGCGCCCGACTGCGTGCCACCGGGTTGTTAGTTTGGAACTGCTAAGGTGGTGCCGATCTTGTGCCAATTGACGCCGATCTCGCTCAATACGTGAGGCTCACCTCGGCGACGCGGACGTGCAAATTGACCTGGTTCGGAGTCGCGACGGTCAACCGGTTGATCACCTGCGACCCCTTCGCCTCGCCAGCGATCGCAGAGGCGAGCGTGCGGGCTTTCTCGGCGCTCCCAGCGTCGGAGACGATGCCGCTCAACACCAAATTGCCGTCGACCGAATCGGCCGAGATCCGCTCACCGGGAGCCAATTGCCGCAGTGTTGAGCGCAGCCGCGACAGATCGTGCTCGACCCGGACCGGCGAGTTCAACAGCACGCTGTCGCCGGCGTCGACCGCGTAGATCACGGTCTCGCCCGGCGATTTGGCGCTGATATAGATCAGCGACGGCGACTTGACCTGGACATCGGCGATATCGGGATTGGCGATGAAGACGGTGGCGGCGGGAGCGCTGAGGCGGATCAAGGTGCCCTTGTTGACCTCGAGCACGATCGGCGCGCCACCGGCGGCGATCTGACTGGCGCCGCCGCCGCGCAGCGGCCGGGCGGCGCTTTGCGGTGCGGCGGCGACAGCGCGGGCATTGGGCGCGGGGTCAGCCGTCTGCGCCACCGCAGGCATCGCTGCGAACAGAGCGGAAATGATCAACGCGGAGAGATCGATCGGCGACGAATAGCGCATCAAGTACCTCGAGATGCGGGCTGCAATTTGGTTAACGCTAGCCTGACTTGCCGTTTCCGCGCAATATCGTAACCGTATTTGCGTCCAAGTTATCCTTTTGGCTGAAGGGCTTGGGCAGCAAACGGCTGACCTCGCTATCGAGCGTCGAGCTGCCGGAGCCGGGGCCGTTTGGAAAATCAGCGGCTGCGTCTTCGTTTGGCGCGCCGGCAAGGCCGCGAAGGCTGAGCGACAACTTGCCCATATCACTCGCCACGGCGATGACCTCGCTTTGCTTGGGCGTCACTTCGAGCGTCACGTTGTGAGGAACGACCGCTTCGCCGCTTTTGCTGTCGAGCTTCTGGTCGATGGCGAGAACGCGGATATCGCGCAGGACGGTCTCCGCAGCCCTGCGCTGCAGCGCGGCGGTATTGCCATTGGCCGCGGCCGTCGGGAGTGTTTGAGTGACCAGAACGTCGACCTGATCGCCCGGTAAGATGAACCCCGAGGCGTCCGAGGTGGCGGTGACCGGCACCGAGACCGCGCGCATGCCGGGGCGCAGCACCGCGGCGAGAAAGCCGCGATTGCCGGGCGCCACGATCTTGCTTTCGGTGATCGGCTCACCCGGCCCGAACGGGTCGCGCGCCACCCAGCCGGCAAAATCACCGATCGGCTTGGATCCTTCCTGAATATAGGCTTTGCCGATACCGCCTTCGGGCCAGGGCTGCCAGGCGAGATCCGCTGGCTTCAGGATTTGTCCGCGGTTGATTGCCTCGTGGGCGACGAGGACGGATTTCTGGGGCGCGAGGGCGCGTACCAGCGGCGCCGCTTCGGCTTCTACCGAACGCCGCTGCGCCAGCCACGACCGCACCAGCACCGCGGTGCCACCGGCCAGCATTAGGGCGACTAGGAAGAGGATCAGGGTGCGGGCGCGCATCGGCTTGCTGTCAGCTGAAATGGGGCGGCAGGGTCACGATCACGGCGGCGGCGGCAATAGCGGCGCCATACGGCACGGGGGCCGAGCTCGCTGCGGTCGCAGCCGCCGGCGTCAGAACCCCCCGCAACGCCGCCGCCGACAGCACGGCAAGGCTCAGCAATCCGCCGAGGATCGCCGTCGCGATCAACAATACCGGCGTCATGGCCGGACCCGCCCACAAGGTCGCCGCCGTCAGCAGCTTGACGTCGCCGCCGCCGACCAGACCGCGGGAAAACAATAGTGCGCCGGCGATGAAGACTGCTGCCGCGCAACCCGCTGCGCCGATTGCGCCGGCCAGGTTGAAGTTCGGTGAAGCCGCCAAGTAGAGCGGCCAAAGCCCGCAAAGACCTAAGACGACGGCGTTCGGAATGATCAGGCGTCGGAAATCCTCGAAGGCGGCCACTGCCATCAAACTGGCAAAGCCGGCGACCGGGACGAGTTGGAGCTGAAACAGCATGGACGACGTCTGACAAAGGCTCGCTTGTGATGCCGGCATCGTCGCCCTGAATAGTTAAAGAATAAATAAACTCTTCTTGTGGTTAATGCCGCAAAGTCCAACTGCGACAATTCGTTAAAAGCGGCTCTCATTGTATCGACGCAGTTTGGCCGCCCGCGCAGCATCGTGGCCGAAGCCAAGAATTTAGAAATGAGCGAGATTGCCGAGCACCGCCAATCCGGAGACTGAAACCGCGAAAATCATCGGCCAGCGGCGGCGCATCAACGACCCGGCGACGCACAGATAGGCGACAACCGTGAGTTTCGGCAACCACCACATCGCACCGAGCTTGGCCTGCGATAATGCCATCAGCGGGTTGGCCTCCCAGATCCCGGGGATCGCGAGAGCATGGTTGGTGGTGACAATGTCGGCGATCTGCAGTTCGACGAACAGGAGCAGCAATAGCCAATAGCCGCGCGCTCCGGGTCGGGTTCGTCGGCCGCTGCGGACCAGGACACGGCCCTCTTCGGCACGGCGCGGCGGCGACGCGCATTGGGGATCCCAGCCACTCGCGTCGGTCATCGGGGGCCTCCACGTCACAACTAGCGCCGATAAGTTATTGCTGCGCCGGGCGAAGAAACGGTAAATCGCGAGCCATGGTTCCCCCTTAGTGTAATTCGGCCGATCAGTTAACCACTAATTCCATCGATTTAAGGATAAATGTCGTTGAAGATTTCTCTTTTTTGCGCAAGGTAAAAGACAGCAACAGGCAAATGGTCCTGCCGGCCTTTCGATTTGGGAACCTTAAGATGTGTGCAGAAGAGTATGACGCCGCTGTCGCCGCATTCATCCGCAGCAACGGCATCACCCGCTGTCCAACCGCCTGTGCCCTGCCGACCCAAGGCATTATTGGGGCCGACGACCGAGCCGCCCTCGCCGACTATGCCGCGACGCGCAGCCGGTCGCGCCAATTGAAAAGCGCCGAGCGCGAGCGCTCGTTTTGGACCGTCAAGGTCCTGGCGGGTCAGCGTGAATAGCACGGTCGAGCAGGCGCCGCTGGAAGTAACGGCGATGAGCGACGACCTGCCGCCTCCCAACACCACGCGATGGGTGGTGCGCCGCAAAGCCGCGGTGGTCGCCGCCGTGCGCAGCGGCCGCATCACCCTCGAAGAGGCGCTGCGGCGCTATCAGCTGACCGAGGAAGAGTACCGCTCCTGGGAACGCGCCTTTGAGCAGCACGGGCTTGCCGGGTTGCGCGCCACTCGCCTGCAGCAATATCGCGGTCCGCGGCCGCCGCGTGGCCCGCGCTCGCGCCGCTGACGCGCGGCGCTAGCTTACTCGCGACGGAATCATCCTAATCGCTCTACAATAAATTTGCTTAATAATGTCACCCGTGAGCGCAACGTAACCCTCGTCCCAATCGGGTTAACCTAATCTATAGAGATCCGCGCAACATTTGCTCGCGGGCGCGCGAGGCTATCGCTCTGCCTCTATCAGCGCATAGGAAAATCGCGACGCGATGCCGATCTCCGCGCTCTATCGCAACTCATCGCGAACCGCCGGGAGCTCCCTGCTGCAGAAAGGTGCCGCAGAGAAGCCATTGCTGCTCGGTTGGCGAGTGTTGCCTTCTATTGGCATCGCGCTGGCCGTGTTGGTACTGGCAATCCAATGCTGCCAATACCTGCTCCTCGGAGCCTACCTAGACCACATTGAGGGGAGTGTTGTAGTCAGTGGCTGGCAATATGTCCACGGCACGCCGCTCTATCAAATTGAGGATGGCGCGCCGCGCTTTGCGACTTATTACGGTCCGCTCGCCTATCTCGTCGAAGTGCCGGCACTGCTGCTGTTGGGCGCGAGCGTCGCGGCGAGTAAGGTGGCATCGGTATCCGCCCTCATCGCTACAGTCGTATTGATGGCACGCTATTTCTGGCGCCATCCGGAGGGAGGAGAATTGCGACACGGCGTCTTCCCGCTCGTCGGCGCTCTACTGTTGTTCACTCCGGTCAGCTTCTGGGCGCGTCCCGACCCGATCGAGACCTTGCTCGTCGCCGCAGCAATTGTCTCGACCGCCAGCCCTCACCGCCCCTGGTCCGTCGGAATCTGTCTCGGGATGGCGGTAAATCTAAAGGGTCATGCGGCTTTCTACTTTCTGCCGATCCTCGCCGATTTGTGGTGGATCGGCGGTTACCGAGCTCTCTTGATTACCGTCGGATCCTCCGCGGTGACCTTCATGCTACCGTTTCTCGCCCCGGGGATTTCGCTGCACGATTACCTTGCAGGGCTCGCCCAACAGGTCGGCGGGCGTGCCCAGACCGCGTCGCAGCTCCCATGCATCATGATTACCGCCATGCTGCTGCTGTTGCCGGTGGCCATACCACTGGCCATGGAGCGCCAGTCGCGGCGGACCGCGACCTACTGTGGGGCGACGATCGCGACTATGATCCTGCTGTTCTATCCGGCAACCTTTCCCGGCGCCGGAGCCTACCATTTTTTGCCGCTCGTGCCGGTGCTGGCCGATGTCCGTCACCGCTTGCGGCCGCAAGCGCTCGATGCGGCGCTCACCCCGTTTGTAATACTCTTCGTGGGCTTTCTCGCGGCCGGAGCGACCTCGCAGGCGCTCGCAGCCAAACGTGGAACGGATAGGATCAGCGCCGAGGCGCTGGCGCTCGCCCAGGAGAGTCGCAATGGTCCGGTTCAGGTCGGTTACGGCGACAATCGGCGAAGCTATGAGCTGAGCCAACTCAGCAAGACCGTCTTGGCGCTCAACTCCTATCCGGCATTGCTCGATGCGCAGATCCTGATGGAGCTCCATCAGATCGGAATTGATGGCTCGGCGCGCTGGATCCCCCTCCTGACCGAGTGCCGCGTCCGACGATGGTTGTTGCCGAAAGGCGAAACTCCATTTGGGTTAAACAGCTATTTCTATAACGACACGGCATTGTTCAGCGAGCAATTCCGGCAGGCGTTCCTCGATAACTACCGCGTCGTCCGCAGCACCAGTGATTTTGAAGTTTGGGAGTGTAAGGGGTAGCACGCTACTGGCACCAATTACCTAAGTCGAAACACCCGGACCTCTCCGAACTGCGCGGCGAGGACAGCCCTACCTTGCTCTTCTGCGCCATCGAGGACAGCGTTGATCGCGACATCGTCCGGATCCGTCACCACCCACGCGACATGTTCCGCCGCGAGGCGGTCAAGCCAGGTTTCCGAGATGCTGGCGAGTTCTTTTCTCGCCGCGAACTTGCCTTTCCCGAGCCCGTAGGCGTCGTTGTCACCGCTGTCGGCAGGGTACACCGAAGCCTGCGTCGGCAGGCCCCCCCAAATGGCGTAGGGCTCGGACTTTTCCTCCGCGCGGTACACGACTTCCGCTGGATCCATGTGACCGCGGAGGAATGAGACGGCCCGGCCCTGGTCCGGGTCCACCGGGTAAGCGCTCGAGAGATAAGGTCTGATCATCTGGATCGACAGAGGAAGTCGGTCGTGAGGGTCAAAAAGCAATGCGGTAAAAAGGGGGTAAAGCACCCCCTGGCCTACGAGGACGATGACAATGAGACCGCAAATCACTTTTCGACCGCGAGTGTCGGCCCACCGTGCCAAATCGGCCAGAGTCAGCCCTGCTCCGATGGCCAGTGCGATGAAGCTGACGGCACCGAACTTGACGATATCCCAGGTGTACTCGTAGCGCAGCGCGTTTACGATAACGAAAGTGAGGGTGGCGAGACCCGTCAGGAACGCTTTGCCCCGCCTTGCGCGGAGCATGCCGACAATCCCCAAGACCAGGAGAACGCCAAAGCTCGCGATGTTCCACTGTATTTGGGCAACTGCCCCGCCGGAGAGGTCGCGGAGTACAAGTCCGGTATCGAAAATTCCGCCGGCTGGCGGAAACGACCCGGAAACAAAAAAGCCGCCCATTAGCTTTGCAATTACCAGCGATGCGCCGAGGCCCAAGAGAACATTCGAAGCGGTGTAGGTGCGAGCCCGCAACAAACACCAGATTTCCGTTAATCCCAACGTAATAATCGTAGTAATAAACAAAACTGCCTGACAGAGCGACAACAGCGATAGCGAGCAGACCAGGGCCGCTACTGCCAATGGCTGGTTGACAGTCCGGAAGAGCGCGGCGCGCTGCAGCACGACCAAACAAAAAATTGGGACACCTAGGCTCCAGGGATGCTGAAAGAAATACGCGATGAAGGGGGGATTGATCGGCAGCCTTTCGATGGTGCACTTTCCCAACACTCGCAGGGCCAGCGATTGCACCCCGCTCGCAGTGAACCCGTCGGGTGTGCACAGTACCGGCCAGCCTCCCGAGAAGCAGACTGTCAGCGCGACGAGCAAGCCAGCCCGCCTGCCGCCGAAATGCTCTCCAAGCCGCCACAGGAGTAAAAACATGCAGGGCCAAAGCGCAAGCGTCAGCAAATCGATCGCCTGGTCGAGGCGGATACGCAACAGGCCGGTTACAATGGCGCCGGCAAGATCGAAGCCGTAATGATAGCGCAGCGGCAGACTCGGTTCATAGAGATAGCGGGGCGGATAGGTGCCATTCTGCAGATGCGCGATAATTGCCTCGTGACCGTTGAAGTAGGCATCATCAAAGAAATTGAGCAGGATCGTCGGGAGGACGATCGGTGCGGTCGACAGGGCTGCTATCCCCAGCCGTTGCGCGATGTCAGTGCGTGGGGGCGATCTCTTGCACCAAAAGTCTCGCCAGTGCCGAAGGATCCACACATAGCCGGCGGCGCCGACGACAATCCACGCGACTGCGAGCCCAATGGTGAGAGACCCGCATGCCAAGGCCAGGATGTGCGTCGGCAATAGCGCCAGCACGGTGCCGATCGCGGGAATCGTGCAAAGCGGCCGGTCGCTGCGCCTAAAGACAACCTCGTTAACAGCGTATGCCGCTAACGCGATGCCCGGCAGAGCGAGCAGCAGGAGCGGTAGCCAGGCAGGCTGCGGATTGTCGATCATCGTGCTGGCGCGTGCACGGCCAGGTCATAAACTGGCGAAGACCGAGTCTCGGATTTCCGGGCGGCGAACGGCGCCGTGAGGGCGGGATGGTCGGCGTTCGCCGCCCGAACAAACGCGATCGAGCGCCGACCGAGGAGTACGGGTCCCTTCCGGGTTCTTAAAGCTTGTTGGCTACCGTCGTGAAAGTGTTGCTGAGGTTGGTGCCGACCAGCGTAAAGGCGGCAATCGCTGCAACCGCGATCAACGCCGCGATCAGCGCATATTCGATGGCCGTTACCCCTGATTCGTCTTTCAACAGATTGGTAAAAATGGCGCGCAAGTGGACTCTCCTCGGCTGTGTGAAGAACAATCTCGCGAAGATTGCGACGAAAACTTTAAATATCCGTAAACCGCGCGAGACAAGCCGACATAAGCCCTAACGCACGATGTTCTGCCGGCGCGGGGCAAAGCGTCGATTCATTCCACAAATGACGGTCTCAAACCCATCGCCGATAGAAGAGCAAGACCGGTCCATCCTGGCCCGCCAGAAGCCCGCCCGTGCCGAACATCGGCGGCGCTTAAAGATGCGCAGACCCTTCGGGGCGAAGCCGGTCACCGGAAGCTTGTATCAGCCGTTAGCCCCTGACCATCTCGTCGACCACTTTGCGAGCAACCTCGCGCAACAGCTGCCCGTCCGCTTCTGGGGTCGCGGCCGCGGGAATCCCCGAGACAATTCTGTCATGGGCAAAAGTTGCAATAACTTCGCCCTTCAAGATGCCGGTCAGTCCGGGATCGCCGCCATTCTGCACCGCTCGAATACCTCGCCTGATCATATTGCGCAGCATGATGACGCCTCGGTCGGTCGAGGCGAGATGTTCGAGGCCGTGCCGGGCGACGCCTCCATGAATGCTGATCTGCGCGTCGTAATCACCGGGGATGCGCTGCCGTTCCTCGTAAGACCGGTTGCCATCCTGCCCGAAACCAGCGCCCTGCCGCAATTCCTGGCCGTCGGGCGCACGGTAGAAGCCGATCTGCATCGTATGGCTGTCGTCGAGCGGGACCGCCCAGGTGGTGGCCGCCGGTCGGTTGATGGTTGTGCGTCTGGCCATCGGGTCCGCGTTCGGCGGAAATTGGTGGATATTGGGAGGAATAAAGTCGGCGACGCGAACCCAGATCCGATCACCTTGCCGCCGCGTGTCGATGTAGACCATGCCGGTCCGGGTCTCCATCCAATCCCATTCTCCGAACGCCGCGAGGTCTTCGGTAAAACCCTGACTGCCGGGCAGGGTATGGAGGAAGGCGAGATGCGCCGGGTCCATGCTGTTCTCTTTTACCTGCAGCCAATTGCACTCCCACAGGGTGGGCGCGCGAGCGACGAGCCGGTAGCCGGGCAGGTCAAAAGTATCAAAGACCGGGAAATCGGGTCGCTTGTCGGGTGGACCCATATAGGCAAAGACCAGCCCCTGATATTCGTGCACCGGGTAGGCGCCATGGTAGAGCCGTTCCTTAAGCGTACTGTCTTCCGGCTCTCCTGGCGTCTCAAGGATCGTGCCGTCGACGTCGAATAGCCAGCCGTGATAGCAGCACCGAATTCCCCGCTCGGAAATCAGGCCGAACTCGAGCGACGTGCCGCGATGCGGGCAATGGAGCTCCAATAGGCCCAGCGCGCCGCTGCGATCGCGGAATGCGACGAGGTCCTCGCCCAAGATCCGCAGCCGCCGCGGCACGCCGTCCAAATCCTGCGTGAGAATAATTGGCTGCCAAAAGCGTCGCAGGTACTCGCCGCAGGGCGTACCCGGTCCGACCTGGGTCAGCTCCGCATCATGCGGAGGCCGATCGCGATGGTGATACGCGCCGTAGGCGGTGCTCAGAAATGGAGCTCTATCGGCCATCGTATCCCTCCTCGAGGCAGCGTCTTCGATCCCTTTTTACCAGCCGGACCTTGACCCGAGCAACGCAAGCTTCCGGCGCGAGCCCAGAAATCTCCGAAAATGGTGGAGGGTGGCCGCCGCATCAGCTGCCGAAGTGATTGAGATTACGGGCGTTACAGACGCTTAGGCGGTGGTTACCCACAATCTGACCCATATGTCACGCGGTGAGCATCGCGACGAGAGATTCCATACAGCACCGTGAAGAAGCATGCCCGAATCCCCGCCATGAACCGCGCCGACGGCTCCCAACTGCGGTAGCGAAACACCCACATGGTTGAGGGTCACCCCCCTCCGGCCTTTGGTTTTTCCCTCGCTGGGTCCATCCACCCCTGTCATTTGCTTCTCGGGTCCCCGAGGGGCTGGCGCCGTTTGGGCGAGCCGCGACCGGAATGTGGGCTATCCTGCAGATTGCACGTCCCGTCTCCTTCTCGTATTTCACACCGGGGGCATGCGCGAAATCCGTGGTCTGTTCCCGGGTGCCGGTTAAACCGATCAGGCGCTTATCGAAGGCAGCCGTGAAATTGCGCAGCATCGGGCCACGATCGCGCTCGGGATCGACCGTCACAAACAGCGGTTGGACAAGGCTGGCCGCCGGCCCGATCTCGTCGAGCGCCTCGGCCATCGCGCTGAGTGCGGTCGGACACTGATCGGAACAATGTGTGTACCCAAAATAGATCAGCAGCCATTTCCCAGGAAAATCCGCGCTGGTCATTGCTTTGCCGTCGGCGTCGGCAAGCGCGAACGGATGGTCGAGCGAGACCTTATAATTAGCTTCGTCCTCCTCGCGGTGGCGTGGGATAGACTGAGACAAAAGGCGGTTGAGAACAATGCGACCCACGTTCTGATAAGGTGAGTGCAGGATGTCGAAGCCTGGTGCCGGCTCGGGAAGTTGGCATCGGAGGCTGTATCAAGCAGTCGCCGAATGTTTTGCACCGGGTTTTCAGTCGCCTTAGAGAAGCAGGTCCACGTTTCGCGGTCGATCAACGCGGAACGACCTTGACCTCGGTTCCTTCGGGGCCCATCCAAAGACGGATCTGCCTCCATAGAAACCAGACCGCTCTCGTTCGTCCGCGATCAGTTCTTCAATAGGAGGGCCCAAAGCGTTTTACTCGAGTAGCCGTGCCTGCGCATCGAGCCGGTTCAGCGCGGCCAGTTTCTCCTCTCGTCCGAGCTTCGCCTTTGAATAGCGGATTTCACCACCCGGATCGTCTCGTCGTAGACGCGTAGCGGCACGGGGAAGGGGTGTCTGTCCTTTCCGCCGTGGGCGAATGAAAATCGTGCGGGGTCGGTGAAGCGGTATGGCGTCCCATACACGACTTCGGCAACTATCACCAACGCGCGCACCGTCTGGGCTCCCACTCCGGGAGTGAGGACGGACGATCGGCCGCCGCAGCCAAATTACTGTATAGCCTTTGCGCGTTTACGTCGCCGGCGCGGACATCGTGATGTTCAGGCAGATCAAGGTGCAGGAGCAGCGGTTCCCTCAAATTATCGGGCTTCGCCTCGTGAACCCCCAGTTTCGACAGCTCGCGCGCGACACCATCCGGCCCCAGTGAAGCGAGGGCCTCGAGTTGCATATGGCGAGACGGAGCGGCGCGGTGGTCGGCCAGGTTGACAATCTTGCCCTGCCCCGGGCCGTCAATCGCGGCATGTGGTTCGTCGACGAAGGTCATCAGCCCTTCCGAGAGCCAGTGGTATCGCCATGCCTGCTTGAGCTGGCCGTTCATTCCTTGCTGAACAACCACCCAGTGGCCATCGTCAGTGACGACGAACCCATGCAGTTATAGCTGGAAACCGTCCTGAACGGCGGCGCTATCGACCTTGGCGACCAAACGGCTGGCTGTGGCGAGCGCGGATCCATCGAACCCTACCCGGTCTCCGATAGCGACCAGCTCGTGCGGGGTCCGCCGCGAATACCTCCGCCGCCCGCCGCGAACGTGGACGCCAAGCTCCTTCTCGAACGGAGCCAGCCCGCGCTAGGCGCCGATTACGCTCGTCGTGATGCCGGACGAATGCCAGTCCATGCCCATCACGGCGCCGAACGACTGGAACCAGAACGGGTGGGCTAGGCGGCGCAACAGCTCATCGCGTCCATAGTGGTGGACGATCGCTTCGCGGATCACCGCGCGAGCGCGTCATCGACACGGCTCAGCGGCGGGCGGCGCAGCGGGCCCTCGCAGCCGGGCTCGCGCTTGGACCGGATGTTCCGGTCTTGGCGTTCATTCAGGCTGATGTTGCCTTTCATACCGCGCTTTACCGCCTATCCGGCAATCGGGCGATCGAAGACACGGTCGCAGCGCAATGGCCACACTTGAAGCGCTCAATGGGCGCAGTACTCGACGATGCCGAGCAACGCCCGCTGGTCTGGGCCGAGCACAGCGAGATCCTTCGCCTCGTCCTGGCCGGCGATGCCGCGGGCGCAGAGCGCGCAGCGCGGTGCCACACCGATCGCGCCGGCGCCGAAACCGCGCGGCGCATTTCCCGCCTTGCGGCGACGAACCCGTCCCTACTCTCAATCGGGAGGAGATCGCGATGCAGCCTCACCCCGCAGCAGCTCCGGCAGTTCGCCGAAGAAGGCTATCTGTTCCTGCCCGGCTGCTTCTCGGAAGCGGAGGTCGCGATCCTGCGCGACGAGGCCGAGCAGATCTACGCCACCGACCGCCAGGAAGTCTGGCGCGAGAAGACCGGCGCGCCGCGCACCGCCTTTGCCGCGCACACCTACAACGAGGCGTTCCGCCTGCTCGGCCATCATCCGCGGCTGATCCGCCCGGTCGAGCAGGTGTTCGGCGAACAGCTCTACATGCACCAGTACAAGATCAACGCCAAGGCCGCCTTCGAGGGCGATGTCTGGCAGTGGCACCAGGATTACGGCACCTGGGCGCGCGACGACGGCATGCCCGAGCCGCGGGCGATGAACATCGCCGTGTTCATGGACGAGGTGATGCCGATCAACGGCCCGCTGATGCTGGTGCCGCGGAGCCACAAGCACGGCGTGCTGGCGGCCGGCCACGATGTGGAGACGACGTCCTACCCGCTGTGGACGCTCGACAAGGAGACGGTGACCCGGCTGGTCGAGGAGGGCGGCATCGTCGCGCCGACCGGCAAGCCCGGCGCGGTGCTGATGTTCCACGGCAATCTGGTGCACGGCTCGGCGCCGAACATCACGCCGTACCCGCGGCGGATCGTCTATCTGACCCTGTGCGCGGTCTCGAACTACATCCGCACGCCGACCCGGCCGGAGTGGATCGCGCATCGCGACTTCACGCCGATCGAGCCGGTGCCGGACAGCGCGCTGCTCGACTACGCGCGCGCCTACCGCGATCGGCAGCGGCCGAGTAGCGGGGCCCGGTCATGAGCCTCTATCGCCTGGCGCAGCAGCGCGCCGCCGCGGGCCGGCCGGTGCGGGTCGGGCTGATCGGCGCCGGCAAGTTCGGCTCGATGTTCCTGAACCAGGTGCCGACGATGCCCGGGGTCGAGATCGTCGGTCATCGCCGATCTCGACCCCGAGCGGGCGCGCGACGCCTGCCGCGACCGTCGGCTGGGACGCGGCCCGCATCGCCCGCACCCGCGTTCGTCGCATCGGGCGCCGAGGCCTGCGCCGATCCCGAGGTCGAGGTCGTCGTCGAGGCGACCGGCAGCCCGCCCGCCGGCATCGCCCATGCCCGCGCCGCGATCGCCGCCGGCAAGCACATCGTCATGGTCAATGTCGAGGCCGATGTGCTGGCCGGCCCGCTCCTCGCCGAGGAGGCGCGGGCGCAGGGCGTCGTCTATTCGCTCGCCTATGGCGACCAGCCGGCGCTGACCTGCGAGCTGGTCGACTGGGCGCGCGCCTGCGGCTTCGAGGTCGTCGCCGCCGGCAAGGGCACCAAGTACCTGCCCGGCCTATCACGCCGTGACGCCGGACGATGTCTGGGCGCATTACGGCCTGACGCCGGAAGAGGCGCGAGCGCGGCGGGATGAACCCGCAAATGTTCAACTCCTTTCTCGACGGCACCAAATCGGCGATCGAGATGGCGGCGATCGCCAACGCCGACCGGCCTCGGCGTGCCGCGCGACGGGCTCGGTTTCCCGCCCTGCGGCGTCGACGATCTGCCGCAAGTGCTGCGCGCGAGCGGCGGGCGGCGCTCGAGCGCGACGGCATGGTCGAGGTCGTCTCCTCGCTGGAGCGCGACGGCCGGCCGGTGTTCCGCGACCTGCGCTGGGGCGTCTATGTCGTCCTGAAGGCGCCGAACGATTACGCCCGGGCCTGCTTCAAGGAATACGGCCTCAAGACCGATCCGAGCGGCTGGTACGCGGCGATGTACAAGCCCTATCACCTGATCGGCCTGGAGCTCGGCATCTCGGTGCTGTCGGCGGCGTTGCGCGGCGAGCCGACCGGCCAGGCGCTGCGGCTTTCGCGGCGATGTCGTCGCCGTCGCCAAGCGCGCCTTGCGCGCCGGCGAGACGCTCGACGGCGAGGGCGGCTACACCGTCTGGGGCAAGCTCGTGCCGGCCGAGCGCAGCCTCGCCGAGGGCGCGTTGCCGATCGGCCTCGCGCACAAGGTCCCGCTGCGGCGCGACGTCGCAGCCGGCGAGATCGTGCGCTGGGCCGATGTCGCGATGCCGGACAGCGACGCGGTGCGCGTGCGCCGCGACGATGGAGCGGCGCTTTGCGCCGCCTTCCGCCATCGCCGCGCAATAGGAGGCCCGATGGAATATCGGCAATTCGGCAAGACCCACCTCAAGGTCTCGGCAATCGGGTTTGGTTGCTGGGAAATCGGCGGCACCTACGGCCGGATCGACGAAAGCCAGTTTCGCCGCGCCGTTGACCTGGCGATCGACAATGGCATCACTTGCTTCGACACGGCGGAAGCCTACGGCATGGGGGTCTCCGAACAGGCCTTGGCGCGAGCGCTCGGCGGCCGTCGGCGCGATGTCTGCCATCGTCACCAAATTCGGGGTGGGCTACGACGAAATGCCAACCCGGCGCGACAGCAGCCGCGCCCGCGTCATGGCGTCGATCGAGAAGAGCCTGCAAAGGCTGCAGACTGATCATGTCGACGTCTATCTCGTTCATTGGCCCGACCCCGATACACCGCTCGAGGAGACGATGCGCGCCCTCGACGACATCGTGCGGCAGGGCAAGGCACGCTATATCGGGGTGTCGAACTTCCGCTTGGCGCAAATCGAGGCCTGTATGCGGCTGCGCCCGATCGATGTCGTGCAATATGGCTGGAACATGTTCGACCGGCGCATGCAGGTCGAGATCTTTCCCTATTGCGCCGCCCAACAGATCGGCGTCATGGCTTACGGTTCGCTCGCTTATGGCATGCTGAGCGGCACTTTTCACGCCGGCATGCAGTTTGAGGAGAGCGACTGGCGCTCGCGCGGCGGCATGGTCGGCAATCTGAACCTGTTCCGCACCTTGTTCGGGCCGGAGCATTTTTCGCGCAATCTGGCCGCCGTCGAGGATTTCAAGCGCCTCGCGGCGAAATACGGCAAGACCCTCCCGCAATTCGCGCTGCGGTGGACCTTGAGCAACCCGGTTGTCGGCACGGCATTGGTCGGCTTTCGCGAACCAGCAGAGGTCACGGAAAATCTGGGAGCCTTCGACTGGACCATCTCGGCCGCCGACATGGCGGAGATCGACGCCATCCTCGCCCGGCATGGCTGCGTGACCGTGCCGCCGGGCTGGCTCGAAGATTAGAAGGATGCCGCTGTCATGCCGAGCATCACCTATATCGAGTATGACGGCCGCGAACACCGGGTCGAGGTGCCGCTGGGGCTCTCTGTCATGCGCGGCGCGGTCAACAACAATATCCCCGGTATCGACGCCGATTGCGGCGGCGAATGCGCTTGTGCAACCTGCCACGTCTACGTCGATGAGGCGTGGCTCGGCGGCGACCGGCGTCCCGATCCCGGGCTCGCAGGAAGCCAGCATGCTGAGCTTTGCCGCTCTCGCTCAGCCCAACTCCCGCCTCTCTTGCCAGATCACGGTCAGCGAAGCGCTCGATGGGCTTATCGTCCGAATGCCGGAAGGCCAACATTGAGGCCACAGGAACGGGAGGCAGGTCGATGAACGCACCGCTCGACACCGCGGTTCATACCGACGCCAACAACGTCGCGCTCGACGCGATCGACGTCAGCGATCCGCGGCTCTACCAGGACGACATCTGGTACCCCTATTTCGAGCGGCTGCGGCGCGAGGACCCGGTGCATTACTGCCCGGAGAGCCTCTACGGCCCGTATTGGTCGGTGACCAAGTACAAGGACATCATGCAGGTCGAGGTCAATCACCAGGTCTATTCCTCGGCCTCGGAACTGGGCGGCATCGCGATCGAGGATCAGCCCAAGGACATGGAACGGCCGAGCTTCATCCGCATGGACCCGCCGCGCCACGACGAGCAGCGCAAGGTGGTCAGCCCGGTCGTCGCGCCGGCAAACCTTGCCAACATGGAAGGGGCTGATCCGCGAGCGCACCGGCCGGGTGCTCGACGGCCTGCCGCGCAACGAGACCTTCGACTGGGTCGACCGGGTGTCGATCGAGCTGACGACGATGATGCTCGCGACCTTGTTCGATTATCCCTGGGACGACCGGCGCCAGCTGACCTACTGGTCGGATGTCGCGATCGCCAATGTCAACGCTCGCCCGAAGTCGCCGGTGCACTCGGAAGAGGAGAAGCTTCGCCGAGCTGACCAAGATGGCCGAGGCGCTTGGGCGCGCTGTTCAACGAGCGGGCGCAGCTGCCGCCCAAATTCGACCTCTTGTCGATGCTGGCGCATGGCGAGGCGACGCGCGAACATGCCGATCCGCGAGTTCATGGGCACGCTTGTCGCTGTTGATCGTCGGCGGCAACGACACGACGCGCAACTCGATGACCGGCGGATTGCTGGCCTTGAGCGAGCATCCCGGCGAATACCAGAAACTGCGCGACGATCCGGCGCTGATCCCGGGCATGGTGTCGGAGATCATCCGCTATGTGACCCCGGTGATCCACATGCGGCGCACCGCGAAGGAAGACGCCGAACTCGGCGGCAAACCGATCAAGAAGGGCGACAAGGTCGTGATCTGGTACGTCTCGGGCAATCGCGATCCCGAGGCGATCGACGACCCGGACCATTTCATCATCGACCGCCCGCGGCCGCGCCAGCACCTCTCCTTCGGCTTCGGCATCCATCGCTGCGTCGGCAATCGGCTCGCCGAATTGCAGCTGCGCATCCTGTGGGAAGAGATCCTCGAGCGCTATCCGGTGATCGAGGTCATGGGTCCGCCGCGACGCGTCTATTCCAACTTCATCCACGGCATCCGGTCGCTGCCGGTGCGCATCCCGACCTAAGGCAATGCAGACTGCACCGTCGCTCTAAAAGGAGGCACAGCGTGCCGGTTCAACGTTTCGCGCCAATGACCAAGGATTTCCCGACATTCGATTGCGACGCTCATGTCACCGAGCCGCCACTGATCTGGGAGCGCGCCAAGGATTTCCTGACCCGCGACGAACTCGATGCGTTGAAAGCGACGATCTGGTGGGACGCCGACAGCCGCCTGTTGATCGTCAACGGCCGCGCCGGGGTCGGGCTCGGGTCGCCACGGAAGGGCGGCATCCCCGGCACGATGCGGGTCATCACCAATGCCGGCCCCGGGGTCAAGCACGACATCCAGCGCGCCCTCAACGTGCGCAATCTCGACCCGAAGACCGCGCTGACGCAGGAGCAGGTCGCCTATCTCGACCACGCCGGCTCCTACGAGCCGAAGCCGCGCCTGAAAGACATGGACGTCCAGGGCATCGATCAAGTCATGATCATCCCGACTGAGATCGACATCTATCCATGGCTGGAAAATGCGCTCGGCGCCAAGGCGTTCTGCCGCGCCTATAACGAGTGGGCCTACGAATATACGATGGCCGACCCCGAGCGGCTGTTCTTTGCTGCGCTGATCCCGATGCAACATCCCGATTACGCGGTCGAGGAGGTACGCCGGGTCGCCGCCCAAGGCTGCCGGGTGGCGCTCGTCCGGCCAATGGATGCGCTGGGCAATTATCCGCTGCAGCCGAAATACGAACCGGTCTGGGACGCGCTCGAGGAAACCGGCATGGTCTACGGCATGCACCCGTTCCCGGCCTTCGGCACCCTCAAGCCCAGCGGCTACAGCGAGCAATATTCCGGCGCCGAACTGATCCGGCGCACGATCGCGACCGCCGGCCTGCCGCACTCCTTCCTGTCGAATGTGCAGAATTTCCAGGCCGAGGCGGCGCTGTGGGTGAGCATCGTGCTGATGTCCGGCTTTTTCGACCGGCATCCGAAGATCAACGCGGCTGTGTTCGAGGCGTCATCGACTTGGCTCAGCTTCCTGCTCGATGAATGCGACAAGGCCTATCGGCTCTATCGCAACGAGCGCCAATTGCCGCCGCTGAAGCGCCTGCCGAGCGAGACCTTCGCCGAGCATTGCATGACCGGTTTCGAGGGCGACGAGGCGCCGCCGGCCCGCCTGCCGGAGTTCTATGGCGACATCCTGGCCTGGTCGTCCGACGTCTATCACCACGACGGCGACGACGCCTGGCGGGCGATCGAGACGATGCAGAAATATGCGCTACCGGTCGAGCACCAGGCCAAGTTCCTCGGCGGCAACGCCCGCCGCCTCTACAAGGTGCAGGCGCCGGCCAAGATCATCCGCGACCGCGTCACCGAGATCGAGCGCCCCGATTGGTGGCCGACCGAAGAAGAAATCCGCGCCTCGCTGCAGCCGGAGGCGGCGGTCACTCGACCCTAGCAGCGGACCGCGCAAATCTATCGTCCAAACGACAAAACCGGACGGAGGAGCGAAATGGCTAGTGCAACTCAAGACTTTGACGCTGTCGTGATCGGCGCGGGCTTTTCCGGCATGCACATGCTGAAGTCGCTACGGGACAAATTGGGGCTGAAGGTGCGGGTTTATGAAGCCGGCGAAACCGTCGGCGGCACCTGGTACTGGAACCGCTACCCCGGCGCGCGTTGCGATTCCGACTCCTACATCTACTGCTTCACCTGGGACAAGCAGCTGTTGCAGGAGTGGGAATGGTCCGAACGCTATCCCGAGCAGCCCGAAATCCTGCGTTATCTCGAGCATGTGGCCAAACGCCACGACCTGAAGCGGGACATGCAATTCAACACGCGCGTGACCGGCGCGGAATTCGACGAGACAACCAACCTCTGGACGGTGCACACCGACAAGGGCGAAGAGGTCACCGCGCGCTACCTCATCGCCGCCGTGGGCAGCCTGTCGACCACGAACCTGCCGCAGTTCAAGGGCCTGGAGAACTTCAAGGGCAAGTGGTATCACACCAGCCGCTTTCCGCACACCGGCGTTGACTTCACCAACAAGCGCGTGGCCGTGGTCGGCACCGGCGCCACCGCGGTGCAGGCCATTCCCGAAATTGCGCAGCAGGCCAAGCAGCTCACCGTGTTCCAGCGCACCGCCAACTACTGTGTGCCGGCGCGCAACGGCAAGGTTGACCCCGAAGTAAGTCAAGGCGCGAAAGGCGGACTACGACGGCGTGGTCAAGCGCATTCGCGAATCGTTCTTCGGCCAGGAGCACTACTTCATCCCGAAGTCGGTGCTGGAAACCACGCCCGAGGAGCGAGAAAGTGAATTCGACAGGATGTGGGATGCCGGCGGCTTCGCCTTCTGGCTGGCCAACTACCAGGACATGTTCTTCAATCAGGAGGCCAATGACCTCTGCGCCGACTACATCAAGCGCAAGATCCGCAAGACGGTCAAAGATCCGGTCGTGGCCGAAAAGCTCATCCCCAAGGGTTATGCCTACGGCACCAAGCGCCAGCCGCTGGACACCAACTACTACGAGACCTTCAACAAGGACAACGTGCTGCTGGTCGATGCCAAGACCGACGGCGCGATCGAAGAAATCACCGAAAACGGCATCCGAGCAGGTGGTAAGGAATACGAGTTCGACATCATCGTGTTCGCCACCGGGTTCGATGCCATGACCGGTCCGCTGAAGGCCTTGAACCTGAAGGGCCGCGACGGCCGCACGCTGGATGAGGCAGTGGCCGGATGGTCCGCACACCTATCTCGGCATTTCGGTCGTCGGCTTCCCCAACCTGTTCACCATCACCGGTCCGCAAAGCCCGTCGGTGCTGTCGAACATGCCGGTCTCGATCGAGCAGCATGTCGAGTGGGTCACCGACTGCATCGACAACATGCGCAAGACCGGCAAGACCATCATCGAGGCGACACCGGAGGCGCAGGACCAATGGGTCGCGCATGTCAATGAGGTCGTCAACGCGACGCTGATGACCGACGCCAATTCCTGGTACATGAGTGCCAACATCGCCGGCAAACCACGCGCCTTCTTGCCCTATCTCGGTCCGGAAGGTGTCGGCGGCTACCGGAGGAAGTGCGACGAAATCGCGGCCAAGGGCTACGAGGGATTTGAACTGGCATAGCCGACCTAGAAAAAGAGTGCGGGCGGGTTTGGGGCGACGCCTCTAATCCGCCCAATTAAGCGAGAATCGGAGGAAACAATGATCAACAACAGCTACTACTCACAGGACGTGCACGGCCCGTACGAGCTGTACGACATCGGCAATCTCGATTTGGAGGAAGGCGGCACCATCCGCGGTTGCACAACTCGCCTACGCGACGTTTGGTACGCTCAATGCCGCCAAAGACAACGCCATCCTCATTCCCACCTGGTACTCCGGCACCAACAAGATCATGGAGCAGGTGTATATCGGTAAGGGCCGCGCGCTCGATCCTGACAAGTATTTCATCGTCGTCGTCAATCAGATCGGCAACGGCCTTTCGACCTCGCCGCACAACACGCCGGCGCCGGCCGGGATGGGGAATTTCCCGCATGTGCGGATCGGTGACGACGTGCGCGCGCAGCACAAGCTGGTTACGGAGAAGTTCGGCCTGAAGAGCCTCGCACTGGTGGTCGGCGGCTCGATGGGCGCGCAGCAGACCTACGAATGGGCAGTGCGTTACCCCGACATGGTGAAGCGCGCCGCGCCCATCGCCGGCACGGCGAGAAACACCATCCATGATTTCCTTTTCACCGAAACGCTGGTCGATGCGATCACGTCCGACCCCGGTTTCAACAAGGGTTTCTATGCATCGTCGGCGGACGTACGAGAAGGTCTGTTGCGTCACGCCAAGATGTGGGCGGTGATGGGCTGGAGCACGGAGTTCTTCCAGCAAAATCGGCATAAGGCGTTGGGCTTTTCGTCGCTGGAGGATTTCATCATCAACTTCATGTACGCCTATTTCAGCGTGATGGATCCGAACGATCTGCTGTGCATGGCGTGGAAATGGCAGCGCGGCGACGTCAGCCGTCACACCGGCGGCGACCTGCGAGCCGCATTGGGCCGAATCAAGGCCAAGACCTTTGTCATGCCGATGTCATCGGACATGTTCTTCCCGCCGGCTGATTGCCAGGCCGAGTGGCGGCTCATTCCCGATGCCGAGTTCCGGCCGATCCAAACCATCGATGGGCATCTCGCGCTGTTCGGCGCTGATCCCAATGCGATCGGTCAGCTCGATAAGCACCTGAGCGAGTTGCTTGCGATAAACACTTAGACTTCAGGGTGCGATGCACGGACAGGTGTCGCCCCCGCTCTGGCGGTACTCGGCCCCCGGAGCGGACTGAACGCCTCGGGTATCGTGGGCCTCATCTTATCCACTATGGTTTCGGATCCGAGCGGCGCGGCACGGAGGAGCGCATGACGACAAAGGACTTTGCGGTGTTCGATGCCGAACTCACACGTCGTCGAGCCGCCAAAGCTCTGGGACAAGTACCTCGAGCCGGAATACCGCACGCTCGGCAAGCACGGGCTCTGGCGTCACGAAGGCCACCCCGCTCGGCCATCCACTGGCGCCGATCCTGGCCCCTTGGCTCGACAACCATATGTTCGTTGCCTCGACCCTGGTCGGGTATACGGTCATGGAACGCTATCCCGCGATGAAGGTCGTCGTGGCCCACGGCAAGGCCTCCTGGATGCAGGAAGTCCTCGAAAAAATGGAGGCGTCGACCAGGGTGATCCCACTGCTGCATCATTACCCGGTCAGCACCGAGCCCGAAGAGATGTGGGAACACGGCAATGTCATGCTCGGCTTTGATGCCGAGGAACGGCTGATCCAGAAGTTGCCATATGATTTTGCGACAAAAATCGTCTGGGGGTCGCGCTACCCGCATCACGATGCGACGAGCGCCTGGGATGCAATGGCCCAATTGCGCAATGCCAATGTGCCAGAAGCACTGATCGCCCGAATGATGGGGCAGAACGCGGCCGATCAATTCGGCATTGAGCCGCTTGATCAGGCGGCTGCGTAGTTTATCGCGTGGATGCCGGGCGCTCTCTCATGTTTCGGGAATTGGGGAGCGCGCCTCGCGGATGCCGACGCCGTTTGGCCCGCTGGGCGTCAGGTGATAGGCCTAAAGCTGGACTTGCGGTCCAGCCACTGCGAAGCCGTGCGGTCACGCCATTCGCCGATGGTCTCGCCCCACTCATCGCGCCGCCTCTTGAAGCGGTGCCGGACAGCGCGGCGCGCGTAGGCTCGGGCGAGCACGGTCACGGCACGGGCGATACTCAGTCCGGCCAGCTCCTCCGCGTGGGCGGGGTTGTCGGTCGACAGGTTGATCGTGAAGCCGGCCTCGACGGCTGCAGCGGTGAGGCACCGGTTCTCGACAGCGACGGGATCGTTGCCGAGGACGGGCTTGTGGGTGAAGGCGATTGCTTTCTTGCCGGGTGTTGGCGGCCACGGTGCTTGGTGGCAAGTCGAGGCTGCCACCGATGCCCGAGATGGCCCGGCGAGGTTGCGATGCTATAATCCTGCCCATGTCCGGACGTTTTTATCTCACAGCCGCATCGGCTGAAATGAAGAAGATGTTCAGGGTCGATGCCATGCCCGAGCTTGTGCCCCGCTATAACATCGCGCCGGCACAACTCTCTCCGATCGTGATCGCCACAGAGGAAGGCAGGAGTGTTCACATGGCGCGGTGGGGCTTGGTGCCGTCCTGGTCACGCGACCTCTCGCTCGGTGCTGGAATGATCAATGCCCCTGCCGAGACCCTCGACCAGAAGCCCGCATATCGGACAGTCTTTGACGCTCAACGGTGTCTGGTGCCGGCAAGCGGCTTTTATGAATGGCAGGCGAACGGTGCCAGGACTCAGCCATACAAAATAGCACCCAAGAACAAAGGACTGTTCGCATTTGCTGGGCTATGGGAGGAGTGGAAGCCCGAGGCAGGCGAACCAGTTAAGACGTTCACAATCATCACGACGCAAGCGAACAAATTGCTGAGAGAGGTACACGATCGCATGCCGGTGATCATTGAACCTGCAGAGTATCGACGCTGGCTCACGGCTCCCGCCAATACCGCGAAGAAGCTGCTCGTCCCATACACCAGTGGAATGGTGATTGTGCCGGTTAGCGATCGTGTGAGCAGTGTGAAGAATGACGATGCGGAGTTACTTCGGCCCATCATGATTTCATAGGTAGCGGCCGGCTTTCGGACGGGGTTTGGGAGCGCTCGGAATCCATTGATCCTCGCTTCTTGAACTGCTCTCAACTGAAGCCGAGCCGATCGGAAATCGGGATAAATCTGCGCCATCCGTCAGCAACTTGATCACCACGCTTCGATCTGCCTCACTTTATAGCCTGCAGCCACAGCAGGATCACGCACGGCTGATGAGTATCCGACCAGTGCTTGATTGCCGGCGAGTCGGGCGACAGCGGGGACGAAGGCCTCCACATAAGGCTCGAAGATGACATAGTAGGAGATGCCCCAGCGCTTCCGGCGCACCTGAAGATCCTCAATCAGCTGGTCCAATGTGCCGATCCGCGCATAGCGGCTCGGAAGGATCTCGTCGGGACTCGCCCAACGCATTAAAATACGTCGACCCGGTCACTTCGTAAGCGGGCGGAAATTTGGTTACGATCACGCGGTCATCGTGATCGGTCGAGTGCGCCAGCGGCTCCCTGACCGTCGACGCGATCATATCGGAGAGCGGAGCTTGATGTGGTGCGGCTGCACGAATGCTGCCATCAGATCGCCCAGAGCGGCGGGGTGTTGTTGTTGCGCGGTCGCAAGCCTCGGCACCAAGAGTGCTGCTGTCACCGCCATCGCGGCGATCGGTCCGCAGGCTTCCGGTATTCCCCGCGGCATTGATCCTGTGCGGGCCGACATAGGTGGCCAAGACGGCGAGGCTTCCCTCGAAGGAAATCCAGCAATTCCGCTTGAACAAATCGCTAGGGCGCGTCTTGAGCCGGAATCGTTTAAAGCCTAATCGTCAAAATGCCGGTCCATAAGGGTCGAGCCGGTGTCTTTCTGGTCGCATCGGCTTTTCGCGTCGCCAAGTCACCAGCCCGCTTAAGTCGAGCTAAGAGCGGCTCGGCGTGATTGGCATTGTCGCAATGCTCGTCCACGCGATCGGTGCCCCAGCTTTTTCGGCCGCTTGTTCGGGCAGTAGCGCGGGATCCCAATGGACTCCGAGAAACCGTCGACCCGTTACTTTCCCGCCGGCATCGGAGACGAGCCACAGGAGCGGCGGCGCCATGACCTCCGGCTGGATGAGCCTAGCGCGATCGAAACCCGCTTCGTCTGAGATCATCGGAGTGTTGGTGACCCCGCCCGGAACCAGAACATTGACGGTAACGCCGGTGCCCTCAAGGTCCTTCGCCATAATTGCGCTGAGCGCCTCGAGCGCCGCCTTGGAAGGCCCATAGGTCGGGGAGCCGGCATTCAACATCGTGCCGAGGCTGGTCGTGACGTTGATGATCCGGCCCCAGCCCTCCCGCATCATCTCGGGCACGACGGCGTTCGCGAGCGTCCATGGTGCCGTCGTGTGGACCGCGACAAAACGGCGCCACTGATCAGGCGTGATCTCCCAGAACTTGAGCGGGTGTTGCTAACTATCCGGTCGGATTGCGCCTGGGCCGATCCCGGCGTTGTTGACGAGGATGTCGATATGGCCGAAGCGGGCGTGCGTGGCGCTGGTGATCTCGTCGGTCGCGGAGTCACTGGTCAGGTCCGCCTGAATTGTGAGCAGCTCGGACGCCTTTCCCTGCTCACGCGCGCTCGCCGCGAGCGCCTCTAACGGCTCACGATCGCGATCGACCCCGGCGACTCGGATGCCCGTCACCAACAGGCCGTGGGTCATCGCTTGGCCAATGCCACCGGCCGCTCCGGTCACGATCGCCACTCTTTGGATCTCGCTCATCGCGTACTTCCTCCCGCCTCGCCGGCCTCCATCTTACTTTAGGTTTGGAGCGAGAGCCTTGGAGATGGCGCGTGGAAGGCTGATCGCAATATCGGGTTGAGGCGGCCAGACGGCAGATCGAACGGAAAGCAGCCAAAGGGGACCGCCGGTAGTTACGGCCAGCCCCGACGTGGTGCACCACTCATCGCCGAGTGCCTGGGGAGGGTCAATGCTGGCCGGAGAGTTTGCGCTTACGATAGCCGCGGTATTCACAGGGGCCGCAGTCTACCTTAACGTCGCTGAACAGCCAGCGCGTCTTCAGCTGGATGATCGCTCCCTTCTTGCCGAGTGGAAGCCGGCCTATGAGCGAGGTTACGCGATGCAGGCGAGCCTCGCCATCGTAGGTGGGCTTTTCGGGCTGCTCGCTTATTTCAGCGCCCTCGAGTGGCGTTGGTTGCTCGGTGCCATCGTCCTACTCGCAAATTGGCCATACACGCTGTTCGTGATCGCGCCGATCAACAGGCGTCTCATGGACACGCCGCTGGAGGCCGCCACCGCCGAAACGCGGCGCATGCTTGAGCAGTGGGGCGCCCTCCACGCTGGCCGAAGCGCGCTCGGCCTCGTGGCAACCTTGATCTTTTTGTGGGCTCAGCGGTGACACTGCTGAGTTCTCCGCTGGTGCCAGCAGCAGGACACCAAGCCCTGTATCTGCCAGGGGAAGCTGACCACACCGGATATGACAGGCGCGGCGACAGGGGAAAAGGCTGACCGCGGCTCGGTCGGTCCGGCGCGTCCTCGCAGCGATTACCCAGTATTCACCGGAAAAAAAGGGGCTAACCGTCCAAGATCCTCTACCGAAGTTCACTACATCTACAACTCTGTCGCGGGTGAGATTGTGGGTCATAAATCGGATGCAGTAATTAAGTTACTGATCTAACTAAATAAAATATCATGTAATGGCGGAGGGGGCGGGATTCGAACCCGCGAGACAATTCATCACCGTCTACACACTTTCCAGGCGTGCGCCTTCGACCGCTCGGCCACCCCTCCCGCGCCCCTGACAGCATTCGCGAATATTGCGGGCCAGACTAACGGAGCGCCTCGGGGTTCGCAACGAGGCGGCGGCACCTCAGAGCATGCCTGGCGACGTCTTGCCTTTGGGCGGCGGGAAGGCGCGATCGAGCGCCGCCAACTCGTCTTGCGTCAGCTCGATGTCGAGCGCTACGCGGTTCTCGCGGACATGCTCGGCGCGCGATGCCTTCGGGATCACCATCGTCCCTTGCTGCCGCAGCAGCCAGGCGAGGGCGATCTGAGCCGGCGTCGCGTTGTGATGGCGAGCCACCTCGGCAAGCGCCGGATTGTGCAGCATATTGCCGGTTCCGAGCGGCGTGTAGGCCATGATCGCGACCTGGTTCTCGCGACACCACGGCACCAGATCCAATTCCGGGCCGCGGCGGCCGAGATTGTAGAGCACCTGGTCCGCCGCAACCTTCTCGCCGCCCGGCACGGTGACCCATTCCGCCATATCGCCGCGATCGAAATTGCTGACCCCGTGATGGCGGATCTTGCCGTCGCGCTGTAGCCGCTGAAGGCCCTCCAGCGTCTCGGCGAGCGGAACCGAGCCGCGCCAGTGCAGCAGATAGAGGTCAATCCGATCGGTGGAGAGCCGCTTCAGGCTGCGCTCACAGGCAGCGACGACCCCGGCGCGCGAAGCGTTGTAGGGATAGAATTTGCTGACGATGAAAATTCTGTCGCGGAGACCTTGAGCGGCGCGGGCGACGACCTCCTCGGCGCCGCCGCTGCCATACATCTCGGCGGTGTCGATCAAGGTCATGCCGAGATCGATGCCGAGCCGCAGCGCCGCTGCCTCCTCGGCGGCGCGCCGCCGGTCCTCACCCATATGCCAGGTGCCTTGGCCGAGCGCCGGCACCTGTTCACCGCCGCGCAAGATCACCGATCGCAAACCTTCGTTCATCGCGCAACTCCCCTAATCTGTGCGCGGCGCAGGAACACCAGGCGCGCAGCGCCATAAACCCGCTCGTCGACAAGGGTAAACCCGGCGGGCAGCGACAGTTCCTCGCGCGCCGCCAGCTCGATGACCGCGACCGCTTCTTCGGCGAGCCATTCGGCGGTGTCGAGAGCCTGCAATGCCGGCGCCGCGAGACCGCTTCGGTAGGGCGGGTCGAGAAACACCACCGCGCAGGCAGCCATAGCGCGCGGCGGGCGGGTCGCGTCGCCGGGCATGATCCGACACCGCGCCGCCTCGCCCACCGCCTCAACGTTTTTGCGCAAGGTCGCTAGCGCCGCGCGGTCGTTTTCGATGAACACAGCCTCGGCCGCCCCGCGCGACAACGCTTCGAGGCCGAGCGCCCCGGTGCCGGCAAAGGCGTCGAGCACCACGGCTTCGGCGAACGGAATGCCAGTGGCCGCCAGCCAGCCGTGCGACAGGATGTTGAACAGCGCCTCGCGGGCTCGGTCGCTAGTCGGCCTCACCGCCTCCCCCGGCGGGGCCAGCAGGCGGCGACCGCGATGCCTACCGGCGACGATCCGCATGCGCGCCCGCCGGACGCGGTCCTCGCCGTCGCTCCGCCGCCTCGGGTTCGGCCTTGCCAAGCTGCTCGGCGAGCACCTTCTTCGGCACCTCGTCGAGCGCGCCGCGCGCCAGATTGCCGAGCTGGAACGGCCCATAGGAGAGGCGGATCAGCCGGGTCACCTGCAGACCGAGATGCTCGAGTACGCGGCGCACCTCGCGGTTCTTGCCTTCGCGCAATGCCAGCGCAATCCAGGCGTTGCTGCCTTGCTCGCGTTCGAGGGTGGCGCGGATCGGTCCATAGGCCACCCCATCGATCGTGATCCGGTTTTCGAGAGCGGCGAGCCGCGCCGGCTCGACCATACCGTGGACGCGCACCTTATAGCGCCGCAGCCAGCCGGTCGACGGCAGTTCGAGGCGGCGGGACAGCCCGCCATCATTGGTCAATAGCAGCAGTCCCTCGGAATTGAGATCGAGCCGGCCCACCGAAATCAGCCGCGGCAGATTCTTGGGCAACGCCGCGAACACCGTCGGCCGCCCCTGCTCGTCGCGGTGCGAGGTGACCAGTCCCGCCGGCTTGTGGTAGCGCCACAAGCGCGGCCTATCGGGTGCGGGCAGCGGCGCGCCATCGACGCGAATGTCGTGCGCGGCGGTGACTGTCACCGCCGGCGTCGTCAGCACCTGGCCATCGACCGATACGCGCCCTGCGGCAATCCAGCGCTCGGCATCGCGGCGCGAGCACACCCCGGCACGCGCCAGCAGCTTCGCGATCCGCTCCGGGCGGTCGCCGGCGTCGAGGTCCGTCCGGGCGGCGTTCACCCGCCGGCGACTTCGACAAACGCCCGAAAGATCCGGCGATCGGCTTCGCTGATCTCGAATTCGGGGTGCCATTGGACGCCGAGGCAGAAGCGGTGACGCGGGTCTTCGATGCCCTCGACGACGCCATCCTCGGCGACCGCATCAATGACGAGGCCCGGCCCGGCTTGCTTGACGGCTTGATGGTGCGCGCTGTTGACGCCGAGCCTGTCCGCTCCGGTGATGCGGTAGAGGAGCGTCCCGGCGATGACCCGGACGGTGTGCCCGGGCTCATTGCGCGGGTTTGGCTGGCGGTGCGCCACACAGTCCGCCACCTCGTCCGGGATGTGCTGGATCAAGGTGCCGCCAAGCGCGACGTTCAACAGCTGCTGGCCGCCGCAGATCCCGAGCACCGGCATTTGCCGACCGAGCGCGCCTTGGGTGGCGGCGAGCTCGAAGGCGGTGCGGCGGTCCTTAGTCTTGACGCTCGGATGCCGTGTCGCCGCACCGAACAGCGCCGGGTCGACATCGAAACCGCCGCCGGTGACGATCAGCCCGTCGAGCCGATCGAGATAGGCGTCAGCCGCATCGGGATCATGCGGCAACAGGATCGGCAAGCCTCCGGCGTGGCGCACCGCCCGGCAATAATTCTCCCGAATCGCATACCACGGAAAATTTGAGTACCCGCCGGACGGCTCATGATCGAGGGTGAGGCCGATGACCGGCTGTGTCATTCTGAGCATCCCGTTACATCGGAGGGGCGATGGGCGAGTATTACGAGCAGCCGCTCCCGATACGCACCTACGACATAGACTTTGCCGGGATCGTCAGCAATATCGTGTTTATTCGCTGGCTCGAGGATTTGCGGCTCGGCTTGTTGGACGAGGCCTATCCGCTGATCCAGGCGCTGGCCGAGGACACCGCTCCGATTCTGCTGTCGACGCGGATCGGCTATCGGCGGCCGGTGCGGATTGCCGACCCGCTGGTCGGGCGGATGTGGGTCGCCGGGCTGACCCGGGTGCGCTGGCGGCTCGCCGCCGAATTCACGGTCGCCGGCACGCTTCATGCCGAGGCCGAGCAGGAGGGGCTCTTCATGCGGCTGTCGACACGGCGGCCGATCGCGATCCCGGAGCCGATCCGACGCCGGCACCGCGGATGAGCCTGAGACTGCTGGCGATGGCGCTGGCCCTCGCCGAGGCCGAAGCGGCAGCGGCGCGCGGCGAGGTGCCGGTCGGCGCCGTATTGATCGACGGCGACGGACGAGCGCTCGCTGCCGCCGGCAATCGCGTCGAAGCCGATCATGACCCGACGGCGCATGCCGAGATGCTGGTGCTGCGCGCCGGAGCGGCACGGCTCGGCGCCACGCGCCTGGGCGAGTGCGATCTCTATGTCACCCTCGAGCCATGCGCGATGTGCGCCGCGGCGATCGGCCTCGCCCGCCTCCGCCGGCTCTATTTTGCCGCATACGACCCGAAGAGCGGCGCCGTCGAGCACGGCCCCCGCCTATTCGAGCAGCCGACCACCCATCATCGGCCGGAAATTTATGGCGGCATCGAGGAGCGCCGGGCCGGCGAGTTGCTGCGCGCCTTTTTCCGGGCCCGCCGCGTGTAATCAACCGAGGAGAACAACCTTGTCCGATTCCCTGATCCTGTCCGAGACCAACGAAAAGGTCAGCATCATCACGCTAAACCGCCCGGAAAAGCTCAATGCGATCAGCGCCGAGCTGCAGCAGGAACTGTTGGAGGCGGTGGCGCGAGCCGATGCCGATGGCGAAACCAGCGTCGTCCTGCTGCGCGCCGAGGGCCGAAGCTTCTGCGCCGGCTACGACATTTCGGCGAAGGAGCCGGGCAAAGACGATTGGCGCAGCGACCCGACCAAGGCGCACGAGCATTTGCGGGTGCAGCTCGATTTCGAGATGGTGCCGTGGGTCATGAAAAAGCCGGTCATCGCCTCGGTTCAGGGTCACGTCATGGGCGGCGGCTGCGAGCTCGTCATGCTGTGCGACCTGACAATCGCCGCCGACAATGCAACATTCGGCGAACCCGAGGTGCGGTTCTCGAGCGTCGGACCGGCCATCGTGATGCCGATGATCATCGGCTACAAGAAGGCGCGCGAGCTCCTTTATTTCGGCGACACGATCGACGCCGAGACGGCGCTGCAGCTCGGCATGGTCAACCGCGTCGTGCCCCTAGCCGACTTGAAGGCGGCGAGCCTGCGCTACGCCAAGCGCCTCTCCTTGATTTCGCCGGAGGCGCTCTGCGCTACCAAACGCGCGATCAACCGCGGCGCCGATGCCGCGGGGTTCCGCACCGCGCTTTATGCCGGGCTCGATGTCGTCGGCCCGCTCTACGCGACCAAGACCGAGTTCGGGTCGAAGTTCCGCGATATCGTCGCCACCGAAGGCGTCCCCGCCGCCGTCAGATGGAGATCGGCGCAGTTCAAGGAATAGCCCCGCTGTGGCCTTCTCAGCGAAGGCCGGGATCCATCGGCGGGTATGGATACCGGCTTTCGCCGGTATGACGCGGCAGCTAAGCCGGGGCGAACACGTCGGCCTTGGTTCCCCCCTGAGCTGCCGCCGCTGGCGCAGGTGGTGTGGCGAAAGCGCTGTCTCGTTGCAATACAGGCAATACGCGGCTGGCGAAGAGGCGCATGTTCTTTTCCGCTTCGGCATGCGGGATACCGCCGAACGAGAATTCGGTCACGACATGGTCGGTCCCGGTCACCCGCTGCAATTCGGCGATCTGCTGGATGCAGTCTTCCGGCGTGCCGACGATCTGGATTTTGACATAGAACTCGGTGGCCCGGACCCGCTCCTCGGGGCTCTGCAGCCGGGCGTAGGTCTTGGCCATCTTGCCATAGGTCTCGTAGCCTTTGACCGTGGCGAGATGCCCGTCAGAAAAATGGTAGTGGTTGTCGATCGACTGCCATTTCTTGCCGAGCCACTCCATCGCCCGGTCCTGCGCCTCGGCGCGGCTCTCGGCGCAGGAGACGTTGGTCAGGATGATCGGCGGCGGCGGGTTGTTCCCGACACTCAGCGCAATCTCGCGATAATTGACGATGCTTTCGGCCGCCTTCGGCCATTCATTCTGCATGACGACGAGAATGCCAAAGCCGAGCTTGGCCATGATCTCGGCCGATTCCGGGCTGACCGAGGAGGCGAAGAAGCGCTCTTCGGGATACGAGATCGGGCGCGGCCGGATCGAAGTGCGCGGGATCTGGTAGAATTCGCCCTGCCAGTCGAATTCGGGCTCGCGCAACGCCTTGCGGATCAGTTGTGCCGCTTCGGCGAAGCGCGGCCGCGCTTCCTCCATCGGGATGCGGAAACCCGCATATTCGACACTCGCCGCGCCGCGGCCAAAGCCGAACAGGCAGCGCCCGCCGCAGAGGATATCGAGCAGCGCGATGCCTTCGGCGACGCGGATCGGGTCGTGCCACGGCAGTACGATGACCGCCGTTCCGAACATGATCCGCTTGGTGCGTCCGGCGTAATAGGCCAACAGCTGAAGCGGTGCCGGCGACATTGCATAGCCGGTGAAATGGTGCTCGAGCGCGAACAGCGAGTCGAAGCCGAGCGGCTCGGCGAGATCGCCCATCGCCAGATGGTCCGACACAACCGCCACATCAGGGCGGCCGGGTTCCGACAGCATGTTGAGCGCAATGCCGACTTTCATCGTGGTTCTCCTCGGCTTATTTCGCGCGCAGCCGGTACCAGGGGTGCGGCTGGCCCGGCATCTTGGCGCGCATCGTGTAGACCGAGGTGCGCGCAGTGAAGAAAATCGTCCTGAGGTCGGGTCCGCCAAAGCAGAGGTTGGCCGGAACCTCGGGCGTGCGGATGATGCCGAGCCGCGAGCCGTCGGGCGCGAACACCCAGGTGCCCCCGGGGCCGGTGCAGTAGACCCGGCCCTCGACGTCGACCTTCATGCCGTCGGGCACGCCGTCGGTCTCCTCGGAAGACATGTCGGCGAAGATGCGCCGCCGCACCATGTTGCCGGCCGCGTCGAGCTCGACCGCATGGATGTATTGCGCGTGTCGCGTATTGGCGACGTAGAGGATGCGCTCGTCGGGCGAAAAGGCGAGGCCGTTCGGGTATTCGAATTCCGCGACGAGGCGGCTCGTTCCGTCGGGCTCGACGGCGTAGACCCCGGCATGCGGCAATTCCTTGTCGGCGAGCGGCACGCGCAACCCCGGGTCGGTAAACCAAATGCTGCCGTCCGATTTGCAGACCACGTCATTGGGCCGGTTGATCCGCTTGCCCTCGAAGCGGTCCATCAGCACCTCGGAACGGCCGTCGGCCGACCAGCGCGTCACGCGGCGGTTGCCGCCTTCACAGATCACGAGCCGACCCTGCAGATCGAATGTCGTGCCGTTGCCCTCGCCGGTCTCGCTGCGCACGACCTCCGGAGCATGGCCCGGCGTCATCCGGTGAAGGACGCTTTTGCGGACATCGACGAAATAATAAAAGCCGTCGGGATGCCACAGCGGCCCTTCGGTGAAAACAAAGCCGGACGCCGTTCGCTCGGCCTCGGTCGCCTCCAGGATTGCATCCACGCCCAGCCATCCTCGTCCTCCCTGTCCGAAGCGTCTCGCAGAAGGCTACTCCGGAGGTGGCGACCTGTCTATTTTTCGCTCCGCGCAGGGCAAGAGGGCAGCGGCGATGAAATGGCGCATCGGCGAGGTGACGGTCACCAAGATCGTCGAGCTCGAAGTGACCGGCGGCAGCCGCTTCATCCTCCCCGACGCGACGCCCGAGGCGATCCTGCCGATCGGCTGGCTGCGGCCCGATTTCGCCGATGAGCGCGGCCGGCTGAAGATGAGCATCCATGCGCTCGTCGTCGAAGCCCCAAGCCGACGGATCATCGTCGACACCTGTCTCGGCAACGACAAGGAGAACCGGCGCATTCCCGCCTGGAACAAACTGCAGACGAGCTTTCTCGCCGATTTGGCGGCAGCCGGCTTTGCGCGCGAGGCGATCGACACGGTGATCTGCACCCACCTCCATGTCGACCATGTCGGGTGGAACACGATGCTGGTCGACGGGCGGTGGGTCCCGACCTTCCCGCAGGCGCGTTACCTGATGGGCCGCGTCGAGTACCGGCATTGGACGAGCCGGTTGGAACGCGAGGATATGGCTGCGGTGCTCGCCGACTCGGTGGCACCGGTTCGGGATGCCGGCTTGGTCGATCTGGTCGAGACCGATCACCGGATATGCGACGAGATCAGGCTCGTCCCGACATTGGGTCACACCCCGGGCCATGTCAGCGTGCGGATCGCCTCGCGCGGCGAGGAGGCGCTGATCACCGGCGATTTCATGCACCACCCCTGCCAGATCGCCCGCCCCGAGTGGTCGTCGACCGCCGATTCCGATCCGGCCGAGGCGCGGCAGACGCGCGAGCGCATGTTGACCGGCTTGGCCGATACCCCGATCCTGGTCATCGGCACACATTTCGCCGGCCGGACCGCCGGCCGCGTTGTGCGGGACGGTGACGCCTTCCAGTTTGGAGTGAAAGAATGGGTGAGCGCGTCTTCGACGGCTTGAAGGTGATCGACTGCGCGAGCTTTATCGCCGGGCCGGCCGCGGCGACGGTGATGTCGGATTTCGGCGCCGCGGTCATCAAGATCGAGCCGCCGGGCGCCGGCGACGCTTACCGCCGGCGGGCGACGCCGCCGATCGGGCCCGGGCTCAAAAGCAACCCCGGGTTCGAGCTCGACGGCCGCAACAAAAGGAGCCTGGCGCTCGATCTGCGCTTGCCGGCCGGGCAGGCGGTGCTGCGCCGGCTGGTCCGCGCCGCCGATGTGTTCATCACCAACTACCCGCCGCCGGTGCGCCGCCGGCTCGGATCACCTACGACGATCTGGCGCCGCTCAACGAGCGGCTGGTCTATGCCTCGTTCAGCGGCTATGGCGAGGTCGGGCCCGAGGCCGACAAGCCGGGGTTCGATGCGACCGCCTGGTGGGCCCGCACCGGGCTGATGCATCTGGTGCGCGCCGGCGAAGAGACGACCCCGGCGCGGTCGCTGCCGGGGATGGGCGACCATCCCTCGGCGATGGCGACCTATGGCGCAATCGTCACGGCGCTCTATCAGCGCGAGCGCACCGGCAAGGGCGGCTATGTCGGTTCCTCACTGCTGGCCAATGGGTTGTGGGCCAATGGCTGTTCCGTGCAGGCCGCGCTGTGCGGCGAAAAAGTCGTGCCGCAACCGCCGCGCGAGCGCGGGCTCAATGCATTGCGGGTCCATTACCGCTGCCGCGACGGGCGCTGGCTGCTGCTGTCGATCGCCGCCGACGAATGGCGCTGGGACAAGTTCAAGGAATGTCTTGGCGTCGAGCGAGCTCGACGATCCGCGCTTTGCCACGGTCGCGTCGCGCGAGGCACATGCGCGCGAGTTGATCGTCATTCTCGACCGGATCTTCGCGACCCGCGATCAAGCCGAATGGCGTGCGATCCTCGACGGCGCCGGGCTGATCTTTGGCATCGTCGCCGATATGGACGAGATTGCAGAAGATGCCCAGATCCTCGCCAGCGGGGCATTGGTGCCTTTCACCGACGGCAGCTCGCTGACCGTCGACAGCCCATTCTGGGTCGATGGTCAGGAGAAAATGAAACCGCGGCGCGCCCCGGCGGTCGGCGAGCACAGCGACGACGTATTGCGCGAAGCGGGCTATTCCGATGCCGAGATCCGGGCAATGCGGGCGGACGGCGTGATCGGCTGAGCTTCAGAAAAAAAGAGCCGGCCTCGTTTTCGAGACCGGCTCTGGTGGTATGAACCCGAAAGTCGGTACCGGGCCTGCAAAGATCGAGATTGCTTCGCTTCGCTCGCAATGACGCTCAGTTAAAATTTGCTGTCATTGCGAGAAGCGGAGCGACGAAGCAATCTCGACCCCGAGGTTTTTCTCGCTTTACTGGAATTTGAACAAATCGGTCAGATCGCCGATCGCCGGCCCGTTCGTCGGCTTGTAGGGATCCGCCCCGGTCGTCGGGTTCGGCAGATTGTCGCGGCTGCGTTTGGTGACCGGCGGCACATTCCAATTCGCCTCGATAAATTTCAAGACCGACACGTGATCGGTATAGGTGTGCGAAATGTGCCCGCCCGTGCTGTACGGCGAGACCACGATCAGCGGGATGCGCGTCCCGTCGCCGAAATAATCGAGCGATTGCACATAGCCCGAATCATAGTACCCGCCACCCTCATCCATGGTGATGAAGATCGCCGTGCTGGCCCAGAGCTCCTTATTTGCCTTAGTCAGGTCGACGATCTTTTTGACGAACCCTTCGAGTAAATTGACTTTCGACGAAGCCGGGTGGCCGTCGAGATAGCCGCTCGGCTTGACGAACGATACTGCCGGCAAATTGCCGCTCGCGAGGTCGGCGTAGAGATCAAGGGTGTCCTGCAGCGCTGCGGCCCGCACTTTGTCGTTGGTCATGATCGAGGTCGAATACTGGAAGAAATTGCAGATGTTGCAGTACGTATTGTCGGGGGTGACATAATTGTTATAAGGATTAGCGAGGTACGCGTTGAACTGGTCGCCGAAATAGGCGAATGAGATGTCCTTGGCCAAGAGGGCGTCGCCGATGTTTTTCACATTCGATGGCGGGATCGTAAACACCGTATTTAGTGGATTGCTGATGTCGGCATAAGCGTTGGTGCCGTCGCCGTAATAGCCCGGGTTATAATTATTAAGCAGATAATAATGCCCGGGGTCACAATTCGGCTTCACATTGATCGAGGTCAGATAGCTGACGATCGCCGCGACACCCGGCTGCGAAGTGTCGGCGCACGCGCTGTAGCTGCCGCCGCCGGAGGAGGGCTTGCCGAAGGAGCCGGCGCCGTAGCCGTCCTGGGTGTACCAATTGTTGGTGCCGGGGAGCGGGTTCGGATCTTCGATCTCGTCGACGAACCCGGCATTCGGACTTCCGGCGGCGACCATTTGCTTGTTCGGCGGGGTCAAAGGATTGCCGTTGCCGTCGCTGAACCAGATTGCATCGCCGGCACCGAGCATGATGTGGTTTGCCCCGGTCCCGCCCTCGACAGACTGATGGAAATTGTCGCTCATCGAATAGGTGTCGGCGAGTTGCTTGAAATACGGCACGTCCCCTTGCTGGACGTTATAGAAGCCCATCGCCGTGGCGCCCTCTTTATAGGTAAAGTCGACCGCCGGCGGCGTGCCGTTGCTGCCCGCGCCGACCGTCGCCTCGACCCACGGCCACAAATCGTTCCGACACCCGTCAGGAGCGCTACAGTCGAGCTGCTGCCACATCTGATAAAAGCGGTGCACCGGGCTTTCGGCGTAGTCGTCATAGGCGACACCCGGGGTCAGCTGATAGGGGCCCGGCGGTAGGCTGTTGACGTCTTTGCCGGCATACGTGATGCGAACGTCCGGCTTGCCAATCAGCGACGGCGGAACCGCGCCCGTGGTCAGAAATTTGTAATAGCCCGGCGGCAGCCCGTTCTCGTAGGTGAGGGCCTCCGCGACTGTCGAGAACGGCGGCGGACCGCCGCCGGCCAGTGGCGCCGGCAAGGTCTGGTACTGGCTCTTGCCGGAGGGGTTCAGCTGATAGGTTGTCGTGTCCTGCGCCTGAAACTGCGCGACGCTCGCGTAATTCGGCCCCGGCGTGCCGTCGGCCTTGACGATGCCCTCCGACAACAGGTTCAATACGGTCTCGCCCTGGTTGACCGGCTGATAGGTGGCGAACAGGTGGTCGAAACTGCGGTTCTCGCCAATGATGACGATGACGTGCTTGATCGGGGTCGTCGTGTTGCCGTCATTGCCGCCGCTCTGCACCGCCGCCGCGGCGGCAGCAATCGGTGCACTGCTGTTGATGACGATTGCGCAGATCGCCACACCGCATAACAACTTGTATTCTCGCATGTGCTGGGTTCGCATCGTCCTCTCCAATAGGGTTTGAGTACTAACAGGTGCACCGGCAGGCGCGCGACCGGGCACTGCCGGGCGATGGCTGATCGGTCGCGCTGGTGATCGCCGTTGCCGGCTTAGTGATCGAAGCTGAACATGTCGAACAGGTCACCGATCGCCGGGCTGTTTACTGGGACATAAGGATTGCCCATATCGGCCCGGGGGTTCGGAAGATTGTCGCGGCTGCGACCGGTGAGTGGAGCGAGCTGCCAGTTGCGCTCGATAAATTTCAAGATCGAGACGTGGTCGGTGTAGCTGTGCACGACACGTCCGCCCGTCGAGTAGGGCGACACGACCACCAGCGGAATGCGTGGGCCGTCGCCAAAGAAATCGAGCGGCTGCATGAAACCGCTGTCGTAATAGCCGCCGCCCTCGTCAAACGTGATGAACAGTGCGGTTTCGGCTTTCAGCGCGGGGTCGCCCTCGAGGGTGTCCAAGATCTTTTGCAACATCCCTTCCAAGAGATCGAGCTTTGACGACGCCGGATGGCCGTCGAGCAGCCCGTCGGGCTTAACGAAAGCCACTGCCGGCAGGGTCCCGTCGCTGACCGCAGCGTAAAAATCGGTGGCGTCCTTGATGTGCGCGTTGTTCGCTGTGTCGTGTCTCCCATGATCGATGCGGCATAGGATTCGAAGTTGCAGATGTTGCAGTAAGTTGCGCCGACCGCATCGGCCGGGTCGGTCGAGCCGTTGGCAAGATTGACGGCGGCATTGTAGGCGCCGCCGTAATAGGCCCACGCGATGCCCTTGTCGTTGAGCGCGTCGCCAATCGTACGGACACTACTCGGCGGTATTGAGGTTCCCGCGGCGCTGCCCTTGGTGTCGACCATACCGTTCGGCAGAAAGCCCGGGCTTGTGTTGTTCAGCATGTAGTAGTGGTCTGCGGCGCAATTTACCTCCACTGGGTAGGGCAGCGAGTCGAGGTAGCGCACGATCGGCAGCACTCCCGGGGCATTGATCACGTCGGAACAATTGCTGAAGCGCCCATCCACGGTGTATTGGTTGTTGGTGCCGGCCTGCGGATTGGGGTTGGCGATCTGCGAGGCTGGCGGCACCGCCGGATTGCCATTGCCGTCGCTCCAATAGACGTCGTCGCCGGTCCCCAGAAAGACGTGTTGAATACCGGTGCCGCCTTGCGCCGGCTGATGATAATTGTCGCTGATCGTGTATTCGTCCGCGAGCTTCTTGAACAGCGGCGCGTCACCGTCCTGCATGTTGTAGAACGCCAGTGAATTGCCGCCGCCGTGGTCCGCGGTCGGACCGCCATAGGTGGTCACCACAAACGGGTAGAGATCGTTGAGGCAGCCGGTCGGATTGTCCTCTGCGGCGTTGTGGATGCTGCAATCGGATTGCTGCCACATCTGGTAGAAGCGATGCGAGGTGTCGCCGTGATAGGAATCATAGGGGAGGTTCGCGCCGGTCAGCTGAAACGGCCCGTTCGGTAGTGCGGCATAATTTGCTATGCGGGTATCAGGTGCGCCGCTGGTGACTGCCGCGCCGGTCGCACCAGTCGTCAACAGGAAGAGGTCGCCCGGTTCCAGGGACGGCTCGATCGCCGCCAATTGAGCATCGGTGAGACCCGTGAACGGCGGCGATGTCATGCTCGGCTTGTTTGGGGCGCCGCCGAGGGTCGGGTCGGGTAGGATTGTGTATGCGGTTTTGTTCTTTTTGCCGACGCCGATGTAGTAGCTTGTCTGGCCCGAGGTGGTGAACTGTCGGGCGGCGGCGAAATTCGGCCCGGGGCCGCCGTTTTTCCGCACGATGCGCTCCGACAGAAGGTTCAGGATCGCTTTGCCGCTCTTTGGAACATAGGTGCCGTAAACATGATCAAAGGTGCGGTTCTCGCCGATCACGACAATAACGTGCTTAATCGGAGTAACGGTCGTTGGCGGATCCGGATCCGCGCTTCGGGCGGGCGTTGTAATCGCGATGGCGGCCAGGGTGGCGGCGGACAATGGGATAGCGCGGCGGCGGGCTCGCCGCTGAGCAGATGTCGGTAGCATGGTTCCCCCGGCGCGATTGTGTTAAGAACGCGGCGAAACTACCGACGCTATGTGACAGGCCTGTGACCCATCCGTGACAGGATGGTTAATGATTGTCGGCGCGAGCGGCGGGAGCAGCGAGCTCGCTGCGCCAGAAGTGACGTCAAACCAGGGGTGCGCCGCGCGGAGTTCCTGCAGCACTCAGTCGACGAAGGCGATCGCTTCAACCTCGATCATCGCATCGGGATCGGCGAGGCGGCTGATCTGTACCGTTGTGCTGGTCGGCGTGGCAGGGCCGAAATAGCGCATCCTCATGTCGGGGTGCTTGGCGAACTCCTCGTAATCGGTGACGTAGGTATTGGTCTTGACGATGTCCGCCAGGGTGGCGCCGGCGGCTTCGAGGCAGGTCTTGATGTTCTCGCCGACCTGCTCGATCTGGGCGCGCATGTCCCCTTTGCCGACGCAAACCCCTCGCGCGTCGCGCGCCAGCTGGCCGGCGAGAACATCATCTTGCCGGTGCCGCTGACGGTGACGACCTGGGTGTATCTCGCCTTGCCGTCGACCATCCGGACATCGATGCCCGGCGGCTGGATCTTTTCGCGCTTGATCGCCATCGCGTCCCCTTTCCCTATAATGCGGCCGAGATGATACGCCGCGGGTGAACCCGGCGCCAATCCGAGCGAGGCCCTCGATGACAGCGATCAACCTTCGGCACGGGATCTTTCTGCCGCCGTTCCACCCGATGGAAGAGAACCCGACCGCGTGCCTCGACCGCGACCTCGAATTGATGGTGTGGCTCGACCGCCTCGGCTTTCACGAAGCCTGGATCGGCGAGCACCATTCGGCGGGTTTCGAGATCATCAGCTCGCCGGAGATCTTTATCGCGATCGCCGCCGAGCGGACCAAATTCATCCGTTTCGGCACCGGCGTCGTCTCGCTGCCCTACCACAATCCGCTGATGGTGGCGGACCGCATCATCCAGCTCGACCACCATACCCGCGGGCGGGTCATGTTCGGGGCCGGGCCCGGGCTGCTCGCCTCCGACGCGCTGATGCTGGGGATCGACCCGATGACCCAGCGCGACCGCATGGCCGAAGGGGTCGATGTGATCCTCAGGCTGTTTCGCGACGAAACCGTCACCGAGAAGACCGACTGGTACACCCTGGTCGGCGCGCGGCTGCATCTGCCGCCCTACACCAAGCCTTACCCCGAAATGGCGGTGGTCAGCGCCGTTACGCCGTCGGGCGGGCGGCTCGCCGGGAAATACGACCTCGGCATGATCTGCGTCGCCGCGACCAACCCGTTCGGCTATGACGCGCTCGCCAGCAACTGGCAGATCGCCTGCGATGTCGCCGCCCAGCGCGGCCGGACGATGGACCCGTCGCGGCTGCGCCTGGTTGGCCCGATGCACATCGCCGAGACCCGCGACAACGCATACCGGAATGCCCGCTTCGGGTTTGAGCGATACCTGAACTATCTCAACAACAACCAGCGCCGGTTTGTGGTCCCCGCCGGCGAGGACCCGCTCGAATGGTTTGTCGAGAACCGCTACGGCGTTGTTGGCACGCCGGACGACGCAATCGCATTAATCGAGCGGCTGCAGGCCAAACAAGGCGAGTTCGGCGTCTTTCTGCAGCAGGCGCACAACTGGGCCGACTGGGAAGAGACAAAGCGCTCCTACGAGCTCTATGCCCGCTACGTGATGCCGCATTTCAGCCGGGACAACCGGCCGCGCATTGAATCCTACGACTGGTGTACCGACCACCGCGACGAACTCAGCGAAAAGCGCACCGCAGCGGCGCAAGCGATGTTCGACAAGCACGAAGCCGAACAGCGCGCCGCACGGGCGTCAAAGGAAACCGCCGCGCCGAGCCGCCCGCCGCGCGGCCGCGCGGCGTGGTGACGGCTCAGTGGATCACTGCGCCGTGGTGCCGCCGTCGACGACGAGGCCGGACCCGGTCATGAAGGCGGCGTCGTCCGAGGCGAGAAAGACGATGCCCTTGGCGATGTCGGTGACCGTCCCCAGGCGGCCGATCGGCAGCCGCGCCAGTGATTGCTGTCGGGCCTCGTCGAGGTCGTTGGTGCCGAGCTGGCGGGCCCGCATCGAGAAGACCTGATCGCCCATATCGGTCTCGGTCGATGCCGGGGTGGATCGAGTTGACGCGGATCCGGTATCCCTTGCGGGCGAATTCGAGCGCCGCCGATTTGGTGAACAGGGCAACGCCGCCCTTGGTCATCGAATAGAGCGGATCACCCGACGAGCCGACGAGGCCGGCGACCGAGGACAGATTGACGATCGCGCTGCCGTGCGGGCTCCGCTGCGCGCTGTCGCGCAATGCCGGCAGCGCCAATTTGGTGCCGAGAAAGACCCCGGTCAGATTGACCCCGCAGAGGCGGTGCCAATCGGCCACCGTCGCCTCCTCGATGCTCATTCCGAGGAAGATTCCGGCATTGTTGACGAGGATGTCGAGGCCGCCGAAACGACCGACGACGGCCGCGACGCCCGCGCTCCAATCCGCCTCGCTGGTCACGTCGAGATGGGTATAGATCGCCTCGCCGCCGGCGCTCGCCAGTTCGCGCACGGCTTCGCGGCCGCGCTCATCCAGCACGTCGCCGACGGCGACCCGGGCTCCCGCTTCGATCATCAGCCGCGCGGTCTCGGCGCCGATCCCGCGCGCCGCTCCCGAAATCAGAGCGACCTTGCCATCGAGACGGTTCATTGCCCATCACCTTTTATCAACGCCCCGCCAGGCACCGGTCATTCCTCATCGGGAACCGCCGCTTCGAGCTCCGCGAGCCAGACCTTGGCGGTGGCGTCGGAGGGGGCGCGCCAATCGCCGCGCGGCGACAACGAGCCGCCCGACGAGATCTTCGGGCCATTGGGCAATGCCGAGCGCTTGAATTGGCTGAGCGCGAAGAAGCGGTAGAGAAAAACGCGCAGCCATTGCTTGATTTCGGCAAGCGTGTAGGCGCGCTTTGCCGCCTCCGGAATGTTGGACGGCCAGCGGCCGCGATCCACGTCACTCCAGGCGTTCCACGAAAGATAGGCGATCTTCGAGGGGTTGAAGCCAAAGCGGGTCGTATAGAACAGGTTGAAATCCTGCAACGCATACGGCCCGACGATGCTCTCGGTCGACTGGATGACGCCGTCGGCCCCGGGCGGCACCAGCTCCGGCGAAATCTCGGTTGCCAGGATGTCGTAAAGGGTATGCGAGGTTTCCTCGGCCAGATCGCCGGACGCCGCGACAAACCGTATCAGATGCTGGATCAGGGTCTTGGAAACCGACGCATTTGGATTGTAATGCGACATCTGATCGCCGACCCCATAAGTGCACCAGCCGAGACCGAGCTCGGAGAGGTCGCCGGTGCCGACCACCAGACCCGCATTGCGGTTCGCCAGCCGGAACAGGTAGTCGGTGCGTAGCCCGGCCTGGACGTTCTCGAACGTCACGTCGTAGAGCGCGTCGCCGGTTGCCGAGGCATGCCCGATATCCTGCAGCATCTGCCGTGCCGCCGGCTTGATGTCGATCTCGGCGCCGGTGACACCCAGCGCGCGCATCAGGCGCCAGGCATTGGCCTTTGTCGCCTCGCCGGTCGCAAAGCCGGGAAGCGTATAGGCGAGAACATTAGTGCGCGGCATCCCCAGCCGATCCATGACCCGCGCCGATACGATCAACGCCTGGGTCGAGTCGAGCCCGCCGGAAACACCGATGACCAGCTTCTCTAATCCAGTTGCGACTAGGCGCTGGGCGAGGCCCTGAACCTGGATGTTGTAGGCCTCGTAGCAATTCTCGCGCAGCATCGCCGGATCCGCCGGCACATAGGGAAAGCGCTCGACCGCCCGGCGCAGTTCGAGAGGCTCGGCGGGCGCGGCAAACTCGAAGTCGACGGTGCGGAACCGGGTGCGCTCGCCGCCGCCGAACCGCGCATTGTCGCCAAAGGTGTTGGTGCGCATCCGCTCCTGGCGGATGCGGCCGAGATCGACATCGGCGACCGCCATCTCGGGATCCGGCGAGAACCGCTCGGTCTCGGCGAGCGGGTCGCTGCATTCGAAGATGCCGGCCTGGCCGTCCCAGGCGAGGTCGGTGGTCGACTCGCCGGCGCCGGCGGCGGAATAGGCGTAGGCTGCGATGCAGCGGGCGGATTGCGAGGCGCACAACAGGCGGCGCATTTCCGCCTTGCCGATCGTGATGTTGCTGGCCGAAAGATTGAGCAGGATCTCGGCTCCGGCGAGCGCCGCCGCGGTGCTCGGCGGCTGCGGCACCCACAAATCCTCGCAGATCTCGATATGGAACGTGAAACCCGCACTCCCCTGAGCGGCAAACAGAGGTCGCGCCCAAACGGCGCCGCGTGCCCGGCGACCCCGATCGACTGGCCGACCACATCCTCTCCCGAGGTGAAGTGCCGCCGCTCGTAAAATTCGCGGTAATTCGGCAGAAACACCTTGGGAACGACGCCGAGCAGCCGACCCCGGTGGATCACCGCGCCGCAATTATAGAGATGCCCGCGGTGCCGCAACGGCGCCCCGACGACGAACACCGGCAGGAGATCCCGGCTCGCATCGATCAGCCGGTCGACCTGCCGCGCCGCCTCGTCGAGCACCGCATCCTGAAACAGCAGATCGTCGATTGCATAGGCCGAGAGCCCGAGTTCGGGGAAGACCATCAAGGCGATCCCGGCCTTGTCGCCGGCGGCGAGCAAGCCCAGGACATTTTCGGCATTGCGCGGCGGGTCGGCGACCGCGACCCGTGGAACGCAAGCGCCGACACGGATGAACTGGTGGCTATATGGCGTAAAAAACGAGGACATGCGGCTGGCTGGGCAGGGCCATCAGATAGTACATGTCAATTTGGGCAGTCGGCGGCGTTGCGGAAAGAGGCGCGTTCAGGGCTTCGATCGGCTCGATTTCATCATTGCCCAAACCACCGCGACGATCCCGAACACGGTCAGACCGCCAAAAACCAGCAGCACGGTGTTGGCAGAGCCGATCAGGCGGTCGCCGATATCACCGACGGCATCGCCGGCAAATAGCAGCATCGGCGCCCAGACGATCGCCGATGTGACATTGGCGAACCAGAAACGGCCGCGCGGCATGCGCATGATGCCAGCGGCAAGCGGGATGACGGCCCGCACCGGACCAAAGAAGCGGCCGATGAAGACGCTCTTGCCGCCATGCTCGGCAAAGAACCGGATACCCTTCGGCAGCAGGCCCGGGTTGCGGGTGAACGGCCAAATGCGGCCGATCCCGCCGCCATAACGACGACCCAGCCAAAACGACACCGAGTCGCCGAGCACCGCGCCAATGACCGCCCCGGCCAGCACCGGCCAGTAAGGCAACGAGCCGGCCGACATCAAAGTCCCGGCGACGATCAGTATCGAAGTGCCCGGGAACAACAAGCTCAGAAAGGCGAACGATTCGCCAAAGGACGTGACGAACATGACCGGAAAGGCCCAGCTCGAATGCGCGGCGATGAAGTCGAGCGTCGGCTGAACGAGGTTCTCCATGGCCCTGCTATATGGAGCGTGGCGTGGCGGCAATCACCGGGGGCCCGGGAGATTTGCCGGGGACTGGGTCTGATCGGCGACGTGGCGGTCAAGGATCCACGGGTATATCTTGCATAAGGAGCGCGAAGGAAACGGAGAAGAGACCAAATCCCGTCATCTCCGTGTGTCGGCGGTGAACAAGCGCGGAGACTAGTATGCCCACTCTCGACCCACGGCAAAAAGGCGAGCGCATCGTCGAATTGTTCCGCAGCCGCCGGCCGACTGAAGTATTGCCTGCGGAAGTCTACCCGGCGAGTCTCGAAGAAGCTTATGCGATCCGGCGCGCCTTTCAGGCGATCGAGGAGACAACCGGCCGCGGTGCGATCGCCGGCTACAAGATCGGACTGACCACGTCGGTCATGCAGAAACTGTGCGGGGTCGATGAGCCCTGCTACGGCGCGATCTTCGCGAGCGAGGTTTATCATCGCCGAGCCGACCTCTTCGGCGGCGACTACTGCCGGATCGGAGCGGAAACCGAGATCGCCTTGCAGCTCGGCGACGACTTGCCGAATGGCGGCGATCGGCGCCATGTCGCCGCAGCGGTCGAGAGCGCAATGGCGGCGATCGAGCTGATCGAGGATCTGCGCTATGATTACCAACGGCTCGATGCGGCGACGATGGTGGCCGGCAATGTCTGGAACGCCAGGGTGGTGCTGGGGACGCCGGTTAGGGAGTGGCGAGCGCTCGACCTCGCCCGGGTCACCGCGCGGCTTTCGATCAACGGACGCGAAGTCGGCAGCGGCAATGGCGGCGACGTTATGGGCCATCCGTTGAACGCGCTTGGCTGGCTGGCCGGCAAGCTCGCCGCGGCGGGTACGCCGCTGCGGCGCGGCATGGTCGTGATGACCGGCAGCATGGTCCCGATCCACTATCCGGCTGCCGGCGACCGGCTCGTCGTCGAGGTTTCCGGGCTCGGCGCCGCCGAGCTCGCCGTCACGTGATGCGGCCGGCGTAACGGGCCGTCTGGAGGTTCGCGATGTTCTGGGTTGTCGTTGCCCTTCTATACTTCGTCCTGGCGGTCGGTCGCTCCGAGCATCCTCGGTCTGTTTGTCAATCGAGCCCGCCCGGATTTTCGGACGCTTTCACTGTCGCTGAGAGCAGTCTTTGTCGTCATCGCGTTGATCTGCCTGGCAGCGACCTCCTATGTCCATGTCGACTCGGACGAAATTGCGGTGCTCAACAAGATCTACGGGACGACCTCGCTGCCCGGTGAGCACATTATCGCGACCAACGGAGAAAAGGGTCCGCAGGCGGAAATCCTGACCCCCGGCTGGCATCCGTGGTTTCTTGTCAACGTCATCTATCAGGTCGAAAACAAAAAAGTGATTTCCATTCCATCGGGCAAATATCGGGTCCTTGAACGCAAAGGACGGGGTGCCGCTTCGGCCCGATCAGTTCCTGGCCGACGCCTTTCCCGCCGGGTATGAGCTGGATATGCTCGACGCCGAGTACTTCCTGACCCATGGCGGCCAGCGGGGACCGCAGACGACGATCCTGACGCCGGGAAATTACCGCCTCAACACCTATCTCTGGGACCTCAGCATCTATAACGCCGTCGATGTCGCCGAAGGCTTCGTCGGAGTGGTCAAATCCAACGTCATCGACTCAGTGCATTTCGGCAATCTGGTCGTAGACAAGCCGAACTCCTGCCAACAAAAGACGGTGTCGACGAATGCGAGTGGCGAGGCCGTCGCCGCCAAGGAAGCAAAATCGATGAAGGCAAGCTCACCGCCATCCTCGTCCCGGTCGGTTGCATCGGCATCTGGGAAAAAGCTCTGCAACCCGGCCGCTATTACGCCAATGAAGCGGCCTATAAGATCACGATGATGAGCACCCGCGTGCAGACCTGGGAATTCAAGGGCGGCTATAAAAGACGCTACATCGATCTGAGCCTCGATCAGGCGGGCAATCTTACGCAGTCGCAACGCTCGCAAGATGTTCCGGTGCCGCCGGGCTCGGCCGACCCGGCCATCACACCCTTTGTCGAGGGTTGGCTGGTGCCGCTCGAGCTCAGAGTTCTCGCTCAGGTTACCCCCGACAATGCCCCGTTTGTCGTCGCCTCGGTCGGCGGACTGCCGGAAATCGAAAACAACATCATGGTCCCGACCATCCGATCGATCGTGCGCAACGTCGTTGGCGCGCAAGGCCGGCACGTCTTGGATCTTGCCGACAATCGAGCCGCGCTCGAGCACGCCGTGGAGGATGCGATCCGACCCGAAGGGTTGCGGGCGGGAATCGTCATCAAGGAGGTCAAGTTCGGCGACCCGGCGTTGCCGCCGGAGCTTCTGGTGTCGCGGCTCCGCCAACAATTAGCCGATCAACTCCAGGTCACCTACCAGCAGGAGCAGAAGGCGCAAACCCAACGGATCGAAACCGAAAAGGCGCGAGCGACAGCCGAGCAGCAGCATCAGCTCGTCGAGGCGGTGATCGGTGTTCAGGTCGCCGAGCAGAACAAGAACGCAGCGAAGCTTCGCGGCGAGGGCCAGAAGCTCGAGCTCGAAGAAATCGCCCAAGGACAGCGGGCGCAAGCCGATGTGCTCGGACAAGACCGGGTGCTGACGATCAACCTGGTCCAACAACTACTCAAAGCCATTCAGGACAAACCGGAGATCGTCTCGCTGATCGGGCGGCTGGTTCCGCAAACCGTGGTGTCGACGGGCGGCCAGGGCGCCGGCCTCGACAGCGCCGCGGCGATCTATCGGCGCGCTGCTCAGCAACGGCGGTGCTGCGACACCGTCGTTGACCGGACCGTCGTCGAAGAAATGAACATCTTCGAGAAAAAGCCTCCCTCCCTGTCTGGTAAACCGACATGGCCGATATCGTTCTGATCAACCCGCGCTTTGAGGTCTCGTATTGGGGCCTCGAACACGCGATGCCGTTCCTCGGCATCAAGGCGGTCCTGCCGGTTGCCAATCTGCCGCTGCTCGCGGCCCTGACCCCGCCCGGGCACCGCGTCACCCTGATCGACGAGAATGTCGAGACAATCGACTTCGAGCGATGCGCCCAAGCTGACATCGTCGGGCTGACCGGCATGAACGTGCAGCGCCGGCGGATGAAGGAAATCCTATGCGAGCTGAAGGGCCGGGGCGTCTTTACAGTCGTCGGTGGTCCGTGGGTCACCGTGCAGGAGGATGATCTCGCCGATCTCGCCGACGTCATTTTCGTCGGCGAGGCGGAGGAGACTTGGCCGCGGTTTCTCGCCGAGTGGTCAGCCGGACACCATCAGCCCCGCTATGAGCAGGCCGACCGGACTGATATGGCGACGGTCCCGGTCCCACGCCTCGACCTCATGAGAATGAAGGATTACGCCTTCGCCAGCGTGCAGTTCTCGCGTGGGTGCCCTTTCGAGTGCGAATTCTGCGACATCATCGTCACCTTCGGCCGGCGTCCGCGGATCAAAACCTCTGCCCAGATCCTCGCTGAGCTCGACGCCATCGTTGCTGCGGGCAAGCATTCCGCCTTCATTGTGGACGACAATCTGATCGGCAATAAGAAGGCGATCAAGCTGGTGCTGCGCGATGTAGTGGCCTGGCAGGAAAAACACGGTTACCCGCTGATGTTCGCTACCGAAGCCTCGATCGATCTGGCCGAGGATCGGGAGCTGATGCAGCTAATGGTCGATGCCAATATCAGCAATGTTTTCGTCGGCATCGAAACCCCGAACGAAGAGTCATTGCGGGAGACCAAGAAGCTTCAAAACCTGCGCGCCCGCGGCGGAACCATGCTCGAAAAAGTGCACCGCATCCAAGAAACTGGGATGGAGGTTTGGTGCGGCATCATCGTCGGCTTCGATAATGACGATCCGAGCATTTTTGCCCAGCAGCGCCGCTTCGTCCATGAGGCGCGGATCGTCCACGCGATGGTCAACATGCTGGTGGCAATACCGAGAACCCCGCTCTACACCCGACTCGCGAGCGAAGGGAGACTCGACCTATCAGACGACGCGCAGAACTGGGGAGGCTTCGGCACCAACGTCATTCCCCGGCGGATCGGCCGGGAGGCGCTGCGCACCGGCTATGTCGAGCTGATGCACGACCTCTACAGGCCGGACGCGTATTTTGGGCGGCTCGACGAACTATACCTCAACGCCAGGCTGCAACCGGGGCGAGCCCGCACGCGCTACCTGCGCCGTCATCCGCTGCGCCGGTTCAAGCTCAATGCGCGTCTGCTTGTCGAAGCGGTCGCTATCTTCCTGATGCTGATGCATGGCGTGCCCGACGGGGCGCTGCGCCGCGAATATCGCCGCCGCCTGATGCGGGTCGCCTGGATGCGGCGCGACCCAGAGATCATTGAGAGTTACGCCATCAAATGCGCGATGCACTTCCACGCGTATCGGATGGTGCAAGACATGCTTTCGCGGCCGCAGCTTTCGACCCGAGCCGCCGCCTGAATCAGGGTATCACGATGGCACACCCAATCGTCTATGGTCCGGCCGGCAGCACCCATGTCTGGAGCGCCCGTTTGGCCCTCGCCGAGAAGGGCGTGACGCACGAGCTGGTCGAGGTTCCGTTCGGCGCTCATCGCGAAGAACCGCACTTGTCGCGCCAACCCTTTGCCAAAGTTCCCGCCTTCGAGCATGACGGCTTCGCGCTCTACGAGACGCAAGCGATCATGCGCTACGTCGACGAGCGTTTTGCCGGGACGCCGCTGCAGCCCGAAGACGTGCACGAATGGTCGCGCATGAACCAGATCATCGGCATCGTCGATGCGTACGCCTGGCCGAGCATCGGCGGCACCATCCTCTACAACCGCATGCTGGTGCCGCGGGTGCTGGGCGGCACGCCGGATGAGGCGGCGATTGCGGCGGCATTGCCGAAGGCGCGGCTCTGCCTTTCCGAGGTCGATCGGCTGATGGAGGATCACCGGTTTTTGACCGGCGACCATGTCAGCCTCGCCGATTTGATGGTGATACCGCTGCTTTTTTATTTCAGCAATGTGCCGGACGGCAGAGCGCCATTGGCAGAGCACCCGAAACTGCAGAGCTGGATCCGGATAATGGAGACGCGGCAGAGCTTTCAGGTGACTAAGCCGCCTCAGTAACAACAGCCGTGCGGGTATTGCAGTTTGGCGCCGTGCTCTTGACGGCGCTGGCCTTGGTGCCGGTCGGTGCCCATTTGTTCGAGCTGCCGGCCAAAATCAGCCTGTCGCAGGAGCACTACTTCGTCGTGCAGGCGATCTACCGCGGTTGGGCGCTTTTCGGGATTGTCATCTTTGGCGCGATCGCCGCCAATTTGACCCCCGCCCTCGTGCAGATGCGCCGCGGCAAACCGTTCTGGCCGAGCCTCACGGCCGCCCTGATGCTTGCCGGCACCTTGGCGGTGTTCTTTACCTGGACCTATCCAGCCAATCAGGCGACCAACAATTGGACGGTCTGGGTGCCGGCTTGGAAAGATCGCCGTGCGCAATGGGAGTTCTCGCACGCCGCAAACGCAGTGCTGACCTTTATTGCGTTGTGCTGCGCCACATGGTCGGCAGTAAAATCATAGTCGGCGCAGTGTCATGATGTTGTTGCCGAGATCTGGCGCGTCTTGGCTTCGCGGGCGGCGATTGCCGCTTCGCGTTCGAGGAGGAGGCGGGCGCGCTCGACGATCGGCACGTCGATCATCTTGCCGTCGACGGTGACGGCCCCGACACCTTCGGCTAGCGCCTTGTCATAGGCGGCGACGACGCGACGGGCATGGTCGAGCTCCTCGGTGCCGGCGCGGAATTCCTCGTTCAAGATCGGCACCTGGCTCGGATGGATGACCGAGGCGCCGATAAAGCCGAGGCGGCGCGAGCGGCGTATCGTCTGCCGGAACCCGTCGAGGTCGTGGAATTCGGCGACGGTGCCGATGAACCCCAACGGCATGATGCCGGCGGCGCGGGCGGCAAAGACCGCCATCTGCTTGGGCATGAAGAGGCCCTCGGCGTCGGGCAGGATCCCGGCCGACAAGGCGAAATCCTCGGCCCCGAGATTGAGCCCGCAGATCCGCGGGTGGGCGCGCGCGATCTCGGCGATGCGGAAGAACGCCGCCGCGGTCTCGACCATCGCGATCAGCCGCGTCGTTCCGGGCGCCATGCCACGCTCGGCTTCGACCTCGTCGACGATCTCGGCGATGAGCCGCACGTGCTCCGGGCCGTCCACCTTGGGCAACGCAAGCGCCAAGACCCGCGGGCCGACCGCTTCCTCGATGTCGCGCACCGCGAGGCGCAATGGCCGGTTGATGCGGACCACGACATCGGCGCCGCCGCGCGAGACAGTCTCGGCCGCCGCCGGCACCAGAGCGCGCGCCCGCTCCTTCTCCGAGGCTGCGACACTGTCCTCGAGATCGAGGATGATCGCGTCGGCGCCGCGCCGGGCCGCGCCGTCGACAAACCGCTGGGCGGTCACCGGCACGAACAGCAGCGAGCGCCATACCGGAAGGGACGATGCGGTCACGATGCGCCTCCGGCGAGGCGAATGATGCCTTCGCGCGCCAACCCTTCGATCTCTGCGGCATCGAGGCCGAGCGAGCCTAATAGCTCGGCCGTGTGTTCGCCCAATTCCGGCGCCGGGCGGCGCAGCCGGCCCGGGGTCAAGGACAGGCGCGGGATTACATTGTGCATCGGCAGATGCCCCAATTGCTTGTCGGGCAGGTCGACCAGGATTTCGCGGTCGATGACATGCGGATCGGCCATGAACTGGTCGATGTCGTAGACCGGCGCGGCGGTGACCTCGGCGCGCTCGAAGATCGCCATGTTCTCGGCCAAACTGCGCGCGCCGATGAACGCGACGATCGGCGCCTCGCAGGCCTCGGCATTTCTGACCCGGTCGCTGTTGGTGCGGAACCGCGGATCGGCGATCATGTCGTCGCGGCCGATCGCGCGGAACAGGCGCTCGGCCATCGCCTGGATCGAGGCGGAGATGCCGACATAGCGCCCGTCCCTGGTGCGGAAGACATTACGCGGCGAGGTCGTCTCCGACCGGCTGCCGGTGCGGTCGCGCACCACCCCGGTCAGCCGGTAGATCGCCGCTTCGGTGGCAATGAACGAGAACAGCGGGTCGAGCAGCGGCAGATCGATGACCTGGCCCCTACCGCCGGCGGTCTCGGCCTGGCGCATAGCAACCATGACGGCAAAGGCGCCATAGAGCCCGGCAACCATGTCGGCGAGCGCGGTCGGCGGCAGGGCCGGCTCGCGATCGGCAAAGCCGGTGCGCGAGGCGTATCCCGACATGCTCTCGACCAAGGTGCCGAAGCCCGGCCGATCGCGATAGGGCCCGTCCTGGCCCCAACCGGAAACCCGCAGAATGATCAGGCCGGGATTGCGTCGGTGTAGAAGCTCCGGCGCGAGACCCATCGCCTCGAGGGTCCCCGGGCGGAAATTTTCGATCAGCACCTGCGCGGTGGCGACCAATTCGAGGAACAGCTCGCGCCCGCGCGCCTCACGCAGGCTGATCGCCAAGCTCTTCTTATTGCGCGAATAGACCTTCCAATGCACGCTTGTCCCGTCCGTCTGCCAGGCGCGCAGCGGGTCACCGCGCTTCGGGTCCTCGATCTTGACGATTTCGGCCCCGAAATCGCCCAGCTGAAGGCTGACCATGTTGCCCGAGACGAGACGCGACATGTCGACGACCCGCACCCCGTCGAGCGGACAGGGTGCCTCCGGTTCAAACGATCTCTCCGGCACGCCCATCGCTCAGCCCTTATTATGCGGCCACGAGGAGCCGTATTATGCTGGATCGCATCCTGATCACCAACGACGACGGCATTGACGCGCCGGGCCTGGCGGTGCTCGAGCAAATCGCCGGCGAGCTGGCCCGCGAGGTCTGGGTTGTCGCGCCGGAGCACGACCAGAGCGGCGTGTCGCACGCCGTCAGCCTGCATCACCCGATCCGGATCAGCGAACGCGGCCCGCGGCGCTTTGGAGTGACCGGCACGCCGGGTGATTGCGCGGTGATCGGCGTGTGCCATTTGATGCCCGATGCACCGCCGCAACTACTGCTGTCGGGGGTCAATCGCGGCGCCAATCTTGGTCTGGAGACGGTGTTCTCCGGCACAGTCGGCGGCGCGATGACCGGGATGCTGCTCGGCATTCCATCGATCGCGCTGAGCCAGGCCTGGACCGATCGCGCCAATGTGCGCTGGGAAACGGCGGCCGCGCTCGGCCCCGAAATCGTCCGGCGGCTGTTCGCGATCGGCTGGAGCGCGGCGACCTGTCTCAACGTCAATTTTCCCGATCTGCCGGCCGCGGATGTCGGACCGCTGACCTTGACGCGCCAAGGCCCGGGGCTGATCCAGGGCATGCAAGTCGAGACCCGAACCGATCCGCGCTCCATGACCTATCATTGGATCAGCTTCCGCCGCGGCCCGCGCGACCAAGGACCGGAGAGCGACGTCGAGGCGTTGCACGCCGGCCGCATCGCCGTGACGCCACTGCGCTACGACCGCACGGACGAGGACGCCTACGCGCTGCTGGCGAAAGGTTTGCCGCGCTGGCGGTGATGTAACCGCAAGGTGCTGCGTAGAATATTGGAGCTGTACTGAGGAGGAGGACATCATGGCCCTCGATCGAAGGGGGGCTGCGCTCGCGCTGCATCGGTTCGGCTGCGGGCCGCGTGCCGGCTCGATCGAGGCGATCGCCTCCGATCCGCGTGCCGCCCTGCTGTGGGAACTCGAAAAGCCGAGCGCCGGGCAGATCGCTAACCCGGATCTGCCGACGAGCGGCGCCGCCAATCGCGCCGTCTTTGAGTTCAACGCCGAGCGCAACGCGAAGCAAAAGCTTGTCCGCAAGGAGGCCGAGCCGGCCACCAAGGAGAATTCGGGCAAGGAAAACGCTATGGAGGCAAAGGCGGAGGCCCCCGCCAAGCCCGAAGAAGTGCCGCTGCCGCGGCGATTGTTTTTGAACGAAGCCAGGGCGCGGATAGACGCGGCGATCAATGCCGAAATCGGGTTGGTCGAGCGGCTCGTGTGGTTCTGGTCGAACCATTTCTGCGTAAGCCAGGACAAGACCGTGATGGCGGGCGCTTATGAGCGCGAGGCGATCCGCCCGCATGTGCTGGGCCGGTTCAGCGACATGCTGCTCGCTGTCGAAAATCATCCGGCGATGCTGCTCTACCTCGACAACGCGCAGTCGATCGGCCCCACTTCTGTCGCCGGCATCAATCGCGACAAAGGGCTCAACGAGAACCTGGCGCGCGAGATACTCGAGCTGCATACGCTCGGTGTACGCACCGTCTACAACCAGGCCGACGTCACCAATTTCGCCAAGGTCCTGACCGGTTGGACGATCATCCCGACCGCGTCCGATCCCTACCACGGCGGCGAATTTGTTTACCTCGGGCGCGCCCACGAGCCCGGCGCACAGCTGGTGGTCGGCAAAGACTATCCGGATGCCGGGGCCGAGCAGGGCCGCGCGGTGCTTGCCGATCTGGCTCGCCACCCGGCGACGGCAAAGCATGTCGCGACCAAAATGGCGTGCCATTTCATTGCCGACGATCCTCCGCCGACTCTCGTAGAGCGACTGACACAACGTTTCCTCGACACCGACGGCGACCTCAAAGAAGTGACGAAGGCGTTGATTGTGTCGCCGGAAGCGTGGGCACCGCAGCAGGCCAAGATCAAGCGACCCGGTGAGTGGATCGTCGCGGCGCTGCGCGCGACCGAGATATCGGGCGACATCAAGCGAATCGTCGGAGGCATGGCGCTCCTCGGAGAACCCTTATGGCGGCCGCCGGCGCCGAAGGGCTTCTCGGACGAGAATGCGGCGTGGCTCGACGGCCTGACACAACGGCTCGACGTCGCCAACACCTTTGCTCAACGGGTCGGCGAAACCCTCGACGCAAAGGCAGTCGCGGATCGGGCGCTGGGTCCGCTCGCCTCGGCGGAAACCCGCCGCGCTATCGCCAGCGCCGAGACCAAGCCACAGGCCCTGACATTCCTGCTGATGGCTTCAGAATTTCAGCGGAGGTGACGATGCCGGTAACCTTCCATGCTCCGACGCGGCGCGAATTGCTGGTCGGCTCGGGCGTGCTTTTCGCCTGGAGCGCGGTTCCGCGTATCGCCCGTGCCGAGGGTCGCGACCCACGCTTGCTGACGATCGTGCTGCGCGGCGGGCTCGATGGGCTCGCCGTCGTTGCTCCGGTCGGCGATCCCGATTGGATCAAATTACGCAGCGAAAAATCCCTGACCTTGGACGGCCAAACCCCAGCTCTGCCGCTTGACAGCTTCTTCGCGTTGAACCCGGCGATGCCGAACTTCCACCGTCTCTATCGGGCGGGACAGGCGACGATCGTCCACGCGGTCGCGACGCCCTACCGCGAGCGCTCGCATTTCGATGGGCAGGACGTACTCGAAAGCGGTTTGCCCAAGCCCGGCGCCGCCGATACCGGCTGGCTCAACCGCGCGCTCGCGGGCCTGGAACCGGGCGGGCGAGCCGATCCGCACGGCCGGCAAGCCTTTGCGGTTGGGCCGATAACGCCGCTCGTCGTGCGCGGCTCGGCGCCGGTTCTGTCATGGGCGCCGCCCAGGCTGCCGCCGGTCAGCGACGACACGACAATGCGTCTGCTCGATCTTTATCGCCATACCGACCCGACCTTCGCGCGCGTGCTCGAGGAGCGCATCGGCCTCGCGGCAATCGCAAAGGCCGGCGGCATGAACAGCGAGCCCGGCGCGGATCGCCCGGTGATCCAGGGCGGCGGCGTCGCGCAGGTGCGGGCCTATTTTTCCGACGCCGCCGGAGCCGCGGCAAAATTCTTCGCTGAGGCGGAGGGTCCGCGGGTCGGCGCGCTCGCCTTCGACGGCTGGGACACCCACGTCAACGAGGGTACGGTCCAAGGCCGGCTCGCGAACCTGCTCGGCGCGCTCGACGGTGCAATCGCGGCGGTCGAGACGAATATGGGTGACGACTGGCGTCAGACGATTGTCGTGCTGATTACCGAATTCGGCCGCACCGCGCGCCTCAACGGTAATGACGGCACCGACCATGGCACCGCGACCGTGGCATTACTCGCCGGCGGCGCGCTGAAGGGCGGCCGGGTGATCGCCGATTGGCCGGGCCTCAAGGAGACGGACCTCTACGAGAAGCGGGACCTGAAGCCGACGACCGATTTGCGCGCCGTCCTCAAGGGCCTGCTCGCGGACCACCTCGGCGCCGACGAACGAAGATTGGAGGCCGCCGTATTCCCCGACAGCGGCAATGTGAAGCCGTTGCGGGGACTGCTCGCCTGAGGCTTATATGGCGTCCGAAGCCCGAGCTCAGGACGCCCGATGAACGATCTGACCCTACCAAGCCCCGCAGCGCGAGCGCGTGATCTGACGGGATTGATCGCCGCGCAGGCGGACACGATCGAGTGCAACCGGCGGTTGACCGAGCCGGTGCTCGACGCGTTGCACGAGGCGCGGCTCTTCCGGATGCTCTATCCGCGCTCGGTCGGCGGCGACGAGGTCGAGCCGGCAGCCTATATCGAGACGGTCGGAGAGCTGGCGCGGGCCGACGGCTCGGTCGGCTGGTGCGTGTCGATCGCCAACAGCATCGGGCTCTTCGCCCCCTACCTCGAACCGGAGGCGGCGCGCATCGTGTTCGGCGACCCGCGCGCGACCTGCGCCTGGGGGCCGCCGAACGACTGCCGGGGGATCGCGGTGCCGGGCGGCTACCGGGTGACGGGCCGCTGGGATTTCGCCAGCGGCTGCCGCCATTCGAATTGGATGGGGGCGCACGGCACGGTCGTCGAGCCCGACGGCTCGCTGCGCCTCAACAATTTTGCCCGGCCGACCCTGCGGACCTGGCTGTTCCCGTCCGAGCAGGCGAAGTTGCTCGACAATTGGCAGCCGATCGGGCTGCGCGGCACGGCCTCGGAATCCTACACGGTCGAGGACCTCTTTGTGCCCGAGGAATTCACCGGCACCCGCGAGGACCCGACGCTCCGGCGCGAGCCGGGCGCGCTCTACGCCTTCCCGCAGCAGACTCTCTACTCGGTCGGTATTTCCGAGCGTTGCGCTCGGCATCGCCCGCGGCATGCTCGACGCCTTTGTCGAGCTGGCGTTGCGCAAGACCCCGCGCGGCACCGGGCGGCTCGCCGACAACGCGGTGGTCCAGGCCGAGCTGGCGCGGAACGAAGCAACGCTCGGCGCCGCCCGTTCCTATCTGATCGACACGGTGACGGAGATCTATCGCCGCGCCGGTCCGGCCGCACCGATCGACATTCCGGACCGCGCCCGCGCCCGGCTCGCCGGTTCGCACGCGATCACCAGCGCCGTCGCGGTCGCCGACAGCGTCTACAAGGCCGCCGGCGTCGACGCGATCTTCCCCGGCAGCCCGTTCGAGCGCCGCTTCCGCGACATCCACACCGTCTCGCAGCAGATCCAGTCGCGCAACGCCCATTACGAAACCGTCGGCCAAGTCCTCCTCGGCAACCCGCCCGAGGTGTTTTTGTAGACTCCATCCCAGAGGGTACGGGGTCGGCTGGCCGCCTTCCGGCAAAACCCACCGGCAAGTGAGATTATCAACCCCTGCCAACGCCTTTGGCTGTTGGGAAACCGACCCCCGGGAGAGGGCGAACTCAGGGGCCGCGGGGGCAGTGGACGACTCGCCTCGCCGCGTTGTATCACCCGCCGCGCGCATTCACTCGCCAGATACGACGGATGATCGCATGGTTGCGACGACCCAGGGCTCGCTCAGCCCGAGCAATAGACCATCCGCCACCGCCGACCACCCGGGTTGGGAAGGAAACCTCTCGCCCGCGGGCGAGCTCCGGATCCGTTTATTTGGCGATTGGGTGCTGGCGAGCGGGGCGCGCCCTTCGGCCGAGTTGTCCCGCCTCCTGAGCGAGACGCCCGGTCCAACGAAAATCTCCTTCGACGCGAGCGAGCTCGGAGCCTGGGACAATGTTTTGATCGATTTCCTTAACAAGCTCGAGGCGGCCGCCGGCGAGCGCGGCATCGCGGTCGACCGATCGGCGCTGCCAGGCGGGGTCGAAAGGCTGGTTGCCCTTGCCCGCGCGGTTCCCGAGCGCAAGGGGGCGAGGCGCTCCCAGCGGCGCCCCGACTTCTTGACCCGGCTCGGCACAAGCAGCCTTAGCTTTGCAGCGGCCACCGCGGATTTTGTAACCTTTCTTGGCGAGGCGCTGATCGGGATCGGCCGGCTGATTGTCGGAAGAGCGCGGCTGAGACGTTCCGATCTGATGCTGATGATCGAGGATTGCGGCCCGGGCGCGTTGCCGATCATCGCCTTGATCAGCTTTCTGATCGGCCTCATTCTGGCGTTCGTCGGCGCCATTCAGCTTAAGCAATTCGGTGCGACGATCTTTGTCGCCAACCTTGTCGGTCTCGCCATGGTGCGCGAGATGGGGGCGATGATGACCGCCATCCTGATGTCCGGGCGCACCGGTGCGGCGTTTGCCGCCAACCTCGGCACGATGCAGGTCAGCGACGAGATCTCGGCCCTGCAGACCCTCGGCATCCCGCCGATGGAGTTCCTGGTATTGCCGCGGATTGTCGCACTGTCGCTGATGATGCCGCTGCTCACCGTCTTCGCCAACATCGTCGGCATGCTGGGCGGGCTGTTCATCGCCTGGGTGATGCTCGGTATTACCCCGATCAGCTATTACAACCAGACGAGCGGCGCGGTCGGGCTCAACGATTGGGCAGTCGGTCTCGCCAAATCGGTCCTGTTCGGGGCGATTGTTGCGATCGTCGGCTGCTGGCGCGGCATGCGCAGTCAGCGCAGCGCCGCCGCCGTCGGCGCCGCTGCTACTTCGGCCGTCGTCCTATGCATCGTGCTGATCATCCTGGTCGACGCGACCGCCACCGTCGTCTGCACGATACTGGACATCTGAGACAGCCATAAACCTGCAAGGATCCCGGCCTTGAGCGATCGGCGAACGGATCAGGCGGCGCAGCCGCATATCGTGGTCGAAGACCTGACGATGGCCTTTGGCGATTTCGTCATTCAGCATGACCTCAACTTCACGATCAACAAGGGCGACATATTCATCATCATGGGCGGCAGCGGGTGCGGCAAGAGCACCTTGCTGCGTCACCTCGTCGGGCTGCAGGCGCCGGCTCGCGGACGGGTGATGTATTCGGGAGAGAGCCTGTGGGATGCCGAACACGAACGGCGCGACGCGATCCTCAGAAAGACCGGCGTTACTTATCAGGCCGGCGGATTATGGAGCTCGATGACCTTGGCCGAGAACGTCGCGCTGCCGCTCGAGCAATATACCGATTTGAAGCCGGCCGAGATCGCCGACCTCGCATCTTTGAACCTGTCGTTGGTCGGGCTCGCCGGCTTTGAGGACTATTTCCCCTCGGAGATCAGCGGCGGCATGCAAAAGCGCGCCGGTCTCGCCCGGGCCATGGCATTGTCGCCCGAGGTCTTGCTGTTCGACGAGCCGTCGGCCGGTCTCGACCCGATCAGCTCCCGGCTGCTCGACGATCTGATCCTTGAGCTGCGCGACAGCCTCGGCGCCACGATCGTCATGGTCACCCATGAGCTGGCGAGCATCTTCGCCGTCGGCGACAATGGTGTCTTTCTTGATCCCGAAACCAAGACGCAGATCGCCCTGGGGGCCCCCAAGCGGCTGCTCGCGGAATGCGCCGATCCCAAAGTTCAACGATTCCTCAGACGGGGCGAACCCGCTGCCGAAACAGAAGGAACCCGAGTCAAGCAGGGAGCTGAAGCATGAGCCGGCGTGCCAACCCGAAACTGGTCGGCGGCTTCGTCCTCGCCGCGATCGGCTTGCTGGTCGGGGCGGCGGTGGTCTTCGGTTCCTTTTCCTTCTTCGAGGTGACGCGCAAATTCGTCGTCTTCTTCGAGGGATCGGTCGACGGCCTCACCCAGGGCTCAGCCGTTCTCTTCCGCGGAGTCCCGCTCGGCAGGGTCACCGATGTCGGGATCCGCTACGACCCGCAGAACAGCAGCTTTGAAATCCCGGTAATCATCGAAATCCGCCCCAGTGTAATCGCCAGATTTTCGCCGACGATCGCACCGAACACGGAACTCATGAAGCAGCTGATCGACGGCGGTCTGCGGGCGCGACTCGAAAGCGCGAGCCTCGTGACCGGCCAACAGGTGGTTCAGCTCAATTTCTTTCCCAATACTCCGATCAAGCTTGAGAAGACGGATCTTCCTTATTTCCAGATTCCGACGGTACCCTCGCCGACGCAGCAGATCATGTCCTCGGTCGATGTCGCGGCGCGGGATCTGCCGGCCCTGATCAAGGAGGTCTCGGCGGTTCTCGACCGGGTTCAGAAGATTATCTCACCCGAGAACGAGGCCGCGATCCATTCGCTGCTGCAAAGCGCAGCATCCGCGATGGCGACCCTGCAGGCCGACGCCGAGTCGGTCGGGCCGCTGATCGCCGGAGCGCAGGACACCATGACCGATGCCGCGCAGTTGACCAAGACATCTCGATGCGGTCGTGCAAAACAATCGAGACGATATCCGGGCGACTCTGCGCAATTTCCGCGAGGCTACGGTTACCGTCAACAAGCTGATGGACCAGCTGACCCAGATTGCGGCCAGCAATCGCGCGCCCATTCGGCAATTCACTGAAGCCACATTGCCGGATCTGACGGCGCTGATCATTGATGCAAGAACCACTGTCAACAAGGCTACGACGGTTCTCGACAGCCTCGAGCGCAACCCGACCCGTTTCATTTTCGGAAACAGGATGGGTCAGGGGGTCGAGCTCAAATGAACTCGGAACCGACGGATGTCCGGCCGGCGACCCGCCGTCGCATCCTCGGCGGCCTGATCGCAGGGGCTTGGCGCCGGCGCGTTGACGGCGTGCTTCGGCGGGCCGGAGCCGCGTCGGTTCACCTTGACTCCGGTGACCGGCTTCCCACGCGGACTGACGCCCGTCAGGTGGTCGCTGGTCGTCGACGAGCCAACCGCGGCCCGTCAGATCGATACTTCGCGGATCGCCCTGATGAATGGGCCCTTTCGCGTCGAGAACTACGCCGATGTCGAATGGACGGACGACGCCCCGACAATGGTGCAGCTTTTGCTGCTCCAGTCGTTCCAGAATACCGGGCGCCTGCCGGTGGTCGCGCCGTCGCGCCAGACCCTGGCGACGGATTTCCTGCTGCTGTCAGACCTGCGGAAGTTCCAGGTCGAGAAAGACGCGTCCGGAACGCCGCAAGCGACCGTCGTGCTCGAAGTGACGTTGTTGCGCATGCCGCGCCGGACGCCCGTCGCAACCGCGCGCTTCGAGAGGGCGACCCCGGTCGGCTCCAACTCGATCGAAGCGGTAACGGCGGCGTTTGACGCCAGCCTGGGTGACGTGATGCGGCGCACGGTCGGGTGGACCCTCGAAAAAGGCAACTCGGCCCCGGCGACCAGCTGACGCTTCTGATCTAGCGGGCGTTCTGGCAATCCTCGCGGAAGATTGCAACCCAGCCTACTCGACCGGCTTGGCGGATCGTCGCGAGGCCACCATCGGCGATGTCTTCGCCGATCGGGGGGAGTCTCTGCGCGATTCAGGCCGGATCCCGAAATGCGCCATATATCTCGCGTAGCGCTCGCGTTCGAGGGCGGCATCGAGGCCATACTCTTCGAGACGAGAGCCGTGCGCGCGATAGCCGCCATTGGGTTTTGCCTCGATCAGGCGGCCGATCCGGGCGGCCGCCTCGGGTTGCAGGGTATCCCCAAAATGGCGGTAGACCGCCGCCACCGTGCCGACCGGGTCCTTGACCAGGTCGAGGTAATGGACGTGGAGGATTGGCTCCGCGAAATGTTGCTGCTGGGCCGCGCCGATCATCAGCTCGGTCGCCGCGAGCCAGCGGTCGCTGTCCCGCCGGCCGATCTCGGCCTTGTCGGTGCTGCGCGTGAATGGCCGCCTGAGCGTCTCGGTCAAACGCGCGACCGACAGCAGGACGGCGAGCGGGTCCCGGTGAACAAAGACCAGGCGGGCATCCGGGTAAACCGAACGGATCGCGTCAAGGGCAAACACATGGTCCGGACATTTAAGCACCCAGCGTCCGCCGGACACTGTCTGATGCTGGAGATGCCGCAGAAAGCGCCGGTGAAAGCGATAGGCGTCAAGGTGTCCGGTTTCGTCGAGCCAATCGCGATAGCTCGGAACGTAGTAAGTCGAGTCGAAGCGCAGGCTGGCAAATATATGCGCTGTGATTTCCGAGCATTCCTGGGGCGAGTTTGCGTTGATCGGGTGCATGCGGCGGAAGTCCGGCGCGAGCAGGCCAAAAAGCCGCAGCTGCCGCGCTACCCGCTGCAGCCGGAAGTCGGAATTATTGAGGTTCCGGGGTGGATAAGGATGGATCAACTGCCATACGCGCGGTACCAGGTTAACCGGATCCTCGGCCAGAAGGCTGTGCAGAAACGTCGTGCCCGAGCGCGGCAGCCCAGAGATGAAAATCGGCTTTGTGATCGGCTGATCCAGAATTGCGGGCGACCGCGTCTCTTCCTGGTGCAGCCGAAGCAGATTGGACAGGAAACGCACGACGTCCCAGCGGGTCGCGATCCGGCCAATCAGGCTCAGATTTGCTTCTTCCGAGCAGGCGCGCAGAAAGGTGTCGAGCGGTGCCACAAATGGCGCTTCGCCAAAGTCGTGCAGGCCGCTGCGCCGGCGCGCCGCCCCAATCAGCTGATCGGCGGCCAGCGGCACATGCAACGGTGAAACTGCGTCGGCCAGCATGTCGACAATTTGGAAGACGGATCTTTGCAGCATGGGCAACCTTTCCGGCGGAACACGCCTGCGGCCCCGGATACTTAAGAATTGCCCAGGCATTCGTCGAACGTAGATGTTGGCGCCGCAATTGCGATGCGACCTAACCCCGCGGCGTCCTCACCGCATTTTGACGCTAACGTTTGAAATTGTTAGCCGGGCGCGTCGCGAACATCCCTGCGCGGCGCTGGTCGGCAGCGACTTTGACCCGCCCTAGGAGACGTTGATCTCGACGCGTCGGTTCTGCGGCTCGCGCACGCCCGGCGGGGTTGGGACGCGCGGATTGCTCTCGCCGCGGCCGCTGACCGCCATGTCGCTGCGCGCCACGCCCGAATTCGCCAACGCTTTGGCGACACTGTTGGCGCGCCTCAGGGAGAGGCGCTGATTATACCCTGGCGAACCGGACAAGTCGGTGTAACCGGTAACCTCGAGGCGGACCGAGCCGCCTGCCTTGTAGACATTCGCCGCTTGCTGCACGATATCGAGGCCCGCCGGGGTCAGATCGGCGCGATCCCAGTCGAAGAATACCAGAAAGACCTGAGCGGCGGGCGGTGCAGCGGGTTCGGCGGCCGGGGCCGGCGGCGGAGGTGGGGGCGGGGCGAATTGGTAAATGACGCTGGCGACAAAGTTGTTGGTGTTATAACCCGAGCGATAACGAAGCAGGTTGGTGTTCAGGATCCTGAATGTCGGCTGAGTAGTCGCTAAGTAACGATAGTCGAGATCGAGGGTCAGAGTCGGACTGAGGTTATATCGGATTCCGGCTATCCCTTGATAGCCAAATTGCCACGTGCCGTCATTGATAAACTGTCCGATGCCAGGTAACCTCACACCGTCGTGAATATTTACTGCCCCGACCCCGAACCCGAGATGTGGAGTAATAGGGTAACCAAGTGTAAAGTCGTACAGGACATTTGTCATAATCGAATTGGTATGCCTGTTCCCGCTAATCCCATTAATAGGAAGGCCGAACAGCGAGAAGCTATTGGGAATGCCGTTTTGTCGATAGCTATACTCTTCCTCGAAGCGCCACGGGCCCCACTCATAGCCGAGGCGCATTCCGGCATTGAAACCCGAATTGAATTTTAGCGAGGTGGAAAACAGGCCGGGAACCGTGATTGTCTGGCTTGGTAGGCCGGTCCAGCCCCCTTCCGCCCCGACATAAAATTGCGCCCGCGCCTCGTTCACGAAAAGCGTTGTCGCCAATGCAAGGCATGCGCCTGGGATCGACCAGATCCGCGTCGACATTCGCAGAGTCCCCCACAAAACTTAAACGTCCAATGCAGCGTCTATAATTCTAGTTAACAGCGATTACCATCACGTGCAAGCACACGCCCGAATGATGCGTATAAACGTCAATTGGTGATTGCCATAGACGGTCTTCAGGGCGGCGCTTATGGTGACCGCGCCAGTAATGAATAGGGGAAAATTCGTGAAGCTCCGGTATATCGCCCTCGTGGGCGGATTGCTCGCTGGGGGCATCTTCGGTGGCGCCCCGGTTACGGTGCTCACCGCCCAGGCCGCCACTCCAGAAAAGAAACCGACGATCAGCGAGGAAGCGAGTGCCGCCCTGATGCGCATGGGTCAAACCCTGCGCGACGAGCAGTTCTCATTTCAGGCGCGGACGATCCGAGTATACTCGGACGCTAATGGCTATCCGCTCCATATTTTCCATACCCTAAAGGTTACCGTCCACCGGCCGAGCCGGCTGCTTGCCGAGGTGACCGGTGATGATGGAACGACGAAGCTAGTCTTTGACGGCAAGACCCTCATCGTATACTCGGCCACCGCGAAGAAGTATGCGAGCATTCCGGTACCGGAAGGCACCATTGCGGGGATGCTGAAGGAGGCGGTAGGGCGTCTCGGCATCGATTTCCCGCTTGCCGATTTCCTGACCGATGCGCCGGATAAGGCATTTCTGACGGGGGTGACCGAGGGCACGGTGGTCAATACGGTGACGATCGACGGCGTCCCGTGCCTTCACATGTTCTTTCTCGCAGCCGCCCGGCATCGAGCTCGAGCTCTGGGTGGAGAAGAGCGATCAGTCGCTGCCGCGCCGGCTCATCGTGACCTACCGATCGCTGCCGGGGCAGCCGAACTTCATCGCGGAGTTCTCCGATTGGAATTTCAATATCCACCCGTCCGACGCTGAGTTTGCTTTTCAGCCGCCGGCGGACGCGACGCAGGTACAGTTAAAGCTCCGGGCGGCGGCGGCGCCGGCGGCCAAAGGAAAGGGCGGCAAACCATGAAGCGGCTGGGTATTATTTGTCTTAGCGTGGTTTTGGCCTCGTCGGCAGCAGGCGACGCCTTCGGCTGGGGATCGGTCCATGGTGCCTACGGCGGCGCCGCCTATCGCGGTCCGATGGGCGGTACTGCGGTTCGCGGTCCGGGCGGCAGCGCTGCCTATCGCGGTCCGGCGGGCGGCGCCGCCGTTCGCGGCCCCTACGGCGGCGCGGCAGCTCGTGGCCCTTATGGCGGCACCGCCTATCGCCCGCCGACCGGCGGTACCTATTATGGCGGCACCACAGTCTATCGCGGTGGCTACTATGGCGCGCCGGCGGTTCGCGCAGGCGTCGCGGCTGGTGTGGCAGTCGGCGCCGCAGCCGGTGCCGCAGCGGCCTCGTCGCCCTACTATTATCCCCCACCGCCTTACTACTACCCACCGCCCTATTAGCCGAGCCCGCGTCGGAAACCGCGCAGCTCGTCGAGAGCCCCAGGAAAATTGAGATGACCGACTTGCTGGAGCAGAAGGAAGACGGGATCGCCTGGATGACGCTCAATCGTCCCGATCGGCTGAACGCCTTCTCGCCGGCGATGCTGCAGGCGTTGAGCGAAGCGTTGCAGCGCCTAGGCAGCGATGCCGCGGTCGGTGCGATCGTCGTTACCGGCGCTGGCCGCGGGTTTTGCGCCGGCGGCGACGTCAAGACAATGGCGAGCCGAGCGAGCCAGGGGTTCGAGGAACGTGTCGAGGGGTTGCGCCGCATGCATCAGCTCCCGATGTTGTTGCGGACGATCCCGAAAGTCGTCATCGCGATGGTCAACGGCCCGGCGGTGGGTGCCGGGCTGGGGCTCGCTCTGGCCTGCGACCTGCGCGTCGCCGGCCGCTCCGCACGTTTCGGAACCGGCTTCGCCGGGGTCGGGTATTCCGGCGATTTCGGCGGCTCGTGGAGCTTGACTCGCCTCGTCGGCACGGCAAAGGCGCGCGAGCTCTATTTTCTCGGCGACATCATCGACGGCACTGCGGCGGCCTCGCTCGGCCTAGTCAACCGCGTGGTCGACGACGAAACGCTGCAGGGCGAAACGACGGCGCTCGCCCGGCGCATCGCCGATGGGCCGCGCATTGCTTTCGGCTACATGAAACGCAACCTGTTCGCCGCTGAAACCGAGCCGTTTACCGCGGTGCTCGAAATGGAAGCGGTGCATCAGGCGCGCACGGCAATGACCGAGGACCATTTGGAGGCGAGCAACGCCTTCGTCGAAAAACGCCGGCCGGTTTTCAAAGGCAGGTGATCGGCACCGCGAAACGAGAGCCGGCGCCGCGCTGCAGCGCTACCGCATGTTCCCGGTGTGGCCCAGCGAATAACGGCCGGGCTGCGGCCATACCGTCAGTCCATGCGGCTCCTGGCCGACCGGAATAGTCCTGACCGCCCCGGTCGCGGTATCGATGTCGTAGACGACATTGTCGAATCGCCCAGACAGCCAGAGCTGCTTTCCGTCGACGCTGACATTCCCCATGTCGGGGCTGCCGCCGCCGGGAATTGGCCAGGTATGCTCGACCTTGTCGGTCGTGAAATCGACAACCGCAATGCTGCCCCGCCGTGCGGCGCCCCGCGGGTCGAGTGCGAGCCGCGGTTGGCGACATAAAGCTTGGTGCCGTCGCGGCTCGGGTAGAGCCCGTGCGTGCCGATGCCGGTCGGGATGAAATCGGTCTCTGTGAAGCTGTCGCCGTCGACCACGTAAACGCCATCGGCGTGCATGTCGGCGACAAAAAAAGTCGTCCCGTCGGGCGAGATCCGGATGTCCTGCGGCATGCCCCGCTTCGGGAACCGCAGATAGCCCAGGACCCGATGGTTGAGAAGGTCGATCTTGACCAGGCCGCCACCGCGGAACTCGCAGGTGAAGATCGCATAGCGGCCGTCTATCGAAAAATCGGCATGGTTGACCCCGGAGCAGCTCGGGGTCTGGATCGATTGCTGCAGCGCCATGGTTTGCGGGTCGCGAAAGTCGAGGCGCTTGTGCCGCTCGGCGACGACGATCGCCGAATGCCCGTCGGGCGTGAAGTAAAGGTTGTACGGGTCGTCCACCGGGATCGCATTGCCGGGTTTCCCGGTCGTCGGGTCGATCGGCGTCAAGCTGCCGCCGCTGCGCCGGGCGCCGTTGTTCGCCACCCACAAGGTTTTCAGATCCCACGACGGGACGACGTGTTGCGGGCTGACGCCGACCGGGAAACGATCGACGACCTGCAGTAATGCAGGATCGATTACGGAAACATTGTTCGAGCGCCGGTTCGGGACATAAATCCGCAACAGCTCTCCGGCCACGGCCGGGCTCATATGGTCGGCCGCGGTACCGCTATAGAGGTTGCCGGCGTCGAGAACGGGCGGCATCCCCGGCATTGTTTGCACTGGATCGTTTGGATTGATGCGAACCTTGCGCTGCAGAACCGCACCCGTTCGGGCCGGGCGTAATGCGGCAGGGGCTGCCGAGCACACCGGGCCGGTCCGCTCTGCCGCCGCGGGCGCCGGCAGGGCCGAGCCGCCGACCCAGCCACACAACGCGACAATGGGACTGAGCCACAACGCCGCCCCAAACCAACGAAGAACCTGCTGGTGCACGATTATCTCCAGGAGCAAAATTTCAGCGCTGGCCGGTGGCCTTTCTAATGGCGTCCACCGTCCGGGTCACAATCAGATCAATGCCGAGTTGTCCGAGTTCGGCTCTCGCCCGCCGCGGGTCACCGTTGACGCCATCGCCGGTTTCCCGCTTGCTCGCGGGTTGCAAGCGATCAGTTCGCACCAGGCGGGGATCCACCGCGAGCATCAGCGAAGTATCGGCGAGCCCGGCATGGAGGCCCACCTCCTCCGCGCTGTAACCCTTGCTCTCCAGCAAGCGACCGAACTCACTCTCGCTCGCGCGATAATATTCTTCGATGGCGTGAACCCGGCCCGGCTTCCCGGCCCATTCCTTATTCAGCCGATCCGCGACCGCCTTCTCGCCTTTCTGGTCGGCCCCGTGGTCCCCGAGAAAGACGATGTCGCGGAACTCGGCATGCCTGAAGCTGCGCGCCGCGTATTCGAGGATCTTCTCGAAGACACTCTTCCGGCACGGTGATCGTGCCGGGAAATCTCATGTGACCGGTCGGCGGGTCAATTGCGCCTTCCGGCACGTACGCGATCACCGGCGCCACCAGCGCATTGCCGAGCGCCGTGGCGATCTTTTCCGATAATGCGCGCACGCGAAGGTTGTGCTTGCCCAGCGCCATGTGCGGGCCGTTCTGCTCGGTCCCGCCGATCGGCACAAGGATCGTCGTCTTGCCGGAGCGGATTGCGCCGCGCAATTCGGTCCAGGTCAGCTCTTCGAGAAACACCGTATCCGAGGCCCGCGCCGCCGACAGACCGAGCGACAGAAAAAACACGCAGAGGAACGTTTTATACATTCATCACCGGAGACCTGCCGCAATCGTCGCCGCGGAGGCGCCAAAAATCACGACCAGCCATGGCGGCACCGCCCACAGCACCAACAGCAGAAAGGCGACGATGCCGATGGCAAAATCCGCCGGGCCGAGAATTGCGCTCGTCCACACCGGCGTGTAGAGCGCTGCCAGCAATAAGCCCACGACCGCGGCGTTGACGCCGCGCAATGCCGATTGCACTGCCGGGCGCTGCCGCAAGGTGTCCCAGAACGGTAACGCGCCGACCAGCAGCAGGAATGACGGCAGATAGATCGCCGCAAGGCAGAGCAGCCCGCCGACCCAGCCGTTGGGTGCCGGACCCATGACGGTTCCGAGATAGGCGGCAAAGCTGAACAGCGGTCCCGGCACTGCTTGTGCTGCGCCATAACCGGCGAGAAACGCGTCGTTCGTTACCCAACCAGGCGGCATCACCGCGGCCTGGAGCAGTGGCAGCACGACGTGGCCGCCGCCGAATACCAGCGCGCCGGAGCGATAAAATGAATCAATCAGCGCCACGGTATGGGAGGGAACCGCTGCGGCGAGCGCCGGCAGGCCGATCAGCAACGCGAAGAAGATCACGAGCGCGGCCACCGACCAGATACGTGGCACCCTAACCGTGAGGGAGCCTTCTTGCCGTGGCATCGGTCCACCGCGCAACAGCCCCCAGCCGATCAGCCCGCCGGCGGCGATCGCACCGATTTGACCGGGAGCGGACGGAATCGCGAGCACTGTCATTGCTGCACCGACCGCGATCGTGGCGCGTTCGCGGTCGGGACACAAACTCTTCGCCATTCCCCATACGGCCTGCGCGACGACCGCGACTGCGACGATTTTGAGCCCGTGCAACCATGGCGAATTGGCGAGATTGCGAACCGCCGCCGCGCCGTAGCCGAAGAGGATCATGGCAAGTGCCGAGGGCGCGGTGAAGCCGAGCCAAGCGAAAAGCGCTCCGGGCAGGCCCGCGCGCGATATGCCGATGCTGATCGCGACCTGGCTGCTCGCCGGTCCCGGCAAAAACTGGCACAGCGCGACGATGTCGGCGTAAGCCGACTCGTCGAGCCAATGGCGCCGCTCGACAAATTCGGCGCGGAAATAGCCGAGATGAGCGACCGGTCCACCAAACGAGGTAAGCCCCAGGCGGAAAAAGACGCGCAGCACCTCGAGCGGCGAGCCGTGCCCCGCCAAAGGTCGCTCTGCGCCCGCAATCGAGCTCACATTTTTTACAACCGCACTATGCCCATCCAGAACATCGTACCATGCTGAGATCGCGGGTCACGTTACCGGGGTCAACCGCCTGTTCGAGAACCCGGCCATCGCGCACTTTTGGAGTCCGTTCACCGCCGCTGGGCGCGCCGCGCTCGACGCCGCCATCACACTGCAGGCGCAGATTATTGCTTACATCGACGACTTCAAACTGCTGATGATTTTGACGCTTCTCGCGCTCCCGTTGGTCTTCTTCTTCAAGAAGCCGCCCGGCGGGGATGGCGCGGATCACGCCTTAGCCGAATAATGACAACTCCAGGGATGGGACGCGGTGCGGTCCAGAGAGTGTCCATGCGACGCGGCCGCGCAGCCCCGCGCGCGATGGCTGGTAAGCGTGCGTTGGACGAGCCGAGGCTCGATCAACTCTTTGCCGAGCCGATTGTGCAACAGCTCATGCATCGCGACAGGATCGACGAAGCGACAACCCGCCACCTGTTGCGACAGGCGGCCGTCGCTCGATCGACGCCGCGGACCGGAGGGATACGTGCCCTTGAGATGGGGCTATTGTTGCTCATCGGCATCCGCAATGCCTGGAATATTACAATACGCCCGCTAAGACGGCGCGGGGACTGATCGGCCATTCGACGAGGGTCGTCGGGTCGTAGATCGTGCCCGACCCGTTGCATTGGGTGCTGAAAGGAA
>CAVOTD010000029.1:0-16327 GCA_963698995.1 uncultured Alphaproteobacteria bacterium | reverse complement strand
CCTGGCTGCTACGATCCGTCTCCCGCCTGCGGTCAACAGGACTGCTGGGAGTATTCGACAGCTGGCTAACCACGCTCGCGCACCGGCAACCGCGCGAAATAAATTGGGCCGATTGTTTAGAGGCGCTCAATCGAAGCTTTCTGAGGCTGTCGGGCACGAATTCTGTAAGTTAATTGCTTCCTACGAGGGAGAAATCAAGCTGGTGACGGATGCGCCTTTGGAGTGGCTACCAATTGATGGTATTCCCCTTAGCCTTCGCTTTCATACGTCAAGGATTACAGCGACTCCTGGTAATCTTATGGTTGGCGAACTTGCCTCGCCGCCTTCCATTACCCTTATTCCTCAGGATTTTAAGGACGTCTTGATCTTAACTGCCATCGAGGCTAACGATCGCCTACGTGATCTCCTGCCGACGGCTCTCGACGGTTTTGCCCCACTGTGGAAAGAAAAGCTCACCGTCAGATCGGTGGAGGTATCGTCCGAAGAAGATTTTGTGCGGGCACTGAATTCTTACCATGGTCCGATTGTTATATTCGATGGCCATGGCACGCACGCGACTGGCGACGTTGCGACATTGCGAATTGGGGCGTCGAACATCGATGTGTGGCAATTACGTGGCCGAGTACGGGTACCTCCAATAGTAATCCTCAGTGCGTGCGACACGCATGCGGCAGATCGGTCGCACGCTACAACGGCAAACGGCTTTCTCACGCTGGGAGCTCGAACGGTTTTGGGTACTCTCCTGCCAATCGGTGGGCCGTCTGCAGCGGTCTTTTTAGCCAGGTTAATCTATAGGATAGCAGAGTACATACCCTCTGCTATCGATCTTTTCGGACGCTCTCTTCTTTGGAGTGAAATCGTCGGCGGATGCTCCGGATGCATGCAGTTACGGATTTTCTCCACTTACTTACCGGTATTGGGCTGACCGCTGAGAATTATGAACGGATCGGGACACTTGCTAATCATGCCATCAACAGCGGGAATTCCAGGTGGTACCGAGAGGTGGCGAAAATCGTGGCAGATCATACCGGGATGAATGTGGAGCAAGCGAGAACGGCTTTTGAGCATTCTATTCCCTATTCGGACGCAATTCGTTACGTCCAAATCGGTAATCCGGAAAAGATACTTCTGACAGACCGTGCGCTCTATGACTTGGACCGACAGAGCGAGAGCACTAAATCGGAAACTGTCGAACATCTGATTACTGAGATCACGAATTCACTGTCGCGAAACTAGAGACTATAGAGAGAATACAAAATTCGTGCTTGCCGCATTCAGAGATCAGCTGAAGTTGGCAGGTGTATTGACCCATGAAAGGTAACCTCGATCGAGCCCCGCGACCGCCCTACCCGATGGCCGCTTGCGGCGCAACCTCGCCGTTGGCGGCGGTTGCGGTGACGGACCGGAATGACCGAACTCGGTCTATCGTTGACGGTGCCTCGAAGGTCGGCTGTGGGGCAACTCCTGCCCTACGCCACATCGTCGGTCGATTTTTGACCCTGCCTGGGAACGGCGGCGAGAACGGCCCGCTGGTTCCCGCTATGTGCGCCGAGCCGAGCGGGCCTGATCCGCTCCCCGGGGTGATGCGCCTCGACCTGATCCTCTCGCGAGAGCGGGTCTTCAACCTTATTTAGTTTTCGCCCCTGAATGGACTTCCCCAGAAGGTTGCGGACGGACGACACGCTCCCTGGGGGGGCGAACACACGCCGATCATCGATCAGCCGCTGTGGGATGCGGTTCAGGCGCAGCTTGCGAGCAACACCGCCGAGCGCAATTCCAGCAGACGCACTTGCCGACCGAGCCTGCTCGCCGGCATATTGTTTGATGGCGACGGCAACCGGATGACGCCGACCCACGCCGTCAAAAACGGGGTGCGCTACCGCTACTATGTCTCCCGCCCGCTGATTACCAACGATCAGACCGAGCCGTCCGCCGGACTCCGCATCCCAGCCGGAGAGATCGAGCAACTCGTGATCAGCCGAATGCGCCAATGGCTTGTCGATCCTGGCAGCATCTACCAAGCGACACGGCTTGCCGACCCGTCAACGCAGTGCCGGCTGATCGCGAGAGCCGCCGAAATCGGCAAGACCTGGTCTGAGTTGCCTGCAACACGCCAGCGTGCCTTTCTTACCGACTTAATCGGCCGCATTGACGTCGAGGCCAATCAGATCGACATCCATTTCCGCGCGACACGGCTCGGCCCAATCTTCGATGTCGCAGCGCCGCCAGTGTCGAGCGCGACGGAAGACGAAATCCGGATCTTGTCCATCCCGGTGCGGCTGAGCCGCTCCGGGTGCGCCATCAGGATGTTGATCGATGCGACCGATCCGTTTGCCATGGCGAAACCTGATGCACGGCTAATCAAGCTGCTGATCAAGGCGCGCCGGTTTAATGCCGCACTCCTCGACAGCGACGGCATGCCGTATGCAGCACTGGCCAAGCGGGAGGGCGTGAGCCCGTCCTATTTCACGCGGCTAGTCCGCCTCAGCTACCTCGCTCCGGACATCATCCAAGCAATTCTCGACGGGCGCCAGCCGCGCGGTCTGACTCCAGACAAGCTGCTGACGCACTCACGTCTGCCGCTTGGCTGGCACGATCAGCGGTCCGCACTCGGCTTTGCCTGAGCCCCATCAGCATCCATTAAACCACCGCCTCATCTACACTGCGATCAGCTGCTGATGCACTCACGTCTACCGCTCGCCTGCACGAGCAAGGACCTTGCTGGGCTTGCCTTAAGCAGTTGAGCCCAATAGCAGCTTGGCTGAGCGACGAGAAACCGCAATCGCCTCAGATCACATCACGGCACTGCGGTACTGGAATATCGCCCGACAGAGATATCAGCACCGATTCAGGCGAACTCGACGAGCCCCTGCGGGTCTCTGCCGACCGCACCGCCAACCCAGCCGCGCGTACCCGCGCGAACGGGCGGTTCTTCACCTGCAACTGCCGCGTCCTTACGAGACTCGGACTGTCCGCTGGAGGGAGATGGATTTGAACCCTCGGTTCCCCGTAGGAGGATTAGCGTTTTTCGGCGACCGCCCCGTCCAACCTCTCAGCGCTTCTCGTTATCTGCTCGCCCACGAGATCCCTAATACATCGAATGGGAATCTGGTGGTTCGCAGCGAAGCTGCTCTTGCCGTAAGCTGTAGTCGGCCGGGCGCCTCGACCGCCGGGGTTCAGGACGGCATCGTCATGAGGGAGGGCCAGGATGGCAGAGCGTCAAAGCATCAATTTCCCGGGGTTCAGTCACCAGAACCCGATTCCGAACGCGAGCCGGGTCGGCAACATTGTGATGTCGAGTGTCATCGGCGGGAGCAATTCCGGGACGCGCGAACTGCCACCGACCCTCGAGGCGCAGGTCGCCAATGTGTTTGGGTATATTCGCAGCGCTGTTGAGGCGGCCGGCGGCAGGACCGAGCACATCGTCAAGATCAATTTCTTCGTCAAGGATCCGACCTCGCAGCGCGAAGCGCTGAATGCCGAGTGGGTCAAGATGTTTCCCGACCCAAACTCGCGGCCCGCGCGGCACACCCAGGCCTTGCCTGCCGACAGCCGGGCGCTTGTCCAGGCCGACTTCGTCGCTGTCCTGCCCTGAGAATTTTAGGCAACTTCTTTGCGCGGGAGCAAACAAAGCTCTTGACGGCGCCGTCGGCACGCTTGCGGCAGCCAGATGCAACTTTCGCCGTAGAGCGGCGCTGGACCGCGATGCTTTTGGCCGCGTTATCGTCGGGGCGGCAGGCTCGTGGGAGTGCCGGTGATGACCGACACAGAAATCATTCCGGTCATTGATCTAGGGCCCTCCCTGGCGGGCGCTCCCGGGGCGTTTGAACGCGCCGCGGAAGAGCTTCGGTTTGCGCTGACCAAGATCGGCTTCTACTTCATCGTCAATCACGGCGTCCCTTCAGGGCAGATCCGCGAAGTCTTCCGGCAAGCTGCGCGTTTTCACGCGCAGCCGCTGGAAAGGAAGTTGGATATCAAGCTCGACAAGCACAATGTCGGCTACCTGCCGATGAAGGGCGACACGCTGCGCACGTCCACCGTCGAGACTGTCACCAAGGCAAATCTCAACGAGGCGCTGTTTGTCGCGCGCGACCTGCCGCGCGACCATCTCCACGTGCTCGCCGACCGGCGCTTCCGCAGCGCTAACCAATGGCCCGCCGATCTACCCGGCTTCCGTGACATCGTCGTCGACTATTGCGACACGATGGAGCGGTTGGTGCAGAAGCTGGTGCGCCTCTACGCCCGCGCGCTTAATCTGCCGGCAGAATATTTCGACCATCCCTTCAAGGAGCCGCAATACAAATTGCGGATGACGCATTATCCGAACCAGGCCGGCCCGGCGGATGACGTGTTCGGGATCGCCCCTCACACGGATACCAGTTTCCTCACTCTGCTTGCCCCCAACGACGTGCCGGGTCTCTCGATCCGTACGCAAGGCGGTAAATGGATCGAGGCACCGGCCATTCCCGACGCCTATGTCGTGAACGGCGGCCAGTTGCTGCAGCGCTGGACAAACGATTATTTCCTCGCCACGCCGCACCGAGCCGTCAACCGCTCGGGCGGAGAGCGGTACGCTCTCGTCTTCTTCTGCGACAGCAATATCGACTGGCCGGTGGCGGCGGTGCCGACCTGCGTTGGGCCGGACGAGCCGCCGAAGTATCCTACGACCTATTACACCGACTACATGATCCGGTATCAGCAGCGGAGCTATAACGTGTTCGGCCCCGAGACCAAGGATGCCGCGGAATGACAGTGTGGCGCTGCCCGCCTGATTCTGAGCTGCGCCCGTCATCACGCAGATGCTGGAACACCGCCGGTGAAAGCGGATCGGATTGCGTGCCGAACCGCTGCTCGGCGACAACCAAAGGCCGCGGCCAGAGGGTCACCGCCGAGGGCGCTTTGACGGCAATGAAACGGTTTTATAGCCCTGCGCTGGACCGCGCGCGCAGCGCGTAAGAGTGCGGCCCGACCCCGGCGATGCCTTCAAATCATCAATTCGATGGCTTGCTGGCTCTCGCCGTCCCGTTCTTCTGGCCGGAACCGGGTTAGCGAGAACCCGGTTCTCTTTCCGCCAGCTTCCACCTAGACCAACGGCGCTGGGATCGCTCAGCCGCCACCGTCAAAGAAGCTTTGCACGATTTCGGGGCGCGCGTTCTGGGGAAAGACCAGCCGAGCATAAAACGTGTCCCGTCCGACCGTCCTTCCTCTCCCGTTGTCGGTCGCCCAGCTGCGTAACGAGTCGACCCTGACGTAAGCCTCTTGTCCGGCGACCAGCGCCACGTTTGTCGATTGATTGAAATCCCTGCCGTAACTCTCGACCTCAATGTGATAGACGCCGGGCGGAACGTCTCGATAGAAGGCACCGCCCAATTGCGCATAGCCGGCGTAAGCGCCGTTCATCGATACCTTGGTCATGTTGAGTGTCTCGGAAGGAATATAGAGCCGGTAGAACCACAGCCGCGCGTCGCCCATTGCGATCGGCGGGACCGAAACCGAGCCGACGGTCGGGTTTCGCGCGCATCCAGCCAGGGCGGCTAGACCGAGAGATATTGCGACCAGCAGCGGGCGGCGAATTCGGCTCGACCTATGGCTTGCGCGCATCATGCTTTTGCAACCTAGCGGGGCGCCCCTTCAGGTCTCAAGAAGCTATTATCCACCGGAGTACATCGGCCGTCACGGGCGATCACAGGCCTTCACCAACGTATTACCGCGTTGATGCCCTTTTTGCCTGCTAGGGCAGGAAAACCCTTCCCCATCAAGCGAATGTGGGGGGTAGGGCGATCTGGTCTGTCGACAACGAGGGTTGAACTTCGGCAATCGACGGATACGGTTGCAAACTCCCGCGCCATTCAGTCAGACGGAACTCCCATGCGACGACAGAACTTCAAGGCCTTCCGTTGAGAAAGCCGCATCGAGCCGGCCCCGGTGATTCGATGTAGGATATATCGGATATTTCCATCAAACGGCGCGTTGACCAAGGCAAGCATCAGCCAAGCGGCCTCGGAGTTACACCGGAATGTCTTCGGTCGGGCACGCCCTCCTGTCGGCGCTCTCGATGGCCTTTGCAATGGGTTGGGAAATTCTGTGGCCGCTGATCCTCGGCTTTGCCCTGTCGGGCATAGTTCAGGCGGTCGTGACCAAGGGCGAGATGAGCCAACTCCTGCCCAATTCCTCGTCGCGCTCGATCGTGATCGCGACCGCGCTCGGGGCCGCGTCGTCGTCTTGTTCTTACGCGGCTGTGGCGCTCGCCCGATCGATCTTCCGCAAGGGGGCCGATTTCGTCGCGGCGATGGCCTTCCAGTTCGCCTCGACCAATCTGGTCCTGGAACTCGGCATCATCGTCGCCGTGCTGATCGGCTGGCAATTCGTCGCCGCCGAGTTCGTGGGCGGCTTGATAATGGTTGCGCTGCTGACCGTCATGCTACGCGCCGTCATGAACGCCAACCGTGATCGAAGAAGCGCGTCGGCAGGCGGATCGCGGACTGGCGGGCCGCATGGAGGGACATGCCGCGATGGACATGTCGGTCAGCGGCGAGGGATCGATCCTGGCGCGCATCATGTCGCCAAAAGGCTTCACGGCGATCAGCCACTACTTCGTGATGGATTGGGCGATGACCTGGATCGACATCGCGCTCGGTCTGCTGATCGCGGGTGCACTTGCCGCCTGGGTGCCTAAGGAGTTCTGGCAAGCCTTTTTCCTCTCCGCCGATCCGGTCTGGTCGAAAATCGTCGGGCCACTGATCGGCCCGATCGTCGCGATCGTCTCGTTCGTCTGCTCGGTCGGGAACGTGCCCCTCGCAGCCGTGCTGTGGAATGGTGGGATCAGCTTTGGCGGCGTTATCGCGTTCCTGTTCGCCGATCTGATCGTGCTGCCGATCCTGGACATATATCGACGGTATTACGGGCTGAGGATCGCCCTGCTGCTACTTGGGGTCTCGTATGCCGCGATGGCGGGAGCGGCCTACGTGATCGAATTGGTCTTCGGGATTGCCGGGCTGGTGCCGCAACATCGATCGGCGCAAATCGTCGAGGCGCACATCACGTGGAATTACACGACTTGGCTCAACATCGTGTTCCTCGGCTTGTCTGCGTTCCTGGTGTGGCGCTTCCTGAAAACCGGTGGTCCGGAAATGCTGCGGATGATGAATAAACCAGTCCCGGCAGAAGCCCACCAGCATTCGTGAAGACCGAATCAATCGGACGTGCGCGGCTCCTACAACTACCCCGTCGCTGAACCCTGATACATGAAGGTCCAGGGCTTCGGCCCTTTCATGTAGCCGGTCTCCAACGCATCGACCCGGAACCCCGCAGCGCGCATCAGGTCGTCCATTTTGCGGTCGAGATGGCACCCGCCGCCAATCCGTTTCCAGTAGGGTGTCAGTCGGCGTTGCCAGCGCGTGATCCGAGGTTCGGGCGACAGGCCGTGCTCGACGAAAAGCGAGCCGCCCGCCCGGTTTGAGGACGCGCCGCATCTCGTTCAGAGCGGCGCTCGGGTTCGGGATCGAGCAAAGCGTCCAGGTCATCACCAAGCTATCGAAAGCGGCCTCCGAAAACGGAAGCTGCTCTGCCGAGGCCCGGACCAGCAGAACCGGGACACGCGCACTCGGTAGCCGCTCACTGGCGTGGTTGAGCAGTTCAGGCGACGGGTCAATCCCGCAGACCTGATCGACCGCAGAGCCATAGATCGGCAGGTTCAATCCCGAACCGACCCCGATCTCAAGGACATGACCCCGCGCCGCTCCAATGGTCTGATGCCGATAGCCCGTGAGTTGCTTGTTCCGCATCACCAGATCGAGCAGCCGAGGCAGAACCATTGTGTCGTAAAAGCCCATCGTCCTGCGACGCCGCTCTGCTGGTCCTCATTTGACTAAAAGAACAATAAGCGCCAGGGCTGACACTGTGGCGCTCTTGACCGAAAAATCTCATGCCTTGAGGTCTGTTATCCTCATAATGGCAACGACGCTCCCGTCGTTGAACGCCTGCTCCTTTGTGTCCTTGTTGCAGGTCCAGCAGAAATTCTTCTTTCCGGTGAACGGCTTACCATCCTGCTCGATCCGCATCTCGCCTTCGAGGATATGGCACACCATCGCATTAGGCATCGGCGGACCAGCGGTCTTCGATCCCGGCTGCATGATGATGTCGCGCATCGAAACGGTCTTAAATCCAGGGATTAAGGACGGACCCTCGCCGTATGTACGCACCACGACGCCCGGCCAGGGGCTTGTATCCTTCCCCGCAAGGGTGTCCGTCGTTTGTGCAGCAGCCGGGCGGATCATGGCACCCGAAGCGGCAGCAAAGCCAATTTTCAACGCTGACCTTCGATCTACCTTTTTCATTGATGTCCTCCCCAATACGCCTCGATGTTGGTTAAATCATCGTCCCGAGTGGGCACGCTGAGATAGGGAGCTTGCAGCTTATTGGATAATGAGTTCCAGGAAATCGCGTGTCATCGCGAGTTCCGAAAAGGCAACGATGTCGAATGTCCGCTCCCCGAATTTTAACTCGCCTTTATGAGCGCCGCCCATGTTTTTCCACCGCGGCGCGAACTCGAACCACGATTTATGTAGCGCTCGGCGCAACGGTTCAGGGTCGCTCTCGACCAAACCGTTCTGTCGCCCTCCGGCTGATTGCGAAAGCAAATCCTGGAACAACAGCCCACTGCAAGACCGGCGCGAGGCCGGTGCCGATCCAGGGAAGCACCGGCATGGCCGCGGTATAGGACCAGTTACCCCAGACCTCCACGTTCAGCCATTCGCTCATAATCGTATAGGCTATGCCGAGGACGATGGCAGTGCCAACCATTTTCAGCCCGAACGGATTCCACCCGCGAAGCCACGCGAACAACGTGGCGATCAGCAGAGTGGCTGTTGTGATGAGGACATCGCCACCCGTGCAATGAACAACGGCAACGAGGTTCTGGCGCGCTGTGCCGGTCCACCAAATCGTGTATAGCGGTATCTGAACGGCTTCCCAGGTGAGATCCCCGATCGCGGCAATAAGGAGGTAGAGCCCGGCCTGCCACACCACCCGACGTGCGGAGGCAACACCAACCATCAAACCGCGCCGGCTGACCCACCCCGAATTGATGGCCGAGTTGGCGCTCTCTTCGGAAACATCAATTCACCGAGTGGAAACATCGGTTCACCAAGTAGCGTGTCCGGTGATGTCGTCTGGCTGTAGGCAAATCTCCTTCGTGCACGCTTGGGCGGTAACTATGAAGCCGAGGTCGTGTTCTCGGTCGAGCGCTCCCGCCGCGAAGGTTGCCGCCATGACGACAGTGCCTTCGTAGACATCGATCGGTTCCTCGGCGAATACCGGTTTGAAGGGTATCGCAGGCGGGTACGCGATCCGCTCCGGGGCAATGCCTTCGAAAGTGATGTTCGTCGGGATGAGGTATTCGTTCGAGGCCGGGTTCGCGTTGACATGGTAGCCGGGGTCGATGCGCAGCGTAATCAGGAGGGCATCGCCCACTCTACGCGCCATCACATGGACGTGATCTTCGGTGTGCAGGCTGCCCGATAATGCATTCGAGGTGCCGGCGAACACTTGGCTCATCATGAGGCAGCAGGCAGACAGAACGAGTCCGGTCACGAACATAAGGCGGCAGAACGCCGCAGCGCCCCGGGATTCCGGACAAATCGCCCCGAGACGCTTGAGGGCGGCTCCCATGAAGTACGGAAAATTCGAGGCCACGAACGGGGAGTTGCGGGATGCTAGCCTGCGGGCGGCTTGGCAACTCTCAGGGCCGGTCTTATCTTGATCGGGCATGCTGGGCTCGTTCGTCAACCGATTCCATGTACTGATGCTGCTCCTTGCCTTCGGGCTGGGTCTGGCCGGTCAGGCCGTGTCTACTGCCGTCATGGCGGCGCAAATGCAACCTATGGCGAGCGATGGCATAGCCTCCGGCAATTCTTGTCCCGGATGCCCCGGCGACCAGCACGGCGGTATGATGTCAAACTGTAGCGCTGTCGGTTGCTGGACTGCTCCGGCCTTGCCGGCCCAGAGCGCAACTCCTGACCCGTCCCCGCGGGTTGTGTTCGCCAATCCCCCCGATGTCGTCATTGCCGGCATCGCGACCGGTCCTGACCCCCATCCACCGCGTTCCATCCTCCACACGTAAGCTATCTGCCGTCGTCCCGATAACCGGGCGTGGCGGAACGCATTAAACGCTGATCACCAGCCGCGCTCGTCGTGTTTTGAGCGGTGGCAGGGGGTGGTCCGAGCGAAATCGTGGAGGACAAGGTGGGTTCTATTCCCAATCGACCGAGCCGAAGATCCGTCTTGATTGCGGGCGGAGGAGTTGCATTCGCACGCATGCTGCCGCCTCGTGTTGCTCGCGCCGCCACCCGCGCGGTCGAGAAGATGCTGGTCGCAGCCGAGGGCCGTGTCGCGATCGTCGGCCCGCCATATCCGGAAACCGCTGTCTGGAGCTACGACGGTACGGTGCCTGGGCCGGAGATCCGGCTGCGCCAGGGCGAACGGTTACAGGTCACTGTCGAGAACCGGCTGTCCCAAGACACCACGGTCCACTGGCACGGCCTGCGTATTCCGAACGCGATGGACGGTGCGCCCTATGTGACGCAGGCTCCAATCCAGCCGGAGGAGAGCTTCGTCTACCAATTCAGCGTGCCCGATGCTGGCACCTACTGGTACCACCCGCATGCGCACAGCGCCGAACAGGTCGGGCGTGGCCTAATGGGTGCGTTGGTCGTCGAGGAGCCCCAGCCCCCGCCAGTCGACCGCGATGTCGTGTGGGTGCTCGGCGACTTTCGCCTGAAAGACAACGCGTCGATCGCAGGCGGCTTCGACAACTCGATGGAAATCAGCATGTCCGGGCGGGTCGGCAATACGGTCACGATCAATGGCCGGGTTCCTGATCGCTTTCAGGTTCGGGCCGGCGAGCGCGTTCGCTTGCGCCTCATCAACGCCGCGCCGGCGCGGATCTTCGGACTTGAATTCACCAATCATCGCCCGCTCGTCATCGCATTCGACGGGCAGCCGGTCGCGCCGCATCCGCCGGAGGGCGGGCGCGTCGTGCTCGGGCCGGCGATGCGCGCCGATCTGATCCTCGACATGACGGGCAACCCCGGCACTTCGGCAACGGTGCTCGACACGTTCTACAAGGGGCTCGAATATAAGCTGGTCGAGATCGCCTATGGGGACGAACCGCCGCTCAGAGCCCAGCCCCTCGATCCGCCGAAGAAGCTCCCGCCCAACCCGATACCCGAACCCGATCTCGCCACCGCCCAGCGCCACGACGTGAGCCTCACCGGCGGCATGATGGGCGGCATGGGTATGGGCGGCGGCGGCATGGGCCGCATGGGCATGGGCGGCAGCGGCATGGGCATGGGCGGTGGCATGATGCGCGGCGGGATGATGGGTGGCTCGATGTGGGCGATCAACGGCATGGCCGTCATGCACGACGACATGCGGAACATGAAGCCGGTCCTGATGCTGAAGCAGGGCAAGACCTATGTTCTCGCCATTGACAACCGGACGGCGTGGCACCACCCGATGCACACGCACGGGCATTCTTTCCGGGTGATAACGCGCAACGGCTCGCCGACGAAATACCGGGAGTGGCGGGACACGGTTCTGATCCCGCCGCACGAGCGTGCCGAGATCGCCTTCGTCGCCGATAACCCAGGCGACTGGATGTTTCATTGCCACATCCTCGACCACCAGGAGGGCGGGATGATGAGCATCATCCGGGTGGCATGAGCCGCACGATGCGCGGACTCGCCGAGGCTCTGCCGGTAGTGTGCATGCTATCGGTCGTCGCTGTTCCGGCCCTATCGGCTGGCGATGCAGAGCGCGGTGCTGCCCTGTTTCGAGCGTGCGCAGCATGCCATTCATTGAAGCCCGACCGAAACATGACGGGACCGAGCCTCGCCGGGGTCTGGGAGCGCAGGGCCGGCAGCCTCGCGAGCTTTGAGCGCTACTCGCCCGCACTGAAATCATCGGACATCGTGTGGGACGACAAATCGCTCGACGTGTGGCTCAAATCGCCGCAGAGCCTCGTTCGGCAGAACCGAATGATCTTTCCGGGCATGTCGGACGCCCAGCAGCGCGCCGATCTGATCGCCTTTCTCAAGCAAGTAAGCGCCGGCAATCCTCCGGAGGCCGCAATCGTGTCGGGATTTCGGGATCTCAAGAAGCTCGGAGCCGATCGCCAAGTCCAGGCCATCCGGTACTGCAGCGACACCTACCACGTGACCACGGCTGACGGGCAAACCGCCGATTTCTGGGAGGCGAACCTCCGTTTCAAAACGGATTCCAGCAACACCGGCCCAATCGCCGGAAAACCGGTCATGCTGCCAGCCGGCATGATGGGGGATCGCGCGTCGGTGTTCTTCGCCGCCCCCGAGGAAATCAGCACCTTCATCAAACATGCGTGCTGACGAGAAGCAACACAACCAGGGCGACATACGACAGCACCGGAGAACGGAAATGAGGAATGTGAAATTACTGACCACGACCGCCGTGGTGCTGAGCCTGACCTTCGGCACCATGGCCTCGATTGCTATCGCGCAGCAGCCAGACAACCAGACCGGGCACCCCGAGACTGGCATGATGGGCAGTCCCGGCGGGATGATGGGCAGTCACAGCGGCGGGATGATGGGCATGATGAACGGCGTCGATCCGGCCCAGATGAAAGGCATGGTCGAGAACTGCAACCGGATGATGGAAAGCATGACGCAGATGATGCCCACCGCGCCGGCATAACCGACAACGCCTGAACCGGAAAAGAAGGGCTGACCTCAGAGCGGCGTCATCAGCCGCCCATAGGGCGTTGAGGAGGAAGAGCATGAAAATCGCGAAACACGAACCGACTCGCCGGACGATGCTGCTGGGTATTTTCGCTGCGGCGGGCGGAGCCGCTCTGATTGGCACCGGCATCGTATCGTCGGATGCCGAACCCGCCAGCGACCGTGGACAAGTCACTCTCTACAAGAACCCGGACTGCGGCTGCTGCGAGGGATATGCAGATTACCTGCGCCAGAACGGGTTCAAGGTAACAGCGGTGCCGACCAACGATCTGACCATGATAGGCCAGAAATACGGCATCCGAGACGGTCTTGAGCCGTGCCACATCTCGCTTATCGGCGGCTACGTCGTAGGTGGGCACATCCCGATCGAGGTCATCAACCGCCTGCTCTCGGAAAAACCGCAAATCGCCGGGATCACGCTGCCTGGGATGCCCGAGGGCACTCCTGGGATGCCCGGCAAGAAGCCCGGCCCGTTGCAGATCTACGAGATCGGGAAGGGTCCACTGAAGGTCTATGCGACCGCCTAACAGGGTGTGCGGGAATGCAGGCAGGACAGCGGCCATGATACGGTTGTCGGCCCAACCGATCCGACATCGGCTGTTGATCGCGGCAACGACGGCAGCAAGTGCCGTCGTTTTGCTGTTAGTCGGCCTCGGATACGGATCTCGGATTCTCTCTCCCGAAACAGCGGTTCGACAACCCGCACCCGCAACGGGTTCCACTGGTTCCGCTTCGGGCAACCAGCTTGACGCTTTCTGCCTTCGATCGGCCCCACGCTCTGCCCGAGGTCGGCTTTCAAGACGATCAGGGCCGTGATCTGACGCTCGGCGATTTCCGAGGCCGGGTGGTGGTCCTGAATGTTTGGGCGACTTGGTGCGTGCCGTGCCGAAAGGAGATGCCCACCCTCGATCGGCTACAGGCGCGGCTCGGAGGCAAAAACTTTCTCGTCGTGGCCCTGTCGATCGACCGGAAGGGAGTCGATGCTGTCAGAGGTTTTTACCAGGAGGTCGGGGTCGAAAACCTCGCGATCTATGTCGATCCCTCTGGCCGAGGATCGCGTGGCCTCGGGTTGCCGGGGGTGCCGACGACATTGCTGATCGACCAAGAGGGCCGCGAAGTCGCCCGCAAGATGGGCGAGGCCGAATGGGACGGCCCGGAGATGGTGTCGCTGGTCGAGCGGACAATGCATGCACAATCGACCAGCGAAGGGGACTAGCAATCGATGAACGGGCTATCGGGCATGGGGTTGTTGACGAGCTTCGGCGCGGGAATCGTCTCGTTTCTGTCCCCTTGCGTGCTTCCTTTGGTTCCCGGCTACGTCTCCTTTGTGGCAGGCGATACGCTTACCGAAGCGGGCGAGCCAGCAGGAAGGCTTGCAGCCTTGCGGCTCAGCTTGTGTTTCGTGCTCGGCTTCTCGACCGTATTTGTCGTCCTGGGAGCGAGCGCGACATCGCTCGGACAGTTACTCCTTTCCTACCGTTACGAGGCCAATCTCCTCGGCGGCGCGGTCCTCATCCTGTTCGGGCTCTTTATGATGGGGTTGGCCAACCTTACGTGGTTGCAGCGCGAGTTCCGCTTGCACCCGCGTTTCGAAGGTGGGCAACCCGTCGCCGCCTACGTCATCGGTATTGCCTTCGCCTTTGGCTGGACGCCCTGCATCGGCCCGGTGCTCGGCGCGATCCTGACGACGAGCGCTGTATCTGCAACCGTGCCGCAAGGTATCGCGTTGCTGAGCCTCTATTCGCTTGGGTTGGGGCTGCCGTTTCTCGCCGCCGCGATCTTCACCGAGAGCCTGATGATGCGCCTGAGAGTTTTTGGTCGGGTTGGCCGGTCGCTGCACTTCGGGGCAGGCGCGATCGTCGCCGGAATGGGGGTCGCGATACTGACCGGCGAATTAACGAGCCTTTCGTATTGGCTGCTCGACACCTTCCCGATCCTCGCAAGGACTCGGGTGAGGTCATCCGAGTTTTTCCACACTTGCAAATGGAAGTGAATGCAGAGCATTGAGATCGCGCAAACGACAGCGGGCTCCCCCACCAATAATCGCACAAGCGTGTTCCGATCCTGGATCGGGGATCGCCGTGTCCTTGCCGTCGCTGGGCTGGCTATCTCCGCCACCGGTCTCGCGATCGGTTGGGATTGGCTCACCGCTGTCGGAATCACTCCGCTGATCGTATCGGCGGCACCCTGTCTGATTATGTGCGCCCTCGGTCTGTGCATGATCGGAAGAAATCATCAGGCTTGTTCGAGCCAGCCCGCACCCGGAGCCGGCGAACCGCCGACACGTATCGGGCCGTCTGCCGCGGCGTCACCCTCAACATCCGAAACCTGATTCATGGGGACCGATTAAATGATGGATCGCATTACGCCTCGGGGACAAAACCGGGGACAAAACCTTAATCGTCACACCGAGAAAATGGCGGAATCTTTGGGTTTTTGAATAAGTCTGAGATCGCCGTAAGACCGAATCCATCTTCCTCCAGCGCGGAGTTTGTCTCAGCAGTGGACCCCGGGGCTGTCTGCGAAAAGCCGCGCACTTTAGCGGCGGTCTGCGCGTGGCTGGGGACGTGAGAAGGGACGCAAGGGCGCCCGCCCAAACCATATCGGCGCTGCGCTTTCTCGGCACAAGCGGGCCGGCCGCATCGAAGAGCGCGACGGGAAGCTATATGCCACGCATTCGGCTAGGGCGGAGCAACACGCTACGGCCTGACACCGGATGAAGGCGGCCGCGAGTGAGCGGCTGGGAGAGGGGATAGGCGTACTCTTCCCCGTTTTGGCGCTGACCGGATGCGCGCTCGCGATGGACGCGCCAACTTCCCCGCCAGTCACCGGCTCGCACAGCGCTGGATCGACCAGCGCGCCGCAAATCGGCGCTCCAGCTGCGAGCGGTACTGTGAGCCTCAGCGTCGGGAGTGCCGGCGCAGGCAGCTTTCCGCGTTCTTTTCTGATCCCGGGGACCGATACGTCGATCCGCATCGGCGGCTCGTAAACGCGCTGGCTGATGTGTGGCTGTCGCCAGCATCATAGGTTTTCGACACCCTCTGACCAGTACTGCCCTCTTCTTGGGTGATCGTCGCCGGACGGAAGCAGCCGAACCGTGCGCCCGGTCGTTCCCAAGATTTGCCACCACGGCGCGGTGCGACGGCACCAGGCTCTCGGTCGTCCGGCGCGTGCGCGCGAGATCATAGACCCCGGCCCCGACGAGCGTGAATGCCGGCTGGTAGTAGTGCGTGTCACTCGGCTCGACGATTGCGATGTCGATCCCGCCCGGCCCGTGGCGCTTCAAACTTGCCGCCACGGTAATTCCGGCGGTGCCGCCGCCGACGATCAAGACTTTATGGTGCGTCGTCCCGGCCATCATGGCTCTCCCGTCGAACTGGCCCGCCCGCTGTGGCCTCGGGCATTCGCTCGCCAAACACCGGATCATTATACTCAACCCGATGTCCATCATGCCGTCCATGTTCGGCTTGGGTGAAGACCAGGTTCCGCACTCGGCGCCGTTCACCTCCAGCGCCACGACGTTGTTTCGGTGATCACGGCGGACACGCGCGTCCGTA
>CAVOTD010000028.1:0-25734 GCA_963698995.1 uncultured Alphaproteobacteria bacterium | reverse complement strand
TACCGGGATTGGGCAGCCGGTTCGGCGGCGGGAGGATTTCCGGCTGCTGACAGGAAAGGGCTGTTATAGCGACGATTTTGACTTTCCTGGACTGACTTATGCGGTGATGGTGCGATCGCCGCATGCTCATGCTCGCATTCGGTCGATCGACACGAGCATGGCGACGACGGCGCCGGGGGTACTCTCGGTACTGACCGGCCGGGATCTGCTCGAGGACGGGTTGCAGGCGATACCGCATTCGGTCGGGACGCGGCACCCCGCGGACATCACGCTCGAAAACAAGGACGGCTCGCCGCCCTTTATCCCGCCGCATTTCCCGATGACGGCGCAGGAGGCGCGCCATTGCGGCGAGATTGTCGCAATGGTCGTCGCTACGACCCTCGCCGCCGCAAAGGACGGCGCCGAGCTGGTCGCCGTCGATTACGAGCCCTTGCCGTCGGTAACGCACTCGGTGACGGCCGTCGAGATCGGTTCGCCGCTCGCACGGGATGATGCGACCTCCAACATCTCGATCGATGCCGAAATAGGCGATCGGGTGGCAACCGATGCGGCTTTCGCCGCGGGCGGCGCACATTATCAAATTCTCGACCTGGGTGCAACGCATTGCCGGCGTCCCGATGGAGCCGCGGGCGGCGACCGGTATTTTCGACCCGGCTACCGGGCGCTATACGCTCTATGCCGGCATCGGCGGCGCCGTCCGGCCAAGCAGGACCTCGCGAAGATCCTCGGCGTTGCCGAGGATCGGGTACGCGTGGTCATGCACGAAGTTGGCGGCAATTTCGGCACGCGCGGCTCGTTCAACCCGGAATTCGCGCTGGTGCGCGTGGGCGGCGCGCCGTGTCGGCCGCCCGGTCAAGTGGACCTGCGAGCGGCAGGAGGCGTTCCTCTGCGATTACCAGGCCCGCGACCTGGCGGTCGAGGCCGAACTGGCGCTCGACGATGACGGCAATTTCATCGCGATGCGCGGCTCCAATCTCGCCAATAGCGGCGCCTACCCGATCGCCTACGGGCCGCTCGCCAAAGGCGTCGAAATCATGTCGAGCATCTATCATGTGCCGGCCGTGCATTTCCGTGCCCGCGCTGCGATCACCAATACCGTTGCCGACCCGCCCCTATCGCAGCTCGGGGCGGCCCGAAGTGATGTTCGTCATGGAGCGGCTGATCGACCTCGCCGCGCGGCAATGCGGCGTCGACCGCATCGAACTGCGGCGCCGCAATCTCGTGCCGGAGACGCGATGCCGTACACAAACCCGTTCGGCATGGTCTACGACAGCGGCGCACTACCGCGGGTCATGGAGCGGGTCGCTCGCGCTCGGCGACTGGGACGGGTTGCGCGGCGCGGCGCGCGGAAGCCAGAGCGCGCGGCCAATACCGCGGCATCGGCGTCGCCAATTATGTCGACACCGCGACCGGCGCGCCGCGCGAGCGCGCCGAGGTGACGGTATCTGCCGGATGGGGTCGTCGAGGTCGTGGTCGGCACGGTGTCGAAGCGGCCAGGGACATGAGACCAGCTTTGCGCAGCTGATCAGCGAATGGCTCGGCGTGCCGATCGACGCGATTCGTCTGGTCACCGGCGACACCGACCGCGTGTCGGTCGGCGGCGGCTCGCATTCCGGCCGCGCGCTGCGGCTCGCCAGCATCGTCATGCTGAACGCCTCGCGCGACATCATCGACCAAAGGGCAAGCAGATCGCCGCCCATGTGCTCGAGGCGGCGCCGGCCGATCTCGAATTCGCCGACGGCGAGTTTCGCGGTCAAAGGCACCGACCGCTCGCATCGGCATCTTCGAGGTCGCGCGCGAGGCGGTGCGGCGCAACGATCTGCCGGACGAGCTGCGTGGGCCGTTACGCGGCATCGGCGACGAGACCGTGACCCTCGCCGCGTTTCCCTATGGCTCTCATGTCTGCGAGGTCGAGGTCGATCCCGAGACGCGGAGTCGTCGATATCGTCCGCTACACCGCCGTCGACGATGTCGGGCGCGCGGTCAATCCGATGATTGTGCACGGCCAGATCCATGGCGGCATCCCCAGGGGGTCGGCCAGGCATTGATGCGAAGACTGCCTGTTACGACCGCGACACTGGTCAGCTGTTCGCCGGCTCGCTTCATGGATTACGCGATGCCTCGGGCAGACTGCGTGCCCTTCTTCGATTGCGACCTGCTCCGAAGTGCCGACGCCTGACCCATCCGCTCGGCATCCGCCCGGCCGGCGAAGGCGGCACCACCCCGGCGCTCGGAGTCGTCATCAACGCCGTCGTCGACGCGCTTGCCGAATTCGGCGTGACGCACATCGAAATGCCGGCAACGCCGGAGCGGGTCTGGCGAGCGATCCACGCGGCGCCGTCAGGCGCCGCGGGTTGATGGGTAAGAGCGATCCGGTAAACTTTCAAAGTATCGGGAGGGATAGAATGCCGGCAGCAACTCCTACGATCGAAGCGTGTCTGGTTGATTTGTTCGATCATCTCCGGATCGAGCGAGCGCACCTCGCGGCCGGACGCATGGTGCGGACCGATTGGTATGGCTTGGCGACTCTCCACCCCGAGCGCGTTGCTTCGCTGACCTTAATCTCTCCCACACCCATGGACGCGGGCGAGCTGCGCGGCTTGGCCTCCCGCTTGCTCGTAGTGACGGGAGATCAGGGCCCCCCGGCGCAGGCCGTTCGCCAACTGCTGGCCGCTCTCCCCGAGGCTACCCCGCACACGCTGCACGATTACACAAGCTTGCCGTGGTCGGATGTCATCGCCGAACGAGGCACGGAAATTGGCGCCGCGATGCTCCACTTCCTTGGTCGCATCGATCAGCGCGAGCCGGCCGCGGCGGCGAATTTGTCCGAGCCAGACGGAGAGACAGCAGGCATCTCCTACCGCATTCGCGGCGCCGGTCCGCCGCTGGTTTTGATGCCACTCGATCTGGCGCCGTCGCAATGGGAACCCCTGATCTCGCAGCTGAGCGCCCGCTACTGCACGATCACGTTGGGCGGACCTGCCCTCGGCGCCGTCGCCCTACTCGAAGCGCGCGGCCGCTCAAATTACCTTGGTGTGGTGCGTGCTCTATTGGACGCCGTCAGCATGAAACCGAGAGAGGTTATCCTCGAGGTCGGCTGCGGCTCAGGGGTGGTGCTACGCGAAGTCGCGCGCCGGACTGCGGGAGCGAACCGCGTCATCGGCCTGGACATCAATCCCTATCTTCTCCGGGAGGCTACGAGCCTTGCCGAGCGGGAGGGGCTCGCCGACGGGATCACCTTCCAAGAGGGGCATGCCGAGGCGCTCCCCTTGGCAGCGAACAGCGTCGATGTCGCACTCTCCTGCACCGTCATGGAGGAGGGCGACGCGAACCGGATGCTGGCCGAGCTGTTGCGGGTCACAAAGCCCGGCGGACGGGTTGGTGCCATCGTGCGTGCAGTCGACGTGCCCTCGTGGGCCAACTTGCCGCTAAGCGCTGAGTTACGGTCCAAGACAGGCAGGCCGGGATTGGTTACTTCGGAAGTGACGTCAGGAGGATGCGCCGATGCCAGCCTGTATCAGCGATTTCACGCGGCAGGTCTGACCCAATTGACGTTTTATCCCCAGTTCGTCGCTGTGACCCCCGCCACCGAGGCCCCCGAGGGTCACCCATTTCGAGCAGAAAATACTCGCCGCTCTGACTGCGGAGGAGGCTACCGAGTGGCGGGAGGCCGTTGCACGAGCCGAGGCGGGGTTCTTCATTGCGACGCCGTTTCACTGCGCGGTCGGCACGAAGCCGACTTAGCCGGCGGGCCGACAATGTTGGACCACCAGCGGTTTAAGACACGCGCGGCTGCGGCTGATCAAACAAGTGAAGAGGAGCCCAACGAGGATTTTGCTGGTTCAACGACGATAGTCTGGGGCTCTTGTCGTAAACGGCACCCGCTCCAGCGTTGTCGGAGTCGAAGCCGCCGCCTTAGCGTCATTGCGGAAGGGGTTCGGGCTTATGTCGAGCATTATCACGTGCTGGCCGCGCGCTTCGGCTGGCGCGCATCGTGATGCTGAACGCATCGCACGATATCATCGACGAGGGCCTCCAGATCGCGAGCGACGTCATGGAGGCGGCTCCGGCCGATCTGGAATTCGCCGACGGCCGCTTTCAGGTAAAGGGCACCGACCGCTCGCTCGGGATCTTCGAGGTCGCGGCCGAGGCGTTACGGCGCAACGATTTTCCGGACGAGCTGCGCGGGCCGCTGATGGCGAAAAGCGGCGAGACCGTGAACCTCGCGAGCTTCCCCTATGGCTGCCATGTCTGCGAGGTTGAGGTCGATCCCGACACCGGTGTCGTCGAAATTGCTCGCTATTCCGCCGTCGACGATGTCGGGCGCGCGGTCAATCCGCTGATCGTGCACGGCCAGATCCATGGCGTCATCACCCACGGCCTCGGCCAGGGACTGAGCGAATACTGCGTCTATGATCAAGAGACCGGTCAGCTTTTGTCCGGCTCGCTGTTGGATTATGCGCTGCCCCGTGCCGACCGATTACCCTTCTTTACGACCGAGCTCAGCGAAGTCCCGACCCCTACCCATCCGCTCGGCATCCGCCCGGCGGGGGAAGGCGGAACGACCCCGGCGCTCGGTGTTGTGGTCAACGCGGTCGTCGATGCGCTTGCCGAATTCGGCGTGACGCACATCGAAATGCCGGTAACCCCGGAGCGCGTCTGGCGCGCCATTCACCGCAATGGCAATGGCGCCTAGGGAGCGGTCAACCGGGTGAAGCCATCCGCGCTCCACTCTTCGCTGCCCACGCCGTGGTGTACGAAGAAAAGGCCGCCCGGATCGTATTTCGCTTTGACCGCCCGCAACCTCGGGTAATTCGACCCCCAGAACGCTTGCTGCCAGGATTGGCTCGAAAAAATCGCTCTCCGACACGTAGGATCCAGCCTCGGGCACCAGCCTGCGCAGCTCTGCCATTGCGTTGCCGATCTCGCCGGCGTGTTTGCGGCCATGTCAGATCGGGCTGATGGCCGGGAATTCCCGGATAGGCCGGGGGTCCGCCGCCGGCGATGATCGCCAGGGCGAAGGCATCCAATACGGCCGGGTTGATCGCCGTATCTCTCGCACTGGCGATCGCCTCGGCCGGCGCACCGGCAAGTCCCTTGTTAAAGTGTAGTGACACGGGCCAGTGGCGGCTCCCGGCGAAAAGCGCATCGGCGAGCTGCTGCTGACGATCCGCTTGCAACAGTGAGCGGGCAGCCAGGCGGATTGTAGCCGTGCCAGAAGATCCCCGACCTCGACTTGGTTGCCGGCCCACCAGATATGGGGTGCAGGCGCGCCCGACCGCGGTCGCTGTGGATCGTATGTGGCAAGTGCTACCGCCGCCAATCGGCAGCCCACCGTCGCTGCGCCGGGAGGGCTTCTGATCCGCGGCGCCGACGCATAGCTCAGATCCTGCGGCGAGCCGGCAATCCATTCGAGGAATGGTTGCCAGACGGCCGCGGCCTGAGCGCTGTCTAAACCTTGCGACACCAGCTGAAACGGCGAGCGTATTGTCCGGCCGAAGGGTGACGCTCTCGCCCCAGTGAGGATTGCAGAGGCGGGCGCTGTAGAAATCGATATACTGGCCGATCAGCCGGCGGAAAGCAGCATCGGAAGCCGCCTTTACCGTCAGAAAAGCGGCGCCGAACCACACCGGGAGCTCGCGGGTTCGCAATGTGAGCTTGGTGAGGACACCCAGGCTGCCGCCGCCTCCCCCTTTGATCGCCCAGAACAAATCCGGATCGGTGCAGGCGTTGACCATCCGCACCGCGCCATCGGCGGTGACGATTTCGGCTTCCAGCAGTCCCGCCGCAGCCATCCCGTAATTCTTCGAGAAGCTTCCGAAGCCGCCGCTGTGAATAAGGCCGGCGACGCCGACGGTGGCGCAGCCGCCACCCTGAACATAACGGCCGGCGCTGTCGTGACCGCATTATAGGCGTCGATCCACATCGCGCCGGCTTCGATCATGACTGCCGGCTGCGGCTTTTCGATTGCCTCGCAGCGCTGCGGCACGAAGGCGTCGTGAAGCGCGATATTGTTCATCGCCCGCGTCCATATCAGCAGCGAGTCTGCGCGCATTGGATGTGCCCTGATAACTATGGCCGCCGCCTTTGACCACGAGCCGCAGATTCTTCTCGCGGGCGAACCGGACGGCGGCAACGACGTCAGCGGCGGTGTTGGCGGCTACTGCGTAGGCGCTCGGCGCCGACATCCAGGCGTCCACCCAGCCGGTGCTTTGCGTCGCACCCGCCTGGTCGCCAATGTAATAGGGGTTGGACAGATCCTGGATGACGTCTCGGCAGGGCGCACTCTCCAGTGCGGATTCACAGGCACTGAACGTGGACTGCACCTTGATCAGGCGTCCTCCGACTTCCTGGTTCAGCCTCTCCCAGTCTGCCGAGCTTGGCCATAAGGGATCCGAACGGCGCACGCGGCGGATAGGGGCGGTTTCAGATGTGGAGGCGGCGCGCAGGGATGCCGGCAGGACCGGCAGGCAAGCGACGGCGGCGGCGCGCCCGAGCAGGCTTCTTCGGTCCATCTAGAGGTTCCTGGGGCGAAAGGCTTGCTTCGGATTAATAGCGGCAATCGTAAAAGCCGGGAAGCGCCGGGGTCGATTTGGTTTTTTCGCGCCACGGCCGGGGAATGTGCCGCTGTTAAGCGACCCCCAGATGCGGTAACAGGCTGGCCACTGGCGAGATCGGCTTGAGCGGGTTTGGGGGGCTGCATATCCTGAGATTTGCGAGCATCGTGTCGATCGAGCCAGGCTCGCGCCGCTGCCGCAGGGACAGGTGGCGACAACAGTTCGGCAGACGCGGTTGGGCCGGGGGCGGTCCCGCCGCGCGATTGGGGGATTGAATGGCGAGACGCAACCGCAATGCCGCGGCACGTGCCGGGCTTCGGCGATCGGCAATTTGCGCCTGTTGGCTGGTGGTCGGTGCAGCGATGACGCCGGGTGCGGCGATGGCTGCGGACAAGCTGGCGCTTCAGCTCCATCGCGAACCGCAATTCGAGTTCGCCGGCTATTACGCGGCGCTGTGGAAGGGCTTCTATCGCGATGCCGGGCTGGCGGTAGAGATCAGGCCGGGCAACCCGCAGGGCCGCACTCCGATCGACCCGGTGCGCGAAGTGATCGAGAGGCGGGCCCAGTTCGGAACCGGCACGGCGCAGCTGCTGGTGCGCGCCGCCGCGGGATCGCCGCTGATCTTGCTCGCTCCGGTCTTTCAACAAAGCGGCGCCGCGATCTACTATCGCGCCGACGGCGATTTCTCCTCCCTCGGTCTCCTCAAGGCCAAGCTCGGACGGTTGCCGCCGAGCAGCATTCTCGATCTGGAGCTGCGCGCCGCGCTAAACAGCGAAGGCATCGATCCGGACAAGCTGAAATCGGTTTCGATCGAGGCTGGCCAAGCCATCGCTATGCTCGCCGACCGTCGCGTCGACGCCGTCGTCGGGTCGGCCTGGGAGCTGCCGTGGCAGGCGCAGGAACGCTCGGTGGCGCTTAAATCGTTCGAGCTTGCCGGTCGACGCCCCGAATTTTATGGCGACGGCCTCTTCGCTTTGCAGCGCTTTGTCAATGCCGAGCCGGCGACCGCGCAGCGCTTTCGCGAGGCCTCGCTCAAAGGCTGGGAATATGCCCTGCAGCATCCGGACGAGATCGCCGCACGAATTGTCGCCGAGCTGCCGGTTGCGGTGCCTGTATCCGATGCTGCCGGCTTCGCCCGTTACCAAAGCGAGGTCGCTCGCAAGCTGGGTGGTTTTCCTAATACCCCGCTCGGCCAGTCGAATTGGAACGCTGGATTGCGATCCAGCAAAGCTTGATCGCAATCGGTGCGATTTCGCACCCGTCCGATCTCGAAGCATTTCTCTACGATCCCGGGGCCGCCGGATCGGACTTCGCCCATCGGCTGACCTGGCTAATCGCCGTTGCAGGAACGGTCTTGATCCTGATCGCAGCCATGGCTCGCTCTTGGCGAGGAAGCCGCCGGTCAAGCGGTTTTCCGGCGAAAGCCCCCGGTTCCGCGCCGTACCGCAAACGGATCGCGGCCCTATCTGACCGGATGGGTCCGTTCGCACTTGTCCGGCCCAGTCTCGCTCGATTGCGTGCGATGGCCGAGGAGGCATTCGATCGCGCGAAGAAAAGCACGCGTCGGATTGTAGAATTGACAGCGGGCGGTCGCCTTGCCGCCCGACCAACCGATCTCAATCTCGCGCTGACGAAACTCGACGGACCGATCCGCCGCCGGCTGCCGCACACCGTCAAATGCCGTTTCTCCTTAGCTCCCGAGGCTTGGCTCTGTCACGCCGATCCCGTTGCAGTAACCGCATTGGTTGGCGATCTCGTCTGCGAGGCGGCCGCCGACATGCCGGAGGGCGGAGAGCTCGTCATCGGCACCCGGCATTGCACGATCGACCGCGCGATGGCTGCCGAATTTCCCGGGAGCGCGCCAGGAGAGTATGTACGGGCGACAGTCAAGGACAGCGGCCGCGGCCTGCCGCCGGAACGGCTGCAGCGGATCTTCTATTCGAAGTCGACTCTTAGACCTGCCGCCGCAGTTTCCTGGCGATTGACTTGTCAGCTCGACGGCTTCGCCGCCGTCGAGAGCGTGGAGGGCATCGGCACTGCCGTGCATCTCTATTTTTGCCGTGTCGCCAGGTTCCCAAAATGTGCCAACGAGCCGGTTTCGGAGGACATTCTAAAGGCCGCTGAATAACGCTTCACGTCACCTGTTCGGCGAGGCGCGACAGGTGATGGGCGGTGTCGCCGAACAGGTGCTCGATGACCATGCAGCGCCGGAAGTAATGGCCGACCGCGTATTCCTCGGTCATGCCGATGCCGCCATGCAACTGAATTGCGTTTTGCGAGACGAATTTGCTCGCCTGTCCGACGCCGATCTTGGCCATCGCGATGTTGCGGGCGCGCTCGGCGGCGTCGGGCTCCTCGACCGTCATCGCCGCCAGCATCGCCATGCTGCGTCCTTGTTCCAATGCCATCAGCATCTCGGCGGCGCGATGCTGCAACACCTGATTGTCCCCGATCGGGCGGCCGAATTGCTGGCGCGTCTTCAGATAGTCGAGGGTCAGCGCCTGCATCGCCTCCATCGCGCCGACCGCCTCGGCGGCGGTGGCGGCAATGCCGGCCTCGACCACCCGCTCGATGACCGGCAATGCCGCGCCGACGTTCGCCCAGCACATTGCCCTCTGCAGACTTCGACGCCGCTCAGTGAAATTTCCGCCGCGCGGGTGCCGTCGCGCATCGGATAGGACCGGCGCGCCACCCCGCTCGCCGCCGCATCGACCAGGAAGAGCGTAATCCCGTCGGGGTCGTCGCGCTCGCCGGCGGTGCGCGCGCTGACGATCAACTGCCGGGCGCTGTCGCCGTGCAGGACGACGCTCTTGGCGCCGTCGAGGACCCAGCCGCCAGTCTTGACTTCGCGGTCGTCAGCACATCGGTCAGATCATAGCGCGCCTGCCGCTCGCCATGCGCGAAGGCCAGGACCATCTCGCCTTCGGCGATCTGCGGCAGGATCGCCGATTTCTGCGCCTCGTTCGCCGGCGAGGCGCAGCGCGGTGCCGCCGAGCACGACGGTCGCTAGATAGGGCTCGAGCGCCAGCGCGCGGCCGAACGCCTCCATGACCAGCATCATGTCGATCGGGCCGCCGCCAAACCCGCCATAGCTCTCGGCAAAGGGCAGGCCCAAGAGGCCGAGTTCGGCGTATTGCGACCACAGGGTACGGCTCCAGCCCTCGGGCTCGGCGAGATAGGCGCGGCGCTTGTCGAAACCGTAGTGGTCGGCGAGCAGGCGCTCGACAGAGTTCGCGCAGCAGACGCTGCTCGTCGGTCAGATCGAAATCCATCGGTCAGGCTCCCCCGTGGCGACGGCCAGATTGCGTCGCCGCGCTCGCAACGACAGCAAATTGGGTCATTGCGAGGAGTGCAGTGACGAAGCAATCTTAAGGCCGTTCACAGCCCCAATACGGCTTTGGTCAGGATGTTCTTCTGGATCTCGTTGGTGCCGCCGTAGATCGAGGCGGCACGCAGGAACAGGTAACTCCTCGTCGCCTCGGTCGCCCATTCCGGCCCCAATTCCGGCTCGTTGCTGAGCGCCGCCAATTCCTGCGCCCAATCCGGCATCGACAATGGGCCGCCGACATCCATCGCCAGTTCGGTCGTCGCCTGCAACAGCTCGGTGCCCTTGACCTTGAGCACCGAGGACAGCGGGTCGGGTGTGCCGTCATGGCTCTTGTCATGCGCAGAAACGACGCGCATCTGGGTGATCTCCAGCGCCTTCATGTCGGTTTCGAGTTGCGCGACGCGCATGCGGAAGGCGGGATCCTCGATCAGCGGCTTGCCGTTGGCTCGCATCTCGCGCGCCGTCTCGCGCGCGAATTTGACCCGTTCCTTCGATTTGCCGAGCCGCGCGATGCCGGTGCGCTCATGGCCGAGCAGGAACTTGGCGACATCCCAGCCGCGGTTCTCCGCGCCGACGAGCAGCGACCCCGGCACCCGCACGTCGTCGAAAAACACTTCGTTCAGATGATGGCTGCCGTCGATCGAGATGATCGGCCGCACCGTGATGCCAGGCGTCTTCATGTCGATCAGCAGAAACGAGATCCCCTCCTGCCGCTTTTTGGCCTGCGGGTCGGTACGCACCAGGCAGAAGCACCAATCGGCGTGGTGCGCGGTCGAGGTCCAGATCTTCTGGCCGTTGACCACGTAATGATCCCCATCGCGCTTGGCAGCAGTCTTCAAGGAGGCGAGGTCGGAGCCCGCGCCGGGCTCGGAAAAGCCCTGGCACCACCAATCGTCGATATTGGCGGCGCGCGGCAGAAAGCGATGCTTCTGCTCCTCGCTGCCGAACTGGATCAAGACCGGGCCGATCATCGTGATGTTGAACGACGACACCTCGGGGGCCGGCGCGAGCTGGTTCTCTTCGAGGAAGATCATGCGCTGCACCGGCGTCCAGCCGGGGCCGCCATACTCCTTGGGCCAGTTGTAAGCGGCCCAGCCGCGGCGGTTCAGGATGCGCTGCCAGGTAACGATGTCGTCTTTGCTCGGCGCCTGGCCGAGTCGCATCCGCTCGCGGATATCGCCGGGCAGGTTGTCGCGAAAAAAGCCGCGGAGCTCGTCGCGGAAGCCCAATTCTTCGGCCGTGTAGCGCAGATCCATCGGGCGCGGCTCCTTGGTTAGCGGACAAAGCCGGCGCTGCGGGGAATGGTCAGCGACAGCTCAGGCAGGCAGATGATCAGTAATAGTCCGATCAGCAGCGCCACCACATAGGGCCAGTAATAGCGCGCGTGCTGCGCCACCGGCACTTCGGCAAAGCGCAACGCCATCAACAGCCCGACGCCCATCGGCGGCAGGAAGAGGCCGATACCGACCGCAGCGGTCTGGACGATGTCGAAATGGATCGGATTGACCCCGATCTTGGTGGCGATCGGAAAGACCACCGGGATCAGCACCACCGCCGCCGGCAGCCCTTCGAGGACCATGCCGAACACCATCGTCAACAGCGCGACGCCGAGCAAAAACAGCCATTGGGCGGTTTCGAGCGGTTTCAGGAGCTCGCCGAGCAGCACGGGAACCCCGGTCACGCCCATCAGGTACTGGAAAGTCGTCGCCACCGCCAGCAGGAATACGACTGCGGCGGTCAGTATCGCGCTGTCATAGCCGATGTGCAGGATCTGCGCCCAGCTGAGGTTGCGGTAATAGAGCCGGGCCGCCAACAATGAATAGAGCGCGACGACTGCCCCGGCCTCGGTGGCGGTGAAGGCGCCCAGGTAAAACCCGCCGAGGATCACCAGCGGGATGACCAGAGGCACTGCGGCGTCGCGCAACGAGCGGATCAGAAACCGCCAGCTCGGCCGCGTGTCCTTGGGCCAGCCGAGGAGGTGCGCTTGGAGCAGCACCAGCGAGCAGAGACAAGCCCCGATCACCGCCGCCGGGATGAACCCGGCGAGAAACAGCGCGACTACCGAAGTGTTGGTGACTTCGCCGATCACGATCATGAAGATCGCCGGCGGCACCAGCATGCCCATCGCGGTGCCGGAGGCGATCAGCGAGGCGCCGTCCTCGGGCCGGTAGCCGGCGCGCCGCAGCGGCGGCATCAGGGTCGAGCCGAGCGCCGAGACCTCGGCCATCTTCGAGCCGCAAATATCCGAAAAGAAATACGAGACGACGATCACCGACATGCCGAGCCCGCCGCGCAGCCAGCCGACCAACGCCCGCGCCAGGTCGACCAACGCATTCGACATGCCGCAGCGTTCCATGACCGTGCCGGCAAAGACAAAGGACGGGATCGCCAGCAAAACCCAGTTCTGCGATCCGGCGATCAGGCTCGACGCTACCATTTCGAGCGGATAGCCGCCGATTATCAGGCCGACGACGGCTGCCGCGCCGAGGGCGAAGACGATCGGCAACGACAATGCGACGAGCCCAACGAAGACCAGCCCGGTGATAGCGAGGAGCATTGGCTACTCGCCTCCGGCCGCGATGACGACGGTGTCTTGATCGGCTTCGGGACTGCTCGACCCGGCCAGCGCCAGACCAGCCCGTAGATGACACGATCAGCGCGCCGCCGACCGCTGACTGCGCCATAGACCCAGGCCAGGTTGATCTCGCAGCGCCGGCGACGTCAGCGCGCCGTTGAGTGACGGCGAGCTTTCGTCCCATACCACGCGGCAAGCGCACCGAAAGCCGGCGATCAGCAGATGGTTGACGACGTAAATGATGCGCTTGCCACGCGCTGCGGCAGACGATGGGTCAGCACGTGTCAAGCGTGAAATGGCATCGGTCGGCAATCGCCGATCGCCGCCCCGATCATCGTCAGCCAGTCAGCGCTGAACTCGCCGACTTCCTCGACCCAGAAGAAGTTGACCGGGTCGAGGTCGAGGAAATCGGTGATACCGCCACCATGACGTAGCGCAGGAACACCCCCGCAGCATGTCGCAAGATCGCGAGCAGCGAGAAGCGCCGTCACTGTGATTTTCGGCAGAAGGAGAATAATTTCCCGACGGCTTTTCCCACTCCCCGCTTGCGGGGAGAGGGCCAGGGTGAGGGGCTACTTCGAGCACGACCAGTCACACTTTGGTCGCAACGATCTCGTTCCAGATGTCAGCATATTCCTTCTGGTACTGCGGCCAGACCTTTTCTTGTGCGATTTTGCGGAAGGCCTCGACATCGGCGGTGTTGACGGTCATTCCTTTGGGTTCTAGCAGCTCTTTCGCCTTCTCGACCGTGTCGACGCTCTCGGTCAGCCCGCGGATCCTTTCCTGGGCCGCCCGCGCCGCGTCGAGCACCAATTTCTGCTGGGCCTCAGTCAGCCCATTCCACGCGTCCAAATTCATCACAAGCGCCGTCGGCCCGTAATTGTGATAGGTCATCGAGCAATATTTCGAGACTTCATAGGCCTTCAGCGCCAGGATGTTGACGATCGGCAAGTCGGCGCCGTCGATGACCCCCTGCTGCGCCGCCGGGATCACCTCCGCCCAGGCCATCGGCACCGCGACGCCGCCCAGGGCGTTGATCGTGTCGGCGAACACCTTGGCCGGCTGGACCCTCAATTTCAGCCCGCGTAGATCCTTGGGCGCGGCAATCGGGCGGCGGTTGTTCCAGAAGTGGCGAAAGCCGTAATCGTAAAAGCACAAGACCTTGAGCTTGTATTTGTCCTGAATCTGCCGGTCGAGGTGATCGCCGATCGCGCCGTTGAACATCCGGTAGGCTTGCTCGTAACTCTTGACGAGATAAGGAACGAGAAAGACGCCCATTTCCGGGAACACCGTCGCGGCCGCACCGCCCGGGTCGCCGATCGCGATATTGCCGGCTTTGATCGCATTGATAATCTCGAGCTCCTTGGTGAGGAGCGTGCCGCCGTGGAACTCGACCACGATCCCTCCACCGCTGTTCTTGTTGATCGCTTCGGCCATCTCGGCGAACGCCACCGCCGAGGATTTGGGCGGCGCCACGTTGTGCGCCATGATCAGTTTTTTCGGCGCCGACTGGGCATCGGCGGGCGATCGACCGAGCGCCAGGATCCCGGTGAGGGCGGAGCCCTTCAGCAACCGGCGGCGGCTCAGTGCGGCGCGCGTGATTGGCTTGGGCTGCATGAGCCTCCTCCCGATCGTCGTTTGCGAGTTTGGCTCACTATAGCAGGCGTGTTTTGCCGGACAACGCCGGGGATTTAGGTAAAGGACGCAAGATGAGCGATTGGCTGCACAATCTTCCGGTGGGCTGGATGGCGCTCGTCGTGTTCGGCGCCGCGTACCTGGTTGCAGGGGCGATCGGCGCGGTCGTCAATGGACTGTCGGTCGGTGAGCGGGCGCGCACATTCGGCGCGCACATTCAAGGGGATCTCGGCCGGGATATTGTCGCCGCTCGGGATCCTCTTTGGCCTCTATATCGCGTTCACTGCCGCCCAAGTCTGGGGTGACATCGATCGCGCCAACGCGGTCGGGCCTGACCCGCTACTGCGGATCCTGCCCGAGACCAGCCCACCATCATAGCCAGCGTCAATATCAATAATTAACCACGAATATTGCATTGTTAATAATAAATTTCGTAGAAAATTATCGTCTTTCGAAATATCAGGACATCACATTTGGTGTTCTTGGCGGTCTCTCCGCCCGGAGATGCGATGCCACGAAGCTCGAATTCACTGGAGATCGACTGATGGTACCGTCAAGATTCCTTTTGATGCCAACTATAGCGATGGCGCTGGTTGGAACACTCGCGCCGGCGCAGGCGACGACATATAATGGCGCGTTTTCGGTCACCGCATGGACGGGGCCGTGCTTTAGCGGTTTCTTTCGCATTTGCTCGAGCACGGATGGCAGCCAGCAAGCGTTACCCAACAACCCGCTGATTTCTTCATCGGACAAGGTAGGAACTTTTACCTTTACCGGTCCGCTCGAGCTGGACGTTTCCAATCAAGCCACCAATACGTATGGCAACTTCTTCCAACCGAACGCCGACATCAGCAACTTTGTCGGCGCAAACGGCAACACGCTGGCTGGGTTCCTGTCAAAGGTACTGAGCACCGGCAGCTACGGTTTCGAGTTTATTGGGCAAACCACCTCTATAATGGAGCTGACCTTCACCACCGGTTCTGCGCTTTCCGGCACGATCGATCACGATGACGGCATCAGCCTCTACTCGCACGGCAATACGACAACCGACCTATTGCCGGTTTCCGCGGCAGCGCCGACGGCGGCTGAGCTGACCAATTTCAGCATCGGACCGGGCACCTACGACCTCTATTACGTCGAAGCGAACGGCGCGCCCGCCGTCCTCGACATGGAGGTGGCAGCGGCTCCGGAGCCGGCGTCGCTGGCAATGCTGGGCATCGGGATTTTGGGCCTTGGGTTTGTCCGCCGGCGCAAGATCGCTTGAAGCCGGCGATCCGCGCAGAACAGCGGCGACGGCTGTCGCCGCTGTTATCCGCCAATGCCCCGGTTCGGCTGGTACGAACTCGTGATCACAGCGTCAGTCTCGGCAGATCGATCCAACGCCGCTCGCGGTGGCTCTGATAGCAGGCCTCGGCCAGCTGAACACCCTTGGCGCCTTCGAGGAGCGGCGAGGGGAACGGCGCGTCTTCCGCGACATGCTTCAAGAACAATTCCCAGCCGGTGCGGTAGCTGCTGCGAAACGGCTCGATGTCCGGCATCTCCTGCCATTGTTCGTCGAACACCATCGCTTGCGGGCGCTCCGCGTCGAAGAACGGTTTCGGGGTGGCCACCAGCGGCTGCACGAAGCAGCGGTGCAGGCCGCATACCGCCGACCCCGATGTGCCGTCCACCTGGATCTGCAGAAGGTCGTCGCGCTTGACGCGGCTCGCCCAGGACGAACTGACCTGTGCCAGCACTCCGCCGGCGAGCTCGAAGGTCGCAAACGCCGAGTCCTCGACATCGACGCCGTACCATTGGCCGCTCTCGTCGCGGCGTTTGGGTAGCGCCGTCATGTGGCGGCACGACACCGCTTTGATCTCGCCCAACAGGCGGTCGAAGATGTAGCGCCAATGCGCGAACATATCGAGGATCAGCCCGCCGCCGGCTGCGCGACGATAATTCCAGCTCGGCCGCTGCGCCGGGTAGAGCTCGCCGTCGAACACCCACCAGCCGAAATCGAGCCGGATCGACAAAATGCGGCCGAAGAAGTCGGCCTCGTAGAGCTTGCGCAGCTTGGTCAGCCCGGGCAGGAACAATTTATCCTGCACGACACCGTTCTTGAGGCCGGCGCGCTCGGCGCGGCGCACCAGATCGAGGGCGTCCGCCACGGTTTCGGCGATCGGCTTTTCGAGATAGACGTGCTTGCCGGCGGCGAGCGCCGCCCCGGCACGCGCCGGTCGCCCACCGGTGGCGGTCGCGTCGAAATAGATCGCGATATCCGGGTCGGCGAGGCAGGCGTCGCGATCGGTGCTGCCACTTCAAGCCGCCATTCGCCGCGGCCAAAGCCGCCAGCTTAGCCGGATTGCGGCCGAGCAGGACCGGCTCGGGGACCAGGTGATCGCCATCGCCGAGCGCCAGCCCGCCTTCACTATGGATGGCCATCAGCGAGCGCAAGTGCTGGGTCGTGCCGAGACGCCCGGTGGCGCCCTCGACGATGATGCCGATCCTCCGTAGAGCCATTCTCCGGAGCGCTCGCCGAAGTCAGCCCGCCGCCACGATTGCGGCGCGCAAGATCTCCGGAATGCGGTCGAGCACATCGGTCGGGGTCGACAGTGGTGGGGCGAGGCAGATCGTATCGCCGATCGGCGGATCGGCGCTGCCGGCGCGGATCCGCGGCAGCAAACCGCGCGCCAGCGCTTCGCGGGTGAAACGCGCGCCGAGCCCGAGCGCCGGCGCCTTGGTGTTGCGGTCCGACACCAGCTCGACCCCGCACATCATGCCGAGCCCGCGCACATCGCCGACGACCGGCAGGTCGCGCAGCTGCTCGAGCCCGGCCAGCAGCCGCCGGCCCATCGAAGCGGCACGTTCGACAAGCCCCTCGCTCTCGATGATCTCGAGATTGCGCAACCCGACCGCGCAGCACACCGGATGGCCGGAATAGGTCGCGGCGTGCATGAACTTTCGGTCGGCCGCCGCGCTTTCGATCGCTTCGTGCACATGTTTCGACGCGATCACGCCGCCCAGTGGCAGGTAGCCGCTGGTGACACCCTTGGCGAAGGAGACGAGGTCCGGCTCGACGCCCCAATGGCCGAGCGCAAACCATCTTCCGGTGCGGCCGAAACCGGTGATCACCTCGTCGGCGATCAGCAGGATCTCGTAACGATCGCAGATCTCGCGCAGCCGCGGGAAGTAAGTCGGCGGCGGCACGATGACGCCGCCGGCGCCCATGACCGGCTCGGCGATAACCGCCGCGACGGTCTCCGGCCCCTCGGCGAGGATCGCTTTTTCGACCGCGTCGGCAGCACCAATGCCGGGGTCCTCGTTGCCGGTCCAGCGATAGGCATAGGGCGGCGGCACCTGGATGAAGCCGGGGACGAGCGGACCGAACATCTTGTGATAAGCCGCCATGCCGGTGGCGCTCATCGCCGCCATCGTGACCCCGTGATAGGCGTGAACGCGCGAGATGATCTTGGTCTTTTGCGGCTGGTCTTTGACCTTCCAGTAGTACCGCGCGAATTTGAACGAAGATTCGTTCGACTCGGCGCCGGCCGTCGTGAAGTAGACAGCAGCCGAGTTTGAATAGGCATGGCTCACAATCTTTTCGGCGAGGCGCACGGCCGGCTCGTTGGTCGCGCCGATATAAGCTGAAGCGAAGGCGATCCGCCGCATCTGCGCGCTCGCCGCCTCGGCCAGCTCGGCCCGGCCGTGGCCGACATTGACGTTCCACAGACCCGACAGCCCGTCGATGTATTCGCGGCCGTCGGCGTCGCGCAGCATCGCGCCCTTGCCCTCGACGACAACCAGCGGCTGCCGATGATCATCGGGATGGTGCAACGGGTGAACGAGATAGCGCCGGTCGGCCTCGAGCAGCTGGGTGGTGCCGTCCATGTGATGTGCTCCTTTTCGGTGAGACCACCCTAGCCGCCCGGACCCGGTCCGACAACGGCGCGCTGTCGTCGATCATTCCCCTGACCCTGCCGCGCCTGCCGCGCGGGCCCCTCGCCCCGCTTGCGGGAGAGGGTTGGGGGAGGGGCCCTCAGCGGTTCGGCAGGTCGAGCGGGTAGATCGGCCGCCTGACTTTCTTGAATTGCAGCTGGCCATAGTCGGAGGTGCAGACCCCGATCCCGGCGCAGTCGACGACGGCCTTGGCCAGCTTGCCGAGCCCGGCGCGCCAATGAATGCGGCTCTTCAGCATGACGTAGCGTTTTTGTAGAGGATCGATGCCGAGGCTGATCAGGCAATTGAGGTCCGAGGGCTCGACATGGCGCGAGATCAGCACGATCTCGGCGGCCCCGGTATCGAGCACCACCGCCGGGCCCATATTCATTGCGACGCCGCGCCCCATCGGTCCGCGGTTGCGGTAGCGGCCATCGGAGATGGTCTTGACGGTGCCGGTCACGGTCAAGGGCAGGCTATCGCCCGGGATTGCCGGCATCTTGATCTTGCCGCCGATCGACAGCGTGACCTCGGCGCCGATTCCGGCGGCGATCGCCCGCTGCACCGCCTCGGGATCGTAGATCGCAAAGACGACGACATCCTCGAGTCCCTGCCGCAGGATCTCGGCGAGCACGGCGGTCGTGTCCATCGTGCCGCCCGAGGCGCAATTGTCGTAATGATCGAGCAACACGACCGGGCCCTCACCCGGCGGCATCGCCTTGGCGCGGGCGACCGATTGCCCCAATGGCTCGATCTGGTAGACAAAGGCTTCGCGCTCGACCCAGGCGCGGTCCAACAGCTCGTCGCGCAGGTCTTCCGCGAGCTTGCGGTCGCCGTCGGTCACAACCACCGCGCTCAGCCCGGCATTGGTGATGTCGGCGTGGGGGAAGCCGGTGAAGAGGCTCGCGGCCAACGCACCCTCGGCGCCCATTGTCGCGCAGCGCTGCTGCAATTCCTTGTTCGGGTGGTCGTCGGTGCCCTGGCGCATGACATGCGGCAGCATCGGCACATTGCCCCACGCCATGACCGGCTTGCACCTCGCCGCGGATCGCGCGCAGCAGGATCTCGCCGGCCAGTCTGGCGGTCTCGTAGGTGTCGATATGCGGGTAGGTGCGATAGCCGGTGACGACGGTCGCATTGGCGATGATCTCGTCGTAGAGATTGGCGTGCATGTCGAGCGACACGGCGATCGGGGTCTGCGGGTCGATCGCGCGCAGCCGCTTCAGGAACTGCCCTTCGCCGTCCTCCAGGCTCTCGGTGACCATCGCGCCGTGCAGATCGAGCATGATGCCGTCGAAGCCGCCGCGCGCCGCCGCCTCGCAAGATCGTGTCGGTGATATGCGCGTAGGCCGCGTCGTCGACCGGGCGGCTCGGCGATGCCCCGGCGGCGATCGGCAGAACGATCTCCGCGCCACTCTGCTCGGCGAGGTCGAGATAGGCGCCGAGCCCGGTGCCGGTGCCGCGATAAGCGCGGATCGCCGCCTCGCCATAAAGCGGCCCCGGGCCATTGCCAAACCGCGCCAGCGGCGTCGGCACCGGCGAAAAGGTGTTGGTCTCGTGCTTCATCATTGCGATCAACAGACGCATGTCGGAATCCTCCACGGCTCGGGCAGTTATGCCCCTTCTGGACGCAAGCCGCAATTATGGCTATTGTTATAGCCATGTAGTGAGGAGGCTCGACGTGACCGCCTACAGCGTTGCCGACGCCAAGAACCGGCTTCCAAGCCTGATCCATAAGGCGCTCGCTGGTGAACAGGTGATCATCACCCGGCGCGGCAAGCCTGTCGTCGAGCTTAGGCCTGTCTCGCGCCAGCCGGCGCCGGCCGCCGGAACTCACGAGTGGCTCCGCGCCCGAACGCGCGCGCGGCCGAGCATCGGGTTAACTTCGGTCGAGATTCTCGATCTCATGTACGAGTCGAAAGGGGATTGAGTACCTATGTTGACAGCAGCGTCCTCCTGCCGACGTTGATCGCCGAGCCGACCACCGATGCGGTTTACGACTTTCTCGGCGCCGATGGTCGGGAACTGCTGGTCAGCGATTTCGCAGCCGCCGAAGTCGCATCGGCCCTATCGCGACTCGTACGCATGGCGCTGCTTACTGACGTCGACGCATCAGCGCGTCTGGCGGACTTCGACGCTTGGCGTGCGACAATGAGCTCGCCGGTTGATATCGCGGCATCGGACGCTCGGCTCGCCTACATTTACGTTCGACGCTTTCGATCTGGGGCTCCGAGCGCCCGATGCCCTGCATCTCGCGATTGCCCGACGCCTCGATGCGACCCTCGTCACTCTCGACCGGCGCTTAGCGACCGCCGCCCGCGATCTGGGGATCGCCGTCGAGCAGCTGAAAACAAGCTGAGCCGGGATTAGGAGAAAGAATGACGGAGTATCGCAGCCTAGTCGAAGACCATTACACCCGCCGGGAACTCGGCGATGTCATCCTCGCGGCATTGAAAGCAGCGGGGAAAGACCTCGACCATCTGACGCCGGACGACCTCGCTCCGGTCGACGAGTTTCACGGCGGTCAGCGGCCGGCGACGATCCGGCTCGCGGAGCTCGTCGGCTTTACCGGGACCGAGCGCGTGCTCGATGTCGGCTCGGGGCTCGGCGGCCCGTCGCGGTACCTCGCCTGGCGCTACGGCTGCCGGGTCAGCGGTGTCGATCTGACCGCCGAATTCTGCCGCGTCGCCGAGATGCTGACGCAGGCTGACCGGGCTCGGTCGGCCGGGTCGACTACCGGCAAGGCAATGCGCTCGACCTGCCGTTCGAGGACATGAGCTTCGATGTTGTATGGTCGCAGAACGCGGCGATGAACATTGCCGACCGCGACCGGCTCTACCACGAGATGCGACGGGTGCTCAAACCGGCGGGCGCCTCGCCTTGCAGGAGGTCGCGGCGGGGCCGGGCGGGCCACCGCACTTCCCGGTGCAATGGGCGCGCGAACCCGCCATCAGCTTCCTGCTGACGCCGGAGGTGACCCGCTCGAAGCTCGAAGCGGCCGGCTTTCGCGTCGTGACCTGGCAGGACACGACCAGAGGCCCTGGCATCGGCCGAGCGGCGGGCGCGCAACGCGGGCGATGCTCCGCCGCCGCTCGGCACCCATCTGCTGCTCGGCGATGATTGGCAGGCGATGTTCCGCAATTCCGCGCTCAATCTCCAAGAACGGCGGACATTGCTGTTCAACGCCGTGCTGCAGCGGGTCGACTGAGCCGGGCTACTCGTGCGGCATCACGTCGAGGCGGACGACGACGCCTTCGAGCTCGGGCCGCGGCGCCGGGTATTGCCGCATCACCAGCGGGTCGTGCCCGGGGATGATGTGGTGCGGGCTCGGGGCATGGGCGCGCAATGTGTCGTAGGCTTCGAGCATGTCGCCGATGTGGAAGGCCGCGGTGAAGGGCCGGCCGGCCTCCATGTTCTCGTAGTAATGCGTGACGTCGGAGGCGAGCACGACCCAGCCGCGGCTGGTATGGACGCGGACGAATTGCATGCCGGGCGTATGGCCGCCCACCGGGTGCAGGGTGATACCCGGGGCAAAGCTCGGTCGGACCCGTCGTAGAGCTTGACGCGTTGCGCAAAGTTCAGCCGGACGATGCCGACGACATCCTCGACCTCGAAAGAGCGGGCGAGGTGCGGATACCGCATATACCGGCCGGTCGTGTAGTGCAGCTCGATCTCCTGCAGGTGAAACTGCGCGGCCGGAAAGCGGTGATAGGTCCCGGCATGGTCATAATGCATATGGGTGAGGATGACGTCCTTGACCGCGCCGGCGTCGACCCCGACGAGCGCCAGCGCCTCCGCCGGGCAGCGCAGATGCCGCCGCCCGCGCGCCGCGGCGACCTCCGCGGTAAATCCGGTGTCGATGACGACCGTGCGGTGCGGCGCGATCGCGACCCAGACGAAATAATCCATCGGCATCGGCCCGTCATGCGGGTCGCCGCCGATAAAGTGGTCGGCGCGCCGGGCGTCGCGCTCGGCGTAGCGGATCGCGTAGAGCTCGTATTCGGGGAGATGGGTGTCCATCAGGGACCTCACGATTGCGAAGGCGCAGCCTAAATGCAAACCTGTCCGGGCTGCTTATAAGCGAGGCGAGGAACCCGAGCCATGACCGAATCGTACTTGGGCCCCTACCGCGTCGAGGCGTTCAACGCCTCCAAAGAATCCGAGAACAAGATCCACGACGACGCGGTCGCTCAGACGATTCGGCTTCAGGGGCGGTCTCGTGCCCGGGGTCGATGTCTATGCCTATATGACCCATCTGCCGGTGCTGCGCTGGGGCCGCGCTTGGCTCGAGCGTGGCACCGCCGAGTGCCGGTTGATCAAGCCGGTATATGACGGCGACACCGCCATTGTGACCGCCGTCGAGAATGCTCTAGGGCTGGACATACGGATCGAGAGCCACGGAGAGCTGTGCGTTTCGGGCCGTGCGGCACTGTCTGGCGAGCCGGCCGTGCCGCCCACGGCTTTCAGCGAGGCCCCGGAGCCGCCGGGTCCGCCGGCCGAGCGCCCGCCCGCCGACGAGTCGACCCTTGCGGTCGGCACTTGGTTCGCCATCGAGCCGTTGCGCATCACCAAAGGGTATGCCGAGCAGTATCTCCGCACCGTGCGCGAGACCGAACCGCTCTATGCCCGCGACGGCCTCATCCATCCCGGGACGATCCTGCACGTCGGCAATTGGGCATTGCGCCACAATGTCGTGTTGGGGCCATGGATGCATGTCGGCAGCACGGTGCAGCATTTCTCCGCCGCCCGAATTGGCGATGAATTGACGGCACGCGCAGTCGTCACCGCCAATTACGAGCGCAAAGGCCACCGGTTCGTCGAGCTCGACGTGCTGGTATACGCTGAGCACAGAACTGCGGCCGCCCGCATCGGCCACATCGCGATCTATCGCCCGCGCCAGCTGGCAAACGCCGCGTGAACCCCTACAACGCTGGAGGAAAGTGGGCTGGATTCCTCCTCGCACGGCCGGACCGCTAGGATTTCCCCCCGCCCTTTAAATTCCTGAGCCGTAGACCTCGCAATTCTCGCCTCCATCGGGCCGGTTCGGCATTCTGCTCGGCCTCTGCCGGAAGACTACGAGCAATGAGGATTCAATCAGCCAGAGTGGGCTCCGCCTTGGACCGCGAGGCGGAGCGCACGGCGCGGCGGGTGAGCAGCGCGAGCGGTACGCACAACAGCAGCATCAGTGCGCCGAGAATGAAAAAGCTTTCGCTCACGCCCCAACGGTCGGCGATCCCGCCCATCAGCGGCGGGATCACGATCGAGGTGAGCCGCTGCCCGGTCTGACGCAGTCCTACGACCGCACCTTGCTGATGGCGGCCAACCGCCCGCGCCTGCACCGATAAGATGACCGGCTGGATGACGCCTTCCAGCCAGCCGCGGATCACCTGCGACAGCAGCAGCAAGGCGAAGATCCCGCCCAGCAGCGGCGTCATCGCGATCAGCAGGATCGACAGCACCGTGCCGCTCAGCATCGTGCGCAGAGGATCGCCCAATCGCACCGCGCGCCCGGCAAAGAGCGAGCCGAACCCACTCGCAATCTCGGCCGTCGCGAACAGGACGCCGATGATCGTGCCGACGAGCCCGATCTCCTTGAGATAGACGACATAGACCGAGGTCTGGATGCTGTATGTCGTATTGCGCATCGAGATGATCGCCATCGACACCGCGACGGCCGGGATCGCGACCAGCATGATCGAGCTCACGTAGTCCGAGGCTCGGGGCAAGGCGTCGCGGGCACGGAACCGTGCTCGTGCGGTTCCATCCGCTGGTCGCGCCCCGAAAATCTCGGCCTCTTGTGTGCGCAGCAATGCAATCGTCAACACCGCGCCCCAAGCGGCGCCAAAGAGATAAGCCGGCCACGCTCCGCCGAAATCCCAGACCATGCCGGCGAGAATGGGCGCCGTCGTCGAGCCGAGCCGGGCAAAGAAGCTGAACTTGCCGATATAGCCGGCATCGCCCTCGGCGAGCTGGGCGATCAAGGTCTGCGCGCCGGACCAGGCAAAGGAAACCGCGGCGCCGTTCACCAGCTGCAGCAGCAACAAGGCCCAGAACCCCGGCACGAGTGGAAACAGCGGCGCCAGAGCCATACCCGTCCAGACAAAGAACAAGGTGACCCGGCGCGTGCCGAATCGGTCCATCAACACGCCGATGTGGATCGACAGAAACAAGGCGAGGATCGAGCGCGCCCCCACCAGGATGCCGATCTCGACGGCGTCGAGCCCGAGCGACAGGCCATAGAGCGGGATCAGGAAGGTGAAGAAATCGACATACCCCATGCTGAACGGCCCGGCGACGTAGAGCGACGCGGGGGGTCTGGGGCGGGCGGTATTCATGCCGGTGAGGTCTCCATTCCGCCTGCCGGGACGAGCATCAAATCGGCGTAGCGGGGTCCATCGGGCATTTCGGTCACGCCTCCGGAATCGGCCGACAGCATACCCCGCGGTCTGCCCGGCAGACGAGGAGGCGTCCCGCAGCGCAGACCCGCCGCCGACGCAAGGGGCTCGCCGATGCCGACTAGTCGAACAGGTCGCGCTGGGAACTGAGCCTGACGAGCCGCAGCTCGTCAGTCGCGGCCTTGATATATCAGCCCTCACCAAGCTACCGATCCGTATACCGGACGGTCTGCCCTCACGCCCTCGGCCCGCATAATTTTCTCCTCAGTTTACAATTTCATGATGCTGTCGAGGGGTAACGCCCCCGGTATGATGAAATTGGGGTTCGCGATGGCCGGAAGCGTGGCGCTCTTACGCGCAGCGCGCGGGATGCAATGAGGCGTTCGCGCCGAGACCAGCTATGGGACAGACTCGCGGCCGGCGATTTGCGCAACGTCGGCTTTGCCGAATTCCGAGGGCTCATTGAAAGTTTCGGCTTCAGGCTACGCCGGGTCAGCGGCAGCCATTATATTTACACGCACGGCAAGTGCCGCGCCCGCTGAGCCTGCAACCTCGAAACCGGGAAGCCAAGCCTTATCAGATTTCACAATTCCTCGACATGGTTCGGGAATTCGGCCTGACGATCGAGCACCGACAATGATCCCCAAATATCATATCAACCTGTTCTGGTCGGAACCGGACGGCGTCTGGGTCGCCGATGTGCCGGATCTGCAATCATGTTCGGCTTTCGGCGATACCCCAGCCGAGGCGCTGGCCGAAATCGAGCAGGCGATCGAAGCCTGGCTCGCGGTCGTCCGCCAGGACGGGCTGCCGATCCCGGAACCCCGCTACCCCGCGCCGCCGGCTGAGGGCGTGAAGGCCGATTTCGAGATCGCGGTCGGCCCGAGGCATGAGAGCGAAGCTGGTCGTCGTCGCCTCATCGCTAAACTCAAAGCTGCCTTCGCGATACGGTGAATTGAACGGCCGAAATCGGTGGTACACCGGTCCTTAGCCGGGACGCGCCCGGACGACGAGGTTGCGCCGATTCCGGACGCTAGCCTAGGGTTGCCGTTGAGGAGCTCACCCCATAGCGGATCTTCGAGGCGGCGAGCGCATCGTAGAGGATGTGCCAAGCAAGGGGGCCAACGCCTCAAGTTGATCTGAGGCGCCCGCTCAATCGAGAAGCAGCAAGCGCGCCCGTCCGATGGCTCAACGTCGCGAGCAACAGGCAGCTCACCGCCGAGATAGGCGATAGCGAATGCAACCATCTTTTGAGGCCACCCGCGCCACAACAATCAAAGTTGTAGGGTATTAGGGGACGCGGGTCGCGGAGGACCCAAACGCGGATTG
>CAVOTD010000027.1:0-295128 GCA_963698995.1 uncultured Alphaproteobacteria bacterium | reverse complement strand
TACGTCCAGCGCTGGGCCGACGCCATCGGCGAACGGCCGGCCGTAAGGCGCGGGCGCATGGTCAACCGCCTCTCCGGCGAGCCTTCGAGCCAGTTGCATGAGCGCCACGACGCCAGCGACTTCGACACGAAGACGCAGGACAAGCTTGCAGCTGCTGATTGAGCAAACTTTCCGCGGCGGGACTGCCCCCTAATCGCGACTGCCTGCTGCTCGCCTATCAGTGTGCGACTTAGCACGCGCGCTCGCGAGCAGCGTCCGCCGCAAACTCAAAGAGAAGCAGCGATCGCCCGGTCACGCCGTAAGCCTCCGGTCGCGAAGGTGCCCGTCACGGCATCCTCGGGGCAGGTTGGTGTCGATCAGTAGCTGCCCAATGCGATCCGCCGGCGGTCTCCGGCAGGTGAACTCGACGAGGTCGTGATAGGCATTCAGCACCATCAGTAGGGTTGCATCCTCGCTGCAATTGCGGATGCCGGTCGGCTGGGCGCGGCCGTCCATCAGTATGCCGAAGCATTGTTGGGGGCCGCTCAAGGTATTCCCCTATGCTGCCCCGAAGGCAGTCGGGCTCTAGGGGTCGCCGCAGCCGACTGAAGCCCAGCAGCCGCTGTCACGCCGGCATTCGAAGGAAGATGATAGATGTTCCCCAGTCCAACGCGCATGTTCCTGACCAAGGGTGTGGGCGTCCATCGCCACGCCCTCACCGCGTTCGAGTTCGCCCTGCGTGACGCGGATATCGAGCAGCAGAACCTGGTTTATGTGTCGTCCATTCTGCCGCCGCGCTGCGAGGTTGTCGCCCGCGAAGCGGCGGTCGAATTGCTCAGGCCCGGGGATATCACCTTCTGCGTGCTGGCCCGGTCAGAGACCAATGAATTCGGCCGCCATGTCTACGCCAGCCTCGGTCTGGCCAGACCGGCGGATCCCGGACATGTATGGATATATTTCGGAGCTGCATGGATACGGCATGACCGCCGAGGCGAGCGGTGAACAGGCCGAGGACCTCGCCGCGACCATGCTGGCCTCGACGCTCGGCCTGGATTTTGATCCCGAGGCCGCGTGGAACGAGCGCAAACAGATATACGAACACAGCAGCCTGATCATCGACAGCACGTCGATCACGGCCACAGCCGTATGCGGCCCGGACAATCGCTGGACCTGTGCGATCGCCGCTGCCGTTTTCCTGTTTTCCTAGAGTGCTTTGTCCTCGTTCGCGCCGAGTCGCCGGTTATTGCGGCGCCGCGAACACAGTGTCTGCGTCCGACCCACAGCTGCTCTGGGGTCTAGCAGCACATTTGGCGATCGTTGACCCGATGTAGACGTCCGCGGGCTGCCGCTAGGCAGCGCCGACCATGAGCAATCGCTCGGGCGCCCTCGGTCCGCGCTCCTTTTGCGGCTGGGACGTTGCGGGTGTCGATCGGCAAGCCACGAAAAGGGTGCGCTCCCGCCAGTGGGGGTTGCCAGCACCGGTGGTTGGAGGAACAGCGTTTTAACGAAGCCGTGAAACACGCTTGCGGCCGGATTTAACATTTCGGATTTGTCTCTGTCATCGAAGTGTCACGGAGTGCCGAATAGTGTTTTTCGACCTCCTCCGGAGGTCCGAGCAACAATTATTGGGGGACTCCATAATGCGCGCTCTTCGTAGCTTACCGTTATCCACGGCCGCCGGCGCCGCCCTCCTGGCGGCCGTCAACGCCAGCGCCGACACCCCGGTAGCGATTACCTTTGTGCCGAACAGCCTAACGGAGGCTACGATCGCGGACGGGCCCTGGACCCTGCACCAGATGGCGGGCAGAAATGTCCACGACGCTTCGGGCGTCATTCCGCCTTCGGGGGTCACCACGCCCTACAACCCGCCGACCACGGCGTATGGCACGCCGTACAAGAATTATTGTGTTGGCGGCCGGGTGCAGACCGCTCAGGGCGTTAATCCAATGCAGCCCTACTACTTTCCGTTTGTGCGCAACAACGGTGAGTACCTCGAAGGCTTCTTCGACTACCGCCCGCGCAACGACCAGGAAGCGACCGTCGCGGCGATCTCGCTCGATTGGGGCAAACGCTGGATTTTCACCGGCGAAGCGTTGGGGCTGAACCCGTACTGCCCGGCGGATCCGACCGATCCGGACAATAACAATATTATCGTCAACGGCTTCAGCACCCCCTATGGCTCGAACTCCGCCAACGCGGGCGACAACGGCCTCGGCCATCCCGTCGTCATGACCGTCGACGGCGTTCAGCGCGTCTATCATCTGAACCGAGCCAACGGCCATATCGACTCTGATCCGCTCGTCGTGCACAAGCTGAAGCCCGAGGGGACGAACCCGCTCGCCTCACTTCCGAATTGGGGTTATGTGAGCCCGCTCGCGTCCAGGGGCTACCCGACGCTCGAAGCCACGGCCCGGGCGACAGTTGGCCTCGAAAGCCCTGACGCCATCCTCGGCGCGCTGCAGATCCGCGACGTCACAACTATCGTTTATGTCGAAAAGCAGCTCAACGCCTCGACGACCAACAACTGCTCGAGCACGCCGAACTGGGCACTAACCAATCTCGACACCGGCAACCCGAGGAAGGCGAACAACGATGTCATCACCATCCGCGTCGCCACGACGACGGATGGCATCAACTTCACCGACGTCGGCGCTGCGAACGGCCTCCAGGACCCGACCAGCACCGCCTTCAATGGCATCCGCTGGCTTGGCAGCGGCAGCATCATCCCGCTCTCGAACGGTCACTACGGCATGTTCTTCGGCGCGGGTAACTGCCTCGACAACGATTCGGACGGTTTCCATTTCATCGGCTATGCCGAGACGGTGACCGCGGTCAACAGCCCGTCGGACCTGCTGAACTGGACGGTCATCTATGGGTTCGACAATCCTATCCTGTCGACCGACACCGTCACCGACCCGGTGGCCGGCGTGACATATCCGGCCAATCCCCCGCTCGTGGACGTCACCATGGCCGACCTGCTCACCCCGGCGCAGGTATCGCCCTGGGTCCCTCCCACGGGTCACAATACGAACTTCTTCAGCGGCCGCGTATATGACCCGCAGGCGATCTATACCGACCGCTCGACCGTGACCATTGTGTTCGCCGGCTACAACACGCCCCAGCCGAGCTCGAACCTTGCGAACTACCGTACCATCGGCCGCTTCCAGGTCCAGTTCCCGGCCGGCTACGTCGCCCGCCCCCGTCGCATCGACAAAGACTGAGACTGGCAAGTGAAAGGGCCGGAGATTCGCGTCTCCGGCCCTTGCTTTGCCGAAAACCCGTCGGGATCCCGCCGGCCTTACACTGCGCACCGACCAGGTGATTGAATAGCCGACGCCGAGGTCGGGTCATGGCAATCGCGGACACGGCTGAAGCGGCCTTCTGCTCCCTGAATCGATGCACCGCCTAATGTGAGCGCTGGCGAGCAGTGTCCGCCTCGAGCGCGAAGAGAAGCAGCGATCGCCCGGTCACCCCGTAAGCCTCACCGGTCGCAAAGGTGCCCATCTCGGCGTCCTCGGGCAGGTTGGTGTCGATCAGCAGTTGCCAATGCGATCCGCCGGCGGTCTCCGGCAGGGTGAACTCGACGAGGTCGTGATAGGCATTCAGCACCATCAGTAGGGTTGCATCCTCGCCGCGCTTGCGGATGCCGGTCGGCTGGGCGCGGCCGTCCATCAGCATGCCGAAGCATTGCATGGTCATGTCGCCCCACTCCTCGGGCTTCATTTCGGCGCCCGAGGCGTTGACCCAGGTCACATCTTTTACGCCCAGTTCTTCGTTATAGACGCCGGTGAGGAACCGGCTGCGGCGCAGGATCGGGTATTTGTGGCGCAAACCCGTCAGTTCTTGCACAAAGCGGATCAGCGACTGGCCTTTCTCCATGATGTCCCAATCGACCCAGCTGATCTCGTTGTCCTGGCAATAGGCGTTGTTGTTGCCGTTCTGCGTGCGGGCGAATTCGTCGCCGGCGAGCAGCATCGGCGTGCCCTGCGACAACAGCAGGGTGGCAAGGAAATTGCGCCGTCTGGCGGCTCGCGCAGCGCGTTGACTTCCTCGTCGTCGGTCGGGCCCTCGATGCCGCAATTCCACGAACGGTTGTCGGCGTGGCCGTCCTTGTTGTCCTCGCCATTCGCTTCATTGTGCTTGTCGTTGTAGGAGACCAGATCGTTGAGCGTGAACCCGTCATGCGCAGTGATGAAATTGACGCAAGCCCACGGTCTGCGGCCGCGGTGATTAAACAAGTCAGCCGAGGCGCATAATCGCGGCGCAATGGCGCTTGCCGGCGCCTCTCCGCGCCAAAAATCGCGCACCACGTCGCGGAATTTGTCATTCCACTCCGCCCAGCCCGGCGGGAAACCGCCGACCTGGTAGCCGCCAGGACCGCAATCCCACGGTTCGGCGATCAGCTTCACAGTGCGCAGCTCCGGATCCTGGCAACATGCCTTCAGAAAGCCGCTCTGATTGTCGAAGCCGTTCGGCTCGCGTGCGAGGATCGTGCCGAGATCAAAGCGAAACCCGTCGACATGGGTCTCGCTTGCCCAATAACGCAGGCTGTCGGCGACCATTTCGATGACCCGCATGATGGCTGAGGTTCAGCGTGTTTCCGGTGCCGGTGTCGTTGATGTAATAGCGCGGCTGATCGGGCAGCAGCCGATAGTAAGAGGCGTTGTCGATCCCCTTGAACGACAGGGTCGGGCCCAGCTGGTTGCCCTCGGCGGTATGGTTATAGACGACATCGAGAATGACCTCGAGCCCGGCATCGTGCAGGCGCGCCACCATTTCCTTGAACTCGCGCAAGGTCTGCTCGCGCTCATGGGCATAGCGCGGATCGGGGGCGAAGAACCCGATCGAGTTGTACCCCCAATAATTTGTCAGTCCCTTGTCGAGCAGCAGGGCGTCATTGATGAAGGTGTGCACCGGCAGCAGTTCTACCGACGTCACGCCGAGCGATTTGATGTAGCCGATGACTTCGCTCGACAGACCTTTGTAGGTCCCGCGCCACTCCTTGGGCACCTTGGGGTGGAGCTTGGTGTAGCCGCGCAAATGGAGTTCATAGACAATCGTGTGTTCCCACGGGACAGCGCGCCGGGCGGGCTCCCCTTTCCAGTCGAAATTCGGGTCGACGACAACGCATTTCGGCATAAAAGCCGCACTGTCGCGCTCGTCGAAGGTGGTGTCGTCACCCGACTCCAGCTGATAACCAAAGACCGCCGGGTCCCATTGCAAATCCCCGAAATGCCCCCGGGCATAGGGATCGAGCACTAATTTATTGGGATTGAAGCGGTGTCCCGCATCGGGCTCGTAGGGGCCGTGCACGCGATACCCGTAGATGGTCCCGGGATGAACGTCCGGCAGATAGCCGTGCCAAATCTCGTCGGTGTATTCGGGCAGATCGATCCGCACCGTCTCGCGCTCGCCCTTATCATCGAAGAGGCAGAGCTCGACCCGGTTTGCATGCGCCGAGAACAGCGCGAAATTAACACCCTCTTTGTCCCAAGTGGCGCCCAGCGGATGCGGCAAGCCTTCCCGGATCCGGCTCTCGGCGATGGCAACCATCATGTCTCCTCTTGGTTGTTGAACGCAGACGGCGCTGACGCTTTCGATAAACGGCACCCGCCTGGACAAAATCCCGGCCGGCGCTGCGGCGTTGGATCACGCGCATGATTTCCCGAGGTATAGCCGCACCCGCCCAGGCCCGCGGGCTGGATCCCCGCGATCTCAGTCCGGGCGGCGGTTAAGGGTGTTCCCGTACCAAGTGTTAGGTTCGCATGACGAGTTCACCAATTGGCCGAAGCGGCGCTGGTGCGACTGTAGACCAGATGCCGCCGCGCCCGGCAAGGCGCTGATCGGCGGAAAGCAGCGCCACACGATCATTGGGCCGCCCGGCGCGCTTGGGCTAGAAACTCGGCATGGTTACCGCCCTCCTCCGCGCCGTCATCGCGCTCGGCGCGCCGCCGCTGCGGCGGGTCGTTGTGCTCAGCCTCACCCTCGCGGTTTTGTCCTTCGTGGTTCTGTGGCTGGCGGTGGCCGCGATCCTCTATCACGCGGCGTGGTTCGATTGGCCGCCGCTCAATTGGCTCGTCGACCTGTTGGGCGGGCTCGGCGTCCTGGCCCTCAGCTGGCTGCTCTTCCCGGCCGTCGTGACGTTGATCATGGGTTTCTATCTGGAACGCGTCGCCGCTGCGGTCGAGGCGCTCGACTACTCCGGGCGGGCCGAGCCGCGCCGCCAGTCGGTCGGCGAGATGATCGCCATAACGCTGCGGTTGAGTTTATTGACCTTGCTGCTGAACCTTTTGGCGCTTCCGGTCTATCTGCTGGTTCCCGGGATAAATCTCTTTCTATTTCTTGTGCTGAACGGCTATCTTTTCGGACGGGGGTACTTCGAAGTGGTCGCGCTCAGACGGCTCGATGCGGGGGAAGCCAAGGTGGTGCGCCGCCGGTTCGCCGGACGCATTTTCCTGGGCGGCGTCGTGATCGCAGGGCTCTTCGCCCTGCCGCTCGTCAATCTCGTCGCGCCGGTGATCGCCACGGCTTTTATGTTGCACATCTTCGAGGCGTTGCCGCGCCTCGAGCCGCACCCCTGACCCGGTCTGCGGCGTCGCCATCCTTTCAACAATGTCGATCGGGTGTCCAATCCATGTTCAGCAGGAAGAGAACCGAGACAGAGGACCGCAAAATGGCAGATGCGTCTGACGATTTGGGCATCCCGATGAAGCCGGAGCGCCCAGTGGGCCCTGGGGCCGGGCCGGGTCCCAACGGCCCCGCGAAGGTGCCGACAATGCCGCCGCGCGCCCCCGACCTGGCACGTGCCGGCAATACGATTCGCCCATCCGACCCGATTCGCCGGCCCGGCGAGTTGGGCCCCTCGCCGCGGCGCAGCGACGGCGAGGTCCGCAAGCTGACGGTCGGCCGCGAGATCACCCTTTCGGGCGAGATCACCTCCTGCGACAAGCTGATCATCGAAGGCAGCGTCGAGGCCAATCTCAACAATTGCCGCGATGTCGAGATCGCCGAGAGCGGGCTGTTCAAGGGCTCGGCGTCGATCGAGGAAGCCGAGATCCAGGGTCGCTTCGAAGGCAATCTGGTGGTCCGCAAGCGACTGCTGATCAAGGCGAGCGGGCGGGTTTCGGGAACGATTCGCTACGGCCAGATCGAGATCGAGTGCGGCGGCCAGATTTCCGGCGACGTCCAGGCGCAGCCCTCCTCCGAACCAGGCGAGATCATCGCGGACGTGACGAGCGTACGCGCGGCCGGCTGATCCGTGACCTAAGTGCCGGGCGCTTCACGCGTGCCGGCTTGACGGGCGAGGGTTCGGCCTCGGCCTCGATCAGCGCGTCCGGCTCGCCGGCGCCGGCCCGCGCGGCGATCAGTTCGGCCGGCCCGATCTTGGCGCCGTAACGGCAGAGATCGGCGACAACGCAGGTCGGGCATTCCGGCTTGCGCGCCTTGCATACATAGCGGCCGTGCAGGATCAGCCAGTGATGGGCGTAACGCTTGTACTCGGCGGGCGTAACCTTCTCCAACGCCATCTCGACCGCGAGCGGCGTCTTTCCCGACGCGAGGCCCGTCCGGTTGGCGACCCGAAAGATATGTGTATCCACGGCGATCGTAGGCTCGCCGAAGGCGACATTGAGGACGACGCTGGCAGTCTTGCGCCCGACCCCGGGCAGTTTCTGCAGCGCCTCACGGTCGCGCGGCACCTCGCCGTCATATTGCTCGACCAGGATGCGGCTCAGCGCCATCAGGTTCTTTGCCTTGGTGCGGAAGAGCCCGATCGTGCGGATCAGCTCGACCAGCCGCTCCTCACCGAGCGCCAGCATCTTCGCGGGCGTATCGGCGAGCGCGAACAGCGCGGAGGTCGCCTTGTTGACGCCGGCATCGGTCGCCTGCGCCGACAGCACGACGGCGACGAGCAAGGTAAACGGGCTGATGAAGTCGAGTTCGGTTTGCGGGATCGGCCGGGTCTCGGCCAGCCGGCGATAAAACTCCCGGACCTCTCGCTTGGTGAAGGCGCGCATCGCCGGGCAGTGTAGAGGCGGTGAGCTTCTGGGACAAATCAAAGCGACGCGAAGACGGTACCGCGATTCGCGATTCTTTACGGATCGCTCCCGCCGCATTATGTTTTCCAAGATGCTCCCGAACCCGGAAAACGCTACCGCCGCCGTTGCCTGCGACGGCCCACTCCTCGAACGCGTGTTGTTGCCGCATCGCAGTCTGCCGTCGCGGAATTTTCACCTGCTGATGGGGCTGCTCGGCCTGATCAGTGTTGGCCGTCGGCGTTGCCTTCGGTGTCGATCGGCGCCTGGCCGGTGATCGGGTTTTTCGGTCTCGACGTCGCCCTCGTTTATCTCGCTTTCCGTCTCAATTATCGCAGCGCCCGGCAGAGCGAGACGATCCGTCTCGCCGATGATGTCTTTTCGGTCGAGCGCATCGGCATCCGCGGCGAGCAGCGCAGCTGGCGCTTCCAACCTTACTGGGTCAGGGTGATTCTCGAGGAACACTCCGAACTCGTCGAACCGTCTGCTTGTCGCATCGCACGGCCGCAGCCTGGTGATCGGCGATTTCGTTCCGCCGACCACACGCCGCGAGCTCGCGGTCACGATCCGAGAGGCGCTCGTGCGGTGGCAGGATTCGCTTAACCCCGCTGCCTCGCTCGACCGATCTTCGCAGTAAAACCCGCACCCAGTGTCGGCTCGGCGGTAGCGTCAATCGCCGCCGCCTTCAGCAACGAGCGGAACTGCGGATATCGATCGGATCAATGTTACTCATATAATCAATTGATTTGATAGATGGTGCCCTAGCCTCGATATGCGTCACTACGTGACCGTACCAGGAGAGCGAGACGCCATGAGTGACACAGCAAAACCGCGGCTCGTCGGCATCAACCATGTCGCGATCGAAGTTGGCGATATCGACGAGGCGCTCGATTTTTATGGGAAGATCTTCGAATTCACATTGCGCGACCGCAACGAGCGCAGCGCCTTTGTCGATCTCGGGGATCAATTCATCAACTTCGCGCGGCAGCTGCCCCGGGGTGCGGCGAAAGGCGACGCCGAATTCCGTCATATCGGCTTCGTCGTCGATGACCGCTCGACGGTGCGGGCGCGGGCCGAGGCGGCAGGCGCGAAGCTGTTGCCGGGGCGGTTTCTCGACTTCCTCGACCCGTGGGGCAACCGCATCGAGGTGGTCGAATACGCCAATATCCAATTCACCAAGGCACCGCAGGTGCTGCGCGGCATGGGCCTCGACCTTGACAAGAACGACAACGCGCGGCGCGAGCTCGCCGACAAGGGCCTTTGGGCAGAGTCGCCTTCAGCAGGTTGACAGTTGGTTCAGAGGCCGAGAACTTCCTTCAATCCATAGACGCCCGGCGGCCGCCCGACCACCCAACGGGCGGCCCTGACCGCGCCTTTGGCGTAGATGGCGCGGCTCGTCGCGCGATGGACAAGCTCGAGGCGTTCGCTGGCGCCGGCAAAGATCACATGGTGATCGCCGATCGCGTCGCCGCCGCGTAATGCGGCAAATCCGATATCGCCGATGCGCCGCGGGCCGGTTATGCCGTCACGGGCGCGCTGCTCCACTTGTTCGAATGGCACTCCGCGGCCCGCCGCGGCAGCCCGGCCGAGGGCGAGCGCCGTGCCCGACGGCGCGTCGACCTTCCCGCGATGGTGCATTTCCATGATCTCGACGTCCCAATCGGGGCCGAGCCGGCGCGCCACTTCCTCGACAACGCTTAACAGCACGTTGACCCCGAGGCTCATATTCGGCGCCCAGACGATCGGAATCCGGCGCGCCGCCTGCCGCACCCGCTCACCCTGCTCGGGCGACAGGCCGGTCGTGCCGATCACCATGGCGGTGCCGAGGCCGGCGGCAAGCTCGGCATGTTCGGCGGTCGCGGCCGGCGACGTGAATTCGAGCACGACGTCGCTGTCGCGGACCAACTTGTCGACGGCCTCGCCGATCGGAATCCCGATCCGGCCGATTCCCGCCAATTCTCCGATGTCCTGGTTGACATAGCCGCTGCCTGCCGCCTCACTGCCGCCGGCCACGGAACAACCTTCGGTGGCGGCGATCTCGGCGACCAGCATGCGTCCCATCCGGCCGCCGCATCCGACGATGCCCATCTTGGTTCCGGCCATGCGCTGCCTCCTTCTCCACCGGCTGGCTCCACAGGCTGGAACGGTTACCGATTGCCGGCTAAAAGACAAGCAGCGGCGCTATTCGGCGGCCGCTCAAGGAGGAAATCGATGGCCAAGGCGCTGTCCGATCGGCAAGTCGAGAGCTATCGCCGCGACGGCTTTGTCTCGCCGCTGCCGGCGCTCTCGCCGCCGGAAATTTCCGAGCTGTGCACCGAGCTCGACGGGCTGGAGCGGCGCGAAGGCGGCGGGATTTCCGCCCGCACCAACCGCAAGCCGCATCTGCTCCTGCCCTGGCTGAATGAGGTGATCCGTCATCCGCGCATCCTCGACGCCGTCGAAGACGTCATCGGGCCGAACATCCTGTGCTGGGGCTCCGGGTTTTTTGCCAAGCCCGCGCATGACCGCGCATTGGTCAGCTGGCATCAGGACTCGACCTATTGGGGTCTGTCCGAGCCCGAGGTCGTGACCGCCTGGGTCGCGTTCACGGCGAGCACGGCCGAGAGCGGCTGCATGCGGGTGATCCCGGGGACCCACCGGCTCGACCAGATCCCGCACCGCGACACCTTCGCCGAAGACAACCTGTTGAGCCGCGGCCAGGAAATCGAAGTCGAGGGCGACGCGGTCGACCTGATCCTCGACGCCGGCGAGATGTCGCTGCACCATGTTCGCCTGATCCACGGCTCGACGCCGAACCGCGCCGGCCAGCCGCGGATCGGCTACGCGATCCGCTATGTGCCGACGTTCATCCGGCAGACCGCGGGTGTCCCCGACAGCGCAAAGCTGGTCCGGGGCGAGGACACGTTCGGGAATTTTCTGCCGGAGCCGGTGCCGCGCTTTGATTTCGATCCCGAGGCGGTCGCCTCTCACCGGGCGATGATCGAGAACAACTCCCGGATTCTCTATGCCGGCACCGAGCAGATACCGGACTATAATGCTCGGAGCGCCTGATTTGACGGAGAAAGCCATGGACCACGACCGCCAGGAGCTGCCCTCCGATCCGGCCCTGCGGGTCATCGCGCTCGAATCCCTGCTGGTCGAGAAAGGGCTGGTCGATCCGGCTGCGCTCGATGCGCTGATCGACCACTATGAACACAAGATCGGACCGCGCAACGGAGCGCGGGTCGTTGCCCGCGCCTGGGTGGATCCCGAGTACAAGAAGCGGCTTCTGAGGGACCCGACCGCGGCGATAGCCGAACTCGGCTATACCGGCGGTCAGGGGGCGCACATGGTTGTCGTCGAGAACACCGAGGAGCGGCACAACCTAGTGGTTTGCACGCTCTGCTCTTGTTATCCATGGCCCGTCCTGGGGCTCCCGCCGGTATGGTACAAATCTACCCCTTACCGCTCACGCGCCGTGATTGATCCGCGCGGCGTGTTGCACGAGTTCGGGCTGGAGATCGGTGAGGCTGTCGAGATTCATGTCTGGGATTCGACCTCCGAGATGCGGTATCTGGTGCTGCCGGAGCGACCCCCGGCGACCGAGCATCTGACCGAAGACGAGCTCGCCGAGCTGGTCACGCGCGACTCCATGATCGGCACGGCCAAAGTGTCCTTTGCGGGAGAGCCGGCATGAACGGCGTGCACGATTTGGGAGGGATGCACGGGATGGGGCCGATAGTGCCCGAACCCAACGAGCCGGTGTTCCACGAGCGTTGGGAAGCCCGCACTTACGCGCTCAATGTCGCCGTGGGGGCTTGTGGGAAATGGAACATCGATGCCGGCCGCCATGCTCGCGAGCGCATTCCGCCAGCCGAATACCTGCGCATGAGCTATTACGAGAAATGGCTCGCCGGGCTCGCGATGTTGCTGGAAGAAACCGGCCTCGTCACCCGCGCCGAGCTCGAAAGCGCGCGCCCGGCGCCGGGGTCCGCCAAGGCGGCCCCGGCACTGACCGCCGATCAAGTCGCGGCGATGATCACGCGCGGACGGTCCTTCGATCGACCGTTAAACCGACCGCCGCGTTTTACGGCGGGTCAGCGCGTGCGCGCGCGGAAAATCAATCCCGCTGGGCATACTCGCTTGCCGCGCTATGCACGCGGCAATGTCGGTGTCGTCGACCGGCTTCACGGCGGCCATGTCCTTCCCGACAGCAACGCGCACTTCCAGGGCGAGAACCCGCAGCACCTCTATTCGGTACGGTTTTCGGCTCGCGAGCTGTGGGGCGAGGCAGCGGCCGCTCGCGACTGCGTCTATATCGATCTCTGGGAAAGCTACCTAGAGTCAGCGTGACCCAATGTCCGATGCGGAGCCGGTCTTTGCCGAACCCTGGGAAGCTCACGCCTTCGCGATCGCGATCAAGTTGTCGGAGGCCGGTTTCTTCAGCTGGAGCGAGTGGTCCGCCGCGCTCGCCGAGGAACTCGCCGCAGCGAGCCGACGCGGCGATCCCGATGACGGCTCTCGCTACTACAACCATTGGCTCGCCGCGCTCGAACGCCTCGTTGCCGAAAAACGGTTGACCGAACAGTCCGCTCTGCTCGCGCGCCGAGAGGAATGGGCGGAGGCCTATCGCCGAACCCCGCATGGCAGCCCGGTGACCTTGCGGCATGCTGAAGCAGCCCCTCACCCCGGCCCTCTCCCCGCAGGCGGAGAGAGCGAGGGGCCCGCGTCGGCGGGAGGCTGAGGGGAAACCTGCGGACACCCGCCCTTTATGGCCCTGCTGCGGTCCGTCGCCACTGTCGGCTCCTATACGCTGCTGAGCCGCGTCTTCGGCTTCATTCGCGATATTCTGACCGCGGCCCTGCTTGGCGCGGGACCGGTGGCGGATGCGTTCTTCGTGGCACTGCGGCTGCCCAACCTGTTTCGCAGCCTGTTCGCCGAGGGCGCCTTCAGCGCCGCGTTTGTTCCGCTTTTCGCCGGCACGATAGCCGAGCACGGCAAGGAAGCCGCGCGGATCTTCGCCGAGGATGCGCTCGCGGTGCTGCTCGCGGCGCTCCTCGGTTTTGTTCTGCTGGGCGAAATCTTCATGCCTTGGGTGATGGCGGTGATCGCGCCCGGGTTCGGCGACGACCCGCAAAAATTCGGATTGGCCGTCGAGCTTGCCCGCATCACTTTTCCGTACCTTCTGTTCATCGCGCTGGTCGCGCTGCAGGGCGGCGTGTTGAACTCGGTCAATCGCTTCGCCGCCGCCGCGGCGACGCCGATCCTGTTGAACCTGTTCCTGATCGCGGCTCTTCTGATGATGGACAGGTTTGGTTGGCGTCGCGGCCACGCTCTGGCCTGGGCGGTAACGGGGGCTGGGCTCGCGCAATTCCTCTGGCTATTGTTTTCGTGCGCGCATGCCGGACTGGCGCTTCGCTTGCCACGGCCGCGTTTGACACCCGGCGTACGGCGCACCCTGGCGATCATGGCGCCGGGGACGGTCGGCGCCGGTGTCACCCAGCTCAACCTGCTGATATCGACCGCCCTGGCCTCGCTGTTGCCTGGCGGTTCGGTTTCGTATCTGTACTACGCCGATCGGTTGAACCAGCTGCCGCTCGGCGTCGTCGGCATCGCAGTCGGCACGGCCATCCTTCCGTCATTGTCGCGCCAGGTGCGGCTCGGGCAGGTTGCCGATGCCGTCACGACCCAGAATCGCGGCATCGAGCTCGCATTGCTGCTGACCCTGCCGGCGGCGGTGGCGCTCGCTCTGCTTGCAACCCCGATCCTCTCGGTGCTGTTCCAGCGCGGCGCCTTCGGCGCCGCCGATACCGCCGCGACCGCTGCCGCGTTGGCAGCCTACGCCACCGGCCTTCCCGCGTTCGTTTTGGTCAGGGTGCTGGCCCCCGGTTTCTTTGCGCGGCACGACACGGCCACCCCGGTCAAGGTCGCCTTGGCGGCGATGGCGACAAACCTCGGCCTGACCTTGATCTTGATGCAGTTTCTGGCGCATGTCGGCATTGCTCTGGCGACGACGGCGGCCGGCTGGGTCAATGCGCTGACCCTACTCGGGCTGCTGATCCGGCGCGGGCATTTCCACTTCGACCGGCGTTTTCGGCGCACCCTGCCGCGGGTTGCGATTGCCGCCCTCGGCATGGGTATTGTCCTGATACTGCTGCGGGTGGCCCTCGCTCCGGCGCTGGCCGGCCCGCCGGCAGCTCGCGTCGGGGCGCTCGCCGGGCTGGTCTGCGCTGGGATGGCCACCTTCGCAGCACTCGCACTCGCCCTCGGGATCGCGAATTTGCGCGATCTCCTGGGCCGGCTGCGCCGGCAACCGGCTTGACCGGCGGCGCGCCGGGGCGATAACAGGCGCGGCCATCGTCACGCATTCGAGGTCCAATGAACCGCATTTTTTCCGGCATTCAGCCGACCGGCAATCTCCATCTCGGCAATTATCTCGGAGCGATCCGGAACTGGGTTGTGCTGCAGAAAGACTTCGAGTGCATCTTCTGCATCGTCGACCTGCACGCGCTGACCCAGCCGCAAGATCCCGCCGAGCTGCGTGCCTCGACGCGCGAGGTGACGGCGGCCTACATCGCCGCCGGCATCGACCCAGAGCGCTGCACGATCTTCAACCAAAGCATGGTCCCAGCGCATACCGAATTGGCCTGGCTGCTCGGCTGCCTGACCCCGCTCGGCTGGCTCAACCGGATGACCCAATTCAAGGAGAGGACCGCGGGCAAGAGTCGCGATCAGGCCGGCCTCGGCCTTTACGCCTATCCGGTGCTGATGGCCGCCGACATCCTCCTCTACAAGGCGACGCACGTCCCGGTCGGCGAAGATCAAAAGCAGCATCTCGAACTCGCGCGCGACCTCGCCGGCGCGTTCAACCGCCGCTATGAGTGCGACTTCTTCCCTCTGCCCGAGCCGCAGATCTTCGGCACGGCGACTCGCGTCATGAGCCTGCGCGACGGCACAAAGAAGATGTCGAAATCGGACAGCTCGGATTACTCCCGCATCAACATGACCGACGACGCCGACGCAATCGCGCTAAAGATTCGCAGGGCCAAGACCGACCCCGAGCCCCTCCCCGCGACGGTTGCCGACCTCGCGCACCGGCCCGAGGCCGACAATCTGATCGGCATTTACGGCGCCCTTGCCGGGGTCTCGCGCGACGATGCGCTCGCCCGGTTCGCCGACCGGAACTTCTCGCAATTCAAGGAAGAGCTTTCCGCGGTGGCGGTCGAAGTATTGGGGAGGATCGGTGCTGAGATGCGCCGTCTGACGGCCGACTCCGGATATATCGATTCGGTATTGCGCCGCGGCGGCGAAAACGCCGGCGCGATCGCCGGCCCGGTCCTGCGTGAGGCTCAGGAGATCAGCGGCCTGCTGCGCCCCTGAGTGGCCTGAGGTAAACCCTCTCCCACCCAGCCCTGCGGGCTGGGTCCCCCCTCTCCCGCGGTGCTGTGCCGGAGAGGGTTTGAGGCGGTGCATCTTGTAGCCCCTCGCCCGCTCTGCGGGAGAGGGCGCCGAGCGCAGCGAAGCGGGTGAGAGCGCCGAGCGTAGCGAAGCGGTGAGGGTGTTGCACCGCTAGTTGGAAGAGGGAGCGGGGCGCCAAGGCCACGAGAGAGAGCCGCAGACGAGCGGGCTTGGTTCGCGCTTTCGCCGCCTTGACGCCGGTTGTAAGTTGTCGTTGCACGCGCCTTGCATCGCGAGACAGCGCAGGCAGAGGCATCACCCAGCCCGGCACTTCCCACCCCAATGGACATTTATCTGCCGATCGCCGAGGTGTCGCTCGACATCTTTGTCCTGTTGGGCCTCGGCGCGACGGTCGGCTTTCTCTCGGGCGTCTTTGGCGTCGGCGGCGGCTTTCTGCTGACACCTTTGTTGATCTTCATCGGCGTGCCGCCGACCGTCGCGGTCGCCTCCTCGGCCAACCAGCTGGTCGGCGCCTCGGTCTCGGGCGTGCTAGCACATTGGCGCCGCGGCAACGTCGATTTCAAGATGGGCTTCGTCTTGCTGGTCGGCGGGCTTGCCGGCTCGGTTCTCGGAGTGTGGATCTTTACCCTGCTGAAACGCCTCGGCCAGGTCGAGCTGACGATCTCGATCTGCTACGTGCTGTTGCTCGGCGGGCTCGGTGCGCTGATGTCAATCGAAAGCGTGCGCGCGCTTTTGAGGTTGCATCGGCCGGGAGCCGGTCGGCGCCGGCTGCATCAGCATACCTGGATGCACGGGCTGCCTCTGAAGGCGCGCTTCCGGCGCTCGCGGCTTTACATCAGCGCACTGTTGCCGATCGGCATCGGCTTTGTGATCGGCGTATTCAGCGCCGTCCTCGGCATCGGCGGCGGCTTCATCATGGTCCCGGCGATGATCTACATGCTGGGAATGCCGACCGTGGTGGTGCCCGGCACTTCCTTGCTGCAAATCATTTTTGTTGCTGCAAACGTCACGGTATTGCAGGCCTACACCAACCAGACGGTCGATGCCGTTCTGGCTCTCGTGCTGCTCGTCGGCGGGGTCGTCGGCGCGCGGATCGGCAGCCGCTTCGGAACTCGTTTGGGCAGTGAGCAACTGCGGTTCCTGTTGGCCCTGATGGTACTCGCCGTGGCGGCAAAGCTGGCATTCGACATGACGGTGCGTCCGCCCGACCTATTCTCGATCGCGACGGAGAAGGGATGAGCCGGGCCCGTATGCTATCGGTGCAGGGCGGGTTCGGGTGAGGCAGAGGCTCGCGATCACGCCCCACAGATTCAGACCCCGACGCCTTTTATTGGTTGTGCCGCTGTTGCTTTGGGGACCGCCAGCGCGGGCCGAGGGGGTCGTCGCAGACCTTACCAGCCACCTGATTGCGATCACCACTGGTTTCACCGGCGCCTCGGTTGTGCTGTTTGGCGCCACCGACAGCCCCGGGGACGTGGTCGTCGCCGTCCGCGGCCCCGAACGCGAGATGACCGTCCGGCGCAAGAGCCGCGTCGCCGGCATCTGGATCAACACTCAGGAAGTGACCTTCGCCAACGTGCCGAGCTTTTATGCAATGGCTGCGAGCCGTCCGATCGACGAGATCCTGTCGCCGCCAGCCGCGGCGCTCTACCGACTGGGGGTCGCGAATCTCAAGCTCGAGGCGCAGACCCCAGCGCCGTCGGTCGTCGTCGACATGTTCCGCACCGCGCTCGAACGCACGCAACGGCAAGCCGGACTGTTTGTCGAACGGCGGGGCAAGGTGGATTTCCTCGGCGAGCGATTGTTTCGCACCACGATTGCGTTTCCCGCTAACGTACCGACCGGGACCTACTTGGTCGAAGTTTTCCTCGTCCGCGACAAGGATGTCGTCAGTGGCCAGACCACTCCCCTCGTGGTCTCGAAGGTTGGCGTCGACGCCGCGGTCTCGGAATTCTCCTCACGGCAGCCCGGCTTCTACGGGGTGATTGCGGTATTGACCGCCGTAATGGCAGGATGGTTGGCGAGCCTGCCGTTCAGGCGGGCCTGATACTCGCGCGATGAGGATCAGCATCAGGGTTTTAGCGAATGGAAGAAACCGCGCAGCCCCGTGTCTTTCTGGTCGTGGTCGACGAAAGCGAGGAGCTTCAGATCGCCGTCCATTACGCTGCGCGCCGCGCCTCTCATACCGGTGGGCGGGTCGCGCTCCTATATGTCATTGAGCCCACCGAGCTGCAGCAATGGCGCGCGATCGAGGACCTGGCGCGCGAGGAACGCCGCGAAGAAGCAGAGCAACTGATGCAGCGCCTCTGCGAGGAGCTTCTGCCGATCGCCGGCTCGATGCCGATCGTTTATATCCGCGAGGGGCCGCGACGCGACGAGCTTCTGGCGCTGATCAACGAGGAGCCGAGCATCTCGATCCTGGTGCTGGCAGCGGGAACCGGCCCCGAAGGGCCGGGGCCGCTGATCTCCTATCTGACCGGCAAGCCGGCCGCCCGCCTGCGTATCCCGATCACGATAGTCCCTGGCAGCCTGACCATGGAGCAACTCGACGCCGTCAGCTGAGCGGCCGGTCCGCGGGCAGTTGCCGAGGGTTGATTCGGGGCGCCGACGCCCCATGCTAAGAGTTGATCTTTTCTAATTTTTTCTCGGAGACGTCGATGTTCATCCAGACCGAGCAAACGCCGAATCCGGCAACGCTGAAATTCCTGCCGGGGCGCCCCGTAATGGTCTCGGGCACCGCGAATTTCACGAACGAGGAGGCAGCCCGGGTTTCGCCGCTGGCGGAGCGGCTGTTCTCGCTGCCCGAGGTGACCGGCGTTTTTTTCGGCGCGGATTTCATCACCGTCAGCAAGGGCGGCGATGGTGATTGGTACCAGCTGAAACCGGCGGTGCTCGCCGCCATCATGGAGCACTTCACGGCCGGCCGGCCGGTGCTGCTAGCCGACGCAGTTCCGGGGATCGGCGAGACCGACGAAGACGAGGACGAGGTCGTGGCGCAAATCAAGGAATTGCTTGAGACGCGCGTGCGTCCTGCGGTGGCGCAGGATGGCGGCGACATCATCTTTCACGATTTCGAAGACGGCGTCGTTTATCTGCACATGCAGGGCTCTTGCGCCGGCTGCCCGAGTTCTACCGCTACGCTGAAAGCGGGGATCGAAAACATGCTGCGGCACTACATCCCCGAGGTCACCGAAGTCCGCGCGGTCTGAGCCGCCCACCTCGTCTCGGTCCTGCTCGCCGGGCGACCTCGACACGGGACCACACCCGCATCGCGCGGCAGCGCAATGACAGGCAGAGCGTCGCCGCCGGTAATCCTCGCGCTCGACTCGGCTGGGCTGGAATGCTCGGTGGTGGTCGCCGTCGGCGATAGGGTGCTCGGCACCGAGCACATCGAGAACATGCATGGCCAGGCCGAGGCATTACTGCCGATGGTCGACGCGGCGATGCGCAAGGCCGGGCTGGCGCCCGCGGCGCTCGATCTCGTCACGGTAACCGTCGGTCCGGGTAGTTTCACCGGGATTCGCGTCGGGCTCGCCGGCGCCCGCGGAATCGCACTCGCCACCGGTGCGCGGCTCGTCGGCGTGACCAGCTTTGACGCTGTCGCCGCTGCCACCATTCAACCCGCTGGCGACCGGGAGAGTTTTCTGCTCGTTGCGCTCGAAAGCCGACGCGACGACCTCTACGTCCAGTTTTTCGATCCGCACCTAGAACCAATTGGCGGGCCGGCGGCGATTATGCCGATCGCGCTTGGCGGGGCCGTGAATGTCACAATCGGTGCCGCGCCGCTGTTGGTTGCCGGGGACGCGGCGCAGCGCGCCGCCCTCTTGCTTGCCGAACGTCCGTACACCAGGATCCTCATCGGCTCCGCTCCCAGCGCGGTTGGAGTCTTGCAAGCGGCGTTGCGCGCCCTGCAACTCGGCACGGAGAGAGCCCCGCCGAGACCGCTCTATCTTCGACCGCCGGATGTGACATTTGCCGGCAGACGCCGCGAGCCCGACCGCGGCCCCGCATGAGCCTGCATGTCGAGAGGATATCCCGCGCTGCCGCCGGCCCGCTCGCCGAACTACACCGCGCCTGCTTTCCCGAAGATCCGTGGGATGCCGCCGCAATCGAGCAGATCATCGGCCTTCCGGGATTTTTCGGACTGGTCGGATGGGCCGGGGCCATCGCGGTCGGGTTCGCCTTGGCGCTCTACCTCGGCACGGAATGCGAGATCGTGTCGCTCGGCGTGGTGCCCGATCGCCGGCGAGCGGGGGTGGGTTCGGCACTGCTCGATTGCGTCTTCTCGGAGGCGCGACGGTGGGGCGCCGCGCGCGTCGTGCTCGAGGTGGCGGTTGACAACGATGCGGCGCGTGCCCTCTACGCGGCGCGAGGCTTGACTGTGATCGGACGCCGTCGGAATTACTACCGCAAAGCAGGGGGGATGACCGACGCTCTCGTATTGGGCGGCGCTCTGGCAACAGCCCCGCTGGCAAGTTGAGTTTGCCTCATCGTGTCTTGCTGTCGGCTTCTTGTGGTACACCACGGATGTTCTTGGGGGTGCACCAGATTGAAGAAACCGATCACTCAGCCGATTGCTTCATCGCCATTCGTTAATTATATCTGGTGATAGGCTCATGGCGGGATCATCGAGATGAACAACTCGGACCAAGGCGGCGATTTGCTGGCGTTGACGACGGAGATCGTCGCCGCGCACGTTTCCAACAACACCGTAGCGGTGGGTGATCTGCCACAGCTGATCAACCAAGTATACAGTTCCTTGGCCAATATCGGGAGCGCGCCGGTGGTGCCAGCAGAGCGGCCGCAACCCGCCGTGCCGATCAAGAAGTCTGTCCACCCGGACTTTATCGTTTGTCTCGAAGACGGCAAGAAGCTCAAGATGTTAAAACGGCATTTGAAAACCGCCTACAACATGACGCCGGAAGTCTATCGCGAGCGTTGGGGATTGACCGCCGATTACCCGATGGTGGCGCCGAATTATGCGCGTCAACGCAGCCGTCTGGCGAAAGAGATTGGCCTCGGAACGCGCGCACGTCGGCCTCGGGTCTAATCGCCGGTAAGCATGATAGCGGGGGACGCCGGTCGTGACGGCCTATCACCCCGCCCTTCGATGAGCCATTGGGAGAAGTAGTCGAACCGGATGCTTTCGGATACAATGCCAGCGGATGAGGCTCGCCATGACGGAGACGCGATGATCCCGCGGCTTGAGCAGCTCTGTCACGATAAAGGCCTGAAGATGACCGAGCAGCGCCGGGTCATTGCGCGCGTCCTATCGGAATCCGCCGATCATCCCGATGTCGAACAGGTCTACCGACGGGCCACCGCGATCGATCCCCGCATCAGCATCGCCACCGTCTATCGCACGGTTCGATTGTTCGAGGAGGCCAACATCCTCGCACGGCACGATTTCGGTGATGGCCGGTCCCGCTACGAGGAGATGCCGAGCGCCCACCACGACCATTTGATTGACCTGCAATCCGGTCGCGTGATCGAGTTTCGCAATGAGGAGATCGAACGGTTGCAGCAGCTGGTCGCCGATGAGCTTGGCTACGACCTGGTCGGACATCGGCTTGAGCTCTATGCGGTGCCGCGTCATGGGAAATCTCGGTCCGATCGGGAATGACCGGCTGTCATTCGGCTGAGCGGCATCTACCCGGAGGGACCATGGCGAAGTCGTCGGAGCCGACCTGCCGGTCGCAACCGGGTTGCGCCGGGTGATCAACGGCACCGCGCCCGAGGCGCGACCCGCCTTTGCGATCGAGCCTTCCCCTCCGGCCGAAGCGGCAAGCCACGCGCTCGATCGCATTGTCGACCTCCGGTCCGGTCCGCTGCAAGTAAGGCTGGCGGAGACGGCCGCGGATATCGATGCGGCGCAGGCGCTGCGTTACCGGATATTCTACGAGAGCCTGGGCGCGCAGCCGCTGCCCGAAATGGCCCGCCGGCAGCGCGACATCGATCATTTCGACGAGGCTTGTGATCATCTCCTCGTTATCGACCACGGCCGCGGCGCCGGCGCCGATAGCGTCGTCGGCACCTACCGCTTGATCCGGCGCGATAACGCAGCCCAGCTCGGCGGTTTCTACTCGGCAAACGAGTTCGACATCTCGCCGCTGGTGGTTCATCCCGGCGAGATCCTCGAGCTGGGCCGCTCGTGCGTCGACCCCGCCTACCGCCAGCGGCCGGCAATGCAGCTGCTGTGGAGCGGCATCGCTGCCTATGTGTTTCATTACCACATCGTCCTGATGTTTGGTTGCGCCAGCCTGCCGGGTACCGACCCCGATGCGCTCGCGACGCCGCTCTCTTACTTGCACCACCATCACCGGGCACCACCCGGCCTGCGGCCGCGGGCGCTCGCCGAACGCTATGTCGAGATGTGCCGGCTCGATCGCCGCGCGATTGATGCGGCGCAAGCCGTCGCGGCGCTGCCGCCGTTGATCAAAGGATATATGCGGCTCGGTGGCTTTGTCGGCGACGGCGCTGTGATCGACGCGCAGTTCAACACCACCGACGTATGTATTCTGGTCAAGACCGATCTCGTCACCGGAAAGTATTCGCGTCATTTCGAACGGCAGTTCAAGGAAACGTGGGCCGCTTGACGCCATGGGCTCTCCGACGCTGAGAGTCGCACGTCTCGCGTTGTATCTCGCCTGGACGGTGAGCCTGATGCCGGTGCAGATCGCCGGACTGGTCTTGCACCGGCGCTGGACGAGCACGCTGCCGGTCTTTTATCACCGTTTGTGCTGCCGCATTCTCGGGTTCCGGCTTCAAGTGATCGGGACGCCGACCGCGGAACGCCCGGTTCTGTTCGCGGCAAATCACATCTCGTACACCGACATCACGATCCTCGGCTCGGTCATTCCCGGATCTTTTATCGCCAAGTCCGAAGTCGCGGATTGGCCGTATTTCGGCTGGCTCGCCAAGTTGCAGCGCAGCGTCTTTGTCGACCGGCAGGTGCGCAGCACCGCCGGCCAGCGCGACGCCATCAGCCAGCGGCTGGCCGCCGGCGATGCATTGATTCTGTTTCCGGAGGGGACAAGCGGGGACGGCAATCGCGTGCTGCCGTTCAAAAGCGCATTGTTCGGCGCCGCACAGCAGGAAAAGGACTTTCCCGCGATAACCGTGCAGCCGGTCTCCCTCGCTTATACTCGGCTCGATGGGATGCCTATCGGAAGGCTATATCGACCGTTCTTCGCATGGTACGGTGACGTCAATCTGGCGCCGCACCTTTGGAGCATGATAGGGCTCGGGACTGTCGAGGCGGTGGTCGAATTCCACCCGCCGACATCTCTTACCGATTGCGGATCGCGCAAGGCGTTGGCCGGCTACTGCCACGCCCGGATCGCGGGAGGCGTCGCCGGCGCGCTGTTCGGCCGGCCGCAGCCGATGCCGGAACCGCCGGCTCCGGTGGCCCGCTCGCCAGTTCCGCGAAGGCTCCCGGCCGCGATCGCGCAGGGCGCCCCCGGATGACCGACACAGCAACCACGCCAGGGGCGGCTCGGGACGCGTTAAAGCGCGTCTATATCAAGACATATGGCTGCCAGATGAATGTCTATGATTTCGGGGCGTATGGCCGACCTTCTGGCGCCGCTCGGGTATGCGGTCGCCGAGGTGCCTCAGGATGCCGATCTCGTCATCCTGAACACTTGCCACATTCGGGAAAAAGCGGCGGAAAAGTTGTACTCCGAACTGGGGACGATCCGCCGGCTTAAAATTGCCAAGGCTGGGCGTGGCGGCCGGATGATCGTCGCGGTGTCCGGTTGCGTGGCGCAAGCCGAGGGCGCCGAAATAAAACGCCGCGCGCCTTGCGTCGACCTCGTATTTGGCCCGCAGAGCTATCATCGGTTGCCCGAATTCGTCGCCCGCGCCCTACGAACCGAGGGCGCTGGGGTGTTTGACGCGAGCTTTCCGGCGGAGCGTAAATTCGACTTCTTGCCCGACGCCGCCGGCCCGACTGGTGTTACTGCTTTCTTGACCGTGCAGGAAGGCTGCGACAAGTTCTGCAGCTTTTGCGTCGTACCCTATACTAGAGGTGCGGAATACTCGCGTCCGGTCATGCAGGTTTTGGCCGAGGCGCGCCGTCTCGTTCGCAGCGGGGCGCGTGAGATCACGCTGCTCGGGCAAAACGTCAATGCCTATCACGGCCCCGGCGCCGATGGCAGAGAAGCCGGGTTGGGCGCGCTGATCCGCCAGCTCGCCGAACTGCCCGGGCTCGAACGGATTCGCTATACGACCTCGCATCCTTGCGACGTCGACGACCAGTTGATTGCCGCCCATCGTGAAGTCCCCCGGCTTATGCCGTTCTTGCACCTGCCGGTGCAAAGCGGTTCGGACCGCGTGCTCGCGATGATGCACCGGCGACACACCGTCGCCGACTACCGTCGGATTGTCGATCGCCTGCGGGCAGCGCGCGGCGATCTCGCTTTGTCCACCGATCTGATCGTTGGTCATCCCGGCGAGAGCGACGAGGATTTCCGCGCCACACTCGATCTCGTCGGTGCGGTCTCTTTCGCTCAAGCCTTCTCCTTTAAATATTCGCCGCGGCCCGGAACCCCCGCGGCGGCGGCTGCCAAGCAGGTTCCGGAACCGGTCAAGTCCGAGCGACTCGCTGCTTTGCAGCAGCTGCTGTCGAAGCAACAGCGCCAGTTTAACGAGGCGTGCGTCGGTCGCATCCTGCCCGTCCTGTTCGAAAAGTCGGGCCGGCACGCCGGCCAGCTGGTCGGACGCAGCCCCTATCTGCAGAGCGTGCATGTCGCAGCCGCCGCGGAAGGGATTGGCGACATCCTGCCTGCGCTGATCACCGATGCCGGCACCAACAGCCTGTCGGGCCGGCTTGCCGGTGTGGCGCAATGACCGGGCTGTCGCCCGAGATCGTCAGTGGCGAACTGGCCGGAGGGCGCACGCAGCTGGAATTCGACGACAATCTGCTGCTGCCTCTGCTCTACGGGGAACGCGATCAGCACCTCGACCGTATTGAGCGGCAACTCGGCGTGTCCGTTGTAACCCGCGGCAACCGGCTCGCGATCTCGGGCCCGGCGTCGGCGACCGAGGCCGCCCATCTTGCCTTGTCTCAGCTCTATGACCGCCTCAAACGCGGACAGGAGGTCGATCTGCCGGCGGTCGAGGCCGCCATTCGGCTGGCCGAGGCCGAACTCGGCGACAAGAGCTTGAGCCTTTGGCGCGAAGACCCGGTGTTCCGCACCCGCAAGCGGCGTATCACGGCGCGGTCGCCGGGCCAAGCCACCTATATTAAAGCGCTGCGCGAAAGCGACCTCGTCTTCGGCCTTGGGCCGGCCGGCACTGGCAAGACCTACCTCGCGGTAGCCGCCGCAGTCGATCTCCTGATGAGCGGACGCGTCGAGCGCATCATCCTGACGCGGCCCGCTGTCGAGGCGGGCGAGCGGCTAGGTTTCCTGCCGGGCGATTTGCGCGACAAGGTCGATCCTTACCTGCGGCCGATTTTCGACGCGCTGAACGACATGTTGCCGGCGGATCAACTGGCGCGGCGGCTCGGTAGCGGCGAGATCGAGGTGGCCCCGCTCGCGTTCATGCGCGGGCGCACGCTGTCGCGCGCTTTCGCGATCCTCGATGAGGCGCAGAACACCACGCCGGTACAGATGAAGATGTTTCTGACCCGGCTCGGAGAGGCCTCGCGCATGGCGGTGACCGGTGATCCGACCCAAGTGGATCTGCCCGCCGGCGCCCGCTCGGGTCTGGCCGAAGCGCTCGACACCTTGAGCGGCGTCGACGGAATCGCCACCATACGGTTTAGCGATAGCGATGTGGTCCGGCACGAACTCGTCGCGCGCATTGTTCGCGCATACGAGGCGCGCGAGCGTGCGATGCGCTCTGGTCAATCGTGATGGATTTGATCTGTACGATCGATGTCGCCGTCAGCTGCACCGGCTGGTGCCGGGTTTGCCCGGCGGTTGAATGCCTTGCGCGCAACGCCGCCGAAATCGCGGTGACGCAAGTGCTCGCGGCGTCCGGGCGCGCATGGCAGGCACCGGTCGAGCTCGGCATTACCCTCGCCGACGCGGCCGAGCAGCAGCGTCTCAACCGTGATTACCGGGGGCAGGATGCGCCGACAAATGTACTAGCGTTTCCGGCTTGGGACGCGGCGACTCCGGTCCCGGTTGGCGCGCCGGTTCTGCTAGGCGATGTCGTGCTGGCTCTGGAAACGGTGCAGCGCGAAGCAGCCGAGCAGGGAAAACCGCTCGCCGATCACGTAAGCCATCTGGTCGCCCACGGCGTCCTTCACCTGTTCGGTTACGATCACCTGACGCCAGCCGAGGCGGCGATCATGGAGTCGTTGGAACGCTCGATCCTCGCGCAGCTCGGGGCTCCGGATCCCTATCGTGACGCCCTGTCGGCTATCGAACCGGAACTGGCCGAGCCATGAGCGATCCCGAGCCGCCAGGAGGTAACGGTCAGCCCGAGCACGATCGATCGTTTGGCCGTCTGCGTAGCATACTCCGGCTGATCCGGCGCCCGCGCAATGGCGAGAGTTTGCGCGAAACCATCGACGAGATGATCGAGGAGCCGGTCGCCGACGACCCCCGCCCGCTGAGCGGCCATGAGCGCTTGTTGATCGGCAATGTCCTCAAGATCCATGACCAGACTGCGGCGGACGCGATGGTGCCGCGCGTCGACATCGTCGCGCTCGACGTCGAGACGCCGTTTCCCGATGTCGTCAAATGCATGGTCGAGCAGGGACATTCGCGGGTCCCGATCTATCGCGAGACGCTCGACGATGTCATCGGCTTCATCCACGTCAAGGATGTGCTCGGCCCGGTGGCGGAGCGGCGTGAGACGAGACTGGCGCCGATCCTTCGCAAGGTGCTGTTCGTCGCGCCCTCGGTACCGATCCTCGATCTCCTCGTCCAGATGCGCCAGGCGAGGACCCATATTGCGATGGTTGTCGACGAATTCGGCGGCATCGACGGGCTGGTCACGATCGAGGATCTGATCGAGGAGATCGTCGGGGAAATCGAGGACGAGCATGACGTCGCAGACGGGCCTAACCTCGTCGAACGGGTCGATGGGAGTTTGATTGCCGACGCGCGCACTCCGATCGAAGTGCTCGAGCAACGCCAGGGCATCCGATTGCGCCCTATCGGAGACCAAGAAGAGGTCGACACGCTCGGCGGACTGGTCTCCGGCCTCGCCGGCCGCGTGCCAAAGCGCGGCGAAGTCATCGCCCATCCCTCGGGCATCGAATTCGAAGTGCTCGACGCCGATCCGCGTAGAATCAAGCGATTGCGCGTGCGCCGCCCGCCGGCAGAGACCGGCGGCGGGGGCGCAAATAATGCCTGAGGCATCGGTTTTACGGATCCAGCCCGGCTCCCGGGTCGAGACCCCGCTCTGCGGCCTGGCTTACCGGCTCGCCGCGATGTCGGGATGGCGGCGCTTCGGCCTCGCGTTTTTGCTCGGCATCGGCGCGACGGCAACGCTTCCGCCGATCGACCTGACACCGCTTCTGCTGGTCGCATTCCCGGGCCTTCTGTGGTTGGACGAGGGCAGCGCCGGTTCGTGGGCATCCTTTCGCCTGGGTTACGCCTTTGGCTTCGGTTTTTTCGTCAGCGGCCTTTATTGGATCGCTGCGGCCCTGTTTGTCGATATCGCCAATTTCTGGTGGCTGGTGCCGGTGGCTGCGGCCGGACTCCCGGCGGCATTGGCACTTTACGTTGGCCTGGCGTTGCTGGCCACCAATCTCTTCGTCAAACACCTGAGATTGCGGGGCGCCGCGAGGATCGTGGCTTTTGCAATCGCCTGGAGCGCGGCCGAGTGGGTCCGCGGACATGCATTCACCGGGCTGCCGTGGAATCTGATCGGCTACGCCTGGTCCGGGGGCTTCCCCGGGGCGCTCGTGATGCTGCAGAGCACCGCCTGGGTCGGGATCTACGGGCTTGGTTTCCTGACGGTTCTTGCCGCCTCGCTACCCGCCCTTCTCGGGATACCATTGCTGGCGCCGACATCGCCGGGGCGGCGATTGGCCCCGGTGATCGCTGCGGGGCTGCTGGTCCTGTTGCCGGGCCTCGCAGGTGCCATCCGATTGGCAACCGCCCCGACGACCGAAAGCGGCATTTGGCTGCGAATCGTGCAACCCTCGATCCCGCAGACGATGAAGTGGGACCCGGCTGCCGCGCAACGTAATTTCCGGTTGCTCCTTGATCTCAGCAGCGCCCCGGCCGCTCGTCGAATCGCGGCGGTGGTGTGGCCTGAGGCGGCTACCCCCTACCTGCTCGGGCGCGACGCATACCACCGGCAGGAGATCGGCGCTGTCGCGCCAAGCCGCGGTTACGTGATCACCGGCGCGGTACGGGCGGCACCGGCCACAGGCGCCATCGGGCAGATCTGGAACAGCCTCGATGCGATAAATCAAGCTGGTGAAATTGTCGCCCGCTACGACAAAGCGCACCTGGTCCCATTCGGCGAATACGTGCCGTTCCGCAATGTTTTGCCGGTGCAGAAGATCACCCCCGGAAACCTCGATTACTCGTCCGGTCCTGGCCCCCGGACGATCGAGCTGGCGGGGCTTCCGTCGTTTGCTCCGCTGATTTGCTACGAAGCGATTTTCCCGGGGGCGATCGTCGATGAAGCGGACCGGCCGGGCTGGCTGCTGAATATCACCAACGATGCCTGGTACGGACGAAGCTCCGGCCCCTTTCAGCACTTTGCGATCGCCCGGACGCGCGCCGTCGAAGAAGGATTGCCGCTGGTGCGCGTTGCCAACAACGGAGTCAGCGGGGTGGTCGATGCGGCAGGCCGCGTTGTCGCGCGCATCGATCTCGACACTGTCGGCTATGCCGATCTTCCGTTGCCGGCCGCAGGGCCGACGACGCTCTACTCTCGGGGCGGCGATTGGATTTTCCTTGCGCTGCTACTCCTCGGAGCACTCACGGTTGTGTTTCGGTTCCGCTAATCGCCTCCGGAGCACCTCCGAGAATTGCCTGCAAATAATGGTTTAGAAATGCAACCGGTTAGGCCGCGTTAACACTCGTTGTTGACCGCAATCGACCGGGTGCCTTATCAAAACACTCCTACTATTTCCGCTAGGGCGATCGACCAATGGCGATGCAACAACAGACCCGGCGCCCCGGGCGCCGAAAGGGCGACAAGCCGAACCCGATCGATGTCCATGTCGGCTCCCGCGTGCGGCTCCGCCGGAATATGCTCGGCCTGAGCCAGGAGAGGCTTGGAGAGGCGATCGGGTTGACCTTCCAGCAGGTGCAGAAATACGAGCGCGGCGCCAATCGGATCGGCGCCAGCCGGCTGCACGATCTGAGCCGAGTATTGGATGTACCGGTTTCCTTCTTCTTCGACGATATGGACCCGGTGCGCGCGCCGGCGATCCCGGCAGGGTTTGCCGAGCCCGCGGCGGAGGCGTTCGACTCCGATCCGCTGCGCCGGCGCGAGACCGTCGAGCTGGTCAGCGCCTATTACAGGATCGACGATCCGGCTTTGCGGCGCCGCTTGTTCGAACTCGCCCGGGCCCTGGCAGGCGGCGGCGAGCGGGTTTCCGGAGCGTAGCGCTGCCGATCAGGCCGGGCGATCGCCCGCGAGAAAATCGACCCTTGACGCTCCTGGCGCAAGGTTGCATCAACGCCCACTCGCTACGCTGCGTTTTTCTTGAGGCTTTCGGAAAGGCAGTCCTTTGGCCAACCGCGATTTCGTGTTCACCAGCGAGTCTGTGTCGGAGGGCCATCCCGACAAGATTTGCGACCGCATTTCCGACGCGATCGTCGACACCTTTCTGGCTGTCGAACCACAAGCGCGGTGTGGCGTCGAGGCGCTGGTTACGACCAATCGCGTGGTGCTCGCCGGCGAAGTCCGCGGCCCGGCTTCGATCACCAGCGAAAGGCTGATCGAGGTGGCGCGCAAGGCGATTCGCGAGATCGGCTACGAACAGGAGAATTTTCATTGGCAATCGGCCGCGGTCAAATGTCTGATCCACGGCCAGTCGTCGGATATCGCGCAAGGGGTCGACGCTTCCGGCAACAAAGACGAGGGCGCCGGCGACCAAGGGATGATGTTCGGATATGCTTGCGGTGAGACGCCCGATCTGATGCCGGCCCCGATCTTCTACGCGCACGCCATCCTACGCTCGCCTGTCCAAGGCTCGGCATGCCCAGCGGACGCCATTGCTGGGTCCCGATGCGAAGAGCCAGGTAACCCTGCAATATCGTCGATGGCAAGCCGGTGCGGGCGACCAAGATCGTCGTGTCGATCCAGCATTCCGACCGGATCGAAACCGAGGAGGTGCGCGAGATTGTACGACCTTACGTTCTCGAAACCTTGCCCGAGGGCTGGATGTGCGAGGAACAGAACTTTCTCGTTAACCCGACCGGCCGTTTTGTGATAGGCGGCCCCGACGGCGATGCCGGCGTTACCGGCCGCAAGATCATCGTCGATACCTATGGCGGTGCGGCGCCGCACGGCGGCGGCGCGTTCTCCGGCAAGGACCCGACCAAGGTCGACCGCTCGGCCGCTTATGCCGCGCGCTATTTGGCGAAGAACGTCGTCGCCGCCGGACTGGCGGAACGCTGCACGATACAGATCGCGTATGCGATCGGCGTCGCCAAGCCGCTGTCCTTCTATGTCGATACCGCCGGAGCGGCGGACGAGCAAAAGCTCGCTTTGGTGCTGCAGGAGCTGATGGATCTGTCGCCGCGCGGGATTCGCACGCATCTCGACCTGAACAAGCCGATTTATACGCGCACTTCCGCGTACGGCCATTTCGGCCGTCAGCCCGACCCCGATGGCGGTTTCTCCTGGGAACGGGTTGATCTGGTCGACGAGCTGCAGCGCGCTTTCTGACCTTCCCCGCCCCGCAGCCTGTCCGGGTTCTCTTTGGCCGGCGGCGCGCTCGAACGCTGCGCCCTGGGCAGAAAAGGCTGATCGACGAATTACTGCCGCGATTTGCGGTAAGCGTGCCATCATCGGGCCGCCTCGACAGCGAGGCACTGTTTGGCGCGGGGCGGCGATCGACGTGGCTCGAGATTGGTTTTGGCGGTGGCGAGCACCTCGCGCGACAGGCCGAAAATCATCCGGAAATCGGGCTCATCGGCTGCGAGATCTTCGAAAACGGGATAGTCAAACTGCTCGCGCAAATCGAGCGCCGGCGCCTCGACAATATTCGGATCTTTACCGATGACGCGCGGCTGTTGATTGCTGCTTTGGCGCCCGCCTCGATCGAGCGGGTCTTCATCTTGTTTCCTGACCCTTGGCCGAAACCGCGTCACCACAAGCGCCGTCTCGTGTCACGCGAGACGCTCGACGGACTGGCCGAAATCACGACCGACAATGGCGAACTGCGGCTTGCGACCGATGATCAAGGCTATCTTTGCTGGATGCTCGAGCGGCTCACCGATCACCCCGCCTTCGAATGGCTGGCTCGTCGTCCCGGCGACTGGCGCGAGCGCCCATTCGATTGGTCACCGACGCGATACGAGGAAAAGGCCCGGGCGGCCGGACGTTCTTCAAGCTTTTCTGCGGGCGAAGCGGAGGCCGCGTGCCGGATCGTGAGCGCAAAGCTCTTGCGCGGTCGGCAGGTTTTCACTATATCGTAACACTTCAATAGGGTCCGTCGTGCGGACCGCATCGCGGGTGGGCCGACGGCCCACTTTTTTTGTTTTGGTCAGCCGAGTATCGATCGAAGTGACGTGCGCGTCCCCGACTTGGCCAACCAAATCTGCCGGTGAATTGCTGGTTTAGGAGAGATCCGGGTTCTTGGTGGACACGAACCGTATCGCGCAAACGATCGAGCCTTCGCTCGACGAGATGGGCTACCGCCTTGTGCGGGTGGTCATCACGAGTGGCCGCCGGGCAACACTCCAGGTGATGGCCGAGCGGCGCGACGACCAGCCGATGACGGTCGAAGATTGTGCCCAGATCAGCCGTTCGGTCTCCGCCCTGCTCGATGTCGCCGAGCCGATAGCCGGCTGCCTACGTGCTCGAGATCAGCTCTCCGGGGATCGATCGTCCCCTGGTGCGGAGCGAGGACTACGATCGCTTCAGTGGGTTCGAGGCCAAGATCGAGCTCGCCGCGGCCGATAGACGGCCGCAAGCGTTTCCGCGGGCCGCCTGCTCGGGACATCAGGCAGCAAGCTTCGCCTGGCTACCGAGATCGGCGAGACGCAATTGCCGCTCGACGCCGTGGCCCGGGCCAAGCTCGTCCTTTCCGACGATCTAGTGGCGATGGCGCGCCGCGGCGGCCGGCAATCCGGCCCGCCAAGACCCGTACCCCGACCGCGAAAACACTGACCCCGAACACACGGCAAGAAAACAGCTGCCGCTCACAAACCGACGACCAAACCCGAGAACGCCATGGAAAGCACCGTCACCTACGCCCGTCCGGAATTGCTGCAAGTCGCCGACACCGTTGCTCGCGACAAAGGTATCGATCGCGACGAGGTGTTGGAAGCAATGGAGCAGGCGATCCAGAAGGCGGGCCGCTCCAAATACGGTCAGGAATACGACATCCGCGCCGAGATCGACCGGCGCAATGGCGAAATACGCCTGCTGCGCTTCCGCGAGGTGGCAGACACGATCGAAAACGAGGCCACCCAGATTCCGCTCGCCGCTGCTCAGCAGCTGAACCCCGAAGCCGAGATCGGCGATTTCATCACCGATCCGTTGCCGCCGATCGATTTTGGCCGAATTGCCGCCCAGACGGCAAAGCAAGTGATCGTGCAGAAGGTCCGGGACGCCGAGCGCCAACGACAATTCCACGAGTTCAAGGACCGGGTCAGCGAGATCGTCAACGGGCTCGTCAAGCGGGTCGAGTTTGGCAATGTCGTCGTCGATCTCGGCCGTGCCGAGGCGATGCTGCGGCGCGACGAGCTGCTGCCGCGCGAGAGCTTTCGTCAAGGCGAGCGGGTCCGGGCTTTCGTTTATGATGTCCGCCAGGAGCCGCGCGGGCCGCAGATTTTCCTGTCGCGCACCCACCCGCAATTTATGGCCAAGCTGTTCGCTCAGGAGGTGCCGGAAATTTATGACGGCATCATCGAGATCAAAGCGGTGGCGCGCGACCCCGGGAGTCGGCGCCAAAATCGCGGTCATCTCGCGCGACAGCGGCATCGATCCGGTCGGCGCGTGCGTCGGTATGCGGGGCAGCCGCGTTCAGGCGGTCGTCGGCGAATTGCAGGGCGAAAAGATCGATATCGTTCCCTGGTCGCCCGACCCGGCGACCTTTGTCGTCAACGCGCTCGCCCCGGCCGAAGTCGCCAAGGTGGTGATGGACGAGGAGCAGCGGCGCATCGAAGTCGTGGTGCCCGACGATCAGCTCAGTTTGGCGATCGGTCGGCGCGGCCAGAATGTTCGCCTCGCCTCACAGCTTACCGGGTGGGACATCGACATTCTGACCGAAGCCGAGGAGTCGGAGCGGCGGACCGAGGAATTCCGCAGCCGCAGTCAGATGTTCATCGATGCGCTCGACATTGATGATGTGATCGCTCATCTGCTGGTCACCGAAGGGTTCACGTCGCTCGAAGAAGTGGCGTATGTGCCGTTGGAGGACCTTGCCGATATCGAGGGGTTCGACGCCGACGTGGCCGCCGAGCTGCAGGAGCGCGCCCGTGTTTCGCTCGAACGACGCGATCGAGAATACGAGGAACGGCGTCGCGAACTCGGTGTCGACGACGAGCTTGCGGCGCTCGAGCGGCTGACCCCCGGCATGCTGGTGGCTCTCGGTGAGAATGGAATCAAGACCCTCGACGATTTCGCCGGCCTCGCCGGGGACGAACTCGTCGAGCTTTTCGAGGGGTCTGACAAGGGCGGCGTCAAGCTCGACCTCGAAGAGGCGAACGCGCTGATCATGCAAGCCAGAGCTCACTGGTACGAAGATGCGGAAAATCCCCCACAAACCGCCGAGCAGGAGTAAACGCGACGGGTATTAACGAGAGCGCCGCGGCCCGCTGTTGCGACCGGAAACCGACGGCAGCCCAGCCACAGCGTCGCTGTATCGCCACCGGTGAAATTCGCGACCGCTCGGCGCTGCTGCGCTTTGTCGTCGGGCCGAGCGGAGAACTCGTCTCTGATGCCGCCGCTGAGCTTCCCGGCAGGGGTTTGTGGTTGACGCCGCGCCGCGATATAGTCGAACACGCGGTGGCGAAGCGGCTGTTCACGCGTGCGGCGAGAAGACCGGTTGCCGTGCCGCCGGGGCTGGCCGATCGCGTCGAGGGGCTGCTGGCGCGCCGCTGCTGCGATGCGATCGGTCTGGCGCGCCGGGCCGGTCTCGCAGTTGCCGGGTTTGAGAAGGTCTGCGAGGCCGTCCGAGCCGGGAAGGCCGCGTTGTTGCTGGCGGCGCTCGATGGGGCCGAGGGCGGGCGCGGCAAGATCCGCGCTGTCGGACGCAATTTGCCACTGGCCAGCGTGTTGACGGCGGCGGAGATCGGCGCGGTCTTCGGTCGCCCTCATGTGGTACACGTGGCGCTCGGCGGCGGCGGGTTGAGCGACCGGCTAATCGCCGATGCGGAAAAGATCGCCGGCTTTCGCTCTGGAGCGGTAGTCGATCGAGGGGTAGGACACGCCGCGGTCCGACCGGCACGACAAGACGGTGGTATTGGATCGAGATGAGCGACGCTAACGAGCAAGAGCAGGACGCGACCGAACGAGAGCCGAAGCGGCCTCTGACCCTTGGCCGCAGCGGCGGCAGGCTGGAGCTCCGCAAGCCCGTCGAGACTGCGCAGGTGCGGCAAAGCTTCTCGCACGGGCGATCGAAGACGGTGACTGTCGAGGTGCGCAAGAAACGCGCCATCGCCCCTGGATTGGCTGAGGCAAGCCGAGTTCGAAGCCTCACCCGCGGTAGCGCGCGAGCTGCCGGCAGCGCCGGAGCCGGCGCGCCGCCCCGTAGTGATTGCCCGCGCGCTGACCGCCGAGGAACGGGCGGGACGTACCCGCGCCGTGCAAGACGCCCGCAAGGCCGACGAGGAAGCAAGGCGGCTGGCCGCACTCGCCGAGGCCGACCGTCGCCGGCAGGAAGAAGAACGCGCGGTCCAGGAAGCGCGCCGCCAGGCCGAGGAGGAAACGCGCCGGAAGGCTGACGAGGAAGAGGCGCGCCGCCGCGCCGAAGAGGAGGCGCGCAAGCGATCCGAAGAGGAGGCGCAACGGCGCAAGGAGGAAGAGTCGCGCCGCGAAGTGGCAGAGCGCGCCGGCAAGGCAGCGGCCGCCAAAGTGGCGGCGCTGGCCGCCGCAGGCAAGGTCGCGGTTCCGATCGAAGAGGAAGACGAGCCGGCGACAGGGCCGCGGCGCGGGGCGCGCCCCGACGTCAAGAAGCCAGCGACGCCGATCCGCCGCGAGGACGCACGCCGCCGCACCGGAAAAATGACCGTCACCCGCGCGCTTTCCGGCGACGAAGGAGAGCGGATGCGCAGTCTGGCGTCGGTCCGCCGGGCAAGGGAGCGCGAGCGGCTGCGGCTGCATCACGGTGAACAGGAACAGATCAAGGTTGTCCGCGAGGTCGTCGTGCCCGAGACGATCACCGTCCAGGAGCTGGCGAGCCGCATGGCCGAGCGTGGCGCCGACGTCATCAAGTCGTTGATGCGCATGGGTGTCATGGCGACGATCAATCAGGTGATCGACGCCGACACGGCCGAACTCATCGTCACCGAGTTTGGCCATCGCCTGCGGCGTGTCTCCGAGGCCGATGTCGAGGTCGGACTGCGCGGCGAGGATGACGCCCCCGAGGCGCTCGAAGCCCGGGCGCCGGTGGTTACCGTCATGGGTCATGTCGACCACGGCAAGACTTCGCTGCTCGATGCGCTGCGCGAGACCGACGTCGTCGGCGGCGAGGCCGGCGGCATTACGCAGCATATCGGCGCCTACCGCGTCGGCTTGCGCAGCGGCAAGCAGATCACGTTTATCGATACGCCGGGCCATCAGGCTTTTACCGCTATGCGCGCGCGCGGCGCCAACGTCACCGACATCGTGGTGCTGGTGGTCGCGGCCGACGATGGGATCATGGAGCAGACCGTCGAAGCGATCCGCCACGCCAAAGCGGCCCAAGCCCCGATCATCGTCGCGATCAACAAGATCGACAAGCCGGAGGCGAGACCCGATCGCGTCCGCCAGGAACTGCTGCAACACGAGATCGTCGTCGAGGAGCTCGGGGGCGAGGTGCTCGACATCGAGGTCTCGGCCCTCAAGAAGACCAATCTCGACAGGCTGGAAGAGGCGATCCTGCTGCAAGCTGAACTGCTCGACCTCAAGGCCAATCCGAACCGCCCAGCCGAAGGTGTGGTGCTCGAGGCCAAGCTCGAACGCGGACGAGGTGCGGTGGCCACCGTGCTTATTCAGCGCGGCACCTTGCACGTCGGCGACATCTTTGTTTCGGGCAGTGAATGGGGTCGCGTTCGGGCGCTGGTCGACGAGCGTGGCCAAAACCTGCGAGAGGCCGGTCCGTCGAGCCCCGTAGAGGTGCTGGGCCTCAACGGAACACCTCTAGCGGGCGACGATTTCGTCGTTGCGGAGAATGAGAGCAGGGCGCGCGATATCGCCGATTTCCGCCAGCGCCGCCGGCGCGACGCGGCCGTGGTGTCCGGGGCGCGCGGTACCCTCGAGCAGATGTTCTCGCAGATCGCGGCCGGCGTCGCCAGGGAACTGCCTGCCGTCGTCAAATCGGATGTGCAAGGCTCCCTCGAGGCAATCGTCGGCTCGCTCGAAAAGCTGTCGACCAGCGAGGTAGCGGTTCGGGTGCTGCATTCTGCGGTCGGCGGGATCAACGAAAGCGACGTGATCCTCGCCAAGGCGTCGGACGCGGTGATCATCGGGTTCAACGTTCGGGCCAATCCGCAGGCGCGGGATTTGGCGCGCCGGGACGGTGTCGAGATCCGCTATTATTCGATCATCTACGATCTGATCGACGACATGCGCAATGCGCTGTCCGGATTGCTCTCGCCGACGCTGCGCGAGCGTTTGCTTGGTAACGCCTCGATTCGCGAGGTCTTCAACATCACCAAAGTGGGTAAAGTCGCCGGCTGCATGGTGACTGAGGGCTCTGTCCGGCGAGGCGCCAAAGTACGCCTTTTGCGCGACAACGTCGTGATCCACGAAGGATCGCTCAAGTCGTTGAAGCGCTTTAAGGACGAGGTCCGCGAGGTCAATCAGGGCTACGAATGCGGCATGGCCTTTGAAAACTATCAAGACATTCAGACAGGCGACGTCATCGAGTGCTTCGAAGTAGAAGAAGTGGCGCGTGCGTTGTAACCCCTCTTCGAGCCCGAGCCCGGCTGGCAGGGTGTGAGCGCCGACACGATTGAGCATGGCGAAGAGACGACGCGACCAGCAGCAATTTACGAGCGAAACCGAACCGGTTGCGGGGGCCAGTCAGCGTCAGCTTCGGGTCGGCGAAGAGCTACGGCATGTGCTGGCGAAAATTTTGAGTGAAGGCGAATGTCGCGACGCGGCGCTGGAGAACGCGTGCGTCACCGTCACCGAAGTCAGGATGAGCCCCGATCTGCGCAAGGCGACCGCGTTTGTCATGCCGCTCGCCGGCAGAAACGCACCGGAAATCGTCGCGGCACTCAAGCGCAGCGCAACGTTCTTGAAGGGACGGGTGGCGCGGGAAGTTGCATTGCGCAACACGCCAGACCTCGTTTTCGCGCTCGACGCTTCGTTTGATCGAGCGGATCGAATCGCGGTGTTGCTGGCGCGGCCCGAGGTTGCGCGCGACCTCGAGCCGCGGTCCGAGGACCGCAAAGATGAAAACTGATGCCGGTCTCCACGGCTGGCTCGTCGTCGACAAGCCGCTCGGCCTCAGCTCAAACCGGGTCGTCGAGATCATCCGACGCTATGCCGGAACAAAAGTCGGACATGCGGGGACCCTCGACCCACTGGCAACCGGCGTGCTGCCGATCGCGATCGGCGAAGCCACCAAGACCACCGCCTACGCGATGGCTGGGCGCAAGCGTTATCGCTTTCGTGTCCGTTGGGGCGTCGCCCGCGCAACCGACGACCGCGAGGGCGAGGTCATCGGCGAATCTTCGTCGCGCCCGACCCGCGAAGCGATCGAGGCGATGCTACCCCGCTTCTTCGGCACGATCCGGCAACGGCCGCCGGCCTACTCGGCGCTCAAGATCAATGGGCGACGGGCGTATCGGCTCGCCAGAGCCGCTACCCCATCGATCCCGCGCGAACGATTGGTGGAGATAGCCGAGCTGCGGCTCGTGGCGATGCCCGACCGCGATCATACCGATTGCGAGGCGCTCGTTGGTAAAGGAACCTATATCCGCGCTCTCGCCCGCGATCTCGCCGCGGCGCTCGGAACGTGTGCCCACATCGCTGAGCTGCGCCGTCTGTCGGTCGGACGCTTTACGGAAAACCAAGCGATCGCACTGGATTCGATTGCCGAGCATGGGCATATTACAGCGAATTGCAGGTATCTGCTGCCGCTCGAGACCGCGCTGGACGACATCCCGGGTTTGGTCTTGACGGCAGACGAGGCTGCCCGACTGCGAAATGGGCAGCGGCTAGCACCGGGCGACGCCGACCGATGTGAAAATCTGGAGCGGCTCGCGGCAGGAGCGATCGTCGCTGCCTGGCACGGCCCAGCCCTGGTCGCCCTGGCCAGGGTTGAAGATGGCCGTCTTCGCCCGGTTCGGGTATTCAATCGCTGAAGGAATTGGATTGATGTCGATCACTGCCGAGCGCAAGCAGGCGCTCATCACCGAATACGGCGCTAAGGCGGGTGACACCGGATCCCCCGAGGTCCAGGTGGCCATTCTCAGCGAGCGTATTCGCAACCTGACAGGCCATTTGTCGACCCATAAAAAGGACTTCCACTCACGGCGTGGGTTGCTGGTTATGGTCGGCCAACGGCGCCGGCTGTTGGACTATCTCAAACGATCGAGCGTGGGCCGTTACGAGACCTTGATCGGACGTCTCGGGCTGCGCCGCTGACACGGTGTCGAGACCACGTGCCTCCGGCCACATCGATGTGGCAGCCAATCGATTACCTTGCCCGCTTTCGGCAACGCCGGTTCAACGAACCCGGCGCTGTTCGTGTTACGGGCAGACGGTCCGCGCGCCCCGGGTCGCCGAGGCCGGGCCGTCCCCAAAATTTCCGAAAAGGATGATACAGAATGTTCGATGTTTATCGTAAGGAGCTGATCTGGGGCGGACGCCGTCTCGTGCTCGAGACCGGCAAGATCGCCCGCCAAGCCGACGGCGCAGTGCTAGCTACCTATGGCGACACCACGGTGCTCTGCACGGCGGTGGCAATGAAGGCCGCCAGGCCCGGCCAGGACTTTTTTCCGCTGACCGTCAATTATCAGGAAAAGACCTTCGCCGCCGGCAAGATCCCCGGCGGGTTCTTCAAGCGCGAGGGTCGGCCTTCCGAAAAGGAGACCCTGGTATCGCGGCTGATCGATCGGCCGTTGCGGCCGCTCTTCGCGCCCGGCTTCGTCAATGAAACCCAGGTGGTCTGCACGGTGCTGAGCCACGATCTCGAAAACGACCCGGACATCGTCGCGATGATCGGCGCCTCGGCGGCCTTGACGATCTCCGGGATACCGTTTCTCGGGCCGATTGGCGGCGCGCGCGTCGGCTACATCGACGGCAACTACGTATTGAACCCGACCTCGGGCGAGCTGCCGCGCTCGCAGCTGGACCTCGTCGTTGCCGGGACCGGTGAAGGCGTCCTGATGGTCGAGTCCGAGGCGAAGGAACTTTCCGAAGATGTGATGCTCGGCGCTGTGACCTTCGGCCATCGCGAGTTTCAGCCGGTGATCCAGGCGATCATCGACCTCGCCGAGACCTGTGCCCGCGACCCGTGGAGCCTGCCGCCCGCGACGCCGGAACTCGACGGAATCAGGGCGCGGCTGCGCCACGAGGTCGGCCCGCTGATCGACGTCGCTTACCGTACGCAGGGCAAACAGGATCGCAGCAACCAGCTGGACGCGGCGAAGGCGAGAGTGGCCGAGCTGTTTCCCGACGAGGCTCAGCGGGCGCTTGCGCTGAAGCTGTTCAAGGACATTGAAAAAGACATCGTGCGCGGCGCCATTTTGCGCGACGGGCGGCGGATCGATGGCCGCGACACCCGCACGGTTCGACCGATATTGTCCGAGGTCGGCATTCTGCCGCGCGCCCACGGCTCGGCGCTGTTCACCCGAGGCGAGACGCAGGCGCTGGTCGTCGCGACGCTCGGCACCGGACAAGACGAGCAGATCATCGACGCGCTCGAGGGCGAGTACCGCGAAAACTTCATGCTGCATTACAACTTCCCGCCCTACGCCACCGGCGAGGCCGGACGGTTGGGCTCGCCCGGACGGCGCGAGGTCGGGCACGGCAAGCTCGCCTGGCGTGCAATCCGGCCTCTGCTCCCCGGCAAGGATGCCTTCCCATACACGATCCGCGTCGTCTCGGAGATCACCGAATCGAACGGGTCTTCGTCGATGGCCTCGGTCTGCGGCGCCTCGCTCGCGCTGATGGACGCCGGAGTGCCACTGCCCCGATCGGTGGCCGGGATCGCGATGGGACTGATCAAAGAGCCGGAAGCATTTGCCGTGCTCTCGGATATTCTTGGCGACGAGGATCATCTCGGCGATATGGACTTCAAGGTCGCCGGCACCGACCAGGGTGTCACAGCGCTGCAGATGGACATCAAGATCACCTCGATAACCGAGGAGATCATGCGGATCGCGCTGGACCAGGCGCGCGAGGGCCGCAGTCACATCCTCGGCGAGATGGCAAAGGCGTTGACCGGGGCCCGCGACACGGTCAGCGATAATGCCCCGCGGATCACGACTTTCAGCATCCCGAAGGAGAAGATTCGCGAGGTGATCGGTTCCGGCGGCAAGGTTATCCGCGAGATCACCGAGACGACCGGCGCTAAGATCGACATCGACGACGACGGCACGGTCAAGGTCGCGGCGGTCGACGGCGACGCCGCGAGGGCTGCAACCGAGTGGATTCGCGGGATCGTCGCCGAGCCCGAACTCGGCGTCATCTACAATGGCAAGGTCGTAAAGGTCGTCGATTTCGGGGCCTTTGTGAACTTTCTCGGATCGCGCGACGGGCTTGTGCACATCAGTGAGCTTGCCCCGCAGCGGGTCGGCAAGGTCGCCGATGTCGTCAAGCTTGGGGATACCGTCAAGGTCAAAGTGCTGGGCTTCGATGACCGTGGGAAGGTGAAGCTAAGCATGCGGCAAGTCGACCAGGAGAGCGGCGAGGATCTCGGGTCGCGGCGGCCGGAGCGCCAGGAACAGCAGATCAAGGCGGCAAACTGACAAGATCCGATGCCGGGCGGGACAGCCCCAATGTCCGGCGAGTCTCGCCCCTCGCGGCGAAACGAGATGCCGGAACCCGATCCAGGGTCTTACGGGAAGACCGGGGCTTTGACTCACCCCCGCTCGATGCGCCATCCGAGAATCGCGATGCCTGATATCTCCCCGGCGGGCGCGAGCATCACATTTCCGATCGTGATCGGCCATCGCGGCGCTGCCGCGAGGGCGCCCGAGAACACCCTCGCCGGGTTGCGGCGAGCGAGGTCTCTCGGTTGCCGGTGGGTCGAGGTCGATGTCCGCCTCACCGCCGATGACCGCGCGATCCTCTTTCACGACGATCGCTTGGAGCGGACGACCGATGGCCGCGGCAAGGTCGGTGCGCTGTCTCTCGCCAGGATTCGGCGCCACGATGCCGGAAGTTGGTTCGACCCGTCCTTCGCAGAAGAGCGCGTGCCCACTTTGGAGGAGGCGGTAACACTCCTCGCCGAGCTCCGTCTGGGCGTTAATATCGAGTTGAAATCGCCGCGCGGCCGCGAAGCCGCGACCGGAACCGTGGTTGGCGAGGTGCTCAACCAGATTCAGCCCGCCGATCGACCCGAGCTATTGATCTCCAGCTTTCAATCGGCGGCGCTGGCGGCTTTTGCCGGCCACGCGCCCGGCATCCGCCGAGGTATCCTGTTCCGCGATATACCGAAGAGTTGGCGCGCCGTCGCTGAGCGGCTCGGCTGCGCAACAATTCATGCCGACCACCGGCGCCTTCGCCCCGCCATGGTGGCCGAGATCCGCACATTGGGCTATCCCGTGCTCGCCTACACGGTAAATGACCCCGGACGGGCGCGCGCGCTATTCGACTGGGGGGTAACATCGGTGTTTTCGGATGTCCCCGATCGCCTCAACGGCGCCACACCGCGTGGCGGCGCTGGAAAACCGGCGGCGGTCGGATCGAGCTCGGCCGAGATCTCGCGACACGGACCGATCTGATGAAACCGCTCCATCCGCTTGTGATTTCCGGGCGGGAAGTGCTGCCGCTTGTCGAAGGCGGCAAAGGCATCTCGGTGTCGAATGGAGAAAGCTCCGGAGCCTGGGCGGCGGCCGGAGGCGTCGGCACCTTCTCAGGAGTTAATGCCGACAGCTACAGCGAAACCGGGCAGCCGATCCCGCAAATCTATTACGGCCGGACGCGGGTCGAACGGCACGAAGAACTCGTCGCCTACGCGGTCGCCGGCGGCATCCACCAGGCCCGTGTGGCCTATGAGCGCTCAAACGGCGAAGGCCGCATCCACATGAACGTGCTGTGGGAAATGGGTGCCGCCGAGCGCGTTCTGCACGGGGTTCTGGAGGGGGCCAAAGGCCTCATCCACGGCGTTACCTGCGGTGCCGGAATGCCGTACAAGATTGCCGAGATCTGCGCCCGTTACGGCGTTCATTATTATCCGATCGTCTCGTCAGGACGCGCGTTTCGGGCCTTGTGGAAGCGCGCCTACCACAGGTTCCGCGGGTGGCTCGGCGGGGTCGTCTACGAAGATCCCTGGCTTGCCGGCGGCCATAACGGAATCACCAACAGCGAGGATCCGCAGCACCCCGAAGAACCCTATCCGCGGGTTCGCGAGTTGCGCAGCCTGATGGTCGATTTCGGGCTCGCGGCGACGCCGATCTTCATGGCGGGCGGGGTCTGGTATCTGCGCGAATGGACCGATTGGATCGACAATCCCGAACTCGGCCCGATCGCCTTTCAATTCGGAACGCGCCCACTCGTCACCCAGGAAAGCCCGATTTCCGAAGTCTGGAAGCGCAAGCTGCTGACCCTTAACGACGGCGACGTCTATCTCAATCGCTTCAGTCCGACCGGTTTCTACTCTTCGGCAGTCCGCAACGAGTTTTTGAACGAGTTACGGCACCGCTCCGAACGTCAGGTCGCCTATACCATCGAACCGGTGGGTCAGCACATTGCGCCCTTCAGCGTCGGCGCACGCGGCCGCACGGTGTATCTTACGGCGCACGATAAGGTGTCGGCCGAGGGCTGGGTCGCGGCAGGCTTCACCGAAGCGTTGCGCACGCCCGATTCGACACTGATCTTTGTCACCGCGCGGAAGGCGCTCGAGATCCGTACCGACCAGATCGGCTGCATGGGTTGCCTCAGCGCTTGTCAGTTCTCCAACTGGGCGCAAAACGATGTGCGCTCGACCGGCAAGAAGGCCGATCCGCGCAGCTTCTGCATTCAAAAGACCCTCCAGGCGATCAGGCACTCGGACGACGTCGAATACCAGCTGATGTTTGCCGGACACAACGCCTACCGCTTTGCCTCCGACCCGTTCTATGCGAACGGCTATGTGCCGTCGGTGCGCGAGTTGGTCGTGCGATTGCAGACCGGCGATTGACTTTCACCGGCCGCAAGCGCCGTGACCGCCGCGGCAATGTCTTCCGGCTGGTCGATCGCGGCGACGCGTCTTTGTAGTTTGGTATTCTTCTAAGCAGTTGACTCGGTCCTCGCCGGGGATCTAAATCAACTCATCGCATCGGCTCGGCCGCATTCCCGCGACCGCCCGTTCCAAGAGCATCGAGGGACGGATGGCGTATTCGAAAAATCTCCGCCCGAGGGCACCATTTCGGGTAAGAGGTCGGCAACAACAAAGACCCGTCGCGACGTCGGCGGGCAATTCCGGATACAGGTTGCGGGTCGGGGCGGGTGAGACCTGCTTTGGGATTACCCGCGCGAGTCATTTTTGCCGAACGACCGCACTGGTTCGAGACTGAACGACCAACACATCGCCAACATACCGGCCAACACAAGGAGGAGACCAAGAATGGCATACCAAGACGATATCGCCTTGATGTCGCATCTGATGCGCCGAGCGGGCTTCGGAGCAGGCCGCGACGAGCTCGAAGCGCGCGTCGCCAAGGGCTACGACGCTACGGTGGAGGAGTTGCTGCACCCCGAGAGCCAACCGCCCGTCGACGCCTACGAATTACTGCGCTATCAGCCGGCATCGCTGCTTCCCGGCGGCCAGCCGCCGATGGGCAACGTCAATTGGATGTACTACTTGGTGAATACCAAGCGGCCGCTCGAAGAGAAGATGGCGCTCTTCTGGCACCACGTCTTCGCCACGGGCAATTCAAAGGTCGACAATTACGACCAGCTGTTGGAGCAGATCGAGCTGTTCCGCAAGAAGGGCATGGGCAATTACCGCGATCTTTTGCTCACTGTTGCCAAAAATCCGACGATGATTTTCTGGCTCGACAACCAGCAGAACCACGGGACCGCGGTCAACGAGAATTGGGGCCGCGAACTGCTCGAATTGTTCAGCCTCGGCGCCGGCAATTACACCGAGACGGATGTTCGTGAATGCTCACGGGCCTTCACCGGCTGGACTTTCGAGACCAAGATCCCGCGTGCACCCTATGGTCGGTTCCCCTGGAAATTCGAATACCGGCCGGAAGATCACGATGACGGCGAGAAGGAATTCCTCGGGCACAAGGGGCGCTTCAACGGCGAAGACATCATCGACATCGTCGTGCAGCAGCCGGCTTGCGGCAGGTTCATCTGCCGGCATCTGTACAACTTCTTTGTCGCCGACGAGCCGCAGGTGCCGGCTTGGCCGATCGAGGCGCCGCGCGACCAGAAGGCGATCGACACCCTGGTCGGAGCCTTCCGCGACTCGAAGTTCGACATGCGCTCCGTGCTACGTGTGCTGTTCAAGTCGGACTTCTTCAAGAACGCCCGCTTCCAGCACATGAAGTCGCCGGCCGAGGTCGTGGTCAGCACATTGCGGCTGGTCGGCGGCCATGAGCTCCCGGCTCCCGGCATCGGTCAGCTCTCGATGCAACCCACCTATATGGGCCAGGATCTGCTCAATCCGCCCTCCGTCGAAGGCTGGCACACCGGGAAGGAGTGGATCAACAGCGGCTCGCTGATGGCGCGCGTCAACTTCGTCGCGGAAAAGGTCGGCGATACCTCGCTGCCCGGGGTCCAAGCGATCATCAGCCGGCTGAAGCAGCATGGCTCGCTGAACCCCGAGCAGCTCGTCGATGGCTGCCTGGACCAGATCGGCCCGGTCGAGGTCGGCGCTGACACCAAGCAGGAGTTGCTTTCCCAGGCCAAGGAATGGGGCCAGGTTACTTGGGACAGCGACTCGAACGCGAAAATCGCGGATCAGCATGCCGCTGAAATGCTGCAGCTGATCGCGGCCACCAGAGAGTATCAGTTCGGCTAACGGCCAAATCTCATCAGATGAGGGAGTAAAAACGCATGCCTGAAACACAGACCACGCAAAAAGACCCTGTAATAGTCGTGCTGCAACTCACGGGTGGCAACGACTATCTGAACACGGTGATCCCCTACAACAATCCGCTGTACCGCGATAACCGGAAGGCGGTTGGGATCCCCGACAACCAGATCATGCACCTCGACAAGGACTACGGCATCCCGCACTACATGGCGCCGATCAAGCAGTTCTGGGATGACAACAAGCTCGCCATCCTGCACGGCGTCGGTTGGAAGGAGTTCGCCGCGGTCCCACTTCCGCGCCATGGACATCTGGCACACTTGCGAGCCGGAGAAGGTCGGGACCGAGGGATGGCTCGGGCGCGTCGCGCGCGAATTTGATCCGAAGAAAGAGAACGTCGTCACCACCGTCAGCTTCGGACCAAGTCTGCCGCGGTCATTGGCGGTGCCGGGCGTGCCGGTGGCGTGCGTCGGCGGGCCACTGGAAAAGTACGGCTTCCTGCCGACCATTCAGGGCGAGCAGCGCAAGCAGGTTCTCGAGCGCTTTGCGGCGATGTACAAGCCGGCGATCGGCAGCGGCGCGGTCATGGACTACATGGCGGACACCGGCATCGATTCGTTGAAGGGCGAGGACATCCTGAAGGTGGCGCCGCAGAAGTACTCGTCGACGGTGCAGTATCCCAACACCCCGATCGCCCGCAAGCTCAAGGGCATCGCTCAGACGCATTTGGCCGATTTGGGCAGCCGCATCTTCTACTGTGATCACAGCACTTTTGACACCCATGCCGGCCAGAACCCAGGCCACGGCAATTTGTGGAGCGCGGTGACCGAAGGTGTCGATGCGTTCATGAAGGACCTGCGCGAACACGACCACGCCGACAACGTGATCCTGCTGATGTTCTCGGAGTTCGGCCGTCGCGTCCGCGACAACGGCTCCGGAACCGACCACGGCGCCGGCGGCGTCGCCTTTGTGCTCGGCGACAAGGTCAAGGGCGGTCATTACGGCGAAATGCCGTCGCTGAAGCCCGAGCATCTGGTTCAGGGCGACATGAACCCGAACATGGACTTCCGCAGCGTCTACTCGACGATCCTCGACAAGTGGCTGAAGCTCAATCCGGCGCCGATCGTCAACGGCACCTATGAGCAGCCGGCCTTCCTGAACTAGACGCAGGCTAGTCGGTCTTCGCCCTCCTCCCCGCCGTGCGGACAGCGGGGAGGAGGAGCGGAGCAGAGCGTAAGGAAACAGGCGGATCAAAGAGGAGGAGCGCTATGCCGCTCACAACGGTTTCGGAAGGACGAGTTTATGATTGGAGCCATGCCATCGGGCGTAACGCCGCCCGTGGCCCGGGCTTCAATTACGTGCAAACGATGTGTCTTGGTAAGAACGGCGTTCTCTACGCGACCAACCGGGGCAACGAGAATAATTTCGGGATGCACGTCAACAAGGTGCAGTTCGGCGGTCCCGGCGAAGAAGAACACGTCGCCGATTTTTGCGAATACGGCGAGGGCGATGGTAAGTGCACCTGGCCATTCGGTGTTGCCGTCGATGACAACGACCATGTCTACGTGTCGGATGACTGGAGGAACACGATCTCCGTGTTCGACAGCAGCGGTAAATTCCTGCGAAAATGGGGAAAAACCGGCAGCGGCGACGGCGAGCTGCAGCGCCCGGCGGGGCTCGCAGTCGAGAAAAGCGGCAACATCATCGTCGTCGACAGCGGCAACAACCGTCTGCAGGTCTTCACCCCGGACGGCAAGTTCGTCGGCAAGTGCGGCCGGGCCGGCAGCGGCGACGGCGAGTTCAACCAGCCTTGGGGGATCACCCTCGACAAGGACGGCAACATCTACGTCGCCGACTGGAAGAATCACCGCGTCCAGAAGCTGTCCCCCGAGGGCAAGTTCCTGATGAAGTTCGGCGAATATGGCGCTGTTGAAGAGCCCGAGGGTTCCTATGCCGTGACCATATTCGGACCGTACGTCTCGGCAGGCGGAGAAATCGTCGGGTACCCGAAACCCGGGCTGCTCAATCATCCGACCGATGTTGCGGTGGATACCGACGGCGACATCTATGTCACCGATTGGGGCAACCATCGGGTCTGCGTCTTCGATGCCGAGGGAAAGCCGATCACCAATCTGATCGGCGACGCCCAGGTCTTGTCGAAATGGGGCCAGCAGACCGTCGAGGCCAATCCCGACATGGCGAAAGCCCGGCGCCGGGTGAAGACCCTCGAGCCGCAATGGCGCTTCTGCTTCCCGACGGCGGTCGAGTTTGATCCGGCGACCGACAGCGTCATTGTCGCCGACAGTCAACGCAACCGCTTGCAGGTCTATAAAAAGGTTCGCGATTACAGCGACTTCCAAGCGAACCTGTAGGGCCAACGAAGCCTTTCGGTTCTATTCCCGGCTCACTCAACTGCTGCGCAGCACGTGAGCCGGGAAACCATAGGTGCGGCGGATGCGCGCGGAGGTCGAATTACCCGCATCGGCATCGGTTTATCGAAAGATTGTTGTTTGTATCCGCCATGACTTTGCCTATATTTGCTGCATGAAGACGCCGCCTCATTCGACAGCGCTCGCCCGGTTGCGTGCGGTAAACTTACGGCCGACACGCCAGCGTCTTGCGTTATCCCGGCTTTTGCTTGAGAACGGCGAGCGTCACTTTACGGCAGAGCAACTGCACGGCGAAGCCCTCGCCGCTGGCATCCGGGTGTCGCTGGCGACTGTATACAACACCCTACATCAATTCACCGATTGTGGGCTCTTGCATGAGGTTGTCGTCGAGCCGGGCCGCTCGTATTTCGACACTAACACCTCCGATCACCATCACTTTTTCTGCGAAGCGACCGGCAAGCTGCAGGATATCCCTGGCGAAGATTTGTCGGTGACAAGTCTGCCGCTGCCGCCGGCCGGCACCGAGATCAGCCGGGTTGACGTCATTATTCGGGTGCGCCCGGAGACGTTCTGATCGCGGCGCGGGCGCGCGCCAGACCGCCGAATTCTTATCCTCACTTGACTGCGGTCGCTCACCCGGCATTGACGGATCGTGCGCCGCGCCACAACGCCGCAGCAACAAGTTAAAATGATTCTAAACTATTGCCGTTGGGCGCGGTCGATCCATATCTCGGGCATCGGAGCGGCCGGGTTTTACGGCCCCCATTGCGCAGACGTGGAGAGACGGATGGCGTCACTGAAGAATTCCAAGACCGAGGAGAACCTTAAGGCTGCGTTCGCCGGCGAGAGCCAGGCAAACCGCCGTTATCTTTATTTCGCACAAAAGGCGGACATCGAGGGTTACAACGACGTCTCGGCGGTATTCCGCTCGACTGCCGAAGGCGAGACCGGGCATGCCCACGGCCATCTCGAATATCTTGAGGAGGTCGGCGACCCCGCAACCGGCAAGCCGATCGGCGCGACCGCGGATAATTTGCGTGCCGCCGTTGCGGGCGAAACCCACGAATACACCGACATGTATCCGGGAATGGCCCGCACGGCTCGCGAAGAAGGCTTTGAGGAAATTGCCGAATGGTTTGAGACCCTGGCAAAGGCCGAAAAGTCTCATGCCGGCCGCTTTCAAAAGGCGCTCGACGCGATCTGAGCCACGTCGGCGAATAACGGGGGCGCCGGAGCGCAAGCTCCCGCGTCCTTTTTTGTGACGCCTTCAGCAAAAGAAGACACTACGGATGAAAGAAGGCAGTCTGGAAGCGCCGACCCGGCATGCCGTCGCATGGGAAGATCCCGACTTCACGGATCGGGCGAAAACCGAAGCCGAGATGCACCGCATCTTCGACATCTGCCACACTTGTCGTCGATGCTTCAATTTATGCGATGCCTTCCCGCGGTTGTTCGATCTGATCGACAATTCGGCAAGCGGCGAACTCGACACTGTAGCGCCGGCAGACTACCGGAAGGTCGCGGATGCCTGCACGCTGTGCGACATGTGCTTCATGACGAAGTGTCCCTACGTCCCGCCGCACGAGTTCAACGTCGATTTCCCTCATGTGATGCTGCGTTACCGGGCCGTCGAGCGGCGCGAAGGACGCATTCCGTTCAGCCAGCGTGAGCTGGTGAAAACCGACCGCAATGGGGCTCTGGCCGGGGCGGTGGCGCCATTCGTCAACTGGGCGAGCGACCGCGAGAACGCCCTTACCCGTCCGCTTCTCGAAAAGATCACCGGCATCGACAAGCAGGCCGCGCTGCCGAAATATCACGGGCGCAGCCTTGTCATGCGGTCGAAGAGCGCGGCGCCCGAAGTCGATCGCACGGCCCCCGCCTCCGGCCGCAAGGCGGTCCTCTATGCCACGTGCTTTGTCAATTACAACAATCCGAGCATTGGCGAGGCGACCCGCGCCGTCCTTGCCCGCAATGGGGTCGAGACCGAAGTCGTATACCCGCGGTGTTGCGGCATGCCGCAGCTCGAGCAGGGCGACCTCGCGGCGGTTGCAAAGGCGGCGACTCAGGTCGCCGCCGCCCTCAGCCGGTGGATCGACCGAGGGTACGACATCATCGCGCTGGTTCCGTCCTGCGCGCTGATGCTCAAATCCGAGTGGCCGCTGATCGCGCCCGACGATCCGGCGGTCGGGAAGCTTTCGAGGTCGACCTTCGACATCAGCGAATACATCGTCGATATCGCCCGGAAAGAGGGGCTCGCGCCCGGTCTGTCGGCGCTGGATGGCGGGGTCACGGTGCAGCTCGCCTGCCATGCCCGAGCACAGAACATGGGGCAAAAGGCGGCCGAGATGTTGCGGCTGTTGCCCGATGCCGATGTCGCAGTGATCGAGCGGTGCTCTGGCCATGGCGGGTCATGGGGCGTTCTCAAAGAAAATTTCGAGACGGCCCTCAAGGTCGGCCGGCCGGTCGGGCGGCAGGCGTTGAAGAATACGAAGCGGTTCTTGTCCTCGGAATGCCCACTCGCCGGCATGCATATCCACCAGGAGATGGAAATGCTCGCGAAGGACGAGGCGCTGCCCGACCGCTCGATGCATCCGATCGAGCTGTTCGCGCGGGCCTACGGCATTTCCGGGGAGTGGTCCGACACATCAGCGAGGAAGCCGTGATGGATACATTATCGAGGAACAAGCGGCGGTTGACGCGTGAAGCCATTCTGCCGATCGCCGAATACGCGGCCATTCGGCGCGAGCAGCGCCAGCGGATTACCGAGATCAAGCGGCACCGGCGCCTGGAGGTCGGGCCCTTTGCCACCTTCTACTTCGAGAATTACGACACGATGTGGCACCAGGTGCAGGAGATGCTCCACATCGAGAAAGGCGGCGAAGCGCAAATTGCCGATGAGCTTGCCGCTTACAATCCGCTGATCCCACAAGGCAATGAGCTGGTCGCTACGGTGATGTTCGAGATCGATGATCCGGGGCGGCGGGCTGTGACGCTGTCGCGCCTCGGCGGGATCGAGAACCACGCTTTTCTCGAGGTCGGCGGCGAGCGGATCCGCGGAGAGGCAGACCCGACGCGCGAAAATACCAGCGCCGACGGCAAGGCGTCTTCGGTGCAGTTCCTCAGATTCCCTTTTACCGAGAGCCAGGTCGCCCGCTTCAAGACCCCCGGCACGCAGACGATCGCCGGGTTCGCTCATCCCGAATACGGACACATGGCGGTGCTGCCGGAGCCAGTGCGCGCGGCGCTGGCACAAGATTTCGACTGAATTGGGCGGCGCGGTGAGCAATACCGGCCGAACTAGCTGCGCGCGACAGCAAGACCTCTTAGAGAAGAAGCGCCAGGCGCTCGGCGCGGACCACCCGGAAACATGGTCGGCCATGCTCGACCTTGCCGACTGCCTGTGGGCGCAGGGCCGCCTGATCGCGGCGCGCCGGCTCGAGGAACAGGTCGTCGAGGCGCGGCGCCGACGATTGGGCGAGCAGCATCCGGAAACCTTGAAGGCAATCGGCAAACTCGCCGTTACCCTGGCCGCGCAAGGCGACTTGGCGCAGGCTCGGCTGCTGCAGGAGGAGGTCGTCGGCGGGCGGCGCAGCCTCTTTGGCGACGCCGATATCGAGACCCTGCGCGCGATCAACAATCTGGCCGGAACGGTTGCATCGCAAGGTGATCTCGCCGCGGCTCGTGAACTCCTCGAATCCGTCATCGAGATCACCTGCCGCGAGTTTGGCGACCAGCACGCCGACTGCCTCACGGCCATGGGCAATCTGGCCGCGATCCTTTGGCAAGAAGGTGACCGAGCCGAAGCCTACGCGCTGCAGGAACAGGTGGTCGAACTGCACCGCCGCCGGGGCGGCGACGCCGATCAGGCCACACGCGCCGCGATCGCGGTCCTGCAGATGATGGAGCGCGACACCGGGTTCTAGGGCAAGCCCGAAACCGCCGTCTCGGACCCGATGGCGATCAGCGCGGCGCGGAAGCGGTTGCGGCAGGCGGACGGGTCCATGTTGCGCTTATAGGCCGGGGGATCGGTCGGTTTGACGCGCAACAGGACGAACGCGGCGCCGTTGCCTTCGCGCAAAAGGCGGGCGCCGTCCGCGAGCTCCCGGTCGACGCTTGACGGTGCGAGACGCCTTGATGCCCGATCCTGACGGCGATCTTTTCGAGATCGACGCCGAGGCTGGTATGGCTCTTCTGATAGCCGGTCTCGCCGTAATGGCCGTTATCGACGCAAAGGATCGCAAGATTGGGTGGGTTTATCACTGCAATCGTCGCGAGCGCGCCGACATTCATCAGCAGCTCCCCGTCCCCGGTCACGACCAGCACGCGCTTGTCGGGGCGAGCGAGCGCGAGGCCGAGCCCGATCATGCACGCGCCCCCCATCGCGCCGGCCATTGTATAGGTGTGCGGCGCCGTCGCCGGTCAGCGCCGCGACATCGCGGCTCGTCCCGGCGAGACCGCTGACGATCAGAAAATCCTGGTGCCGGCCGATCAACGCCGGCACTGCGTCGCACCGGTCGAGGATGAAATCCGGGGCGGCGGTCGCCGCCGCTTCCTCGGCTTTTGCGTGTTCGCTCCCTGACATCTGTCACGTCCTCAGAATTGCTTGGCGCCGAGCAGCCGTCTGGGTCAGCAGCACGGCGACGGCATGGCCGCTCTGAAACACCATCGTCAGCGCGGCGCTCGACCGTCGGAACGACCTCTTCCGGCTGCTCGATCCGCAGGCAGATGACGCCCATCGCCGCGAGCACCGGCTCGACCGCCTGGCCCATCGGGAATTGCCACGGATTGCCCTCGCCGAAATCGCCGCGCATGCTGATCAGCGTCAGCAACGGAAAGCGGCCGCCCTTGATCAGCGACAGCATGTTGATGCAGTTGCCGGTGCCGCTGCGACTGCATCAGCAAGACGCCGCGCGCGCCGCCGAGATCGGCGCCGGCGAGCAGCGCCACGCCCTCCTCCTCGGTGGTCAGCGCGACCGATCGGGCGCCGGGATCGGCGAGCGAGCGGTCGATCAGGATGCGGTGGCCGGCATCGGGCACATAGGCGAACTGCGTGACGTTGTTCCGGCGCAGGAGATCGTAGAGCTCGTCCTGCCATCGAGCCGGCGTGCCGTCGCGTTGATCCATGCCGGTATTCTCCACAGAGTCTGATGACGATCGGCTGACCGTCGCGCCAACGCAACGCAAGCGCAACCCTGGAATGCCGCAGCCGGGTCGTGCAGATCTCCGTTCGCCCTCTTATGGACCAATCGATAGACTTGCGGTGATGGCGGAGCTCGCTCAATCGACAGTGGCGCATTTTTCTCGGACCGAGATCGTCTCGATCCTCTCCGGCCTCCTTCTGGCGATGTTCCTCGCCGGTCTGGACCAGACCATCGTTGCGACCTCGCTGTCGACGATGGCGAACGACCTGAACGGCTGGGAACTGATGTCCTGGGTCGTCTCGGCTTACCTCGTGGCCTCGACCGTGACGACCCCGATCTATGGCCGGTTGAGCGACCTTTACGGCCGGCGGCCTATCCTGTCGGTGGCAATCGCGGTGTTTGTCGGTGCCTCGGTGCTGTGCGCGTTGTCACAAACCATGCCGCAATTGATCGGCGCACGCGTTCTGCAAGGGATCGGCGGCGGCGGCCTGCGCTCGGTCGCGCTGGCAACGATCGCCGACATTATCCCGCCGCGCGAGCGCGGCCGGTATCAAGGCTATTTCTCCGGCGTCATGGCGTTCTCGAACGTACTCGGTCCGGTGCTCGGCGGCTTCTTTGCCGACTACCTCTCGTGGCACTGGATCTTCTGGATCAACATCCCGTTCGGAGTCCTGGCACTGGTATTGTGCAACCGCAATCTTCGGCGCCTCCCCAAGCCAAACCGAAAACCGGTGATCGACTGGCTCGGTGCAGCGCTGATTCTTGCCTCGGCGACGCCGATCCTGATTGCCGTCGGGCGAGCCGAAGCGGTGGCGAGCTGGTGGAACAGCACCGTCCTCGTTCCGCTGGGCATCGGCGTCGCCTTATTGGCAGGGTTGATCGCGTGGGAGCGAGAGGTTCGCGAGCCAATCATCCCCTTACGCCTCTTCGCCAACCAGATTTTCTCGGTGGCGAGCGTGATCAGCTTTTCGATGTCGATGGTGATGATCGGGTTGATCATCCTGGTGCCGCTCGACTTCGAGCTCGCCGCCGGCATGTCACCGAACGAGGCCGGGATTCACCTGATCCCGATGACCGGCGGCACCGTTTTGGGCTCGTTCATCGCCGGGCAATTGGTCAGCCGTACCGGGCATTACCGGATATTTCCGATCCTCGGGGCCGGCGTGATGGCGATCCTGTGCGGGACGATTGCGCTATTTGGGCTCGGGCGGTGGTGGCTTCTCGATGCCTTCCTGACGGCCTTTCTCGGCCTCTCCTTCGGGTTTCAGATGCCTTCGGTCATGGTCCCGGTGCAGAACGCGCTCGAGCTAGGGGATGCCGGGATCGGACTATCGGTCGTGATGTTCTTCCGGCTGATCGGCGGCGCCTTCGGGGTCGCCCTGCTCACCGCTCTTCTGGTCGGCGATCTGAATTCCGGAGCGCTGGCCCTTCCCGGTCACGACGTGCTGGGAGCCAATCCGGGGATCGCCCTGCTTCATCTCGAGCAGCAGTCAGACATCGACCCGGCCCTCCTCGCCGGCCTGGAGCACGCGGTCCGCACTGCATTTTCGCGCGTCTTCCTCTACGCCGCGGCAATTTCGGCGTTCACCACGGCCGTCGCGTTCGGGCTGAAGGAGATTCCGCTACGCGGCAGCTGAATGCCCGGGCTCAACTGTCGAGGACTTCGACGCCGTCGTCGAGATCGGCAGTCTCGCCGCGGCGGGAAAGGCTGCGCCGGTCGACCGCGATGGTTTTGATCACGGCAAAGACCTCCCGTCCCGGGGCCAGACCAAGCGCCTCGCCCGAGCGTCTGGTCACTCGCGCCAGCAAGCGTTCGTCGCCGAGCCGGAGCTGCACTTCGAGAGCGCCCTCCTCGATCGGGACGAGCTGCTCAACCCGTGCGGCGAGCACATTCAGGGCGCTGATCCCGCTGGGCGCGGCGACCGCCAGGATCACGTCGCGGGCGCGGATTCGCACTTGCAGAGCGGTGCCGACCGGCGCCTCCAAATGCGGCACCACCAGTTTGCCAAAGCCGCCGGCCAGCTCGGTGAGCTTCCACCGCGCATCGTGCGCCGCGACGCGCGCCGCCAGAACCGCGCCGGCTTCGAAGCGGCCGGCCAGCGGATAGAGCTCGGCGCGGCCCATCACTTCTTGCACCGGGCCGACGGCGTGCACCTTGCCGTCCGAGATCAGTACGATCGTCGTGGCCAGCCGCGTGACTTCCGCGACCGAATGACTGACATAGACGATCGGCACGCCCGACCGGTCGCGCAGCCGTTCGAGATAGGGGAGGATCTCGTCCTTGCGCCGCGCATCGAGCGAGGCCAATGGCTCGTCCATCAGCAGCAGCCGCGGGCTCGCCAGCAATGCCCGACCGATCGCGACGCGCTGCTTCTCGCCGCCCGAGAGCCGGCCGGGTCGCCGGTCGAGCAACCCGGCGATGCCGAGGAGGTCGACCACATCGGCGAACCCGGCCGCCCCGGGCCGCTCCCGGCTCGGCGCGAACCAGCGGCCGAACGACAAATTCTGACGGACCGTCAGATGCGGAAAGAGCCGGCCTTCCTGGAAGATATAACCGACCCGGCGCCGGTGGGCCGGGACGCAAATCCCGTGTTCGGTGTCGAGCAATACCGACCCGTCGACGACGATGCGCCCCCGCTCCGGGCGGATCAGCCCGGCGATCGCATTGACGATCGAGGTCTTGCCGGCGCCCGAGCGGCCGAACAGCGCGGTCAGCCCCCGCCCGCTGCGAAAATGGACATCGAGCTCGAATTGGGCGAGCCGATGCGCGATATCGATCTCGAGCATCCTCTCAGTCGCCGGAATGACGTCGACCGATATGCCAGGCCGGGGGATCGGCGGCGAGCAGGGCGACTGGCGGCCGGGCTAGCTGCGAGAGGAGAATGGTCACAAGCATCTCGCCATGGTAGCTTTCGCTGTTCGATTGCGCACGAGGTGAGTGTAATGAAGGTCAGGATCGAATACTGCGTGCCTTGAAACTATGAACCTCGGGCCCTCCGTGCGAAGGCCAGGCTCATGGAACGCGGCGCAGAGGAGGTCGAGCTCGTCAAAGGGGTCGCCGGGGTCTTCGAGATCACCGTCGACGGGCGGCTGGCCTTTTCCAAGAAACAACTCGGCCGGTTTCCGGAAGACGCGGAGATCGATGCGTTGGCCGGCGGATAGGCGGGTCGGACCGGCCTAACCCTCGCGCATGTGGATGACGGCGCGATCGTCCGAATAGGCGCGACGCCATCCCGGGAGGCGGTCGAGGCAATGGACGGCGCCTTGTTGCGGCGCAAGGATCGTCCAGGTGACGCCGTATTGATCGAGCAGGGCAGCCAGAGTGCGCGCGCTGCCCTCTTCCGCCTCGAGATAGCGGCCGAGAAACCGATTGCCGTAGAGTTCCACACGACCGTCGATAAAGGTCGGGATGCCGCTGAAGACCAGATAACCGCCGAAACCCTCGCTGTTAAAGACCGGGCCGTGGAGGCCCATCCTTGCGGCTGCAGCCACCGCCGCGGCTGGAGTTACCGCATCGTCGGTCCGCGCGACCGGCCTCAGCAAGACCGGCAGGCTGATCGCGACCGCGATGGTGGCGGCCAGCACCATTGCCGGGAGACCGGCTGGCGCGGCGAGCCGGGCAACACCTCGGCCGAGGGCCGAGAGCGGCGCCGAGCGAACCCGAGCGGCGATCTGCGGCCCGAGCGATGCAGCCACGGCCAGCGGCCCGACTAGCCCGAGAAGCTCGGCATGCCGGACATGCGCGAGCGCCATATGGCAGAGCCCCAACAACAGCAGAAGCCGCGGCAGCGGAAGCCGCGCGCGGGTCGTGAACCCGACGGCGATCAGACCCAACAACCAGACCTCGAGCGGCTGAAAACTCTGGAAGTCCGGGCTCCGCCATTCGCCGAACGACGCCTGCAGCGCCGGCATCATCAGCAATCGGAACGGCTCGACGAAAGCCCGCGAGACCGTTTGGCGTCGACGAGCGAGGCCGCGACGGCGAGCACACAGAAAACGCCCCAGCGCCGTCGCCTCCAGCAGACGGCGCTCCGGCGAGAGAACCGCCTCGACGCCGAGGAACAGAGCCAGGGCCAGTCCGAACATGAAGCTGCCGTGCAGATTGGCCCATAGCAGCATTACCGCCAATAACCAAGCAGGCGGCGCGGCTCCGGCATCGCGCGCTCGAAACAGTTCGCCGGACCATATGACGAGCAGCGGAAGCGCTAGCAGATGCGGTCTGACCAGCAGATGGCCGAGGACCAGCGCAGCTCCGAGGGTCGCCGCAATAAGGGCCGAAAACGGCTCGCAATGGCGCAGCAGATACCGCGTCAAGAGCGCGATTGCGGCGGCGAAAGCAGCGGCCCCCAACAAGACGAGGCCGCTCCACCCAGCCGTGCGGTAGACCGCCGCCAGACCGATCTCGGCCAGCCACTCATGCGGGACCCAGCTCGCCCCGGCGAGCGAATGAGAGAACGGATCCTGCGTCGGCAGAGCGAAATGCGCGAGCATCCAACGGCCGGCGGCGATATGAAGATAGGTGTCGGGGTCGTTGAGCAGCGCCTTCGGTTGGGCGAGCGCCCGAGCGAAAGCGGCAAGCCCGACGACCAGCGGCCAAGATGGGACTGGCCGACCTGAAATCCAAACCCCGACGCTCAATTCCTGTCCCTTGCCGGTAGACCCCGGGGCCCGAGCCGCTAACAAGGATTTTGCAAGAAAGTATTTAATTGACGATAAAGTTCTGCTGCTATTTGAAATTGCTAATCCTCACAAAACGCTCGGATAGCGTCTTGCAGCGCCTCGACGCCGGAATATCCCAAGGCTGGAGCGGCGGCGTTGAGACTGCCGAACCGCCGAACAAGCTCCGAGACACTCTGGCCGCGGCAGTTTGGCTCCCCGGGCGTCCCGGCGAACCTCGCTGCAACCGGCCGGATGAAAACGCCGAAGGCTTGTGGGCTGGTGCCAACCGAGATCGTGTCGGTCACCCTGTTCCTCGCCGCATCGATTACCGTCACGGTGCCCTTCGCGCCTAATGCTCGCGTCGCGACGTAGACTTTTCTGCCGTTCGCGGTCACCGCCACGCCGACGGGACCTAGTTCGGAGCGACGGTCGCCGACAGCGATTGTGTCGATTACCGCATCGGTTTTGACGTTGATCACCGATACGGTGTTGGAGTGGGCGTTCGCGACATAAACCTTTCGGCCATCTGGCGTCACCGCGACACCGGTAGGCAGACTGCCGACCCGGATTGTGGTGACTACTGTGTTGGTTACCGTATTGATCACCGACAGGTTGGCGGAGGACTGGTTGGCCACATAGACTTTGCGGCCGTCCGGCGTCACCGCTACTCCCGTCGGAAAACTGCCGACGTGGATCGTGGTGATTACTTTATTGCTCGCCGTGTCGATCACCGTCATGTCGCCCTTAGGCCCAGTGGAATTTCTCAACGAGAGCGTGACATAGGCCTTGCTGCCATCCGGGGCCACAGCCACGCCAAAGGGACCGACACCGACCGGGATCGTGGCGATTACTGTATTGGATGCCGTGTCGATCACCGACACGCTGTCGGAGTTGGTGTTCGCGACATAGGCCTTGCCGCCGTCCGGGGTTACCGCCACGCCACCGGGTTCACTGCCGACAGGGATTGTGGCGATCACCTTGTTCGTCGCGGTGGCGATCACCGACACGTTGCTGTTACTCGCGCTCGCCGGGGAGTTCGCGACATAGACCTTGCTGCCGTCCGGGGTCACCGCCACCCCGAAAGGTTGACGAAAACCGCCGATATTGGTGGTCACCCTATTTTTCACCGTGTCGATGACCGACACGGTATTAGAGCCGTTATTCGTGATGTAGGCGTTTTGAGCGAGGCACTGCATTGCTGCCGAGAAGGCAGGAAACGGCGAAGGCGGTGATCGCCGGCACCGCGTAACTACGAAATTTCATTGGCATCTTCCCGGATCGCGGATCGAGCCCGCCGCGCCAAACCCGGCTGCCCTTACCGGTAATGATCACCCTCGCTGAGCCGGATCCTTACCTCCTGGCTGAATCTGAAGAGCGACCCACCCAGCAACGCGACGGCGAGAGCAAAAAGAACACCGGCCCCGTATATGTGCTGCAGCCTGAAGAACGCGCTCCCAAATCCCACGACAAGGAGCAACGACGTGCACATTCCGCTGGCAAGTGCCAGACGTGTTGCGCTGTTCAAAAGTTTGGCGCGCTTCCGCAAGCGCGGAATATCCGACTTGAGATCGGCCCGAGCGGTATCGCCGTCGGCGATTTCATGCAGGCTGCGGACGCGATCGATGACACTTGTCATCCGTCCCAGCAGGATCGAGATGAAGCCGGCCACGGCGCCGAGAATGAAGGCCGGTGCCGTTGCTTGCACCATCACCTGCGAGAGCTGACCCGAGTCCGGCACAATGTCCATCTGAACGCTACCTCCGTCTGGGACGTGGCGACTTAGGGGTGACGGTTCGGCTAATCACCGATGGAGAACGTTGCGGCTCGACGTGCCGCGGGATTGACTTAGCGGCGGCTGACGATAGGCGCTTTCGCGGCAACACCGCTCCCGCCCCGCGTGGGGGAGCGCGGTCAGCCAGCCCCGCCGCGGTTCTGCTGCCGCGCTTCGAGGTCGTCGAGCATCGCGAAGATGCGCTCGATGTGGGTGTCCTTGTCGTAGAGGCCGTAGAGCGTGCCGGCGAGGCGCACCGGGTCGCCCGAATAGTAGCGTTCGTAGAGCTGCTGGCGGCCCGCGAAGGACGACACCGCGGCGTCGAAGGCCAGCCGGAAGAGCTTGATGCGGGTCGCCGCGTCGGCATTGGCCGCCTGGAAATAGGTCGTCACGTCGGCCGCGGCCGGTCCGGAAAGCTCGGCATAGGAAGGGACGGCGACGAGACCGCCGGCGCCGAGAAGCTGGATGATCTCGCACATTCGGACAAACATTCGGGGAAACATCATCCGCACCGTCCATAGCGGCATCGCCGCCGGGGTCATCACACCGGAGGCGCCTGGGGCGGCATCGGCCTCGCTCGCTCGGAGACACGCACGGCAGAATTCGCTGTATTGGATCAGCTCGGCCAGCATGCCCTGGACGTGCAGATGCTGGTCGATATTGGTCGATTTCGCGATCGCAAAGCCGAGCCCCATCATGAACTCGGCCTTGGCCAAATTCTTGGTCGAGAACTGGTGCATGATCTGCGGCATGATGCCGGTGCGGTTGTAGAGGCCATTGCACAGCTCGGCGTCGCGATGAATGAAGACCCGCTCCCACGGCACCAGCACGTCGTCGAAGATGACCATCGCGTCGGTCTCGTCAAAGCGCGCCGAGAGCGGGTAATCCATCACCGAGGCGGCGTTCTGGTGGATCACCGAAGGGCGGCAGACAAAGCGCAACCCCGGCGCGTTGACCAGCACACTAAAGCCGAAAGCGTAAGGCTCAGCCTCCTTGCTGTTGGCGAGGTAGGTCGACGGCAGCACCAGCAAGTCGTGCGAATAGGCGCACAGGGTGGACACCATGCGGGCGCCGCGGATGACGATGCCGGCATCGGTTTCCTTGACGATCTTTGCCGCGAGATCCTTGTCCTGTTTTTCCACCGGTTGTGAGCGGTCGACCTGCGGGTTGACCAGCGTGTGGGTCATGCAGATGTCGTTGTCGCGGATATGCGCGTGATAGCCCCGGATGTTGTCGGCAAAACTATGGTCCTTCTTGCCGAATTCATCGGCCGCCGAGGCGAACCCGGTGAAGAAGATGTTCATGAAATCGGGGCTGCGGCCGAACATGCCGCAGGTCGCATCCATCCAGATCTTCACCATCTCGCGCCGGCGGATCAGATCATCGACCGAGCCTGGCTCGATGAAGGATAGCCCGACCCGCTCGCCGTCGCTCGGCGAGGGAAAGGTCATGCGGTCGATCAGCGCCGCATCGTGCTGCATGTCGTAAAGTTCGGCGAGGCTGTGCGCGGCGGCGGCAAAACGCGGGTCGCTGGTGACGTCCCCGACCCGCTCGCCGTCGATGAACAGCCGGCGGTCGTCACGCAGCGATTGCAGGAACTCCCTGCCGGTGCGAATGGCCACTGTCGTCTCCTCTCAGATCGGCGGGACAGGCACGGTGCGCCCTTCGAGACGGCCGCCGCGTGGCCTCCTCAGGATGAGGTCATCTTCGTCGCGCCATCAAAGACACTCCTCATCCGGAGAGGGCCACTTCGAGACGCCACCTGCGGCGGCGGCTCAGGACAGGCGGGCGCGTCTCGAAGCACGCACGGCAGTCGCGCAGCCCATCCGGTCAAACTTCCGAATCAAGTTCCGGGTAATGCCGGAAGATGCCGTGCCGGTTGAACGCGATACGACGGTCTGAGTCGAGATAAGCGGCGATGCGGGGGCGAGCGGCAACCGCGTCATGCAGCGCGACCACCCGCGGATGTTTCGGCTCTAGCCGCATCATGGCGCGGGGAAAGGCGTAGCGCAGACCCGCTAGCACCTGAAACAGCGACAGATCGGGATAGCTGAGTTCCGCCCCGACGAGATGCCCCTTCCCGGCCGTGTTGTGCTCCAGCACCCGTTCGAAGTAGCCGAGATATTTGGGCGCTCGCGATTTCAGGAAGTCGGCGGTGCGCGCGCGGGCTTCATGGCGTTGGTCCTCGTAATAGAGGCTGCTGGCGATCGGATGGTGCGTGTCGTGAATCTCGTCGACCAGATCGGCGATCGTCAGCTGCAGCTGATGCGCCCACAACCGGCCGGCCTCGTCGGCCGGAGCCAAGCCGTGATGCACGCCAAGATAGAGCAGAATATTGGCGGTTTGACCGATGACCAGTTCCCCGGCTTTGAGGAAAGGCGGCGCGAACGGCGGATGCTCGACCCCGTCACCGCCGAGCAGGCGCTGCATCGCAGTCTCTCCGCCGGCCTGCCTAGCGACATCAACATAGTCCGCGCCGGCCTCTTCGAGCGCGAGGCGGACAAACTCGCCGCGCCCTTGGATCCCGGCCCAATAATAAAGCTCATACCGCATGACGTCGCTCCAATGCGCAGGCGACGGGCTCAACCCGCGCGACGGTAGCTCCGACAGACGAGGCGTAGGCGATCGCTGATCTGCGGCCGGATATGCTCGGGCATGGGGGTGGACTCGCTCGCCCGCTTCCAGTCGGGGCCGGCAACCACCTCCGGCGAAGCGAGATGGTAAAGGGCAACATATTTCGGTCCGCTGGTATTGACAGCGCGGAAGCGGCGAGCGCTCAGCACTCCCGGCACGCGCGCAAGTGCCGGCACATGCTCGGTGTCGTACCACGCGTTGAACGCAGTCTCGGCCTCCGCTACGGGCGTCATCCCGACCAACAGCAACCCGCCGGCATGGGCCGGCGCGATGCTGTCGCCGGGCAGGATCTGATCACCCTCAAAGCGCAGCAGACGCTGACACTTGGCGGTCACGCGCTTTGACCAGGGCGACAAATTCTGACCGCCAATCGCTTGGTAGGCCGGGCTCTTCAGCACCGAAAGCGTGTCAAGATCGTAAGTCGCAACCGAGTGCTTAGCGTTGTCGGCGCCGATCCAGCGCTGGCAGCTCAGAAACCCCGGTACCCGCTGGCGCTCGGGAATGTGCTCCAAATCGTACCAATCGTTGAACTCGTCTTCGGCGACATTTGAGAAATCGAATGCCGCGATCAATTCACCCTTCGCCATCGCCATTCCTCCGGTCGTCGCAATGCCCCGATGCTACGTCGGAAAAGACCGCTCAGGCAATTCTCACTCTGCGGCGCGAGCAGCAGCCGCGGCGATCAGCGCGGCCGCCTCGTCCGGCCCGACCCAGCGCACGATGTTGACCCATTTGCCGCGTTCCAGATCTTTATAGTGCTGGAAGAAATGGGCGATTTGATCGCACAGAATGCGCGGCAGATCTTGGTAGGACTGCACGCCGCTGTAGAACGGCGCCAATTTGTCGACCGGCACAACGATGATCTTTTCGTCCGGACCGGCCTCGTCTTCCATCAACAGGGCACCAATCGGGCGGCACCGCACCACGGCGCCAGGCACGACCGAGACCGGGCCGACGATCAGCGCATCGATCGGGTCGCCGTCCTGCGCGAGGGTGTGCGGCACAAAGCCGTAATTTCCGGGATAGAACATCGCGGTGTGCAGAAAGCGATCGACGAACACTGCGCCCGACGCTTTGTCGAGCTCGTATTTTACCGGCTCGCCGCCCTGCGGAATCTCGACGATCACATTGATGTCATGCGGCGGAGAGTGACCGATCAGAATTTTGGCGACGTCCATATCAAGGCGCCATCCCCTTGTCGGCGAGCTCGCGTCGCGCCTTCTCGGTCTTGTCGAGATCGAAGCCCATCGCGCGCAGCACATGCGGCGCCTTGGTAAACTGGATGTCGCCGTATTCGACGATCTCGAAGCGATTGCCCCAGGGGTCGAGAAAATCGAGGAAAGGTCCGGGCAGCAGCCGCCCCCCGGCTGCCTCGACGCGTGCGCGGACGCTCGAACGGTCGTCGACGACGAGCCCGAAATGCCGGCGCTGATCCTCATGCGGTGTCGCCACCTGCATCAGGTTGATGAACTGATCGCCAAGCTCGATAAAGGCATTCCCCAGCCGCTTCCCGCGCAGCGTGAAATCGAAAATCTTGCCATAAAAATCGAGCGCTTGGTCGATGTCGCCGACTTCGAGCGCGATATGGTTGATGCCGACGAGCCGTGGTTTCGTCGCGACGCCTTGGCTGATCTCGGTCATACGCGTCCCTCCTGCTGGTCCGTGCCATGCACACTAACTATATATGTTAATCCGGGTTCAGATTTCCCTTGGATGCAACCAGGGTGCGCGCAACGAGCGTCGTGTTCTCGGGGGCGGGGGGACCACTCGCCGAGGAGAACTGGAATGGACTTGCTTGCCAAGCTGCCCGACATGTCTGACGACGCCCTGGCAAATCTCCGGACAAATGCAAAACGGCTCCAGTTGAGCGGGACGGCGACTCAGCGAACGGATGCCGCCGCATTGCTGCCGGCTGTCGAGGCCGAAATCGGCGCCCGGCGGCTGGCGAAAGTAAAAGCGACGCGAAGCGCCGTGCGCCGGGACCGCCCACCGGCGGCGCGGACCGCCAAGCGGCCGAAGCGCGCGGCCGCCGCCGACGGCGATTAGCGGTCGCTCGCCCAAGTCCGGGCGTCCTGTATCGGCCGCTTGGAAGGGGCGGTCCTTCCGGGCATTCTGCCGCGTGATCCGATCGAGGCTCCATCGGGGGAGATAGAATGTCGGTTGATCTGACCGTCGAAGGCGCGGTGGCAAAAGTCGTGCTGAACCGCCCGGACAAGCTCAACGCACTGACGGTCGAGATGCGCCAGAGCCTCTGCGATTATTTTGCGCGGCTGCGCTTCGACGATGCGATCCGGGTCGTCATCGTTACCGGCGCCGGCCGAGGGTTCTGCTCCGGGGCCGATGTCGACCGCATGGCCGGGCAGCCGCACGACTTGCGCGCCGACCGCGATCGTCTGCAGCGCGGCGGCCATACCTTTATTCGGGCGCTCCATGCGATCGAAAAACCGGTCATCGCCGCGGTGCGTGGGCCGGCTGTCGGGATCGGCTGGAGCATCGCGCTGGCCTGCGACCTCGTCGTGGCCTCGAAGACCGCGCGGTTTTCGCAGATTTTCCGACGTATCGGGCTCGCGCCTGACGGCGGCGCGATCTGGTTCCTGACCCGCCGCCTCGGCATGGCAAAGGCCAAGGAGCTGGTCTTTTCGGCGCGGTTTGTCGAAGCCGAGGAGGCCTTGGCATTGGGCCTCGTCAATCATGTGGTCGAGGACGACCAGCTGATCTCGAAAACCGAGGAGCTGGCCGCCGACTTGGCCGAGGCGCCGACCTTCGCGCTGGGGCTAGCAAAAAAGCTGTTCCATGCGGCGGTCGCCCCTAGCCTCGAAGACTATCTCGAAATCGAAAGCATGGTGCAGCCGCAGCTCCATATGAGCGCCGACAACGCCGAAGGGGTTGCGGCGTTCAGGGAAAAGCGAAAGCCGAAATTTATTGGTCGGTAACGCGCTGCGGGTCTATTCCGCGGCGAGCGATCCGATCGGCTGGGCCATGCTGCCGGACAGCTCGTCGCGGCGCTCGTCGAACAAGCGGCGGATCCAGTCGATCACCGCGCGGACGCAGGCCGCGCGGCGCAGGTCGCGGTGCACGATGACCCAGTATTCGGCGCCGAGCTCGGTCACCGGCGGGGTTATCCGTTCGAGCAGCGGGTCGGCGTCACCCGCGTAACACGGCAGCAGCCCGACGCCGATGCCGGCGCGCACCGCCGCGGCGCGTAGCGGCAGGGTCGAGGCGCGCAACGCCACTCTTCCCGCCGTCGCGCGGAGCTGCTGGTCGACCCAGCGCGAACTGATCAGATGGTTCTGCTCCTCGGGATAGGTCACCCAGCCCGCGCCCTGCAGCGGGTCGAGGTTCCCGGCGTTCGATCGGCGGTACACGGCGCAGGCGATCACCCCGACCTTGGATACGTAGAGGTTTCCGCCTTCGGGGACGCCGTGGCGCAACGCCAGGTCGGCGTCCCGGCGTGCCAGGTTCGCGGTTTCCCATGATTCGACGAGTTCCAGCGTTAAGGTCGGCGGCAGCCCGGTTTCGCCCGATTGGTCGAGGTGGCGAGCCAAAAAGCCGCCGCCCCATTCGCCGACGGAAACGCGGACCGTACCGCTAAGCGCCGGCGAGGCCGCCGCACGCCGCCGCTCAAGGGCCAACGCGGCGCTCTCCAATTCTTCGGCCACAGACATCAGCGCGTCACCGGCGGCGTTGAGGCGCAAGCCCTCGGGCAGCCGGTCGAATAAGGTCGGCCCACCGAAGGTTGCTTCGAACGCGGCCAGACGACGGCCGATCGTCGGCTGGCTCAAACCGAGCGCGCGTCCGGCGGCGCGCAACGAACCGTGGCGCGCGACCGCGAGGAATACGCGGACATCGTCCCAATTCATCGACGCGGAGCCATTCGCCATCACCATGATACGTCTATGTATCGGGGACGACCGAATTTGTCGATCCCTGATTTTCGAATGTATCACTAAATTGAGTAAATACACACAAATGCGCAAGGAGCTGCCCAAATGCTGACCTTCGTGCAGCGCCAGCCCAGAATAACCCCGGTCTCGTGGAACAAGGTGTTGCGTCTCTGCCGGCGGGCCTTCACGCGGGCGGCTATGTGGCGCTCGCTTGCGCACCAGCGCGAGGCGCTGGCTCGGCTCGATGACCGCCTGCTCGCCGATATCGGGCTCACGCGAGAGGCGCAAATGGCGGAGTGCTCGAAACTGCTCTGGTGGTGCCGGTGATGAGATATTTGCGCTGATCGCTCCCGCCTCAATTATGCTCAATTTTTGGGACGAGGCCGCCGATGTACTTTGACCGAAATCTTTGGCAGCTGACGCGCGGGCTTCGCGGCTGGATTGCCCTCGCGATCCTGCTCGGGGTCGTCGCCTCGGTGGTCGGGATCGCCCAATTCGCGATCCTCGGCGTGCTGTTGTCGCAGGTATTCAACGACGCCGGCTTTTTCGCCATCGCGGTCCCTGCCGTCGGGGTGGCTGCCGCGGTGATCCTGCGCGGCGTTATCGACCATCATCGCGCGATGATTTCCCACCACACCGCGTCCCGGGTGCAGGAGGATCTGCGTGGCCGCCTCTACGACAAGATCGCGGCATTGGGGCCGGCGTGGTTCGCCGGCGAGCGCACTGGCGGGGTCATGCTGTCGATCGTCGACGGCGTCGAGCAGCTTCAGAGCTTCTTTGGCCAATACGTGCCGCAGCTCTGCGTTGCGGTGCTGACGCCGCTGGCGATCTTCGCCTTTATCGCATTCTGGGACGTGCCGGTCGCGGCGGTCATGTTGTTTTTCGCCCTTGTGACGTTGGTCGCGCCGACTGTCTTCCTGCACATCGAGCGCCGCTCCAGCCACGGCCGCCAGCAAGCCCTGAACTCCTTCGGCTCGGAGTTTCTCGACGGCGTCCAGGGGCTGCCGACCTTGAAGGCCTTCGGCCAGAGCACGGCCTATGGCCGCCGCCTCGCCGCGAAAGCGCGGGAATTGTGCGACACGACATTGCAGGTGCTGTCGACCGGGGTGATGACCCGCGGCATCACCGATTGCGGGGTGGCGATCGGCGCCGCATCGGCCTTGGCGCTCGCCGCGTGGCGGGTCTCGCACGGACTGATGAGCATCGAGGCGCTGCTGATCGTGCTGATGGCCGGAACCGAGGTGTTCCGCCCGCTGCGCGATCTGCGCACGGTTTTGCACCAGGGCATGGTCGGGCAATCCGCCGCCGCCGGCATCAATGCGCTGCTCGCCGCCGAACCCTTGGTCCCGGAGCGGCCGTCGAGCCTTCCGGCGACGAGCCGCCCGCTGCTTCCGACCATCGCCTTCGAGGACGTTCATTTCGCCTATCCCGGCGGGCGTGGCGCCGCGCATGACGGCCTCTCCTTCACCGTCGCGGCCGGCGAGAAGATCGGCATCGTCGGGCCGAGCGGGTCCGGGAAATCCTCGGTGGCGCGGCTCCTGTTGCGCCTCTTCGACCCGCAGCAAGGGACGGTGCGGATCGGCGGCCACGATCTGAAGACCCTCGATCCCGAGGCGCTGCGCCGGATGATCGCCGTCGTCCACCAGGACACCTACCTGTTCCACGGCACCGTCGACGAGAATCTGAGGCTCGGCAAGCCCGATGCCAACCCGGCGGAGATCGAGCGGGCGGCGCGCGACGCCAATGCGCACGAGTTCATCTCGCAGCTGCCGCAGGGCTACGCGACGATGATCGGCGAGCGCGGAGTGATGCTGTCCGGCGGGCAGCGCCAGCGCCTGGCGATCGCCCGCGCCTTGCTGCGCGATGCCCCGATCCTGATCCTCGACGAAGCCCTCTCCTCGGTCGACGCCGAGAACGAGGCGGTGATCCAGCAGGCGATCGACCGGCTGGCGTCGGGACGCACCACCCTGATCCTGGCGCACCGGCTGTCGAGCGTGATCGGCGCCGACCGCATCCTCGTCCTCGACAAGGGCCGCATCGTCGAGAGCGGCAGGCACGCCGAGCTGATCCGGCGCGACGGCCCCTATCGCCGGCTGATGGGCGCACAAGCCGAAGACCGCGACGATGGCGGCGACCTGATCGAAGACGTCCCGGTGGCCGACGGGCCTCGAGATCGCGAACAAATCGACACCTCCGGCGAGTCGGCGACCGATGCAATGGCCGGCGCGGCGGCCGTCGTCGGGTGGGGCGCCACGCTCGGCACCTTGGTGCGGGTCATCAAGCCGTGGCGGCGGCGTTTCGCAATCGTCGTGACCTCGGGGATCGCGCGCGTCGCGGCGTTTATCGGGGTCGGCATCATCAGCGCACTCGCCGTCGCTGCGGTCAAGTTTGGGTCGCCCTTCGGATATTTGCTGATCCTCCTGGCGCTCGCCGCGCCGCTCGCCGGGCTTCCTCCACTGGCTCGAATCCTGGCTCGCGCACGACATCGCCTATCGGTTATTGGCGGAGATGCGGATCGATCTCTTCCGCAAGCTGGACACCCTGGCGCCGGCCTATCTGGTGCGTCGCCGCTCCGGCGACCTCGTCGCTCTCGCCAATCAGGACGTCGAGACCATCGAATACTTTTTCGCCCATACCGTGGCGCCGGCGTTGGTCGCGATCCTCGTCCCGACCGCCGTGCTGGTGACCTTGGCTCTTGTCGCCTGGCCGATCGCCTTGGCTTTGCTGCCCTTTGTTCTTTATGCCGGCCTCGCTCCGGTGTTGACGCGAGCCCGGATCGATCGCCTTGGCGCGGCGGCGCGCGACTCTCTCGGTCTGCTCGGCGCCTATGTCACCGAGACGATTCAGGGCCTCAGCGACCTCGTGGCCTTCCAGGCGCTGCCCGGCCGGCGGCGCGGCTTCATGGACTTCGTTCGCGCCTACCAGCGGATCCGCCTCGATCTGCTGAACGATTTGTCGTCGCAGACGGCCCGGCTGGAAATTGCGACCGGGCTCGGCGGGCTCGCCGTCGCGGTGGTCGGCGCCCGGCTCGCCGCCGAGCACCAGATCATGGCGACGACCTTGCCGTTGTTGATCCTGTCTGGCGCTGGCGTCGTTCCTGCCGATCTCGGAGATCGCGCATGTCAGCCGTCAGCTCGCCGATACGATCGCCTCGACCCGCCGCTATTACGCCGTGCAGCGCGAGAAGCCGTCCGTAATCGACGGCCCATTGCGTCCACCGGCGCCGGCGGGCGGCTCGGAGATCCGTTTCGAGGGGGTGAGCTTCATCTATCCCGGAGCCCGACGGCCGGCGCTCAGCGATATCCGGCTCGAGATTCCGGCGGGATCGACGATGGCGCTGGTCGGCCCCTCGGGCGCCGGCAAGACGACGATCGCCAACCTTCTGTTGCGGTTCTGGGATCCGGGCATCGGCCGCATCCTGATCGACGGGGTCGACCTGCGCGATTTCGAGCTCGACCACCTGCGGGCGCGCATCTCGCTGGTGTCGCAGGACACCTATTTGTTCAACGACACTTTGCGCGCAAATGTGCTGCTCGCCCGGCCCGACGCCGATGAAGCCGCAATCCACCGCGCGCTCGAACAGGCCGCGCTCGCCGATTTTGTCGCGAGCCTGCCCGAGGGGCTCGACACGCAGGTCGGCGAGCGCGGCGTGCAGCTCTCCGGCGGGCAGCGCCAGCGCGTAGCGATCGCCCGAGCCTTTCTGAAGAACGCGCCGACCCTGATCCTCGACGAGGCGACCTCGCATCTCGACGCGGTCAGCGAGGCCCTGGTACGCGGCGCCCTCGACGAATTGATGCGCGACCGCACCACGATCGTCATCGCCCACCGGCTGTCGACCGTGCGCAACGCCGACCTCCTGGCGGTGCTCGATAGCGGGCATCTGATCGAGACCGGCAGCCACGCCGAGCTCCTCGCCCAGAGCGGTCTCTACGCGAGGCTGATCCGCCGCCAGATCGCCGGCGCGCGACAACCGCTGCGCGCTGCCGGGAATTAGGGAATTTCTTGCACCGGCATTGCACGTGCTTCGAGACGCGCCCTCTCAGGCGCTCCTCAGCCTGAGGGGACGGCCTTGCGTGAGTGGCCTAAACGAGAGACCCTCATCCCGGGCTCCGCGATGAGGCAGGTGCCCGGCGTCCTTCGAGACGCAGCCTGGGGGGCTCCTCGAAGGACAGAAGCGCGGCTGACGCTCATCCTGAGAGCCCGCGTAGCGGGGCGTCTCGAAGGACGCACTGCCTCGGACGCCCGGCCTTGGGCTCAGCTCTCGGGTTGCGGCGCCGGACCTTGCGGCCGCCGACCGCGCTCGGCCATGAACTGGTCGAATTCGGCCTTGTCCTTGGCATGCCGCAGACGGTCGAGAAAATCCTTGAACTCGCGCTGCTCGTCTTCGAGCCGTCGCAGCGTCTCGGCGCGGTACTCGTCGAAGGCGCGGTTACCGCTCGAGGCCGAACGCCCGCTCCACCATCCGCTCGGGTTTCCCTGCGCATGTTGCTGCCAGCGGCGCGCGCCGCAACCCGTCCATCGAGCCATTCGCCCACTCCCAACCAGATACCCCAAAACGATGAGGCCGAGCGGCCACCAAACCAGGAAACTCACCACAGTGAGGGCGATCCAGGCCGGATTTCCAAAGTCGTCCAGTCTTGCCGCGAGGGTCATCTGAGGGCCTCATGTGAATGTATTTAACATTGACATAAGCGCGGCCCCCGCTGCTTGTCAAGCGGTCACCGGTCCGATTTCGCAGGCTCGTCGATCAGGCTCAAACCGCGCAGATAAACCAGCACACCGGCTTCGAGCAATTCTTCCGCAGTCATCGGCAATTTGCGCCGTCCTCCGTCGGCCCGCGCAAAGAGCGAGGCGATGCCGTGGGCGAGGGCCCAAAGGTGCAGGCTCATCATCAATGCCGGTGGCCGGCGGTCGCTCGGCAAGCGGGCACAAAAGGCATCGGCCGCCCGGCGCAGCACCGCAAACGCTCGGTCGGCGGCCTGCTGCAACGCGGGATCGCCATCGAGAGGCAGCCCCGCCTCGAACATCGCCGAGTAAAAGGCGGGCTCTTCGCGGGCAAAGGCGAGATAGGCGCGCCCGACATCTTCAAAAGCGGCGAAGGGGTCAGGCCTCCCCTCTTTCCAGGCACGGTTCAGGCGTTCCTCGAACAGCTCGAAGCCGCGGCGTGCGACATCGGCGAGCAATGCCTGGCGATCGCGGAAATGCCGGTAGGGCGCGGCCGAGCTGACCCCGGCCGAACGGGCGGCATCGGCAAAGGTGAAGCCCGCGGGCCCCTTCTCGGCGATCAGGTCGAGCGCTGCGCGGATCAATGCCTCACGCAGATTGCCATGGTGATAGCCGCGACGCCCGGCGCCCGAATCGTCCCTCGACCAGGTCATGCGAGACACTCTACAACGAGGCGACACCAGGCAAATGGGGACAGCATGAACGACGATCGCAAAGTCACCCTTTACCACTCGCCGAACACGAGATCATCCGGGGCCTTGACCCTACTTGAAGAGCTCGGGGTACCTTACGAGCTGCATGTGCTGAACATGAAAGCCGGAGAGCAGCGCCGGCCCGAATATCTCGCGATCAATCCGATGGGAAAAGTTCCAGCCCTCAGGCATGGCGATGCCCTCATCACCGAGCAGGTCGCAATTTTTCTCTATCTCGCGGATCTTTTTCCCGAGGCAAGGCTCGCCCCGCCCGTCGGCGATCCACTGCGCGGCCCATATTTGCGCTGGATGGTATTTTACGCCGCTTGCTTCGAACCTGCCGTCATCGATTGCGCGACGCAGCGCGATCCGGCGCCGATGCCGATGTCGCCCTATGGCGATTTTGAAACAATGCTCAGGACACTGACCGACCAGCTTGCCAAGGGGCCTTATCTCCTCGGTGAGCAATTTTCCGCTGCCGATGTTCTGTGGGGTGGAGCTCTGACTTGGACCACGATGTTCAAGATGGTGCCCGAACTTCCCGTGATCATGAGCTATGTCCAGCGTAGCAACGCCCGGCCGTCGGTCGCCAAAGTCAAGGCCAAGGACGCCGAGCTCGCCGCCGCGCACGAGGCGACGGTCGCCCCTGCGCAATGATCAGCGAGCCACCGGCCGGCCGCTGACTTCGGCCCCCGCGTCCGGCGCCATCCGCAAAAAGAACGGCACCGACAATAGCGAGATCATCGCGACCCCGATGAAGGCCGGATAGAAATCGGCCGCAACCAATGTCGCGCCGCCGCGCCGGGCCAGCATTAGCTGCAACAACAGCGCGCCGGTGGCGACCCCGACGGTTTGCGAGAGCTGCTGCGCCATGCTGGTCAGGCTCGTGGCGCGGCTCAGCATCGCCGGCGGCACATCGGCATAGCTCAGGGTGTTGATGCTGGTCATCTGCAGCGACCGAAAAAATCCGCCGGCCAGCAGCGCGAGAAAAATCACCAGATGCGGCGTGTCCGGCCGAAACAGGCTGTAGCTGAACAGAAAGGCCGCACTGATTACCGCGTCGCCAACCAACACAACCCGGAAGCCGAGGGTCCGGATGATCTGCGCCGCGGTCATCTTCATCGTCATCGCGCCGGCCGCGCTGGCAAAGGTCAACAGCCCCGACGACAGTGGGTCGAGCCCAAAGCCGACTTGCAGCATCAGCGGCAGCAGGAACGGCAGCGCGCCCAGCCCCATGCGAAACAGGAAGCCGCCGATCGTCGCCGACGCGTAAGTCGGGATCTTCATTAGCGCGAGATCGATTATCGGATGCGCGACCCGGGAGGCGTGGCGGACATAAAAGGCCATGCAGGTGACGCCGACCGCGAGCAACGCGAAAAGCGCCGAGGTCGGCAGGGCGCCCCGCCCGACATTCTCGAACCCAAAGGCGAGCGTCGCCAGCCCGACACCGGTCAGCGCAAAACCGGCGAAGTCGAACGGGCGGCGGCTGGTCTCCTTAAGGTCGCCGACCAGCAGATTGACCAGCACGATCCCGAGGATGCCGATTGGGATATTGATGAAAAAAATCCAACGCCACGACGCGTAAGTGACAATAAAACCGCCGAGCGGCGGCCCCATGACCGGCCCGATCAACGCCGGGACGCTGACATACGACATCGCCCGCACCAGATCGGATTTCGCCACCGTCCGCAACAGAACGAGGCGCCCAACCGGCACCATCAGCGCCCCGCCCATGCCTTGCACGATCCGCGAGGCGACGAGAGCGGGCAGAGAATCAGCCAAGCCGCAACCGATCGACCCCAGGGTGAAGACGACGATGGCGCCGCTGAATACCCGGCGCGCGCCAAACCGATCGGCGGTCCAGCCACTGATCGGGATGAAAACGGCGAGGCTCAACAGGTAACAAGTGATCGCCACGTTGAGGCGCAACGGGCTCTCGCCGAGCGAATGCGCGATCGTCGGCAATGCCGTCGCGATCACCGTTGAATTGAGGTTTTGCATGAACATCGCGCATGCGACGACGAGCGGCACCAGGATTGGGCGGGAGCCTCTCACAGGCATCGGCTGATATAGTCGCCTGGCCGTATCCAGAGCAACCGACGATCGATGACCCGCAAAATCACTCTCCGGTTAAGGGCGGCCGCGCCCTTGCTTGTCGCCCTCTCCGCATGTTCCGGCCCCGCCGTCATTGAAAGCTCGGCGACAGCGGTAACCGTGCGCTATCGCAGCATGGACGGCATCGACGAGGCGACGCAGCTCGCGCAAAAGGCGTGCGCCGTCCATCACAAGACCGCCCGGCTCCGCACCACGGCAAATTTCGGTCTCGCCGAGCGCTACGGCCATTTCGATTGCGTTTGAGTTGCTGCCCCACCCCCTTGCCGCGCCTTCTGGGTCGGGAGGGGCACTCACCGGTTCAGCAGCACGTCGCGGGCGCGGTTGATCTTGGTCGCGAGATAGTCGGAGCCGCCGTGGTCGGGGTGCAATTTGACCATCAGCCGGCGATGCGCCTCCTTGACCGCGTCGGCGTCGGCGCCGTGCGCCAGACCGAGAATGGCGTAGGCCTCGTCGATGCTCATGTCGCCGCTCGACGAGGGTGCGCTGCCCCCTTTGGCGCCGGACCCGGCGCTGCCGCCGCGTTCGCCGGCGAGCTCGTCGCGCCAATCCGGATTGAGACGGTCGAGATAAGCCTCGAGCAGGCGCGCCCCCTCCTCGTCTTCAGCCCGGCACTCGCGCAACAGGGCCAGAAGATCAACTGGTCCGAGCTCCGCCAACCGCATTCCCGCGAAGCGGCCGCGCAGAATAGTCCCTTCCATCGAGCCGGTATCGTGATCGAGCGTCATCCGCAGAAACGCGGTCGCCACCGTCGAGCTCTGGCCGCCGGCGGGCGGGCGGTGGCGATCGAGAACGCTGCGGACCCGGATCAACAGCGGCATCAGCATCGCGATCGGCGCCAGCAATGCCGCGAGCCGTCCGGAGATCGCCACCGCCGCGACCGCCGCGACCGCGATGACGATGCCGGTCACTTTGAGACCGCGGGCGAGCCTGGCCGGGTCGGCATTGACGAAGAGATAAATCAGCAGCAGGACCCCGCCGAGGATCGCGAACCCGCCGAGCAGGTAAAGCATCGCCGCCGCTCACTCGCGCAATTGGGCGGTCAGCCGCAGGATTTCGCCTCCTTTCCCCTCGCCATAGGCGGCGAGGGCGCGATACCCTCCTGCGGCATAAACCGCGACAGCGCCGAGCAGCTCTTTCAAGCGATTTGCGCTGGCGAGATCGAAGCTGAGATAGGCGCCGCGCGACAGTGTCGCCATCTGCTTGAAAGCCGCCGCGGCAGTCCGGTCGCGGCCCTCTTGAAAGAGGAAGATCGGCACGCCGAGGAGGCCCAGCTCGCCTGCCAGCCGGCACAGCCGGTCGACCTTCTCCTCCATCGCATCGCCGACGAACACCAACGCGTTGACCTTGCGGACCCCGGTCTCGCGGATCGCATGGCTTAGCACCCGCTCGATTTGGGTTTCGCCGCCGACGCAAAACACCGATCGCATGACCCGGTGTAGATCGGCGGCGCTGGTCATCCAGCGGCTCGACTTGCACTCCGAAAAGCCGCGGTAGAAGACGAGCTGGATTTCGAGCCCGCCGAGCGCGGCGGTCGCCTCGAACATTTCGCCCTGGATGCGGCAGGCGCGGTCCCAGGTCGGCTCGCGGCTCGCGGTGGCGTCGAGTGCGAAAATCAGGCGCCCGCGTCCGACCGGATGGGCCGGCGGCGCGTTTTTGAGCTTGTCGAGAAATTTCGCGACCTCGGCGGAGCGCGCCTCGGTCGGCAGCCGGTTGTCATGATCGCTCATCTTTGCCCCTCACGCCGGGCTGAGCCAAACCGAGGTATCATGGAAAACGGCGCCGCCGTTCGGCAGCCCGGGATCGGCGCTCGTCAACAGGTTGATCCCGATACCCTCTTCGAAAGAGTGGTTGGGCCACAGCCCTTCGACAATCACCACACGCTTCTGCAAGCCGTCGAAAGGGCGCGCGCGCACCACGACACTGCCGCGCTGGTTGCCGATACGCACCCTGTCACCGCCGCCAACGCTCAGGGCCGCCAAGATTTCGGGATGAACCAGGGCGGTCGGCCGCCCCTCGCGGGTGACGCTCGATGGTGTGTTGTTGAAACTGGTGTTGAGAAACGAACGCGACGGCGCCGCGACGAGGCGGAACGGGCGCTGCGGATCACCCTCGTCGATCACCGCGACGTGGTCGGGGAACCCCGGCAACTGCGCGTGTTCGGGGCCGAGCGTTCGCCAATCGGCGCGGAAATGAAATTTCTTGTCGGCATGCGCGAAGCCGTCGAGAAAATGACCGGTGTCGAAAGACGGGCAGCAATCGAGCCATCCGTCTGCCGGAAAGCTCTCGACATCGGGCAGCCCGCTCGCGCGCAAGGTCCGGTCGATCAGCTCGATCGCGCTCAACCCGAAGCCGGGGTGGCGTGCCCCGAGCCGCTCGGCCAGCCGGCAAATAACCTGGTGGTTCGATCGGCACTCGGCGTGAGGCGGCAGGACCGCGCGGCCGATCTGCAGATAAGTGTGGCCGCCCGCAGTATAGATGTCGTCATGCTCGAGAAAGGTCGTCGCCGGCAGGACGAGATCGGCCATCGCCGCGGTCTCGGTCATGAATTGCTCGTGCACGCAAACGAACAGGTCTGATCGGCTAAACCCGCGGCGCACGAGCCCCGACTCCGGCGCCACGACCATCGGGTTGGTGTTCTGGATCAATAATGCGGTTACCGGCGGTCCATCCCCGATGTCGCGCGGATCACCGGCCAGGACCGGGCCAATCCGCGACTGGTCGAGGATGCGGATTGCCGGATCGAGGACATCGAGGCCTTCGATCAAGGTACGGTCGAGCGACACTAGACCGTGGTTCGAGTAGAGCGCGCCGCCGCCTTCATATGCCCAGGCGCCGGTCACCGCCGGCAAACAGGTTACCGCGAAGAGCTGCGCCGCACCGTTGCGCGACCGCGAGAAGCCGTAGCCGACCCGGATGTAGCTGCGCCGGGTGCTTCCGTAGAGGCGAGCGAAAGCGATGATCTCGTCTTTCGAAAGGCCGGTGATCCGCGCCGCCCATGCCGGATCGCGCGCCGCAAGGTGGGCTTCGAGCCCTTCGGGGTCGTCGGCGTAGCGCGCCATATAGGCCCGGTCGGCATAACCCTCCCTGAACAGCAGATGCATCACTGCACAGGCCAGCGCGCCGTCGGTCCCGGGGAGAGGGGCAAGGTGGAGGTCGGCTTGCTCGGCGGTGGCTGTGCGGTACGGATCGACGACGACGAGCTTGGCGCCGCGCCCCTTCCGCGCTGTCGCCACATGGGTCATGACATTTACTTGGGTCGACACCGGGTTGCCGCCCCAGATCACGATCAGATCCGATTTGGCGATCTCGCGCCCGTCGACGCCGCGCTTGGCGCCGACCCCGGCGAGCCAGCCTGCATCAGACAACATGTTGCAAATCGATAGATGCTCGCCAGAGTAACCCATTGCGTGGCGCAGCCGATTGATGCCGTCGCGCTGAACCAGCCCCATCGTCCCGGCGTAGTAATAGGGCCACACCGTCTCGGAGCCGTGAGCGTTGGGCCGCGCGCGTCAGCTCGTTCGGCGACCTCGTCGAGCGCTGCGTCCCAAGAAATCGGCACAAACGCCGCCGCGCCGACACCCTTCTCGCCGACCCGGCGCAGCGGCCGCGAGAGCCGTTCGGGGTGGTGCTGGCGCTCGGCATAGCGGGCGACCTTGGTGCAGACGACGCCTTGCGTATAGGTCTGGGCCGACGCGCCCCGCACCCGCCCGATGCGCCGGCCGTCGATGCGCTCGACTTCGAGCGCGCAGGCGCTCGGGCAATCGTGCGGGCAGACGCTGGGGACGATGTCGAGCGGCAAGGATAGCTCCGGCATCTTATCCGGCCGATGATATTATAAGCACTAAGCTGCCGGGTCGATACGCGGCGAGCCGGGCGTTGGTCGCGATGTTTGCTCACTTCCAGCAGTTCTGCCCTCCGGGTGCTGGACGGAGCCATGTCGTGACCGCCATCCGAACGGAGGCGAAGATGACCTTCACACTGACCCCCGAGCAGCAGGAGATACGCGCTGCGGTGGCGCGGCTGTGCGAGCGCTTTGGCGACGAGTATTGGCTGAAGAAGGACGAGGCCGGCGGCTTCCCGCACGAGTTCCATGGGGCGATGGCCGAGGCCGGCTGGCTCGGCATTGCCATGCCGGAAGCTTACGGCGGCAGCGGGCTCGGCATTGCCGAAGCGGCGATCCTGATGCAGGCGGTCGCCGAGTCGGGAGCCGGGTTCAGCGGCGCTTCGGCGATCCATATGAACATTTTCGGGCTGCACCCGGTCGTCGTCTTTGGCTCGGACGAGCAGAAGCGGCGCTTTCTGCCGCCCTTGATTGCCGGGGCCGAGAAGACCTGCTTTGCGGTCACCGAGCCGGATGCGGGGCTCGACACGACGCGGCTCAAGACCCGAGCGGTGCGCCAAGGCGACCACTACGTCATCTCCGGCCGCAAGATCTGGATCTCGACCGCCCAGGTCGCCGAGAAGATGCTGATCCTCGCGCGCACGACGCCGATCGAGGAAGTCGCGCGGCCGTCACTGGGCATGACCCTGTTCTATACCGATCTCGACCGCAGCACCGTCGAGGTGCGCGAGATCCCGAAAATGGGCCGCAAGGCGGTCAACTCGAACCTCTTATTCATTGACGGGCTCAAGGTCCCGGCAGCGGACCGCATCGGCGAAGAAGGCAAGGGCTTTCACTATATCCTGCACGGGATGAACCCGGAGCGCATCCTGATCGCCGCCGAAGCCGTTGGTCTCGGCCGCGCAGCGCTCAATCGCGCCGCCCAATATGCGGGCGAGCGCATCGTCTTTGGCCGCCCGATCGGCCAGAACCAGGGCGATCCAGCACCCGCTCGCCGAACGCTGGATCGAGCTCGAAGCGGCCGAGCTGATGGTGTTGCGCGCCGCCGCCGCCTATGATCGCGGCGAGGAGGCCGGGGCCTATGCCAATGCCGCCAAATACTGCGCCGCCGAAGCCGGTTTCCGCGCCTGCGAGACGGCGGTTATGACGCATGGCGGCATGGGCTATGCCCGCGAGTACCATGTCGAGCGCTATTTCCGCGAGATCCAGATTGCCCGCATCGCCCCGGTCAGCCCGCAACTGATCCTCAGCCACATCGCCGAGCGGGTGCTCGGATTGCCCAAATCGTATTAGGGGCGATCGGAAATGTCGGTGAGGGTTGCGATCGGCGGCTTTGGCGCGATCGGCAAGGTCGTCGCCCGGCGTCTCGATCAAGGCATCGACGGCCTGACCCTCGTCGCTGTCGCGGCGCGCAATGCGGCGCGCGCCGAAGAGGCAATGGCCGGCTTTCGACAAAAAGCGGCCGTGGTGCCGTTGGCGCGCTTATCGGAATACGCCGATGTCGTCGTCGAATGCGCTCCAGCTGCGGTACTACGCGAGCTCGCCGAGCCCGCGCTCGCTGGCGGCCGCATCGTCATGGTGCTGAGCTGCGGGGCGCTCCTCGACAATTTCGACCTGGTCGATTTGGCGCGCCGTCACGGCGGCCGCATTCTCGTGCCCAGCGGGGCGCTACTCGGGCTCGACGCAGTGGTGGCGGCGGCCGAAGGCGGCATCTCCAGCGTGCATATGATCACGCGAAAACCGCCGCAGGGACTCGTTGGGAGCGCCCTATCTGGAGGCCAACGGCATCGACGTCAGCGGATTGTCCGAGCCCAAATGCGTCTTCACTGGCACGGCGCGGGAGGCGGCCCGCGGTTTTCCCGCCAACGTCAATGTTGCCGCCGCGCTGGCGCTCGCCGGGATCGGACCCGATCGCACGACGGTCGAGATCTGGGCCGACCCGACCGTCACGCGTAACACGCACCGGATCGAGGTCGAGGCCGAAGCCGCCCGCCTTTTGTTGCAGGTCGAAAACGTGCCGTCAGCCGAGAATCCGCGCACCGGCCGGCTGACGGCGCTTTCGGTCATCGCTGCACTGAAAAAGCTGTCGAGTCCGCTCGCGATCGGCACCTGACCCGAATAGCGCGCGGTCAGGCCGCCCGGGATAATGTCAGGCGACCCCAGACGTCGCAAAGAGCCTCTACCAGCGCTTTGATGTCGGCGTCGCTGTGCAGCGGGGTCGGGGTCAGTCGCAGCCGCTCGGTGCCGCGCGGCACGGTCGGGTAGTTGATCGGCTGGACATAGATCCGGTGGCGCGTGCAACAGCTCATCGCAGGCCGCTTTGCATAGCGCAGCGTCACCGATCAGCACCGGGACGATATGACTGGCGGACGGCATCACCGGCAGGCCGGCCTCGGCGAGGCGGCGCTTCAGCCTCGCTGCCCGTTCCTGATGACGCTCGCGCTCGGCTTGGCTCTGCTTCAGATGGCGGATCGCGGCGAGCGCGCCGGCCGCCAGCGCCGGCGGCAATGACGTCGTGAAGATGAAGCCCGGCGCGTGGCTGCGCAGGAAATCGACCAGCGCCGCCGAGCCGGCGACATAGCCGCCGATCGTGCCAAAGGCCTTGCCGAGCGTCCCCTGGATCACCGTCGGACGGTGCATCACCCCGTCGCGCTCGGCGATCCCGCCGCCGCGCGGGCCGTAAAGCCCGACGGCATGCACCTCGTCGAGATAGGTCATCGCCGCCGAATTGGTCGGCGACATCGCACAGCGCGCCGATCGGGGCGATGTCGCCATCCATCGAATAGACCGACTCGAAACAGACGAGCTTCGGCCGATCGGCCGGCACCCGCTCCAGCAAGCGCGCCAGATCAGCCGGGTCGTTGTGGCGGAAGATGTATTTCTCGGCGCGGCTGTTGCGGATCCCGGCGATCATCGAGGCGTGGTTGGACGCGTCCGAGAACACCACCATGCCCGGCAATTCGCGCGCCAGGGTCGACAATGCCGCGTCGTTGGCGACATAGCCCGAAGTGAAGACGAGCGCCGCCTCGCGGCCGTGCAAATCGGCCAGCTCGCGCTCGAGAGCCAAATGGACATGGCTGTTGCCCGAGATGTTGCGCGTGCCGCCGGCGCCGGCGCCGACCGCGCGCAATGTCTCTTCCATCGCCGCGAGCACCGCCGGATGCTGCCCCATGCCGAGATAGTCGTTCGAGCACCACACCGTGACTTCGGCGCCGATCCGGTGATCGAAGGCGCGCGGAAAGCGGCCGCAGCGCCGTTCGAGATCGGCGAAGACGCGGTACCGCCCCTCGGCATGCAGCGCCTCGAGGCGTTGCTTAAAGAAGCCTTCGTAATCCATTGTCATCCTACGGCTAGCTCCGGCAGCCGCGTTGCCCGGTCACAGCGAACTCAAAAACGCTACTAGATCGGCCTTCTGCTGGGCGGTGAACTCGATGCTAAAGCGCTTATCATAGAAATCCACCAGATCGCTCAACGTCGCCGCCGAGCCGTTGTGAAAATACGGGGCGCGCGCCGCCAAGCCACGCAGGATCGGCCCCTTCACCTTGCCAATATCCGCGCATTTCCCGGTGATCAACGCACGACCCGGATCGGTGACCTCGAACATGTGCCCAGCCAATACTCCGGACGTGCACTGGATTGTAAAAACCGGCAATCCGGAAATATCCAATGCAGGCGGGCTATTTGCACCGGCATCTGCGACGCCGATGTTTAATGGCGCCTTCACCGAATGATTCCCGGTATTCGGCGTATCATGGCAGGTACCACAGAACCCTGGGATGCTCTGCTGGTTCAGCGCGTCATTCAGCCCGGCAACCCCAGTGATGTTGATCTTGGTAGTATTGAACACCTCCTCGCCACGTGCAATCGACCGGCGCCGGTCGATAGCCTCGCCGCCCCCGGGCAGACTGGCCCATTGGCCATACAGGTCGAATATCTCGGGGCTGAACGGCGCACCGGTTGGATTTAGGCCCAGTGGGTCATTGATCCCGATGAAGAAGTTGGGCAGCTGCTGCGAAAGTGAAGTCGGGCCGCCACTGGCACCGCCTTCCAAGAGGGATAAAGCCTTTTGATCGAAAATCTGCGCCGTGAAAACGCCAGCAGTCACCGGAGTACCCGCGCACAGTTCGGGGGTATTGGCTCGGGTGCAGCCCTCGAAAGCCACAATCTGCTGTTGCTGCAAAGCGGTCGGCGGCTGCGTCGCTTCGGCGTGGAGGCGCGTCGCGTCGACCGCCTGATCAAAAAGGTTGAGCTCGCGCCCATCCCACATGATGGTGCTCAAGAAGCCGAGATTGGTTGTGGGTAACGGCCGGCGGTAGATGGATACGGTGCCGGCGGTAGAGCCGGTCAGGCCGGTGGTTGGGTTGATGTTACAGCCATAAGGATCGTCTACATCGGTGATCTTGAACTCGAGATCGGCGGATGGCAGCGTCAGCCCAACTCGGATCAAGCCCTTTGCCAATAGCAGACCGTATGCCTTTCGCTTCGCCGCAAGGTTCGAGACGTCGTCAGACGGACAGGTGGCGCCGTCGAACAGCCGGAACAACGGATCATCGGTGTTCACATCAAAGCGATCTCGCACATGCTGCGCACTGATCGACCATGCATCCTCGGGCCGATGACACGTGAAGCAGGTACGCCCGTTGGTTCCGAGGTCTTGGAAAAAGGCGTTCGTCGCCGTCACCGTAGGCCCGTTCGGTTGAAAGCTCGCGATTGCCCCGCTTGGGTCGGCGTCTACCTCGAACTGCGGGATCACGGGCGGCGTTACTTGCGTTTCTGCGCCATCTTCCGGGAAAAGCCGCCGCATCTTCTGGGCGTGAGCGATTGCGCCGGTGCGCCAAGCAGCTCCTTTATCGGCCTGCACGTTCTGCGCGAATGCAAGCTCGGGAGCACCGGTGAGCAAAGCCGTTACCACCAAACTCGCCACGGCGGAATTGCGTCGAATTGACCGTAGCGCCTTTGTCCGGTTGGACTGATCGACGATAATGTATTTGCCGAGCGATCTTGGCGTTCCACGCGATGCACAGCTCTGAGATCGCGGCCCGGACTCCCGATTTTGCTTGGACATCTCTTCCTCCTGGCGTGTCTAACGCGCGCCAGGGAGGCAATATAGGTCGATTCCAGATCACGCTCTGTGAGCGCGGTCACAGTGAAAAATTAAATGACTGGCATGTTTTCCCGGCGGCAAACCTCAGGCCGCCAGACGCCGGGGCGAGCGCGGGATTAGGCCGCGCGGCACAGAGTTAGACGATGCCACACATCGCTGAGCGCCGTGACCAGTGCCTCAATGTCGGCGTCGCTGTGCAATGGCGTCGGGGTCAGGCGCAGCCGCTCGGTGCCGCGCGGCACGGTCGGGTAATTGATCGGTTGCACATAGATCCGGTGGCGCTGCAACAGCTCGTCCGAGGCCGCTTTGCACAGGGCGGGGTCGCCGACCATGACCGGGACGATGTGGCTTTCCGACGGCATCACCGGCAGCCCGGCCTCGGCAAGACGGTGCTTGAGGGTCGCCGCACGCTCCTGGTGCCGGTCGCGCTCGATCTGGCTCGCTTTCAGATGGCGGATCGCGGCGAGCGCCCCGGCGGCGAGCGCCGGCGGCAAAGACGTCGTGAAGATGAAACCCGGCGCGTGGCTGCGCAGAAAATCGACGAGCGCGGCCGAGCCGGCAATATAGCCGCCAATCGTGCCGAAGGCCTTGCCGAGCGTTCCCTGGATCACCGTCGGGCGATGCATGACCCCGTCGCGCTCGGCGATGCCGCCGCCGCGCGGTCCGTAGAGCCCGACCGCGTGCACCTCGTCGAGATAGGTCATCGCCCCAAAGCGCTCGGCGACATCGCACAATTCGCCGATCGGGGCGATGTCGCCATCCATCGAATAGACCGATTCGAAGCACACCAGCTTGGACCGGTCGGCCGGCGCGCGATCGAGCAAGCGCGCGAGATCAGAGGGGTCGTTGTGACGGAAGATGCATTTCTCGGCACGGCTGTTGCGGATGCCGGCGATCATCGAGGCGTGATTGAACGCGTCGGAAAACACTACCGTGCCCGGCAATTCGCGCGCCAAGGTCGAGAGCGCCGCGTCGTTGGCGACATAGCCCGAGGTGAAGATCAGCGCCGCCTCGCGTCCGTGCAGATCGGCCAGTTCGCGCTCGAGCAGCAGGTGAACATGGCTGTTGCCCGAGATGTTGCGGGTCCCGCCGGCGCCGGCTCCCACCGCCCGCAGCGCCTTCGCCATCGCCGCGAGAACGGCCGGGTGCTGGCCCATGCCGAGATAGTCGTTCGAGCACCAGACCGTCACCTCGGCGCCGATGCGGTGGTCGAAGGCGCGCGGAAAGCGGCCGCAGCGCCGTTCGAGATCGGCGAACACGCGATACCGCCCCTCGGCGCGCAGCGCGTCGAGGCGCTTTCTGAAAAAGCCCTCGTAATCCATGCCGGCCCCTGCTGGTTGCCGTTACTTTGGCTGCGGGTAAGCGCTGGTTACCTGACCCGGGGCGGGTGTGGCGAAGTGGTTGACAGGGCTCTCCACCCCATCGCTCTGACCGCCGCTGCCCATCGAGGTCACCTTGTAGTAATAGGTCGTCTGCGGCTTCAGACCGTCTATCCGCACCCGGAAAATCGTCTCTGGATGGGTCCGGTTGAGCCTGATGGGAGATTTCGCCGTCTGGCTCAAATCCTTGGGATCCGTACCGTAGTGGATGACCGCGAAATGTTCGTCATCCCCGCCAGGGTTGGTGCTGGTCCATCTGATGATGGCGAGGTCGTCGTGGGCAATTTCGAGCTCTGGCGCTTTGGTGATCTCGACGTGCTCAGCCCTCTTCTGCGGAGGAGGGACCTGAGCGACGATTGGGTTGGAAAAGAGCAGGATACCGGCCGCGGCGCTAATCGCCAGTTTCAGTAGCAGTCTATTCATGGAACAGATCCCCAATTGCTGTTCCCTTGGAAAGCCGGCGGGCGGAGTATGGAGGCCGCGTGGCGGCCTCCATACACATGTCCCAGCTCTATGGAATCGGCGGCGAGGGCGGAAACGGCACGTTTTTGCAGATATCGTCTGCGCAGGGGAATTGAGCCAGATTCCAGGTAGGGGTCAGGGTCTCATTACCTTGGTTCTTTGCCGTAACGCCGGGCGGGGCGATCGAGCACTGACCGGTAAAGGTATCGATGTTCTTGTAGGTGCTGACGGTCGGGTTGGCCGGGTCGAAACCGTCCGTCAGCGTTTGCAGGAAGGCCACGATCTGGTTCTCCTCCTGATCCGTCAAGCCGAGGGCACCGGTCGTCATATCGATAGTGTTCGGGTTCGGGACCTCGGGCATCGGCCAGCAGGTGTCCCTTTCCACCGTTCCGGCCGGGCAGTGCCCCGACGTGACAGGGAACGCATACGTTATATTCCCGTTCGGGTTCGGCACCGAGTCGCGCGTGTTGTAGAAGTGCACCAGTTGCTTCAGGCTCTTGATGTAACCGTTGTGAAAGAACTCCTTCTGGAAGTACGGTATTGGCCCGTTCGGACCCACCTGGCCGGCCTCGGTGGTGGGGCACTGCGGCGGGGTCAGCGCCACATCGCGGGCCGTCATCACCTGTTGCTGACCGTCCACCGTCGGCGCAAGCGATAGCCATTCCGGCTGGTTGGGATCGGGAAAGGTTTGCGGGCCGCTCCTCAGGAAAGTGCCGATCCCCAAATCTCGGTAGCGCATGCCGTCGGGATTGGGCGTAAATCCGAAGCGATCCGGAACGCTCTCATAATACAGAGGTAGCCTGGGATTGAGCGGCAGACCTTCATTGGCAAAGCCGTGGCAGGTGAACAGAGGCTGTACGCTGGCCGTGTTGCCGGTGTCGGTCTGGCCCGGCGTCAGGAGGGTGGATCTGCCGTCAACGTGGCAAGAATTGCAGTTGCCCTTGCCGTTGAACAGCTGGTAACCGGCCATCTCGTCCGCCGTCAGCGTGGTACGTCGCCCTTCAGGAAGAAGTCGAATTTCGAGTTGAACGGGCTGATATCCACTGAGCGTTCGAGGAATGAAAGCGACTGCCCCCAGTGATCATAAATATTGGTTGCCTTGGTGCGGTCGGTCGGGCTCAGCGCGATTGGCGTCGCGCTCCCTTGGAACCTCGTCGCCCCATTTGGGATGGCGCAGATCTCGGCAGTGTTGGCCGGGAAACGGATGTCGAAGTCGACGCCCCACACCAGCTCAAAGAGCTGTCGGTACGGTGCCGAGCTCAGCCGAAACGCGATGCAAGCCGTGTCGGCGAAGCCCATTTCCAGCGGATCGACCGGAGGGCCCTGTGCCTGTTCGGCGTCGGGAGTCTGCAGCTTGTATCCGGTCGCACGTCCATCCCAGAAGTTTCCGCCGAAGAACAGTTGCTGTGTCGTATTGTAGTTGAGCACGGGGAAGGTGTGTGAATACGTGTACCGCTGCGCCGTCCGCTTGGCGGCGCGATCGCGAAACGTTCCGGGATACGCGACCATCGTCAAATTGACGGACGGGATCGGCCCGCTGAAGGCGGCATACGGCATGTGGCAGGAGGCGCAGGCAATATTCTGAAAGGGAGAAATACTCTCGTCGAAATTCAGCAACCCTCCTAGTATCCGTTGCGCTTGATATCCGTTTGGCACAAGTATTGGAGGATTGCCTGCATAAGTCGGCATCGGCGTCAATGCTTGCCACTCTGCGAAATAGCGACCGAAGATGGTTTGAACTTCGCGTCGAACCCTTAATAGCTCCGACTGCAAATCGGGCGGGAGAACAGTAGGCGGGACGGAGCCAGGCAGCGGCGGATACGGGTTGTACGGCGGGAAGGGTTGGTCCACCTGCGCTCGCGCCTCGGTGGACCCGACGAGAGGGATGCTCAGGATCCCCAGCGCCGTTGCAAAAGCCGCTTTTACGAGTGTTCGCTGTGTCTCGACGCATCGCTGTTCCCTCCCATGGGCTTGATCCAGGAAATGTGCTGGTTTTCAGACGATCCGCTCGCTGCCCGGATGCCGAAAATTTTAGTTAAATTACCTGGTTAAGATGACAGATTGCCGCGGCCCGCGGGCTCGCGCGATGCGTTTATTGTAAAGTTTTATATCTTTTCGTAACGGATTGTAAGGCCATCGGCCCGCGCCAATGATCACGACCTCTTGCTGGATTCTCTCGCTGCCGCGAGCGGAGAGGAGCGGCGCGTGGCGTCGTAGTCAGGCGGTGCAGCAGACGAGCCAAGTCGGTTATGCGACCGCTCCGACCCCCAGATCTCGTACGAATTAAACTCGGCCGCGTGGCTGCACAGAAAATCGACGAGCGCCGTCGAGCCGCGCCTCATGCCGACGCTCGGCGCGCCGCTCTAGATCAAGCGTCTTGCTCTAAGGAATGGGGTGCGGCGCGGGCAGCGGCTGCACACCGCAGATTGCCGATGCGCAAGGCGGAAGTGGCGGGGTGGGGATGAGGAACTCGTTGCCCTGGGTGGCAGCCGAACCACCGGTCATACACTGACCCGTAAAGGTGTTGATGTCCGGATAAGGTGTTGTGAAACCATCCGTAAGCGTTTGCAGGAAGACCACGATCTGGTTTTCCTCCTGATCCGTCAAACCGAGGTTGCCGACCGTCATGTCGATGTTGTTCGGAACCTCGGGCATCGGCCAGCAATCCACCTTTTCGGTCTTTCCTTCCGGACAGTGCCCTGACGTGACCCTGAACGGAAACACATCGCGCGTATTGTAGAAATGCACGAGCTGCTTGAGGCTCTTGGCGTAGCCATTGTGGAAGAACTCTTTCTGGAAATAGGGTCCAGGCGCCTCGGTGGTGGGGCACTGTGGCGGTGTCATCGCCACATCGCGCGCCGTCGAGGTTTGCATTTGGCCATCGCTGGTTGGGGCAAACTGTACCCATTGCGAATTCGGATTGGGGGCGTTTCTGAGAAAGGTGCCCAATCCCAAATCTCTGTAACCGAAGCCGTCAGGATTGGGCGTGAACCCGAAGCGGTCCGGCGTGGTCTGATAAAACAGTGCGACACTGGGATTTAGCGGCAGGCCGAGATTGGCATAGCCGAAGCAGGTGAACAGAGGCCGCGTATTGGCTGGCGCGCCGGTGTCGGTCTGGCCCGGCGTCAACGTCGTCGATCTTCCGTCGAGATGGCAGGAATTGCAGTTGGCTTTACCCTTGAAGAGGTTGTAACCGGCCATCTCGTCTGGCGTTAACGTGTATTTCCCCGCCAGAAAGGCGTCGAATTTCGACGTGAACGGGCTGAGACGGTTTGAGCGTTCGTATTTGGAAATGGACTGCCCCCAATGGTCGTAGATATTGTTCGCCTTGGCGCGATCTTCCGGGCTCAGCCGAATTGGCGTAGCGCTGCCGCCGAACCTTGCCGCCCCTCCCGGGGTGGCGCAGATCTTTTCGGTGTTGCCCGGCCAACGGATATTGAACTCTGCACCCCAGACCAGCTCAAAGAGGGGCCGGTATACCGCTTTCGATAACCGAAACGCGATGCAAGCCGTATCAGGAAACCCCATTTCCTGGGTATCGACCGGCGGGTGCTGTGCCTGCTCGGCGTCGGGGCTCTGCAATTTGTAGCCAGTCGAGCGCGCGTCCCAGAAGTTTCCGCCAAAGAATGCGCCCTGTGTGGTGTTGTGTTCGAGCACAGGGAAATCTGGTGAATACGTGTACCGCTGCGCCGTGCGCTTGCCGGCCCGATAGCGAAATGTTCCGGGATACCCGATCATCGTCAGATTGACGGACGGTATCGGTCCGTTAAAGCCGGCATACGGCATATGGCAGAAACCGCAGGCCTCGTTTCTCAAGGGTGACATGTTTTCGTCGAAATTCAGCAGCTTGCCGAGTATGTCTACGGCCTCATATCCGCTGCCCTGCAGTGTGGGTGGATTACCTGCCAGAGTCGGAACCGGCAATGCTCTCCATTCGTTAAGCGCTTCATTGAAGATGTCTTTAACTTCGCGCTGAACCCGTGCGATCTCCGCGTCCAAATCGGACGGCAGAATGCCAGGCGGATACGGGTTATAGGTCGGGGCTGGCCTTGGAACGGGTTCGAACCTAGCGTCTTTGGCAGACGGAGCATGGGGAACGCTCAAGATCCCGAGCACCGCTGCTAAACCTGCTGTTACGACTGCAGATATGTGTCGGCGCATCGGCCTTCTCCCTCAGCTGGCGCTGGAGCCTCTCGTTGCCCGCGAGCCGAGGGCAGCGGCGCCGCGTAATGGTCAGGCGGCGCGGCACAGGGTCAAGCGGGTCCACACGCGGCTGAGCGCGGCAACAGCCGCTTCAATATCCGCCTCGCTGTGCAATGGCGAGGGCGTCAAGCGCAGCCGCTCGGTGCCGCGCGGCACGGTCGGGTAGTTGATCCTTCATCTTCTCCCCCGGCCGGCGGGGGAGAGGGTGACAAAGGAAGTCGTCGCCGCTCGACACCGGCGCTTGATTGTGCGGCTAAAGCTGTCTGTGCGACTCGACCAGCCAGAGCTGGTAGTCGATACCGCGCGAGACCTCGGTGAACAGGTCGGAGGTATCGATGTCGCCGAACGAGTCGCTTTCGTCGATTGCGTTGCGCACCGACTCCCCGAAGCTCGCCAGCGCCGCGGTGACCGCCGCGATATGCGTCGCGGACTCACCATCCAGGTGGGGTGCCAAACCGCGGCCTTCAAAAGAACATATCGTGAATATATATTTCGGCCTCGTTGGCTCTGGAGCCCCGCCGATGCCGGAAATCGTTGCCGATCCGCCTTCGCCTTCCTGTTATCACCTGTTTCCCGGGCCTGGAATCCAGGAATCTCAACAACTTAGTCCTGATCCATTCTCGCCTCGCGGGCGCGACGCGCGCGGGCGCTTCGCGAAGGGAAGCTCGGGCAATCCGCGCGGGCGGCCGCCCGGCATTCCCAATCCCAGGCGCCGCGTGCCCGATCTCATTGCCCGGCCGCTGAGCGCGCAGGCGCTGTCGGATCTGCTCGACCGCAAGCCTCATCTGTTGCGGCCGCTCGCCAAGCAACTATTGCCCCCGCCTCTGGCCGCCGGCGATCCAGCGGAGCGTCTCGGGATCGATCTGGCGTCGTTGCGGACGGTCGAGGATTGCCGGCAGATGCTGGCCACCGTTTTGGAGGCCGTTGCGCGCGGTGGGATCGCGCCCGTCGACGGCGCGCACATCGCAAAGCGGGTGCGTGCCCGTTTGCGCGCCGTCACGCGCCTCGCGCGGTTCTCGTTCTAAATTACGCGGCCCGCCGCAGATCGCGTTCCGACCAGATGAACGCGAGCGCCCGAACCAGATGGTCGATGTCCGCCTCGCTGTGCAGCGGCGAGGGCGTCAGGCGCAGGCGTTCGGTGCCGCGCGGCACGGTCGGGTAGTTGATCGGCTGCACATAGATCCGGTGACGCTGCAACAGCTCGTCACAGGCGATCTTGCAGAGGCCAGGGTCGCCGACCAGCACCGGCACGATATGGCTCGTCGAAGCCATCACCGGCAGGCCGGCCTCGGCGAGTCGGCGCTTCACGGTCGCCGCACGCTCCTGGTGGCGGTCGCGTTCGACCTGGCTCTGTTTCAGATGACGGATCGCGGCGAGCGCACCCGGCGGCAATGGCCGGCGGCAACGACGTCGTGAAGATGAAACCCGGCGCATGGCTGCGCAGGAAATCGACCAGTGCGGCCGAGCCGGCGATATAGCCGCCGATCGTGCCAAACGCCTTGCCGAGCGTCCCCTGGATCACCGTCGGACGGTGCATGACCCCGTCGCGCTCGGCAATCCCGCCGCCTCGCGGCCCGTAGAGCCCGACGGCATGCACCTCATCGAGATAGGTCATCGCCCCGAACTGGTCGGCGACATCGCACAATTCGCCGATCGGGGCGATGTCGCCATCCATCGAATAGACCGACTCGAAACAGACGAGCTTCGGCCGGTCGGCCGGCACCCGGTCGAGCAAGCGCGCCAGATCGGCGGGGTCGTTGTGGCGGAAGATGTATTTCTCGGCACGGCTGTTGCGGATCCCGGCGATCATCGAGGCATGGTTGAGCGCGTCCGACAACACCACCATGCCCGGCAATTCGCGCGCCAGGGTCGACAATGCCGCGTCATTGGCGACGTAGCCCGAGGTGAAGACCAGCGCCGCCTCGCGACCGTGCAAATCGGCCAGCTCGCGCTCGAGAGCCAAATGGACATGGCTGTTGCCCGAGATGTTGCGGGTGCCGCCGGCGCCGGCGCCGACCGTGCGCAATGTCTCTTCCATCGCCGCCAGCACCACCGGATGCTGCCCCATGCCGAGATAGTCGTTCGAGCACCACACCGTGACTTCGGCGCCGATCCGGTGATCGAAGGCGCGCGGAAAGCGGCCGCAGCGCCGTTCGAGATCGGCGAAGACGCGGTACCGCCCCTCGGCGCGCAACGCGTCGAGGCGCTGTTTGAAAAAGCCTTCGTAATCCATCGCCGCCGCACCAGCCCCCTGCTCTTTATAGCATATAGCGGGAGCGTCAAGCAGGCGACCAGGTGGCGCGGCGCCGCAGGCTACTTCTTCGGCGTACAGACAAAGGTGGCCCGTGCCGGCAACAATAGCGGGCAATACTGCATGTACCAGTCGGTGCGCAGTGCCGTCGCCTGGGTGTCCGGTGCGCATTCCTGTTGGGCCGCCGCCTGCACCTGGTCGAGAGTGCTGGCCAGGGTATCGTAGCAGATCGCCACCCGCGGCCCGGCATCGTCACCGGGCTGCGCGTCCGCGGGATAGGTCGGATAGGGGTCGAGCGCCGAGCAGCAAGTCAGCGCTATAAGCGCGGCGGCAGGAACGGTCAGGGTGCGAGCGATCCTCATGCCGCTCGGGCGAGCGCCTGCTCGAGAAACATCACGCAGGCCATCAGCCGCGCATCGTCGCGCGCCCGCCCGACCAACTGAACCGCGGTCGGCAGGCCATTATCAGCCCACCGTGCCGGGATAGCCGCGCAGGGCACGCCGAGCAGGGTCCACATGCGGTTGAACACCGGGTCGCCGGTATGGCCGAGCCCCGCCGGCGCCTCACCCGGTGCAGCCGGCACGATGACCGCATCGCAGGGCCCAAAGAAAGCATCGAGCCCGGCCCGCGCCTGCGCGGCATCGCCGAGCGCCCGATCGTACACATCGGCGCCGATCGCCATCCCGGTATCGATCAGTTGGGCGAGGCGCGGTGAGAGCTCGGCGCTGTGCTCCAGCCGCTCATAGGCCAGGGCGCGGACCGTCTCGAACCACATGATCGTGTCCTGCGCGGCGTTGAGACCGCGATGCTCGGGCGCAATCGCGAGTTCCGTCACCACTGCGCCGGCCCGTTCCAGGCAACCCGCGCCACATCGAGAGCGGCGGCAGTCGCCGGCTCGGCTGCGTCCCAGACCGGGGTGCGGTAGAAGCCAAAATGTGGCGCTTGCTGCGGGACGGCGAGATGGCGCAGCGCCGGCCGCTCCGCCAATACGCCGGCGAAGAAGGCCGCGTCCTCGACCGAACGCGCAAAGACACCCACCGTGTCGAGACTGTCGGCAAGCGGCTTGGCTCCGGTACGGTTGATCAGGCCAGAGCTCGGTTTGTAGGCGACGCAACCGCAATAGGCGCCGGGCCGGATCACCGAGCCGGCGGTTTGCGTGCCGAAAGCGAGCGGCACCATGCCGTCGGCCACCGAGGCGGCCGAGCCGCTCGATGAGCCGCCCGGGGTGTGCGCGGGATTGCGCGGGTTCGCCGTCTTGCCCGGGGTGAAGGTCGCAAACTCGGTCGTCACGGTCTTGCCGAGGACAACGGCACCGGCCGCACGGGCCAGCGCCACGCAAGAGGCATCCGCGGTCGGCTGATGACCGCGGTAGATCGGCGAGCCGTAACTCGTCGGCATGTTGCGCGTGTCGATCAGGTCCTTGACCGCGATCGGGACGCCGTGCAGAGGGCCGCGCGGCGGCTCGGCATCGCGTTGGCGTGCCGTCGCCAGCGCCTGCTCGCGATCGAGGTATTGCCAGGCGCCGACAACCGTCTCGCGCGCCTCGATGCGATCGAGATAGGCCGCGACCAACGCCTCGGCGCTGATCCGGCGCTCGGCGATGTGCTGGGCGGCCTCACGAACGGTCAGAGAACGAAGGTCGATCACCGCAATCTCCATTGCCTTGTTATGAACCAGAGCTGGCGGAATGTTTCGCAGCCTAGCAAGCGACATTAAACTCGTCGACGGTCAACCCGATCGGAGAGCCCCATGATCGAGATCCCGGCGCGCCAAGGCAAAGCGGCGCGCGTGCGCAAAGGCCAGCGGATCAAAGTCGTCAACTCGAAGGGGCAGCAGGTCGTCGACGCCTGGGCCTTCAATGCCAATGACATGCACGAGTTCATGTCGATGGAGCACAGCCGCGTCGCGATCGGGCGGATCATTCCTCAGCTCGGCGATGCACTGGTCAGCAACAAGCGGCGTCCGATGCTGACCTTGGTCGAGGACACCTCGGGTGGGATCCACGATACTCTCTTTGCCGCTTGCGACCGCTGGCGCTACGAGTTGCTCGGCTGCACGGAATATCACGACAACTGCACCGATAACCTCGCCGCCGCCTTGGCAGCGCTTGGGCTTACGTCGCCAGAGACCCCGGCGCCGCTTAATCTGTTCATGAACATTCCGGTGATCGACGGCAACCGGGTCGAGACGCGCCCTCCGGTCAGCACACCCGGCAGCTACGTCACGTTGCGCGCCGCGATGGACTGCATCGTCGCGTTCTCGGCATGTCCCCAGGACATGCTGCCGATCAACGGCCTCGATATGCGGCCGACCGAGGCGCATTTCGAGGTCCTCGATTGACTGGGTCAAATGCGATATATCCCTCGAGACCGCCCTTTTGCGGCCTCCCCAGAGCGCGTAAAGGAATCGAGCCAAAAAGCGGCATGTCCCTCGCATATTCGGCCTATCAGCGCCCTAAGCTTATTTTCTTGTTACGGTCAAACCCCAGTTTCGAGCATCGCGCGAAAGGGGAACGCTTTTTGCGAAGATCTATATTATCGATAGCCCAGCGGAAGAGGTCGCGGAATACCCCATGAATCAGAGCCTCACGTACAAAAAGGCCTTGGCAATCAGCTGTGGATTGGCATTAGTGATATCGGGCTCTGTTGTAACAATTGCCGAAGCCGTAGAACCCGAAAAACAACCCATTTACGCGAATATAGTCAACGGTTTGCTCTGTGGTACGAGCAGCGCAAATCAATGCAAAGTCCCGACTGGCCAGCGACTGATCATTGAATATGTGTCGGGGTTCGTTTTCGCGCCGGTGTCATCGAACCAGACCACCAGCGTGACGATGGCAGTCACTGATCAAGGTCTCGGTCTCAATGGGGCCGGATTTCATGTGTTTCCGGCAACCAAGGTCAACACGACATCAACAACAGATGTGTTCGCTTTTTCAATGCCATTGAAAATGATGCTCCATCCTAACGCAACTTTTTATTTCTCGAACGTGGCCGGTATTTCGGTTTCAGGCTACCTGGTGAAGTTCACAGGCCCTTGACCTGTCCTCTTTAATTAGATGCGGCGTCCGGTGTCTTCCCAATAGGGATCGCGGAGTTTCCGTTTCATGATCTTGCCGGAATCCTCACGCGGCAGATGGGTATCGAAGCGGATCAGCCGCGGCACCTTGAAGTCGGCCAGCCGCTCGCGCAGGAAGGAGCGGATCATCGGCTCGTCAAGCACGGCGGCGGGTTCCGGCTCGATATGGGCGCACAAAGTTTCGCCGAACTCATCATCCGGGACGCCGAACACGGCGTGGTCATGCACCCCCGGCAAGGCGAGCAGCGCGGCTTCGATCTCCGCCGGGTAAATATTCACCCCGCCGGAGATCACCATGTGGTTCTTGCGGTCACAAAGGAACAAATAGCCGTCCCTCGTCGAGATAGCCGACATCGCCGACCGAAATCAACCCGGCGCGCTCGATCTCGTGGCGCTTCTCGGGCAGGCCGTGGTAGGTGAAGTCGGGCATGCCGCGCAGCCAGTAATAGACTTCGCCGATCTCGCCGCGCGGCACTTCCCGGCCCGCGTCGTCGAGGATCCTGACAGTCGCACCGGCAAGCGGCCGGCCGACCGTGCCGGGCTTGCGCAACGCCTCGTCGGCGGTATGGAAGGTCGCAATCCCAGTCTCCGTAGAGCCGTAATATTCGGTGACGACAGGTCCCCACCACTCGATCATTGCCTGCTTCAAGTGCACTGGGCAGGGTGCGGCGCCGTGCACGACCCATTCGAGCGAAGATAAATCACACCTGCGGCGCACCGCTTCAGGCAGCCGCAGCAGCCGCACGAACATGGTCGGCACCATATGCAAGTGAGTGATGCGGAACCGCTCGATCAACTGCAGCAGCTGCTCGGCATCGAAACGCGGCTGTAGAATGACGAGCCCGCCATCCCGCGCGGCAATCAGGCCATGGGCGTTTGGCGCGGTGTGATAGAGCGGTCCGGTCACGACAGTCCGGATCGGCCGGCCGGGAACAAAGCCGAAGACCTCGCGCGCGATCAGAGCGATCGTTGCCGCGAACTCCGGCGCCAGGTCAGGCGCTGCACGCCCTTCGGATTGCCGGTCGTGCCCGAGGTGTAGATCATGCTGGAGATCGCGCCGGGCGTACCCTGCGGCATTGGCGTGAAGCCGGCGAGCCACTCGTTCCACAGAGCGCGCCGGTAGGAACCCGGCACTGCTCGCTCGGGATGCCATAGGCAGCGGCAATTTCACAAGGCGTCGGCGCGACGAGCAGCGGCACGCCCTCGGGCATTGCCGGCAGGACTTGCGGCAGCAGGTCGGCATGCGCCACTACTACCTTGGCGCCGCGATCTTGTGATACATAGGCGATCTCCGGGGCCTCGCCGTGCTAGTTGACCGGCACGCAATAGGCGCCGAGCCGTTGCGCCGCATAGCTCGCCTCAAAGAACGGAAAGTCGTTACGCAATACCACGGCGATTGCATCGCCCGCCGCGACCCCAAACGCAGCGAACCCGCTGGCTGCCTTCCCCGCCCGCTCCATGATTGCCTGACGCGAGATCTCACGATCACCGCTGATGATTCGCCCAGTCGCGATATCATTCACGGCGTGCCCTCCCTCGCTGCGGCGGTGAACCTCTATCGTTCCGGTAACCCGGCCTTGCGCAGACCCTCTACGAAGATTTCGGTTACTGCGGCCGAGAGGAATGTTGCTGCGTGTGCGGTAAATGTGGCGATGGTCAGGTCAGGCTGCAGTTCCATCAGCCGCTTGAGGCATCGACGCGCCTCCTCGGCGCGACCGAGATGGCCGCACAGCGAGAGCTTGACCCGTACGGCAGCAGCAAATCTTGGCTGCTCGCGCAGCGATTGGTCCACCCAGTCGCAGGCCTCTTCGTAGCATTGCGCGCCAAGCAGGGATAGGCTGATGCCGAAATCGATTGTGAAAGTTGCGGGGGTCGAGCGGACTGAGGCGAATGGCACGTTTGAGTGCATCGATCGCAGTGTCCGAGTCGCCTCGCCAGGACGCAATCAATCCCTTTACGCCCCACGCGTGCGCAGAATTGGGATTGAGTAGCAAGGCGCGATCGACAAGGGTCGCGCCAGTTGCATTTTCAGCGCCAAGGTAGGCGAGCGTGTGCGCGGCCATCCACAGTGTATCGGGATCATCGTTGCCAAACTCGATAGCCCGTCTCGCCAGTTTGATGCCTTCAGCATATTCCGCGCCTGCCGGGAGAATCCAGCCCTGCCACTTCTGGACGGTTCGGCACCACGCGGCGAGCCCGGCAGCCGGCGCATAGGTGGGATCGAGCCCAAACGCCTGTTCGCATAAATCGAGCGGCCTCGGCAACGCCATCCGGCGTCAGGTTATGGACCACCGCCAACGCGCGCAGATAAAGGTCGTAGGCATCGAGGTTATTGGTCGGCTTGCGGGTCGCCCGCTCGATCTCGGACTGCCGCAGCCTGGGCTCGAGCGCGCCGACGACGCGGCTCGCCACCTGGTCCTGCAATTCGAAAATGTCGTCGAGGGCGCCGTCGAAGCGGTCGGCCCAGATGTGCGCGCCGGTCGTCGTGTCAATCAGCTGGCCGGTGATGCGCACGCGGTTGCCGGCTTTGCGCACACTGCCTTCGAGGACGTAACGCACGCCGAGTTCGCGCGCCACCTGCTTCACGTCGACGGCGCGGCCCTTGTACGTAAAACTCGAATTGCGGGCGATCACGAACAGCCACGGCAGCCGCGAAATTGCCGTGGTGATCTCCTCGACGATGCCGTCGACGAAATAGTCCTGGTCGGCATCGCCGGTCATGTTCTGGAACGGCAGCACGGCCAGTGACGGTTTCGTCCGGCAATGGCAGCGGTGGTTTCGACGCGGCGTTCTCGCGCTACTGGAATGCGGTAGACGCGCACCGGCCGTCGCAATGTTCTTGACCTGCTGCTCGCCCAAATCCTCAAAGCCGAAATCGACTTTGTCGCGCACCTGATCGCGCACGACCCGGCTGACGCAGATCCCGCCCGGCTCGGCCAATGCCTCCAGCCGCGCCGCGACATTGACCCCGTCGCCGTAAATGTCATGCTCCTCAATGATGATGTCGCCGAGATTGATGCCGATGCGGAATTCGATGCGGCGCTCCTGGGCGACACCCTGATTGCGCACTGCCATCTCGCGCTGCAGCTCGACGGGCGCAGCGCACCGCATCGACGACGCTCGCGAACTCGACCAACAGCCCGTCGCCGGTGGTTTTGACAATGCGGCCCCGATGCTCGCCGATCTTCGGGTCCGTCACTTCGCGGCGCAGCGCGGTCAATGCCGCGTGCGTGCCCTCCTCGTCCGCGCCCATCAGCCGCGAATAGCCCGCGACATCGGCCGCCAGGATCGCTGCCAGCCGGCGCTCGACACGCGCGTGCCCGGAGTTCATGGCGGCGATGCTACCGCGATTTGGCCGTTTGCCATAGCGCCGGGCTGGGGGTGGCAGCCTATTCCTCGAACATCTCGCGCAAAGCCGTGAGCGTAGGGCGCAGCGTAGAGACCGTCACGGCGCCAATGCGGCGCACGAGCCGCTGCTTGTCGAGTGTTTGCAGTTGATCGAGCATATCAGACCCTCCTTGCCGCGAAACCGGAGCGGTATGCGATAGGGCGCCGGATGGCTGCCCGTAGTCATTGGCGCGACGGTGACGGGTGCGCAGAAAGTCATGCATCTCCGGCGGAGAGATGATGACCCGAGGGTCGGGTCTTTTGAATTTCCGCGCCAATTGTCGGATCGAGCGCCGCAAGCCAGATCTAACCGCGGCGGGCGGCCGCGATGGGCTCGACGCGCTGCTGATCCGGGGTGTTGATGACCGCAACCTTAGCGCTTGTAAAACACGCCGTCCTTCATGATGTGGCTGATGTGCTCGCCCTGGCCGTCGAGCAGCGAGATGTCGGCGAGCGGGTCGCCATCGACGGTGATCAGATCGGCACGCGCGCCCGGCGCGACGACGCCGAGCTCGCCGGCGCGGTTCAACAGTTCCGCGTTGACGATTGTCGCCGAGCGGATGATCTCGAAGGGCGACATCGCCTCGGCGCGGATCACGAATTCGCGCGACTGGTAGCGGTGCATCGGGCCCAGCAGATCGGTGCCGTAACCGATTTTGACGCCGGCCGCTCGCAAAATTTCGAGCGAGCTGAGCCCCGCCTCCCGCACCTCGCCGAGCTTGGCCATGCTTACCTCGGGGAAGCCCAATTCCCGGCCAAAGCGGTGCAATGCGTCATAGGTGGCGAGCGTCGGCACGACAAAAGCATCGGCAGCCGGCGACATGCTCGGCGGTGGCGCGGTCGATCAGATTGCCGTGCTCGATCGAGCGCACGCCGAAATCAATCGAGCGGCGGATCGCCTCGGGCGAATAGGCGTGGGCGAGGACATAGGTATGCCAGGCCCGCGCCTCCTCGACGATCGCGCGCACTTCCTCTTCGCTGTATTGCAGGTTCCAGATCGGGTCGTAAGGCGAGGCGACGCCGCCCGAGGCGAGGATCTTGATTTGTGTCGCCCCTTTGCGCAATTCGTCGCGCGCGGCGCGGCGGCATTCCGTAACGCCATCGGCAATACGCGACAGAGCTGCACCCCCTTCGCAGCAGGCGCAAGTGACGACCGACTGGGTGCGCGGTCTCGTGTCGCCGTGCCCGCCGGTCTGGCTCAGCGCGCTGCCCGAGGGGAAGATGCGCGGCCCGCGGACCAGTCCCTCCTCGACCGCCTCGGCGAGCCCACCATCCGCACCGCCGGCATCGCGGATTGTCGTAAAGCCGCGCTGCAGCATGCCTTCGAGCACCTTTGCCGCCTGCAAGGTCAGTAAGGTGACCGGCCGGTCCGACAGCCTGGCGAGCGCCGCGTCGACCGCAATAACATGGACATGCGCATCGATCAGGCCGGGCATCAAGGTACGGCCCTTAAGGTCGATCGTCTCGGCGGCGGCGCTCGCGATCGGCCGGTCGGAGACTTCGCGGACCAGGCCGTCCTCGACCAGGACATGGCTATCCTCACGGCGCTCCTTGTGAGTGCCGTCGAGCACCGCACAATTCGCAAAAACCACCGCAGTCATCGCACTTCATCTCCCGCCATCATGGGTGGACGTCATTCCCGCGAAAGCGGGAACCTAGGGGCGGCAGGTCTCGCCCGTCCGCCCTGAACCCCCGCTTTCGCCTTTCGCGGGGGGTGACAATTATACCCGCTACCGGATTCCTATCAGAGATTAGGCTGGATTGCCGCGCCGGCGGAAGCGGGCTAACGTCGGGGCAGGCAATCCGGCCGGCTTTAGGGAGGGAGACTTATGTCGATTTTGATTCTCGGCGGCACCGGCTTTATTGGCCGTCGTCTAATCCCGCTATTGGCGAAACGCGGCGAAGAAATCGTCTGTGTGGACCTCAATCCCGCCACCGCCTCTTACGAGGAATTCGGCAAACAGGTCCGGGTCGTGCGCGGTGACGTTACCCAGTTCGACGACGTGATGGCGGCCACGGTCGCGGCGAAACCCTCGCGCGTCGTCAATCTCGCCTATTTCCTTGGCAGCGAACACGCCCCGCATGTCGCCACCAAGCTGAATATCGTCGGCATGGACAACTGCTTCGAGGCGGCGCGGCTCTGCGGGGTAAACCGGGTCGTGTTCGCCAGCTCATTGGCGGTCAGCGGCGAGCAAAAGCATTATGGCGACCGCACGGTCACCGAGGACGATTTCCGCCACGGCCACGTCCAGTATGCCATGCACAAGATCTTCAACGAATGGCAGGCGCAGGACTACCGCGAAAAATACGGCATGGAAATTACTGCGATCCGCCCCGCCAATGTGACCGGCCCCGACAAGATCGTCGGCTCGGTCGACCACGTCAAATGCATCACCTTTCCGGCGCGCGGCGAGGCGATCTCCTTCCCCTACAAGGACGCGATGCGCTGCCCGGTCCATGTCGACGACATCGCCGAGGTGTTCGCCCGCGTCTTGATGACCGACAAGCCGCGCCACGCGGTTTACAGCACCGGCGGAACGCCGATCAGCCTGGGCGCGCTCGCGGATCTGGTACACGAATTCCTGCCCGGCGCGCATATCACTTTTGAGCACGAGACCGGCGGCAAGCAGGAATCCGGCAATTACCTGATCGACAACAGCCGCCTGATCCAGGAATTCGGCCTCCAATATCTCCCCTACCGACAGCGAGTGCTGCAGATCATCAACGATATCCGCCGCGAAGCGGGCATGCCGCTCGTCGCCGACCGTTAGCCGTAGCGCACCAAGAAGAGGACAGCATGGAGACGGTCGGGCTCGGCTTCTTTTTCGAGGATCTGCCGGTCGGCCGGCAGTTCAAGACGATCGGGCGCACCGTCACCGAGGCCGACATCACCAATTTCGTCAACTGCACCGGCATGGTCGAGGTATTGTTCACCAACCTCGAATTTCTGGCGCACGAATCCGACATCAAGCGGCGCCTGGCGCCGGCGGCGCTGGTCTACGCCTTTGCCGAGGGTCTCTTGGTGCAGGCGACGATGCAGCACACCGGCTTCGCCTTTCTGCACATGGAGCTCAACGTCGAGAACCCGGTCTTCGCCGGCGACACGATCCATGCCGAATGCGAGATCGTCGAGGCGCGGCGCAGCAAGAGCCGCCCCGACCGCGGCCTCGTGCGCACCCGCGTCCGCGTCGTCAAGCAGGACGGCACTGCGGCGCTGATCTACACGCCGTTACGCATGGTCAAGTGTCGGGCGGGCACCGGGGCCACGTGAGCTCAGGCTCGCGCGAGTTTGCGGATGCGGTGGTTGTTGGTGTCGCCGATATAGATCGATCCGTCGGCGGCGACCGCTGCGCCATGCGGCCGGTCGAGCGCGGCGGTCCGGGCCGGCCCGCCGTCACCGTCGCCGCCTTGCCGGCCGCTGCCGGCGATCGTGACGACAGTGCCGGTGTGAATGTCGACGAGACGGATCGCGTGGTTCTCGGTATCGACGATTAACAGATTGCCTTCGCGGTCGATCGCCAGCTCTTTGGGTGCGTTGAAGGCTGCCGCGATCGCCGGTCCGTCATCGCCGGAGTAAGCCCTGGCCCCGGTGCCGGCTACGGTCGTGATGATGCCGCTGCGGGGATCGACCGCGCGCAATGTGCTGCCCTGGCGCTCGAGGATGTAGACGGTCCCGTCGGCCGCAACCTTGACGGCGCGGGCGCCGTGAACCCCGGCGGCGCCTGCCGGTCCGCCGTCGCCGCCATGTTCCGCCGCGCCGGTGCCGGCAAAGGTCCGGATGATCCCGGAGGCGATATCGACAACGCGGGTGCGGTGATCAGCGACATCGGTGATGAACAATCGCTGTTGGGCGGGATCGAAGGCCACGCCGTTCGGCTCGACCATCCCCGCGCGCGAGGCCGCCCCGTCGTCGCCGCCGAACCCCGACGAGCCATTGCCCGCGAAGGTCGTGATCATGCCCGAGGCGCCGTCGACCCGGCGAACGCAATGGTTATGCCGGTCGGCGACGTAAATATTCCCGGCCCTGTCGACCGCAATGCCGTAAGGCTCGTTGAAGCGGGCCTGGATCGCGGGCCCGCCATCGCCCGAGTAGCCGGCTTCGCCGCAGCCGGCAAAGGTGGAGATGACGGCGGTTCGGGCGTCAACCCGGCGAATGCAATGGTTGAAGGTGTCCGAGAAGTAAAGGTTGCCGGCGGCGTCGAACCCGACATCGAAGGGGCCGTTCAGCAGAGCTTGGGCCGCCGGCCCGCCATCCCCGCGATAGCCGCGCTCGCCGGTTCCCACCGCCGTCGTGATGACCCAGGATTGATTTGCCATCGGCCGCACATCCCGTCTTGCGTCGCCGCCGATCTTAACACCGCAGAAGCAGTCCTCAAGCGGCCGACAGGCGGCTCTCCCCCAACCATCCTTCCGGACCGGCGACCGGCGATGTAGAATTCCTTGCCGGCGGAACGCGCCGACGTTCTTCGAGTAACGGCATGTATCTTCCCCGGATCCCCATCCGCCGCGCGATTTCCGCCCTGATCGCGCTGTTCACCGCGGCGATCGTTCTCGGCGCCGCGCCGTCCGACCATTCCGACGCAAATTCGCTCGCCGGGCAGCTGCTGGTCGCGGCGTCGACGATCGGCGATCCGCGTTTTGCGCATACCGTGATCCTGATGGTGCGGCACGACGAGGACGGCGCCTTCGGCATCGTCATCAACCGGCCGGTCGGCGAACGCCAAATCGCAACCCTGCTGGAAGCGACCGGCGACACCGATCCCGACATCGCCGGCACGGTACGCGTCTTCGCCGGCGGTCCGGTCCAGCCGGAGCTTGGCTTTGTGATCCACAGCGCCGAGTACCGCCGAGCGGAGACTGTCGACGTCGATGGCCGCGTGGCGATGACGGCAAGCCGCGAGATCCTGCGCGACATCGGCCATAACAAGGGCCCGGGAAAGAGCCTCTTTGCCCTCGGCTATGCCGGCTGGGGACCCGGCCAGCTCGAGGGCGAACTGGCGCACAACAATTGGTTCACCACCCCCGAGGAGCCGAAGCTGATCTTCGATGACGATCGCGACAAGCTGTGGGACGATGCGATGGCAAGGCGGACCCGCGAACTGTAGAGCGCTGACCCTCCCTTCGGATCGCCGTCAAGGCGCGCAGGAGAGATCGGTCCCGGTTACGAAGGGCTGCAGACCCAGCGCGCCGGTCGGCGGGCACAGCAGCCACGCCGGGGCGCTGCTGGAGGGTGCCGCCGTCGCGCTCCCGGAAGACCCGCCCCTCCCTGCTGGCGACGACGCCGCCGAGCGTGCGGTGTTACCAAGCCCGCCTGACCGGGTGCTGCTGCCCGTTCCGCCAGTGGATACGGCGCCTCCTGTCGCCCCATTCCCCAAGGCCCCGGTCCCCGAGGCCGCAGCGCCCGCGGCACCGGTCGCCGCGGGAGTTGACGTCGGATTAGCCGTCGCCGAAGCGTTGGCATAGGGGTTGGGAGACACCGTCGAGGTAGGTGCTCCGGTGCCAAGGGTGACGGCGCCGCCGCGCGTAACGCTCCCCGGCGTTATCGCCGTTTGCGCCAAGGCCGGGAAGGTGACCGCGATCGACAATAGTGCGGCGTACTGGATCGGGTTTTTCATGACGGCGGAGAGAACCAGGATATCGCTGCGTCGGTCAATACGGGAGCGGTTTTGCGCGCCTCCCCAGCTCTGCTAGGGTCCCATTTTAAATTCATAAGGAGATACTGCGTGCCCGACTACCCGCAGGCCGCCTGCCATCGACCGTGCCGATCCTCACCATTGCCGATGGCCGCGCCATCGTGCGGCTCAACCGTCCGCGCGAGCACAATCGGCTCGAACCGATCGATCTGGCCGCGTTGCAGGAGATCTTCGCGCGCATTGATGCGGATCTATCGATCCGCGTGCTGGTGCTGACCGGCACCGGCAAGAGCTTCAGCTCGGGTTTCCACCTTGGCGCGCTCGCCGACCGGCTGGCCGGCGAGGCCGGCGAAGACGAGGACCCGCGATGCCTTCGAGCGTACCGTCGATCCGCTCGAGGCATTGCGCGTGCCGACCATTGCCGCGCTGAACGGCAGTGTCTACGGCGGAGCAACCGATCTGGCGCTCGCCTGCGATTTTCGCATCGGAATCGCAGGGATGCGCCTGTCGATGCCGGCTGCCCGGCTCGGCATCGTCTATTACGAAAGCGGCATCCGCCGTTATGTGACCCGGCTCGGCGTCGCCGCGGCAAAAAAGCTGTTCATGACCGCCGAGCCGATCGACGCCGCCGAGATGCTGCGCATCGGCTATCTCGATGAAGTCGTCGCGGCCGAGGATTTGATGGCCCGGGCCGAAGCCCTCGCCGCAATGCTTGCCGCCAATGCGCCGCTCGCGGTCGCCGGTCTGAAGCGCGCGATCAACGAGACCGCGGCCGGTGCGCTCGACCGCGACGCGCTCGATGCCGTCCGCGCTCTATGCTCGGCGTCGGCGGACCATGCGGAAGGCGTCAGGGCATGGACCGAAAAGCGCACCCCGGTATTTGGCGGCCGCTGAGTTGCAGCATGCTCGGGCAAGCGCCATACGCCTCCAGATTGGAGCCGATTTGGAGCCGATCATGCCCGTGAACTTGTCGATCAAGAATGCCCCGACGACGTCGTCGTCAGCCTGAAAGAACGCGCCGCAAGGCATCACCGCTCGTTGCAGGGGGAGTTGCTGGCGATCATCGAGGAGGCCGCACAGACGCCTCGCCGGCTTACGCCGAAAGAGATGCTGGCAGAAGTGCGGCGGCTTGGTCTCCAAACTCCTGCCGAATGAGCAACGATCATCCGGGCCAATCGGGATGGCCGATAAAGTCGTCGACGCCTTCGCCTTGGCAGCTTTGCTGTTCGGCGAGCCGGGAGGCGGAGGCCATTGCGGTCCGACTGAAAGGGGGTAGTCTCGTTGTCCCGGCGCTGCTCGGGTTTGAGATTGTTGCGTTTGCCTAAAGAAGCTGCGCGGCAACCCGGAGCAACGCGCCGCGCTCTTGGCTGCATTCGCGATGTACGATCGAATGTCGATCGAAGCCGCCCAGATCGATCACGCCGGTAGCCCTCAATTGGCCGAGTCGTTTGGCCTGAGCAGCTATGACGCCGCTTACCTGTGGCACCGGGCGGTCCGACACTAGAGCGGATGTCCGAATACGAGCTCAAGGTGTTCCCCGGCACCCACCACGGCTCCTGCTGCCCCGAGCGGGCCGTCTGCGAGACGCTCGCCGCCGAAGAAACCTGGAGCAAGATCTTCACGATATGGGACCGCTATCTGAAATGATCGGCAATACGCTCATCCTTACCATTGACCTGGTATGGTAAGGGCGCCGGCGGCCAATCTGGCGTCAGCCCGTCATGTGGGAGGTCTGCCGGGCTGGTCGGTTACGACCGCAAGCGGCAGCATCTATTCAGTGTCGCCGCCGTCGCAACGAGGTGCGCTCCACGGAACTCCGTCGCCACCGAGCCGAAGCCGTCTGGCTAAGCCGCGCCCGATCGGCTCCGCGAATTCGGCTCTCCGTCGCCAAGGCTCTCCCGTTGGTGTCAGAGCGTGACATCCGGTCCCCCGGGGTGGCCATCGACATCCTGGAGCGGGGGAACCGGTCGGCGCCGCGGGCGCTCACCCGCCTTTATACTTATGCAACCACAGCAACTTGGTAACCGCCAATGGCTCATCCGGAATTTTGGATATCGTTTTTCGCCTCTCTATTTATCGGTTTTTTTGCAACCGTCGCTGTCCGTCACCAGCTTTTTGTCCTTATGGGATTACCTAATTGGGATTTTACAAAGAGCTGGGCCAGTAATATAACTATATTTAGTGGCGTCATTAACCTTTTTCCGCTCGCCTTGTTACAGAATGCCGATAAACTTACCTATACAGTATTAAATTTTGTATTTTTACTCCTTCCCGCTCTGGCTCCGCTCGTCTACAATTTCTCGCGGCGGCTTCGGGTTTCTGGCACCGAAATTATCGCGCAAGGCCGTGCCTTTATGTTTATAGTCGCTAGCACAATCACATTGTGGGGTGCGCTCGGTCAGATCCAGCTCCAAATCCTATTGTTAGATGTATTTAGAAAATCTAATCTCATCCCGATTAGCTTGACGCGCCTGTTCCAGGCATTTTTAGTCTTTATCGGTCTCGGCCTCTTGTACTATGCGTATTATACGATCGTCGACTCGGTCGAAATTCAACCCGTCGCACGTACGCCGGCAGGATTCCGGCAGCGCCTGTTCGGCGAAACGCACACATCGCAATGGGCGCTGCTCTAAATTCAAAACGTTTCGCGCTGGTGCTATTGATCGGCTCTTCTCACCCATGCGCGCCGCCGTCGCCGACCCTTTTTCTTCTCTGAGGCGGATCATGATAACATCCTGCGCAGCGGTGGCGCATGCCGGCGCGATGGCGGGGATGTGCGGGCGGGTCCTGGTTCGACGGAGCACAGACGGTAAAGTTCAAAAGTCGAGCAAACTGAGGCGGAGCCCATGGATTTGAAGGCGGTACGCGAGGAAGCGATCGAGGCGACCACCCGCGCCTTTTGGGACAGGAATGGCTTTGTCCCGGACCAGGATAGCGACGAGTGGGAGGAGGAATACCGCCGTCAGTTCGAGCAGGTGCGAAAGCGGCATGCGAAGGGACAATCCGCCGCGGTCAAGCCCGATGTGGCAGCCGCTGAGCCGCTAGAGGAGCCGGGCTGGTCGGTCTTGACCGGCGCTCCGACGCAGATCCGATGGGCTGCGGCAATCCGCTCCGACCGACTGAAGGAGATCCGCAACCCTGGGGTCCGTGGCTGGCTCGCCGCCACTTGGACAAAGGCCAAGAGCTGGATCGACACCCGCGATTTGCCGACACCGACCTTCCTGCAGAGGATCGAGCCGCATTACGCCGAGTACCGTCGTCGCGCCGACGAACGGGCGATGGCACTAAGTGCCGAGCAGCAGGCAAAGGCCGCCGCGGCCCAGGCGCTACACGCGGAGATCGAAGCGGCAGGGGTCACGGTCGAGGGATTGGTCGAGCTGATCGACGTGTGCGACCGGCAGGCGGCGGCGTCGATCAAAGCTAAGCTTGCGGAACTCGACTTTGACGGCCGCAATCTGCGGGTCTTCGAGACCGGCGACCCGGCGGTTCTGATGGTTCTGGAGAAGACAGCGGCCGGCCGCAGCGAATACGGCATCGAGCGCGACGAAAGCCTCGTCGCCGATTTGCAACTGTTCGCGCGGGCCGCCGAACTGTCGTAGCGCGGGAGGGACTCATCATGGCTGCAGCGAACTTGGCACCGTCCGTCCGAGCTAGAGAAGTAATGGAGCAGCTGAATGCTGACGCCGGCAAGCTTCACATCTGGCTGCGCACCCAGGCCAACGCGCCGGCGCAGCGCCCATGGTTCCGCGAAACCGGGCTCGAAGCGCATGGCCGAGTTGCCGCCGGCCGGGTCGGCGCTGCGCAGTTGAAACCGGTCGCCCATCGCTGGCGTTGGGCGGAGATCGCGCCTTATCTCGAACGCATCGCTGAGATCGCCCGCGGCGCCGATGTGTCGCCGATCGAATTCGCCGAACGGCAGCAGTTTTTATTGACCAATCCGGGGCTCGGCGGGCGCCTGCAGGTTACCAGCACGATGCGCTGCGCGGTGTCGATCTATAATCCCGGCGATGTCGCCCCGGTGCACATCCACACCCCGAATGCCAGCCGGACGATTCTGTCGGACAAGGGCGGCTACACCACAATCGACGGGGAGCGCTGCGAGGCGGCGCGCGGCGATCTGATCCTGACCCCCAATGGCACCTGGCACGACCATGGCAATGACGGCGGGGAGCCAGTGATGTGGATCGACGTCCTCGATTTCCCGCTGATGGAGTTCCTCGATTGCGTCTGGCTCGACGAGGCCTTTCCGGGCGAAAACCAGGGCAACTCGCGGGCCCAGCCGGTGACCCGGGCACCCTCGTATTCGCAGAACCTCTACGGCCGGGGCGGCCTGGTTCCGCGCTTTCTGCCGCACCAACGCGGGTTCGGACGCGGGACGACCCCGATGTTTCACTATCGCGGCGCCGAAATCCGCGAAGCGCTGGAGGGGCTGCGGCGCGAGCCGGGCGATCCCCACGAGGCCATTGCCCTCAAATTCGTCAACCCGGCAACCGGGGCCTCGCTATTTCCGACCTTAGACTACGGCGCCCAGCTGCTCCGCCCGGGTGAGGCGACGCAATTCAAAAGAGAGACCGCGAGCACGCTCTACGTCGCGATCGAAGGAGATGCGATCACCGAGATCGCCGAGGAATGCCTCGACTGGCAGACTAACGACATCTTTGTCGTGCCTGGGTTTTCGTGGCGCCGCCATGTCAACAGGGGTAAAACCGATGCCGTCCTCTACACCGTGTCGGATGCTCCGCTGCTCGAAAAAATCGGGCAGTACCGGGCGCAGGGCCGGCTTTCGGACGGCACCGTTACCGAGCTCGTTCATTAGCACCACTGCGGCGGGGATGACGATATGAGTATCGTGCGCGAGCTTCTCGATGACGCGATTGCGCTGCAAAAGGACGGACTGAGTCCCGGCCGAATCGGGCTCGCGCTGACCGACCGTTGGGAGGCCGAGGAGCTGGGCGCGGCCGGCAAGGTCAAGCGCACCCGTTCGCCGTCGGGTGCCATCGAGCTGCTGTTCCCTGGCGGCGAGAAAATCGTCTGGAACGGAGCAAGTTGGAATTATTTTCCGGTCTGATTCTGTGACGCGTCGGCAAACTTGGCGGCGGCTCGGCTGCGCCATCGGCATGGCGCTCGCGACGCTGACCACAAGCGCAGTCGGAGCGGCCGCCGAGCCGATCGTCGCCTTCTACACCGCTTATTGGGCTGGCTTGCCCGCCGCGCGGATTCGCTTAGAGTTGCGCGATGGCGGTCCCGGCTATCATGACGAGATCGCCATCGATACAGAGGGCCTGCCGCACCTTTTCACGCGATTTCATGCGACCGCATCAGCCGAGGGACATCTCGCCGTAGACCTGCCGGCCGAGCCGTCGCGCTACCTGGCGGTTTATGATTTGCGCAAGCGGCACAACCGCCGGGTCAGCATGCAATTCATCGGCCGCACCGGCGGCGCCATTGCCGAGCGCGGTCCGGACGACACCAGTCGCAGGCCCCCGCTCGCCGAGAATTTCCGCAAGAATGCGGTCGATCCGCTATCGGCTCTCGAACGCATCCGCCAGGTGCTCCGGGCGCCGAACAATGACCACTCGTTTACGATCCCGGTCTATGACGGCGCGCGACGCTTCGACATCGCCGGACGAATCCTGACCGACAAAAGCGCGTCCGACGGCACCCGCCGGGCCGAGCTCGTGCTGCGCCCGATCGCCGGGTTCAAGGGCGAAACCAGCGAGGACGGCGACCCCGACGATGCGCCCCGCAAAGTCGAGCTGATCGTGACCGACGATGCGAGAATGATGCCCTTATCGATCACGGTCCCCGTCTTCTTCATGCCGCTGGTGATACGGTTCGACCATCTGTGCGTAGCGCCAGAGCGTTGCTCGGTATAGCACCGCCGGCCCTTCGACCCGACCCGGCCGCTATTATCGCCAGTAGGGATGGTGCCAGCGGTGCCAGCGGTAATAAGGGCCAAAGCCGCGGCCCACGAAGAACCCAGGGTACCCGTAATAGGCCGAGTAGTATGGATAACCGTAATACCCGTAATAGGGAGATGGTGGATAATAGCCCCACCCGACGGGAGCCCTGATCCCGAAGCTGACAAAGACTCGGGCCTGCGCGGGTGCTGATGGAGCTGTCACAGCACCAATGCTCAGCACGGCAACCAAAGCAAGGGCAAGATGCCTGACCCAGGGATTGCTTGAGAGGGTAGACATCGGTTCACCTCCCATATTTGACCACGACCATAACGGCCGCCCATCTTACTTATACGGCTCAATCCGGTCTTGTATCCCTGAGACCGCGACAGGGTCCGTTGCCTGCCCCTCTTTGCAAACCCGCGGCGAGTCGGCATTCTGCCAGCCGGTCACCAAAATCGCGAGCGCACAAATGGCCTTCTCCCTGATCGATGAAACCGAGGGCGCGGTCCCGATCACCGCTCTGACCAAGGGCCAGTTCTCCGCTTGGCTCGATAAGGCGCCGGAGCGCGAGCGCAACTGGCTGAGGTCGACGGACTTTTCCGCCGACAGCGGGAAGCGTGCGTTGCTGCCGGCGGAGAGCGGCAAGCTAGGCCGGGTGCTCGTCGGGCTTGGCGATGGTGGCGAGGCCGAGGGCACGATGTGGGCGCTCGCCGGGCTGCCGGCGACGCTCCCGGAAGCAAGCTATCAGCTCGATACGGTGCCCGAAGGCACGGACCCGACCCGCCTGGCTCTCGGTTGGGCGCTCGCCACCTACGTCTTTGGGCGCTACAGCGCCAAGAGCCGGCCAGCCGCCACCCTCGCCTGGCCCAACGGCGCCGCCCGCGGCCACGTCGAGCGGCTTGCCCGCGCGGTGTTTCTGGCGCGCGATCTCGCCAACACGCCGGCCGGAGACCTCGGGCCCGAGGAGCTTGCCGCCGAAGCCCTCCACGTCGCCAAAGCCGCCGGGGCGCGCCATCGTGTGATTGTCGGCGACGATCTCCTTCCCGAGAATTATCCGACCATTCACGCGGTCGGCCGGGCCAGCGTGCGCGCTCCGCGCCTCGTCGACATCGTCTGGGGCGACCCGGCGGCGCCGAAGGTGACATTGGTCGGCAAGGGGGTGTGCTTCGACACCGGCGGGCTCGACCTGAAGACCGCCGCCGGCATGCGGATGATGAAGAAGGACATGGCCGGCGCGGCGATCGTGCTGGGGCTTGCCCAGGCGATCATGGACGCCAACTTGCCGGTGCGCCTCAGGATATTGCTGCCATGCGTCGAGAATGCGGTTTCGGGTAATGCGATGCGCCCGCTCGACGTTGTGCGCACCCGCAAGGGGCTGACCGTCGAGATCGGCAACACCGACGCCGAGGGCCGGTTGATCCTGTGCGACGCGCTGGCCGAGGCCTCGACCGAAAAGCCGGAATTGCTGATCGACATGGCCACCCTGACCGGCGCTGCGCGGGTTGCGCTCGGCCCCGAATTGGCGGCGCTCTTCTGCAATGACGAGGCGCTCGCCCAGAGCCTGCTTGCCGCCGCCGCGGCCGAGGAGGACCCGATGTGGCGGATGCCGCTATGGCAGCCCTACCGCAAGATGATCGACAGCAAACTGGCCGACCTCAACAACGTCTCCGAATCCCCGCATGCCGGTGCGATCACCGCCGCGCTCTACCTGCAGGAATTTGTCGAGCCGCAAATCCCCTGGGCCCATCTCGACGTCATGGCGTGGAACCCGCAAGGCCGCCCCGGCCGCCCCGAAGGCGCCGAGGCCACCGCGTTGCGCGCCCTCTACGCCCATATTGCGCAAAAGTTTGGGTAGCGGCGCCCTTCTTATTCGTCACACCGGTATCGTCCCTCTCGCGGAACGCTCTCAATAGCCTTGCGCCGGATCGACTTGGTTCAACAGCGGGCGGCCTTCTTCGCAGCGGCGGATGTTGTCGAGGATAATCGGAGCCGCGGTGCTCGGATTGGTGGTGCCTGCGATGTGCGGAGTCACAAGGATGCGTGGGTGATGCCAGAAGGTGTGCCCGGACGGCAGCGGCTCATCGCGGAACACGTCGAGCGCCGCGGCGGATAGTTTGCCCGAGTCGAGAGCCGGTATCAGGTCCTCTTCGACGAGGTGGCCGCCGCGGCCGGCATTGACCAGTCCCGCTCCCTTCGGAAGCAGCTCAAACGTGCTGGCGTTCAAGATCCCCTCGGTCTCGGCGGTAAGCGGTAACAGGCAGACGAGGATCTCGCTGCGGGCGAGGAGGATCGAGAGCCCAGCCCGACCAGCATAGCCAGTCAGTCCCTCGACGGACTTCGCACGCCGGCCCCACAAGGCGACGTCGAAGCCCAATCGCTTGAGCTTGCGCCCCGCATCCCGCCCGATCTCGCCGAAGCCCAGTATGCCGACCGGTCTTTCACCGGCGTTTTTCTGGTCGAGCGCGCGCCACACTCCCGCGCGTTGCTGGGCGCTGTAGTCGACGTCCTGGCGATGCAACCGCAGGACTTGCAGAACGACGAACTCGCTCATCGCATCGGTCAAATACGGATCGACCAGGCGGACGATCGGCACCCGGCCCGGCAAGTGCGGGTCGCAAAGGATGTGATCGACCCCGGCGCCGAGAGAGAGGATCAGCTTCAGCCTTGGCAGCGACGCCAAGAAGCCGGGTTCCGGGCGCCAGACCAGCGCGTAGTCGATGTCGGCCGGGTTGCCGACCTCCGGCCATACCCGCACCTCGAGTTCGGGCATCAACCGGGCGAGCTGCGGCTTCCAGCGCGCCTCGGAATCTGACGGAGGAGCGGAACAGCAGCGCCATCGCGAACACCTCAAGACAAGAGCTCGGAACTCCCAGTCTTTGTCTGATAGCATAATCGCGCGCGGCTGCCACATTGCGGCCCGCTTCCTCGTCCAAGACGGCAGCGCCGTCACCACGGAAGGGGGATCGATGCGCTCGCTATGGAGAGTATTGGCCTTGCAATGGCTCGGCGGAGTGGGTTCGGAAGTGCTGGAAGGCGAGTCGACCGTCCTCGAATTGTTGTTCGGCGAGCCTGCTGGGGCAGCGATGGCCGCCTTCGACGTGCGGCGTGAACCCGGCGTGTCTCATCGAGCGATGATGTCGCCCGGCACCGAGCACCGATCCGATTCCGCAACCGCTGCGGCGGAGGTTAGGTCCGCGGAATGGCTGGGCCGGGATAACCGCTGAGCAGGAGGGCGGCTAATGAGCTACAAGGATCTGCTGGTTGTGCTCGATTCCGAAGCATCGGCGCGCGGCCGCGTCGATCTGGCAATGACGCTCGCCGAGCGTTTTGCGGCCCATCTCGTCGGGCTTTACCCGTTGCCGAACCAGTGGCTGACGCTGCAGGCTCCGAGCCAGCTCGGCTATTTCGACCCGACCTTGCTCGCTCCGTTTTTTGCCGATCTGCGGCAACGGGCGCGCGAGGCGGCCGACATGGCGCGTGCCATGTTCGACCACGCCGCGAGCCTTCGCGGCATATCAGCCGAATGGCGAGAGATTTCAGAAGGTTTGGAGGGCGACCCGGCGCTGCATGCGCGCTACGCCGACTTGACCATTCTCGGTCAGCTCGATCCCGATCGCGCCGAGGCCGAAATGATCCGCCCGCGCCCGGAGCAGGTCGCCCTCGCCTCCGGACGCCCGGTCCTGACCATCCCCTATGCCGGTCGGTTCGAGACCGTCGGCCAACGGGTCCTGATCGGATGGAATGCCACGCGGGAAGCCGCCCGCGCGGTCAACGACGCGATGCCGCTGCTGGCTGCTGCCGAGATCGTCACAGTGCTGACGATCGACCCGCGCGAGGGGCCGGATGGCCATGGTGAGCTGCCCGGTGCGGACATTTCGCTGCATTTGGCGCGCCACGGCGTCAAGGCCGAAATCGAGCGCACGGTCTCGACCGGACTGGGGGTCGGAGAGGTGCTGCTGTCGCGCGCCGCGGATCTTGGCGCCGATCTGCTGGTCACCGGCGCCTATGGACATTCCCGCGCGCGCGAGCTGCTGCTCGGCGGCGCGACGCGCACACTGCTGCAAAGCATGACGGTGCCCGTGCTGATGTCGCACTGACCGGCTGCTAGCGGCGGAATGGATGATCGAATATCGCGCGCTGGTCCGGCGTCAGGGCCTGGTAGAGCGCCTGGACGGAGGGTTTGGCGGCCTGCAGTCCCTCGAGCCGGGTCGACAGGAATTGCTGCATCCGGTCCAGCCGGTCGAGCATCGTCACCTCGTCACCCGGTTTCAAGGCTGTGCAAAGCTCGCGCTCCTTCTGTTCCTCGGCTTGCGCGGCGCTTTGCACCTTGTCCCATAATGGGCGCTGCTCGGCCGTCAGGTTGAGCTTCGCTTCGGTATAGGCACGCATTGCGGCACGCCAGGCCAGGCGTTCCTCGCACCTCTGTTGCGGGTTCCGCTGCATCATCATGCGGTGCATCATTCCGCGCCAGCCCGGCATCCCCTCGCCGCCTTCGCCGCGCACCCAAGATCCGGGGGCGCTGCGCTCGCCACTCCAATGCTCGCCCACCGGCGCCGCCTGGGCCTGCTGAGTTTCGTTATCCTCGGCCGCGCTGATCGCGATCGGAACCGCGATCGCGGCAGTCGTCGCAAGCGCAGCAGCGAGCACTATTCTCCTCACGAAAAAACCTCCGTCGAGTTTTGGCTGATGAAACGGGCCACAATGCCGACCCAGATTTTGGCAATGGCTTCGACGATAGGATATGCAGCCTACAACTCAATAATCCCCATGCCGTTTGCTGCGGTTCCGCAAACTCGCGGGATACGTCAGGCGCCGGTTGCCGCTCCGGCGGCCGGAAAGCATCGTTGTGGGTCGCCTGACGAATGATCGGGCAACGGTGGTTAAAATCCCCCTGGACAGGCCGCCGCTCCGTGAATAACCTACTAACGAGAACGTCGCAACGGCCTGGGGCAAGCTCTATCAAAAGGCGAAACGCCGGGCCCAGACCGGAGCGACCTTGAGGATCGGGGTGATCGGTCTTTTGGCCGATTGACCGAGCCCGAGGCGGGAAGATTTCACGTGCGTGCGCGCGGCCGGACCCAGCCCCGGCGCGGGCTCCCGCATGGTTCTGCGGGACGGGAGGAAGTGCTGTGGATGCAAACGTCACACCGGACGAGGCCGTTGCCTTTAGCCGCAGTGGCCGAGCCGTCCGCATCCTGCTGGTTTGGGGGGTGCGCTTCACGAGAGAGTGTCTCGCCGAGATCCTCGAGCGCGATCCCTTGGTGTCGGTCGTCGGGCTGTGCGCCGATCTTTCCGAGGCAGTGGCGCTGAACCCCGCCTTGCAGGCGGATATCGTGCTGCTCGATGCAAGGATCCCCGAAGGTGCCGCCGCGGTCAGGCGTGCGCTGGATATCGCGCCGGGGATGCGCATCGTCGTCTCGGCGGTGCGGGAGACCGAAGACGACATCGTTGCTTGGGCGGAGGCGGGCGTGATTGGCTACATCCCGAGAACCGTCGCACTGGCCGACTTTGTGCCGTTCCTAATAGATATTCATAGTGGCGAGCAGATCTGCTCAGGGCGGGTTGCCGCGGGTTTACTCCGGCGGATTGCTGTTTCTTCCGGGAGAAACGCCGGCCGCAACGCAGCCTTTCCGATACCTGCTCTGACCAAGCGCGAACGGCAAGCCGCCGAATTGATCAGGAGCGGGCTCAGCGACAAAGAGATCGCCCGTCGGCTGAACATCAGTCTGGCGACCACCAAGTCACACGTCCACAACCTGCTCGGCAAGCTAAACGCACGGCGCCGGACCCAAGTGGCTGAACACTTGCGCGAATAACAGCAGCTTGAAGGCAGTTCTCCGGACCGTCAGATGCCTCTGCGATCGCGGGCAATTTCGAGCTGCGCGACCTCCGGCGGGATCAGCCAAGCGTAGAACGTGTCGCGCAAGCAATGTCTGCAGGCGCCGTCCCAATTTTGCAAAGAGACGATCTTGACGTAAAGTTGCTGGCCCGACGCAAGATCGACGTCCTTGTCCTGATTGAAGTCGCGGTTGTAGCTCACCGGCGCGACGTGATAATGCCCGGGCGGAACGTCGCGATAGAATAAGCCGCCGTTTTCGACAGCTCCGAATATAGCTGCCGTTGACGTCGATATTCGCCAGGTTAAGGCTCTCCGAGGGTTCGTAGGGCCGGTAGAACCAGATCCGGGCTTGGCCTGTCGGGACCGGGGCCGTCGCGACCGGAACTTGCGCCGTTGCACAGCCTGCCGCCATCAGCAACGCGCCGCTTGCCAACTTTAACCACCGTCGTGGCGGTAGAGCCGAATGGGTCGCCATCGGCGTTCTCCTCCAATTGGCTTTTTCATCGCGGACTGCGCTCGCCCGAAGAGTCGCCTCCGCTATTCTGGCGATTTTCCCGCTAGGGTGGATATGTATTAGCCGATTGCGCTATCAAGTGCCGATGAACCGTCAGCAGCGGCGCGCCGGAGCCCGGCTGGGCCAGCGGGTGCGAGCGGCAGAGAGCGCGGCGTCGATCGCTCGAAGTTTTAACGAGGCGCTCGGTCATCAGCGCGCGGGGCGCGACGCAAACGCGGAGCGCATTTGCCATAAAATCCTGTCCGTCGAGCCCGATCATGCGCAGGCCCTTCACCTGCTCGGCCTGATCGAGCATCGGCGCGGCCACCCCGATGCCGCGATCGAGCGCATCCGCCAGGCAATCGCGCGCGACGCCCGGGACCCGGCTTTTCACCACAACCTCGGCAACATCCTCAAGGCGCGGGATCGGCTCGTCGAGGCGATGACGTGCTACCAGCAGGCGCTCGCGCTCGCTCCGGGCTCGGTCGATACCCTCTACAATCTCGGCAATACATGCCAAGAGCTTGGCGATCCGGAGGGGGCGGTCGCCTACTTCGAACGGGCCCTGCGCCTCAGGCCGGATGCGCTCGAACTGCTTAACAACCTCGGTTCGGCCCTGCAGGATCTCGGCCGGCTTGACGAAGCAATCGCGAGTTATCGTAGGGCGCTGGCGTTGCGGCCGGATGCCGTCGAGACCCTCGACAATCTTGCCGGCGCGCTGCGGGCGCAAGGGCGACCGGCCGAGGCTCAGGCCTCATATGAGCGCGCCCTTGCGCTCCAGCCAAAGCGCATCGAGAGCCATATCGGGCTCGGCGTCGTATTGCGCGACCAAGGCCGGCTGGCGGAAGCCGTGTCGCGCTGCGAGACAGCACTGGCGCTGGCGCCCGACCACCCCGAGGCGCGCAATAATATCGGCGTCGCGCTCGTCGATCTCGGGCGGCCGGGGGAGGCGATCACCCATTTTGAGAAGGCGCTAGCCCGGCAGCCGGACCGCGCCGAAACACACTACAACCTCGGCGTCGCCCTTGAGCAGCAAGGCCGCCATGCGGAGGCGCTCGCCCGCTATGGACGCGCATTGGCCCTCAAACCCGATTATCCTCAGGCGCATTTCAACCGCTCGCTGGTTCTGTTGCGGGCTGGCGCGTTCGACGAGGGGTGGCAGGAATATGAATGGCGATTTGTGTTGGCTCGATATGACCGAAACTTCGACCGGCCTCTGTGGTCCGGCGAGCCTCTCGCCGGACAAAATATCCTGGTTTACGCCGAGCAAGGATTTGGGGACACGCTGCAGTTCGTCCGCTATGTCCCCGCCGTTGCAGAGCGTGGCGGTAGGGTCGTCGTGGAGGTGCCGGCAGCCGCTCGTACGCCTCGTGCGCACCGTAGCCGGCGCGTCCCAGGTCGTCGCTGCCGGCGATCCGCTGCCGGATTTCGACTGCCATTGTCCGCTGCTCAGCCTGCCGCGGATATTTAAGACGACGCTGGCCACCATCCCCGGGGCCCTCCCCTACCTGAATGTTCCGACAGACGCGCTGGCCGCCTGGGCCGAGCGGATCGCCGTCGCCGCCGGCCTCAGGGTCGGTCTCGTGTGGGCCGGCACCACGGTCGGCGCGATCGATCTCGCGGTCGCTTCAGCCACTGTGGGAAGTCGCCGACATCAGCTGGTTTAGTCTTCAGGCCGGCGACCGTTCCGGCGACATAGCGTTGCTCGAAGCCGTGAAGATCACCGACCTTTCGCCATGGCTCACGGATTTCGCCGAAACCGCAGCCGCGCTTAGTCACCTGGATCTGGTGATAACCGTCGACACGTCGGTCGCGCATCTGGCGGGCGCGCTAGGGCGGCCCACATGGGTCCTATTGCCGTACGCGCCGGACTGGCGATGGCTGCTCGACCGCGAAGACAGCCCCTGGTACCCGACCGCGCGACTGTTTCGCCAGAAGACAGCGGGCGACTGGCCGGATGTCGCGCGCGAGGTTGCCGCTGCCCTCGCGCCGCTGGCCGCTGACGCAAGCCGCTCCGCCGCCATTATTTCTAATGGCAGCAGCGTTGGCGCAAGGGGAAGCACCATATAATCCGCGATCTGCGATAGGAGGATCAGATGGGCAGATACACTCTCGCGGTCCCGTTGGTGCTCGCCCTTGTCGTCGTTGCGCTCTCCGACTGCGCCCCGCAAGCGACCATTACGTCTTCGCAGGCGCAGATTCCAGCGATCGCACCGGGAACGGCGCGGGTTTGGTTTCTGCGGGGGTGGGATGCGCCAAGCGGCCAAGGCTTTGTCTACGCGGCAACACCAATAGTCTTCGCAAACGGTGAACCGGTCGGCGACTTGCCGGTGGGCACGGGCTTCTTCCACGATTTCTCGCCGGGGACCTACAGCTTCACGGTGGAGCCCTATGGCCTGCCCACTTCTCAGACGGCCACCGTCCAACTAGCGGCAGGGACGCAGAGCTATCTTCAAGCCCAGTGGATAGCGAGCTGGCAAGAAGGCTATCCCGAGGCGGATTTTAGTTTCGCACCCAACACCTTTGGGATGTTGAAGATGTCACCGCAGGTGGCACAGGCATACCTGCCAACCTTGACCTATCTCGGCCAGCGCTAATCCTGCGAGGTCGGCCAGCTCTTCGAACCGAGGGTTGCTTTCGCGTTCATTGGGTTGCCGGTTCACGGGAAGTCATCGGGAGAGCGATTGACCATAGTCTCCCCGACCTTCTTATGTTGCAGATGGGTGACACTCCCCGACCTCTCCCAAGCGGGCCTCAAAGGCAACGGATCGTCCAGTTGGTGAAGATACCGGGCTCGTCGCGAGCCCGGTCGGGCGTGCCTTGGTGAGCGGTCCGGTCCACGACCCGATAACCCCCCGGACACGCACGCTCCGCCAAGCGCCGGTTCGGAGCATCGGAGCCTCCCGGAATGCCGGCACTTTCAATCACAAATGTGCGGTCGTCGATCCGGCTGATCGACGATTCGGTGCAAGCGGTGAGAGTGAGCGTCGCGATCAGCAGAATATGGCGCATTTCGGCTCGCCGCGGGCCATCTTCGTGAGGGCCGCGCAAAATAGTTGACCGCTCTGACCGCTCCCGAGAAGAGGCCGACGTCTGACCAGCTGGACGATCGGCCGTCGGTGATTCTCGGGTCGCCGGCGATCTGCTCGAAATAATGCACTAAACGGGCGACGCGCAGTCATCGGGCGCCCGACGTGCTGCACCTGTTGCTGTTCCTGCGTTGTATATATGACACACTTTCGAGCATTGCGAGGGTCTCAGGCTCGCGCTTCGAGCTGAACGATCTCAACAGCGCGACTGTTGAACCAGCCGTTTTCCAAACAGATTCAATCAGTTCACGACTATAGGTCTAAATCCTGGCGACCTAGATCTAAACCTCGTTTTACACCTGATTTCAATCTAACGACGGATAGTCCCGTGAGCCGACGCTCGGTCAACATCAACCTGTGATTTCAGGAGGTTGGTTACGGGGGAGCGGCTAACGATGACCAGGACGCGTAATATCGGGATCTATGCAGCGATCGGTGGCCTGACGGCGACGATCGCATTGCTAACGGGTCTTCCCGCCGCCAATGCCGACGAGCTGGCGGATTTAAAGGCGAATCAGGAGCTGCTGCAGCGCCGTATCGAGCAGCTTGCTCAGGGGACGAACCCATATCCCGAGAAGAAAGCTTACCCCGGTCTTGCCTCGCCCATGGGCGCCCAGGCGACGCCGGGCGCGGCGCTGATCGGCGGCAGCTTCCCGCGGTCGTTCCTGATCCCGGGCACCGACACCTCGATCCGCGTCGGCGGGTTCATCGACCTGACCGGGCTTTACTACCTGCAGGGCCAAAACGCCTCGAATCCCGGCACCCCCTCGTCCAACTCCGGCCAAAACGGCAACCTGAACTCGCTGCCGATCGGCCAACAGTTCGTCCCCGGTCTCGGCTCGGTGCGCGCAGCAGACCAACCATTCGCGCGGCAACGGGGTGTTCCTGTTCAGCCCGCAGCAAACGAGGCTCAACGTCGAGACCCGCACCCCGACCGCCTGGGGCGAGTCGCGGACGTTTTTCGAGTTCGACTGGGCGGGCGGCAACAATTTCAGTGTCCAGACCGTGCAGCAGGCCGGCGGCGACAGCCTGGTCCCGCGCCTCAGATACGCCTACGGCACGTTGGGCGGGTTCCTCGGCGGCCAGGCCCTCTCGAATTTCTCCGATGCCGACGCCGACACCGAATCAATTGAATTCGGCGGCGCCATGGGCTCGACCGGCGGCCAACGCATCCCGCAGATACGCTACACGATCGTAGGCCCTTGGGGCAGCGCCTGGTCGGCGTCGGCGGAACAACCATTCACCTCCATGCTGACGCCGGCCGGGATCATATCTTCGGACTCGAACGTCGGCGGCGCTCCCGGGCGGCCCCGGCACCGGGACGATCCCCGCGACCTGCAACGGCCAGCCCTGCACCGGCGCGGGCACCCCAATCAACGGCAATATCGGCAGGACCATCGCGCCCACCCTCACCTTCGCCTCCTATTGGGCGCAGCCCTGGGGGCATATCGACTTCGCCGGCGTACTCCGCCCGCTCGATGTCACCGACGGCCATTTCATCTCTCGCCAGTACCTCGGCTATGGCGGGCATGTCAGCGGCGACGTGAAGCCCGGCTGGTTCGGCTGGCAGAAGGACGATTTCCTGTTCAGCTTCATCGCCGGCGAAGCCATCGGCAACTATTCGAGCGGCGGGTGGAACAACGCTATACCGCTGGCGACCAACTTCACCGTCCCGACCGCGTGCGCGACAGCCAGGGTGGGATGCACCGGCGGGATGGCGGCGTCGAACGTCCTCTTCAACACGGTCTTCGGGTACAGCGCAAATGGCGGCTACCAGCACTGGTGGAGGCCGAACCTGCGGTCGACCATAGCGGCCGGCTTCGCCCACCAAGACGTCCCCTCGCAGCTGATCGGGCCGAGCCAAGCCAGCACGGCGACCAAGGAGCAGTGGAACGCCTTCGTCAATCTGGTCTGGAACCCGGTCGCGTTCATCACCACCGGCATCGAGTACATGTATGGCAAGCGTATCGTCATCGCCAATGGCAAGGGCCAAGAGCAGGTGCTGATCGCCAAGTGGCGCGTGGCTTTCTAGGGAAGAAGCCGATGCTCGAACTGATCGAAGGCCTTCCCAAGAATGTTGTCGGCATCGTTGCAACGGGAAAGGTGACGATGCAGGACTGCCAAGACGTCCTGATGCCGGCGATCAAGAAATCCCGGAAACGCCACGACAAGATTCGGCTCTATTACGAGCTCAGCTCCCGATTTCCGGGTTCCGCGTGGGACGATCTCGACCTTGGGCTGGAGCATGCTTCGTGCTGCGAGCGGGTCGCGATAGTCACTGATATCGGGTGGGTCAGGCTTACCGTAAAAGCGGTCCGCTTCCTGATACCCAGCAAGATAAGGGTGTTCGCCAGCGTTCAGGCGGAAGAGGGACGCGCCTGGATTACGGCCCGCCCCGGATCTCGCGCGGACACCGACCCTGCTGTACCGGTGCGAGAGACGTTGGCTCGGCCACGGCAAATCAGGCGATCATCGCGTAGGCCGGTAGCGGCGCGCCTGGCGCAGCAACATTCCTCAAGAAGGCGCACAGCCCCGTCGCGCCCGGTCGATCAGACGGCAGTGGTTTAGAACTGGAAGAGGCTTTTGAGATCGCCGATTGCCGGGCGGTTGGTTGGGACGTAAGGATCGGCGGCATCCTCGATCGGGTTCGGCAGGCGGTCACGGCTCCTCGCCGCCAATGGCGTAAGACCCCAATTCGCCTCGATGAATTTGAGGATCGAGACGTGGTCGGTGTAGGTGTGATCGACCACGCCTTTCCTGGCAAAGGGCGAGACGGCGATCAACGGTATGCGGGTGCCGTCGCCAAGGGCGTCGAGGATCTGAATATAGCCACTGTCCCAATAACCGCCGCCCTCGTCGACGGTAACGAGTATTGCGGTTTTCGCCCATAGCGCAGGGTTCGATCGCACGCGGTCGATCAGTTTTCGGAGAAACCCCTCGAATTGTGAAACCGTCGAAGACGCCGGGTGGCCGGATTTGGTGTTGGGCGGGATCACAAAGGCAACCGCGGGCATGGCGTATATGTCGCCGATGTCGCGGAACAGCGCAGCGTGGTCCTGCAGATTGGCCTTCAGCGGGCTCGTCATGATCGCGCTCGAATAGGTCAACGGATCGCAGACGCCGCAATATTCGCCGGTGACACCGCCCGCCACCCGCCCGCCCGAATACCATTTCCAGCTTATCCCCCTCGCCGACAGCGCTTCGGCGATCGTCGGCTGCGCCTGCGGCGGCACTCGGGAAATCTTGGGCCCCAGTGGCGCCGGCTCACCTGTGGCGGTGAATCCGGCACTGTAATTGTTCACCAGGTAATACGCGCCCGGCTCACAATTGCCATCGTTGAATGCGGGATACGGCAAGCTGGCGAGGTGGGCTCGAATCGCCTTCGCGCCTGGCTCGCCTGCATCGGAGCATTTTGTGTAGGACCCGCTCGAATATCCGGATTGGGTGTACCAGTTGTTGGTTCCGGGCCGCGGGTTGGGGTTCTCGATCTGGTTGCGCGGCGGCGGCCCCAGTGCGCCGTCAGTCCAGTAGGTAATCGCGTGGCCGGTGGCGAGTGCCTGAAAATTCGCGCCGGTGCCGCCCATCACCGGCTGGTGGTGATTGTCGCTGAGGGCATAGCTGTCGGCGAGGGCGCGGAAGTATGGCGCGTCGCCGGCGGCCATATTGTAAAAGCCCATTGCGACGGCGCCTTGATTGGTGCCGGATGCCGGGTTGCTGCGGCTTTGCGACCCCTCGCCTGAAGTTTCTGCCACCCAGACGAAGAGGTCGCGCTTGCCGCCGTCGACCTGCTGCCACATTTGGAAGAAGCGGTGCACCGGGTCGCCGACCGGCGCAGCATAGTCGACGTATTTGGTAATCTGAAAAGGCCCATTGGGGAGCAGTGCGGGAAAACGCTGGTCTGGGACGAAGCGCGGAAGTCCGACGGCGTGGGTGGTCCCCGGCCGCGGCAGCTCGCCATAGGTGCCGACGACCGGCGGCGTTACCTCGTACATATCTCGCACCTCGGCGCGGCGCTGCGCCGCCGTGGCGAAATTCGGCCCCGGGCTGCCGTCACGATTGACGATCCCTTGCGACAGCAGATTGTCGACCGCGGCTCCCGATTTCGGACGGTATGTGGCGAACAGATTGTCGAAGCTGATGTTTTCGCCAATGACGACGATCAGATGCTCGATCGGCGTCGCTGTCTGCGCACGCGCCGGCGCGCCCAGCGCCAGCAGCATCAGTGCAATCAGCGCCCAGTCGCGCACGGCAGCTGCCGTTTACCCGTCCAACCGCTGCAGATATTGGGCGACGAAGTCGCAGCCGACCAGCTCCTTGTAGGCCTCGGTGAGCCGCTGGGTGATCGGCCCCGGCACCTGGCCGGCGGCAAAGGTTCTGCCGTTGAGGCTCCGTACGCCGCAGATGCACAGGCTCGTCGAGGTCAGGAAGCACTCGTCCGCGGTGTAGGCGTCGTAGAGGTCGATGTCTTGTTCCGCGAACGGGATTTCGAGCCGGCGGGCGAGGCCGATCACCGCCTGTCGGCTCACCCCTGGGAGAACATAGCGCTCCCGCGGGGTCTGCAAGCCGCCGTCGCGGACGAGGAAGATGTTGCTCCCCTGCCCCTCGCACAGATTGCCGTTGACGTCGAGCAGCACCGCCCAGGCCTCCGGGTTTTGCGCCTTCACCTCGCGGTCGGCGAGGGTGAGGTTCAGGTATTGGTGCATCTTGGCGCGCGGCGACAGCGAGTTCTGGCGGGGTGCGGCGCAGCGACGGGGTGATGACCTCGATGCCGTCGCGGAAATGTTTGGCGCGCTCGCGCAATGGCAGCGGCACACACTCGACGATGACGTTGGGCCCATAATGCTCCCAATTGTCGCCGGCCACGCGATTGACGCCGCGGCTGATGCGCTGGGCCAGCCAGTAATCCTCGCCGGGGCCGAGCAGATGGCGATTGCGCGCCAGCACGTCCTCGCTGATAGCGGCCATCTCGGCTTGTGACAGGCCCGGATCGATGTCGAGGTATCGCAGCGACCGGTAGAGCCGCGCGACGTGCTCGGCGAGCCGGAACGCCTTGCCGTTGAAGCTGCGGGTCATGTCGAAGACCGCGTCGCCGCGCAGAAAGCCCTGGTCACGGAACGGGATCATGACCTCGCTTTCGCGGACGATCTTGCCGTTGAACCAGGCGACGCGCTCGTTTGCGAGAGCCATCGGCGAACCTTCCCGTGCATCGAGGCGACCGCGCCCCAACGTCCACTATAATATCGGCAAGTCAGCCGAAAGGAGCGGAATGTGAATCTCGATCTCAAGGGCAAGAATGCAATCGTCACCGACGGCACGCGCGGCATCGGCCGCGCCATCGCGGCAGTGGATGATCGGCGCCGGCCTCTGGATTCGGCGGAAAGCTTTTCGACCCTATAATTGCGGTTTCCAAGCAAGCTCCCCGTACGAACCGTTAGCCGACTGCAGATCGACAGTTCGCTTGCGCGGCCGACCCGCTGCCTATTGCCTATTCGGCGAGGTTTGACAAATAGACAATCATCTAATTGCCGTAAACGCATCATATACTTCCGGGCATTCGAGCCCGCCAGCGGGGTGCGAGATTGCGACTGATGGAGTTGCTGATGCCTGATCTCGACCTGATAAAACAGGGGGAACAGGGAGCGCGGGACCAGAGCGGGCGGTTTGCCCGGGGCCGCTCGGGCAATCCCGCACGACCCCCGCCCGACCCCAGTGACATCGGTAAATGGCACAGCGGGTGACATCTCTATTTGGTGGACACAATGTCGTCGAAGAGCACAACCCGGCGGTTTTCCAGAAGATGTTGTCGCGCAATCCGATGGGGCGCATGGGAACGCCCGCCGAGGTCGCCAACGCGGTGGTGTTCTTGGCGAGCCCACGCGCGAGCTTCATCACCGGCACCAACCTGATTGTCGACGGCGCGCTGACCCAGCGGGTCCAGTTCTGATCGGCGGCTTACCCGATCAATTTCTTCAGCCTTTCGGCGATCTGCTCGGGGGCGCTCTCGTGGGTGAAGCTGGCGGTGAACCGTCCCCCCGGGTCCATCACATAGATCACAGAACTGTGGTCCATCGAGTAGTCGCCACCGGCCTCCGGGTGCTTCGCATAATAGACCCGGTATCCCTTGGCCGCCTTCGCAACCTGCTCGGGGCTCCCGGTCAGCGCCAGGATCGGGGCATCGAAGCTTGTGACGTAGGCTTTGAGAGATTTGGGAGTGTCGCGCTCGGGATCGACCGTGATGAAGACCGGACGCACCGCATCACGCTTCGGCCCGAGATCGGCAAGCGCGATCGAGATGTCGTTGAGCGCCGTCGGGCACGCATCGGGGCAATGGGTATAGCCAAAATAGACCAGCGACCACTTGCCTTTGAGGTCGGCGTCGGTGACGGTCTTGCCGTTCTGGTCGACGAGCTGGAAGGGCCCGCCGATTGCGCTGCCCAGCATCGTCCCGGCCGCACCCCGCGGGCGATCGTGCAATGCCAGGACGAGGAAGGCGCCGGTCCCGAGGATCACCAGCGCGGCGAGAACGGCGGCGATCACCACGAAACGAGGGGAGCCGCCCGATGACGGTCTTGCCGGACGGGCGGTTGGATTGCGAGCCATTGTGCCCTCCTCGATCAGTGCTGCGCCGCCGGGCCGGGACCCGCGGCACCTGCCTTCTCTACAGCCACGGTCACCGTGCGAGAGCCGGCTTTCTCAAAATTGAGGGTCAGCGGAAAGGATTGACCCTCGCGCAATGGTTGGTTGAGGCCGAGCAGCATGATGTGCTCGCCGCTTGGCTTCAACGCGACCGGCTGACCGGCGGGGATATCGAGGCTGGCGAGCGGCCGCATTTTCATAACCATGCCTTGCATCGACATCGTGTGCAGCTCGGCCTTTTTTGCTGCCGGCGAGGCGGCCGAGACCAGCCGATCGGCCGTCGGCGACTGAATTGTTACGTAGGCGGCGCCGTTTTCGGCATTGCCTGGAGTGGCGCGGGCCCAAGCATTGCTGACTTCGAGCTGACTGGGCTGCGCCAGCGCGGCGCTCGCGATTACAAGACTCGCCGCGAAGGCGAGGAGTTTGATCGACATCGGAATTCCTTTCGGTAGCCCGCACTGCTCGCCCGACGGGGCGCGGCGGGATGGGTACATGCAATTTGTGGTGGGCTCAGGCCGCCGGCGGAGGCGCCCGCGCTTGTACCCGACCGTGCCGCAGCGGAGCGGCGGACCATGTCGTCCAGAGCTGCGGATGAGCCCCGTCGGCAACCTCGTCAGGAAGGGCAAAACTCGCTTGCGGCCGCGACGGCAGCGGCGCTGGCATCGCACACAGGGTGCAATGGTGCAGCGGGAGTCCAGGTTTGTCCTTTCCTGGTAGCTTCCTAACCGGTGATGCGCTGCAAAGCTTCAGGCCAAAGGTGTCGCGGCTCCCATCGACCAAATCCGCGGCGATCGAGAGCGCGGCCGCGAACAGGACATTACTTAGCAAGGCGACGAAGGCGAGCGAAGCGACGGCCGCGCGCGAAGGCGACATGCGATGGGTGTTGTCGAGCGAGGGATGGGTCATCCGGTCAATCAAAACCGCGCTTTCTGCCACGGCCGACCGTCGGCGTAACGGGTCGCTTTATCGCGCCGCCCTGGGAAGGTGCAGCGCCTGACCACCCGGTGTTGCGACCAGCGCCGCACAAGCTTGCGGCAAATCGGCCAGCCGCAGCGGCTTCCGGGGCGGCGACGGCGCCGGATGAAGAGCCTCCTCGGTAAACCACCAATCGAGTTCTTTGCCACAGCCATCACCGGGCGGCGGCAGGGCCTGATCGCGACAATCCGGCTCACCGCGCGGACACGACAGTCTGACATGAAAATGGTAATTGTGACCCCACCACGGCCGGATTTTCGCCAGCCAAGCCCGGTCCGGTCCGGCCTCGCGGCACAGCGCCCGCTTGATCGCCGGATTGACAAAGATCCGCGCCACTTGCGGCTCGCGCGCGACGGTTTCGAGGAGGCGGCGATGCTGCGACGTCCAGGCGGCGTCGACATCCATTCCATCGGCGGCGACGACATCCGTCGCCGACATCTCGTCGCGCTCGCTCGGGCTGAGCCGGCGCTGCGGCATCGGGGTCAGCCACAGATCGGCATCGAGCCCGATCTGGTGCGAACCATGCCCGGTCAGCATCGGCCCGCCGCGCGGCTGTGCGATGTCGCCGACCAGGAGCCCGGGCCAGCCCGCTTCGGCGGGTAACTTTGCGGCCAAGCGTTCGAGAAGCACAATCAGGACCGGATGACCCCAGGCGCGATTGCGCGACGGACGCATGACCTGCCAGTTGGGGCCGTCGGCCGGCAATGCCGCGGCACCGCTCAGACATCCGCGTTCATAGGCGCCGATCGCCTGCGCCGGCCCCGGCATCGGAGTGGCCTCGCGCCCGAACAAAACTTTCGCCGCGTCGCGCGGCAACTGCGCAAGCACCTCTGCCCGGTGTGTCGCCTCCTGCATGGCCGTGTCCTGCGCGGAGGCGGCGCTGCACCCGAGCCATGCCACCAAGAGCAAAATCCCGAAACCGGCTTGGCTCATGCGGTCCTGCCAGCCTCTTCAGAAATCGAGGTCGGCGTAATGTTTCGGCGGGGGAACGCCGGGCATGTGGTCGGCCAGAATAGGACGGAAGCTCGGGCGCGACTTGATCCGCGCATACCATTCCTTGGCCGGCTCGTGCGCATCCCACGGCACATCGCCGAGGTAATCGAGGCTCGACAGCTGGGCCGCCGCGGTGATGTCGGCGATCGAGAAGTGATCGCCGGCCAGCCAACGTCGCCGCTCGACGAGATACCCGAGATAATCGAGGTGGTGCGGGAGATTGGCGTGACCAGCGCGAATCGCCAGGGAGTTGGGCTGGCCGTGGCCGGTCAAGCGCTTCATCATCTTCTCGCCAAGCAGGTTCTCTGTTACTTCGAGATTCATCTTGATGTCGAACCAGGCGGTCAGACGCCGCACCTCCGCGCGGTCTACCGGGTTGATGCCGATCAGGATCTTCTCACGATAGACCTCGTCGAGATATTCGACGATCGCGTCGGTGTCGGCGAGCACGGTCCCGTCCGGCTCGATCAACACGGGTACCTCGCCGGCCGGGTTGAGGGCGATAAATTCCGGCCGCCTCTCCCATACCTTCTCGGTCTTCAGGGTAAAGTCGAGGTTCTTCTCCTTCAGCACGATGCGCACTTTGCGGGCGAACGGAGAGAGCCACAGATGATAGAGCACGCGCATGGAAGGATTGTAGTCGCGCGGAGGGCTAGTGCACACGCCTCAATTGCCGGTTTGCCCCTTGCCCGCCATTTCCGGCATTCCGCCGTTGCGATCGGATTGCCGGCGGCAAACGGCGCCGGTTCGCCTACCCGTCTTGGCGATCGCGGCCCATCGCGTGGAGCTGGCGGGTCAGCGCGTCGATTTGCGCTTCCAGCCGCTTCAGACGGGGGTCCTCGCCTTCCGCCTGCTTCGCCTCGGGATCGGGCGCTGCCGGCCCGTTATCGCGCCCATAAGGGGACAGCATCTTTAGAGCGCGCTCGAACAGGGCAATATTCTGCTTGCCCACTTCCTCGAACTGGCCGAAGGGGAAAATGCCGAAGGTCGCCTGGAGGTTCTTGCGCATCTGCTCTTGGTTGCGGGCGAAGGCGAGCATTGCCTGTTCGAGGTAGCCGGGCACGAGAAACTGCATGCTGTCGCCATAAAAGCTGATCAGCTGGCGCAAAAAGCTGATCGGCAACAGATTCTGACCTTTTTGCTCTTGCTCGACGATGATTTGAGTCAATACCGAACGGGTGATGTCTTCGCCGGTCTTGGCGTCTTGCGCGACAAAATCCCCGCCCTCCTTGATCATTTTGGCGAGATCGTCGAGCGTGACGTAGCTGCTTGTCGCCGTGTTGTAGAGGCGCCGGTTCGCGTATTTTTTGACGATGACCGGTTTGCCTTCGCTCGGCTTGTCGCGGTTCGAGGTGCTCATGCGCACGGTGTCTCGCCTCAGGGAAGATCTCCCCCAGCACCAACAATACAGGGTTTTCGCGCGATCGCCTCATCAAAGACGCGTCGATCGCCGGACGGCCGCTTTTTCGCCCGCGACGGTGGCCTATATTCGATCCGATGACCGATGCAGCAGACTTGGCCCGTCGCTTCCTGACTCTGTGGGAGGACTATCTCGCGGCCCTTCACGCGGATCCGTCGGGTCTCGAGTTGCTGCGCCCTTGGATCGGGGCCGGCTCGGCCGCCGCGCACGATCCGGGGCGACGTGACGGCGCCGCGGGCGAGCGGGCCCCGGGGACTGGACCGCCGGTTGACGCCGCGCCCACTGTCGGCGCATCTGGCGAGCGCGATGACGCTATGGCTGAGCTCTCGCGCCGCTTTGCCCAGCTTGAACAGCGTGTCGCTGCGGTCGAGCGAAGCGGGGGACCGGCTTCGCCTGCTCGCCGCCGAAATCAACGCGTTCGGGCCCGCTAGCGTCGCCGAGGCGCTCGACGGCGAGATCCTTCACCGCGCCGGGTTATACCTCACCGGTCTGGAAGCCTATCGACGACACCCGTTCCGCCGCCGAAAAAGTGCGCGGCCGATACTTTGGGGCGAAGGCACAACGCGGCTACTCGACTACGGCAGCGATGCCCCCGGCCCGGTCGTTCTGGTCGTACCGTCGCTGATCAACCGCTACTACGTTCTCGATATCCTGCCGGAGCGCAGTTTTCTGCAGCATTTGGTCCATCAGGGTTTGAGACCGGTCGTTGTCGATTGGCAGGCGCCCGGCGGCACGGAGCGCCATTTCGACTTGACCGACTACATCGTCGGAAGGCTGGAGGCCGCCTTCGCCCACGCCATCAAGATCGCCGGCGCACCGATTGGGGTCATCGGCTACTGCATGGGCGGCCTGCTCGCCCTCGCGCTCGCGCTGCGACGCCAGAGCGAACTCGGCTGTCTGGCGCTGCTCGCGACACCTTGGGATTTTCACGCCGGCCCGACCGAGCAGGCGCGACGGCTGAGCTCTGTTGCCGACCGTCTACCGCTCGTCTGCGGCGCGGCCGGCACAGTGCCGGTGGACGTAATTCAGCATCTCTTTTTCATCCTCGACCCGTTCACGGCTAAGCGCAAATTCACCCGCTTCGCGACGCTTAGTCCCGACGGCGACGAAGCGCGCACTTTCGTGGCGCTCGAAGACTGGGTCAACGACGGGGTGCCGCTGGCGCTCCCGGTGGCGCGCGAGTGCGCCGGTTCTTGGTACGGCGCCAATCTACCGGGCCACGGTTTGTGGCAGGTTGGTGGGCAAACGGTCGATCCAAAGCTCCTTGGCCAGCCCGCCCTCGTCGTGATCCCCAGCCGCGACCGGATCGTCGCACCTAGCGCCGCCGAGCCGCTGGCCACCGAGTTGCGCGCCGCGACCGTGCTTCGGCCCTCGCTCGGGCATGTCGGCATGATGTCGGCGGCGCGCGCTCCAGCCACTTTGTGGACGCCGATTGCCGAATGGCTGCGAGCGCATCTGACCTGATGATGATCGGCGGGGTCGGCTGGACTTAGGGCGAGCAAGACTTTTACACTCGCCGCCAGCTGCCCACATTGGGGTCACCCAGTAAGGAGATTGTCTGATGACCGACATCGTCATTGCGAGCGCCGCGCGCACCCCGGTCGGGGCCTTCAACGGCGGGCTCGCCGGCCTGCCGGCCCATAAGCTCGGCGAAGTGGCGATCGCCGAAGCGTTGCGCCGCGCGCATGTCGAGCCCCAGGACGTTTCGGAAGTCATCATGGGCCAGATCCTCGCCGCCGGGGAAGGTCAGAACCCAGCCCGGCAAGCTTCCATTGGCGCCGGCATCCCGTTCGAGGTCACCGCCTACGGCGTCAACCAGCTATGCGGTTCGGGGCTGCGCACGGTGGCGCTCGGCTACCAGGCGATCCGCAACGGCGATTCGGAGATCGTCGTCGCCGGCGGGCAGGAGAGCATGAGCCAGGCGCCGCACTGCATCCATCTGCGCAACGGCGTCAAGATGGGCGATGCCGAGCTGGTCGATACGATGATCCGCGACGGGCTCTGGGACGCCTTCAACGGCTATCACATGGGCAACACGGCTGAGAATGTCGCGCAACGCTGGCAGATCACCCGCGATCTGCAAGATGCCCTTGCCGCCGGTTCGCAATCAAAGGCCGAAGCAGCCCAGAAGGCCGGCCGGTTCAAGGACGAGATCGTTCCGGTCAAGATCACGACGCGGCGCGGCGAGGTCGTCGTCGACACCGACGAGCATCCCAAGCACGGCACCACCGTCGAGGTCCTGGCGAAGCTGCGCCCCGCCTTCGACAAAAATGGCACAGTCACCGCGGGGAATGCGTCGGGCATCAATGACGGGGCCGCGGCCGTCGTTCTGATGACGGCGTCGGAGGCCGAGAAACGCGGTTTACGTCCGCTGGCGCGCATCGTCTCCTGGGCGACCGCAGGGGTCGATCCGGCGATTATGGGCACGGGGCCAATCCCGGCGAGCCGCAAGGCGTTGCAAAAGGCCGGGTGGTCGCCCGACACTTTGGATCTGATCGAGGCCAACGAGGCCTTCGCCGCGCAGGCTTGCGCCGTCAACAAGGATCTCGGCTGGAATGTCGAGAAGGTCAACGTGAATGGCGGCGCCATCGCTCTCGGTCACCCGATCGGTGCCTCGGGAGCGCGGGTGTTGGTTACGCTGCTGCACGAGATGCAGCGGCGCAATGTCCACAAGGGCTTGGCCACTCTGTGCATCGGCGGCGGCATGGGGATCGCGATGTGTGTCGAGCGGGATTGAACTGGACGCAAAAAAATTGGGAGGGAAGCATGGCGAGAACGGCGGTGGTAACGGGCGGAACGCGCGGCATCGGCCGCGCAATCTCCTCGGCGCTGAGGAAGGCCGGCTATGCGGTTGCGGCGAATTACGGCGGCAACGACAATGCCGCCGAGCAGTTCAAGGAAGAAACCGGCATACCCGTCTTCAAATTCGACGTTGCCGATTTCGCAGCGTGTACAGCAGGAGTGAAAAAGATCGAGGCCCAGCTCGGCCCGATCGAGGTGCTCGTCAACAATGCCGGGATCACCCGCGACGCGACGATGCACCGCATGAACCACGACCAGTGGAATGCGGTGATCCAGACCAACCTCTCCTCCTGCTTTAACATGTCGAGGGCGGTCATCGACGGCATGCGGTCGCGCGGCTTTGGCCGCATCGTCAATATCGGTTCGATCAACGGCCAGGCAGGCCAATACGGGCAAGTTAATTACGCCGCTGCAAAATCGGGGATTTACGGATTCACCAAGGCTTTGGCGCAAGAGGGCGCAGGCCGCGGCATCACCGTTAATGCCGTCGCGCCGGGCTATGTCGACACCGAGATGGTGCGCGCGGTGCCGGCCGAAGTCCTCGAAAAGATCATCGCCCGCATCCCGGTCGGCCGCCTCGGCAAGGCCGAGGACATCGCCCGCACGGTGCTGTTCCTGGTCGCCGACGACGCCGACTTCATTACCGGCTCGACATTGTCGGTCAACGGCGGTCAACACATGTACTGATGCCTGGGCGGCGGGAGCCTACCGGCAGGCGAACCGATGCGATTATCGCGCAGAGGATTGCTCTGGCTCCCGGTGCAATTGGCGGCGGTGCGTTTGTCCCAAGCGGCGCAAGCGGAATACGAAAACCTCGAATACCGTGACGGCGAGTTATCCTGGTCCGACGGGATCACCGCTGCTGCGGTCGGCCGCGCCGGCGTCAAAGCCGGCAAGCGCGAGGGGGACGGCGCCACCCCCGCCGGCAGCTACCCCCTCGTCTCTATCCTCTACCGGGCGGACCGTTTGACCGCGCCTTCATCGCATCTGCCGATCCGCCCGATAGCGCCAAATGACGGCTGGGTCGATGACCCTGCCGACGCGAATTACAATCGACTTGTCGCTCTTCCCTACCCTGCCAGCACCGAGCAGATGTGGCGAGAGGACGGTCTCTACGACACACTGGTTGTCATCGCTTACAATCTCGATCCGGTCATTCCCGGCGCCGGAAGCGCGATATTCCTCCACATCGCAACTCCGGATTTCGCTCCGACCGCCGGATGCGTCGCGGTCAACAAGGAGGTCCTGCTCGGTCTGCTGCCGCGGTTGGGGCCCGGGAGTAAAATCACAATCAGGGGATGACGGCGCTCAGTGGGCTGATGGCCGCGTCGCCTTCATCCCCGGCAGTTCCGCGAAATCCTTGTACCATCGCGCCACTTGCGGATGGCGCTGGAGCCAGCCGTCATCGGGAAAACGGAGGTCGAGGTAACCGAGCATGCAGCAGGTCGCGATGTGGCCGATCGTGCGTGGTCCGGACAGATCCTCGCGCTCCACCGCGGCGAGCCCCTGATGCGCCTTGCGCATCTGGCCTTCGGTCCAACCGGGCGCCACCGTCTGTCGTCGGGCCGCAATCCCTCGTAACGGCACAGGATTAGCGCGTCGAGAATGCCGTCGGCCAAGGCTTGCTGGCGCAGCGCCGTCCATCGCGCAGCTCCTTCACTGGGGAACAACTTGCGGCCGCCAGCCAGATTGTCCAGGTATTCGCAGATGACCGGCGAATCGAACAGAATTTGTCCGTCGTCCGTCACCAGGCTCGGGACCTTCATCGGGCGTCAGCGCGTCATTGGCCTGCACCGGGCTGACCGAAGTCGGTACGAGCTCAATGCGATCGGTGAGCCCGAGCCCGTGCGCGACCACCATGACCTTGCGAACAAAGGGAGATGCGCCGGCGTGGCGTAGCCGCATGATTTGGACTCCTCTGAGACTCGAAGAGATTAGCGAAAACGGCCCCTTGAGCAACAGGTGCTAGGATAGCGCGATGTCCGCCGACGTCGTCGATTTGCGCGATTTCTATAGGACCGGGCTCGGCCAGGTTGCCCGGCGCATGATCCGCGGCGCGGTTCGTCGGGTGTGGCCCGATCTGCGCGGCATGCGGCTGGTTGGGGTCGGTTACCCGACACCGTTCTTGGGCGCGATCGCGCCCAAGACTGAGCGCACGGTGGGGGTGATGCCGGCCTCCCTCGGCGTGCTCGGCTGGTGGCCCGAAGGCCGTAACCTGGTCGCCTTGGCAGATGAAGGCGAGCTTCCGTTCGCGGATTATTCGATCGACCGAGTGCTGTTGGTCCACGCGCTCGAGACCACCGATCAGGTCGGACCGATGCTGAAAGAAATCTGGCGCGTCCTCGCAGGCGGCGGTCGATTGCTGGTCATTGCCCCGAACCGGCGCGGCATCTGGGCCCAACTCGACCGCACGCCCTTCGGCTCCGGCCGCCCTTATACAATGGCGCAGCTGTCGCAGCTGCTGCGCGACGAGCAGTTCACACCGGTCGGATCGGACACAGCGCTGTTTATCCCGCCGGCGCGCAAGCGAATGGTTTTGCGCTCGGCCGCGGCATGGGAGCGGATCGGCAAGCGGTGGTTTCCGACCTTCGCCGGCGTGGTCCTTGTCGAAGCCACTAAGCAGATCTATGCCAAGCCGGCACCTTCCCGCGTCCCGCGCCGCCGCTTGGTCTACGCGCCGGCGCCGCACGGCCTGTAACACAAATCCGCCGGGAAAACGTGCCTAGCCGACCCGCAGCTGACCCGGGCCAGCTCGGTAGAGATGCGGCCATTCGCCGATCACCGCGGTATGGGTGACAAGGCCGCTGCCCTCGTCCCAAAGGTGAAGCTGATAGCCGGGCGGCTCGAGCATAAAGGTCAGTGGTTCTTCGGGGCTGAGATCGAGCCTGGCCTGATGCGCCGTGCTCGGGGCGGTGCCGGCGATGGTCCCCGCGAAACGGCGATCGATCGATCGATGCACGTGACCGCAGCAGATCCGCTCGACCTGCGGGTTACGGCGGATAATTTCAGCAAAATCGGCGATGCCGGCGAGACCCATCCGGTCCATCGGGACAATACCGGTCGCAAAAGGCGGGTGATGCATCAAGATCAGTGTCGGCCGACCGGAGGCGGCCGCCAGGGTGTCGTCGATCCACCGCAGCCGGTCCACACAGAGAACGCCGCCGGCTTGTCCCGGGACCAGGGTATCGAGCCCGACTATGCGCAGCGGGTAGTCTTCGATTACGTAGTTCAGAAACCCCGCCGCCGGCAGATAGCCGTCGCCGACGAAGGTCTCGCGCATCGTCGGGCGTGCATCGTGATTGCCGGGAATGACAAGGACCGGCATACGCAGCGGCGCGAGCAGGTGGCGCAGATATTTGTATTCCTCAAGCTCACCGGCATCGACGAGATCGCCGGTGACGACGGTAACATCGGGAGCGGGACGCAAGCCGTCGAGGGCAGCCACGGCCCGCGCGAGACCGGCGGCGGTATCGACGACGCCGTAAGCAAGCTTCCCTGGCGACGTGATGTGGGTATCGGTGATCTGAGCGATCAGCATCAGGTTTGCGATGCGGTATCGGTTTGGGCGCGGCTGCCGCCAAGGACGAAGATGCCCTGCTCGGCGAGCAGATTGGCCAAGCTGCCGCGCGGATCGAGAGAATAGGGTTGCCCGTGGCGGTCGAGGGTGACGCTACGCTCGACCCGGACGCCGATCTCGTCGCACAACGCGACAAAGTCGCGGATTGTGCAGAGATGGATGTTCGGAGTCTCGTACCACGGATGGGCCAGGCAATGGGAGAGCGGCATCCGGCCGGTGAGCAGAAGGCCCAAGCGGATCCGCCAGAATCCGAAGTTCGGAAAGGACACAATGGCCCGCCGGCCAATGCGGACAAGCGCTTCTATGACCTTTCGCGGCTGGCGCGTCGCCTGCAAGGTTTGGCTCAATACAACAACGTCGAAGGCGCCGATCGGATAGGCGTCGAGATCGCGGTCAGCATCGCCCTGAATGACCGACAGGCCATGGCCGACGCAGGCGTTGACGCCGGACTGGCTCAGTTCGATGCCGCGGCCGTCGACACCCTTATGCCGCGCCAGATAAGCGAGCAATGCGCCGTCGCCGCAGCCGATGTCGAGCACACGCGAGGCGGGCTGGATCATCTCGGCGATCAGCCGCAGATCTTGGCGAAGCTCGCCAGCTGCGCTGGTCGCCGGCATTACCTCTGTCGGCGCGTCCAAGCTCAGTGCGGCGCTTTGGCTCAATGCAACCATCACGATCGGGTCAGGCCGCGATGCTCGCCGCAGCCGTTCAAAAAGCCGCGCAAGGTCTCGAATAGCTCGGGCTCCTGCAGCAGAAACGCGTCGTGCCCGTTATCGGTCGCGATCTCGACAAAGCTGACATTGGCCGCCGCCGCATTCAGCGCGTGCACGACTTCGCGGCTTTCGGATGTCGGAAACAGCCAATCACTGGTGAACGAGATTACACAGAACCGCGAGCGCGTCCCGGCAAAAGCGCTTGGCAGCGATCCGTCATGCTCCGCGGCGAGATCGAAATAATCCATCGCCCGGGTAATGTAGAGGTAGGAGTTCGCGTCGAAGCGATCGACGAAGGTGCTGCCCTGGTGGCGCAGATAGCTCTCGACCTGAAAATCGGCGTCGAAGCCATAGGTGACGGCGCGGCGATCCTGCAGGTTGCGCCCGAATTTGCGATGCAGTGCAGCTTCGGAGAGATAGGTGATGTGGGCCGCCATACGGGCGACGGCGAGACCACGGACCGGTCTCCGATTGAGGCTCAGATAACGTCCGCCGCACCAATCGGGGTCGGCCATGATCGCCTGACGCCCGACCTCGTGAAATGCGATGTTCTGCGCCGAGTGCCGCGCCGCCCCGGCAATCGGCACCGCAGCAAAAACGTTGTCGGGGTAGCTGGCGGCCCATTGCAATACCTGCATGGCGCCCATCGAGCCGCCGATTACACAGAACAGGCTGGCGATGCCGAGGTGATCGAGCAGCTGCTTTTGCGCCCGCACCATATCGCGAACCGTGATCACCGGGAACGACAGAGCCCAAGGCTCGCCGGTTGCCGGGTCGATATCCTGCGGACCGGTCGTTCCCATGCAGCCGCCCAGCACGTTGGCGCAGATCAGAAAATAACGATCGGTATCGAGCACCTTGCCCGGCCCGATCATCGTCTCCCACCAGCCAGCCTTTCCGGTTATCGGATGCGGATCGGCAGCATACTGGTCGCCAGTCAGGGCGTGACAGACGAGGATCGCGTTCGATCGGTCCGGGTCGAGCGCGCCGTAAGTCTGGTAAGCGATCGTGAAGGGACCGAAATCGATCCCGCAATCCAGCCGCAACGGCTCCGCCACGAGCCAGCGGTGACCGGGCCAGTCGTGGTCCGAACGCGAACGGAAACGGAGGGAGCTCGAGGTCGACAACAATATCTCTAAGACCAATGGGGTTGCGCGGCGCCCGGCCGCAGCTGGCGCCGCCGGTTCCCGATTGGGGGCGCTAGCTAGGGATCTGAGATCAGGCATGTCAACGTTTTCTTTGATTTTGCCGGGTCGGGACCCTACTAGTACGCCTCCCGTTGCAGCGAACAAAGCGATGTCCTCCGCCCCTTCCGATCTCAAAGATTTGCGTCGGCGGCTCGACGAAATCGATGACCGATTGCAAGACCTGCTAATCGACCGGGCGGAGATTGTGGCCATGGTCGCAACCAGCAAGAAAGACCGCAACCAGCCGGCGTTTCAACCGGCGCGCGAGGCCGAGATTATCCGCCGGCTTGTCGGACGTCACCATGGCGCCTTCCCCGTCGCGTCGCTCGTTCGCATGTGGCGGGAAATGTTGGCGGCGACGGTCAGGTTGCAATCCCTTTTTTTGGTCGCCGTGTTCGCCCCCGATGACCGGCCGGGTTTTTGGGATCTGGCGCGGGACCATTACGGCAGCAACACGCCGATGACGGCCTATAACGCCGCGGGCCAGGTGATCCGTGCTGTTGCCGGGGGAGGAGCCTCGGTCGGCCTGCTGCCATTGCCCGAGGCGGACGAAGCCGATCCCTGGTGGCCAACCCTCCTGTCGATGCCTGAGACTGCACCGCGGGTCCTCGCCCGCTTGCCGTTCGGGGCCCGCGGCAATGCCCGCACCGACGGCGCCGAAGCGCTGGTGATCGGGCACGGCATACACCAGAAGAGCGGCCTCGATCGCACCTTGCTGGCGGCCCAATGTACCGCGGAGCTCGGTCGGGCGCGGATCCTGAAACTGCTCTCGGCGGTGGGGCTGGTGTGCACTTACTGTGCATCCTTCGACCATGGCGGCCCGGTCAATCTGATCGAGATCGAAGGCTTTGTAGCGATCTCGGACGCGCGGCTGGACAAGTTACGCGCGGAAATGGGTCGAGAGCTTCATCGGCTGCTGCCGATGGGCGGCTACGCGGTGCCGCTGGCGGCGGCGGCACCGGCGGCAAGAGGCTAGCCCATGTCGGCCGCAATGGGTCTGGTGCCGCGCCCCGGCATCCTCGACATCGCGCCTTACATCGGCGGCGATGCCAAAGCCGCGGGTTTCGAGCGCCCGATCCGGCTCGCCTCGAATGAGAGCGCTCTCGGGCCCAGCAGCAAAGCGATAACGGCCTACCGTGTGCTCGCCGGAGAAATTCACCGTTACCCGGAAGGCAACGCCCTGGAGCTGCGGGAGTCGCTCGGGCGGCATCACGGACTCGACCCGACCCGCATCGTGTGCGGCGCCGGCTCCGACGAGCTGATTGCGCTGCTGCTGCGCTGCTATGCAGGGCCGGGGGACGAGGTGCTGTACAGCCGGCACGGCTTCCTAATGTATCCGATCGGCGCGAAATCGGTCGGCGCAACACCGGTTGCCGCTCCCGAGCGGGCGCTCACGACCGACGTCGACGCACTGCTCGCGCGGGTCAACGAGCGGACCCGCATGGTCTTTATCGCCAATCCGAACAACCCGACCGGTACCTATCTCGGCGCTGAGGAAATGGCCCGGCTTCACGCCGGGCTGCCGTGCTCGGTCCTATTGGCGATCGACGCGGCTTATGCTGAGTTCGTCAACCGCAACGATTACCAACCCGGTGTCGCGCTGGTGGATCGAGCGGAAAACGTCGTCATGTTGCGCACCTTCTCAAAGATCTACGCCCTCGCCGGGCTGCGGCTCGGCTGGGCCTATTGTCCGCCGGCGATCGCCGACATCCTCAATCGGGTGCGCGGCCCCTTCAACGTCAGCGCACCGGCGCTAGCAGCCGGAGTGGCGGCGGTCGAGGATGTCGAGGCGCTCAACCGCGCCCGCGCTCATAACGAAACGTGGCTGCCGTGGTTCTCCGAGCGGCTCGCCACGCTCGGCATCCCGCTCACCCCGAGCGTCGCCAATTTCGTCCTTGCCGGCTTTCCTGGTGAGCCAAGCAAGAATGCCGATGCGGCGTTCACCTTTCTGCAGTCGCGCGGCATCCTGACCCGCCAGATGGGAGCCTACGGCTTGCCGCAACATTTGCGGATCACGATCGGAACCGCCGTCGAGATGGAAACCGTGGCAAGTGCGCTCGTCGAGTTCATGGTTGCGCGATGAACGCTTTTTCTGAACGCAACCTCGTCATTCCGGGATGTCCCCGAGGGACAAGCCCGGAATCTATGCATACCAGACCGCCTCAATATTGCGTTGGTCCGTGTTCCTGGGGCTCGCGAGCTACGCCCGCGCCCCGGAATGACGATTTGCTTTTCCGTGGTTGCCCGGGATGAGCGAAAAAATCTTCGAACGGGTGGCGCTGATCGGGATTGGGTTGATCGGGTCTTCGCTCGCCCGGGCGCTGCGCCGTGACAGTCCGGATACCACGATCGTTGCCTGCGCGCGCCGCGCCGAGACCTTGGCGACCGTAAAACGGCTCGAATTGGCCGACGCCGCCACCGATGACCCGATAGAAGCCGCCGAAGGAGCCGATCTCGTGGTCATCGCGACCCCGCTCTCCGCCTATGCCGAGATTGGACGGCGGATCGGTCCGGCGCTGAAAGAGGGCGCGATTCTGACCGATGTCGGCTCGGTCAAGGAAGCGGTTATCCGCGACCTGCAGCCCCACCTGCCCCGCGGGGTCCACTTGGTGCCCGGCCATCCCGTCGCCGGGACCGAGCATTCCGGACCCGAATCCGGCTTCGCCGAGCTGTTCCACGATCGCTGGTGCATCCTGACGCCGCTGCCCGAAACCGCGCCCGACGCGGTGACCGCGGTTGGCCGGATGTGGGAAAGCTTTGGCATGCGTGTCGTTACGATGACCGCCGACCACCATGACAAGGTGCTGGCGATGACGTCGCACCTGCCGCATCTGATTGCATATACGATCGTTGGCACCGCTACCAACCTCGAGGAAAGCCTCAAATCCGAGGTTATCGAATTCTCGGCCAGCGGGTTCCGCGATTTCACCCGCATCGCCGCCTCCGACCCGGTGATGTGGCGCGACATATTCCTCAATAACCGCGAAGCGGTGCTCGAAATCGTGCAGCGCTTCACCGAAGACTTGACGGCGCTGCAGCGCGCCATCCGCTGGGGCGAAGGCGACAAGCTGCAGGAGCTCTTCACCCGCACCCGGACGATCCGGCGCTCAATCATCGAAGCAAAGCAGGCCTGAGAGGGATTCTGCCTTTATTGCCAGGGAATGCGCGGCATTTTGCCGAGTTTCGCCGGCCCGAGAAACATCTGGCCATTCTGGATCGTAAACGCCGTTTTGATTTCCGGCCTGTCGTCCGGCCCTGGCTTTGACAACATCGTCAGCGCGATCCGCGCCAGCCCGGCATCGCTGGCGCGCATCTGGCCACTTTGGACAAGCGCCGTCAGGATCTGGTCGTAGCCCTGGATCCCGCCGGAGAAACCGCCGATCGGCTGCAACTCTTGGTCGAGGGCGATCGTGCCGGTAGCTGTCGCATCAACACCGCCCCACTCCAGGTGCAAACTATCGAGCTCGATGGTGCCGCCCGCGTCGCGCCAAGCGGCAACGGCCTCGGACAATCGCCCGTTTGGAATGGCTCCCTTTAATGTGGCGACGAAGTCGAGCTGCTCGATCATGTCCCCCAGAGGACCAATCGCGGCCGGCAAGCCGACCTGCCGCGCGTTGACGGCAAGCGTGATATTCGGGTCGGCGTGCCCGCGCGGGCGACGCGCCGGGACGGTGATCCACGCATCAGCCAAATCGGCACGAACCGGGGCGACCCACTCGACCGCAGCGTTGTGCAATTTCAACCATAGTTTCCAGCCGCCCTCAGACGGAATTGTTACGATTCCATCGGCCGTCCGCGTCGTCAGCGTTGCTCGCCGCGGTTGGCCGATGCCTGCGATCTCGGCGGTAAACCCGTCGCGCGTCGCGAGGCGCCACTCGGTGAGATCCCACGGCCAAGCGGTTCCGGTCAGCCAAGGAACCCGGATCGCGGGCGCCGGAGTTAGGGCAAGGTCGCGCAGCGCCGCAGTCTCGATCTCGACCCGAAAAGTGGCCGGAAAGCCGGTGACCCGGAGGGTTTGCCAGGAGACCTCCAATTTGTCGGCTTGCGCCGATTGCGCCCAGCCGACGATGCCGTCCTTGACCCGCCCGGCGACAACGAACCAGTAGGCGGTATAGGCGGCGGCAGTGAGCAGGAGTCCGGCCAGGGTGGCGAGGCCGAGACGCGTCGAACGGCGCATCCGCCCTTATACATCGAGCATCGACCCGCCGTCCGTCGATGGTTTCTCGACCAGAAACGGCAGATAGATCCGGAAATAGATGTGGATCGGCAAAGCCCCGTCGAGCGCGCCCGCATAGGGTGGAGCAGCGGCGACGATCAGAACGTCGCCCGGATGCCCACGGTGACCGCGATCGGGGCGGCCGGGCTGTAGCTGCGCGGGTTGCTGGCGCCCGGTACCTGTGCGATGGGCACGGAGGAGGTCGGCGAAAAGGTTCCGAAGGTATAATACGTCGCGTTGAAGGCGTTTTCGATCAGCCCGAACAACTGCAGGTTCGGGGTGACCCGATAGCTCGTATGCAGGTTGAGAACGAAATAGGGCGGCGTTTGCGGCGTCAGATTGGCCTCGTCGCCAACCAAAAACCGACCGCTGGCGAAGATCGCCGTACCGCCGACCGTCCAAGCATCGGTTGCGTTATAGTCGACGCCTGCCTTGAACAGATTGGCCGGGATACCGGGCAGACGGTCGCCGGGCTGGACCCGGATATTGCCGTCGGCGTCGGCGGCGGGATTGTTCACGCTTGACTCGGTGAACCCGTTCTGAAACACGGCGTCGATGTAGGAATAGGCGATCCAGGCGAGCAGGCGGTCAGTCTTCAACTGAAGATTGAGGTCGACGCCCTGCCGCAGGGTCGCGCCCACATTCCCAAAAAACCCCCGCCCCTGGAGCGGGCTGTTGAGGAACAGGATGTCGTCAGTGACCGTGGTGCGAAACAATGCCACGTCGGACGACAAGGTGGCGCCGGCAAAAGGGGTAAAATGGCCGCGCATCCCCGCCTCGACGGTATGCGACACGACCTGCTTCAAACTAGGGTCTCCGACAAAGAAATTGGCGAGGCTGCATGGGCTCGCGGCGCTGGCGCAAGTCAGCTCGGCCGGCGTCGGCGCCCGGTTCGCCTCGGCGTAGCTCGCATAGACGGCGAGCTCCGGGAGGATCTTCCAGGTCACCCCGCCCGAAGGGTTGAACCGGCTGAAGGTGTGATTGCCGGTGAGCGCAGTGCCTTGCTGGTCGTTCAGATTGATTTGCGCAAAGTTGAAGCGGCCAGCGACGTTTGCCGACAACACCGGAGTCAGGTCATAGGTGTCGGTGAAGAACACGCCGTAATAGGCGTTCGAAATGCCGACCCGAACCGGCGCGATCGATCCGTCGGCCTGATCGACGGTGACGCCGGGGCCGGCAAATTCCGAAGTGGCCACGTCCAATCCGCCGATTTGAGTGCTGGCCCCGAACAGGGTCTGCCCGCCGTCGAAGCTGAGGCCGGCGACGAGCTGGTTCGATCGACCCCACAGATCGTGGAGGGTGGTTGCCTGGATGGCTGCGCCATAGCCGTTGGTGTTCGTCGACTGTTGCGCGAGGTTCGAATAGGGACCCCCGTTCAGAAAATCGGGGATTGGGTTGCCGGCGCGATTGGTAGCGACGACGCCGGGGCTCTCGCACAGAAAGCCGGAACCGTCGTTGCATGGAGCAAAAGCCGAAACGTTGCCGTTGTAAACCTTGTGCATAAGATAGGTGTAATACAGGTTTCCCTGTATCGAGGTCTGATCCGAAACATTATAGCTGCCCGACAAGGCGGCTTGCGCGTAGTTATTGGTGACCAGATTGGGTGCGGTGAACACCGCGGCAGGATCCACCGCCAGCTGCTCGACCGGCGAGGTTCCGGGCTGGTTAAGCCGATTATCGGCGGCGGTGACATTGAAATGGAGTTCGCCGCCCGTGCCGCGCCAGCCGACGTCGCCATAAAAGTTCCTGAGCTGGGAGGATTGCACATCGCGCCATCCGGTCTCCTGCAAGCCGTTGGCTGCGGCATAGGCGGCGACATTCCCGATCTGGACGCCGTATTGCAGCTCCCCCTGATATTTCGCGAACGAGCCGCCGAGAAGGTCGATTTCGGTGCCTTGATAGGTGAAGCCGTTTTTCATCTGCACCGAGATTGCCCCGCCGAGCGCATTGAGCCCGAAGACCGGGTTCGCGCCGACGATATTTATGCGCTCGATCGCCAGATCCGGGATCAGATCCCAATTCACGGTGTCGCCGAAGGGCTGGTTGAAGCGCGTGCCGTTCAGGTAAACCGCGAGCCCTTGCGCGTTGCCCTGCAAGGGTGAGGCTTGAAAGCCGTGATAGAACAGGCTTGGTTGAAACGGGTTGCCGGCCGCGGCATCGAGATTGACGCCCGGGACCTGCTCGTTCAGCGCGCGCAGAGCGTCGGCATTACCGTTGCGGCTGATGTCCCTCTCGGTCAGCACTCTGGTTTCGGCGGGTACCTTGCCGCGGTCGACCCCCGATCCAAGCAGTGGCGTCGGCGCGATCACTTCTACCGTGGGGAGGACGGTCTCTGTTTGCGGCACCGGCGCGACCGAAGCAGCTTGCGCGAGGACAGGTGTTGGTCGCAGCAATACGGCAAGCGCCAATACGGCGAGACACGTTGCGGCGCGGACTCCGATCCGGCTACGCCGCTGCGCCCGTGCGCGTGTGCAGCGTACGGAACACAGCGGACACGCCAAGTTGACGGAGCCGAGTTGCGCCATTAGGCCCTCATTTCCAGGATGGCTCGGTTATCCGAGGTAGAATTAGCGTATTGAGGGCTTGCTTGGTGCGCAAATTCGAGAACGAGCGGCGTGGCAGGCGGCAGAAGGCCGATTACTTGCTAAAGCTTTCGGCCTCCCGTCTCCTGCCTGGTCTGGGTCGCCTCTCAGGTTTCTTCGATCTGATATTTCTTGAAGATCTCCTCGACCCGCTTGAACGCCTTCGCGGTCGCGTCCTTCACCGACATGTCGTTGGCTACGATGTCGTGTAACGCCACGTTGAACGTGTGTTCGGCGCGGACCTGGGCCCAGGCCGGATTGTAGGAGAAGTAGTCCGGCTTTGTTGGGCTGACCAAGCCTTGCTCGACATAAGGCGGCACATGCGGATCGCGCTCCGGATCGGTCCACCATGGATCGTTCTTGGCCAGCTCCGGCATCGCCGGCAGGAAGCGGCCGAGCCCACCCTTCAGGAATCCGCGATTGACCTCCGGCGTGATCAGGAATTTCTGAAACTCCTTCGCCACTTCCACGTTCTTCGCGCCCTTAGGGATCATCGTGCCGACCGGGTCCATCTGCGTGAGCATCTGGTTGCCGTTATTGTCAAGGGACGGCGGTATGGTTAGGACTTCGTGGTATTCGTCCTTCTGTTTGCGCAGCATCGCCAGCTCGGTCGACAACGTGCCGTCGAGATCCATCACACACAGTTTCGAGTGGAACGCGTTGTTGTCGTCTGCATCGTTCCAGTTGATCGAGCTCGGCGGGATATGGCCGTTCGTGTACAAGGTGCTGAGCTTCTCCAGCGACTTGATCACCCCCTCCTGGACCTGCGGATCGCCGGTATGCAGCTTGCCGTCGGGGGTAACAATGCCGTTTCCTCCATAGGCGATCAGGAATTGCGTAAAAGTCGAGTTGGGGTCGTTGCCAATCGTGCTGACCACGAAGCCGGTGGCGTAGGTGTGCCGCATACCCATGTTCTCGCAGCTTGTCCTGAATCGGAAGGAAGAAGTCGATGAAGGCGTCCCACTTCTTCGGGATGTCGGAGACCCTGTAGCCCGCTTTCTCGACGAGGCTGCCCCAGACATGGAAAGGTCTAACCGCCGCGGCGTGCGGCGCGCTGTAGTAGGCGCGCTTTTTCTCGACGTTGTTGTAGCAATGGGCAGCTTCAAGCACGGCGGGCACCATTTTCGCCTTTTGCGTCTCCACCACGTCGCTGACATCGACAAGGCGGTCCTCCCACGCCTGCAACGGCGCCGCCTCGGTCGGCGACACCGTGACCAGGTCGGGCACGATGCCGCTGGTAATCGCCGAGATGATCTTCTGCCGCAGCGGCGCAAACGGCACGATGCTGAAGTCGATCTTGTCGCCGCTCGCCTTCTCGAAATCGGCGACGACCTTGCGGAACGCGTCATCCTCCTGCGGCACAAAGCCTTGCGTCCACCATATGGTTGCGGTCTTAGCCTGCGCGTTGGCGATATACGGGCGCGCGATCGCGCCGGCCGCGAACAATCCGGCCGACCCGCGCAATATCGAACGCCTTGTCAAATTGCCCATTTGCGTTCTCTTCCCGGTTCGAGGTCAACCGCGCATCGACGCGCCATTCTGTTAACGTGAACACCATAGCGCGCCCGGAACCGCTGTGACAAGTTTTCGCAGGCGAAAGCGACGAAGCAGCATCAGAAGGCGAGTCCCGCGCCGGCGCGGCCCGCGAGTCTGGCGGTACCCGTGGGAATAAGCGGCCGTCAGCTCTCCTGGATCGGGTATTTGGCGAAGATCTCCTCGACCCGCTTCAGGGCCTTCATCGAGGCGTCCTTCACCGGCACCTTGTCGGCCACGATGTCGTGGAAGGCGACGTTGAACGTGTGCTCGGCGCGGACCTGGGCCCAGGCCGGGTTGTAGGCAAAGTAATCCGGCTTGGTCGGACTGAAAATGCCTTGCTGGACATAAGGCGGCACGTGGGGATCGCGTTCCGTGTCGGTCCACCACGGGTCGTTCTTGGCCAGCTCTGGCATCGCCGGCAGAAAGCGGCCGAGCCCGCCCTTCAGGAACTCGCGGTTGACCTCTGGCGTGATCAGGAATTTCTGAAATTCCTTGGCCACCTCGATGTTGGCCGCGCCCTTGGGAATCATGGTGGCGGCTATGCCGAGCTGGGTCACCATTTGCTTGCCGCTGTTGTCGAGTGGTGGTGGCTGCGTGATGACATCGACGTATTCGTCTTTCTGTTTTCGCAGCATGGCCAGCTCGGTTGACAGGGTGCCGTCGAAATCCATCACGCAAAGCTTGGAGTGGAACGCGTTGTTGTCGTCGGCGTCGTTCCAGTTGATCGAGCTCGGCGGGATATGGCCGTTCTTGTACAGCGTGCTGAGCTTTTCCAGTGCCTTGATCACCCCCTCCTGGACCTGCGGATCGCCCGTATGCAGCTTGCCGTCCGTGGTCACGATGTCCAGCCCGCCATAGGCGATCAGGAATTGCCCGAACGTGCCGTTCGGGTCGTTGCCGATCGTGCTGACCACGAAGCCGGTGGCGTAGGTGTGGCGCATGCCCATTTCCTGCAGCTTCTTCTGCACCGGGATGAAGAAGTCGATAAAGGCGTCCCAGGTCTTGGGCAGGTCGCTGCGCTTGTATCCCGCCTTTTCGACCAGGCTACCCCAGACATGGAACGGCACCACCGCGGCGGCATGCGGCACACAATAGAAGCTGCGCCGCTTCTCGACACCGTTGTAGCAGTAGGCGTTGGCAAGCGCGGAGGGGACGATTTTCGCTTTCTGGGTTTCCACCACATCGCTGACGTCGACGAGCTTGTCCGCCCAGGCCTGCAGTGCCGCCGCCTCGGTCGGGGTGACCGTGACCAGATCGGGCACGACGTTGCTGGTGATCGCCGAGATGATCTTTTGTCGCAGCGGCGCAAACGGCACGATGCTGAAGTCGATCTTGTTGCCGCTCGCCTTCTCGTAATCGGCGACGGCCTTGCGGAAGGCGTCGTCCTCCTGGGGGACAAACCCCTGCGACCACCATACGGTCGCGGTCTTGGCCTGCGCGCGGGCGATATAGGGTCGCGCGAAGGCCCCCGCTGCGACCAGACCCGCCGACCCGCGCAACACCGAACGCCTTGTCAGATTGCTCATCTGAGTTTCCTTCCCGTTCGAGGCCAACCCGCGCGTTGACGCGCCGTTTTTTTAAGCACAAAAGACTATAGCGCGCCCGGAGCCGCTGTGCCAAGTTTTCGCGGGCGAAAGCGGCACCGAGGCGAAGCGCCCGAAGAAGCAAGTTCCGGTTCCGCCGCAGCTCCCCGAGGAAGGGGCCATGAGCAGTACGCAGCAGGTTCTCACGGCCCGGCCGGCGGCGGTTAATTGGTGGCATCGGCCGCCACCCAGGCACCCCAGCCTGCGCGGTTCCGAGATCAGCTGGGCAGTGGCGTTCGTCGTACCCTATGTGGCGGTGTTGCTCGCTTTTGCCGTCTATCCGATCGCCTACGGCTTGTGGATGGCGAGCAACCCGTCGCTTTATGTCGAGCTGTTCTCGAGCGACGAATATTGGGATGCTGTGATCACGACCGTGCTGTTCGTCGGCTTCGGGGTGAATATCGGCATGTTCCTGGCGCTGCTGCTGTCCGGCTATTTCATGCAGCGACGGTGGTGGATCAAGGCCCTACTGGTCCTCTCGATGCTGCCCTGGGCGCTGCCGACGCAGCCCGCCTACATCTCGTTCCACTGGATGCTGATCTACCCGGGCTTTCTGGAGAACCTGTCCTGGAAAGTGCTCGGCGTCGACGGTCCGGACTGGTTCAACAACTATTGGCTCGCGCTCGGATCCAACATCATCGCGTACACCTGGAAGACGATACCGTTCTGGACCCTGATCCTCCTCGCCGGGCGGATCGCGATACCGCAGGACCTCTACGATGCCGCCGACATCGACGGCGCCACCGGCTTTCGCCGCTTCGTCCATCTGGTGGTGCCGTTGCTGGGGAACCTCTATCTCGTCTGTACATTGCTTGCCACGATCTGGATGATCGGCGACTTCAACACCGCGGACATCGTCTCCAGTGGCGCGCCGAATGGTTCGACAGACGTGCTGGCGACGCTCGGCGTCGACTATCTGATGGAAGCCGGCAAGCCAGAGCTCGGCGTCGCAGCCATCATGGCAGCCCTGCCGGTGCTAATCCCGGTCGCGATCCTGCTGATACGCAGGCTGCAGACGAGGGAGGTGCAGCTGTGAGCGTCGCCCTGGCTCCTGGCCGGACGGCGCGTCGGCCGCATTACCGTCTGCGACGGAAGCTCACCGAAGCCGGCTCCGTGGCGGTCGCCGTCATGCTGCTGATCTGGTGGTTGCTGCCGCTCTACAACATGATGCTGATCGCTCTCGATCCTGACGGCCGACCGGAGTTCTCCGGCTATATCTGGCCGCCGACGCCGACGCTCGAGGCCTTCGACGCGGTGCTGTTCAAGGGCTATTGGTACCTCAAGGATTTCTGGCACCAGCTCGGCAACAGTTTCTTCATCGGCGTGACGGCGATGTTGCTCACGGTGCTGATCAGCTCGTTGGCCGGTTTCGCCCTGGGTCGCATGCGGCTCAGCAAGGGCGGGGTGATCTCGACCACCGCGCTTCTCATTTACACGGTGCCGGCATATTTCCTGATAATCCCGTATTATCGGCTGATGCATAGCTACGGGCTGATGGACAGCCTGTGGGCAGTCACCGCGGCGGACGTGACCTTCGCCGTCCCCTACGCGCTATTGATCCTCCAATGGTACGGGCGATTGATCCCGATCGAGCTTGACGAAGCGGCCAGGGTGGATGGCGCGACTCCCGCTCAGGTGTATTTGCGCATCTATCTGCCGCTGATGGCGCCGGCATTGGCGGTGGTCGGCACCTACGCGCTGCTGGCCGCTTGGAACGAGTACCTCTACCAGTTCCTGCTGCTCTCCTCGCCCCGAAACAAGACTGTGGCGATAACGATCGCCGAGTTCTTCGAAAACGACGATTCACCTTGGAATTACATGGTGGCCGCGGCCCTCATCTATTCGCTGCCGCCGATTGCGATATTCTTTGCGGTCCGCCGCTACATTGCGGCCGGCCTGACCATGGGCAGCGTCAAGGGCTAGGCGCGTTTGGCCGACAGACTGCGCGCAACTGCCGACTGGGGGATCGATCGGTAGCGGGGGTGGAACCGAAGGGGAAAGCGGGCCAACTTGACGGAGATTCTCCGCGCCAGTCACGTCTCGGCGCCCGCGCGATCCGATTGCTGGGCGGATGCGCCCAAAGTTGCCCGCAACCGATGGTCAGGACGCCTTGGCCAGACCGGCGCCGTACCGCAACAGCGATGGCCGACGCGTCAAGGATTGTGTAATGATTTGCCGCTCGGCCGAAGATGCCCCGTAGGACGGGTCCTGAACTCATAAGCGGACGGGGATCCGAATAAACTCGGTTTGAGACGACGCACGCCTGTGTCGCCGGTCACATCATCCGGGCTGCATTCCCTTGGCCTTGTAAACCTCCGCGGCCTTGGGTGCGGTGAGAAATTTGATCAGCTCCTTGTCGGCGAGAGGCTGCTGCGTCCAATTTGTCGTACTGACATCGTAGCTGAGATCGGGACTCTGCTTTGCCAGCGCCGTTGTCGAGCCGCCCGCGATCTTGGCCGCCGCATCCAGCTTCTTTGTGATCGCATTGTCCACGATCACGATGTCGTATTCCTCCTCGTCAGCGATCTTCTTCTCGATGGCGGCGGCCGTCGCATAGTCAATCTTGAGCTTGTTCTTGGAGACGGCCTCGAAAGCCGGGGCGAGTTGTTGCAATGCCGGTCGCATCGCTTCCACGCTCAGCACCTTGAGTTCGACCGCGCCTGCGTCATTGGCTACACCGGCGCCGGCCAGGAAGAGAATGCCGGCCGTCAATTGTCTTATGCTTATCATCGTTCCTCCCTTGCGAGTTCATATGACGCCGGTAATCAGACGAAAAAGTTCCGCGCCAAACGCCCGAGATTCGATAGAGCAACCTTGCGAGTTCGGCCCCTTAGAGGGACGTACGCCTGATAAAGCCATGGGTTCGCCGCGGACGAAACCCGCGTTCCCTGCGGGTAGCGGCCCGCCGCTCGTTAGCTGCTCCTACGGCCGTGTTCCGGCGATCACAGACCCCGGCGTTGCGGTCAGCCTTTGACGCCACCCATCGTCAGACCGGCGGTCATCCGGCCGCGGACCATGTAGTAGATCGCGACCGGCAATATAGCGTAGACGACCGCGGTCGACATCATGTAGTTCCACGGCGCCTCGTCGCTGTTGAGGAACGCGGCCAGCGCCACCGGCACGGTCATGCTCCGCTTATCCGACAGCATCAGGAACTGATAGAGGTATTCGTTCCAGGAAAGCAACAGCGCATAGGTGCCGATCGCGACCAATGCCGGCGCCATCAGCGGCAGATAGATCTTGTAGTAGATCTGGAACGGCGATGCCCCGTCGATGCGCGCCGACTCGTCGAGTTCGAGCGGGATGCTGCGGCCGTACTGCTGGAAGATGAACATCGCATAGGGGGTCGCGAAGGTCACCATGGCGGCGATGACCGACCACAGGTTGTTGGTCAGGCCGTAGTCCTGCATGATGCGATAGAACGGGATCGCCAAAAACGAGGCGGGGATCACATAGGTCAGCAACGCCGCGTTCGAAATCAGCCAGCCATGGCGGATGCGCATCCGCGAGATCGAGAAGCTGGCCGCCGACGCGATGAGAAGCGTCAGGAACGTCGTGGCCGCGCCGACATAGACGCTGTTGCCGAACTGATGCCAGAAATTCTCCAGGTACCAGTAGCCCTGGGTAAAGACCACCCAATAGCCGTCTAACGACGGTACCGGCGGAAAGATCCTATCCGAGAACACGTCGTTGTGGCTCTCGAGCGAGACCATCACGATGTTGTAGAGCGGCAGGAGCGTCCAGATGACCAGCACGAAGCTGATCAATGCCGCCCCTGCATTGGACAGGTACATGCGGCGCTGGGCTGCCCGCCGCATCGCCTCCGACTGCGACCGATCCGTTGCCGCGAGGCGGGTGTCGACGAAGGCCGTTGTTGTCATAGCTGCACCTGCGAGGTCCGGAACTTGTGCATCAGGGTGATGACCAGCGGGATCAGCAACGGCAGCGCCGAGATCACCGCCGCCACGCCGAGCCGCGGCTGGGCGAGGTCAAACGCATAACGGATGCCGAGAGTCGCCAGCACGTGCGTCGAATCGGCCGGTCCGCCGCCCGAAACGAAGGTCACCACGTTGAAATCGCCGAGCGAGAAGATCGTCGAAAGCAGAATGCAAATAAAATAGAGGTTGGCGAGCAGCGGGAAATTGACATGGACGAACATGCGAAACCCGGTGGCGCCATCGACCTTCGCCGCCTCCTGGACGTCCGACGGAATCGCCATCCGGCCGGCGAGCAGGATCACGGTCCAGAACGGCAACCATTTCCAGATGTGCGTCACCATGACCGAGCCGAGGGCATGCCACCGCTCGGTGAGCCAATCCGGGCCGTTGATCCCGAACAGGTGGTACAGCAGGTTGTTGATCAGGCCCCACTCGCCGTCGAGCATCCAGTGAATTGAGATGTACGTCGGCAACTGCGGCACCGCCCAAGGGAGCACAAAGACCATCAGCAGGCCCTTGACCCACCATCCCCTGCGCATGAAGAAACCCGATAGCAGCAGGGCCAGAAACAGCTTGACGTTGATGGCGATGCCGAGGAACAGCGCTGTGTTGACCACCGTCTGCCAGTAGATCGGGTCGGAGAACAACCGCGGGTACAAACTCGTATCGCTGCCCATCCAGACGCCGAAGGCGACCGGATAAACCACGAACGCCAGAAACACGGCGATATAGGGCACACAGAAGGCAAGCGCCCAGGCGTATTCCGAGCCCTGCAAGTGGCCGCGCCAGGTGCGCCGCCGCGGTCGCGACGGGGCAATCGCTTGGCGGGGAAAGGTCCGGGTGGTCTGAAGAACGTCTGCCATGAATGCCTCTCAGCCCGCTTTGATCTGGTATTTCGAGAAGATCTCGTCGATCCGCATGAACGCCTTGTCCACCGCATCCTTTACCGGGATGCCGCCCGCCGTGACGTCATGGAAGGCGATGTTGAACGGATGCTCGCTCCGTACCTGTGCCCAGGCCGGGTTGTAGATGTAATAGAACGGCACGACCGGTCCGCCATACGCTTCCTCGACATAGGGCGGCCGGTGCGCATCCTGCTCCAGGTCGGTCCACCACGAGTCGCTCTTGACAAGTTCCGGCATGATCGGCAGCCAGCGGCCAAGTCCGCCCTTCAGATACTCGGCATTGACCTTCGGCTCGATCAAGAACTTCGCGAAGTCCTTCGCCACTTCAACGTTTTGCGCGCCCTTCGGGACGATCATATAGTTGACCCCGAATTGGCACTTCATCCGCTGGCCGTCATTGGTCAGCGGCAGGCCGCGGGTGATGACCTCCTTGAGCTCGTTCTTTTGCTTTCTGAGCATCGCCAGTTCGGTCGACAAGGTGCCGTCGAAATCCATTACGCACAGCTTCGAGTGAAACGCGTTGTTGTCGTCCGCATCGTTCCAGTTGATCGAGCTCGGCGGAATATAGCCATCCTTGTACAGGTTGCTCAACCGATCCACTGCCTTGATCACCGCCTCGTGGACCTGCGGGTCCCGGCCGTTGAATTTGCCGTCTTTGGTAACGATGTTTTCGCCGCCATAAGCGATCATGAATTGCTGGAAGGTGTTGGTCGGATCGTTGCCGATGGTGCTGACCACGAAGCCGGTGGCATAGGTATGCCGCATGCCCTGTTCTTGCAGTTTCTTTTGCACCGGCTTGAAGAAATCGATAAAGGCATCCCACTTATTCGGAATATCCGAAATCTTGTAGCCCGCTTTTTCGACCAGGCTGCCCCAGATATGGAAGGGCACGACCGCGCCCTCGAACGGGACCCCGTAATAGCTGCGCTTCTTCTCGACATTGTTGTAGCAATTCGCGGAAGCCAACGCGATGTCGAGGATCTTCGACTTCTGGGTATCCACAACGTCGGTCACATCGACGAGCCGGCCCTCCCAGGCCTGCAGCGGGACGACCTCGGGCGGTGTCGCATAGATGAGATCCGGGACGACGCCACTGGTGATCGCCGAGATGATCTTCTGCCGCATCGGCGCGAACGGAATGATGCTGTGGTCTATCTTGTTGCCGCTTTGCTTCTCGTAATCCGCGACGAGCTTCAGGAACGCCGCGTCCTCCTCCGGAACGAAGCCTTGCACCCACCACACCTGCGCCGTCTTGGCCTGTGCCTTCGCGATGTAGGGCCGAGCCAGAGTTCCGACTGCCGCCACACCTAAGGAGCTGCGCAGTACCGAGCGGCGGGTCAATCGGGTCATGCCGTTCCGTTCCCTTCCCTGTTTGGCGATCCTGCGCCAAACGGCTTAGACGCTGACATATCGTCGCAGAAGTATAAATTACCGGATGCCCAGCGCGAGTCAACGCCGAGGTTAGACTTTAAGGGTGAGTACCTCGGCATCGCGGCGACGATCGCAACCAGACCCCCAGCTGCCGGCTATTGGTTGGTCGGCCTGCCCGTCTCCTATCAGCTCAGCTGTTTACGGCGGCATTAACATTCTGATGACGCTCAGGCCGCCTTTTCGAGCTCGCGCAACACGGTATCGCCCATCACGCGGGTCGAGACGCGCCCGGTATTGGGCTGCACGATGTCGCTGGTCCTGACCCCGGAGGCCAAGGCCCGGCGCACGGCGCCTTCGACGAGATCGGCCTCGTCGGCCATGTCGAACGAATAGCGCAGCATCATCGCGAAGGACAGAATGCAGGCGAGCGGGTTCGCCATGTCCTTGCCGGCAATGTCCGGCGCGCTGCCGTGGACCGGCTCGTAGAGCGCTTTACGGCGGCCGCTCGGCTCGGGCGCGCCGAGCGAGGCGGACGGCAACATGCCGAGCGACCCGGTCAGCATCGCGGCGCAATCGGACAACAGGTCGCCGAACAGGTTGCTGGTGACGATGACGTCGAACTGCTTCGGATTGCGGACGAGCTGCATCGCACAATTGTCGGCGTACATAAAGGAAAGCTCGACATCCGGATAATCCGCCTTGCGTACCCGCTCAGTGACCTCGCGCCATAGCCCGCCCGATTCCATGACGTTGGCCTTGTCGACCTCGCAGACCCGCCGATTCCGCTTCTGCGCCAGATCGCAGGCGACGCGGGCGACGCGCTCGATTTCTGCCTCGGTATAGACTTCCGTGTTGATCCCGCGACGGCTGCCGTCGGCCATCGTTTCAACGCCGCGCGGCTCGCCAAAGTAGATCCCGCCGGTCAGCTCGCGCACGATCATCAGATCGAGGCCGCTGACCAGGTCGCGCTTGAGGCTGGACGCGTCGGCGAGCGCCTCGAAGACGACGGCCGGGCGCAGATTGGCGAACAGATCCATCTCCTTGCGGAGCTGCAGGATGCCGCGTTCGGGGCGCAGCTCGAACGGCAAAATGTCCCATTTCGCCCCGCCGACCGCGCCGAACAGCACCGCGTCACTGGCGACCGCCTGACCCAATGTATCGTCGGTCAGCGGGACACCGGATTCGTCCAGCGCGGCACCGCCGACCAGACCTTCGCTGATATCGAAGCTGGCGATATGACGTTGATCGAAGAACTCGATCACCCGCAGAGCCTGGCGCATAATCTCCGGGCCGATGCCGTCCCCCGCCAGAACCAGCACCTTGCGGTTGGACGCGCGGGTCCGGGCCACCGGCTCAGGCCCCGGGCCGGATCATGCCGAATTGCCAGGGACGCGCCAGCCGCGCCTTCTCCTCAAAGGCGGCGATTTCCGAGCTCTTCTGCTCGGTCAGACCGATGTCGTCGAGCCCATTCAAGAGACAATGCTTGCGAAAAGCATCGAGTTCGAAGGGCACCTTCTCGCCGTCCGGCCGGGTAATCGTCTGGGTTTCGAGGTCGATCGTCATGACCGCGTTGGCGCCTCTGCCGGCGTCTTCCATCAGCTCCTCGACGATCTCCTTCGGCAACGCGATCGGCAGGATGCCGTTCTTGAAGCAGTTATTATAGAAGATGTCGGCAAAGCTCGGCGCGACGACGCAGCGGATGCCGAAATCTAGCAGCGCCCAAGGAGCATGCTCGCGGCTCGAGCCGCACCCGAAATTGTCGGCGCCGATCAGGATCTTGGCATTGCGGTAGGGCGCCTGGTTCAGCACGAAATCCGGGTTTTCCGACCCATCCGGGCGAAACCGGATTTCCTCGAACAGCCACTTCGACAGGCCGGTCCGTTTGATCGTCTTCAGATAGACCGCCGGAAAGATCTTGTCGGTGTCGAGGTTGATGATCGGCAACGGTGCCGCGACACCGGCCAGCTGGGTGAATTTTTCCATTCTCGCTTCCCTTTGCTACCTCGCCATTGCCTCATCCAGGATGAGAGGCTTCTGCATGCCAGACACAGAGTGGTCACCCGAGCTGGCGTACGTCGGCGAGGTGGCCGGTGACGGCGGCGGCGGCGGCCATGGCCGGTCCCATCAGATGGGTCTTGGCGTTCTTGCCTTGGCGGCCTTCGAAATTACGGTTCGAGGTCGAGGCGATCCGCTCGCCGTTGGTTGCCTTATCGGCGTTCATCGACATGCAATTCGAACAACCCGGCTCCCGCCACTCGAAGCCGGCTTCGAGGAAGATGCGATCGAGCCCCTCCTCTTCCGCTTGATGTTTGACAAGGCCCGAGCCCGGCACGACCAATGCCCGCACGCCATCGGCCACACGCCTGCCTTTGGCGATCGCCGCGGCGGCGCGAAGGTCCTCGATGCGGCTATTGGTGCATGAGCCGATAAACACGCGCTGCACCGCAACATCGACAAGCCGCGTATTGGGCGCCAGGGCCATGTATTCGAGCGAGCGCTGCATCGCCGCGCGCTTCAACGGGTCGTCGACCTGTGCCGGATCGGGCACCCGGCCGGTAATTGGCGAGACATCCTGCGGGCTGGTGCCCCAGCTGACGTGCGGCGCAATATCGGCGGCCTCGAGATGCGCCTCCTTATTGTACTTGGCGCCCGGAGCGGACGGCAGCGTCCGCCAATAGGCAACCGCCTGCTCCCAGGCCGCCCCCTTCGGCGCATAGGGCCGGCCCATCAGGTAGGCGATGGTTTTTTCGTCCGGTGCGACAAGGCCGGCGCGGGCACCCGCCTCGATCGACATGTTGCAGACAGTCATCCGGCCCTCCATCGACATGTCGCGGAAGGTGCTGCCGGCATATTCAAAAACATGCCCGGTGCCGCCCGCGGTGCCGATTTTGCCGATCACGGCAAGGATCACGTCCTTCGGGCTGACCCCCGGGCCAAGGCCGCCGTTGACCTCGATCAGCATGTTCTTGGACGGCGCCTGGATCAGTGTTTGGGTGGCCAGCACGTGCTCGACCTCGGACGTCCCGATGCCGAAAGCCAACGCGCCCATCGCGCCGTGCGTGGCGGTGTGGCTGTCGCCGCACACGATCGTCATGCCGGGCTGGCTCAACCCCTGCTCGGGCCCGATGATGTGAACGATGCCCTGGTTGATGCTGTCGACCGCAAAATAGGGGACGCCGAACTCCTTCACGTTGCGTTCCAGAGTGTCGACCTGCAGCTTCGATTCCGGGTCGTCAATGCCGCGGCTGCGGTCGCTAGTCGGTACGTTGTGGTCGGCGACCGCCATCGTCGCATCGGGCCGGCGAAATCTTGCGGCCGGCAAGCTTCAACCCCTCGAAAGCTTGCGGCGTCGTGACCTCGTGGATCAGGTGTAGATCGATGTAGATCAGGCAGTTGCCTTCGCCCTGCGGGGCGATAAAGTGACTGTCCCAGATCTTGTCATAGAGGGTGCGCGGCTCGGCCATCGCTGCATTCACTCCGATTGGTTGGCTTCTCGGACCTTTGCGGCCATTTCCGGGGCCGGTTCGCCGGGTGGCGGTTCGGTGGGGGGCGGTGCGCTCGCGCGAGGACGCCGCGCCTCCGGGCGCGCGCTCTCGCGGGCGCGTTCGGTAATGCGCGCCGCCTTGCCGGTGCGGCCGCGCAGATAATAGAGCTTGGCGCGCCGCACCACGCCTCGCCGCACGACTTCGATCGCGGTGATGCGCGGCGAATAGAGCGGAAAAATGCGCTCTACACCCTCGCCATAGGAAATCTTGCGCAACGTAAAATTCGAGTTGATGCCAGCGTTCTTGCGAGCGATGCACACGCCTTCAAAGAGTTGGATACGTTCGCGCTCGCCTTCGACAACCTTGACCCCGACCCGCACCGTGTCGCCGGGCTGAAAAAGCGGTACGGGCCGCTTGGCGGCGAGCTTCTCGACCTGCTCCTGCTCGAGCTTTTGAAGAAGGTTCATCGCTCCACCTCTCGATCTCGGTTCCTGTCGCGTTCGGCATCGCGTTGCTGCGCCGCCCGATAACGTTCCCACAAATCGGGGCGGCGCTCGCGGGTAAGGCGCTCCGCTTCGCCTTGGCGCCAAGCCCCAATCCGTTGATGATCGCCCGACACCAGCACGTCCGGCACCGCACGGCCCCGCCACAATCGCGGGCGAGTGTATTGCGGGTATTCGAGGAGACCCTCCGCAAAGCTCTCCTCGGCAAGGGCTCCGGCGCACCCGACAACCCCCGGGATCAGGCGCACGCAAGCGTCGATCAATGCGATCGCTGCCGGCTCGCCGCCCGACAGCACAAAGTCGCCGATGCTCAACTCTTCGACCGGGTGCGCTTCCACCACCCGTTCGTCGACCCCCTCGTAACGGCCGCAGATCAAAGTCACCCCCGGCATCGCGGTGAGCTCGCGCACCCGCCGCTGCTCGAGCCGACGTCCCCGCGGCGATAGCAGCAGCAACGGCCCTAATCCGCCGGCGCCAGCGATCGCTGCGTCGAGGACATCAGGCCGCATCACCATTCCCGGCCCGCCGCCAAATGGCGCGTCATCGACAGAGCGGTGGTTATCGCTCGCGAAGTCCCGGATGTCTACCGTTTCAAGCTGCCACAGCCCGGCCTTCAGCGCCTTCCCGGCCAGCGAATAACCGAGCGGGCCCGGCAGCATCTCCGGGAACATCGTCAGCACTGTCGCCCGCCAGCTCATGGCGGGTTGTCGTCGAGCAGCCCGGGCGGCGGATCGAGCACCAGCCTTCCCTTGGCCGGCTCGACAAGCGGAACGACCGCGCGGCTGAACGGCACCAATACAGGCGGCCCGCCGGACCGCACCAGCTCGAGCGTGTCGCCGGCCCCGAAATCGTAGATCGCGCGCACCCGCCCGACCGGCGTCCCATCGCCCAGCACCGCCTCGAGCCCGATCAGATCGGCATGATAATACTCGTCGGCCGCGGTCTCGGGCAGCGCCGCCCGGGAGAGGTACAATCGCAGCCCACGCAGCGCCTCTGCCTGATCGCGGTCCTCGACACCCGGTATGTGTGCGATCAGCACCCCGCGGGCAGCACCGCAAAGCTGCAGCTCGAAACGCCGCTCGCCGGTCTCGTTCGCGACCGGGCCGTAACCGGCGACGGCCTCGGGAACCTCGGTAAAGCTCTTGATCCGCACTGCGCCGCGCACGCCTTGCGGACCGGTGATAATGCCGACGCAGACCCGTTGTTTCGCTTCGGCTGGCTCAGCGACATGCGTCCTCCGAGACGCGGCCTTCGGGCGCTCCTCAGGATGAGGGAGTTTTGTTGAAGCCATCGATCGCGCTGCTCAAGCTAAGGGACGCGTCTCGAAGCCCGCACCAAGCCGCTGCAGCTCCCATCAGCTGCGGCCGCCCACCGCCCCTGCCGCCTCTTCTGCCGCCTTCAGCCGCTCTTGCGCCCGCGCCTTTGGCCGCGACTTTACCGGAGTCTCGCGGACCGCTGGCTTCTCGATCAGCCCGGCGTCACCGAGAAAGCGCGCCACCCGATCGGTGGGCTGCGCACCGACCCCAAGCCAATGTTGTATTCGCTCGGTTTTGAGGGTGATGCGATCGGCATGCGCGCGATCGAGCATCGGATTGTAGCTGCCGAGTTTCTCGATAAATCGGCCGTCGCGCGGACTGCGCGAATCCGCCACGACAATGCTGTAATACGGGCGTTTCTTGGCGCCGCCACGCGCCAGGCGGATCTTCAACGACATTCTCTCACCTTGATCTGAGCGGCCGGAGGCATTCTAGTGCCGCAAGCCGCTGGGGAGCAGCCCGGCGAGGCCGTGCCGCGTCAGCCCCTTGGGGCCCAGCTTTTTCATCTTCTTCGTGATGTCGGCCATGTCCTGATACTGTTTCAGGAGCCGGTTGATTTCCGGCACTGTCGTGCCGGAACCCGCCGCAATCCGCCGCCGACGGGAGCCGTTCAGCAGCTTGGGGTTGCGCCGCTCCCTCTTGGTCATCGACGAGATGATCGCCTCCTGGCGCTTGATGATCCCCTCGTCGATATTTGGTTCGCCCAGCTGCTTTTTGAGCTTCCCGATCCCCGGCAACATCGACATCATCCCGCCCATGCCGCCCATCCGGCGGATTTGGCGCAACTGCGCGGCGAGATCATCGAGGTCGAATTTGCCTTTCTCCAATTTGGCGGCGAGCTTCTCCGCCTCGTCGCGGTCGACCGTCTCGGCGGCCTTTTCGACCAGGCTGACGACGTCGCCCATGCCGAGAATGCGTCCGGCAATACGCTCGGGGTGAAACGGCTCAAGCGCATCGACCCGCTCGCCCACTCCCAGCAGCACGATCGGCTTGCCGGTGATCGCGCGCATCGACAAGGCGGCGCCGCCGCGCGCATCACCGTCGACCCGGGTCAACACGATGCCGGTAATGCCGGCGCGCTCGCCAAAGGCCTGGGCGACGTTGACCGCGTCCTGGCCGGTCATCGCGTCGGCCACCAGCAATGTCTGGTGGGGCGTCGCGACCTCGCGCACAGCCGCCACCTCGAGCATCAGCCCCTCATTCACATGGAGCCGACCGGCGGTGTCGAGAATGACCACGTCGTAACCCTCGGTCCGGCCGATATGCAAGGCCCGCCGAGTGATCGCGACGGGCCTCTCTCCCGGCACGATCGGCAACGAAGCCACCCCGATCTGGCGGCCGAGCACCGCCAGTTGCTCCTGCGCCGCCGGCCGCTGCACGTCGAGTGAGGCGAGCAGCACCTTCTTGCGGTTCTGCCCTTTGAGCCGGTTGGCGATTTTTGCCGCAGTCGTCGTCTTGCCCGAGCCCTGCAGCCCGACCAGCATGACCGCAACCGGAGGCGGGGCGTTTAGATCGATGCCGTTCGCGTTCGCGCCGTCCCCTCCACCGCCGAGCACCTCAACAAGGTGATCGTGAACGATTTTGACGACCATCTGCGCCGGCGTCACCGAACGCAGCACCTCCTGACCCAGCGCCTTGTCGCGCACCGTTACAACAAAGTCCCTGACCACCGGAAGCGCCACATCGGCTTCAAGGAGCGCGATGCGGATTTCGCGCATCGCTGTCCCGACATCGGCCTCGGTCAGCGCGCCGTGGCGGCGCAGCCGGTCGAAGACGTCGCCGAGTCGATCGGTCAGGCTGTCGAACATCCCGCGCCCTCAAACAGTTCGGGACAAGAACAGAGCGCCAGTGCGCAACACTCGCGGACTGGCGGTCCCCGGCTTTGACGAGGTACGTACTCGCTCCGTTGGAAGCGAGGCCGGAACGTAGTTACGGTTCGGTTTTCTGTCAATTCCACATGCATAGCGCAGTCGCCGAAGCCGCGTTACCCTGATCCCGAACGACCGCTTGTAGGATTGACAGCGAGGCAATTGATGCATTTCGATCTGGCGCAGATTTCGACGACGGACGCCTACAAACTCCTGGTCAGCACGGTGGTGCCGCGGCCGATCGCGCTGGCGACGACGGTAGATGGCAAGGGGCGCGTCAATGCCGCCCCATTCAGCTTTTTCAATGCAGTCAGCTCGGTGCCGCCTGTCGTCGTGCTCGGCATCAGCCCGGGCAATGCGGGCGGCGAAGGCTGTGGCGACGGCTACAAGGACACCGAACGCAACATCCGCGACAGCGGCGAGTTCGTCGTCAACCTGGTCGACGAGGCGCTGGCCGAGCAGATGAACATTTGCGCCGTTGATTTCCCGGCCGGGACGGGCGAACTCGAAAAAGCCGAGCTGACGGCACTCCCGTCGGTCGATGTCCGCCCGCCGCGGATCGCACAATCGCCGGTCAGCTTCGAATGCCGCCGCATCACCGGAGTGTCGCTCGGGCCTCGCTCGACACTCGAGATCGGCCGCGTAATCCACATCCACATCCGCGACGATCTGGTGGACCCGGTGAAGGCTTATGTGCACACCGACAAGATGCGGCTGATCGGCCGCATGCACGGCCGCGGCTGGTATGCGCGGACCAGCGATCTCTTTCTGATGGACCGGCTGGACCTGGAAACTTGGGAACCCGGCAAGGCATGACGCTCGCCCGTCAATTCTCTTCCCCTGCTCCGCCCCTCGCATCGATCTGATCAGCGTAGACGAGGGGTTAACGGTAAAATTTGAAGCGCCACCGCTGTCCCGGATATTAGGGAGAGTTGTGGGGGGACACTCGATGCTGAAGCTGAAAATCGCTTTTATCGCGGGCGCGCTCGCGATTGCGGGCTCGCCGGCGCTCGCCTTCGAACTGCCGGATACCGGCTCGAAGAACTTTAGCGCGTCCGGCGACACCCCGACTTATTTCAAGAATGAAGCGGCTCCAGTGTCGGCGAGGACTGCGGACACGAGCGAGCGTGACTGGTCTGCTGTGGACGAGGCGGCGCCGGCAAACCTCGAACCCGCTATCCGTCGGGACCCCGGACATCGACATGGCCGGTACGCCGTGGGGCGCAGATCCGGCAATCACGCTGCTGCCGGCGCAAGCGGCAAGGCTGCAGCGGGGCAGTTTGCCAAAGAGCGTCCGGGGCGATCGACGAGAATCGCGCCGTCCGGTGCTGCCAAGAATTTGAGCGCGAGACACGGTAAGTCGGGCGCGCCGCACGCTTAGCGCTTCGGCCGGCGGTTCTTGTAACGCATCTCTGCAGCCGCGGGCGGCGGCAAGCGCCCTGCGGCAAACGTCGCGGCGTTGGACAGAGCCGACCGCGCCGCCATATAAGCGGGCGCCATGGGCAAGGTGCCGTTCGTCAAAATGCATGGGCTCGGCAACGACTTTGTCGTGCTTGATTTGCGCCGCGGCGCCAGGTCTCTCGCGGCCGTGGATGTCCGCAGGTTGGCAGACCGGCGCACCGGCATTGGATGCGATCAGCTGATCGTGCTCGAGCCGCCGCGCCACCCTGCGGCCCAGGCCTTGATGCGCATCCACAATGCCGATGGCGGCGAGGCCGAAGCCTGCGGTAACGCGACCCGCTGCATCGCCGACCTGCTGCACCGCGAGAACGGAGACCCGCGAGTCCGCATCGAGACCGTGGCTGGGCTGCTCGAAGCTGAAGCCTTTCCGGACGGATCAATCGCCGTCGATATGGGCCCGGCGCGGATCGGCTGGCGCGACATCCCACTCACCCGCGCCGCCAATACCGATTGCGTCGATTTGGCGCTGGGTCCTTTATCGGCCCCGGTCTGCACCAATATCGGTAATCCGCACGCGACCTTTTTTGTCGACGAGGTCGAAACGATCGATCTAGCCGCGCTGGGTCCGGTCCTCGAGCATCACGCGCTGTTTCCGCAAGGCGCCAATATTGGCATCGCCGCGATCTGCGATCGCCGCCGCATCCGCCTGCGCGTCTGGGAGCGCGGTGTCGGGATTACTCCGGCTTGCGGTACCGGCGCCTGCGCTGCGCTCGTCGCCGCTCACCGGCGCGGTCTCGCCGATCGTCGTGCGGCAATCGAGCTCGACGGCGGCATGCTGGATGTCGCCTGGCGCGAGGACGGCCATGTGATCATGACCGGTCCCGCCGCAACCAGCTTTGAGGGCACCTTCGACGTGGATCTGCTGGCCGGCTGATGACGTTCCCCAACAACGAGGTCATTACGTTCGGCTGCCGGCTCAACGCGTTCGAATCCGAAATCATCCGTCGCGCTGCCGCAGCTGCCGGACTTCAGGGTGCGGTCATCGTCAATACCTGTGCGGTCACTGCCGAGGCCGAGCGCCAGGCGCGTCAGGCGATCCGCCGGGCCCGTCGCCGTGACCCCGGGGCGAACATCATCGTCACCGGTTGTGCCGCCGAGATTTCTCCGGAACGCTACGCCGCCATGCCGGAAGTCGACCGAGTGATCGACAACCGGTCGAAGCTGCGGCCGCAGGGCTATGTGCAAAGGCAAGACCAGGCGGCGGCCGACCTGGTCGCGACCGCGGCGCACGCCGTCGACGGTCTGCCGGGGCGGAGCCGCGCCTTTCTACAGGTTCAGCAGGGCTGCGATCATCGTTGCACCTTTTGCGTGATCCCCTATGCGCGCGGCGCCAGCCGATCGGTGCCGATCGGCGTCATCGCCGATCAGGCGCGCCGGCTGGTCGCCGCCGGATACCGGGAGATCGTGCTGACCGGGGTCGATCTGACCGCCTACGGCGGTGACCTGCCCGGAAAGCCGAGCCTCGGTCAGATGGCGCGCCGGCTGCTCACCGCGGTTCCCGAACTCGAGCGCTTGCGCCTCTCCTCGCTCGACCCGGCCGAGATCGATGCGGAGCTTTGGCGATTGCTCGCCGGGGAGAGCCGCCTGATGCCGCACCTGCATTTGTCGCTGCAGGCCGGCGACGATCTGATTCTAAAGCGGATGAAGCGGCGCCATTCGCGCGCCGACGCAATCGCTGCCGCTCGGCATGCCCGCGCGCTGCGGCCCGAGGTAGCGCTCGGCGCCGATCTGATCGCCGGGTTTCCAACCGAGACCAAGGCGATGTTCGGGCGCAGCCTCGACCTAATCGCGGAGTGCGGGCTCACTTTTGTCCATGTGTTTCCGTACAGCCCGCGGCCGGGCACGCCCGCCGCGCGCATGCCGCAGCTTCCCGGTCCGGTGATCAAGGAACGAGCCGCGCGGCTGCGGTCAGCGGGCGAGGCGGTACTCGCCGCCGAGCTTTCGTCCCGGGTCGGCAGCGAAACCGATGTCCTGATCGAGCGCCCCGGAAAGGGCCGCGCCGCATTCTATGCTCCCGTCAGCTTTGCGTTACCCGGCGTCGAAGGATCGGTTCGGCGCATGGGCATTATCGCCAGCAACGGGCGCAGTCTTATTGGAGTGCCGGTTTAATGAGGTTCTGGCGGCGCCCTACTCCGGGACCGGTCCCCGAACCTGATTCGGGTGTCGATACGGCGGACAGGCTGACGGAGGAGGCCGAAAACCAGCCGCCGCGTGATGATTTGCCGGCTGCGGCGCCCCCACAAGGGTCCATTGCCGAGACGTCCCAAGCCCCTGAGCAAAGCTCGTCCGCGGAACCTCTGTTGGGCGACGCCGCAACGGCGGCACCCGGATCATGGAACAGCGTGTTCTGGCGCAACACGTCGTCGACCGGCCAAGAACGGCAGTCGGGTGTCGCTGAGCCGGCCCGGACGCCGCCGGCGGCTGATCGGGAAGAGAGTATCGAGAGCGAGGAACGCCGGGGCTGGTTGGGGCGCCTGAGGGCTGGAATGGCGCGCAGTTCGGCGCGGCTTACCGAGGGCATCAACAGCATTTTCAACCGCCGCCGGCTCGACGACGCGGCGCTGGCCGAGCTCGAGGAGCTGCTGATCGCGAGCGACATGGGGACCGGTATCGCCGCCGAAGTCACCGAGGAACTGCGCCGGTCGCGCTTCAACCAGGAGGTCTCACCGGAGGAGGTCCGCGCCGCTCTGGCCGAAGAGGTGATCAGGCTCGTCGAGCCGGTAACGAAGCCGCTGCACGTCGACCCTGCCCGCAAGCCGTTTGTCATTCTCGTCGTCGGCGTCAACGGCAGCGGCAAGACCACCACGATAGCCAAGCTCGCCAGACAATACCGCGACGCCGGCCACGATGTCGTCCTTGCCGCCGGCGATACGTTCCGCGCCGCCGGGGTCGAGCAATTACAGATCTGGGGCGAGCGCGTCGGCTGTCGGGTGGTGACGAAGCCGGCCGGGTCGGACGCGGCCGGGCTCGCTTATGAAGCCTTCGAACAGGCCCATGCCGAGGGCAGCGACATCTTGTTGATCGATACCGCTGGGCGGCTCCACAACAAGGCCAATCTGATGGGGGAGCTGCAAAAGATCGTCCGCGTCCTTAAAAAGGTCGACCCGCATGCGCCGCATTCGGTGCTCCTCGTCCTCGACGCGACAACCGGCCAGAATGCGCATGCCCAGGCGGAGATCTTTCGCGAAATGGTCGGTGTGACCGGGATCGTCATGACCAAGCTCGACGGCACGGCGCGCGGCGGTGTTCTCGTATCGCTGGCCGAGAAGTACGGGATCCCAATCCACGCCATCGGGATCGGCGAAACCGCCGACGACCTCCGCCCCTTCGACGCGCGGGCCTACGCACGCAGCCTCGTCGGGCTCTCGCCCTGAGCTCGTTTTTGGCTAGACGATCGGCCGGAACCTATCCTCAAGGCTGGTTCGCACTCCAGCAGATCCCACGCAGGTTCGTCATCCCGGCGCAGGCCGGGATCCACCCTTCCGGCGAAGAATTGCTTCCGACAGGATATTATCGGCGCAACAGGACCGGAAGGGCATAACTGGCGGAACCCCTGGCTAGCGGGACCATGGATCCCGGCCTCCGCCGGGATGACGAAAGAAGGCAAGGACACCCCTCAAGCGCCGGGCGGGTTGATCCGGGCTGTGAAGTCGCGGGTGGCGCGGGCCTCGCGGTCTTGTTGTAGGGCCCAGCCCACCGAGGGAAAGGCGAGTTCGCCCCACGGGATATCCTGCCACCCGAAGAGGCCGACTTCGAGGCACTCCTGGCCCGCTCGGATGTCTTCGTCGAGAAGGCGGGCGCGGTAGATCAGTTGCACCTGGCTGATCCGCGGGATGTCATAGATAGCCAGCAAGCCTTCGATTTCGATGCGCGCCCGGGCTTCCTCCCAGGCTTCGCGTTCGGCTCCGGCACTGGCCGATTCGTTGAGCTCGAGATATCCGGCCGGCAATGTCCAATAGCCGTACCGCGGATGGATCGAGCGGCGTACGAGGAGTATCCGGTCGCTCCACCGTGCGACCGAGCCGACGACGATCTTCGGATTGTCGTAGAGGATGTATCCGCATTCGGCGCAAATCATGCGCTCGCGGTTATCGCCCTCAGGAATGCCTCGAACTGACGGGCCGCGGAGATGGTTATCGTCCGACATTGCGGATATCGATCGAGAGCTTTGATCTCAGATAACGACCATTTTCACGCCGGACCGGCGATATGGGATGATCACTCAGCGCCATCTCGGTCGATCTATCGCTCCTTCTTGCCACCGATAATAGGCAGCACCCCAAGGCGGGGCAATATCACTTGCTCGCGACCCCTTTGCAAAGCCGCGCGAGCAAGGTAACTCCCTGTTTACCATGCTATCAACCTTGGACAAGCTCGCTTTCAGCACTGCGCAAGCCGCGCGCGTCAGCTGGTTTTTTGGTCAAAAGTTGCTGGCCGCCCGGCTCGGCCGCGCCGTGCCGGTGCCGGATGAACTGCGCCGCCGGCCAATGCCGGACAGGCGGCGGATCCTTGCCGATCTGCGCGCGCTTATCGAGCAGGATTGGCGCAACATCGAGGCCGGCTACTATTCCCAGCCGGCCGACAGGCTCGGCAACCCGCTCGATGAAATTCGCCGCGCGCTCGACTTTTTCGCCGATCTGGGCGCGGTCGAGGAGAGGCGGCATGGCAGGCGCGAGGAGCGCTTGCTGACGACGGCGCCAACCGGTCACTATCCGCGCTACTACCTGCAAAAGTTTCATTTTCAGAGCGACGGGTATTTGAGCGAGGCGTCGGCCGAGCGCTATGACCATCAGGTCGAAGTGCTGTTCGGCGGCGGCGCCGCCGCGATGCGACGCCAAGCTTTGGTGCCTCTCAAGAACGCGCTGGCCAGAAATCGAGCGGCCGGGCGCAACCCGGGCGGGTTGCTTGATGTCGCGTGCGGAACCGGGCGGTTCCTCCGCGAGGTAAAGGCGAACTACCCGCGCCTCTTCGTCACCGGTCTCGACCTGTCGCCGCATTACCTCGATGTCGCCCGCCGTGAGCTGACGCCGTGGTCGCGCGTTCGGCTCGTCGAGGCTGCCGCCGAGCGCATGCCCTTTGCCGACGCGGAATTCGACGTCGTCACCTGCATCTATCTGTTTCACGAACTGCCACCCCGCATTCGTCGGGCTGTCGCGGCCGAGATCCGACGCCTGCTGCGGCCTGGCGGAACCTTGATCTTTGTCGACTCTCTGCAGACCGGCGACGATCCCGATTACGACGCCATGCTCGAACTGTTCCCGCTCGCCTTTCACGAGCCGTATTACGCCAGTTACTTGCGCGAAGACCTCGACCGGCTGATGAGCCCCGGCTTTACGCCGGGCGAACGCCTTCCGGCATATTTTTCGAAAGTGCTGAGCTATTGCCGCGATCGCTGACAAATTTGCATCCCAGATATAGATACCGCTTGGCATCGGGACACAAGGGTGGTACCGTATGTTGTGGGGGTGGACCGGGGGGTCCACAGGATACGGGGGAAATCGATGGAGATGACCTGGACGCCAGAGCGCGTCGAGCTGCTGAATCAGCTGTTTGAGGAGGGGATGCCGACTTCCGAAATCGGCCGTCGAATGGGTCTCACTAAAAATGCCGTGATCGGCAGGCTGCACCGCAGCGCGATGACGCGGCGGGAAACCGGGCCGAAATTCGTGCCGCAACGCAATTTTTTCGAATTCAGCGGACCGGGCTGCCTGTGGCCGCACGGTCACCCGGACGATGCGCAATTTCACTTCTGCGGCGCCCGCCCGGTTCCCGGCAAGCCCTATTGCGCCGCCCACTGCCGCGATCGCCTATGTCCGGCCAAAAGAAGAGAAAAAGGCCGCGTAGAAGCCGCAGTCAGCGGCGTCAGGCGGCGCATCGCCCGGTCGAGACCGTCGAGGGTCAATGGAAACATCCGGTCCTCGACGATCTGCCGGATCATCCCGATGCTGGCGGTGCCGGTCCAGTATTTCTCCGGCACCGGGTTGAGCCATACCGCGCGCGGATAGGCGTCGAGTAGACGGCGCAGCCAGGTTTCACCCGGCTCATCGTTCCACCGCTCGACGCTGCCGCCTTCTTTTTCGATCTCGTAGGGGCTCATGCTGGCGTCTCCCACGAGGACGATGCGCCAAGTCGAATCATAGGTATGGATCAATTCCATGACTGGCGTCTGCTCGATCTGGCGCCGGCGTGAATCGCGCCACACCGCGTCGTAGACGCAATTATGGAAATAGAAGTGGATCAAGTGCTTGAATTCGGCGCGCGCTGCCGAAAACAGCTCTTCGCAGACCCGGACGTGGTCCTCCATCGAGCCGCCAACATCGACGAACAGCAGGAGCTTCACGGTGTTGTGCCGTTCCGGCATCAGCTTCAGGTCGAGCCAGCCGGCATTGTGCGCGGTCGATTTCACGGTGCCGCCAAGGTCGAGCTCTTGAGCCGCTCCCTCGCGGGCGAACCGCCGCAAGCGGCGTAACGCCAGCTTTATATTGCGGGTGCCGAGCTCGACGGTGTCGTCGAGATTACGGAATTCGCGGCGGTCCCAGACCTTGACCGCGCTGCGGTTCCGCCCTTCCTCTTGCCCGACACGAACGCCTTCGGGGTTGTAGCCGTACGCGCCGTATGGCGAGGTCCCGGCCGTGCCGATCCACTTGTTGCCCCCCTGGTGTCGGCCCTTTTGCTCGGCGAGACGCCGGCGCAACGTTTCCATCAGCTTTTCCCAGCCGCCGAGCGCCTCGATCAGCTTCTTTTCCTCCTCGGTTAGAAACCGCTCGGCGAGTTTTTTGAGCCAAGCCTCCGGGATCTCGGCCTTTGGGTCGGCAAGCGTCTCGATCCCCTTGAAGCAATGCCCGAACACCCGATCGAAGCGATCGAGATGCCGCTCGTCCTTGACCAGAGAGGTGCGTGCAAGACAGTAGAAATCCTCGATGTCGAAAGCCGCGACCCGCTTTTGCATCGCCTCCATCAAGGTCAAGTATTCGCGCAGTGAAACGGGCACCTTGGCCTCGCGCAATTCGGCGAAGAACGAGAAGAACACGGCTAAGGCTGCGGTCGACGGGTGCCCCTCACCCTCCCATCGCTGGCGCGACGGACCCCTCCCTCTCCCCGCTCCCGCGGCGCGAGGGGCTTACTCCCTCTCCCCGCAGACGGGGAGAGGGTTGGGGTGAGGGGCAGAAGGCGACAGGGCTTCGCGACCATGGCAAACTCAGCCGCGCTCGCGGCGATGCAAAAAGGCGAGGCGCTCAAAGAGGTGGACATCCTGCTCGTTCTTTAACAATGCGCCGTGCAATGGCGGGATCAGCTTGGCCGGGTCGCGGGTGCGCAGCACTTCGGGCGAGACGTCCTCGACCAGCAGCAGCTTGATCCAATCGAGCAGCTCGGAGGTCGAAGGTTTTTTCTTCAACCCGGGAACGTCGCGAATATCGTAAAAGATCGTCAAAGCCTCGCGCACCAGATCGTGTTTCAGATTAGGGAAATGCACGTCGATGATCTGCTGCATCGTTTCGCGGTCGGGAAAGCGGATGTAATGGAAGAAGCAGCGACGAAGAAAGGCGTCTGGCAATTCCTTTTCATTGTTCGAAGTGATGATAACGATTGGGCGATGCCGAGCCTGGATCGTGCGGCGCGTCTCGTAGACATAAAATTCCATGCGGTCGAGCTCGAGCAGCAGATCGTTGGGGAACTCGATATCCGCCTTGTCGATCTCGTCGATCAGCAGGACCGGGGCCGCGTCGGCCTCGAACGCCTCCCACAGCTTTCCCGGCACGATGTAATTGGCGATGTCGTGCACCCGCTCGTCGCCCAGCTGGCCGTCGCGCAAACGGGAGACCGCGTCGTATTCGTAGAGCCCCTGCTGCGCCTTGGTGGTCGATTTGATGTGCCAGGTGATCAAATCCTTCGAGATGCCGCGGGCGACTTCATGGGCGAGGATGGTCTTGCCGGTCCCGGGCTCGCCTTTGACGAGAAGCGGGCGCTCAAGCGCAATCGCCGCATTGACCGCGACCCGCAAGTCCTGCGTCGCGACATAAGTGTCGGTGCCCTCAAAACGCTGCATTCCGACGATGTCCCTTGTCATGGTCGAGATCACATAACCCGAGCTAGGTAATCAATGCCAGCCTCACAACAGTCTGCGCCCCAGCGCGGAATCGCCCGCGGCATTGTCACGGCAGCCCTCGGGATGGCGCTGCTCGCAGCGTTCTTTCTGCCGGCAGACGATCCTTTGAGGCATGGTTTTGCGATCGAATGGCGCCCATCCGCCGAGCTCGCCGGTCTTCTATTTATCGCCGCCATGGCAGCCCTCGCCCGCCCGCAGCTCGTTGCCGGGCGCGGTGCTGCGATCGGGCTGGCATTGCTGGTGGTCGCCGCGGCGCTTCTCAACCTCGCCGATGCGGCGACCGCGATCCTGCTCGGCCGGGACCTAAATCCTTATTGGGATCTCCGACATCTGCCGTCGCTTGTCGGCCTCGCCAGCGGGTCGGCCGGTGCGTGGATCGTCTCGGTCGCGGCCGTCTTGCTTCTCGCCTTCGTCTTGCTGGCTACCGGGTTCGTCTATTGGATTTGGCGCAGAGTGCTGTTCGTCTTCACCGATCGACGAATTGCCATCGGCGCGGCGGTTTTCCTGGGCACGGCGTTGAGCCTAACCTCATTCGTGGCGGCCGAGTGGCGTCCCTTAGCCACCGGACTCGGTGTTGACCTCGTGCGGCATGCGGCCGCGCTGGATCGGAGCTGGCGCAGCCCCAGCGGAGCCGGCGTCGAGCTGCCGCCCGCGTTGACAACGCCGGGTCCCCCGATCAGCGACCTGACCGGCCTCAAACATCGCGACGTTTATCTCGTCTACATCGAATCCTACGGCACCGCGGTGTTCGATACACCCGAGTTCCGCGCCTCGCTGCAAGGATCGCTCGCTCAGTTCGAAGCGGCGCTGCGCGGATCCGGCTACACAATCGCGTCGAACCGGCTGGTCTCGCCAACTTTTGGCGGCGGCTCGTGGCTCGCCCATGCGACGATGGCGAGTGGGGTTCGCCTCAACGATCCGGTGCTCTACTCGCAGCTGCTGGGTTCCGGCCGCAAACTGCTGCCGGGCTATTTAAAGAATGCCGGGTGGCGCGCGATTGACATCATGCCGGGCACCAAGGCGCCCTCTGCAGAGGCTCGCGCCTGGGATTTCGACCGCGAGGTGTATGCTGCGGAGCTCGACTATCGCGGTCCGGCTTTCGGCTGGTTCGCGATCCCCGATCAGTTCACGCTGGATCGCGCCACGGCGATCCGCTCGGCGCTCGCTCCCGAACCGCCGGTTTTCATTCAGATTGTGCTCGTGTCGAGCCACATCCCGTTTTCGCCGGTGCCGCCTTATCTCTCCGATTGGAGGGATTGCGGGGCTTTTGCGAGTGTGCCGGCAACGGCCTGGGAGGAGATCTATCGCCAACCCGACTGGACCGCGCTGGCGTCCGGCTATCTGAAGAGCCTGCAGTATGATTTCGCCGTGCTCGGCGACTGGCTCGCCAAACGGGTAAACGGCAGCGGACTGGTCATCCTGCTCGGCGACCACCAGCCGCCGGCAGTCGTCGGAGGCGAGCTTCGACAATGGACCGTGCCGATCCACGTGCTGTCGCGCGACCCGACCCTCATTGCTCCCTTTATTGCAGCAGGATACGTCCCCGGCCTCGTCCCGACTTAAATGCCGCCGTATCAGGGCATGGAGAATTTCCTGCCGAGCTTCCTCGCCGCCTTCAACCACGCCGGCTGAACGCCGGCACCAACTATTCGCGCGGCTCGAACCACAGGATGCAGCCGTAATCGATTGTCACCTCCTCTCCTGGCGCGATCGGAGCGGTGGCGATCAGATCGAGGGTCAGCTGGAGGTAATTGCGATCGACACGGGCGCGCGGCCGGCTCGAATGATTGCACAGGGTGACCACGCCGAGCCCAAGCGCGCCGCGACCCTCCCCGTCGGGGTCGCCGTCCCAGTGGAAATAGTAGTCGTAGATGATCGTGCGATCGAGTGCCGGACAGTCCGCGGCCGGCAAGATGATTACCGGGGCTGCCTCGATCAAGGTCCCGGGAGCGATCGCTACGCGAGCGAATACGCCGCGACCTCGACCGTGGCTGGTGCGGATCTCGACGCGGTGATTAAGGGCGGGCAGGATGGGTTCGCGCGTCGGCGCATCGCGCACCCCCGGCACGCCCGAACGGTCTCGGTAGATCTAGACGGTCTTGGCGGGCTCGCGCGCGCGTTCAACAACGCTGGCGGCCGGCGCGGCAGAGGCCGCAGGAGGCGGCACCTGGGCGGGCGCCGCCGGCGTTTCGGCCTCCTCGTCCTCCTCCTTCATCCCCGCCTTGAATGCCTTGATACCCTTGGCGAAATCGCCCATCACGCGGGGCAGCTTCCCGGCACCGAACAGAATGAGGATAATGGCCAAGACCACGATCCAATGCATCAAGCTGAAGGAACCCATTGCGACGACCTCGGAGCGGTGACGAAAGATTACTCTAGCAAGCTTTTCCGCCGAATTGCCAGTCTTAGCGGCGTCACCGCCGCTTTCTCTACGAGGTCGTACCGAAGACCCGAAAGTCAACCCCAGCCGAGACGGAGCGCCGATGACCTATTTCCCGCCGCCGCACCCCGGGGCGTGGACGCGTGCCATACCCGGTGAAGTCGGGCTCGATCCGGACGCCCTCGCCGCCGCGGTCCGGCAGGCCGGCGAACACGAGACGCCCTGGGCGCGCGACCTCGAGGCGATGGTCACCCAGAACTTCGAGGAGCAGCCGCCGTGGAACGAGACGCTCGGGCCGGTCCGCCCTCGCGGCGGGCCTAACGGCCTCATGCTGCGCGGCGGACACGTCCTCGCCGAGTGGGGCGACACCGCGCGGGCCGACATGACGTTCAGCGTCGCCAAGAGCTATCTCTCGATTCTCGCCGGTCTCGCCTGGGATTGCGGGCTGATCGGCGACCCGCACGAGGAGGTTCGTCGCCTGGTCGATGACGGCGGATTCGATCCGCCGCACAATGACGGGATCACCTGGCACCATCTGTTGCAGCAGACCTCCGAGTGGGAGGGGGTGCTGTGGGACAAACCCGATCTGATCGACCGCAACCGCGCCGTCGGCGGCCGCCCGCGCGCCGCGTCAAAGGGGAGTCACCGCGACCTGCGGTCGCCGGGCGAGTTCTGGGAATACAACGACGTCCGCGTCAACCGCCTGAGCCTGGCCCTGTTGCGGATATGGCGCCGGCCTTTGCCCGAGGTATTTCGCGAACTGGTGATGGAGCCGATTGGCGCCTCTGCCAATTGGGACTGGCACGGCTACCGAAATTCCTATGTCGAGATCGACGGACGCCGGGTGCAATCGGTCGCGGGCGGCGGCCATTGGGGTGGCGGGGTCTCTATTAGCGCGCGCGATCAGGCGCGGATCGGGCTTCTGCTTTTGCGCCGCGGCATGTGGGGCAGCCGGCGCATCCTCTCCGAAGCCTGGATCGAACGCATGCTCGCGCCCTGCCCCCTCTACCGCAATTACGGCTATCTGTGGTGGCTCAACACCGGTCGCGCCCTCTATCCGAGCGCCTTTTCGCGAAGTTACTATGCGCGTGGCGCCGGCGGCAACCTGACCTGGATCGACCCGGACAACAACCTCGTTGCGGTGCTGCGCTGGACCGATCCGGCGGCGATGGATGGGTTCATGCAGCTGACCATGGCGGCGCTCGAAGGTTGTCAGCGGGAGAAGGTTTAATGTGCCGACGAGCGAATTCTCGATCGGTTGATCCAATAGAGGGGAGATCTATGCTCACGCTATACCACTCGCCGGGATCGAGCTCGATGGCGGTGCACATTGCGCTGCACGAGATAGGCGCGCCGTTCGAAAGCCGGCCTGTTTCATTTGCCAAGCAGGAACAGCACGCGCCCACCTACCTCGCGGTCAATCCCGAAGGCAAGGTGCCGACCCTGCTGATCGATGGGCGGCCGCTGACCGAAGTCGCTGCGATTCTCTATTTTCTCGCCAAACGCTTCCCCGCGGCAGGGCTCTGGCCGGCAGACGACACGGAGGCCGAGGCGCAGGCGATTTCGTGGATGTCGTTCATCGCTTCGACGATCCACCCCGCCCGCAGAATCGGCATCGAGCGTTGGCGCGAGGTCTTCGGAATTGCCGAGCGGAGATTGGCCGGCAGAGAGTGGACCGTCGAACGCTACTCGATCGCTGACATCCACCTGTTCCGGCTCTTTTGGCGGTTCGTCGGTTCGGTTAAGCCGGAGCCTGCGGAATTCCCCGGCCTATCGGCCCATTACGGCCGGATGATAGAGCGCCCGGCGGTTCGCCGAACGCTCGAGATCGAAGGCGTGATCGGGTACGCCTTGCCGCAGTAGATGAAGGCGACCCAAGCCGGCCAGCGATAACCAGTGGCATCGGTGTGAGCGCAGTGCTTCGCGACCGATCAATTCGCATTCCTCACCATCGCTCCGCCCGATAGCCGAACGATAACCAGCCTTTATAGCGGTCGTCGCCCGACATCGGCGAATGTGCGCGCGAACCCCGTCGCGGGGGTCGAGCCTGGTCGCGCAAGGCTTTGATTCGCCGTCACTTCCGCGCCAGCCTCGAAGCGCGTCAGCCCAACTTCGCCGACATTTCATCGACATGGTCGGCAAGCCGCGAGTTAGAAAGCTTGTCCCTCTTATCGCGGATCGCTAAAGGCGTATTGATCGATCAGGGGGACGATCGTCAGGCGAAACCAAGAAGCCTGGGGTTCGTGCGTCGATCTCGTACAGCGAGTGGTCACTGAATGCCTGTCGAACAGGTCTGACCGGTTGTCTTGCAACGGACCGATGGCGGCGCGCCGCTTGCAGACCATGCTGCGGCTGTTGGCGCTGCTCTTGCTCGCCGCCTGCACCCAGCAGGGCGGATATGGCCCGGGCGGACGGGTCGAAATCGGTGCGGACGGGTGGCGGAGGCCAACGCACTACTATCCGCCGCCAGGCCCGCCCGAGGATCCTTGGGGCCCTTATATCCGCGAGGCCGCCGGAAGATATTCCGTGCCCGAACAGTGGGTACGCGCGGTGATGCAACAAGAATCGGGCGGTGAGCAACAGGCCACTTCCCCGGTCGGGGCGATGGGCCTGATGCAGGTCATGCCTGCCACCTATGAGGAGCTCCGGGTGCGTCACCGGCTCGGCGACGACCCCTACGAGCCGCACAACAACGTTCTGGCAGGCACCGCCTATATTCGCGAGATGTATGACCGGTTTGGCGCGCCCGGGTTTCTGGCCGCCTATAACGCCGGTCCGGATCGGGTCGAGAGTTACCTGGCCGGCAGGGCCGTCCTCCCCGACGAGACGGTGAACTATGTCGCCGCGATCACGCCCAATCTCGGCAACGACGTGCCGCTGTCCGGACGTTTCGCCGTCGCCTCCGCCCGCTTAGGTCGAGCGAGGAGATCCGCCCCGACGATAGCCAGTCTGGCGGCGGGGTGCGATCTGAACACCGCCTACAACCCGAACCATCCCTGCACATCGCTCGAGCGGGCGGCCTTACAACCGGCGGCGACCCAGCCTGGCTTTGTTCAGGTCGGGGCGGGCGGATGTGATTTGAATGCCGCCTACGATCCCAACCATCCGTGCACGTCGGTGGGAATGGCTGTGGCCTCGTCGGCCCCGAGCCGACAGGCTGTCGTGCAACAGGTTGCGGCAACCGGCTGCGACGTAAACGCCGCCTACGACCCCTATCACCCGTGCCCCTCGACCGCGCAGCCAGTCGCCTCCCGAGTTCAGCTGGCATCGGCCGCCGGTTGCGACCCCAAGTCGGCCAACAACTCCGACAGATCGTGTCACGCCGCCAGCGCCCTCCGGCCACCGCCGGCGCGGGCTCGGCAGCTTGCGGAGGCGGTCTACCAGCCGACAACGCCGGCCCCGCGGCGGCGGTCGAGCCGATCGGCCGAACCGGCCGGGGAATGGGCGATCCAGGTGGGCGCCTACAAGAACCCGGGCCTGGCTCGCGCGGTCGCCGAGGGTGCCCGCACCCAGGCGCCGCAACAGCTTCGCTCGGCCGTGCTGGCCCTCCAGCCGACAGCGCCGTTCGGCAATTCGGTGCTCTATCGCGCGCGTCTCGTCCATTTGTCAGCGAGCGCGGCGTCGAGCGCCTGCACACATCTGAACCATCGCCAACTACCCTGCGTTGTCGTCCCGCCGACCCGCTCCTGACCGTGCAGCTCAGGTCAGGGGCGCGCGCTCTCTACGCCCTGGTCGGGGTGTGCTTCGCGAGGAACTCTTTAACGCGAGCCTTGGCCGTGGTCAGAGCCGGTCCGGTCTTCCACTCCTGGATGAACTCGCAGTTCGGCAGCAATTTCGAGAGCTCCTCGGAGATCGGGTAGGGGTGGGCCTCGTCATTGCCCGCCAGCACGAGGCACGGCGCCTGGACCTTGGAGACGAAGGCTCGGTCGACGCAGTAGACAAACCCAGGGGCGTAGAGGTTCCGGCAAAACGCGTCGAGCACTTGCGGGGTGGCCTCCGGGTGGTCCGTTAGCGTCTCCGCCCAGCCGTTAAACCGCGCGGGGCGGCCCGGCGCCATCGCACCGACGCGTCCGATCGGCTGCGCCAATACCGCGCTTTGGACGCGCTCGGGCTGATGCTTGATCAGGTTCAGGATGAACGACCCGCCGATGCACTGACCGTAGAGATGGCATCGGTCGATCCGCAGGTGGTCGAGCAGCGCGATGTGGTCGGCAGTGTAGCTGTCCCAGCCGTCCTGCGCGGTGATCGGGGCGCGCGACTGGCCGCCGGCGTTGCGCTGATCCATCGCGATGACGCGGTAGTTCGCCGCCCACTCGCTGGTCGGGTTGATCGGCGCCGAGGGTTGGTTCCAGACGGCGATCACCGACTGCAAGCCGGCTGGCGCAAAGGTCAGGATCGGGAACCCTTGGCCGAACTCCTCGTAGTAGATGTGCGCGCCATGATGTTCAAAGCTCGGCATGTCGGTGTCCTTTCCTTGGGCCGGATTGTCGGGAGAACGACCGCGCTCAGTCGCGGTCGGTATTCCAATTCGGAATTATGCACTTGAGAAAGTAGCGCTAAGCCCTTAGCTTATAGATAGAAATTCGATGGGCAAGCGCCATGTTGACCCTCGACAAAGTCTCCGCTCTGACCGAGGATGAAGCCCGCGAAACCATTGAGCGGATCTTGTGGCCGGATGGTCCGATTTGCGCTCATTGCGGGGCGATGGAGAACGTGACGCGGCTGCAAGGCCAAGCGCATCGTCCAGGTGTCTTTCAGTGCAACAACTGCCATGAACAATTCACCGTCACAGTTGGAACGATCTTTGAAGACTCCCATCTGCCGTTACGCAAATGGCTGATAGCCTTCGCGCTTCTTTGCTCCGCGAACAAAGGCATCTCGGCGCTCCAGCTTCAACGCGAACTTGACCTTGGTTCCTATCGTACTGCTTGGCATTTAGCGCATCGCATCCGGCACGCAATGTCGCGGGAGCCTCTAGCCTCGCTGCTCAAAGGTACCGTCGAAGTCGACGACCTACGTTGGTGGCAAGCCCCGCCCCGGCTCGGACGAAAAGGCCAAGCGCGGGCGCGGCACGAAGAAAACTCCCGTCGTAGCGCTCGTCGAGCGAGACGGCCGGGTGCGGGCGCGCAAGATTGACCGCGTAGACGGCGCGACACTGAAGGGCGCGATCCGCGCGAACGTCGACCGGTCCGCGATCGGCATTCCTCTTGGGCCGTCTCCTGGGGAGCGTTCCACCGAATCATCAAGTCAAGAATCGGAAGCGCCGGACAGAGATGAACTGTTCGGTGCTTCGAGAGGCAATGGCGCTGCGGCGCAGCATCCGTGACCTTTGCATAGAATTTTTCCCGACCGACTCTGGCGAGAGTCAGCCAGGAAAACCGAGATGGAGGTGTGGCGGAGAGGTTGAACGCGCCTGACTTAGGATCAGGTAGGGCCAGCGAACTTTCCAGGTGAGCCAGCGCCCTCGTGGGTTCGAACTCCTATCACCTCCGCAATTCGGTCCCTTCCACAAGGAACCGTCGGCGGTACCGCACAACCGGCCCCCCTCCACAAGGGGCCAACCGCTTAGCCGGCATCCCCTTCCACAAGGGGTGTCGGCTATCGGCGTTTGTTTATGTAGCATTTCTGTTCCGGCATGTCCACTTTTGGCTCTTGGCAATGAAAGCGAAAGACACGCGATCGCGCAAAAAGACTGAGGAAAGCGCCAGCCCGAAGCGTGAGAAGCTGTCGCTGTATCCACTCTCAATCGAGGACGCCTTACGAGCCGCCGCGCGAACTGGTCACCCACCGCCCGCGCCAGGCAGCAGTAAGCCAAAACAGAAAAAGCGCACGGATCCGAAACTCCCGTAGGTTTCATTCTCAACCTATGAGGTAGGGAATCCATAGCGGCTTTGTCAAGTGCATAATTTCGTTTTATTTGGAGCGGGTGAAGGGAATCGAACCCTCGTCGTAAGCTTGGGAAGCTTCTGCTCTGCCATTGAGCTACACCCGCGTAGCGCCAATGATAGGCGATCCGCGGCCGCCTGCAAACCCTTGCGGCCGCGGAGCGGTCTTACGATCGGTTTGGCAGCGAAGCGGGTGGATCGACCGGGACAGTCCCCATATCGCCGGCAGGCAGACTTCGAGGATCTCGAGGTCGTCCGAGGTGCCGATCTCGTTGTGGTGCAGGCCGCCCGGAATAAAGCATGAATCGCCCGCTTCGAGCCGGCAGTTGCTGCCATCCTCGAATTCCAACTCGACCCAGCCCTTCAGCGTATAGACGAACTGGCCTTCGCAAACATGATAGTGCCAGCCGGTCGGCTTGGTCATGCCCGTCACCGTTGACATTAATTGTGCCCGCATCCAGCCGTTGCTCGCGGCAGTGACGCCGAGGTCACGATACTTGAAGAAGGTGCGTCGGCCCTCGACGAAATCGGGCGATTTCGCGCTCGTCACGGCGACCTTCATGGTCGGCTGCGCGACGGCCGCCCTTTCCTTTAGCACCGTCTGTTCGATCGTCATGCTGCAACTCCTCCCGATGATAGTGACCGATCATAACAGCATCTGCAGCCGAGCCGCGAGGGCCAGCTTCACCCTGCCGCGAAATTGGTGTTAACCTGCCGATCTCATTCCGAGGAGGAGCGCATGGCGAATATACCGGGTGCGGTCACCGATCCCAGCCGCGTGCGCGGCGAAAACATCGACATCAAGAGCGGCGGCGACACGATCAAAGGCTACCTCGCCCAACCGAGCCAGGCCGGGCGCTACCCCGGCATTGTCGTCATCCACGAGGCTTTCGGGTTGGTCGAGCACATCCGCGACATCGCCCGGCGGTTTGCCAATATCGGGTACAACGCCGTGGCGCCCGATCTCTACACCCGCTCGGGCTCGCCGGACCCGAACAACATGGACGCGGTGTTCCCGGTCATGTTCGGCCTGCCGGACGCCCAAGCCGTCCGCGATCTCGAAGCCTCGGCAGCGCATTTGCGGGGGCTCTCCGGCGCGACCGGCAAGGTCGGCGCCATCGGCTTTTGCTCGGGTGGCCGGCAGACATTGCTGTTCGCGTGCAGCAGCGACAAGGTTGATGCGGCGGTCGATTGCTGGGGCGGGTTCATCCATCGCGCCACACCCGATGCCGAAACCACGCCGTCGCGGCCGACGCCGATCTTGAACTTGGTCGACCGCCTGCATTGTCCGCTGTTCACAGTGTTTGGCGAAGAGGATCAGAACCCGACGGTCGCGCAATCCGAGGAGGTGCGCAGCCGGGCGCAGCGCGCCGGCAAGGATGTCACGATCAAGGTCTACAAGAACGCCGGGCACGCCTTCCTCGCGGATTACCGGCCGAGCTATCGTGAAGCGCCGGCTGCCGAGCTGTGGCGCGATGCCGTCGCCTTCTTCGACAAGCATCTGAAAGCGTAGATCCGTCTCCTTATCCACGGTAAGACCGGCGACGCTCGGCGTTTGCGCGCATCGCCGGAGAGACGAAAGGTATGGGCATGGCACGCAACAAGATCGCGTTGATCGGGGCCGGGCAGATCGGCGGCACCCTGGCGCTCCTCGCCGGGCTCAAAGAGCTCGGCGACATCGCGCTCGTCGACGTCGTCGAGGGTGTGCCGCAAGGCAAGGCGCTCGATATCGTCCAGGGCTCGGCGATCGAGGACTACGACGCGGTAGTCAACGGCTCCAACGACTACGCCGAGATTGCCGACGCCGATGTCGTGATCGTCACCGCCGGCATCCCGCGCAAGCCCGGGATGAGCCGCGACGATCTGATCGAGGTCAATGCCCGGATCGTCAGGACCGTCGGCGAGGCGATCAAAAAGCACTGCCCCGCAGGCTTTCGTCATCACCATCACCAACCCGCTCGACGTCATGGTGTGGGTGATGCGCGAGGCTTGCGGCCTGCCGCCGCAGCGCGTCGTCGGCATGGCCGGGATCCTCGACAGCGCCCGCTTCCGCCATTTCCTGGCGCGGGAGTTCGGCGTTTCCGTCGAGGACGTGACCGCCTTCGTGCTCGGCGGCCACGGCGACACGATGGTGCCGCTGGTGCGCTATTCGACGGTTGCCGGCATCCCGCTGCCCGATCTTGTCAAGATGGGTTGGACAACCCAGGAGCGGCTCGACGAGATCGTCCAGCGCACCCGCGACGGCGGCGGCGAGATCGTCGGCCTGTTGAAGACCGGTTCGGCGTTCTATGCCCCCGCCAGCTCGGCGATCCAGATGGCCGAAGCCTATCTCCGCGACAAGAAGCGGGTTCTGCCCTGCGCCGCCTGGCTCGATGGGCAATACGGCGTCAAGGACCTCTATGTCGGCGTCCCGGTCGTGATCGGCGCCGGCGGTGTCGAGCGCATCGTCGAGATTGCGCTCGACCGCGACGAAAAGGCGGCCTTCGACAAATCGGTCACCGCCGTCCGTGAGCTGATCGAAGTCGTCAAGAACACTGCGGCGCTAAGCCGGCGCGCGCCAGTGTTCATAGATTCCGGGCTCGCGGTCACGCCGCGCCCCGGAATGAACATCCCCCTCGTCATTCCGGGACGCCCAGCGGGCGGGCCCGGAAACCATGAACACGGACGGTATTCGATGTTAATCTAGTACCCTCAGCACAGCGGGATGCGATGAATATCCACGAATATCAGGCGAAAGAGCTGCTGGCGAAATTCGGAGTCGCGGTTCCGCGCGGCGGAGTGGCCTATACCGCCGCCGAGGCAGTCGAGGCGGCGCGCCGGCTCGGCGGCCAGGTCTGGGTGGTCAAGGCGCAGATCCATGCCGGCGGGCGCGGCAAAGCCGGCGGGGTCAAGCTGTGCCGCTCGGAAGAGGAGGTCGCGGCGGCCGCCCGCGCGCTGTTGGGCCAGCATCTGGTGACGCACCAGACCGGGCCTGCGGGCCGTGAGGTCAAACGGGTCTATGTCGAAGAGGGCTGCGATATCGCGCGTGAGCTCTATCTCGGCCTGCTGATCGACCGCGAGACCGGGAGGGTCACGCTTATCGGCTCGACCGAAGGCGGCGTGGAGATTGAGGAAGTGGCGGCGCGTTCGCCGGAAAAAATCCTCAAAGCGGCAGTCGACCCGGCGAGCGGCATCGAGCCGTTCCATGCGCGCAACGTCGCCTACGGGCTTGGCCTTGACGGAGCCCAGATCGGCGTCGCCGTCAAGTTCATGACGGCGCTGTACCGCGCCTTTTGCGAGCTCGATGCTTCGGTCGTCGAGATCAATCCGCTGGTCGTGACCGGTGGGGGACAGCTGATCGCGCTCGATGCCAAGATCGGGTTCGACGACAACGCCCTCTTTCGGCACCCCGATATTGCCGCGTTGCGCGATGAGGACGAGGAGGACCCGACCGAGCTCGAGGCCGGCAAGCACGCGCTCAATTACGTCAAGCTCGACGGCAATATCGGCTGCATGGTCAATGGCGCCGGCTTGGCGATGGCGACGATGGACATCATCAAATTGCACGGCGGCAACCCCGCCAACTTTCTTGATGTCGGCGGCGGGGCGACGCGGGAACGGGTGGCGACGGCCTTCAAACTGATCCTCGGTGATCCCAATGTCGAAGGAATGCTGGTCAACATCTTTGGCGGGATCATGCGGTGCGACGTCATCGCCGAGGGTGTGGTGGCGGCGGCGCGCGAGGTCAATTTGCACGTGCCCCTCGTTGTCCGCCTGGAAGGCACCAATGTCGACCTCGGGAAAAAGATCCTGCAGCAGTCCGGCCTGCCGATTCTTGCTGCCGAGGACCTTGCCGACGCTGCACAAAAGGTTGTCGCGGCCGTCAAGGAGGCGGCGTGATGGCGATCCTCGTCGACGCATCGACCAAGGTGCTGTGCCAGGGGTTCACCGGCGCCCAGGGCACCTTCCACTCCGAGCAGGCGATCGCCTACGGCACCCGGATGGTCGGCGGCGTGACGCCCGGCAAGGGCGGCGCCCGCCATCTCGACCTGCCGGTGTTCAACACCGTGCATGAGGCGCGCGCCGAGACCGGGTGCGACGCGACTGTGATCTACGTGCCGCCACCCTTTGCCGCCGACGCCATTCTTGAAGCCGCTGATGCCGGGGTTCCGCTGATCATCTGCATTACCGAGGGCATTCCGGTCCTCGACATGGTTCACGTCAAGCGCAGCTTGACCGGCGGCCATTCACGGCTGATCGGGCCGAACTGTCCCGGTGTCATTACTCCCGACGAATGCAAGATCGGCATCATGCCGGGGCATATTCATCGCCGCGGCAAGGTCGGCATCGTCTCGCGCTCGGGCACTCTGACCTACGAGGCGGTGGCGCAGACGACCGCGGTTGGCTTGGGACAGTCGAGCTGCGTCGGCATCGGCGGCGATCCGGTCAACGGCACGAACTTTGTCGAGATCCTCGAGATGTTCCTCGCCGACGACGAGACCGAAGCGATCGTGATGATCGGCGAGATCGGCGGGACAGCGGAGGAAGACGGCGCCGATTTTCTGAAGTCGGCGCGCAAGAAAAAGCCGGTGGTCGGCTTTATTGCCGGCAGCACCGCCCCGCCGGGCCGGCGGATGGGCCATGCCGGCGCGATCATCGCCGGCGGCAAGGGCGGCGCCGGCGACAAGATGGAGGCGCTGCGCAGCGCCGGGGTGGTCGTCGCCGAGTTGCCGGCCGCGATCGGCACGACAATGCGGGACGTGCTCAAGGGTTAATCGTTGGTGGGTAGCACTTAAGGTCAACCGCGCGCATATAAGAGCCGCGCGCATTTCCCACCATTCGTCACCCCCGCGAAAGCGGGGGTCCAGGGCAACCGGCACTTCACTTGGCTCCCTGAACACCCGCTTTCGCGGGGGTGACGGTTGAGGGTCGGATCATGGTTGATTTGGACGGCACGACATTTTTGACCGGGACCAATGCCGGCTTTATCGCCGAGCTTTATACGCGGTTTCTTGACGACCCTAGCTCCGTCGACGAGAGCTGGCGGCGGTTCTTTTCGGAAATGGGCGACGACGTCTCGACGGTGCTCGCCGAATTGCAAGGACCGTCATGGGGCAATCGCGCGGTGCCCGGCGCCACGAACGGTGCGGCGGCCACGACGCCAGTCGACGCCCACCAGCTGCGCCAGGCAACGAGCGACTCGATCCGAGCGCTGCAGCTGATCCGCTCCTACCGGGTCCGCGGCCACCTCGAAGCCGATCTCGACCCGCTCGGTCTCGACAAGCGCGGCCATCATCCGGAACTCGACTATCAGAGTTACGGCTTTGCCGAAGCGGATCTCGACCGCGAGATCTTTATCAACAATCTGCTCGGCCGCGAACGCGCGACCCTGCGCGAGATCATCGCAATCCTGCGGGAAACCTATTGCGGCAGGATCGGCGTCGAATACATGCACATCCAGGACCCTGCCGAGAAGGCGTGGATTCAGGAAAAATTTGAAAGGCGGCAAGGCCGTCCGACGCTGTCGAGCGCCGTCAAGAAAGGAATTCTGCGGGTCTTGACGACCGCCGAGACCTTCGAGCGGTTTCTCGACCGGCGGTACACCGGAACCAAGCGGTTCGGCATCGAGGGCGCCGAGTCATTGATGCCGGCGCTGGAAACGATCCTGCAGCGCGGCAGCGAGCTCGGTATCCAAGAGTTCGTGATCGGCATGCCGCATCGCGGCCGCCTCAACGTGCTGGCTAATTTCGTCGGCAAGCCCTTTGCGGCGATCTTCTCGGAATTTCAGGGCAATTCGACCAATCCCGAGCACGTCCACGGCTCCGGCGACGTCAAATACCACCTTGGCACCTCGGGTGACCGCGAAGTCGGCGGAAAAACCGTGCATCTGTCGTTGGCCGCCAACCCGTCGCATCTCGAGGCGGTCGACCCGGTCGTGCTCGGCAAGGTAAGGGCGAAGCAGCTGCAGCGCGGCGATGGCGAGCGATCGCAGGTGGCGAGCATCCTGATGCACGGTGACGCAGCCTTTGCCGGTCAGGGCCTTGTCGGCGAGTCGCTGGAATTGTCAGACCTGATCGGGTTTTGCACCGGCGGCACGATCCATATCATCGTTAACAACCAGATCGGCTTTACGACGGTCCCCGCCGCCGCTCGGTCGAGCCCCTACCCGTCGGATGTCGCCAAGGGCGTCCAAGCGCCGATCTTTCATGTCAACGGCGATGACCCCGAGGCGGTCGTCGAAGTCGCCCGGACCGCGGTCGAATTCCGCCAGGAATTCCGCAAGGATGTTGTCGTCGATCTGTTCTGCTATCGGCGGCACGGCCACAACGAAAGCGACGAGCCGGCCTTCACCCAACCGCTGATGTACCGTACGATCGCGCGCCATCCGACGACGCGGCAGCTCTATGCCGACCGCCTTGCCAAGGCCGGCGTCCTGCGTCAGGGCGAGGCCGATGCGATGGCAGCTCGCTTTATCGAAGAACTCGAAACCCAATTCGAAGCGGCCAAGGGCTATCGCCCGAACAAGGCAGACTGGCTGGAAGGGGCGTGGGCTGGGCTCGAGCAGGCTTCGGATGACGATCGCCGCGGCGATACCGGTGTCCCCGCCGCGGTATTGCGTGAGATCGGACAGGGGCTCGTAACCGTGCCCGAGGGATTTCGGCTCAACCCGAAGATCGCCCGCCAGCTCGAGGCTAAACGGGCTGCGATTGAGGCCGGCGAGGGCATCGACTGGGCGACCGCCGAGGCGTTGGCGATCGGCTCGCTTTGTGCCGAGGGGACCCATGTCCGAATGTCCGGTCAAGACAGCGGGCGCGGCACCTTCTCGCACCGACACGCCGTGCTGGTCGATCAGGAGAGCGAAGATCGCTACATTCCGATCAACCAGGTCAGCCCGCACCAGGCACCGTTCGAGATCATCGACAGCCCGCTGTCCGAGGCCGCAGTCGTCGGCTTCGAATACGGCTACAGCCTCGCCGATCCGTCCTCCCTCGTGCTGTGGGAAGCACAATTCGGCGATTTCGCCAATGGCGCCCAAGTCATCGTCGACCAGTTTCTGAGCTCGGGCGAGGCTAAATGGCTGCGCATGAGCGGTCTCGTCATGCTGTTGCCGCACGGTTATGAGGGGCAGGGGCCCGAGCATTCCTCGGCGCGAATCGAACGCTACCTGCAGCTGTGCGCAGAGGACAATATCCAGGTCTGCAACCTGACCAGCGCCGCCAACTACTTCCACGCCTTGCGGCGTCAGATCCGCCGCAACTTCCGCAAGCCGCTCGTCATTTTCACCCCGAAATCGCTGCTGCGTGCCAAAGAGGTGATGTCCCGCCTCGACGCAATGGCGTCCGGGACCTCGTTCCACCGCGTCATCCGCGAAAGCGAGCCGATCGCGGCGGACAGCGCGGTACGCCGGATCGTCCTGTGCACCGGCAAGATTTATTTCGACTTGGTCAAGGCTCGCGCCAAGAGTGGCGACAACCGCGTCGCCCTGGTGCGGGTCGAGCAGCTCTACCCCTTCCCGTTCAATGCGCTGGCAAAGGTGTTGCGGCGCTATCGCAGCGCCGAGGTCGTCTGGTGCCAAGAGGAACCGCAGAATATGGGGGCCTGGAGTTTTGTCGACCGGCGTATCGAACAGGTGTTGGGCGGGCTCGACGTCGCAGCCAAGCGGCCGCGCTTCGCCGGCCGTGCCGAGGCAGCTTCGCCGGCCACCGGTCTTCACAAGCGCCACGTCGAAGAGCAGATGGCCCTCGTCGCCGAGGCATTGGCGGCCTAACCAACAGCAATGGCGATCGAAATCAAGGTCCCAAGCCTCGGCGAGTCGATCACCGAGGCAACGGTCTCGAAATGGCTGAAGCGGCCGGGTGAAGCGGTCGCTGTGGACGAACCGATCGCCGAGCTCGAAACCGACAAGGTGACGCTCGAGGTCCCTGCGCCCGCCGCCGGCACGCTCGACGAGATTCTAGCCGAAGAAGGCTCCAACGTCCCGGTCGGCGCGGTGCTCGGCAGGATTTCTGACGGCCTCGCTGCGCGGCCGGCCCCTCACCCCGGCCCTCTCCCCGCACGCGGGGAGAGGGAGGGATCCACGAAGCGGGAGGGTGAGGGGCAACCAGCGCTCGAACGCTCGGGCCCCGCAGTACGGAAGCTGATCGAAGAAAGCGGGTTGGACGCGGCAAAGGTCCCGGCGACCGGACCCGGGGGCCGGATCAGTAAGGCGGACGTAATCGCAGCGCGCGCGGCGCCGCAACCGGCTCCGGCGCCAACCCCCACGATCGGCGAGCGGGAAGTACGCGTGCGCATGAGCCGCCTGCGGCGACGGATCGCCGAGCGGCTGAAGGCGGCGCAGAACGCGGCGGCGATGCTAACCACCTTCAACGAGATCGACATGAGCGAGGTGATCGCGCTGCGCGAGCGCTATCGCGAGGCCTTCGAGAAAAAACACAGCGTGCGCCTCGGCTTCATGTCGATCTTCGTCAAGGCGGCGATTGTCGCTTTGAAGGAGCTGCCGGCGGTCAACGCCGAGATCGACGGTGACGACATCGTCTACAAGAACCACTACGACATCGGTGTTGCGGTCGGCACCGAGCAGGGCCTTGTGGTGCCGGTGGTGCGCGACGCCGACCGGCTTAGCTTTGTCGAAGTCGAAAAGACGATCGCCGAGTTTGGACACAAGGCGCGCGACGGTAAATTGACAATCGAAGAGCTCTCCGGCGGCACTTTCACGATCTCGAACGGTGGGATTTACGGCTCGCTGATGTCGACACCGATCCTCAACCCGCCGCAATCCGGCATCCTCGGCATGCACAAGATCGAGCGGCGGCCCGTCGCGGTGGGCGACAAGGTCGAGATCCGGCCGATGATGTACGTCGCCCTGTCCTACGATCACCGTATCGTTGATGGCCGGGAGGCCGTGATGTTTCTGGTGCGGATCAAGGAATGCGTCGAAGACCCGTCGCGCATCCTGTTCGGAATGTGAGCAGCGACGCTATGGCGGATCGCTACGACGTCGTGATCATCGGAGCGGGTCCCGGCGGGTATGTCGCGGCGATCCGGGCCGCGCAGCTGGGGTTCAGGACGGCTTGCATCGACAGCCGCGCGAGCCTCGGCGGGACCTGCCTCAACATCGGCTGCATTCCGTCAAAGGCGCTGCTGCAATCGTCGGAAAAGTTTGCCGAAACCGGGCATGTGCTGGCCGAGCACGGGATCAAGGTCGCCGATCTCTCGCTCGATCTCGCGGCGATGATGGATCGCAAGGACAAAGTCGTGATGACACTGACCCGCGGGGTCGAGTTCCTGTTCCGCAAGAACAAAATAGACTGGCTCAAGGGCAAAGGGCGCATCGCCGCCCCGGGTCAGGTCTCTATTACCGGCGACGACGGCGCCGCGCGGGAGATCGAGGCGACCTCGGTCATCATCGCGACCGGCTCCCGGAGCACGGCGCTACCGGGGATCGCCATCGACGAAAAGCGCATCGTCTCGTCGACCGGGGCATTGTCTCTAGACCGCGTTCCGGAGCGGCTCGCGGTCGTCGGCGGCGGTTATATCGGCCTCGAGCTCGGGTCGGTCTGGCAGCGGCTCGGATCCAAGGTCACCGTAATCGAAGTGCTTGACCATATCATCCCGAACATGGATCGGGAGCTTGGCACGGCCTTGCAGCGCGTGCTCACGCGATCGGGGATTGAGTTCAAGCTCGGCGCCAAACTTGCCGGCCTCGGCGAACGACCGGACGGCCTGGAGCTGGAAGTCGAAGGTGCCGAGCGGCAGACCCTTACAGTCGAGGTGGTAATGGTTTCGGTCGGCCGGCGCCCCTATACGGAAGGCCTTGGCCTCGAGACGCTGGGCGTCGCGCGTGATGACGGCGGCCGTATCGTGGTGGATCACGGTTTTGCCACCAACATCCCCGGCATCTACGCAATCGGCGACGTAATCCGGGGGCCGATGCTCGCGCACAAAGCCCAAGAGGAAGGTATCGCGCTTGTCGAACGGTTAGCGGGACAGAAGCCGCACATCGATTATGATGCGATCCCGGCGGTGATCTACACTTGGCCAGAGGTTGCCTCGGTCGGTAAGACGGAGGAAGAACTGAAGGCTGCCGCGATCCCCTACCGCACCGGAAGGTTCCCGTTTATCGCCAATCCGCGGGCGCGGACCAACGGCTACACCGAGGGCTTCGCCAAGATCCTCGCCGAGCGCGAAACCGACCGAGTGCTCGGCGTCCATATTATCGGTCCCGACGCCGGAACCTTGATCGCCGAAGCCGCGCTCGCGAAGGAATTCGGCGCTTCGGCCGAGGACATCGCGCGCACCTGCCACGCCCATCCGACGTTGAGCGAAGCCCTCAAGGAAGCCGCCCTCGCCGTCGACGGCCGAGCGATTCACATTTGATTCAGCTCGGCAATTTGTCGCCGTCGGGTGGGGCTGGCACCTCGAACGGATTGACCATGCCGGACAGGAACGCGAAGTAGTTTGCGACCTCTGTCAGCTCGACCATCCACAGCGCGTCGTGCCGGTTTTTCAGCCTGTCGAACACCGCCTGGTCGACGCGGTTGGTGCGCATGAGCTGCCGCACATAGGTGACGATGTCGCGCTCCTCGTCAGAAAGCGCCGCCGGGTCACCCTTGGCGCGCAGCATGTCGATCGTCGATTCGGGCACCCCGGCACGACGCGCGGCGCCGACCTGAGCGGACCACACATAGGCGGCCTCGCGCTCGCGCACCGCCGAGAGGATCGCGAGCGAACGGAGTTTCGGTTCGACCACGTTTTCCTCGCGGTTGAAGGTCACCAGTTTGAGCAAGCGCTCGGCCAGCTTCGGGCTGTGCAGCAAGACGCTGAACGGGCCCCGAATGCTGCCGAACACTTTGAGCACCTCGTCGACGACGGCGTGGTGTTCGGCCGGGACATCGGACTTGCCCGTGATCGGTGCAATTCGCGGCATGTCTTCCTCCATACGTTAGAGATTGCTTCGCTTCTCTCGCACTCCCGCTAGATCCCGGGATAAGGCTTTCCCCAGCCGTCGAGATAGACGACATCGGAGAGCGGCCCTCGGCCGACCGGCCCGAAGCGCCCCATCGGGTAGCCGATCGGCAGAATGGCGTAGGAGTGGAAGCCAGCGGGGATACCCATCGCGGCATCCACCTCTTTCTCGTAATTGATGTGCCGCGTCGTCAGGGTCGAGCCGAGCCCGAGAGCGCGCGCGGCCAGCAGCATGTTCTGCACTGCGGGATAGATCGACGAGCCGGCCGAGCGCGTCGGATTGGCGCCATCCTCGAGACAAGCGACGATCCACACCGGGGCCTCGTGGTAGTGCTCTGTCAGATATTCGACGGCGGAATGCTGACGCTTGAAGCGGGCGGGGTCTGACCCCGGCGGCGGCGCGCTGCTCGTGTAGCGGGGGCCGACCACCTCATCGAAGGCTTTCTTGTAATAGACCTGCACCTTCTTTTTAATTTCTCGGTCCTTCAGCACCAGAAAGCGCCAGCGCTGCGTATTGCCGCCGCTTGCTGCGGCTTGCCCTGCCAACAGAATTTGGCGGATCAGGTCATCGGGCACTGGGTCGGGCTTCAGCCGTCGCATCGCCCGAGTTGAATGGATAATCTCGAATAACTCGGTCCCCTGGGGGGTGCCTTCAGCCATACTTCCTCCTTTCCTCATGTTATTTCGTTTGCTGCAGGTCGAGCCGGACGGCGACGGCGGCGCTGGCGATCACCGCCACATCGCCCAATTCGTCGTGCGGAACGTCGAGACCGCCCTTCATCACCTTAACTGCGACTTGGCCATGGGGCAGAGCCGCCTTGACCGCCTCGGCATCTACTTTGTCCGGCCGCTGCGCGCCGATCGTCACCTCGACCTGCATGGTGCGGGCATCGAGCCCGAGCGAGCGGATCAAGCTCAGCGAGCTGTGGTGAATCGCATCCGCCACGGCGCGCACCGCTGCCTTGGTGTAATCCCCGCCGTGCAGATCATTGCCGGTGCCCATCTCGAGAATGACACGCTTTACGGTCATACCGGTCACTCCTCACGCGATGTCCAGCCGCACGACCGCCGCGGCATTGGCAATGACCGTCGTGTCGGTACCGGCATCGTTTGGTATCTCGAGCCCGCCCTCGACGACGCGCACGGTTCCGCTGCCGCTGCCGTGCGGCAGCACCGCGCGGACCGCGTCCTTGTCCACCCGATCCGGACGCGGGACGCCGATCGTGACCTCGACCTGCATGGCATCGACCGGCAAGCCCACCGCATCGGCAACGCTGAGCGAGTTGTGCCACAGCGCGTCGCGCAACGCCCGAACTGCGGCCTTCGTATAATCTGCCCCGCGGATATCCGTCCCCATCCCAATCTGCAGCACCATGCGCTTAAGAGCCATTTCCGCCTCACTCATCCGTTCAGGTCTGCGCGATCGAGATGCGCGCGCGGGTGCGCAGCGTCGTAAATGGCGAGAAGGCGCTCGGTCTCCACCGACGTATAGCGCTGCGTCGTCGACAGGCTGGCATGGCCCAACAGCTCCTGGATCGCGCGCAAATCGCCGCCGGCGCCGAGCAAATGGGTGGCAAAGCTGTGCCGCAAGGCATGCGGCGTCGCCGTTTCCGACAGACCGAGATGACCGCGCAGCAGCGCCATTTGCCGTTGCACGAGGCGCGGGTTCAGCGGCCCGCCGCGGGCGCCGACAAACAACGGCCCGTCTGCGGTCAGCCTATGGGGACAGACCGCGAGATAATCGGCGACCGCCCGGCGCACCGCCGGCAAGACCGGAAGCAGGCGCTGTTTGCCGCCCTTGCCGGTAATCGCCACCACCTCGCCCAATGGCGCCTCGGCCCGCGCCAGCCCCAGCGCTTCGGAAAGCCGCAAGCCGCAGCCATAGAGCAACGCCAGGATCGCCGCGTCGCGCTCGCCTTGCCAACGGGCGGCGGCGAGATCGCCGATGGCCTCGAGGGAGCCCGTGGCATCGCCGATGGTCAGCGGCTTTGGGACGCTTTGCGGCAACTTGGGGGAGCGGAGCACGGCAAGCGCCGTCGTCGCGGCAAGCCCCCGGCGCTGCAAAAAGCGCAGAAACCCACGCAACACCGACAGTCCCCGCGCCGCAGAACTGCGCTCGACACCGTCCTGCGCACGCCGGGCCAGGTAAGCGCGGAAATCGACCGGACGCAGAGCATTGATTGCCGATAAGCTCGGCAGCTCGCCTAGATGTTCGGTCAGAAAGTCGAGAAAGAACGCCAGATCGCGGCCGTAAGCGGCGACCGTATGGGCCGAGGCGCGGCGTTCCCCGGCGAGCCAGGCGACCCACAATCCGATCGCGGCGCGCAGATCGTCCGCCGCCGAGAACCGGGTCAGCGGCAGCGGTTCCGGCAGCGCCGGGAAAACGAGGCGTTCCTGCGTCACCGGGCGCGGTCGAGCCAGTGCGCGATCGTGATCTCGAGCGTGCGGGCGAGAAAGGTCAATAGCTCGGTCGCAAGTCCCGGCTGAAAGGTGTCGACGGTGCGAGTGCCGATGCACATTAGCCCGACCGGGGCCGAACGGCTGAACGACAGGCGGAGCAACGCCTGCGAGCGGACGAGACCGGCCGCTTCGCCAAACAACGCCGGATCGCCTTGAATATCGGTGCATAGGAGCGCGTCGCGATTTGGCCCCAGCAACTTGTCGACGGTGCCTGACGGCAGCAGATGGATACCGTGCAGTGGCAACCGGGCGGTCCGCGATGCCGAACTCTCGACACCGAGCGTGATGATGTCGACATCGATCAGGACGGCCAAGTCGGTGGTCACGATCTGCAGCAAATGCTCGAAGCTGGGTGCGCGCAGCATTGCCATCACCGCCTTGTGCACCCGCCCCTGACTCGCGAGATTGCCACGGCTCGTCGCGATCAGGCTCTTGCGTTCGTCCTGCAGCCGAACGACGTCGTGGCGCAGCCTCTCCAACATAAAGTGCTGAAAATCGAGCACGCCATCGCCACTTTGCCGGGTCGGGGCGCGCAACAGCCGCAGAGCATCGGGATGACGGTCGAGGAAATCCGGGTTCTGGCGCAGAAAGGCGATGACCTCGCGCGGACCGATTTCATTTGGCCGCGCGGTTGCTGGACCGCTACTGCGTACCGGCTTCGGCTGGTCTTGCGGACGGTCTGCCACGACTAGTTCCGCAGCGCCGCGCCGTGACGCGGATCCGAGAACAGTACTGCGGCGGAGCGGTGCGCGATCATTTTGAAGCCACCTTTGGGACCAGCATGGCGCAAAAAGCCCGAGGGATGCTTGCCGCCTGCCGTCCCGCGAGCGAGTTTAGCCGATGCTCGATGATGATTCCAGTTCCCCCGATCCGGCAAGTCCCGGAGCCGGCGAACCGGACCCGCCGGAAAGCCGGCCCGGCGCCGCGCGGATCCGCGTTCTATTGCCGTTGCCGCTGCCCCAGCCCCTCGATTATTTGGTCCCAGAGGGCGCCGTGCCACCTGAGCCCGGCAGTTTCGTGCAGGTGCCGCTCGGCCAGCGCCAGCTTGCTGGGGTTGTCTGGGACGGGGCAAGCGATGGGCTTCCGGTCGACCGGTTGAAGCCAGTTCTGGAGACATTGCCGGTTCCCGCGCTGCGGCCCGAGCTGCGGTTATTTGTCGAGCGCGTCGCCGCCTATACGATGGCACCGCCAGGCGCGGTGCTGCGCATGACGATGAGCGTCGCCGAGGCGCTGCAGCCGCCGCGCCCGCGGCGGCTTTGCGTCGCGTCCCCGTGCGGATTGGCGGCGCTGGCCGCGGGACAACCCCCTGACCCGACTGAAAATGGCGCAACCGAAACGCGCCTGACACCGGCGCGGCAGCGGGTGCTGGAGGTGTTGGCCGGCGGCCTCCCGGTGCCGGCGGGGGAGCTGGCGCGGCTCGCCGGGTGCGGCACCGGCGTGGTTCGCTCCCTGATTGCTTCCGGCCTCGTCGAGGAGCGGTTGGCGCCGGCCGAGACGCCCCAATCGACGCTCCCAGACTGGCACTCCTGCGCCCCGGTGCTCTCCCCCGACCAATCGGAGGCGGCGCAGCGTCTTGTCGGCCAGGTCGAATCCGGAGATTTCAGCGTAATCGTGCTCGACGGCGTCACCGGGTCCGGGAAAACCGAGACCTACTTCGCCGCGCTCGCGGCGGCGTTGGCGGCCGGGTGGCAGGTTCTGGTCCTGCTGCCCGAAATTGCGCTCGGGGCGCAGTGGCTCGAGCGCTATCGCGAGCGCTTCGGCGTGCTCCCGGCGCAATGGCATTCTGATATCGGTGAGGCCGAACGCCGCGACACCTGGCGCGCCGTCGCCGCCGGCCGGGCGCGGGTCGTGGTCGGAGCCCGCTCGGCACTGTTCCTGCCGTTCTCCGAACTCGGGCTGATCATCGTCGACGAGGAGCACGACCCTTCCTACAAACAAGAGGACGGAGTCATCTACCACGCGCGCGACATGGCGGTGCTGCGCGCATCGCTGGCCGGCATCCCGATCGTCCTGGTGTCGGCGACCCCGTCACTCGAAACCATCGTCAATGTCGCGCGCCGCCGCTACCAGCGAGTTGCGCTGCCGCGCCGCCATGCCGCCGCCGAGCTCCCCGCGGTGCGGCTGATCGATTTGCGCCGGGAACGGATTGAGCGCGGGCGCTTTCTGGCGCCGCAGCTGGTCGAGGAGCTCGGCGCGACATTCGAGGCCGGGGAGCAGGCGCTGTTGTTCCTCAACCGACGCGGTTACGCGCCGCTGACTCTCTGTCGCGCCTGCGGCCACCGCTTCCAATGCCCGAGCTGCACCGCCTGGCTCGTCGAACATCGCTTCACCGGGCGCCTCTTATGTCATCATTGTGGCCATGCCGAGGGGGTTCCGCCCTGTTGCCCGGAATGCCTCGCGGCAGGAACGCTGGTGCCGTGCGGGCCGGGTGTCGAGCGGCTCCTGGAAGAGGCGACCGAGCGCTTTCCGGCGGCGCGCGCGGCGCTGATGGTCAGCGATCTGTTGCCCGGTCCGCGCGCTGCGGCCGAGCTCGCCCAGGCAATGACCGAGCGGCGCTACGATTTGCTGATCGGGACCCAACTCGCCGCCAAGGGCCATCATTTCCCGATGCTGACCCTGGTCGGCGTCGTCGACGCCGATCTGGGTCTTGCGGGCGGCGACCTGCGGGCGGCCGAGCGGACTTACCAGCTGCTGCACCAGGTCGGCGGCCGCGCCGGGCGCGCCGAGCACAAGGGCCGGGTGCTGATCCAGACCTGGATGCCCGACCAGCCGGTCATGAAGGCGCTGGCCGCCGGCGATCGCGACCGCTTTCTCGAAGCCGAGGCGGCAGCGCGCCGAGATGCGGGCCTGCCGCCCTTCGGCCGCCTCGCCGCGCTGATCGTCAGCGCCGCCGATGCCGAGAGCTGCGAGTTTGCCTCGCGCGCCCTGTCGCGCGCCGCGCCGCAGCTCCCCGGCCTGACCGTGCTCGGCCCGGCCCCGGCGCCGCTCGCGGTGCTGCGCGGCCGCCACCGCCGGCGCTTTCTAGTTAAGGCCGCTCGCGAGGTAAGGCTCCAGGCGGTAATCCGCAATTGGCTCGCCCGCATCCGCGTCGCCGGCTCGACCCGCATCCAGATCGACATCGACCCCTACAGCTTTCTGTAGGAGCGGGCGTCACATTTCAGCGATGACAGCCGCACAGCCGGTCCGTTGCTGTTAATGTGTAGGCGGGCACCTATCGGGCGCGCTTTGCCTCATCGCCCATGGAGAGCTGCAATGGCAAGGAACCCGGCGATCTCCAGGACAGCAGCCGCGACCCTGCTCACGGTCGCTTTTGCGCTTGCGTCGCTTGCCGCGGAGCAAAAGGGAGGGCCGAGCGACGGCGCTCGCGATGCCCTGGCGCAGAATTTCCAGGCCGAGCGTTTTCGTATCGACCCGAACGATCTACCGGCGCCGAAGACCGGCCCGATCGTCACCGACCGGTCGCTGGTCGTGCCCTATGACCGGGCAGGTGCCGCAAGTGCCGCTGGGCTTCATCGCGACGCCGTTCGCCACCGGGCTCGCCAATCCGCGGCGGCTGCTCTGGCTGCCGAACGGTGAGGTGCTGGTGGCAGAGCAGAGCGCCGGCTATTTGACCTTGCTGCGCGACGATGGCGGGGGCCGCGCCAAATGGATCGACCGCCATGTCGAGGACCTCAACCGGCCCTATGGCCTGGCGTGGCGCGGTGACGAGTTGCTGGTGGCAGACCAGGACGGCGTCTGGCGGGTGCCGCACGTCGTCGGCGCTCTGCGCGCCGCCCGCCCGGCAACTCCGCAGCGCGTCGACCAGCTGCCGCCGGATCAGCGCAAGCCGGTGCCCGGCGCCTACGGCGCGGAGCTACTGACGAAAAAAGGCGTTTTCGGCATCACCGTGGGCCACCGGAACCGGCATCTCGCGATCGACCCGAAAACGCCGGCGCCCTCTTCGTGGGGGTCGGCTGATCCGGCAATCTCGGCGTCGAGTCCGAGCCCAAGGCGACGATCCAGCAATTCGATGCCGATGGCTCGAACCAGACGATATTTGCGTCCGGCATCCGTAACGCGACGGCGCTTCGCTTTCATCCAGAAACCGGCGAGCTGTGGTCATTGGGGTGCCGTTCAAGGACGGACGGCCCGAGGGGTATTACGAGAATTATGCCGGCGAGCCCGCGGAAAGCACCGGGTCCGAGCGCAAGCGGCAGTAAGCCTCCTGCAGGGGCTAAAAGCGGGTCGACAGCCAGATCGCGATCCGCGAACCCGCCTTGACCGCGCCGCTGAGCAGGTCATAGCCGGGGGTCTGCTCCGCCCCGTGCGCGAGCGCGACGTCGTGATGCTCGATCTCGTCGTCGCGAAACGCGAGGATCGTCTCGCGCAATGCGGCGTCCGCGTCGCCCAGCGTTTCGGCCTGTGTCCGGTAGTGCTCGTCGATGACTTCTTCGACCGCGACGGTGCAAGCCATCGCGGCGCGCTCGCCGAGCAGCGCGGTCGCCGCCCCGATGGCGTACCCCGCAACCGACCACAGCGGGTGAAGCAAGGTCGGCCGGACTCGCCGATCGCGCAACAGCGTCTCGAACCGGGCAAGATGGCGCTTTTCGGCCTCCGTCATCCGACGGATCGCCGCCACCGAGCGGCCGTGTCCGAGCACATCGAGCTGCCCCTGATAAATCCGCGTCGCCCCGAATTCGCCGGCATGGTCGACCCGCAACATCCGGGGGATCTCGTCGGCCGGCGCAGGGTCGCCGGGCAATCGATGCGCCGGCGTGGCTTTCATGCCGCCCCCGGGCGCATCCTGGGGCGCCGCAGAGGTCCGCGCGATTGCACAAAGACCGCGACACAGCAGCCCAGCATCACCAGCGACGCAAGCAGGTTCCAGCCGGCGAGCGAAATCCCCCACAGCGACCACGCCACCTCGTCGCAGCGCACCGGCTGCTGCCGCAGGATTTGCGCTTTCAAGGCCTCGACCGTATCGGCCGCGGTGGCGGCCCCGCTGCAGGCGCTGGGGCCGGCGAACCAATGCTGCTCGACCCCGACATGATAGAATGCCAGCGCACCGCCGACGGCGAAAACGACGGCGAGCAGCAGCGACACCCAGGGCAACGCCGGCCGGTTGCCGACCATGATGGCGATCATCGCGATGACGATCGCCGCGCCCCACGGCCAGCGCTGCAACAGGCAGAGCTCGCAAGGAGCAAGGCCGCCCCAATATTGCGACAGGAGAGCGCCGCCGAGCGCGACAACGCTGGCCGCCAGGACGCCGCTCGCAAATAACGCGTTAACCCTGCCATCCGCTCATAAATAGCGCAGCGCCACAAACCCGCCAACGAGCGCCAACGCAAAGGCGCTGGTCACCAGCATCAGCCGGCGCTCGATGAATTCGCGGACCGGGTCGCCAAACCACCACAGCAGGGCGGCCAGCAGGAAAAACCTCAGGCTGCGCGACACCATCGAGGCGAGCGCGAAGGCGAGCAGATCGAAATGCGCGACGCCGCTCGCAATCGTCACCAGCTTGAACGGGATCGGGGTCAGCCCCTTCAGCACGATGATCCAGGCGCCCCAATGCGCGAAAGCCGCCTTGAGCGCCTCGTATTTGTCCATTGCGTGATAGAATTCCAGCACCGGCCGGCCGATCGCGTCGAACAGGAAATAACCGATCGCATAGCCGACAAACCCGCCGAGCACCGAGGCAGCCGTGCAGACCCCGGCAATCAGCCAGGCGCGGCGGGGCTGCGCCAAGATCATCGGGATCAGCAGGATGTCCGGCGGTATCGGGAAAAACGAGCTCTCGATGAACGAAATCGCCGCCAGTGCCCACATGGCGTTGGGGCTGGCTGCAAGGGCGAGCGCCCGGGAATAAAGACGGTCGAGCATTGTTTGAGACGGGGCCGGCCAGTTGCTTAGGGATCAGGAATCAACGGTCGCCGCAGGGATCGCAATTCCCTGATAGAGCTCTGACATCGAGATCCGAAGATCGACCGAGGTTAAGAAGAGTGTCGCTTCGCCTCCACGAACAAGCTCGATCCCCCAGTGGTTGTTCTCTCGTCGATAAAGCTCGGCATGATGACTGTCGGCATCAATCAGCAGGATCTCGCGTACGCTTTCTATCGCTTGATAGGCGGGCATCTTTAAGCGACGGTCGCTTCGCTCCGTACTCGGCGACAAAATCTCGACAATGAGGATCGGATCCACCATAGCCTGTCGACCGGGCTCGTTCGGCTGGCAAGTAACCGCTATATCGGGGATATAATACGAGTCGGCACGGTCGGGGCGAACCACGCCGGGCTCGATCTGGGCGTTACACGGCCGCCGGCCAGAGAGCTTCGCATCGATCCGGGTAACGAGCCGCACGGCCAAGATGCGATGCGCCTCCGCCGGCGGGGCCATTGCCACCGGAAATCCGTCGAGCAGCTCGTAGCGCGTGTCGGTCCCGTCGTCCCAACGAAGGAACTCCTCAAGGGTCATCCGTCTGATCGCCCGCTCGCTCATTCCTGGCCTCCGCCCCTAATATAGCGTTATTCGGCGGCGGGAGCGGTGTCGAGGCGTTGCGACGCGATCGGGTCGAGGAAGCCGCCCGACTGCCGTCGCCACAGGCGGGCATAGGTGCCGCCGGCGGCGAGCAATTCGGCGTGGGTCCCTTCCTCGACGATATGGCCTTCGTCGAGCACGACGAGGCGGTCGAGACGGGCGATTGTCGACAGCCGATGGGCAATGGCGATGACCGTGCGGCCTTTCATCAGCCCGTCGAGCTGCTCCTGGATCGCCGCCTCGATCTCCGAATCGAGCGCCGAGGTGGCCTCGTCGAGCACCAGGATCGGCGCGTCCTTGAGGATCACGCGCGCCAGAGCGACGCGCTGGCGCTGACCGCCCGAGAGCTTGACGCCGCGCTCGCCGACATGCGCGTCGAAGCCGCGCCGCCCGAACCAGTCTTCCAGCCCCTCGACGAAGTCGAGGGCGTGCGATTGGGCGGCGGCGCGGCGCACTTCCCACTCGCTCGCCTGCGGCCGGCCGTAGCGGATATTGTCGCGAATCGAGCGGTGCAGCAGCGAGGTGTCTTGCGTGACCATCGCGATCTGGGCGCGCAGGCTTTCCTGCGTGACATTGGCGATATCCTGTCCGTCGATCAGGATCCGGCCCCTCTCCGGCTCGTAGAAGCGCAGCAGCAGATTGACGAGCGTCGATTTCCCGGCGCCCGACGGGCCGACCAGGCCGACGCGCTCGCCGGGCCTGACCCTGAGATCGATCCCGTGCAGAACCCCTCGCTCGGTGCCGTAGCCGAAACGGACCCCCTCGAACCGCACCGCGCCGCGCTCGACCTGCAGGGCGACGGCGTCGGGCCGGTCGGGCATCTGGCGCGGCACCGCGATCGAGCGCATGCCCTCCTGCACGACGCCGATATTCTCGAAGATCGTCGTCACGTTCTGCGCCACCCAGCCGGCGATCGCGACGATATGCCAGGTCAGCGGCAACGCCATCGCGACGGTGCCGACCGCGATATGCCCAATGTTCCACAGCCAGATCGCCACGACAGCGGTGGCGACGACCAATGCCGCGTTCAACGTCGCGAGGGTCAGTCCGAGGCTCGTCGTCAACCGCAATTGGGCGCGGAACGCGTCGGTCAGGTCGTCCATCGCCGCGCGCACGAACTCGTCCTCGTCGCGCGGCCGGGCGAACAGTTTGACGGTCTGGATATTCGTGTAGCTGTCGACGATGCGGCCGGAGAGCGCCGAGCGCGTCTCCGACATGCGCCGCGAGCGGACCCGCAGCCGCGGCACGAAATAGCGCAGCAAAGCCGCGTAGCCGCCAAACCACAGCAGCACCGGGATCGCCAACCGCATGTCGGTCGACGCCAACAGCATGATGGCGCCGCCGCCATAGACGAGGATGTACCAGACCGCGTTGGTGGCCGAGACGACGCTCTCGCGCAAGGACGGGCCGGTCTGTACGACGCGCTGGGCGATGCGACCGGCAAAATCGTTCTGAAAAAAAGCCCAGCTCTGCCGCACCACATGCCAGTGGCTCTGCCAGCGGATCAGGTTGGAGAAGCCGGGGATGATCCCCTGATTGGTGATCAAATTCTGCAGCAGCAGCGCGGCGGGGCGAAGGACCAGCAGGACCAACGCCATGCCGACGAGCTGCGGCCAGTTGTCGTGCAGCAGCGAACCCGGCTCGTGGCTCGAGACCAAGGTCACGACGCGGCCGATGAAGACCGGGATCGTCGTGTCGAGGATCGCCACGATAAAGCCGGCGACGAAGAGCGCGACGACGAGCACGCGCGCCTGTCGCGCGTAATGCCAGTAAAACGCCGCGAGCCCCGCCGGCGGCGGCGCGTCGGGCGGCAGCGCGGTGGGCTCCAGGAGGCTTTCGAAAAACCGGAAGACGCGCATCAGATACGCTTGGGACCCCTGCCCTAACGGAGAGAACGAGATGGCGGCGCGGTGAGCTGTTGCCGCAAATTTTAGCACATCATAGGCCGGCGTGCCGAAGAACATCCGCTTTTGCCGCTACTCCGACCCCTCGCCCCGCTTGCGGGAAAGATCGGGCACGCGGCGCCTGGGATTGGGAATGCCGCGCGGCCCGGCCCCGCGGGTTGCCGGAGCTTTCCTTCGCAAAGCGCCCGCGCGTCGCGCACGCGAGGAAAAAGTGATCAGGATCAAGTGATTGAGATTCCTCAGATTCCCGATCGGAAGAACAGCAGATAACAGCACGGATTGGGCGGATCGACACCGACTTCCAGCATCAGCGGGGCTCCGGCGCCCCGCTTGCGGGCAGAGGAGGCTATCTCCACGCCTCGGGATGTCGATCCGTCGTAAAGGTCGAACCTCGTTACCGAGCCTCGCTGTCCTCCTGTTTCTGCAGGAAAAATACAGGACGGGATTGCCCGAATTGCCAAGAGCTTCGCGCGGATCGTGCCGCAACTCTAGCGCCTCGGTCCGCAGGTGAGGGTGCGTACGTCCCGTGAGGTAGATCAGCTTATTGCCCAACATCAGATTCGGCATTTTCTGCGGCCGACACACTACCATACTGATGCGAATTTATCAACAATAATGTCATTTCGGCAACGTCTGCCCGGACGCGAGAGTAAGGCCGGTTCGGCTTGGATTGACTGTGGTAGAACCGGCGGGCAGCATCACGACAAGGACGGCGCGCGGGTCGGCGCCTATCGATCAATCGAACAGGGCCGCAGCGCCGATGTCAGCTGCGCCTGCCACTGGACCGTGAACGTCGCGCGGGGGTAGTGTCCTAATTTGAGCCGATCATCCCGAAGTGCCGGAGCGCTGCCAAGATAGCGGGGCGCTTATCCGGCGGCCACGGATTTTGACGCTCATCGGTGCTCATACGGTTCGGGGCGGCTCGCATGGGCAGCCCTTCGTCTCCCATGACGTGAGCGATCCAGCAGGTTTTCGGGACGCGGTTGGTTTGGCTGCGAACCCGCTCCTGGATTTGCTTGTAAGTCGCCATAGCCCTTCCCCTATACCGAAGTCCGCTCGACCAACTCATCGAGCGACCATAGCCGATCACTCACCCGCGCTTCCATCGCTGGCGTGACGCGTAAGGTCCGATGCACGCGCACGAAATTGTAGTGCGCGAAGTGCAGCGACACCGCCGCCCCAAGGTTCTCGACCTTCTTGGAGAACGCATTCGTCAGCCGCGTGAACCGGCGCATGCTCATCCGCATGGTCAAGTTCTGCCGCTCAATCTCATCCGCTCGGTGCTGCGGATCGAGTTGCCCTCGACCAAGCAGTTGATGATCTGTACCCGGCGGGCGAGCGGGACACGGTTCATTGGCTTGCGCCTTTCAAAAAGCTGTATATATTATCATATACGATCGCGCTGGCTTGTCAATGGTGTTATATACATGGATTTTCGAAAAGCGACGGACGACCTTTGCGCCCGCATCGATCACGACGATATCGCCGAGGCACTCGGAGTTTCTGTCCAGACCGTGCGGCAAGCTCGAATGTCCCCAGATTTCCCGGCGCATCGATCGGCTCCAGATGAATGGGAAAAGGCAGTTATCCGACTGGCCGAGGAACGCCTCTCACATTATCGAAAGCTGATTGACAGGCTGAGCGCCGCGCGCGGCCCATGATGCCGACTATAGGGTGTCGAGCCTTGCTCGACGTACTATATATAGCGTGTCGAGCCTAGCTCGACATACTGGGAATAGCGCATGGAACAGCTAGATCTTCCTTTCGAAGACCAACCATTTAGTGCCGCGAACGCAGCGCTTTGGACCCCGCGTGACATATGGGTCCGTCTGGATCAGAGATTGATCGAGTACCTTGGCGAGGATCGGCGATACGAGCGTAAGGGGAATCGAAGAGTTGATCTCGACGACTTGGCGACCTATTACAGCACATTTTCAAACACACCTGATGGCGGGCTTCTCGTAGTTGGGGTCGAAGACAAGGGTGAGATCTCCGGCTGCGCCGCCCTGAGCCGTGATCAGTTGAACAGTATTGAGACGTGTCATTTGACACGGTGCCCCCAAGCTCGTCCCGAGTTCAAGCGTATCCCCGTCATCATCGACGATAAAAAGGATTTCTGCTTCGCTATCTTCGTGCCTTATGTTGGTAAACTGGTTGAAACGAATAAAGACGACGCGTGGACGCGATATGGCGATAGTCGGCATAAAATGAGCGAAGAAGAGAAGAGAGATTTCCGGGCAACCCGACAAGAGCTGTCCTTCGAAATGGAGATCGCGCCATATCAGTATCCAAAGGATTTTGATCTTCGGGTCATACAGGATTTTTGCGATGCCTATCGGCATAGCGAAGGACAGAAAAAATGGATGAATGAAGAAATTTTAATTGATCGGTATTTGCTCCGAGAGGACCAAAAAACACTCAAGCCGTTGAATAGTCTCGTATTAATGGCGGCCCGCAACCCGCGTAAAAGCATTCCGGGATGCCGCGTGCGAGTGCAGCGCTTTGGCACTCCAGAGGAAGGAACCGGAGAAGGATATTCGCCGCTCCGCGACCGGTTCGTCGAGGGAAACTTGGTGCAGATTATTCGGCAAGCATCCGAAGTGATAAGCGACGCGATCTACGACGTGACATGGCTAAATAAGGAGGGAAAATTTGTAACAACACCAGAGTACCCGCAATGGGCCTGGTTCGAGGCGCTGGTAAACGCATGTGTTCATAGGTCATACAGTTTCAGTGGGACGGAGATTTTCATAAAGCTTTTCCCAGACCGCATGGAAGTCGAGAGCCCCGGAGGGTTTGTACCCCCAGTCAATGAAAGGACGATCTACAGCACCCGCTCGACCCGCAATTATCACCTTATGGACGCCTTGCGATACCTCGGTTACGTGCGGATGGCGCGAGAGGGAACAAGACGTATTAGGGAAAGCATGGAGGAGTACGGCTCGCCAGAGCCGGTCTTCAAACAGGAGGCTCTGCACGGAGTTGTTGTTCGCGTAACTTTGATGAACGATCATGAGACCCGCAAGCGCGCAACTGATCGCGACGTTGCCCTTTATTTTGGGGTCGAGCTTTGGAGGACGCTCCAAGAACACGAAATCAAGATAGCCGCGTATGCTTTCCGCAATGGTACAATTCAAGTATCTGAGGCACAACGTCTGACGGGGCGCACTTGGCAAACTAGCAAAAAAGATCTCGATAAACTGACCAAAAAAGAAGTCCTAGAGTTTGAACCTGGGCGATATGTACGTGACCCAAAGGCGATCTATAAATTGAAACCCCGACCGAAGGATGAATTTTTTCCAAACAGCGTGCGATAATGGAGGTTGCGGCAGATCAGCTTAGAGAGGCCGTCGAGCGTATGCACGGCGGCTCAGCCACGCTCGCCCAATCCGTTCCCGTCCGCGAGACATTCGAGGGCAAGACCGTGTGGGAAGGCGTGGTGCACGTCTTCGATCTGACCGGCCATCCGACCCATCCGACCGCGACCCGCGCCTATGCCTGGTCCTCGCCGATCGAGGGGAGCACGAAGCGGCGATTCTTCGCCGTGCTGCATCAGCCGCCGGTCGATAGCCCGCAAAGCGGCAGTGCGAGCGGCGATCGTTGCGGAGAATAGACGATGATCTCTGACCGCGACCTAGCTAATTTACCCACAGATCCTGCCGCAGCATTCGTGAGGATAGAGGAAAAGCTACGCGAAGAGCTAACCAATTTAGAACAACTCAATAATACGATTCCCGTAGTTGTTTATTCGCGATATATGAACCATGTTATCTATGCTGCCAAGGCTCTTGGCTTGAATTTTCTGCAGTCGTTTGAAAACATAAATAATGCTAGTGATCTTAATGACCAATATCGCGATGTTTCATTGATTATAGATCGGTTTATCCTCGCACACAAAATACGAACCGCAAAACGGCAACAGGACTTTTCCGTATCTCTAGATGCTGCTACAAAAGCTAAAATAAGGCATTTCATTACACAGATAAAAGAAACCATCGATCATCTTGATTTGCCACAGAATAAAAAGGATACGATTTACAGGAAGGTAGCCGCTCTCGAATTAGAAATAGATCGAGCAAGGACGCAGTTACAAATTGCTTTGGAGGCCACACTGGAAGTAGCGGATACGGCTGGTGCGGTTGGCAAGAAACTTAATCCTCTCAGGAAATTATTTGCCAATATCAATGCGCTGCTCAGCCGAGCGAAGGAGGCGCAAGATCAAGCGTTGCTTCCGCCGCCGCAGCAGCGGCTTCCTCCACCTGATAGCGCAGCGTCAAATTAGGACACTACCCGCGCGGGAGCCGCCTTGACCATCAGCGCAAGATCAACTAGTGGATCGAATCTAACGCTTGGTACCCGCGTCTGACGGCAGTGATGATCTTGTCGGGATCGGCGGTCCAGACGAACGGCTTGGGGTTGTCATTGGTTTCGGCGAGGAAGCGCTTGATGGCGGCCTGGAGATCGACGAGGGATCGGAACACGCCGCGCTTGAGCCGTCGCTTGCTGAGCTTAGCAAAGAAGCCCTCGACGGCGTTGAGCCAGGAAGCTGATTTCGGCGTGTAATGGAAGACAAAGCGGGGATGCCGATCGAGCCAGGCCCGGACCTTGGGATGCTTGTGGCTGCCGTAATTGTCGAGGATCACGTGGACGAGCTTGCCGGCCGGGATCTCGGCTTCGATCGCATTGAGGAATCGGATGAACTCCTGATGCCGGTGGCGCTGCATGCAGCGGCCGATGACTTTGCCTTCGAGCACGTCGAGGGCGGCAAACAGCGTGGTCGTGCCGTTGCGCTTGTAGTCATGGGTGAGGGTGCCGCAACGGCCGGGCTTCAGCGGCAGGCCCGGCTGGGTTCGGTCGAGTGCCTGGATCTGCGATTTCTCGTCGACGCTGAGCACGATCGCGTGCGCCGGCGGATCGACGTAGAGGCCGACGATGTCCCGCAGCTTGGGCACGAACTCCGGGTCACGCGACAGCTTGAATTGACGGACCCGGTGGGGCTGCAGACCGTGCGCCCGCCAGATGCGCTGCACCGAGCTGACGCTGATGCCGGCCGCTTTCGCCATCATCTCGGCCGTCCAATGCGTGGCTTCGCCCGGCGGATCGCCGAGGGTCAAGGCCACCGTGCGCTCGTGCACGCTCATCGGCAGCGGCGGAATGCGCGAGGGCCGTGTCATGTCGCGCAACAGACCTGCCACTCCCGTCTGCATAAACCGCTCCTGCCAGCGCCATACCGTCACTTTGCTCGTGCCCGCCCGGCGCATGATCTCGCCGGTGCCCAGGCCATCCGCCGTCAGCAGCACGATCCGCGCTCGCCAAACCTGCTTTTGCGGGCTATTTCGATCGGCGACGATCGCCTCCAGCCACGCCCGGTCGGCCGCACTCACCTCCACTGTGATCCCCTCACGCATGCTCGCCCCCTTTCGACGAGCCACGATACATCAGCCGGGATTCTTATGTTAGGTTTGTACCACTAGGTTGATCGTGTTCTCTCTGAACGTCCCGCGGCAACTCCGAAACCTTGCGGGATTGAACGGCCGAGATTGGGGTCTCGGCCGTTCGTCGTTTGGGCTTCTACTCGCTATTGTGTGTAGAGTCTAGGGGCTTTCCATATTTAGCTTGCCGGCAAGGCGTCAGGCTGTCGATAAAGAAGCCGCTTTCCCTTTGCGCCGCGGAGCAACGCCGCAGCGCGGTCTGTTGGATTCAGATCAATTACGTAGCGCGAAACGGGTTGACGACGCGGAGCCGGTCGTCGAGGACGAGCCCATCCTGCATATCTTCGGACCAGAGAGTGTCGCAATCGGCGTGCAGCGCCGAGGCGGCGATCATGGAATCGTAGATCGACAGTCCGTAGCGCTCGGCGAGCACAAGTCCTGTTTCGTGAATGTCGATTGTGAGAGGCTGCACCGGCAGCAGGCGACGTGTCATCGACAGAAAGGCGCGCGTCTCCGTCCATGACATGCCCATCTTGCGACGGGCGACATTGGCGATCTCGTTCAGCACCTGCACGCTGATCACGCCGCCGGCGCCGATCAGTTCTTCGGCCCGGTTCGCCTTGGCGGGATCGCCGGATGCGACATACAACAACACATTGGTGTCAAAGAAACTACCGGGCATTCGCCTCGTCCCGGTCGAACTTGAAGTCGGCGGGAAGGCGCCCGCGAAAAGCGCGAAGGCGCTTTAGCAGCTCTGCACGCCCAGGCTTGCGCGCCACGCCGAACTCACGCGCGTCGGCAACATGGATTTCGATCTCGTCGCCCTCTTTCAGTTCGAGTGCGTCGACTACAGCGGCGGGTAAGCGCACCGCTAGACTGTTGCCCCATTTCCCGACCTGCATGGGTTGCTCCATAGATATACGCTTTAGACAAAGTATATCCAGGCGACGCCGGATCAGTCAAGAGATTGCGCATGCGCCGCCGCGCTCCTCCCCGCGATGCGGCCGAAGACGGCGCCGGACATCAGGCCCGTGCCGCTGGCGTAGTTGTGGAAAAAGAGCCCGCCGGCGATCTCGCCGGCGGCGTAGAGGCCGGGGATCGGGTGGCCCGAGGTGTCCTCGACCTCGGCGTTGTTGGTGATCTTGAGGCCGCCGAAGGTGAAGGTGATGCCGGTCGTCACGGCATAGGCCTCGTAGGGCGGCTGGTCGAGGCGCTGGGCCCAGTTGGTCTTGTCGATCGCGAGGCCGCTGGTTGCGAGCCCGTCGCGGATGTTGGGGTTGAACGGCACCTCGGGGCGCGGGGCGGCGTTGAAGGCCCGGACGGTATCGAGGAAGCGTCGCGCATCGACGCCTTCGAGACGCGGGGCCAGGGCCTCGAAACTGTCGGCCTTCTCCTTGGTGATGCGCGGGATGCGGTATTCCTCGCGCAGCAGATGGGTGACCTTCTGGTCGAAGATCTGCCAGGCGAACATGCCCGGCTGGTTCAGGATCTCGCCGCCGTATTTGGCGTAGGTGTAGCTGTGGAAGTCGAGCCCCTCGTCGAGAAAGCGCTCGCCGCGGGCGTTGACGACGATGCCGAACGGGTAGTTGTGTTTTTGGAAGCGGTCGCCGACATCGAGGTCGCCAAAAGGCGGCGCGTTCAAGTCCCAGGCGACGGCGTGCGCCCCCGACCAGTGCCCGGCGACGGCGGCGCCGAGATCGAGCGCCATCTTCAGCCCTTGTCCGGTGTTGAAGCGCGTGCCGCGCACCTTGGCGAGGTCCCAGTTCGGCCCGAGATAGCGCGCCCGCATTTCGGCATTGGCCTCGAACCCGCCGCAGGCCAGGATCACCGCCTTCGAGCGCAGGTCGTGGAGGCGGCCGCGATGGCGCACCCGCACCCCCTCGACGCCGCGGTCGCCTTGCAGGAGGCCGATCGCCGGGGTCTCGTAGAGCACCCCTATTCCGTCGCGCGCGGCGCGTGCGTGCAACGCCTTCATCAGCTCCTTGCCGCCGCCCCAGATGTGGCAGGCGAGACCGCCCCAGAATTTGAACTTGCCGTCGACCCGGAACGCCTGGCGGCCGAGCCCGAGCTGAAAGCGCACACCCTTCCCGCGCATCCACACGCCGGTCTCAAAGCTGCTGCGGATCAGGATCTCGGTCATGTCCGGGTCGCAGCGGTATTGGGTCAGCCGGCCCATATCGTCGAAATACTGCTCCTCGGTGTAGGTGCCGAAATCGACGTCCCTGAGCTCGGTCTCGTTCATGTCGGGGATCAGGCGGGCGAGATCGTCGGCACCATGATAGACGACGCGGAAGGCGCCGCCGGTGAAGGCGGAGTTGCCGGCGCGCGCCTCTTCGGGCGCGATTTCGAGCATGACCACGCGGGCGCCATGCTCATGCGCCGACAAGGCCGCGCAGGTCGCGGCATTCCCGGCTCCGACGACGATCACGTCGAGGTCTTCGCGCCCGATGGTTTCCATGGCTTAATCCCTGCGAGTGTCCCTTTCGTCGGAGCAGAATAACATGGCGCAAGAAACCGTTCGGCTCGCCGAATACGCCGCCACGCTTCGCTACGAGGACCTGCCCGGGCCGGTCGTGCAGCAGGCCAAGGACTGCATTACCGACACGGTTGCGGCGGCGATTTGCGGCGCGGCGATGCCGTGGAGCCGCATCGTCATCGATTATGCCGAGCGCACCGGCCCGGGCGGCAAATGCCATATCCTTGGCAGAGACGGGCCGGCGGTCCAGGCGCCGGCCGCGGCGCTCGCCAATGGCGCGCTCGCCCACGCCTTCGAGCTCGACAGCCTGACGCGGCCCGGCGCCGGCGCCCATCCCGGCGCGACCGTATTGCCGCCCGCTCTCGCCATCGCCCAGGAACGCGACGCCGACGGCCGGGCGCTGATCGCCGCCTTTGTCGCCGGCAACGAGGTCATGATCCGGATCGGCCGCGCGACCGGGCACACCAACGAGGCCCGCGGCTTTCATGCGCCGGGCACGACCGGCCCGTTCGGCGGGGCGGTCGCGGCCGGTCATCTGCTTGGGCTCGATGCCACGGCGATGACCAATGCGCTCGGCATCGCCGGATCGCTGTGCGGCGGCTTGCTCGAATTCGCCCGCGGCGACGGCGGCATGGTCAAGCGGCTGCATCTCGGGCGGGCGTCGGAGGCGGGTGTCCTGGCGGCGAGCCTCGCCGCCGACGGGTTCGCCGGGCCGCGCACCGTCATCGAAGGCGAATTCGGCTTTCTCAAGGTGTTCTGCACGAAATGGGACTTGGCCGAGCTGACCCGCGGCCTCGGCGAGGAGTTTGTCGTGCTCGAGCACGGTGCTGAAGCGCTACCCCTGCCACGCCACCGCGCACGCCGCGGTCAAGGCGGTGCGCGACCTGCAGGCCGAGCACGGGTTTAACGGCACGCGAGGTCGAGGCGATCACCGTTACCGGCACCCCGCGCATGATCGAGCGGCACAACATCCTGGAGCCGGCCGATCTGATGCTGGCGCAATACAGCATCCCGTTCTGCGTCGCGCTGGCGCTCTATCGCGAGGCGCGCGATCCCGAAATCTTTCGACGAGACCGCGCTGGCCGACCCGGCGATCCGCGCCGCTCTGCCGCCGCGTCAGGCTGGTGCCGGAACCGGAGCGCGTGAGCACGGCGGGATGGCGAGCACGGTCACGATCACGCTCGCCGACGGGCGCCGCCTCGAAGGCCGCGCCGAGAACGGGATGCTCGAACCTGGCGAGCTCGCCGACAAATTCCTCCGGCTGACCCGCGCCGGGCTCGGCGAGCACGGCGCCGTGGCGTTGTTCGAGCGGCTGCAGCGGCTCGAAGACGAGGCAAGCCTCGACTGGCTCGGCTAGTACGCTACAGTCCCAACCTGGGGATCTCGATGGCCGGGCAGCGGTTCATCACGACCTTGAGTCCGCGCGCTTCGGCGCGGGCCGCGGCGGCATCGTCCCGCACCCCGAGCTGCATCCATACGACCTTGGCGCCGGCCGCAATCGCCTCGTCGACAACCCCGCCGGCCATCTCGGTCCGGCGGAACACTTCGACCATGTCGACCGGCCCGGGCACATCGGCGAGGCTCGCGTAGCAGGTCTCGCCATGGATCTTACCGCCGGCTGCATTGGGGTTGACCGGGATCGTCCGATAGCCGCGGCGCTGCAGATAGGCCATTACGCGGTGGCTTGGCCGCTCGCGCCGCGGGCTGGCGCCGACAATCGCGATCGTGCGCACCCCGGTCAGGATGTCGCGCAGATAAGGATCGGGATAGGTCTCGTGGTCCATTTGACCCTCAGCGATCCCGCCAGACCGGCGCACGCTTTGCCAGAAAGGCATCGATGCCTTCGCCGGCGTCCTGCGCCAGCATATTGGTCGTCATCACCTCGGCGGCATAGCGATAGGCGGCGGCGAGATCGAGCTCGGCCTGCCGGTAGAACGCCTCCTTGCCGATCTTGACGGTCAGGGCGGATTTGCCGGCGATCTGCCGCGCCAGGCCGTCGGTTGCCTCGCGCAGCTCGGCCCGCGGGACCACCCGGTTGACGAGGCCGAGTGAGCGCGCGGTCGCGGCGTCGATCAGCTCGCCGGTCAGCAGCATCTCCATCGCCGGTTTGCGGCCCACCGCCCGCGTCAGCGCCACCATCGGTGTCGAGCAGAAGAGGCCGATGTTGACCCCAGGTGTCGCGAACCGGGCCTCCTCGGCTGCAACTGCCAGGTCACAGGTCGCGACCAACTGGCATCCGGCCGCGGTCGCGACGCCGTGAACCTCGGCGATGACTGGCTTGGGCAGGCGGACGATCTGCAGCATCAATTCGCTGCACAGCGCAAAGACGCGCTGATAGGTCTCGCGCCTCGGGTCCTCGCGCAGCTCGCGCAGATCATGCCCGGCGCAGAAGGCAGGGCCGGCTCCCGCAATGACCACCACCCGAGCCTCGGGGTTGGTCGCCGCGCGACCGAGCGCCTCGATCAGCATCGTCATCAGCGCGACCGAGAGCGCGTTGCGCGCCTGCGGGCGGTTGAGCGTCACGCGCAGAACCCCTTCCGCCCGCTCCTCCAACAGTATTGCCGTCATAAAGGCCTCTCTTCGCGCCCTATGTAAGACTGCGGACCGGTCGCCGGCAACGAAGCATTGCTTGACCAGCGCCGGCCGATCGCTTACATGACCGCCTTTCGCGGACCGGGCGGGCTCCGGCCGCTTTTTCCCGCGCCGAACCATGAAAACCTTTTCCGCCAAGCCCTCCGATATCGACAAGAAGTGGCTGCTGATCGATGCCGACGGGCTGGTGCTCGGCCGGCTCGCCGCGATCATCGCGACCCGCCTGCGCGGCAAGCACAAGCCGACCTTCACACCGCACATGGATTGCGGCGACAACATCGTCGTCGTCAACGCCGAGAAGGTGCAGCTGACCGGCAACAAGCGCGACCGACAGCATCTTCTACTGGCACACCGGCTATCCCGGCGGCATCAAGGGGCGCAGCAAGGGCGCGATCCTCGACGGCAAGCATCCCGAGCGGGTCATCGAAAAGGCGGTCGAGCGCATGGTGCCGCGCGGGCCGCTGGGGCGCCGGGTCATGAGCAATCTGCGGGTCTTTGCCGGACCCGAGCATCCGCACGAGGCGCAGCAGCCGGAGCCGCTCGATGTCGGCGGCGCTGAACCGCAAGAATAGAGTGCTGATGATGGCCGACGAACGACCAGCCGACCGAACCAACGCGGCGCGGCCAGACCTTTCAGGGTCTGGGGAGCCTGCGTCAGGCGATTGCAGCAAGCCCGGGTCGCCCCGGCGGCGCCGGTTCCGACCGCGGCAATTCCCGAGGACATCAAGCCGCAGCTCGACGCTTTCGGCCGCGCCTATGCGACCGGCAAGCGCAAGAACGCGGTGGCGCGCGTGTGGATCAAGCCCGGCAACGGCAAGATCGACGTCAACGGCCGCGAGAGCCCGGTCTATTTCGCGCGTCCGGTGCTGCGCATGCTGATCAATCAGCCGTTCGTCGCGACCAACCGGTTCGGCCAGTTCGACGTCTGGTGCACGGTCAAGGGCGGCGGCCTGTCGGGCCAGGCCGGCGCGGTGCGCCACGGCATCAGCCAAGGCGCTGACCTACTACGAGCCGGGCCTGCGCCCGCTGCTCAAGAGCCAAGGCTTCCTGACCCGCGACAGCCGCGTCGTCGAGCGCAAGAAATACGGCAAGGCCAAGGCCCGCCGCAGCTTCCAGTTCTCGAAGCGCTAGACCGGCAACTCCGGGTCGGCGCGGAGATTGCCGGCCATGCAGTTCGCGATCGCCATTCCGACCGATGCCGATTCCTGGCGGGTCGTGCGGCGCGCCGAGGAGCTCGGCTTTGCGCGCGCCTGGTTCTACGACACCCAGATGCTGAGCGCCGACCCGTTTGTCGCGATGGCGGCGACGGCGATTAAGACGACCCGCATCCGGCTCGGCACCGGCGTCTTGATCCCGTCCAACCGGATTGCGCCGGTTACCGCCAACGCATTTGCCTCGCTGAACAAATTGGCGCCGGGGCGGATCGATTTCGGGGTCGGCACCGGCTTTACCGGCCGGCGGGCGATGGGGCTCGGCGCGGTCAAGCTGGCGGATCTGGAGGAGTATTGCCGCGTCGTGATGGCGCTGTTGCGCGAAGAGACCGTCGAGGCGGAAATCGACAAGAAAAAGCGGCTGATCCGCCTCTTAAACCCGGAACTCGGGCTGATCAACACGCGCGATCCGATCCCGCTCTACGTCGCCGCCTCCGGTCCGCGAGCGCGCGCGCTTGACCGCGAAGCTCGGCGCCGGCTGGATCGCCACGGCCGGTGACGTCGACGGCGGCGTCGCCGCGATGGCCGATATGCGGGAGCGCTGGCGAACCGCCGGGCGCGAGACGGAGCCGCTCGACGCCGTGGTGCTGACCGGCGGCGCGGTACTGCGAAGAGGGCGAGCCCGCCGATTCGCCGCGCGCCGTGGCGCAGGCCGGGCCCCGCGCCGCGATGCTGCTGCACCGCGCGGCCGACGCGGCGCTGGCGGGATTGCCGATGATGGCGCCGATGCCGCCGGCGGTCGCCGAGACCGTGGCGGGCTATGTCGAACTGGCCCGCAAATTCACGCCGCAGGGCGCGCATTATCTCGAAAACCACCGTGGCCATCTGATGTTCGTCAAACCCGAGGAGCGTCGGTTCGTAACTGCCGATCTGATCCGGCTGACGACCTTCACGGCGACAGAGAACGAGCTGAAAGGTCGCATCGCCGGATTGGCCGATGCCGGTTACACGGAGATTGCGCTGCAGATCGTACCCGGCCAGGAACACGCGATCGAGGATTGGGGCCGGATCCGGCGCGCCTTCGCGTGATCGCATCGCGCGCGGATGTGGCGCCGCCATTGCCGGCGGAAATTGCGGCCGTTTGCGAGAGCGGGCAACCGCTTTGGGTTTTTGCTTATGGCTCGCTGCTCTGGGATGCCGATTTCGGGCAAGCCGAGGCCGAGCAGGCGCTGTTGCGCGGCTACCACCGCAGCTTTTGCCTCTATTCCTACGACTATCGCGGAACCCCGGCGCGGCCGGGTCTGGTGCTTGGCCTCGATCGTGGCGGGTCCTGTCGCGGGCTAGTGCTACGGTTCTCGACGGAAGTGCTCGATCGAGTATGGCAGCGGGAGATGAGCGGCCGCCGGGTCTATCAAGGGCGGCTCCTGCCGGTGCTCACAGAAGGCTCCCGCAAACGGGCCCTTACTTTCACCGTGCTGCGCAATGGTCCCGATTACGCCGGCCGGCTGCCACTCGACGAGGCGGCGCGGATGATCCTCGGCGCCGCCGGCCGTCGCGGCGCCTGCCGCGATTATTTCGAGAGCACCCTGCGCCATCTCGAACACCTCGGCCTTGCCGACCGTCCGCTGCGCGCTCTCGCCGAGCGCGTCAACGCGCAGGCTGCCGAGCCGCTGAGGTGTGATGGAGTTTGAGGCGCTCGTTGCCGCGCGCAAGGCCTGCCGGATTTGCGTCGAGCGGAGCCCAGGCAGGATCAGGAGCTGCGCCGAATTCGACTTCGACCCTGAGGTCGTCAGCCATTGGGAGCAGTGGCTCGGCCACCGCGCCCCCGGGCTTCTCGTCGTCGGTCAGGATTTCGGCAATGTCGGCTATTTCGTGCGTTGTCGCGGGCGCGACGAGCCGAACAACAAGACCAACGACAACCTATATCGACTTCTGACCATTGCCGGAATTGCAGTGAAGCATCCCGCGCAGCGCGATCTCGGCGCTCCGGTCTTTCTGACAAACTCTATCCTTTGCATCAAGGAGGGCACGATGAACGCGCCCATTCTGGCAAGCTGGGTGGATACCTGCTCAAAGCAACACCTGCTGCCGCTCGTTGGCTTTCTGAAACCGCCGGTCGTCGTCGGGATGGGCAATGCCGGATGGCGTGCCGTGCGGGGCGCCTTCGCGCTGCACGACGCGCCGCGTCTGATTTCGCAGGCGGCCGGCTCCGATTGGCGTGCTGCGGACCAGACCCGGGTGTTCGCCGTCGGCCACTGTGGCCCGCTCGGGCTTATCAACCGGCCCTGGCCGCAGCAACTCTCGGACTGGCGGCGCATCGGGGTGGCCGTTTCCGTTTGTCGCCCGCCCGGCGGGGGGCTAGCATCAAGCGAAACCATTAGCGATGAGGGCTGGTCGGATGCGCACGAGCTTCACAGTCGATGACATGACGATCCATCGGATCGTCGAGCAGGAGCAAGGTTTCACGCCGGTTCTGGAATTTCTGCCCGGGTTGAGCCCGGAACTATTGGACGAGAACCGGTCGTGGATGGAGCCGGCGGCGCTCGATCCGGAGACCGATAAGCTGGTCCTCTGCTTCCAGTCCTATGTCGTCAAGACGCCGCATCACACCGTGCTGGTCGACAGCTGCATCGGCAACGATAAGGTCCGGCCGACCCGCGAAGCATGGAACCGGAAGAACGACGACCATTATATGCGCGCGCTGGCGGCGGCCGGCGTCTCGGTCGACGACATCGACTACGTGATGTGCACGCACCTCCACGCCGACCATGTCGGGTGGAACACCCGGCTGCATAACGGCCGCTGGATTCCGACCTTCCCCAACGCCCGCTACCTGTTCTCGCGGAAAGAATACAATTACTGGGCCGAGGAGCACTCCAAGAACCGGATCGACGCGATCGCGGACAGCGTATTGCCGATCGTCGAGGCGAAAAAGGCGGATCTCGTCGCCAGCGAGCACGCGCTCGACGATCATATACGATTAATGCCGACACCGGGACACACACCTGACCATTTCGCGGTTTGTGTCGGGCGGCGCGGCGACCTTGCGGTGCTGACCGGAGATCTGATCCATTCACCGCTGCAGGCGAGGTACCCGGAGCTGGTGATGCGCGTCGATTACGATCCGGCGCAGGCAACCGCCACGCGGCGCAGTTTCCTCGAGCGCTACTGCGACACGAATTCCTTGTGCTGCACGATGCACTTCCCCTCGCCCTCTGTCGGCCACATCAAACGCTGGGGTGACGGGTTCCGCTGTGAGCCGATCGCCGATTAGTGGCGCGAACCTAACACTTGGTACCGGAACACCCTCACCCGCCAGATTGAGACGCAAGACACCCTGCCGGTAGCGCCAGGATCAATAAGGGGCAATCCACCCCTCTCCCGCGGTCGCGGGAAAGGGGTGTGTCTTGAAAAGTCAGGCGGAGCTCGGCATCGCGTCGGTGAAACCGGTGACGGTGCGCAACCGTCCATCCGCGCCAGATGGTGCTGCTTCTGGCCGAGCACCTGGCGGTCCCGTTACGGGGCCGGAACGTAATGCTCGTTGCTGCGGGCTACGCGCCGGTGTTCCGGGAGCGCAACCTCGACCGGCCCGGCGTTGGCCGCGGCGCGCCAAGCGGTGGAGCTGGTGATCCAGGGGCATATGCCATATCCCGCGATTGGCGTGGACCGGCATTGGACCTTGGTCGCAGCGAATGATGCGATCCCGCCACTGCTTCGCGACGTCGATGCCGAATTACTACGTACGCCGGTGATCTCCCATCCGTGAAGCCCTACGATACCCCATCGACGTCCGTCAGTGCCGATTTGATCGATCTTTGACCACTTCAGTCTAACGGATCTGAATTTTAGCGGTGTTCACGCTCGGTCAGGTTAGCCTTGGAAGCGGACCTTCGACCTTCTAGAGACCGAAACTCCAGGTCGCTCAGTGCCAGTTCCAGACACTAGCGACAGCGGGGCTGGACTGGATCGTTCAAGGACGGGGCAGTATCGCCGGAAACGTCTATGCTTCGGCGGCCAGGATCTTCTGCGCCGTCTCCCGGCCGCTGGCCAGCGCCGCCTCGACCGTGCCGATATCCCGGCCGGCATAGAGCGCCTCGCCAGAAAAGAATACTGCGCTACCATCCGGTTTCTTCAGCGCCGACTGCGCTTCACGTGTTTTGGGTGTAGCATAGGAATAGGCGCCACGTGCAAACGGGTCGTTGCCCCAGTTGATCGCTAGTGACGCGACTAGATCCTTGGTCATGTGGTCGCGAGGCAGATTGAAAATCTCGGCGAGCGAGGCGAGCCCCATGTCGACAAGCTCGGTCGCGGTAAGTCGTGCCACCGTGTCGGCCTTGGGGCCCGCGAACCAGCCCGTCAGCACCGGATATCCGGCCGGATGCTGGGTCCACCAGGTCGGAACCGTTGCGCTGGAAAACAGGAACGACAGGTCTGCAAGATCTCGCCCGCCTTGATCGGCCCACCATTTCGTCGTAAATCGCAGCAGAATTTTGACCACATTGCCGAATCCGATATCGGTATTGGCTACCGCCGCCTTCTCGCGTGCCGCTGGAGGAAGCGCGATTTCGCGCAGGAGGGGAAGCGGCACGGTAAGGATCGCGGCATCGGCCTCGAGGATCGCGCCGTCGCGACAACGTGCGGCAATCCGTTCGCTGCTCGCGTCGATGGCCGTCACGGCGGCGCCGAGATGGATCGCGGCACCGTGCCTGCGGCTTTCGGATATGAGATACTCGATCAGCGCGCCATAGCCCTCGGCGATCCGCCCCTGCTGACCAAGTCCCCGGCCCATCCACTCGTCGCGCAGTGCGAGAGTGCTGGCACGGCGCGGGTCGGCCGCGTCGTAGCCTTCGACCATCCGGGTGACTGCCCGCCGCAGCTCGCCGTATCGGCGATCGGCAAAATGTGTCTCGAGGAATTCGGCGACGGTTAGGTCGGTCTTCAACTCCCTCAAAGCTTGATGAAGCCGACCCGCATGAGGAGGCGGAGACTCGTCGAGCGTGAACGCGCCCCCGCAGGCACTCCAGTGCGACCCCTCGATTGGCGCCAGCGAAAGTCGTGCCTCGCGCATCAAGGCCCGCGTCACAGGTGCCGCACCATGGACGAACTCGGCGCCGCCCTCCGCCGGGTAGCCAAATTCCTCGGCCGACAGCGGGTAGATGCGTCCGCCGCATCGGTCTCGCGCCTCGAGGACAATCACGCTTTTCCGGCGCGTGCAAGCTCGCGGGCAGCCATCAGGCCCGCAGCGGCCCGCGCCGACGATCAGGACATTGGTTGGATTCAGAACAGGCATCGGACCACCTGAAAGCGGCGTCGCCAGCGTGGCTGCGCCTTCGCGATACCGCGGCATCAGTCTCCCTGCCCGGTGGGAATGAACTGGAAATCGTCCACCGGCACCTGCTCGAAGAACGCCTTGTGCTCGCTCTGCGGAAACGGCCACAGGACCGGCGTCGGCTGCTCGCTGGTGTACCAGTTCTTGCAGCCGCCGACCCAGACGGTCCCGGGGAAGGCCGTGCCGAGGCGGGCGAGGAATTTGTCCGTCGCGGCGACGGTCGGTGCCACCGCAGCACGGCGGGCGCGGGCCTCGGCGATGAGCCGCATGATGCAGGCGATCTCCTGGTCCAGGCCCAACGGCACCGGCACGTTGTTCACCGGAGCGAACGGCCCGTAAAGCATGAACAGATTGGGAAAGCCCGGCAGCGCGATGCCGCCGTAGGAATAGATCTTCTCCTTCCACGCCTCGTCGATGGTCGTGCCGTTGAGGCCCGTGACGTCCATCGGCCGCATATAGGCATGCGCATCGAAACCGGTCGCATAGACCAGCACGTCGAGCTTGACATGGGTTCCGTCCGCCATGACGACGCCGTCAGGCACGATTCGGGCGATCTGCCCCTTGATGACGTGTGCGTTGGGAAGCTGCACCGCCTCGTAATAATTTTTGTCCGATTTCGGAATCCGCGTGCAACCAAGATTGTAGTCCGGTGTGAGCTTTTTCTTCAGCTCGGGGTCCTTGATGTAGTCGAGATAGGACCGGTACTCGCGCTCCATAGCCTCGCGCTGCGGCCCTGGGTAGAGGCGCCAGGCGTCGCCCTCGTTGATCATCTGCCACAGCCGGCGTTGCTCGCGTTGATAGCCGCCCGGTAATCGCAGCCTCAAGCGCTCGCCCCAGGTCGAATGCGGATTCTCTCGGATATGGACCCACTGCGCGCGGCGGATGAACTGGGTGACGTCGCAGCCCGCCCAGGCCAGCGCCTCGGTTATCTGCACACCGCTGGCGCCGCTGCCGATTACGCCCCAGCGCTTGCCGGCATAGGGCACACTGTGATCCCAGCGCGCCGAGTGGAAAGAAGGGCCGGCGAAACTCTCGCGACCCGCGATGTCAGGAAAGAGCGGCTTGTGGAGAAAGCCGGTGGCACAGATGAAAACATCCGCAATGTCCGTGTTGCCCTTGGCCGTCTCGATGTGCCAGCGACCGTCGGTGAACCGCGCCGCGACGATCTCCTCGTTGAAGCGGATGAATTTGGTCAGGCCGCGGTCACGCGCAACCTTTTTGATATAGGCCCAGATCTCGGTCGCCGGCGCATATTTGCGCGACCAGTTGTAGTTGGGCTGGAACGGAAACTCGTATTGGCGTGACAGGACATCGACAAAGAGGCCGGGGAAGGTGTTGTCCCGCCAGGTCCCGCCGACCTCGCCGGCCTTCTCATAGACCGTGAAATCGAACCCGGCGCCCTTCAGCGTCTCGGCCATGAAGAGCCCCGACACCCCCGCACCGGCAACGACAACCCGGAATTTGCGATCAGCCATCACACCTCACCAGACCTGACCCGATCTGCGTCAGCCGAAGTTTAAGCCGGCCGCCGCGGTCTCAACAACCCAAGTGTCGATAGCTGATAGAGGCTCTCGCGTATTATGATCGCGGCAAGAACAGCCGACGAGTGTGACCTTGGACCTCGAGATTGGAAACGGTCGGCGCGCAGCGATGGGAAGCACCAACCGGCTCAAGCTGGGCCTGTTCGGCGCCAACTGCTCGTCCGGCCGTGCGGTCACGACGGTGCCGGAGCGCTGGTCCGGGAGCTGGCCCGATTGCGTCAGGCTGGCGCAGATGGCGGACCGGGCCGGCATCGAGTTCATGCTGCCGATCGGACGCTGGAAGGGATATGGCGGCGACACCGATTACCAGGGCGCGACATGGGAGACGGTGGCCTGGGCCTGCGGGCTCTTGGCCAAGACCGAGCGGCTAACCGTGTTCGGAACCGTGCATGCGCCGCTGATCTCGCCGCTGATCGCCGCCAAGGAGTTCGTCACCGCCGACCACATCGGCGAAGGGCGCTTCGGCCTCAATCTCGTGTGCGGCTGGAACGAGGGCGAGTTCGAGATGTTCGGCGCGACATTGCGCGATCACGAGGCGCGCTACGAATACGCGCAGGAATGGCTCGATATCGTCAAGCTGGCCTGGTCGCCGCAGCGAGGATTTCGATTTCGACGGGCATTTCTTCAAGTTGAAGGGCGTGCGGGCGAAGCCTAAACCCTATGGCGGGACGCGTCCGTTGATCATGAATGCCGGCGCGTCGGCGACCGGCCAAGCATTCGCGATCCGAAATTGCGACGCGCTTTTTTCGACGATATCGCGCGGCATCTCGTTCGAGGAAACGGCGCGCCACGTCAGCAGCGTGCGGGCGCTGGCGCGACAGGCGGGCCGGGAGATCGATGTCTATACGGTGGGCGTCGTCACCTGCCGGCCCACGGCACGGGAGGCGCAGGACTATTACCGGCATGCCGTCGTCGACAATGCCGATTGGGCAGCAGTCGACAACATTCTGGCGATGAAGAACATCACGCCGCAAACGCACTCGCCCGAAGAATTCCAGCGCATCCGCAATCACCAGGCCAACGGCATGGGCGGGCTGCCATTGGTCGGCGACCCGGATTTGGTGGCGCGGGACATGGCGCGGCTGGCCGCGCTGGGGCTCAGAGGGATCGCGGTCTCGTTCGTCAATTATCTCGACGAATTGCCGTATTTTTGCGCCGAGGTGTTGCCGCGTCTGGCGCGCTCGGGGCTGCGCGACAGCCGGGCAGCGGGACGGTCGGGTTCGCGCTAAGCCGAGCGGTGATCAACGGAGGATATTGGTGATACCTGGCAGCGCCATACAAGTGTCCGTACAATCTTCCTCATTTCGCTCTGACGGCGGCGCCTCATAAATATCAGGCTACGCCGCGTGGGTGCCCGAGCTAGGTCTGGAATGTTCACCAGAGGAATTGGCTGCTACGCGTCCATTTGTCGAGACCGCAGCGGCTCATTCACCGAGCCCTCGACCGACCAATGGCCAGCCGCGGCGCTGGTAGGCGCCGTCCCAGAACAACCACTCGTACTGGCAGGCGCGGGTAAAGGCCGCCAGCATCCGGTCGCGGGTTGCTGCCGTCGTCGCCTCGGCCGCGCGGTCGGCGATCGCAATGACCGTGCGCACCGCCTCGCCAAAGCGCTCGTCGGCATAGGTGTCGATCCACGCCTTGTAGGGGTTGTGCGGCGTGGCGCTTCGTGCGATCGCGCAGCCAACATCCCAATAGAGCCAAAAGCACGGCAACAGCGCCGCCACCAGCACTTCCCACGGTTCATGGTAGGCCGCGGCAATCAGATAGCTGGTATAGCCGAGGCAGTCGGGCGACGGCTCGGCGACGGCGATGCCGGCCGGATCGAAGCCAAAATCCCGCAAATAGCGGGCGTGCAACGCCTGTTCGACGGCTATTGCTCCCACCGCCGATTGCGCAAAGGACTGCATCGTTATGGTATCGGGTGCCTTGGCCGCCGCTATTGCCAGGGCACGCGAGAACTGGCCGAGATATATCGCATCCTGAACGATGTAGGTCTGAAAGCGGTCGCGGCTGAGCGAGCCGGCAGCCAGCTCGGTGTTGAACGGCAGCTGGTGAATTGCCTCCCGCAAGGAGGCGGTGCGCTGCCAGGCCACTTCAGAAAATCTGGTCATGCGTCGTCCTCATGGCGACTAGCGAAGCCGGGGTAAGCCTAACACAGAATTGATTCGACTGCGGGCGGGTCCAAGGCGAGTATTCGGGTCGGTTTTCGGCCGAAAGGACCGCTCCGTGGCACGCAAGCTCTCGATCGTCCTCGCAATCGTTCTGGCCGTTCTCGCCGGCTCGCCCGCTCCCGGCAACGCTCAAGGGCGCGGCGGCGGTTGGCATGGCGGCGGTGGTTGGCATGGCGGCGGTGGTTGGCATGGCGGCGGTGGTTGGCATGGCGGCGGCTGGAACGGCGGCGCCTGGCGCGGCGGCGGCTGGGGCTGGCGCGGCGGCTGGGGTTGGGGCCCTGGCTGGGGCTGGGGTTGGGGCTGGCCCGCCAGCGGGTGGGGCTGGGGTCCGGGCTGGGGATGGGGTTCCGGCTGGGTCTGGGTTCCCGGCTGGGGCTGGACCTGGCGCTAGCCATCTCTACCAGCCTTCGAAGAATCGCAGCTCGTGCATTGGGCGCAACCCTCAATGCGGATCGTCGCGTCGCCGGATTCAAGGCATTGCGCACGCGGTTCAGGGGTCGGCTGCCGCTGGCTCGCCCCTCCGGGTCTCGCTCAATCGGCTCGCCCTTTCCAGTTCTCGAAATCCTGGTTTACCGCCGGCTCCGCCAATCTACTGGCGGTGTGAAGCCATTCGGGGTCACGCTTGCGGAGATCCTTGAAGATGGCTCGGACATCCGCCGTCGCAGCGTGCAGCGACCCGATTTCCCGGCCCATGGCCTCGAGCAGTAGCTGGCGCAGCTGGCTGCCCGGGTCGTCGCCCAGCTCCGCCCTGCGGCTATCCGGGGCGAGGCGCCGGATGATGAACCCCTCCGCCACGACCATGTACGGGTCCGGGGCCCGGGTCGCTGCAGCGGCGAGTTCGGCAAAGCGGGAAGGAGCATATGGCGCGCCATGGGCCCAATCCCAGGCCGAGGGCACCAGTGCCTTCGCCTCCCGTACCACGCGCCCGCCGCGCCAGTCGGCTATCGCCACGTAGCGCGGCCGTCCGAGACTGCCTTCGCCAGCTGTACGGGCCGCAAAACGAACACCCGACGCCCCACGCGGCAACGCGCCGACCAGCGCCGCGTGCACTGGGCTGGAAGGTTCTGCGGCATTCAGCGCGTCGATATCCCGCCAGAACTTGGCGCGCTTGTCGTCCGGACAGACGGCAAGCCCGCGAAGCCACGCATCATGTTCATCGAGCACGCCCGGCCGGGGATTGGCTAGCCCTTCATTGTAGCCGCGCAAGATCACGGTGCAGGCTTCCTGCCCGCCGATCGAACGGCCCGGCGCGAGCCGTACGCTGGTTGCCAGGCGAACCAGATCGTAAGGATAGGGGATTACCGACGCCTCATCGAAATCGTTGGCGCCCCAGACCAAGCGGCCTTCATCGTCTCGCCAGGTCCCGAAGTTCTCCAGATGGGCATCGCCGATCGAGAGCACGGCCGGAGCCTCGGCGAGATCAGGGCACAGGGCCTCGATTTGGCCAGCCCAGCGAAAAAAGGTGGCGCGCAGAAACACAAACGGATTCTTCCGCATGCGCTCGTGCTTTCGCTTCAAGTCGTCCTCGACAACGGCGCAACCGATCGCGATGCAGCGGCCGCGAAGCCATTCCTCAAAGGAATCATTTACTTGTTGGAAGGACATGGTCAGCCGAACCTGACAAACGGTCGGTCGATTTCTCCACGGCGCACGCTGCAGAATTTCGCCATCCTTGCCTCAGCGGAACGCCGTCATCACGAAGCAGGCATCGCCAAACCACGCCGCCGCTCGGTCGAGATGGTCGCCGGCGCTACGCAAGTGCCATTCATTCAGATCGGTTTCGTAAAGGCCGCCGGCGTTGTAGGCCGCCGCGACCAGGATGGGGTCGAAGCCGGTTTTGCCGAGGCGCGTGCTGATTTCGGCCGTACCGATATCGATGTTGGGACCGCCCGCATAGAGAGGGTGATGAGGCGGCGGCGGCGCCGGCTCGGCTGGCAGATAAGGGACGATCGCGAATGGATCCGGATAGGCCAAGCTCAGCCTCCTGATGACGTCGCGCGCCGTCGTTGCCAGTGTCTGCATCGGGCCGGCGCTGTAGTCGCCAAAGGTCGGCGTCGGTACGTCTTCAACCCTGACATGCGGCTCCCAGCGGAAAGTCGGCGGGCCGGTGAAGTCCGACTTCCGCGCGACCGCGGCCTCGGTTGCGATTGTCGTGATGATCAACTCGGGCGGCACGCCGTGGGCGAGGGAGGCCTGGTAGATTGCCGGGCCGTAAAGGTCGAGTATGGTTTGGCAGGTCGTCGGCGCCCCCGGCGTGCGGGACGGCGTCGTGGGTGCCGTATGCAGATAGACACCCTGGCCATCGTAGCGCCATGTGCGACCATCAAACATCGCATGCCAATCGCCACTGCCGACCACCGGCGTCCGTTTCCAGTCCAGATCGGAGGAAAGATTTTCAATCGTGGGGCGGCTTCGTTCGTTCGCCTGAAAGGGCGGCGCGTGGGGTTCGCCGTTCCATCCGGCCACTGCCTCCGCCATGTTGGTGCGCCAACTCGCGTCGCCGCCGCCGGGCAAATCGCCCTCCATCAGAGCGCCGATTTTCAAATCCGCCAGCTGCAGGTGGGGTGTCTCGAATCCCAGTCGCTCGAGACCGTGCCCGGCGCCGATCTCATGCATGCGCTTCCAGGTTGCATCGGGCAGATCCCAGGTCCAGCTGCCGTCGACAAAGCCAACGATATCCACCGCCAACCCATACTGGTGGTAGCTCTCCCACGCCCGCGAGAAAGTCACTTTCCCACCGGGTCGGGTCCGCCCCTGCTCGAACAGAAATTGCTGGCGCTCGGGCGAGCGCCAGGCCTCGAACACCTTTAGCGGCAGGCCCGCCCCCTCAATCTCCGCCATTACCAGGCCGACTCGGCTCCGCATATCGGGATGCAGAAGGGTCAAGTCGCGATTTGCTATGGTAAGAGCCATTGGTGTCCTCCGACCGGACGGCACGGTGAGCGGCTTGATGGCGCAAGGCGGTTGCCGGCACGGAATAGTCTGCACCGACGCGATCGCTCGCCGGTGTGAGGTAGCTCACATCATCAAAAATACGTAGCCAGGGAAGCGAAAGTGATCGTGCCGCGGTCCGGCGGGTCTCTGCGGCGGTGGGCCCGAACTGCCTTCACGCGTCGAAAACCTCAGTCATCGAACGCCGGCGCGCAGCTGGTCCTTCAGCAGCTGGTCCTTCAAAAGAATCGCGACCAGCCTACCAGCACTTTGAATAATCGCAGCTGGTGCACTGATCGCAGCCCTCGATGCGGATCAGCGCCGCCTCGCCGCATTTTGGGCATTGCGCCATCGGGGTCCCCCGGGACCGCTGATCGGAGATCATCGAGCCGCGAGCCGGCGCCTCTCTGCCTCCGTCGAGGGCATGCCTCTGATCGACGATCGCGGCCCGCTGACCGCGCGCCGGCAAAAAGCCGATCTCGATCATATGGCGCTCGATCACGTCGCCGATCGCCGCCAATAGCGAGGGCACGTACTTGCCCCCCATCCAAGCGCCGCCGCGCGGATCGAAGACGGCCTTCATCTCCTCGACGACAAACGAAACGTCGCCGCCACGGCGGAACACGGCGCTGATCATCCGGGTCAGCGCGACCGTCCAGGCGTAATGCTCCATGTTCTTCGAGTTGATGAACACTTCGAACGGCCGGCGCCTGCCGTCCTGAACGATGTCGTTCAGGGTGATGTAGAGCGCGTGCTCGCTCTCCGGCCAGCTGATTTTGTAGGTCTGACCGGGGAGCGCCTCGGGCCGGCTCAACGGCTGGGTCATGTAGACGACGCCGCCCGCCTCGAAGATGTCGGCCGGCTTTGGCGAGATCGCCGGTGATGGTGGTGGAAGGGGCAGCTCGGGTTGCCGGGCGGCATCGCGCCCGACGGCCGCCGCAGGCGCCTCGGCCTTGACCGCCAGCACCGCCCCGGTGACCTCGTTCGGCCGGTAAGTCGTGCAGCCTTTGCAGCCCAGCGCGTAGGCCTGGTGATAGACGTCCTTGAAGCGTTCGAACGGGATCTCGGCCGGCACGTTGATGGTCTTGGAAATCGAACTGTCGATGTGCTTCTGTACCGCCGCCTGCATCACGACGTGGTCCTCCGGCGTCAGGACCTGGGCGTCGGTGAAAAAATCGGGCAACGGCGCAAATTCGCCTTTGACCCGCCGGAACACACGGTAGGCATAGTCGGTCACCTCCTCCTCGCGGCGCGTGCCGTCGGGCATCAGCATGTTGCGCGTGTGGCGGAAGCTGAACACCGGCTCGATCCCCGACGAGACATTGTCGGCGAACAGCGAGATCGTCCCGGTCGGGGCCACCGAGGTCAAAAGCGCGTTGCGGATGCCGTGCTGTGCGACGCGTGTGCGCACCTCCTCGTCCAATCCCATGACCGTCTCGCCGGCGAGGTAGCGCTCGCGATCAAAGAGCGGGAATGTGCCTTTTTCCGCCGCCAGCGCCGACGAGGCGAGATAGGCCTCGCGCTGGATCGTGCCGAGCCAGCTTTCGGTCGCGGCGACCGCGGCCGCCGAGCCATAGCGCAAACCACAGAGGATCAGCGCGTCGGCCAACCCGGTGACCCCGAGGCCAATGCGGCGCTTCTGACGCGCCTCTTCCCGCTGCTGGGGCAACGGAAACAGGGAGATGTCGATGACATTGTCCATCATGCGGACACAATCCGGCACCAGGCGGCGCAGCCGCTCGATGTCGAGTCGCGCATCGGGGGTGAAAGGCGCTTCGACCAGGCTCGCCAGGTTGATCGAGCCCAACAGGCACGCGCCGTAGGGCGGCAGCGGCTGCTCGCCGCAAGGATTAGTGGCCGTTATCTCCTCGCAATACCACAAGTTGTTCTTTCGGTTAATGCGGTCGATAAAGATCACGCCCGGCTCGGCATAGGCGTAGGTGGCGCGCATGATCTTGTCCCACAGCTCGCGCGCCGGCAGCACCCTCCACACCGTGCCGCCGAACGACAACTCCCATGGCGCATTCTCCTCGACCGCCTTCATCAGGGCGTCCGTGACCAGCACCGAGAGATTGAACATCCGCAATCGGCCAGCCTCGCGCTTTGCCTCGATGAAGGCCTCGATGTCGGGATGGTCGCAGCGCAGGGTCGCCATCATCGCGCCGCGCCGGTAGCCGGCGCTCATGATCGTGCGGCACATGGCGTCCCACACATCCATGAACGAGAGCGGCCCCGAAGCGTCGGCGCCCACTCCCTTGACCGGCGCACCGCGCGGCCGCAGGGTCGAAAAATCGTAGCCGATCCCGCCACCCTGCTGCATGGTCAGCGCCGCTTCGCGCAGATGGGCGAAGATGCCGCCCATGTCGTCGGGGATCGTTCCCATGACAAAGCAATTGAACAAGCGTCACTGAACGGCTACTGCCGGCGCCGGCAACGACACGCCCAGCCGGCAAGAACTTGAAATCCGTCATTGCCGCGTAAAACCGCTCGGCCCACAGCGCGGTGTCGCGCTCGGGCGCCGCCAGCGCCGTCGCCACCCGCCGCCAGGTATCCTCGATCGTCTTGTCGAGCGGCTCGCCCGCGACATCACCATTCGACGGCGCCCTGAGGCGATACTTCATGTCCCAGATCTGCTGCGAGATCGAGCCGACGAGAGCCATGGATAAGGTTTCCTCCTGCGGCGGTGGCGTGATGCCAGCCGGCCAACTCATGAACGAATGAGGAACTATGATACACTTCCGCGGAACGTCTGTCGCGGCGCCCAGCATCTTGCGTTATGCTCGCAAGATGACCGTCACGACTGACTCGCTGTACGACGAAGATTTCTACGCTTGGACGCAGGAGCAAGCGAAGCTGCTGCGGCATCTGCCGGCGACCGGAAACCAGTTCGATCCCGAGCGTATCGCGGAGGAGATCGAGGATTTGGGACGCAGCGAGCTCCACGCGGCGCAATCGCTCTGTGAGCGCATCATCGAGCATTTTCTCAAACTGGAGTATTCCGGGCTCAACGAGCCTGCCGATCACTGGCGAGACGAGATCGTCGAGTGGCGCCTCCAGCTAGAAAAAGTCCTGACGCGCAGCATCGAGGCGAAGCTCGATTTGCCGGTTCGCTACCGGGCTGCGCTTAGGCTCGTGCGCCGGCTCGAACGCGACGCGCCCGGGCTGCTGGGTCGTCTACCGGCGCAATGCCCGTACACCCTCGAACAAATCATCAGTGGGGGTGATGAGGACTGGTTTCCCGAGCCTCGCGGACATCACACCTGAGCAGACTTACCTCGGCGCGGCTGAGTATTGCCGCCGGGAAGAAAGCCTGCTTTGCCGACGGCTCTCCCTTCGCGGACGAGAGCGGCGGTGGCGTTCTCGATCCGCCTTTCGAGCTCTGCCATCACCCGCGGGCGGGTTCGGCCGGGCGGAATCGGCTCGAGAAATTCTAGGATGATGCGACCCGGACGTTTGCCAAAGCTCCGCCGACCCCAGTAGAGGCCGGAATTGACCGCGGTGGGAACCAGCGGCAGCGCCAACGCCTGGTAGAGCGCGGCGACACCCGGCTGATAGGGACGGCGCTCTCCGGGAGCGACTCGCGTTCCTTCCGGAAAGATCACGATCGGCCGCCCCGCGGCGGCGACCGGCCTGGCCCGCGCCAGCATACGGCGCAGCGCGCCGGCGCCGGCCTTACGGTCGATCGCGATCGAGCCGGCGCGCACCGCATACCAGCCGTAGAACGGCAGGAGCAGCAGCTCCCGCTTCACCACCGGAGCCGGATCGTCGAGGACGACCGGAAGGATCAGGGCGTCCCACGCCGATTGATGCTTCATCGCAACGATGCAGCCGCCGCGGGGTACGCGGTCGAGCCCGCGGATTTCGTGGTCGAGCCCGACGATCGCCCTCAGCAAAACCAGGACGCCCGACGCCCAAAAGCGGCCGAAGCGCATCGCCACGGCACGCGGCGTCACCAGGAACGGCAGGCCCAGCGTGCCAATCAAGGCGGTCCACACAAAGAAGGCAAGGTTGAAGGCGAGCGCCCTGCCCCATCTCATTGCGGGATCTCGGCTCTAGCCGCTTGCGCTGGTTCGCGGATTTCCCACTCGGTCAGCGGACGAACCAGGACTGCGGAGTATTTGACGTACTCGCTGACCAGCAGCGCCGCGGTACCACGCGATGCCCACCAGTGCTCCTGCTTGATCTGGTCGGGGAAGACCGGGTGAGCCACAATGTCGATCTCGGGCATTGCACGGCTGAATTCGAGCAGGCTGCGCGGCATGTGGTACCAGGCGGTGACCAGACGCAGGCTGCGAAAACCTTGGCGCCGGATCCATTGTGCCGTCTCGACTGCATTGCCGGCGGTATTGTCGGCTTCGTGGCCGAGCACGACGCAACATGATGCCCAATCAGCGGGCCCATCCGGAGCCGTGCCGGAACTCCGCAGCAGGGCGTCGAGATCGACCTGCTGATTGACCCCGGAAACAAAAAGCTTGCGGCCCTTGCCTTCGCGTAGCAGCTCGATGCCGCTCTGCAGGCGCAAGCTGCCGCCGGTCAGCACGACAATAGCGTCGGTCGACGGCCCTCCTGATTCGACTGCCGGCGGGGTCGCAAACCAAGCCAACCCGGCGAGCCAAAGCAGGCCCAGGGCGGCGCCGGCGAGGGCCACCAGGCGCAGCGCACCCCGCCGCATTGCCATGGCAGCTCGATTGATCGCTTTGCCGTCAGCCGTTGACGGCCCCGGTGATCAGCGGGCCGAACAGCCGCCAGCGCTCGCCGTCGAAACGGCCCATCTGGATCTGCTTGATCGGCGCAAAATCGGTCGGGCTGGTGTTGACGGTGATCCCGGGCAGCAGCATCGGTACCATGAAGTTGTGCAGGTTTGCCGCCTCTTTCATATTGTTTTCCCGTGTCAGATCGTCACCGCATTGCTTCAGCACCTGCACGAAGGTCTGGGCAAAGCGACGCGTCAGACGCTTCATAAATGATCTCCTCGGTGAACTCTGCTGCTCTATCGGTGTTTTTCGGCGTACCGCCGATGCGGGGCACGCCTATTGGATCGGCTTCGGGCGTCGTCACACCTGGCGCTGCCAATTTATCCGGCGCCGCGAACCGCGTCACTCATTCTCTCCGTTGAACGGTCGCGCCAGTACATGGCGTTCAGCCGATGGCGCCGGTCAGGATCGGACCGAAGAGTTGCCAGCGGGTTCCGTCGAAGCGCGCCATTTGGACCTGCTTGATCGGCGCGAAATCGGTCGGGCTGGTGTTGATCTTTACACCCGGCAACAGCAGCGGCGTCGTGAAATCGTGCAGGCTTGCGGCCTGCTTCATGACGTTTTCACGGGTCAGCTCGTCGCCACACTGCTTCAGCACCTGCACCGTGGTGGCGGCGATGGAGGGACCGTAGAGATTGCCGGAGTCGCTCTTGTCGCCGTCGGGGTAATACTTGTCCATGAACGCGAGCCAGGCCTTGAAGCCTGGATCGTCCTTCCATTGCGGGTCAGTCGGATCCTTGAGGTAGAAATCGGAGACAACCCCCTTGGAAATTTCAAGACCGGCCGGCTTCAGGGTGGCGCCGACCGAGTTGGCGACGCTGGTCAGGACGTGCAGCGGCTTCCACCCGATCTCCGCCGCCTTCTTGATCGCCTGCGCGGCCATCTTCGGGATCGCCGCGGTCACCAGGACATCGCATCCGGCAGCCTTCATCGCGACGATTTGCGAATCGATCGTCGGGTCGGTCGGCTCGTAAGACGCTGCCAGGACGATCATCGATTTGTGCTTGTCGCCGAGCCCGTCGGTCATCCCCTTCAAATAATCCTTGCCGGCATCGTCATTCTGGTAGAGCACGCCGATCTTGCCGTCCGGCTTGTCGGTCATGATGAAGGTCGCATAGATGCGGCCCTCGCTCTGGTAGTTCGGCTGCCAGCCGATCGTCCACGGATGGCCCTTCGGGTCGTCCCATTTGGTGGCGCCGCTGGCGATGAACAGCTGCGGTACCTGGTGCTGGTTCATGTAATGCCAGGTCGCGCTGTTGGTCGGGGTGCCGAGCGGGCTGGTGACCGCCAGAACCTGATCCTGCTCGACCAGCTTGCGGGTCATTTCGACCGTCTTCGGCGGCGCATAGCCGTCGTCGTAGGAGATGAAATTGATCTTGCGCCCGTTCACCCCGCCCTGGTCGTTGACCATCCGGTAATAGGCGGCCATGGATTTGGGGATCGTGCCGTAGGACGACGCCGGACCGCTATAGGGACCCGTATTGCCGAGCTTGATCTCGGTGTCGGTAACGCCGGGTCCGTAATTCTCGGCCGCGCGCGCGGCGCGCGGCGCGGCAAAGGTGAGCGCGACCGGCGCGGCAACGAGAACGGTACGGCGCGTCACACGCTCCATCGCAACCTCCCAACATTGTTTCTTCGGCCCGCGCCGAGGGCGCAACATGTGCGTCGCAACCCGCGCCCGGGACAGGAACCGTTGCCGCCAAGCCGCGCGCTGGCGGCCCGGCAGCTCAGCTACCGCCGTTGCGGGCCACGTTCAGCCGATCGCGCCCGTTAGGATGGGGCCGAACCGACGCCATGCCTCGCCGTCAAAACGCCCCATCTGGACCTGCTTGACCGGGGCGAAATCGGTCGGGCTGGTGTTGATGGTGATCCCGGGCAGCAGCATCGGCACCCGGAAATCATGCAGGTTGGCAGCCTCCTTCATCACGTTTTCGCGGGTCAACTCGTCGCCGCATTGCTTCAGCACCTGCACGACCGTCGCCGCGTTGGAGGGGCCATAGACATTGCCGGCATCGGTTTTGTCGCCACTCGGATAATATTTGTCCATGAAGCCGACCCACCACTTGTAGCCGGCGTCGTTCTGCCATTCGGGGTCGGTCGGGTCTTTCAAGTAAAAGTCGGACACGACGCCCTTGGAGATTTCCAAACCGGCCGGCTTCAAGGTGGCGGCGACGGAATTGCCGATGCTGCTCAATATATGCAGCGGCTTCCACTCGATCTCCGCCGCCTTCTTGATCGACTGGGCGGCAAATTTGGGGATCGCGGTGTTGACGAAGACGTCGCAACCCGCGGCCTTCATGCCGATGACCTGCGAGTCGACGGTGGGATCGGTGGTCTCGTAGGACGCCTTGACGGCGATCATCGAGACCGCCTTGGCGCCGAGCCCGTCGGTGACGCCCTTCAGATAGTCCTTGCCGAAATCGTCGTCCTGATAGAGCACCCCGATCTTGCCGTCCGGCTTTTCCTTCAAGATGTAGGCAGCATAGATGCGGCCCTCGCTCTGGTAATTCGGCTGCCAGCCGATGGTCCAGGGATGGCCCTTCGGATCGTCCCATTTGGTGGCGCCGGTACTGACGAACAGCTGCGGCACCTTGTGCTGGTTCATGTAGTGCCAGATCGCGCTGTTGGTCGGCGTCCCGAGCGGACCGGCATCCAGGAAGACCTGGTCTTCCTCGATCAGCTTGCGCGTCATCTCGACGGTCTTCGGCGGCGAATAGGCGTCGTCGTACGAGATGAAGTCGATCTTGCGCCCGTTCACCCCGCCCTGGTCGTTGACCATTTTGTAATAGGCGGCCATCGCTCTGCCGATCGTTCCGTAGGATGAGGCCGGTCCGCTGTAGAAGCAGGTATTGCCAATCTTGATCTCGGTATCGGTAACGCCCGGGCCGTATTGCTTGGCCGCACGGACCGGCCGCGCCGTTAAGAGCGGACCTCCGAACGCCAGCGCGGCAGGCGCGGCTGCGAGAAGCGTGCGACGCGTGAGCTGCTTCATCATGATCTCCCTAGCGCGATGTTCGTGCGTTTATCGCAGAAACCGCGCCCCTCGGCGGCTTGGCACGGTAAAGCGCGGCCGCGCCCACCGCCACAAATTTGCGTGGTGCGGGCGCGCGGGTGCTTTTTCAGCCGATCGCGCCGGTCAGGACGGGACCGAATGGAATGTAGCGCTCGCCGTCGAAGCGCCTCATCTGGGCCTGCCTGATCGGCGCGAAATTTGTCGGGCTGGTGTTGATCGTGATGTCGGGCAACAGCATCGGCAGTTCGAGATGATGCAGGTTGGCCGCCTGCTTCATCACGTTGTCGCGGGTCAGCTCATCGCCGCACTGCTTCAGCATCTGGACGGTCGTCGCGGCAATCGACTGGCCGTAGACGTTCTGTTGATCGGTCTTGTCGCCGCTCGGGTAATACTTGTCCATGAACGAGACCCACCACTTGTAGCCCGCATCGTTTTGCCATTGGGGATCGGTGGGGTCCTTGAAGGAATTGTCGCTGATGATGCCCTTCGCATTTTCGAGGCCGGCCGGCTTCAACGTCACGCCGACGGACGAGGCGATGCCGTTCAGGATGTGCAGCGGTTTCCATCCGATCTCGCCCACCTTTCTGATCGCCTGGGCGCCGAATTTGGGGATCGCGATGGTGACGAGGACATCGCAGCCCGCCGCGCGCAGCTCGAGGATCTGCGAATTGACGGTCGCGTCGGTGGTCTCGTAGGAAATCTTCATCTTGACCATCGAGGCTGCCTTGTCGCCGAGCCCGTCGACCACCCCCTTCAGATAGTCCTTGCCGAAATCGTCGTTCTGATAGAGCACGCCGATCTTGGCGTCGGGCTTGTTCTTCAGGATATAGGCCGCGTAGATACGCCCCTCCGCCTGGTAGCTGACGAAAAAGCCCATGGTCCAGGGATGGCCCTTCGGGTCGTCCCACTTGGTGGCGCCGGTGCTGACGAATAATTGCGGCACCTTCTTCTCGTTCATGTAGTGCCAGACCGCGCTGTTGGTCGGGGTCCCGAGCTGGCCGGCAGTGAAGAGAACTTGGTCGCTCTCGACCAGCTTGCGCGTCATCTCGACGGTCTTGGGCGGGGAATAGCCGTCGTCATCGGAGATGAAGGTGATCTTGCGGCCGTTGATGCCGCCCTGGTCGTTGATCATCTTGAAATAGGCGGCCATCGATATCGGGATCGGGCTGGCGTTCGAGAGCGGGCCGCTATAGGGGCCGGTGTTGCCGATCTTGATCTCGGTATCGGTGACCCCCGGACCGTATTGCTTGGCGGCCCGCGCCGATCGTGTCGCCAGGAGCGGGCCACCGACGGCCAGCGCGGGCGCGGCGGCGAGAATGGTGCGGCGTGTCAGGTTCCTCATGGTGACCTCCCTTGCAAAATATGCGGCCGACTTACGGCCCGGCCTTTACCGATTGCGCCATCGCGACACATACGCGAACGCCAACCGCGTGAAGCCGGCGGCGCCGGACGGCATCACGAAAATCACCAGCAGCATGATGACACCATAGATGGCGCCCGCCAACCCGCGCGACACGGATTCGGCGATGTTCGGCACGTAGAGCACGAACAAGCCGCCGAACAGGCAGCCCGGCAGCGAGCCCATGCCGCCGAGTATGAGACCGACGAGAAAATAGATTGACAGGAAGAGGCTGAAACTGTCGGGGGCGACGAACTGCACCGCGAGCGCCCCCAGGGCTCCGGCGACGCCGGTGTAAAGCGCGCTGACGCCAAAGGTCAGTGTCTTGTAGAGCGGCTCGTTGATCCCCATTGCGGCGGCCGCGATCGGGTGATCGCGGATCGCCATGATGGCGCGGCCGGTGCGGCTCTTCACCAGATTGGCGGCGCCGGCGAACATGGCCAGCACGACCGCCAGGGTAAAATAGTAGAGCCACTGATCGGTATCGAGCGGCAGGAATCCGGGTGCATCCGGCTGATCGACGACGATGCCCTGGACGCCGCCGGTCCAGTCTTCAAGACCATGAAATTTCAGGAGCTGCGGCAGCGCAACCGCCAGCGCAAAGGTGGCAAGCGCGAGATAGAGGCCCTGCAGCCGCAGCGCCGGCAATCCGAACAGGGCGCCGACCGCGAAGCAGACCCCGCCGGCCGCCGGCACCGTCCAGTAATAGGCAACGCCGTAGCGCTGCATCAGGATCGCGGTGGCATAGGCGCCGAGGCCGTAAAACGCGCCGTGCCCCACCGAGAACTGGCCATTGAAGCCGGTCAAGCAGGTTGAGGCCGAGAATCGCCAACCCGTAGATCATCACCTCGGTCAACTGGAAGACGACAAAGCCCTGGAAAACGAAGGGCAGCACCACCGCGACCGCCAAAACGCCCGCCAACATCCAGTGCCGGGTCGAAAGCCACGCCGCCCGCTGCGCGCGCGCCTGGCCGGAGGGTGCGAAGAGCGCGGTATCTTGTTGCGGTGTCGTCATACCCGGCTCACCACGCTGCGTCCAAAAAGCCCGGCGGGCCGCACCATCAGCACCGCGACGATCACCAACAGCGCGATCGTCAGCTTCAGGTCGCGGCCGAAATAGGGGATGAACGTGCCCGCCAGGTTCTCGATGACGCCGACGGCAAAGCCGCCCAGCACCGCGCCGGCCGGGCTTGTCAGCCCACCCAGCACGGCGCCGGCAAACCCGTAAAGCAGGACGCCGAACATCATGTTCGGATCGAGAAACACGATCGGCGCGATCAGCATGCCGGCGACGCCGCCGATCGCCGCCGCAATGCCCCAGCCGAGCGCCGTCATCCAGCCGACCCGTATGCCGACCAGGCGGGCCGATTCCGGATTGGCAGCGGCGGCCCGCATCGCGAGGCCGAGCCGCGTACCGCGGAAGAACAGGTAGATCAGACCCAGCATCACCGCGGTCACGCCGATCATCCCGGCTTCATGGGCGTCGATCAGGACGCTGCCGAACAGCGGCTTGGTGCCGAACGGGCTCGGGAAGGTCTTGATCGTATAATCCCAAAGATAGCCGTCGCCGCTGTTCAGGATGCTGAACAGGGCGATAAAGGCGACCAGATTGGCCAGGATCGAGGCGTTGTGCAGCGGCTTGAACAGGATCCGCTCGATGGCGACGCCGCCGATGAACGACAGGATCACCACGGCCACGAATGCCAGCCAATACGGCGTGCCCCAAGCGATCAGCTGCCAGGCGACATAGGTCGAGAACGTAGCCATCTCGCCTTGCGCGAAGTTGAGGTGATCGATCGCCTGGTAGATCATCACGACGGCGAGCGCCACGAGGGCGTAGATTGCGCCGTTGGCAAGGCCGGCCATCACCTGTTGCAGCAGCAATTGCATCGGCGCTCCTCGCTCAATAACCCAGATAGGCGCGGCGCACGGCCTCGTCGGCGGCGATCGCTTCGGACGGCCCGTCCATAACAATGCGGCCGGTTTCGAGCAGATAGGCGTGCTCTGCCAGTTCGAGGGCCAGCGCGGCGTTCTGCTCGACGATCAGCATCGCGACGCCGGTGTCGCGGTTGACCTCGCGCAGAATCCCGAACAACTCTTCGACGACCAACGGCGCCAGCCCGAACGAGGGTTCGTCGAGCAGCATCAGGCGCGGCCGCAGCATCAACCCCCGGCCAACCGCGAGCATCTGCTGCTCGCCGCCGGAGAGCAGGCCGGCCTGCTGCGTCCGACGCTCCTTGAGGCGCGGGAAATGGTGATAGATTTGCTCGATATCCGCCGCGATTGCGGCGTGGTCGCGGCGCGTCATCGCGCCGAGCTGCAGGTTTTCCTCGACCGTCAGGCGCACAAAGGTGCCGCGTCCCTCCGGCACGTGGGCAACGCCAAGCCGGACGATATCCTCGGTCGCCCAACCGTTGATCGATTTTCCGTCGAAACGGATCTCGCCACCGGTTCGCACCATGCCGCAGAGCGCGCGCAGCACCGTCGTCTTGCCGGCGCCATTGGCCCCCAGCAGGGTGCGCACATGCCCCGCATCGAGATCGAACCCGACCCCGAACAGCGCCTGCTGCTCGCCGTAGAACGCCTCCAGGCCGGCGATCTCGAGCATCATGCGGGCCGGTTTCCCGCCGGAAGCGGCATCTACGGTCTTGTGGCCGGTGCCGAGATAGGCCTCGATGACCGCTTCGTTCTGCTGCACCTCGGCGGGCGTGCCCTCGGCGATCTTGCGGCCGAAATCGAGCGCCACGACCTTGTCGGAAACCGACATGACCAGGTTCATGTGATGCTCGACCAGCAGCACCGTGACCTGGCGCTCGTCGCGCACCCGGCGAATGAGGAGGCCGAGCTCGCCGACCTCCTCGTGATTGAGCCCGCCCGCCGGTTCGTCGAGCAGCACGAGCTTGGGGCGGCCCGCCAATGCACGGGCCAACTCGACCCGCTTGCGCGTGCCGAGCGGCAAACCGGCGGCCGGCCGCAACGCCACGTCTTCGAGATCGAGCATATGGAGCAGCGACCAGGCGGTCTCGCTCACCGCTGTCTCCTGCCGGCGCGCCCAGGGCAGGCGCAACGTGTCGCTGACGAAGTCGCTGCGGCTATGGGCATGAGCGCCGAGGCGGACATTGTCGAGCACCGATTGCGGACCGAACAGCGCGAGGTTCTGAAAGGTGCGCCCGATCCCGATCTCGGCGATGCGATGCGGCGGTCGGCCCAACATTGAGCGGCCTTCGAACAGAATGTCGCCACGGTTGGGCGTGTAGAGCCGGCTGACGCAATTGAACAGCGTCGTCTTGCCGGCGCCGTTCGGGCCGATGAGGCCGAGGATCTGGCCTTCCTCGAGATCGAACGAGACGCCATCGAGCGCGACAATACCGCCGAACCGCAACGCGACATCGCGGACCTCGAGCAGCTCGGCGCGGCCCATCTATCTCCCCGCAACCGTGTTTCGCGACCCTGTTCGGTATCGAACCTGCCGGGCTCGGCCTTTCAAGTCAAGCCGCTGCGGGTCGTGCGGTTTGTCCAATTCCGCCCTTCATTGCGCGGCCTTGGCGGTCGGGATAGTCTCCTCGGTGAGGCGGCAGGAGCCGGGAGCACCATGGGCAATATCAACCCCAGCGTCGATCTCCGCCAGGAAGGCGAGATTGCGGTCGTCTCGGTCGACAACCCACCGGTCAACGCGCTGAAGCACGAGGTGCGCGCCGGGCTCGCCGAGGCGCTGCAAAGGACGCGCGACGATGGCGCGGTCAAGGCGATGGTGATCGCCTGCGCCGGCCGCACCTTTTTCGCCGGCGCCGACATCACCGAATTCGGCAAGCCGCCGCAGGCCCCGAGCCTGCACGATGTAATTGCCCTGATCGAGGCCATGCCAAAGCCGGTGATCGCGGCATTGCACGGGACGGCCCTGGGCGGCGGCTTCGAGCTGGCGCTCGCCGGTCACTATCGTGTCGCCGCTCCCGGCACGCGGGTCGGGCTGCCCGAGGTCAAGCTCGGCCTGCTGCCCGGCGCTGGCGGCACCCAGCGCCTGCCGCGGCTGATCGGGCCCGAAAAGGCGCTGAGGATGATCGTCACCGGCGAGCCGGTAGCGGCGGCCGAAGCGCTGGCGGATGGGATAATCGATGAAATTGCCGAAGGGGATCTGACCGCGGCCGCGACCGCTTTTGCCTGCCGCGTGCTGGCGGAGCGGCGGCCGCTTCGGCTCGTCCGCGACCGCGAAGATAAGCTGATTGGTGAGGGTTTCGCCGATGCCGCCGAAGCGCTGAGCCACCGGCTGCGTGGCCGAGAAGCGCCCGCCGCCTGTGTCGAAGCGGTGCGCAACGCCATCATCCTGCCGTTTGATGAGGGGTTGAAACGCGAAGCCGAGCTGTTTCGCCAACTGGTCGCCGGCGACCAGTCGAAGGCGCAGCGCCACATCTTCTTCGCCGAGCGTGAGGCGGCGAAGGTGCCCGGCATGCCCGAAGCAGCAAGGCCGCGCCCGATCGCAACCGGCGCCGTCATCGGCGCCGGCACGATGGGCGGCGGGATCGCGATGTGCTTCGCTAACGCGGGAATTCCGGTCACGGTCATCGAGACCGGCGGCGACCTATTGCAAAAGGGTCTCGACCGGGTGGCCGCCAATTACCGCACGACCGTGTCGCGCGGCGGGCTCGCCGCCGACGAGATGGAGCGCCGCATGGCGCTGATCAGCGGCGTCACCACGCTCGACGCCGCCGGCAGCGCCGATGTCGTGATCGAGGCGGTGTTCGAGGAGATGGACGTCAAAAAGCGGGTCTTTGCCGATCTCGACCGGCTCGCCAAGCCGAATGCGCTGCTCGCCACCAACACATCGACCCTCGACGTCGATGAGATCGCACGGGCCACGGCGCGGCCGCACGACGTTCTCGGCATGCATTTCTTCAGCCCGGCGAACGTCATGCGACTGTTGGAGATCGTGCGCGGGGCGCAGACCTCGTTCGCCGCGCTGGCCACCGCTGTCGCACTCGGACGACGCCTCGGCAAAGTGCCGGTCATCGTCGGCGTCTGCTACGGTTTTGTCGGCAATCGGATGCTGGCGCGGCGGTCGGTCGAGACCGAGCGGCTGTTGCTCGAAGGCGCGTCGCCGCACGAGGTCGATGCCGCGGTCGTCGGGTTCGGCTTGCCGATGGGGCCGTGCGCGATGATGGATCTCGCCGGGCTCGATGTCGGCTGGCGGATTCGCCAGGGCCGCGGCGAGCGCGCGCTGGTCGAGGATGCGCTTTGCGCAGCCGGGCATTACGGCCAGAAGACCGGGAAGGGATATTTCCGCTATGATGCCGGGTCGCGCACGCCGGTGCCCGATCCCGAGGTCGAGGGGATCATCCTCGAGGCCTCGTCCCGGCTCGGCCTCAATCGGCGGCCGATCGGCGAGGAGGAGATCGTCGAGCGAATGATCCTGCCGATGATCAATGAAGGCGCCCGCATCCTCGACGAGGGCATTGCCGCGCGGCCGAGCGACATCGACGTGATCTGGGTCTACGGCTATGGCTGGCCTGTGTGGCGCGGCGGACCGATGTATTATGCCGATCGGCGCGGCCTCGCGCATATCCGCGACCGGCTGACCTACTATGCCGACCGATCTGGCGACGAGACCCTTCGGCCCGCGCAGCTGATCAAACGCCTCGCCGCCGAAGGCCGAGGGTTCGGGTCGTGAGGCGAGTCCGTCGCCACCGCCACCCCGTCATTCCCGCGCAAGCGGGAATCCAGCGCCGCAGTCCCAGACGGTTGCCCTGGACCCCCGCTTTCGCCGGGGTGACAAAATAGGGAGTTCGCGTCATGGACCTCCGCTTCACCCCCGAAGAGCTCGCGTTTCGCGACGAGGTGCGGGCGTTTTTCCGCACCAACCTTCCTGAGACCATTCGCGACAAGCTGATCGAAGGCAAGCACCTCGCCAAGGACGACATCGTCACCTGGCAGCGCATCCTCAACGCCAAGGGCTGGGCGGTGGCGAACTGGCCGGTCGAATGGGGCGGCACCGGCTGGACCCCGGTTCAGCAATACATGTTCCAGGACGAGCTGCAGCAGACACCCGCGCCGCAGCCGCTCGGCTTCGGCGTCACGATGGTCGGGCCGGTCATCATCGCCTTCGGCTCGACCGAGCAGAAGAAGCGTTATCTGCCGCGCATCGCCAATCTCGACGACTGGTGGTGCCAGGGCTTTTCCGAGCCGGGCGCGGGCTCAGACCTTGCCTCGTTGCGGACCGCCGCCAAGCGGGACGGCGATTACTACATCGTCAACGGGCAAAAGACCTGGACGACCCTGGCGCAGCACGCCGACTGGATCTTCTGCCTGGTGCGCACCGACCTGCAGGCCAAGAAGCAGGAGGGGATCTCATTTCTGCTGATCGACATGAAGACCCCGGGGATCACAGTGCGCCCGATTATCACGATCGATGGCGGGCATGAGGTCAACGAGGTGTTCTTCGACGACGTCAAGGTTCCGGCCGAGAACCTGGTTGGCCAGGAGAACAAGGGCTGGGACTACGCGAAATACCTGCTCGGTCGCGAGCGCACCGGGATCGCGCGGGTCGGCCTCTCCAAGGAACGCATCCGGCGGGTCAAGGAGCTGGCCGCGATGGAGCGCGCCGGCGACAAGCCGCTGATCGAGGACGAGCGCTTTCGCGAGAAGCTCGCCGCGGTCGAGGTCGAGCTGAAGGCGCTCGAGATGACGCAGCTGCGGGTCGTCGCCGCCGAGCGCCAGCGCACCGACAACAAGCCCGACCCGGCCTCGTCGATTCTGAAGATCAAGGGCTCGGAGATCCAGCAGGCGACGACCGAATTGTTGCTCGAGGTTGTCGGACCTTACGCGATGCCGTACCAGCCCGAGCACGAGGACGACGAGCGCTGGAACGAGCCGCCGATCGGGCCCGAATGGGCCGGTCCGATCGCGCCGACCTATTTCAACTGGCGCAAGACCTCGATTTACGGCGGCACCAACGAGATCCAGAAGAACATTATCGCCAAAGCGATTTTAGGACTGTGACAACCAAATTCGACGGTTAGGGCGGGGAGGGACTCCAACCGATGGATTTCGACCTTAGCGAAGAGCAGCGGCTGTTGAAGGAGAGCCTCGATCGGCTGATCGGCGACCGCTACGCTTTCGAGCAGCGCAAAGCCTATGGGCAGAGCCCCGAAGGCTGGAGCCGCCAATTGTGGGCGCAATATGCCGGCCTCGGGCTGCTCGGCCTGCCCTTCGAAGAACGCTATGGCGGCTCGGGCGGCGGCGCCGTTGAGATGATGATCGCGATGGAAGCCTTCGGCCGCGCTCTGGCGCTGGAGCCGTTTCTCGCGACCGTAGTGCTCGGCGGCGGGTTTCTGCGTCACGGCGGCAGCGCCGAGCAATGTGCCGAACTCGTTCCCAAGATCGCCGACGGCAGCCTGACCGTTGCCTTCGCCCACACCGAGCGGCAATCGCGCTACGACCTGCATGACATCGAGATGAGAGCGGTGCGCGATGGATCCGCCTGGATCCTTGAGGGCGAAAAGGGGGTGGTGCTGCACGGCGACACCGCCGACAAACTGATCGTCACCGCGCGGGTCGGCGGTGGCCGGCGCGACCGCGATGGGGTCGCTGTTTTTATCGTCGACGGCGCGGCCGCGGGCCTATCCCGCCGCGGCTACCCGACCCAGGACGGTCTGCGCGCCGCGGAGGTCTCGCTGGCGCAGGTGCGGGTCGGTCCCGAAGGAGTGCTGAGCCAGCCGGGGGCGGCATTGCCGCTCGTCGAGCGTGTCGTCGACGAGGCGATAGCAGCGCTGTGCGCCGAGGCGGTCGGCGCGATGACGGCGATGCATGAGCTGACCGTCGACTACCTCAAGACGCGCCGCCAGTTCGGCCGTGAGATCGGTAGCTTCCAGATCCTGCAGCATCGCGCGGTCGATATGCTGATCGCCTTGGAGCAGGCGCGCAGCATGGCGATGTTCGCGACGATGATGGCGGCCGAGGAAAATGCCCCCGAACGGCGCAACGCGCTCTCGTCCGCCAAAGTGCAGATCGGCCGTTCCGGCAAATTCATCGGGCAGCAATCGGTCCAGCTGCACGGCGGCATCGGCATGACGATGGAGTACAAGGTCGGCCATTACTTCAAGCGTGTCACGATGATCGACACGATGTTCGGTGATGCCGATTATCATGTCCGCGAGCTCGCCCGACGCGGCGGATCGCCGGCCGCTGCATGAGGCGTCAGCCGCCCTCGACGGTGGCCCGATGATTCTCAGTTGCCCGATTTGCCGGACCCGCTATCTGGTCGACGAACAGGCATTCGGCGAGCGCACCGGCCGCACCGTCCGCTGCGCCAGCTGCGGCCACACCTGGCATCAGTCTGCCCAACCCGATCCGGGTGCGAACCACGACTCCGCGCGGCTCGAACGCCGGATCGAACCAGCGCTCGAAGTCCCGCCTCGCCCGGGAGCGGTGTCGCCAGCGATCAGTGAGGCTCCAGCGGGCCGCAGTCGCGCTGCGTACCGGCCGTCGCAAGGCAGCCGGCGCCGATGGACGGCGGTCCATTGGCTCGTGCTGGCGGTGCTGTTCGCTCTTGCCGTAGTGGCCGGGATCGTCGTCGCCCGCGGCGCTATCGTCGCAATTTGGCCGCCGGCTGCCCGGCTTTACGTTCTGGCGGGCCTGCCCGTCGAATTGCCCGGCGCCAAGCTCAAAATCGAAAAGCTGATCCCGACACGCACCCCCGACGGTCTGATCATCGACGGCGATATCGCCAATACTGGGAAGATGACGCTGGATGTGCCGCGGCTGCGTGTGGCGTTGCGCGACGCCGCCGAGAAGGAAGTTCAATTCAAGGTCATCGATCCGCCGAAGCCTCAACTGGCCCCCGGTGCGGTCGCCCATTTCACGACACCGTTCCCGCATCCCGACGATGCCGCCACCGGCGTCGTCGTTACGTTCGCCAAGCAATGAGCGCATAACGCTCGATAACCCGGCTTGATCGAATTATCGTCAATCCGACCCACGCGCAGGGCGGGCACGGAGCAGGACGGGCAAATGTTCATTGCAATGAATCGCTTTAAGGTCACGCCCCAATTGCGGGCCGAGTTCGAGCAAGTCTGGACATCGCGCGACACGCATTTGCACGCGGTTCCGGGGTTCGTCGAGTTTCATCTGCTGCGCGGGCCGGAGCGAGAGGACCATGTGCTCTATGCCTCCCACACCATTTGGCGGACCAGGCGGGACTTCGAGGCGTGGACGCGGTCGGAAGCGTTCCGCCTCGCCCACCAGAGCGCCGGGCAGAACCGCCCGCTCTATCTCGGCCATCCCGAGTTCGAAGGGTTTGAAGTCATCCAAACGGTTGATCGCGCGAGCGGTTGATGGCGCAAATCCTTGTCTTGGGCGCCGGGTTCGCCGGTCTGTGGAGCGCGGTCGGCGCGGCGCGCGCCCTCGATGAATTACAGATCGGCCGGGATGCGGTCCAGGTAACGGTCGTCAATCGCGATCGCTGGCACGCAATCCGGGTGCGGAATTATGAACCCGATCTGCGCAGCGTCAGGGTGGCGCTCGACGATGTGCTGACGCCGATCGGGATTGACTACATCGTCGGCGAGGTTCTCGACGTCGATTTCGCGGGCCACCAGGTGGCCTGTTCGATTGGGACTGCGCGTCGGCTGCTGCCGTTTGATCGTCTGGTGTTTGCCCTCGGCAGCCGGCTTGTTCGCCCCGCTATACCGGGGCTCGCCGAGTGCGCCTTTGACGTCGATACCTATGACGGCGCGGCGCAACTCAACACCCACATCGAGCGGCTCTCGGAGCGGCCGCGGTCGCCCGGCCAGTTCACCGCACTTGTCGTCGGTGCTGGCTTGACCGGCATAGAGGTGGCGACTGAGCTGCGCGGAAAATTGCGTAAGGCCCGCGCCGCCGCAGAGCAAGCCGACGCCCCTCAGGTAATCCTGGCGGATCACCAGCCAAGGTTCGGTTCCGACATGGGCGGGGAGGCGTGTCTCGTAATCGATGAGGCACTGGCCTCTCTCGGAGTGACAACGCGCAGCGGGGTCTCGGTCAGCGCCATCGACGGCACGGGCGCCATATTGTCGACCGGTGAAAAGATCCCAGCCGCGACCGTCGTGTGGTGCGCCGGAATGCGCGCCAACCCGCTGACCGAGTTGTTTCCGGTCGAGCGCGACCGGTTCGGCCGCGTCCCGGTGGATCGCTATATGAGAGTCGAGGGCGTGGCGGACGTCTTTGCCGCGGGTGACGCCGGCTGTGCGATGGTCGATGATCGCCACAGCTCGGTCATGTCGTGCCAGCATGCACGCCCGATGGGCCGCTTTGCCGGCCACAACGTGGTGTGTGACCTGTTTGGCAAACCGATGCTGCCGCTGCGGATCGATTGGTACACGACGATCCTCGATCTCGGGCCCTGGGGCGCCGTCTATACCGAGGGCTGGGATCGGCATGTCGTGGCGACCGGTGCCGCCGCAAAGCGGACCAAGCAGCTGATCAACTGCGAACGCATCTATCCGCCCGGCTCCAGGGATCGGCGTCAAATCCTCGACGCCGCAGCGCCGATCGTGCAAACGCCGCCGCCGCAATTCAGGTGACCGGGCAACGGGAGCGCAATCGTGGCCGAGGAGGACCCGAGGCGGCGTTATACGGCCAATCTACAGGGGGAGGTCGATAGCGCCGCGCTCTATCGCACCCTGTCGCAAACCGAAAAGAACCCGGAATTGGCGCAAGTGTATGCCCGCCTCGGAGCGGTCGAGGAGGCCCATGCCGAGTTCTGGAGACGCAAGATCGGCGCGATCGGTCAGCGCCTGCCGAGCGTGCGGCCAAGCTTTCGGACCCGGGCGCTCGCGTGGCTGGCACGCCGCTTCGGCCCGGCTTTTGTTCTGCCGACCGTCAACACGCTCGAGCAGATGGACAGCGGAACCTACGACAAGCAGCCGGATGCCGTCGCCGGTGGGCTGCCGGCCGCGGAGCGATCGCATGCCCGCATCATCGAAGCGCTGGCCGCCCCTTCGCCGGGGGCGTTCAGCGGCCCGACAATCGCCCGGCTGGAGGGGCGCCATCGCGCGTTGGGCGGCAATGCGCTGCGCGCCGCCGTGCTCGGCGCCAATGATGGGCTCTGTTCCAATCTGAGCCTCGTCATGGGTGTCGCCGGAGCGAACCTCGCGCCTCATGCCATTCTCGTTACCGGCCTGGCGGGCCTCTTGGCCGGGGCCTGCTCGATGGCGTTGGGCGAATGGCTGTCCGTTAGCACGACGCGAGAATCCTATCAGCGGCAGATCAAAACCGAGGCCGATGAGCTCGAGCAGGTGCCGGAGGAGGAACAGGAGGAGCTCGCGCTGATCTACCAGGCAAAAGGTCTCCCTGAAGACCAGGCGAAAGTGCTGTCGAAACGGCTGATCGCCAATAAGGAGACCGCCCTCGACACCCTGGTTCGCGAGGAGTTGGGGATCGATCCCGACGAGCTTGGCGGCTCCGCGTGGGCGGCTGCGGGGACGTCTTTCCTGCTGTTCTCGATCGGCGCAATTTTTCCGGTCGCCCCATACTTTGTGGCGGCGGGCGGACCGGCCGTGCTCGCCAGTTTAGCGGCGAGCGGCGTGGCGCTGTTCCTGATCGGCGCCGGCACCACGCTCTTCACCGGGCTCGGGGTGTGGTTTTCCGGGATGCGTCAGGTGCTGGTGGGTTTTGCCGCCGCCGGCGTGACCTACGGCGTCGGCAAGCTGATCGGGGTCGCGATCACGGGTTGAGGCGCAGGCTGCCGGTGCGGGCAATGAATTCCGCTCGGGCGAGCTGACGCTGCAGCACAAGACGCTCGGGCACGGTCAGCGGCTGCCATGGGCCGCCGAGCAGGACCCGACCTCTGCCGTCGATCTTCAGATGGCGGCCGTCAAACACCAGCAGCCCGTCCAACCCGCGCTCGTCGAGGGTCCAATTCCGCACCGGGCCGGTGTCGATGTGGATAAAGCCGGAATGCGGGTACCAGCCGACGCCGCCCCGCTGCATCGCCCGAGCGGCGGTCATCGCCTCGGAAAGCCTCGACCCGAAATGCACGTCGAGGGCTCGGCCAACGATATGCTGGCTGTGCTCGGCGACGCCGAACATCGTGCGGGCGAGCATCGCGTTGGTCTCGGCCGTGCGATAGGCCGAGAGGATAGTTGCTCTGCTCTCGCCGACTGAATCGAGGACGTCGGCGAGAAAATCGATCACTCCGACATCGATCTGAGTTGTCTCACCCGAATGATGGTCGCGCAGGAAGATGCAGAGCTCGTCGACGACACGTTGGATCGGGCCTTTATCGTTGCGGTAGGCGCCATCGAACGTCTCCCCGGTATGGGCATTGACGAGGCGCAGCCGGCGCAGCGCGCTGGGCGGACGAGGAAGTGCACGCGACACAGACGGCCACGCGGCACATCCAGCAACCAAGGATAAGAACAGACGTCGATCCATTGTCCCCTTTTCGGATCTCGCAAGATGGTCTCAATACACGATTGCCGGCGTTAATCCGGCAACTGGTTAACGGCTGGTCAACGGGAAGCCCGGGGCGAGCCCGGACGTGACGAGGAGAAACGTCAAGGGATTGAAGGCGCGGACTAGCCTTCGGTCAAGCTTAAAATCTCTTCAAAAGGCGATCGATGTAGTCCAGCTCGATTTCGGGTCGGAAGCGCTCACCGGCGCGGCGGCGCAGTTCATCCAGGATCTCGCGGGCCTTCTGCAGAGTGTTCTGGTCAGGGATTTTGACGTCGCCCTGGTCATACATCCCGTTATTCGACAATGGCCGGCCGAGCGGATCGCGCTCGACCCGGTCACGCGGCTGTCCGTCGGTGGCGCCGACTTCATCATCGTTCGAGTTGCCCCATTGACCCTGCATGCGGCGCTGCATCTGTTGGGCGAAATCGCGCGCCGCCTGTTGCAACTGGTCGAGCGCGTCGGTCTGCGGGCCGATCGCCTCGCCGGGCTCACGGCGCTGCAGGGCACCGGTGGCGTCGCGCATCGCCCGTTCGGCCCGGCCCAAAGGTTCGGGGATATCGCCGAGCCCATCGCCGAGCCGGCGCATCATGTCGCCGAGCATGCGGCGCAACCCTTCCTGTTGCCCTGCGGCGTCGCCAAGCTGGCCGTTGGGGTCGGGTTGGTCGCCCCCTTGCTGCTGCCCGCGCTGCCCATTCCGCCCCTGCTGGCCCTGTCGGCCTTGCTGACCCTGTTGGCCTTGTTGCTGGGCGCGGAAGCTGCGATCGAGAAGCTGTTGTTGCCGCTGCATCAGCTCGTGCATATCGCGCATCATCTGTTGCGCCTCGCTCGACCCCTGCTGCGGCATTTGGCCGGGCCGAGCCATTCGCAAGTTTTCCAGCATGTTCTGCAATTGCGACAACAACTCGCGCGCCTGATCACGCGCGCCGTTCTTGGCGAGATCGCGGGCCCGGTCGAGCATGCGTTGCAGATCGCGGCTGCTGATCACCTTGGAGGGATCGATCGGCTGCTGAAACTGGTCCGGGTTGCGCGCCATATTTTCGGCGAGCGCCTGCAGATAGCGGTCGAGCGCCTGCTGCAGCTCCTTCATCAGGCGGTCGATCTCCGCGTCGGGGGCGTTCTTTGCGAGCGCGTCCTGCAACTGCTGCTGCAGCCGCCGCATCTCACGTTCCGCCAGCGACATCCGTCCGTCCTCGATGCGCAGCGCGGTGTCCCACAACAGCTGCTGCACTTCGGCGATCGCTGTCGCGTCATCATTGATCCGCAGACGCTCTTCGGCCAGCCGCATTCCGAGGAAGGCGACCGTGTCGTCACGGTAGAGCTGCGGCCGTTCGCGCAGATCGCTCAACGTGTCCGCTACCGCCAACCGCGACCCGGGGTCGGTTGCCAGCTCCTTGCGCTGGTCGATGATCGCGCGGGCGATCGGGTGCTCGAAGCTGCGTTCCGGCAGCTTCATGTGAACCGGCTCGCTCTCGCCGGTCTGGCCGAGCGCGTCGGTCGCGACGAGCCGGATCTCGACCGGCAGCCCGGCCCAGGGATGCGGCGACAGATCGTGGTAGCTGGTGGCCTGGGCCTCCTTGAGGTGCAGCCCCGGCAGCGGTGCTTCGAGCTCGATTACCTCGTCGGACTCGCCGCCGTCGCGCCGGATCACGGCCTTGACGGCTTCGACCCCGTAATCGTCGCTAGCTTGATAATCTATGCGCAACGCCGCATGGGTCGTCCCTTCAGGCGGTTTGGCAAAGGCGATCTTAGGCGGATTGTCCGGGATTATCTCGATCGGCCAGCTGCCGAGCGCCGTGCCGCCCTGGGTCACCCTAAGCTGCTTGCCGCTGGTCAGGGTGGCCGAGGCGCGGAAGTTCTGCTTATCGACGAGGTCAAACTCGCTACTGTCGCTGTCGATCGCGAGGTGCGGAACCGACGACCCGCCATGCACCTGGGCGAGCAGCTTGCTGCCGGTTGGGATGCGGATCGCTTCTGCCGGTCCCGGCCGCAGAAATAGCGGCGCCAGCCCCGTGTATTCGGGCGGTGTTACCCAGATGTCGAGGCTGGCGGTGGTCACGGGCGAGCCTCCCGCCAGGTTTGGCGACGCGGCGCGCGCGAGGCGATCTCGCCAATCGCTCCCGGCATCGACAATCCCGAGCAGCAGCAAGATCGTCAGGACGACTCGCATTCCCCGTGGGTCGCGCGACGCGAACCCGGCTCGCGGCAGGCCGATGCGCAACCGGCGAGTCGCCGCCTCCATGCGCCGCAGGTGGGCTCGCCACAGCCCCGCTGCCTGCGTGTCGAGCTGTCCGCTCGGCCGATCTGCGAGCGCCTGCAGTGGCCGGTGCTGCAATCCGCTCGCCTGCTCGATCCGACGACGCGCGGCAGAACCGTCAGGCACGACGAGTCGCCGGAAGGCTGCGGCCAGGGCCGTCACAAAGGCCGCTCCGAGCACGAGCAGAGCGCTCGCGTGCAACCAGCCCGGCAAACTCGGCAGCACATCGAAGAGGGCAAAAACAAGGAACGCTCCGAGCGCCGCGACGGCGGGCCAGCAGGCCGGCCAAACCCGCTCCCACGCCAGGACGGAGCGGGCGAGACGCAGCCGCATCGCGAACAGCGTACCGGAGGTCGACGAGCGATCGGTCATGCGGCACCTCGCTTCCGTGGCGGATCCCCCGGCAATTCGGGGAGCCGATCGGAAAGCCATTGCGGAATGGTATCCAAGGACAACAGCGCTTCATAGCTCGGCCGTGCCCGGATCACGGCAAAGCGATTGCCGGAAGCCAGCACTTCCGGCACCAGCAACCGACTGTTGTAGGTCGTGCTCATGACCGCGCCATAGGCCCCCGCCGCCGTAAACGCAACGAGATCGCCCTCGGCAAACGGCGGCAAGTCGCGATCGACCGCAAAGGTGTCGCCGGTTTCGCAGACCGGCCCGACGACGTCCGCCGGCGCGAGCACGGCGCCGCGCCCCGGAAGACGAACCGGTACGATGTCGTGCCACGCATCATAGAGTGCCGGCCGGATCAGATCGTTCATCGCGGCATCGACGATCACGAAACGCTTGGTGCTGCTCTCTTTGACGTAGACGACCTGGGAGACCAGCAATCCCGCCGGCGCCGACAGCACCCGACCCGGCTCGAAAGCGAGGGTGAGATCCAGCGAACCGAAAATTTCGCGCACCAGGCTCGCATAACTTGCCGGCTCCAGCGGGCGCTCGGAGTGATAGCGGACGCCGATACCGCCGCCGAGATCGATGCGGCGCACGGCAAGGCCGATGCCGCGCAATTCGACGACGAGCTCGGCGATCCGCTCGAAGGCGCGCCGGTACGGCGCTAGATCGACGAGTTGCGAGCCGATATGCACCGCAAGGCCGACCGGCTCGATCCCGGGAAGCTCGTGGGCGAGACGGTACGCGGCGACCGCCGCGTCAAGTTCGATGCCGAACTTGTTCTCTTTCCGGCCGGTTGAGATCTTGGCGTGGGTCAGCGCGTCGACATCGGGATTGACCCGGAGCCCGACAGGCGCGACACGCCCTTGTGCGCTGGCGACCTCGCTCAGCCGGCGCAGCTCCGGCAGCGACTCGACATTGATCTGATGAATGCCGGCGGCGAGCGCTATTGCCATCTCGCTTGCGGTCTTGCCGACCCCGGAGAAGATGATGCGCTCGGCGGGTATGCCGGCGGCGAGCGCGCGGCGCAGCTCGCCCTCCGAAACCACGTCGGCGCCGGCCCCCAGGCCGCCGAAGTGACGCAGCACCGCGAGGTTTGAATTGGCTTTCACGGCATAGCAGATCAACGGCAGCTCGGGCGAAAGGGACTCGGCGAAGCGCCGGTAGAGCGCGGTAAACCCAGCCGCCGAGTAGAGATAGAACGGAGTGCCCACCGCCGCTGCAATGCGTTCGACCGGCACCTCTTCGGCGTGCAGCTCGCCGCCGCGATAGGGGAAGAACTCATTCACTCGGATATGGCCGCGGAAAGGTGTTGGGCTCGTCCGGTGGCGGCAGTGGTGCATTCCGCTTGCCGCACCCTGCGAGCGCCAGCGACAGCACAAGAGCGCAGAGAAGCATCGCACCAAAGCTTCGCTCGCGCCGACCCCTCACCCTCCCGCTAACGCCGGCCCCTCCCTCTCCCCGCAAGCGGGGCGAGGGGATCGAGCGGCTTTCTCCCTCGCCCCGCTTGCGGGGAGAGGGTCGGGGCGAGGGGCCCTGGCGGATCATCCCAAAAACCTATTGCGCGCCTCTCGGGCGGCGGCGCGCACGCACTGCGGGGCGGTGCCGCCATAGCTGGTGCGGCTCGCCACCGAGCGGCCCGCGTCAAGCACGTCGTAAACCTGGCCGGTGATCGCCGGCTCGACGGCCTGCAATTCGGCGAGCGGCAGCGCGGCGAGGCTGCAGCCGAGCGCCGCCGCCCGCTGGACGATCATCCCCGTCGCGTGGTGAGCTTGCCGGAACGGCAAGCCGGCGACCCGCACGAGCCAGTCGGCAAGGTCGGTCGCGGTTGCAAAGCCGCCCTCGGCGGCGGCGCGCAAGCGCTCGCGGTCGGGCTGCATGTCGTGCACCATCCCGGTTGTCGCCGCGAGGCACAGCTCGAGCGTATCGACCGCCTCGAACACCGGAACCTTGTCCTCCTGCATATCCTTGCCATAGGCAAGCGGTAGGCCCTTCATCACCGTCAATAGCCCGATCAGCGAGCCATTGAGACGGCCGGTTTTGGCGCGCACCAGCTCGGCAGCATCCGGATTGCGTTTTTGCGGCATGATCGAGCTGCCGGTCGTGAACGCGTCGCTCAATCCCAAAAACCCGAATTCGCTGGTGCACCAGATCACGATCTCCTCGGCGAAGCGCGAGAGATGGGCGCCGGCGAGCGCCGCCGCGGCGAGAAACTCGACCGCAAAATCCCGGTCCGATACGGCATCCAGCGAGTTCGCCGCCGGACGGTCGAAGCCGAGCGCGGCGGCCGTCGCATGCCGGTCGATTGGAAACGAGGTGCCGGCGAGCGCCGCCGCCCCGAGCGGCGACTCGTTGAGCCGGCGCCGGCAATCGGCGAGCCGGCCGCGGTCGCGCCCAAGCATCTCGACATAAGCCAACAAGTGGTGGCCGAGGGTTACCGGCTGGGCGATCTGCAGGTGGGTGTAGCCGGGCATCAGCGTGCCGGCTTCGGCCTCGGCGCGGTCGATCAGCGCCTGCTGCAGGTCGCGGATCGCGAGGTCGAGGCGGTCAATCGCGCTGCGCAACCAGAGCCGGAGATCGGTCGCGACCTGATCGTTGCGCGAGCGCGCCGTATGGAGGCGCCCGGCAACCGGCCCGATCAGCTCGGCCAGCCGCGCTTCGACGTTCATGTGGATGTCTTCGTGCTCGGCGCTGAACACGAAGCTGCCGCTGTCGATCTCCGACCTGATTAGGTCTAGACCGGTGTCGATCGCCGCGCCATCTTCCGATGACAGAATGTTCTGCGCGACGAGCATCGCGCAGTGCGCCTTCGAGCCGGCGATGTCCTCGGCGTAAAGGCGCTTGTCGAAATCGATCGAGGCATTGATGCGGCGCATGACCTCTGCCGAACCTCGGGCAAACCGACCACCCCACAGCGTATTCGGCGGGGGGCCGCCGGCGCCTCCGGCCGGCTTTTTCGCGCCGGTCATGGGTCGCGCCTCAGGCCATAGCGCGAGGACCAGACGATGAAATTGGCGTGCGCCGTCGCGTTGCTTCTTCTGCTCGTGGTGCCGGGCATCGGGTCAGCGGCAGAAGGCGAGCAAGATACGCCCGATCGAACCAAGCTGGGCGAGTTCCTGCCCTTCTCCCAGCCGTTTCCAGCTCCCGCGATCTTGCTTACCGACTTAGCCGGCAACACCGTCGAAATCACCGAACTGCGCGGTAAGGTCATTCTCGTCAATCTTTGGGCGACTTGGTGCGAGCCATGCCTGCGCGAGATGCCCTCGCTCGAGCGGTTGCAGGCGCGCCTCGGCGATCGGATTGCAGTGGTCGCGGTTTCCGAGGATCGCGGCGGCAACAAGGTCGTCGAGCCGTTTATCGACAAGCTCGGGCTCAAATCGGTCAAGACATTCATCGATCCGAAAAGCGCCGTCGGGCACGCCTTCGAAGTGCGCGGTCTGCCGACCAGCTTCCTGATCGGCCGCAACGGCAAAGTGCTCGGCCGCGTCGAGGGCGCGGCGGAATGGGATTCACCCAAGATCCTAGGCGTCCTGGAGCCGCTCCTGTCAGGCGATGGTGTCGTCAAGGCCTCGTCTCGCTGAGGACCTCCGCGAGGAACCGCCCGCCGCGGCGCAGCCCCTCCTCGTCGATCGAGTGGCCGATGCCAACCGAGGTCACTGTCTCGACCGGAACGGCGGCGGCGGTCAGCGCAGCTTCCGCCGCAGCCAGGGAAGCGTAGGGAACGAGCGGGTCGTCGGTGCCGTGCACCAGGAGGATGCGCGGCCGCGAGCGCAGCTCGTCCGCCAGCAGTTCCGGGGCGAGCAGCCGGCCCGAGAAGCCGACGATCCCGGCCACCGGTTGGCTGCGCCGCAGCCCGACAAAGAGCGACATCATGGTGCCCTGCGAAAACCCGACCAGCGCCAGATCGCCTTCGCCGAGGCCCCGTTCCTTCAGCGACTCGTCGATGAAGGCATCGAGGATCGGCGCCGCGGCCCTCACCCCGGCCAGCGCTGCTTCGGGGCTGCGATCTTGCGAGCTGAACCATTGATACCCGTATGGCGCCATGTCGCAAGGGATGGGCGCATTGGGCGACACGAATTCGGCGGTCGGCAACAGCCGTGCCCAATATGGCGCGAGCCCGATCAAATCGTTGCCGTCCGCCCCGAGACCGTGCAGCAGGATGACGAGGCGGCGCGGCTTGCCGCCGAAGGCGGGTGGGCGGGACGGTCCCGAGAGGGCAGGCATCATCGGCGCAGTCTCTCGCATGGCGGCCGGAATCCGGCAACCTAGCCCAGGCGAGGCGCCGCTGTCACCCGCAGCCGCGTCCGCTGCGACGGTGACCCGGTTTGCGCCGAGCCCGACCGGGTATCTGCATCTCGGCCACATCCGCTCGGCGTTCGAAGGGTGGCAAACCGCCCGTCGCGACGGGGGACGCTTCTTGCTGCGCCTCGAAGACATCGACCGAACCCGCTGCCGCGATGAGTATGCCCGAGCGATCCTCGATGATCTCGCCTGGCTCGGCCTCGATTGGGACGGGCCGGTGCGCAAGCAGTCGGAGCATTTCGACGATTACCGCTGCGCGCTCGACCGACTCGCGAAGATCGGAGTGCTCTATCCCTGCTTTTGCACGCGCCGCGAGATCCAGGCTGAGATCGCGCGCGCCGGCGGTGCGCCGCACGGCCCGGCTGGACCGTCCTACCCCGGTATTTGCCGCAGCCTCGGCGCCGAAGAGGTCGAAGCGCGGCGCCGCTCAGGACTGGATTATGCACTGCGCCTCGACCTCGGCCGCGCGCTCGCTCTGACCGGCCCTCTCAGCTGGATCGAGGGGGATTACCCGCAGCAGGCCGATCCAGCGTTGCGCGGCGATGTGGTGCTTGCCCGCAAGGAAATCCCGGCGAGCTACCACCTCGCGGTCACGGTCGACGACGCGATCCAAGGCGTAAGCTTGGTGACGCGCGGAGAGGACTTAATGGCGGCGACGCATATCCACCGGTTGCTGCAGGCGCTGCTCAGCCTACCGACGCCGCGCTACCACCACCACCCGCTGTTGACCGACGAGACCGGCCATCGCCTCGCCAAGCGCGACGGCGCACCGACGATAAGATCGATGCGCGCGGCCGGCATGAAACCGGCGGAGATAATCGCCTTAGCTGAGGGGCAGCGTTAATCGGAGGGGCGGTGCAGGCCGTTGGCGACATCGAGGTATTCCGGGTCGTCCGGCCGCAAGACGCCATGTCGCAAGGCGAAATCGAGCATCACCAGATTGACGTTGAACTTGAAGTCGGCGGTCGTGCGGATGCGCTCCAGGACCGCCGAAGCCGGCATCAGGGCAAAATCGACGATCTCGCCGTCCTGATTTTTCGGGACGAAGTCGGCCGGCATCTCCAGATCGTAGACGAACAGTACATCGTCACGGATACCGAGCCTCGTTTCCATGCGATAGGAGACGGCGCCAACCGGGATAGCGGATCTGGTCAGGCTCGCCGGAATCGAGGCCTCCTCCTCGCCTTCCTTCATCAAGGTCTCGTCGAGACCATGTCCGTTGCCAACTCCGCCGGCGACGAGGTTGTCGAGTTTGTCGGGGGCGACCTTCTTGTCCGGAGCTCGCTTGCCGACCCACAGCAGGATCGTATTCCCCGCGTGGCAATACCCGTTGAGATGAACGCCATAGGCGCGCGTTCCAAAAAACGGGACGGCGCCGCGATCGAGGCGAAAAACCGGCGGCGCACCCCAACGCGCAGCCACGTCAAAGGTCTCGTTGCGCCACTTCGGGACACAGTTCTCTGCAACCAACGCATCGACCGCCGAGTTGACGACGCGGCTGACCTTCTCAACATCGCCGCTAACCAGCAATCTCGCCTTGTCGTCTTCGACCGCGAAGATTTCGGGGAAGCGGCGCAATGCCTGGGCATTATCGCGCCGCAACAGCCCGATCCGGTCACTCCCGGCGAACAGCGGCACCGCGCGCGCCGGGTCGTAGTTGTTGCAGGAACGGATATGGTCGTGGAACGACATCTCAGGCCACCACTCCGATCAGCCCATGGCGGTGCGCTTCTCCGACGTCAGCACCACCTCGACAAAGGCGATTTGCCGCACGCAGGCGGCGATGTAGTCGGTCAGATTACGATCGAGCCCGTGCATTTGGATATCGATCGTCAATTCAGCCCGATCGGTTCCGTAAGTAGTGCTGTGCCAAGCAGAGGGCACCAGTCCGCGCTTGGCGAAGAGTTCGAGAACGCGCGGCATGACGCCGGGTTCGGCGTACGCGTGAACGGAAAAGCAAGCGGTGACTGGAAGATTGTCGTCAGCGACGGTCGCAGGAGAGCGCGACATGGGCAGGATCCTCGGCAGGAATGGGGCGAATTGACTGAGCCCGAACCCTCGGTGGGTTCGGGATCGTAATTCGCCGGTCCGGCCGGCCATGCCTCGTGAACGGAGTCACGCCGAAGATGTATTCCGATACGCCGGCGCGGTCAACTCGCTCGTCTGAGCCTACCCCTTTGCCGGATCGAAAACCCCTCCCCTCCTGTTTTCAATGGCAGAGATCCCCGCAATTAGGAGGAGCAGAGATGGCCAAACGCCCGGTCGCGACCGCCACGGAGGCCCGCGCCGGCTCCAGAGAGGGCGTGGTGCGTTATGTTTTGCTGGTGTCCTTGGTGCTCGTCGTGGTTCTATTCATAGTAGCGTACGAGCTGTTTTCTTAAATTGGAGAGATCAATGAACTTTCTTCGCCTAGGGCTCGTCGTACTCTCGCTCGTCGCCGCGGTCGGTTGCAGTTTCATCGGCGCGCCGGAGCGGGCCAGCGATACCCAAAACCTCAATGCGATCTCGGACGACATCGCGGCGCTGTCGATGACGCGCTCCGATGTTATGCACGCCGCCGATCCGATGGCCCGCACGGTACTGCCAAATCACTACCAGGTGCAGCAGGAGTGATCGAGCAAGGTCCGCCAGCGTAAGACCGAGGCCCTGATCGTTTGAGAGCGCCTACGGCGGGTAACTCGCTCAGCTCGCCGGCGGCGGCCCGATCGCGCAGGGCGAATGGCCGCCGACCGGTGCCCGGTCTGGAACAGCCCCCTGGCTCGGGTAGACCGACGTCGCCATATTGCCGGGATGACGACTTTTCTGACGACACTGCTGGTGCTCGCGATGCTCGGCACCCTAACCGTGCTTGGGTTTGGCGTGGCGACGTTGTTGCGCGGCGGCGACCCTCGCCGCTCGAACAAGCTGATGCAGTCGCGCGTCATCATGCAGGCCTTAGCGCTGGTGCTGCTGGCCATGCTGATGCTGCTCGCCCGGCATTAGTCCCCCGGCAGTCCCCCGGTATTAGTCCATGGTGCGGCTGACCCGGATTTATACCCGCGGCGGCGACCGCGGCGAGACCTCACTCGGCGACGGGGCCCGCGTTCCGAAGCACGCGCTGCGCGTCGCTGCCTACGGCACCGTCGACGAGGCCAATGCAGCGATCGGGATCGCCCGGCTCCATGCCGACCCGGCAGCCGACGAGATGCTGGGCCGTATCCAGAACGATCTGTTCGACCTCGGCGCCGATTTGTGCACCCCGGAAGACGGCCGTCGCACTGCCGGAGGGCTACGGATCGTCGCGGCGCAGGTGGAGCGTCTCGAAGGTGAAATCGACGCGATGAATGCCGCATTGCGGCCGCTCGACTCGTTCATCCTGCCGGGCGGGACGGCAGCGGCCGCCTATCTCCATCTGGCGCGCACGATTGCACGCCGCGCCGAGCGCTTGGTCAGCGCGCTCAATGGCGCGGAGAGGGTCAATCCCGAAGCGCTGAAGTATCTGAACCGTCTCTCGGACCACCTTTTCGTGCTGGGCCGCCGCCTCAACGACGACGGCGCCCGCGACGTGCTCTGGCGCCCCGGCGCCAACCGCTGAGCGGCAGAAGGAGACGGCCTCATCACCTGGGCGCCCGCCCCAGTTGGCCCGACAACGAACAGCAACGAACCCCTCCATAACGGTCAGAAGGAAAGCGGACGATCGTTCTCCGCAAATAGGTTTATTTCGTCGGGATCTTTTACACCTCCCACTTTGGTTGACAGCCATTCCTTTGAAATATCGCATAATCTTAGTTTGGCACGCGAATTGCGGTGCCTACTCCGTTACGAGTATTCCCATAAATCGGAACAGTAAAATGAACCTTCATCGCTCAATCATCACCGCAGTAATCGCAGCTGGAATGATCGGTATCGCAGGCGCTTCAAACGCCGCGTCGATCACCTACGACTTCACCGGCCCAACCGCTGGAACAAACGTCGACCTGGGACAGTCGAACACCTATACGGCTTCCGGCGGCCCCAACATCGACGCCACCGCAGGAACATACTCGGGTTCCTCTCCTGCCGCCAACAACAGCGCCTTCAATACTTCAACCGGTGTTCATCTGGTCGGCAACAATCGTGGCACCGATGAGCAGGGTGTGGGTGTTTGCGGCACCAGCAGCGGCAGCTGCAGCGGCAGTCAGCTTACCGGGGAAAATGGCGAGATCGACTTCGGCGGAAAGGAAGCTGTGCGACTGAATATCACCAGCCTGTTCTCGACCTTCGGCAATTTCCAGATCAACGCCGACTCTGCGACGGACGGGGAGCTCCTGGGAGTTTTTACAAGCAACTCGGCAACATCCCTAGGTACAAAGCTCGCAGATATTACAAGCTCGCAGAATAATGTAGGCATTACCCCGACTGGCGATTTCCTGTACTTCGTCTCTGATTCCAATAACGGTGGCGGGAATGTCCTGCTGCATTTGCTTACCGTGACTCCGGATGCCGTGCCCGAACCCGCCAGCCTTGTTCTCCTTGGCACTGGGCTGCTCGGGTTCGGCCTGATCCGGGGCCGACGCAACAGCGCCTGAGAGATTTGAACACTTGAGCAGCTTGGGCGGCGCCTTCGGGCGCCGTCTTTTGTGTTCGGGCGACGGCGACCCGTTTGAGCAGAGATAGCATTGTTTCGTTGGAAACGGGGCTTTGGCGACCCTCAGCTCGTAAGGCTCGGGTTCGTGGAATGCGCCCGGGAGGAACCCCTTGCCTTCGCTGAGTGCGCGTGCACAAATTCACGATCCCCGGCGGCGAGTGAGCGGCTCGGTGCGCGCACCGCTGGCCTATACGCGAGGACGAGATGAAAGCGCTGGTCGCGGTCAAGCGGGTCATCGACTACAACGTCAAGATCCGGGTCAAGGCGGACAAGACAGGCGTCGAGACTGCCAACGTCAAGATGTCGATGAACCCTTTCGACGAGATCGCCGTCGAAGAGGCGCTGCGGCTGCGCGAAGCCGGCATTCTCAATGAGGTCATCGCCGTGTCGCTCGGTGTGGCGCAATGCCAGGAGACGATCCGCACCGCTTTGGCGATGGGTGCCGACCGCGGCATTCTGGTGCAGACCGAGGCCGAATTGCAGCCGCTGACGGTTGCCAAACTCCTCAAGGCGGTGATCCTTCAAGAGAACCCCGAAATCGTCATCATCGGCAAGCAGGCGATCGACGACGACTGCAACCAGACCGGCCAGATGCTGTCGGCATTGCTCGGCTGGCCGCAGGCGACATTCGCCTCGAAGATCAAGATCAGCGACGGTCACGCCGAGGTGACGCGCGAGGTCGACGGCGGGCTCGAGACGGTCTCGGTCAAACTGCCGGCGGTGATCACGACCGATCTGCGGCTCAACGAGCCACGCTATGCCTCGCTGCCGAATATCATGAAGGCAAAGAAGAAACCGATCGCGACGACGACGCCGGAAGCGCTCGGCGTCGAAGTGACGCCCCGCCTCGTCGTCTTAAAGGTCGAGGAGCCGGCCAAACGGCAGGGCGGCCATAAGGTGGGCTCGGTCGCCGAGCTGGTCGACAAGCTGAAGACCGAAGCACGGGTGATCTGATGGCAGCCGTCGTCATCGCCGAACACGACAATTCAGCGCTGAAACCGGCGACACTCAACGCTGTCGCCGCCGCCAAGGAAATCGCCGGCGCCGAACTCGACATCCTAGTGGCCGGACAGAATTGCCGCGCCGTTGCCGAGGCCGCGGCCAAGATCGCCGGCGCGAGGAAAGTGCTGCTCGCCGATGATGCCGCCTACGGCCACGGGCTGGCCGAGAATGTTGCGCCGCTCGTCGTCAAGCTCGCCGGGAGTTACTCGCATCTGCTGGCGCCGGCGACCACCGCCGGCAAAAATTTGATGCCCCGGGTTGCCGCTCTGCTGGACGTGATGCAGATCTCGGACATCAGCGCTGTCGTCTCTGCTGACACTTTCGTGCGGCCGATCTACGCCGGCAACGCCCTCCAAACGGTGCAATCGAAGGACCCGATCAAGGTCATCACGGTGCGCGGAACCGCCTTTCCGCCAGGCGAAGCCACCGGCGGCTCGGCGGCGATCGAGCCGATCGCGGCGACCGGCGCGGCCGGGCTGTCGGAGTTTTTGGGAGCGGAACTGTCGAAATCCGAGCGGCCCGAGCTGACCAGCGCGCGAATCGTCATTTCGGGCGGACGCGGCATGCAATCCGGCGATAACTTCCATTTGTTGGAAAAGGTCGCCGACAAGCTCGGCGCTGCGGTCGGCGCCTCGCGCGCCGCGGTCGATGCCGGGTTCGTCCCCAATGATTACCAGGTTGGCCAGACCGGCAAAATCGTCGCGCCCGAGCTTTACATTGCGGTCGGGATTTCCGGCGCGATCCAGCATCTGGCCGGGATGAAGGATTCGAAAGTTATTGTCGCGATCAATAAAGACGAAGAGGCGCCGATCTTTCAGATCGCCGATTACGGCCTCGTTGGCGATCTGTTCAAGATCCTTCCCGAGCTCGCCGACGAGCTCGAGCGCCGCCAGTGAGCGCCGGCGCAGCGTCTGTCGACCGGCTGCGCCGGATTGGCGTCATCGGCGCCGGGCAGATGGGCGGCGGCATCGCCCATGTCTGCGCGCTCGCCGGTTTTGAAGTCATCGTAACCGATATCAACGACGAGGCGCTCCAGCGCGGTCGCGAGGCGATCGACCGCAACTTGTCGCGCCAAGTGTCGCGCGGCAAGATTCACGAAGAAGACAAGGATGTGGTGCTCGGACGCATCCAGATGGGTCTCGATTACGGCCTGTTCGCCGATTGCGGCATGGTGATCGAGGCCGCGACCGAAAAGGAGGAGGTCAAACGCGAGATCTTCAAAAAACTGGTCCCGGCGCTGAACGCCGATGCGCTGATCGCCACCAACACCTCATCGATATCGATCACCCGGCTCGCCTCGTCGACCGACCGCCCCGGCAAGTTCATCGGCATGCATTTTATGAACCCGGTGCCGGTGATGACCCTCGTCGAGCTGATTCGTGGCATAGCTACCGACGAAGACACCTTTGCGCGTGACGCGCGAGCTCGCGCTTAAGCTCGGCAAGACACCGGTTGCAGCCGAGGATTTCCCGGCCTTCATCGTCAACCGCATCCTGCTGCCGATGGTCAACGAGGCGGTCTACACGCTCTACGAAGGAGTGGGCTCGGTCGAGGCGATCGACACGGCGATGAAGCTCGGCGCCAATCACCCGATGGGACCGCTCGAGCTTGCCGATTTCATCGGTCTCGACACCTGTCTGTCGGTCATGCAGGTGCTTTACGAGGGACTCGCGGACAGCAAGTACCGGCCCTGCCCGCTGCTCGTCAAATACGTCGAGGCCGGCTGGCTCGGCCGTAAGGCCGGCCGCGGCTTCTATGATTACCATGGCGCCGCGCCGGTTCCGACGCGGTGAGCCCGGATACTTGTCTCCTCAGGATCGATCCGTTATCAAGCCGTCACAATCGCGTGCTATTCCGGCCCGCGAACAGAGAGTTAGCGGGACGGGTGTTGCGTGACGGCTCTGGATAATTGCCCGGCTTTGGTGCTGAACGCAGATTTTCGGCCGCTGAGCTATTTTCCGCTGTCGCTATGGTCGTGGCAGGACGCGATCAAGGCGGTGTTCCTCGACCGCGTCAACATCATCGACCGCTATGATGTGCGCGTCCACAGTCCTTCGTTGGAGATGCAGCTGCCGAGCGTCGTGTCGTTGAAGGAATATGTCCCCGCCGCGCGGCATCCGGCGTTTACCCGGTTCAACGTGTTCCTACGCGACCGCTTCACCTGCCAATATTGCGGCGAGCCCTACCCGTCACACGAGCTGACCTTTGATCACCTCGTGCCGAGGTCGCGCGGCGGGCGCACCACCTGGGCCAACGTCGTGACCGCCTGCGCCACGTGCAATTTGTGGAAGGGGAATCGTCTGCCGCGCGAGAGCAGGATGTACCCGCGGCACCGGCCGATCCAGCCGACGACCTACATGCTGCAGCAGAACGGCCGCGCCTTCCCGCCCAATTACCTACACGAGAGCTGGCGCGACTATCTCTACTGGGATACCGAGCTCGACCCGTTCTGAGCCGTGTGTCGACCCATCTCGCCGGCGACACGGACCCGGACCCGCAGCGCATTGCCCGGCAGATAGGCCAGCGGCATGTCCTCGACATCGACCGTCTCGAGGCTTGCGCGGTCAGCGCCGGCCTCGACCGCGCGTTGCTGCGCCTGCGCTTCAGCCGCTGCAATCGCCTCCTCGCGGCTGAGCTCGCGATAGATCTGGTCGGTTTCGCCGCTGATTTGGGCGATCGCCGCACCAACCGCGTTGGCGCAGTCGCCGTGCGGCACGCGAATCACTTGTGAGATCCCAACGAGCCGGTCGGGAACGAGAAACGCGCCGCCGCCAACCGCGATGAGCGGCAAGTCATCGGCTTCGGTCTTCACTCGGTCGACCGAGTCCTCGATCCTCGCGCGGACGGCGTCGAGCGCCGCACTTACAATATCGCGCGGCAGGCGCGCCGCGGCGGCGGTGTCACCAAACCGGGCGACGCCGGCAGCGACCGCAATATCCGTCGCCGTCAACGTTTCGCCACCGAAGACCAGCGCCTCCTCGGTCAAGCGATAGCCGACGCTGGTCGGTCCGACGGAAAGCGGGTCGGTCTCGACGATGCTGCCGCCGCCGAGACCGATCGACAGCAGATCGGGCATGCGGAACAGCGTGCGCACGCCGCCCACTTCGACCACCGAATTCGCTTCGCGCGGAAATCCGCGGCGCAGCTGGCCGATATCGGTCGTCGTACCTCCGACATCGATGACCATCGCGTCGGCGATGCCCGACAGAAAGGCGGCGCCGCGCATCGAATTCGTAGCGCCTGAGGCAAAGCTCATCACCGGCAGCGCGATTGCGGCTCCCGCCTGCATCACCGTCCCGTCATTCTGCGTCAGATAAAGCGGCGCGACGATCCCGCTCGCCGCGATCGCCGCCGTGAAGCCTGCGACCGTCATTCGCGCCAATTCGATCAGCGCGGCGTTGAGAAGGGCCGCGTTCTCGCGCTCGAGAAGGCCGATTCGCCCGAGCTTGTGCGAGCTGGTAACCGCGGCGTCCGGGCACTCCTCTTCGAGGATCGCCCGCGCCCTCTCCTCGCAGCTCGGATCGAGCGGCGAGAAGATCGCGGCGATCGCTACGGAGCGGATCTCACTCTCCCTGATCCGCCGTGCGGCATGCCGCATGCCGGCCTCGTCGAACGGCACGATCGGGCGGCCGTCGTATTCATGACCGCCTTCGAGCATGAACACCTCGCCGCGGACGATTTCGGCGAGATCCACCGGCCAGTCGCAGAAGGGCGGCAGCGCGGCGCTGGCTGGCAGGCCGATCCGCACCGCGGCGACGCGCGCCAGATCGCGCCGCTGGACGACGGCGTTGACGAAATGGGTCGTGCCGATCACGACGCCGTCGATCGCGCCATGCGCGACTCCCGGATGGCGGGCGAGCCCGGCAAGCGCAGTCACCATGCCCGTGGTAACGTCCGCCGTTGTTGGCGTCTTGATGGCGTGAACGACGCGCCCGTCATCGAGCAGCACGGCATCGGTGTTCGTGCCGCCGACATCGATGCCGATCCGCCGCATCGGGGCTAAGCGTTCTCGTTAAATACGGGTTGGAAATCAATGTCGTAGCCGAAGGCCCGCGGCCCGACATGTTCGAGCCCCTTTGACGTCAGGAAGACCGTTGGGGCCGGAAGCACGATCACAGACACTCGTCTGCCATAACCGATCGTTTCCGTGCCAAACGCCTCCCCCGACACGGTGTCGAGCACGCAGATCAGATCGGGTGACATTGCGACCGGCACCCCGTCGCGCCACGCCACGACCCATTCGTTCTGGAAGGCGATCTCGAGCCGCGATTTGCGATCCTCGTCGAGGCCTTCGATCACTGCGCGGCCGCGCAGGAAGCCCTCGGTGGTGCGGCGGGAGACATCGACGACTTTGCCGCGGAAGAGAAGCAGGCCGCGTCCCTCGTCGAGGATCGCGGCTATCGGGTCCTGGTGGCGGCGCTGCGCGTCGCGCACGCGGCGGCCGATGCCGATCGCCTTTGTCACGGTGAAGGGAATGCCCCAAGCCTTGACTTCGCGCCCGGTGCGCGGCGCCTTGCAGGTCGAGGCGATCGAGCCGAGCTCGACGCAGATCTTGCGGCTGACCCGCTCCATCCATTTCCAGCTCGGCACCTTGGTCACCACCGCCTCGATGCCGCGCGGGTCGTAGAGAACACACGGATAGGGCCGCAGATCGCCGACCGCGACGCTGGTCATTTGCGCCTCGGGATAGGCGCGGCCCATCGTGTCGGCGTCGACCACCGGCAGCCCAAGATGGGCCGCGGCCATCAGTGGTTGAATACTGTTGTTACCGCCGATTTCGAGCGGCATCACCGCGCGGAACTTGGACCCGAGCAGCCCTTCCTGGATCGCGACGGCGCGGGCGATGTTGCGGCTGTCGGCGAGCCGCTCCTGGCCGACCAGCGGTGCCCCCATATTCGAGACGACCGCCACCCAGTCCTCGTCGGCGAGGTCGAGCGGCGAGATCAGCGACACCCGATGTCCTTCGGCATAGAGCCGGCGCATGTTGAGGAGCCCCAGATAGGGGCTGCCTCCGCCGCCGGTGCCGAGGATCCAGGCGCCGACCGCCAGCGCCTCGATGTCGTCGAGCGCGATCGGCGTGAGCATCGCGCGAGGCTACGCAGCGGCAGCCTCGCGCGCAATGCCCCCGGATTAACGCTGGGGTTTACGGTATCGAAGTGCTGTCGATCAGCTTGTCGATCGATTGGCCGAGATCATCGAGGGTGGGCGATGTGGTCGGCGGCCAATCGCGGGTGTTGACGACGTAGGCCCAATCGATGCCGTTGCTGCGCGACACCGCCATCGAGGAGGTCCCCGGCGTGCTGCCGGTGCGGCCGAGCCACCACGACCCTCCATCCGCCGGGCGCGGACCGTTGCCCCACACCAGGTGGCGATGGATGAACTGGGTCAATGCCGTCGCCGAGGCGGCAAGGCCCGCGCAAGCCGTCGCCACCTCCTTGATCTGCCCGTCGCCGCCGTAAACCGCGGGGACCAATAGCTGCGAATTCAGGTCCAGCGGGCTTTGACCGAGGCCTTCATCCTCGCAGATCGCCTCGTTGGCGGCGCGCTGCGCTGCGGTTGTAGAGGAGACGATGACATCCGTGATGCCGGCCGGCTGCAGCAGCGCCTCCTTGATGTAATCATAGAACGGGATGCCGGTGACCTTCTCGACCGCTGCGCTGGCGAGCAGGTAGCCATAGTTGGAATATTGACTCTTCGCGCCCGGAGCGAAGTCGAGCGGCCGTGCATACATATATCGCGCGACGTCAAGTTTGGTCGCCGGGTGCGACAATCCCTGGTCGAGAGCGATCTTGCGCATCGCGTAGGTCGGGTCAAACCCCGAGCCGCCTTGGTTGACCGGCCGGTCGTCGTAGCCGCCCATGTGATCGAGCAGCTGCTGCATTGTGATCGTGTCGCTGCGCGGGTCTGCCGGATGGGAGAAACCGAGCAGCGGGTAGACGGTTGTCGTCGGCGACAGCTTCTTGCCGTCGTAGAGCGCTTGCACGGCGGCCTCGAGAAACATTTTGCTGCAGCTCGCCAGCAGGAAGCGATCCGAGGTCTGGGTGATCCGGTAGCCAGGTTCGGCCCAGCTGTAGGCACGCGCGAGCTTGACGACGCCGTCTTTGGCGACGGTGAGTTGCCCGGCGCGCACGCCGTTCGCTTGCATGAAGGTCTGCATCGCATGATCGAAGCCAGCCAGCGCGGGAACCGGAGCGCCGGTCACCGTCCATTCTCGGGCCAGCGGGATGTCGCGTTGCGCAAAGATCGCCGCGTAGCGTGTGCCGCTTCCGGAGCCGCCGCCCTGGACACAGATCGGGTAGAACCCCTTGGCATTCTGTGCGTCGAATTCGGCCTGGTAGTCAGCCGAACTCATGCCGTGCCGGGCCATCCACGGGCCGACCACGTCATCCTTGAACACCGAGCAATAGATCTGATCGCCCGATAGCGCGACATACGCCGGACGGTAGCTGGCGAGCTGATAGCCCGGCAGCTGAGTCTCGGCGTTGAAGGTGGTCTGATAGTCGCCCGCACTGTCCCCTGGATGGACGTGCCATTTTACAAAGCACGGATTGGCGTGCCAGACAGCGGCGTAGCGGCGATCCGCGGCAGTCCCGTAGATCGCGCACGAGCGGAGGACCAATTTCTGATCATGCGCGGTCGCATTCAGATTTCTGAAATGTTCCTGCTTGCGAGGGCAGACCGGAGGTCATGCCGTGCCGCGCGAGCCACGCGCCGGCGACGCCTTGCTCAAAGACTGCGGCGAACAGGGCGTTCTGCACCTGGCCGGTCGCCGACACCAGCACCGGGGCAAACCCCTTGGCGGTCCAGTTGTTGAAGAAAGACTGATAACCCGCCGCATCGACGCCGTGCACTGCCACCCAACCCGGTCCCTGGCGCTGCACCCATACGGCGGCATACCGCGCATCCGACGGATCGCCGTATACGCTGAGCGAGATCATTCGGTATCCCTGCGCCGACAAATGGTTGAAGTTACTCTGATGCTGCGCACTGGTGACGCCGTGATATGCTTCAAACATGTGACCTCCTGGCTGAGGTTGCGGTAGCAACCTGTCGTCAGTCGAGAGGTAGCATTGACTGTCGTGGCGATACTACTTTTGTTGCAAAGGTTTTGATCTTTATTTTTTCATTAATGAAACACTTAGCAATCGTGAATCAAATATTGTTCCGCACCGCCGATAGCGAGGTGGTGTATCTTCGCCTGCTCGACGCGATCGGCGCCCCTGAGCTGCCCGACCGTTGGGTCATACCGCCGAGACTGGGACGTCGGTCGATAAGGCTGACCCGCTCTGATTGCGACATTCCATCCTGCCACCCCGATCATTGCGCAGATTCCCCATCTATGTTACGAACCGCGCCGGTTTGGCGGGGCGCTTTGGCGCTGGCGGCACGTGTGCGCCGCGATCCGAAAACAACAAGGAAGGGCTGCCACGGGTTTGCGCTGGGGCGGCCGCACTGAGGACGGCTCTCCATTGGCTTCCGAGACGACAGGCGTTTCCGGCTTGGCTGAGCGTTACGCGGCGGCATTGTTCGATCTCGCCGACGAGCGCCGGATCCTTGATGCGGTCGCTGCCGATCTGCGGCAGCTGCGGGAGATGCTGCAGGCAAGCGGCGATTTCCTGAGGCTAATTCGCAGTCCGCTCCTATCGCGCGACCAGCAAGGAAAGGCGGTTGCCGCGCTTGCCGAGCACGCCGGCCTTTCCCCGCTGGTGCGCGATTTTCTCGCCGTCGTCGGGCGCAATCGGCGACTGTTCGCCGTGCCGGCAATGATCGAGGCGTTCCTCGCCAAGCTTGCCGCGCGGCGCGGCGAAGTGACCGCTCAGGTCACCGCGGCGCGGCCTTTGAGCGAAGCCCAGCTCGGGGCTCTGAGCGACCAGCTGCATCGCAGCACCGGAAGCAAGGTCACCGTCGATGTCCAGGTCGACCCGGGGCTGATCGGCGGTCTTGTCCTCAAGCTTGGCTCACGCATGGTCGACGGATCGATCAAAAGCAAGCTGCAGCGGCTGCAGCTCGCTATGAAGAGCATTGCTTAGAGGGGTTCTCATGGAAATTCGCGCCGCGGAGATATCCGCGATCCTCAAACAGCAGATCGCCAATTTCGGCAGCGAGGCGGATGTCGCGGAGGTCGGTCAGGTGCTGTCGATCGGCGACGGCATCGCCCGCGTCTATGGCCTCGACAAGGTCCAGGCCGGCGAGATGGTCGAGTTCCCGAACGGCGAGCGGGGCTTGGCCCTCAATCTCGAAAACGACAATGTCGGCGTCGTCGTGTTTGGCGACGACAGCCATATCAGTGAAGGCGACACCGTCAAACGCACCAACGCGATTGTCGATGTTCCAGTTGGACGCGGTCTCCTCGGCCGGGTCGTCGACGCCCTCGGCGATCCGATCGACGGCAAGGGCCCGCTGACAGACGTCACCCGGGCGCGCGTCGACGTCAAGGCGCCCGGCATCGTCCCCCGCCGCTCGGTGCACGAACCGGTGCAGACCGGGCTGAAGGCGATCGACTCGCTGGTGCCGATCGGCCGCGGCCAGCGCGAGCTGATCATCGGCGATCGTCAGACCGGCAAGACCGCAGTCGCCATCGATGCCGTCCTCAACCAAAAGCACAACAACAGCGGCACCGACGAGAAGGTCAAAGCTGTACTGCATCTATGTCGCGATCGGCCAGAAACGCTCGACCGTCGCCCAGATAGTCAAGACCCTACAAGATTACGGCGCGCTCGAATATTCGATCGTGGTGGCCGCGACAGCGTCGGAGCCGGCGCCGCTGCAGTACATTGCCCCCTATGCGGGCTGCGCGATGGGCGAGTTTTTCCGCGACAACGGCATGCATGCGCTGATCATCTACGACGATCTGTCAAAGCAGGCCGTAGCTTATCGTCAGATGTCGCTGCTGTTGCGCCGGCCGCCGGGGCGTGAGGCCTATCCCGGCGATGTCTTCTACCTGCACTCCCGGCTGCTCGAACGCGCCGCGAAAATGAACGAGGACCATGGTGCCGGGTCCCTGACCGCGCTGCCGATCGTCGAAACTCAGGCCGGCGACGTGTCGGCCTATATCCCGACTAATGTGATCTCGATCACCGACGGCCAGATCTTCCTCGAGACCGAGCTGTTCTACCAAGGCATCCGGCCGGCCATCAATGTCGGCCTGTCGGTGAGCCGGGTCGGTTCGGCGGCGCAGATCAAGGCGATGAAACAGGTTGCTGGCCGCATCAAGCTGGAGCTGGCGCAGTACCGCGAGATGGCCGCCTTTTCGCAATTCGCCTCCGATCTCGATGCCGCGACCCAGCGTCTGCTTGCCCGCGGCAGCCGATTGACCGAACTGTTGAAGCAGCCGCAATTCTCGCCGGTTCCAGTCGAGGAGCAGGTCGTGTCGATCTTTGCCGGCACTCGCGGCTATCTCGACACGGTCGCCGTACCGGATATCGTCCGGTTTGAAGCATCGATGCTGCGCGAATTGCGTGGTGCGCATTCGGAGATGCTGGAGGCGATCCGCACCGAACAGGAGATCTCGCCGGCGGTCGAGAAGGGGCTCGGCGAGTTCCTCGACGGCTTTGTCAAGACTTTCGCCTAACCGGAGCCTGAGTTCGACCGATGCCCAGCCTGAAGGACCTGCGGGTGCGCATCCGCAGCGTCAGGTCGACCCAGAAGATCACTTCGGCGATGAAGATGGTGGCCGCCTCGCGGCTGCGCCGCGCCCAGGAGCAAGCCGAGGCGGCTCGTCCTTACGGGGAGCGGATGGAGCGCGTGCTGAATTCGCTTGCCGCCCGCATGACCGGCTTGCCCGGAGCCCCTCCGCTGCTGATCGGCACCGGCAAGGACGAGACCCACCTGATCGTGGTTGCAACCTCTGATCGCGGTCTTGCCGGCGGGTTCAACTCTTCGATCCTGCGCGCCGCCCGGCGCCGTATTCGCGAACTCGAAGCGGCCGGCAAGAAGGTCATGCTGTTGATCGTCGGACGCAAGGGTCGCGACGGGTTGCGTCGTGACTACGGCAGCTTGATCCGCGACAGCTTGACCGAAGTCGGCCGACGGCGGCTTTCGATCGGCGAGGCGCGCGACATTGCCGAGCGCGTCCTGATGATTTTTCAAGAGGGCGGGTTCGACGTTTGCACGATCATCTACAACCGATTCCGCTCGGCGATGACGCAAATCGTGACCGTGCAGCAGTTGATCCCCTTCGCACCGGCGGCACCTGATCAGACCGCTTCCGAGCCCGAGGTAGGCGTACGCGCTGCGGCGATTTACGAGTTCGAGCCGTCCGAGGAAGAAATCCTCGCCGAATTGCTGCCTAAAAACCTCGCCGTCCAGATCTACACGGCGTTGCTCGAAAACGCGGCAAGCGAGCAGGGCGCGCGGATGACTGCGATGGACAATGCCACCCGTAACGCCGGCGACATGATCGACCGGCTGACCCTCAACTACAACCGCACGCGCCAGGCCGTGATCACCAAGGAGCTGATCGAAATCATCTCCGGGGCCGAGGCGCTGTAAGCGATCATCGTCTCCGGTACAGCACCAGACCCCGGCGCGGAGGAATTTTCTAGGACATGGCCAGGAACATCATCGGCACGAATACCATCGGTACCGTCACCCAGGTCATTGGGGCGGTCGTCGATGTGCATTTCGACGGCGAGCTGCCGTCAATCTTGAATGCGCTCCACCTGAAGGACAGCGGCCGTACACTAGTGCTCGAGGTGGCTCAGCAGCTCGGCGAGAATGTCGTGCGCACGATCGCCATGGATACGACGGACGGGCTGGTGCGCGGCGCCGAGGTGGTCGATACCGGCGGCCCGATCATGATGCCGGTCGGCCCAGAAACGCTGGGCCGCATCCTCAACGTGATCGGCGAGCCGGTCGACGAACGCGGACCGGTGGTGACCAAGCTTCGCTCGCCGATCCACAGATCGGCCCCGGAATTCGTCGATCAGTCGACCGAGGCGGAAATCCTCGTCACCGGGATCAAGGTCGTCGACCTGCTGACACCGTACGCAAAAGGCGGCAAGATCGGGCTGTTCGGCGGCGCCGGGGTCGGCAAGACCGTGATCATCATGGAGCTGATCAACAACATCGCCAAGGCACACGGCGGCTACTCGGTGTTCGCCGGCGTCGGCGAGCGCACCCGCGAAGGCAACGACCTCTACCACGAGATGATGGAATTGGGCGTCATCACCGCCGACGGGCCGGGCTCCAAGGCGGCGCTGGTTTACGGCCAGATGAACGAGCCCCCGGGGGCGCGCGCCCGGGTCGGTCTGTCCGGGCTCACTGTCGCCGAATATTTCCGCGACGAAGAGGGCCAGGACGTGCTGTTCTTTGTCGACAACATCTTCCGCTTTACGCAAGCCGGCTCCGAGGTGTCGGCGCTGCTCGGCCGCATTCCCTCTGCGGTCGGCTACCAGCCGACCTTGGCAACCGATCTGGGAACCTTGGAGGAGCGCATCACCAGCACGAAAAAGGGGTCGATCACCTCGGTGCAGGCGATCTATGTGCCGGCCGACGATCTGACCGACCCGGCGCCCGCCACGACTTTCTCCCATCTCGACGCAACCACTGTGCTGTCGCGGCAGATTGCCGAGCTCGGCATTTATCCGGCGGTCGATCCGCTCGACTCGACTTCACGTCTCCTCGACCCGCGGGTGGTCGGAGAGGATCATTACCGGGTGGCGCGCGATGTGCAGCGCGTCCTACAAACCTACAAATCGCTGCAGGACATCATCGCGATCTTGGGGATGGACGAACTCTCCGAAGAGGACAGGCTGACCGTCGCCCGGGCGCGCAAGATTCAGCGTTTTCTATCGCAGCCTTTCCATGTCGCCGAGGTGTTCACCGGCACTCCGGGCGTCCTCGTCAACCTCGAGGACACGATCAAAGGCTTCCGGGGCATCGTCGCCGGCGATTACGACGATCTGCCGGAGAGCGCCTTCTACATGGTCGGCACGATCGAAGAAGCCGTCGACAAGGCGCGTAAAATGGCCGCCGAGGCGGCCTAAGGGCCGGACCAATTGCGATGGCCGAGCGCGTGCAATTCGAGCTGGTAACGCCGGAGCGATTGTTGCTCTCGGAAATGGTCGAGATGGTGGTGGTTCCGGGAACCGAAGGCAATTTCGGCGTGCTGCCGGGCCACGCGCCGCTGATCTCGACGATCCGGCCGGGAACAATCGACATTTACCAGGGACAGACGATCGCCCGGCGCATCTTTGTCGTCAGCGGCATCGCCGAGGTCACACCGGAGCGCTGCACCGTGCTGGCCGATGAGGCGCTGCCGCCGGATGAGCTCAACCGCGGCGCAATCGAGGCTGAACTGCAGACTGTCCAGGGTAACCTCCCGAGCCTGCGCGAGCAGGTCGGCCGCGCAACAGGCGCCGAGCGCGACACTTTGCTGATCGAGCTCCGCCGCCTCGAACGCCAGCAAAACGTTCTCCAGGCCGAACTGCAGGCGCTCGGCGAAATTTCTCGCTGAGGGGGCTCCCAAGAGGTGGCTCTAGCTAGCCCCTTCGGTCGAAGTTGACGCGGGTCATCGGCTCACGCACCGTCGCGTTTCGGCTGCCGGAAAACACGACCGAGGAGAGGACCCGCAGATGCTGTCGAGCGCTCGCATCCAACAACGACTGGCCCGACGGTCAATCGCCCTGGTTCTCGCCGGCGGCCGCGGCAGCCGGCTAAAGCAACTCACCGACCGGCGCGCCAAGCCGGCAGTATTTTTCGGGGGGAAGTTTCGGATTATCGATTTTGCCTTGTCGAATTGCTTGAATTCGGGGGTTCGCCGGATTGGCGTTCTGAGCCAATACAAGGCGCACAGCCTTCTGCGCCATTTGCAGATGGGCTGGTCGTTCTTGCGCCCGGAGATGAACGAGTTTCTTGATCTCCTGCCGGCGCAGCAGCGGCTTGACGAGGCGACCTGGTATCGTGGTACCGCGGACGCCGTTTATCAGAACTTCGATATCTTCCGAGCGGCCGGGCCGCAATACTTTATTGTTCTGGCAGGAGACCATATCTACAAAATGGATTATTCGAACATGCTGGCCGATCACATCGATAAGGGTGCCGACTGCACGGTCGCCTGTATCGAGGTGCCCCTCGAAGCGGCGTCCGATTTTGGCGTTATGGCGGTCGATGATTCGATGGCAATCGTTGATTTTCTGGAGAAGCCGAAAAATCCGCCGGCGATGGCCGGCAACCCTTCCCGGGCGCTGGCCAGCATGGGGATCTACGTCTTTACCGCCGAATTCCTCTATTCGGAGCTCGAACGCGATCACCGAAATGCGAGCTCGAGCCACGATTTCGGCAAGGACGTCGTCCCGAACCTGGTCAGCCGTGGCCTCGCCGTCGCCCATTCCTTCGAAGAGAGTTGCGTCAAGACGACGCCGGAGGCCGAGGCCTATTGGCGCGACGTCGGTACGATCGACGCCTACTGGTCGGCCAACCTCGATCTTGTCAGGCCGACCCCTTCACTCGACATTTACGACCCGAATTGGCCGATCTGGACCTATCAGCAGCAATTGCCGCCGGCAAAATTCATCTTCGACGACGATGATCGGCGCGGCATGGCGGTCGATTCGATGGTCTCGGGCGGCTGCATCATCTCCGGGGCCACGGTCCGGCGCTCGCTATTGTTTTCGAATTGCCGGGTCAACTCGCACGCTCGGACCTGCGAGGCGGTGCTGCTGCCGGACGTCCTGGTGGGCCGGCATGCGCGGCTCAACAAGGTCGTCGTCGATCGCGGCTGCCGGATCAGGGAAGGGCTGGTGGTCGGCGAAGATCCGGAGTTGGACGCACAACGTTTCTATCGCAGCGAGGGGGGTGTGACCTTGGTCAGCGCGGACATGCTGGCTGCCCTCGACTGAGCGCCCTTAGCTGGCCGCTCGAACCACTTTGAAAACCTATGCGGCGGTCGATCGGTCCGGACCTTAGCAGCGTCGTATCTCATCGCGTTGATGCAACACGACTCCTCTTCACTTCTCCCTCGGCGGTGTATACGCCGTCCCAGTCGGCCGGGGGGCCTCGCTCTGAAATCGCGCGATCCGCCGTCGATAGAGATTATAGAGCGATGCCACATGATGTATCTTGTCCTATCCCGACGGCCCGACGGAACCCAGGCGATCGATGAAGAAGGCCTCGGGGCGCTGGTCACCCGCGATGCAATGATCGGCGTCACAGCGCCCGGCGCTGGCTGATCAGCGGCCGGGGCGCCGCGAGGTCAGATGGCGAGCACGATCGAAGCGAAAAAGGCGGCGCTTCTCGACAAGGCCGCGGCGCTCGCTAGCGAATTGGTCGACGCGGCGGAGGAAGTGACCGCAAAACGGGTCATTGCCGAACTCTATCAGCATGTGCCGCCGGCCGATGTCGCAGAACGCAGCCCCCGCAATCTCTGCGGAGCCGCCCTGTCGCTGTGGCGGTTCGCCCAACGCCGGCGCCCGGGCCAGGCCAAGGTCCGGGTCTATAACCCCGACCCGACCGTAGACGGTTGGTCCTCGCCGCATACGATTGTCGAGATTGTCAACGACGACATGCCGTTCCTCGTCGATTCCGTAACCGGAGCAATTAACGCCAGCAGTCGCGTCGTCCGTCTGATCATCCATCCGATTTTGACGGTGGCCCGCGGCCCGGATGGGCGACTCTGCGGGATCCTTGATGCCGACACGACAGGGACCCGCGAATCATGGATGCAAATTGAGATCACGCCCGAATCGGATCGGGCGGATCTCGCGCGGCTTGACGCAGGCATTGTCGCAGGTGCTCACCGACGTCCGCGCCGCGGTCGAGGATTGGCAGCCGATGCGCCAAGTCTTGCGGCAGGTGACAGCCGAGCTGTCAGAGCGGCCGCCGCCGGTTGCTCGCCCCGAACTGGCCGAGGTTCAAGACTTCTTGCGCTGGCTCGACGACGACAACTTCACGTTTCTCGGCTATCGCGAATACGTTTTCGATGGAGCCGCGAAACCCGAGCGACCAGCCTTGGGAATCCTGCGCGACGAGGGCCATCCGGTTTTTGGGGGACTGCGCGATCCCTCGTCCCTGCCCGCCGATGTGCAAGAGTTCGTCCGTCGCCGCGAACTTTTGGTCATAACAAAATCGAACCGTCGGGCGACGGTTCACCGCGCTGCCCACATGGACGCGATCGGGGTTCGCCGCTTCGACGGCAACGGCGAAGTGGTTGCCATTCGCGTGTTTCTCGGCCTCTTCACCTCGCTCGCCTACAGCCGCGATCCGCGGTCGATCCCGCTCTTGCGCCTGAAAGTTCGACGGATTCTCGAGCGCGCCGGCCTGTCGCACACGAGTCACGACGGCAAGGCCCTGCTGCACATCCTCGATACGTTTCCGCGCGACGAGCTCTTTCAGACCGACGAGGACCAACTTCTGTCCACGGTCACCGGAATCCTCAATCTGCAGGAGCGCCAACGCATCGCGGTCTTCATTCGCCGTGACCCGCTCGAGCGCTTTGTCTCCTGCCTCGTCTATGTGCCGCGCGAGCGCTACGACAGCCAATTGCGCAGCCGTTTCGCGGCGATCCTGGAAGAGGCGTTCGCCGGCGAGTTGTCTACTTTCTACACCCATCTCGATGAATCAGCGCTTGCCCGCATTCAGTTCATCATTCGCACGACCCGCGGCGCTGTGCCTGCGGTCGATGTCGCAGTGCTCGAAGCGCGTCTCGCCGAGGCCGGACGCAGTTGGATGGACCGGCTCCAGGAAGCAGCGGTGGCGGCTTTCGGGGATGAGGAAGCCCGCAATCGACTGCGCCGCTTTCAGGCTTTTCCGATCGCCTACCAGGTGCGGACGGCTGCCGAGCAAGTGGTGGCCGATCTGCGCCGCACCGACAGGGTTTTGGCAGGCTCCGCGCTCGAGGTCTCGCTGCATCCGCTCCCCGATGGGGCACTCCCCGGATTGCGGCTATACCGGGCGAAAGAGCCGGTCGCGCTTTCCGACGTGCTGCCGCTCCTCGAGAATCTCGGTCTGCGCGTCGTCGCCGAAGAGCCCTTCCGAAATCGATCTCGTCGACGGCGGCTCGCTGTGGATCCACGAATTCCAGCTCTCCGGCATCGCGCTACTGACCTCGGTCTCGGCCGCCATCAGGGCCCGCTTCGAGGAGGCGCTCGCTGCCGTGTGGACCGGCCGGTTCGAGAATGACGGGTTCAACCGCCTGGTTCTCGCCGCCGGTCTGTCGGCGCGTCAGGTGACGGTGCTGCGGCTCTACGCAAAAGTGCTGCGGCAAGCGGGAACCGCCTTCAGCCAAGCCTATATGGAAGATGCGCTGAGCGGCCATCCCGAGATCGCCCGCCGTCTCGTCCGGCTATTCGAGGCGCGCTTTGATCCTGCCCAGGCCGCCTCGCTTGCCGCGGTGGCCGAGATCCAGGCGATCGACCATGCCCTCGACGGGGTCGACAGCCTCGACGAGGATCGCATCCTGCGCACCTACCTGAAGCTGATCCTGCGGACCGTGCGCACCAATTACTTCCAGACATCACCGTCGGGCGAAGCCAAGCCCTATCTCGCCGTCAAGCTCGCGAGCAGCAAAATCGATCTGCTGCCGCTGCCGCGGCCCTTGTTCGAGATTTACGTCTATGGCCCACGGGTCGAAGCCGTGCACATGCGCGCCGGCAAGGTCGCGCGCGGCGGGATCCGCTGGTCGGACCGAAAGGAGGATTTCCGCACCGAGATCCTCGGGCTGATGAAGGCGCAGACGGTCAAGAACGTGGTCATCGTCCCGGTCGGATCGAAGGGCGGCTTTGTCATAAAGAAGCCGCCCGAACTCTCGCGATATGCTGGGGGCGGAAGCCGTTGAGTGTTACAAGACGCTGATCCGCGGCCTGCTCGACCTCACCGACAACATCGTCGCAGAGGGACCAGGGCGGCATCGCGTCGTTCCGCCGCCCCAGGTCGTCCGTCAAGATGGCGACGATCCCTATCTTGTCGTGGCCGCCGACAAGGGTACGGCGACCTTCTCGGATTTCGCCAACGCAATCTCCGAGGAGTACGGATTTTGGCTCGGCGACGCCTTTGCCTCGGGCGGTTCGGCCGGATACGACCACAAGGCGATGGGGATCACCGCCCGCGGCGCCTGGGAACTCGTCAAGCGTCATTTCCGCGAGCTCGGGCGCAATATCGAAACCGCCGATATTACTGTGATCGGGGTCGGCGACATGTCGGGCGACGTGTTCGGCAATGGCATGCTGATGTCGCGACATTTGCGACTGCTGGCCGCCTTCGATCATCGGCACGTCTTCATCGATCCCGACCCCGATCCGGAGCGGAGCTTTGCCGAGCGCTTGCGCTTGTTCCGACTGTCGCGCTCAAGCTGGTCGGACTACGACGACACGCTGATCTCGCCGGGCGGCGGGGTCTTCGAGCGCGGCGCCAAATCGATACCGGTCAGCCCGGAAATGAAAGCTGTCTTCGGCATCGCGGCGGACCACCTGACCCCGGCCGAGTCGATCCGCCAGCTGTTGACCGCCCCGGTTGACCTGTTGTGGTTCGGCGGGATCGGGACTTACGTCAAAGCTCCGGGCGAAAGCCATGCCGAAGTCGGCGACCATGCCAATGACGCGCTTCGCATCAATGGCGACGAGATTCGCGCCAAAGTTGTCGGCGAAGGCGCCAACCTGGCGGTCACCCAACGCGGACGGGTCGCCTTTGCGCTCGCCGGCGGCCGGATCAACACCGATGCGATCGATAACTCGGCCGGTGTCGACACCTCCGACCACGAGGTCAACATCAAGATACTGCTCGATCGGGCGATCGCTTCCGGCGCGCTCGCCGCCACGGAACGCGAGCCGCTGCTCGCCGCGATGGCCGACGATGTCGCCGCGCTGGTGCTGCGCGATAATTATCTGCAAGGCGAGGCGCTGTCTGTCGTGGAGGCGCGCGGCGTCGCATCCCTCGACCGGCAGGTCAGGATGATTCGCGATCTCGAACGTGCCGATCGGCTCCACCGGGACCTCGAGTTCCTGCCCAACGACGAGACCCTTGCCGCGCGAGCCGCACAAGGAAGCGGGCTCGTCCGGCCAGAGCTGGCGGTGCTGCTCGCTTATGCCAAGATGACCCTCTACGAGGAGCTGCTGGCTTCCGGCCTACCAGATATGCCCGAACTCGCGGGCGAGCTCCGCAGCTATTTCCCGGCCGCGGTCCGCGACCGGCTCGGCGGCCAGATCGCGACCCACCCGCTGCACCGCGAGATCGTTGCCACCGTCGTGACCAACGACCTCGTGAACCGAGCCGGTCTTACCTTTGTCCACGATATGGCGGCGCGCACCGGCCGGTCGGCGCCGGAAATCGCTCAGGCCTACACGATCGTGCGCGAAGTCTTCGCGCTGCGCGGTCTATGGAGCGAGATCGAATCGCTCGACAACAAGGTAGCGGCTCAGGTGCAGGTCGAGATGCTGCTCGATATCGCCGAGCTGATCGAACGTGCCGCCGCCTGGCTGCTCTACTGCAAGCGCCTCGATCTCGGCCGCGAGATCGCCAGCTTCGCGCCGAGCACCCGAAGCCTCGCCGCATCGCTGATCGAGCTGTTACCGGCGCGCGACCGCAGCCTTGTTGTCGAGCGCCGCTTGCGGTTGACGGAAGCCGATGTCCCCGAAGCGCTCGCCGCGGGGATCGGCGGCATGATGTTTCTGGCTGCCGCTCTTGATATCGCCGATCTGGCGGAACGCTCCGGACAACCGCTCGACCGCGCCGCCCGTGTCTATTATGGGGTCGGCGCCGAGTTTGCATTCGACGAGATGCGAGCATCGGCGCTTCGGCTGCCTGCAGACACATCCTGGCAGAAGCAGGCGGTCGAGGCGACGGTCGATGACCTGTTGGCCCTGCAGGCCGACCTCGCCGAGCGTATCTTGACCAGCGACTGCGCAACGCAACCGGATCCGCTCGCCGCCTGGTCGGCGGCCCACGCAGCCACCCTCGCACCGGCCGAACTACTGATCAGAGAGCTGCGCGCCGCAACGACCCCCGACCTGGCAATGCTCGTCGTCGCCGGCCGCCAGCTTCGTCACGCGCTGGGATAAGCGGCCCCGGACCTCACGGCACCCGGTTCACCCGGTTGTCGACCAGGTCATCGACAACCGTCGGATCGGCCAGGGTCGTCACGTCGCCGAGGGCGTCATGCTCGTTGGCCGCGATCTTTCGCAAAATCCGCCGCATGATCTTGCCGGAACGCGTCTTCGGCAGACCCGGCGCCCATTGCAGGAGATCGGGGGCAGCGATCGGGCTGATCTCTCGCCTCACCCAAGCGACGAGCTCACGCCGCAACTCGTCATTTGGGGTTTCGCTGACGATCAACGTCACGTAGGCGTAGATGCCTTGGCCCTTGATGTCGTGCGGGTAGCCGACGACGGCGGCTTCGGCAACCTTCGGATGGGCAACAAGCGCGCTCTCGATCTCGGCGGTGCCGAGCCGATGGCCGGCAACATTGATGACATCGTCGACCCTTCCGGTCAGCCAATAGTAGCCATCCTCGTCCCTGCGGGCGCCATCGCCGGTAAAATAGAGCCCCGGAAAGTTCGAAAAATAGGTCTGGAGAAAGCGCGCGTGGTCGCCGAAGACCGTGCGCATGATCCCCGGCCATGGTCGAGCAGATGCAGAGATTGCCCTCGCCGGAGCCCTCGATGATCTCGCCTTCATTATCGACGATCACCGGCTCCACGCCGAAGAAAGGCCGGGTCGCGGACCCCGGCTTCAACGGCGTCGCGCCGGGGATCGGCGTAATCAGGATCCCGCCGGTCTCGGTCTGCCACCACGTGTCGACGACTGGGCACCGCCCCTCGCCGACGTGATCGTAATACCACAACCATGCCTCGGGATTGATCGGTTCGCCGACCGTCCCGAGAATCCGCAGCGAGCGCCGGCTGGTCGCGCCGGACATAGTCTTCGCCCTCACGCATCAGGGCGCGGATCGCCGTCGGCGCGGTGTAGAAGATCCGGACATTGTGCTTGTCGACGACCTGCCAGAACCGCGACGGATCCGGGTAATTGGGTACCCCCTCGAACATCAAGGTCGTCGCGCCATTGGCAAGCGGACCATAGACGATGTAGCTGTGCCCGGTCACCCAGCCGACATCGGCGGTGCACCAGTAGACCTCGCCGTCGCGGTAATCGAAGACGTATTCATGCGTCATCGATGCGTGGACGAGATACCCGCCGGTGGTGTGCAGCACGCCTTTCGGCTGCCCGGTCGAGCCCGAGGTATAGAGAATGAACAGCGGATCCTCCGCCGACATCTCCTCGGGCGGGCAGTCGGGCGACGCCGCAGCACACGCTTCGTGGTACCACAGGTCGCGACCTTCCACCCAGTCGATGTCGCCGCCGGTGTGGCGGACGACAATCACGTCGCGGACTTCCGGACAATGCCGCAACGCGTCATCGGAGTTGCGCTTGAGCGGAATCGCGCGGCCGCCACGCCGCCCCTCATCAGCGGTGATCAGCACCGTCGAGCGACAATCCCGGATGCGCCCGACGAGGCTATCGGGTGAGAAGCCCCCGAATACGACCGAGTGGATTGCACCGATACGGGCGCAGGCCAGCATCGCGATCGCAGCTTCCGGAATCATCGGCAGATAGATTGTGACGCGGTCGCCTTTCCGGACGCCCCGCGCCTTCAGAGCGTTGGCGAGGCGGCACACCGAATCGTGCAGCTCGCGGTAGGTGACGCGGCGGTCGTCGCCCGGATCGTCGCTTTCCCAAAGTATCGCGGTTTGCTCGGAGCGCCGCGGCAGGTGGCGATCAACGCAGTTGGACGACGCGTTGAGAGTTCCATCCTCGTACCAAGCAATGCGCACATTGCCCTCGAACGAGCCGCTGCGCACCTTGGTGAACGGCCTGACCCAGTCGAGACGCTTGCCTTGGTCGGCCCAGAACCGGTCGGGATCGGCGAGTGAGCGCTGGTAAAGCCGGAAATACTCGGCTTCGTTGATCTTGCCGATTTGAGGATGAGCAGAGATTGGAATCAGTATCCGGCCGGACATCGCGCTTTTCTCCTCGACCGCCGACGCCTGCCCCCGTGGCATCTGACACTCGAAGATATTCCGCGCCACTAAGTCGTTACAATACCCCTTACGCCGCGTCGAGTTGGCCCCGGGCTAGTGTCCGGCAACGGCCCGTGTCGCGAGCAACGCGGCTTGCGTCCGATTGGCGACATTGAGGCGGCGAATTATCTGTTTGACATGCGCTTTGACCGTGCTTTCGGACATGGTCAGCGCGTCGGCGATCAGCTTGTTCGACTTACCTTCCGAGATCAACGCCAAGACGTCGCGCTGGCGGGGGGTCAATTCCCGCCAGGGAGCGAGCTCTGCTTTCGCGGCAGGCGTCACGGGGACTGCCTCGGTCAACGCCAGAGGCACGTAATTTCCACCGGCGCGCAGGCGGTCGAGTGCGCCCAACAGCAGCTTGAGGCTGTAGCTCGTCGGCAAGAAGCCGCGCGCACCGGCATGCAATATGGCCAGTGCTCGCTCCGGGTCGTCGCAATCTGCCGCAACAAGGATAGGCGTTTGCGGCGCGGCGGCAGCCAACAGCGAAATATCCGCCAGATCGATTTGCGCACAAATCGACCCACCGATCAGGATTACGTCAAATTCCTCGCCGCGCAGGATCAGTCGCCGCAATTCGGAAGCCGCAGCGAGATCGGTCACACGCCACCGTCGAGGCTGCATGCCAAGCGCTAATTTGAGGCAGTCGCAGCGCAACCGGCTCTGATCGACGATCGCCAGATGCCGGCCAGCGGCACCAACAGTCCCGCCCATCAGAACGTGCGGGAAACCAACCCCAGTTTCAAAAAAATGGTCGAGCATGCTGAATCGCTCTCCCCTGGTTCTTCTTCGGTAAGCTATCGGATGCTCGATCATGATGCCCTTATTGAAGCGCAACGCGTAAAGTTTTGTAAAATCGATGTAACAAATCGTAAACAGGACGAATTTCTGACGGCAGTTCTTCTGTTGAAATCTTACTATCGCGAGGAGATGCCCGCCATTTTGCAAAGTTCAGACCATTCGCTTTCGCTGACCGGACAGACAGACAGTCGCGACTGCTTCAGCAACGACAGACGCGATAGTTCGGGATTAGCTTTCATTGCCGGAAGTCCGACGGTCATTGCGGTCGGCATAATGGGTCTAATATCAACCATGCCAAGCTTGCCGCTCGTGTCGGCCGGGTCGGGATAAAAAGTCTTGATCACTTCGATGACACCGACGATCTCTTTGCCTTCGTTCGAATGATAAAAGAAAGCGCGGTCCCCGAGCTTCATCGCCCGCAGATTGTTTAGCGCCTGCGCGTTGCGCACGCCGTCCCAACGGGTCCGGCCGTCCGCTACGAGCTGGTCCCACGAATAGCTCGACGGTTCCGATTTGAGCAGCCAGTAAGCCATTTATCTCACCTCTCCCGAGAGGGTTGCGCCGCAACGTCAGTTTTCCTCGCCTGAGCCGAGATCTTGCGCGACGGACCGGCCGAATGATCCGCGGTCAGCTCCGGGGCGTTCCTCGGCCAGCAGTGGGTAGTCAGCCTGGTCTTCGTAGACCGACCCGGACCGGGTCTGGAAGCTAGCGATCAGACCGAAGCTTGCGACCGCAAGTGGCTCGGCACGGAACCGGGCGTGCGCAGCAAGAAAGTCGCGTAATGCGTCAAGCGGCGGATTGCGCAGCCGCGCCAGAGTGACGTGAGGCGTGAATTTCCGCGGTTCCGGCGGCAATCCGACCCGGATCAGCGCGTGTTCAATCTTGTCGCGCAGCCCGACGAGCTCCGAGCTGCGTTCGACGCCAGCCCATAGGCTGCGCGGCTTGTCACCGCCAAATACCCCGATCCCCGCGATTTGCAACGTGAAACCGCGTGCTCGCAGTCGCGACAATGCATCGTCTATATCGGCGGCGGCGTCCTCGGCAATCTCGCCGATAAAGCGCAAGGTCAGGTGGAAATTGCCGGGATCGACCCATTTGGCGCCGGTCACCCCGGAGCACAACAACGACAGCTGCAGTTTGAGCTCAGGCGGAAAGCCGATTCCAACGAACAGACGCAACATTCCGACCGCCCACCAGCCAGGGCTCCCAGCTTCAGGTAAAAAGGGTCAGCACGCCGGTATGGCCGTAGAGGCGATCGCGCGAGATCTCGCCATTGGCGAAGAACCCGATCAACGGGAATTCACCCAAGCCCTCGCGGATCAGCTGGGCTTCCACGCCGGCATCGCCGAAGAGAGCAGCCCCGCGCGCTACGCAGCTGACATATATTCCCGCTTTCGGCGAGCCATTGAGCCGCCCGGCGAGCTGCCTCACCATGCGGACCATATCGCGGCGGGCGCTCTCGGGATCGCGACGGCAGAACACAATCGGATCGCCCGACATAACCTCCGCACCCATCACCAGCCAGCCCCGTCCGGGGTCGATCGCCATCAGGTTACGGACGAGATAGTCGCCGGTGTCCGAGCCGGCGACCGGCAATCCGGCAAAAATCAGCCCGCCGACGCGCTGCAGGTCGCTGGCGAGCCCGGGTCCGATATCTTCGGTGAAGACGGCCAATGCCGGGCGCCCGTCGATGACCATGACGACGTTGTCGCGCGCTTCGTCGATCCGGTGCACTGGCCCGATCGGCATACAACCCTGGGTCAACCCAGTGGCAACAGCAACCCCAGGCGCCAGCATTAGCCCGGACACTCCGTTGCTGCCAAGACCGTCATTGCCGGGCGTGCGCGCCAGCAGCGGCCCGGCACAACGGTGCGATACGAGACCGCCGACGAGAAAGGCGCCGCTCGCCGCAGCGACCTCGATCGCCGCCCTCGGCAAGTCGGGACAGCGCGGGTCGGCGTGAACGAGGGCAAGGGTGGGGTTTGACATCTCCATCCAGGCGGCGTGCCGGCGCGGCAGATCCGCTCCTGGATCGTCGGTCGCCGAGAATATTCGGAAGCTGTCCGGCGGCAAGGCGGCAGTCATTGCAACTACCGCGGGCTGATCGAAGATTTCCTCGCTTGCCGAGCAGATCCCGAGGCCCACCCCGCCGACCCAAGATTCCACCCCGGTGTGTTTGGCAAGGGCGCGAACCAAGGCGGGCAGCACCGGCGCGGCAGACTCGGTCAAATAGAGAAAGCCGAGATTCGCCCCGTTGGCGGCCGACATGCCGGCGATGCACTGCGCCGCCAGGCTCGCCGGATCTCCGACTGCCGTGGCGGCGGCGAACTGCGCGCTCATGACGAGCCTCCGATCAGGCCGGCCACCACCGGCGCGATCAGCTCGACGAGCACTGCAACGCCGCGTTCGTTCGGATGCAGTCCGTCCGCTTGGTTGAGTTCCGGCTTCATCGCCACACCTTCGAGAAAGAACGGATAGAGCGGCAAATGATGGCGGCGCGCAAGCTCCGGGAAAATGTGATCGAAAGCCCGTTTGTATTCTTCTCCCCAGTTCGGCGGGGCCTGCATGCCGAGGAGCAACACTTTGGTGCCGCCGCTGGCCTCGATTTTGGCAATCATCTTGTCGAGATTATCGCGCACGCTCGACGGCTCGATGCCGCGCAAAGCGTCGTTGGCGCCGAGCGCCAGGATCACCAGATCGGGCCTGTCGGCCAGCGCCCAGTCGAGCCGCGCCAAACCACCCGCAGTGGTGTCACCGGAGACCCCGGCGTTGACGACCCGCGCCTCGATCCCGCGCTCGTGCAGCCATTTTTGAAGCTGTGCTGGAAAGGCTTGTCCGGGCGGCAGCCCGAAGCCGGCGGTCAGGCTGTCGCCGAAATCGAGGATCACCGGAACGCGCGCCATGGCCGGACCAGAAAAGGTCATCACACTGAACACGACCGCGGCGAGCAGACGCCGGAGGGCGCTGGACCCCTGACCCCGCGAGCGAGGCGAGGGCCGGAGTGAAGGATCCGGGTCAGCGCGAGGGTAAAGGGCATGGCACCGAACTGGCAACGCGTTGCAAACAAAAATTATAGCGCCATATGGACCGGAGTTTCGGCGCCAGCCGTCGCGGGTCGCATCATGCCAGCCGGTCTGCCGTGCCGCTCTGCTTGGCTGGGACGGAATATGAGCACCTCGCTTCATTCCGGCGGCCCGCTCGTGGTGCTGGAAAACGTGCACCTAACACTGGGGAGCGCCGCCGGCCCCGTCAACATTCTCCGCGGCGTCTCGCTCGCTGTCGGGGCGGGCGAGACGGTCAGCATCGTCGGGCCGTCAGGTTCCGGGAAGTCGACCCTGATGATGGTGCTCGGCGGTTTGGAACGGCCGAGCAGCGGAGAGGTGCATATCGCCGGAACCAATCTCGGCGGGCTCGGCGAGGATGCCCTGGCGCGCTTGCGCCGCGCTCGGATCGGCATCGTATTTCAATCCTTCCATCTGATCCCGACGATGACGGCCCTCGAAAATGTCGCGATACCGCTCGAGCTTGGAGGTCGGGCCGATGCCTTTGCGGTCGCCGCCGAGGGCCTCGGAGAGGTCGGCCTCGCGCATCGCCTGGCCCACTATCCAGGCCAGCTTTCGGGTGGCGAGCAGCAGCGGGTGGCGATCGCCCGCGCCTTCATCGCCGGACCGCAACTGCTGCTCGCCGACGAGCCCACCGGAAATCTCGACCGCGCCACCGGCCGCCTAGTCATCGATTGCCTGTTCGAGCAGCAGACGCGGTACGACACGACCCTGCTGCTGATCACCCATGATGCGCAAATCGCGGAAAGATGTGAGCGACAGATTCGCCTATTGGACGGCAGAATCGTCGAAGACCGGCGTAGCGGCGCGGTCCGGCCCAGCGGCGCCCGGCGTGCGGTTTGACCGCGCCGTCGCCAGTCTACCCTATTACCCTCGCCCGCCGCGAACTGCGCGGCGGCGTTCGGGGCCTTGGTGTGTTTCTCGGCTGCCTCGTCCTCGGGGTTACCGCGATCGCCGCCATCGGCTCGATCGCCGCTTCGGTCACCGCCGGGATCAAGGCGAATGCCCGGGACTTGCTCGGCGGTGACGTCGAGGCACGCCTGGCCTACCGTCCGGCTGCTCTCGCTGAGCGCGATTTCCTGACGCAGGGCGGTGCAGTCTCGGAGATCGCCACGATGCGGGCGATGGCGCGCACGGCAAACGGCGGCCAGCGCAGCCTGATAGAGCTCAAGGCGGTCGACGCCGCCTACCCGCTCTATGGCGCGGTCGTTCTGTCGCCGGAGCAGAGCCTCGCCTCGGCGCTTGGGCCGCAGCACGGTCGTTACGGCGCGGCGGTCGATCCTGCCATCTTGAGCCGGCTCGATCTGGCGATCGGCGACCCGATCAAGATCGGCGATGCGGTGCTGCAGTTGCGCGCCACCGTCGCGCGCGAGCCCGACGCGGCGACGGGTGGGCTCATTTTCGGCCCGCGAGTGTTGATCTCTGCTGCGGCGCTCGCTGAAACAGGGCTGATCCGGCCGGGCGCGTTGGTGAACTATCACTACCGGCTGCGCCTTCTCCCCGGTGTCGACCCCGAAGCCTGGGCGCAGACGGCGTCGGCCGCGTTTCCCGAGGCGGGCTGGCAGATCCGCAGCTTTGGCGATGCTTCGCCCTCGCTACAGCGGCTGATCGATCGAGTCGCCCTCTATCTGAGCCTCGTCGGCCTGACGGCTCTGCTCGTCGGCGGAGTCGGGATCGGCAATGCGATCGGCGGCTATATCGCCGGGAAGACTGCGACAATCGCCACCCTCAAATGCCTGGGGGCGTCGAGCCGGCTGGTTTTCGCCACCTATTTTACCGAGATTATGACCTTCGCCGCGATCGCCATTGCCGTCGCGCTGATGCTTGGAGCGATGGCGCCGATCGCGGCCGCGCCGCTTTTGGCGAGCGTTCTTCCGGTTTCCGTGCGGTTTGCCATCCACCCGGCGCCTTTGGGCCTGGCGGCGCTGTTCGGCCTGTTGACGACCTTGGTCTTTGCGCTCTGGCCGCTCGCCGGGATCGGCCGGGTTCCTGCCGGCGCGCTGTTCCGCGATACCGTCGATCGCGCGCAACGCCATGTCTCACCGGCGGTCGTCGGCGCGACGCTGGTTTTGGGTCTGGGGCTCGCCGCCTTGGCCGTGGTGAGCGCACGCGACCGCAGCGTTGCGCTGTGGTTTGTTGGCGGAACGATCGCCGCCTTTGCGCTCTTTCGGGTCGCCGGGGCTGCGATCGTATGGGCCACCCGGGCCCTGGGCCGGCCGCACCGACCGGCGCTGCGCCTGGCGCTGGCCAATTTGCACCGTCCGGGCGCACCGACCACACAGATCGTGCTCTCTCTCGGTATCGGTCTGACGGTGTTGGTCGCCATCGCCTTGGTCGAGGGCAATCTCGCCCGCGAGGTCCAAACCCGCCTGCCGGCCGAGGCTCCCGCCTTCTTTTTTATCGATATCCAGCCGGATCAGCTGGCCGGTTTTGCCGAGAACGTGCGCGCCACCCCCGGCGCGCGCTTTGACCAGGTGCCGATGATGCGCGGCCGCATCACCCGGCTCAACGGCGTGCCGGTCGAACAGGCGACGATCGCCCCCGAGGCGCAATGGGCATTGCGCAGCGACCGCGGCCTGACTTATTCGGCGAACCTGCCGCGAGGGTCACGGCTCGCTGACGGCGCCTGGTGGCCGCCCGACTATCAAGGGCCGCCGCTCGTCTCGTTCGACGCCGCTCTGGCGCGAGGCATGGGGCTCAATGTCGGGGATACGCTGACAGTCAACCTGCTCGGCCGCGACATCACCGCCGTGGTCGCCAATCTGCGCTCGATTGATTGGGAGCGGCTCGGCATCAACTTTGTCATGGTGTTTGCGCCAGGGACGCTCGAGCACGCGCCGCAGACCCACCTCGCCGCTGTTTATCTGCCGCAGGCCGAGGAGGAAAACTTGGCGCGCGCGGTAACCGAGCGGTTTCCGAATGTGTCGGCGATCCACGTCCGCGAGGCGCTAGCGGCGGTCGACCGTGTCATCGGCACGATTGGCAACGCGGTTCGGCTGACCGCGCTCGTCACTCTCGCCGCCGGCACGCTCGTCCTCGGCGGAGCCGTAGCGGCCGGGCATCACCGCCGAGTCTACGACGCGGTGGTGCTCAAGGTGCTGGGCGCGACGCGGGGTGCGATCACCCGCGCCTACTTGATCGAGCACGGCATGATTGGCGCGCTTTCCGCGATTATCGCCGGCGCGCTCGGCACGGTGGCCGCTTATTTTCTGGTCACCCGACTGATGAAGACCGAGTGGGTGTTCCTGCCGGGGCCGCTATTGTGGACGGTGGCGCTCGCCACCTTGCTGACCTTGGCCCTGGGCTTTGCCGGAACTTGGCGGGCGCTCGGTGCGAAGCCCGCCCCCTATCTGCGCAACGAGTAGCGCAGGGGCCATGCCGATCTGGCATTGCGATGATCGGAAATCGGTATTTGCATGATGAGCGGAGCGAAATTACGGTTGTCCGGCAAGGCGTGTGTGACGGAGAAAGCATCGATGGAAATCGGCGTCTACCATGAATTCCATTGCCGCCCGGAGCAGGCCCCGGCGGAGGCGTTCGAGGAGGCGCTCGCACAGGTCGAGGCTGCGGATCGCTGGGGCCTCGACGCGATTTGGCTGGCCGAGATCCACCAGCAGCCGCGCCGCTCGGTATTGACCGCGCCGCTCACCGTCGCCAGCGCCATAGCGGCACGCACTCGGCGCATCAAGATCGGCACTGGCGTGCAGGTCCTGCCGCTCTGCCATCCGCTGCGTCTTGCTGAAGAGACCGCCACGATCGATCAGATCAGTAAGGGACGGCTGCTTTTCGGTGTCGGGCGCAGCGGCAATCCGCGATCCTATGTCGCTTACGGCGTGCCTTACTCGGAAAGCCGCGAGCGGTTTCTCGAGACCCTCGCGATCGTCAAGCAGGCATGGACGCAGCCGACTTTCTCCTACGATGGTCAATATTACAGCTTCACCAATGCCTCCGCCGTGCCGCAGCCCTATCAAAAGCCCTGTCCGCCAATCCGCGTTGCTGCCGCCAGCGAGGAAACCTTTCCCTCCCTGGGCGAAGCCGGGTATCCGATTTTTGTCGCGGTGCGCAGCGGGTCGCTGTCCGGGCTGGCCCCGGACCTCGCTGCGTATCGCCAGGCTTATCGAGAGGCCGGCCATCCCGGCGAGGGAGAGGTCTATCTGCGGCTGACCCTGCACATCGCCGATACCGATCGGCAAGCCCAGGAGGAGGCCGAGGAGAGCATCATGTCCGGCTACCGGACCTTGAGCACGCGGCTCGAAAATTCTCCCAATCGGCGTCGCGCGGCGGAGGCTCAGACGGTCCGGACCATCTCCTATGAAGAGGTCATGCGCGACAAGGTCATTATCGGCGGTCCGCAACTGGTTGCCGACCGATTGCAGCAATTGCACGAGGAACTCGGGCTGAACGGTATTTTGGCGGAACTGAACTTCGGCGCGCGGATCCCACCCGAACAGATGACCCGCTCACTGCAGTTGCTCTGCGAAAAGGTCATGCCGCGGCTCCAGTAGCCCCGCTTTGCGGCGCGTCAGCGGCGTTCGTCGCCGGGTTAGAGCCGGTCGATTCCGGCAGTCATCAAGTTGAGGAGATCAAGCGATGCGATTTGGACTGTTCGGCAGCGCGCAGGCCAGGCGCAGCGGCCCGGATACCGACAGCAGCCAGGGCTTCCGAGACTTCATCGACAATAACGTCGAAGCCGAGGCGCTCGGTTACTACAGCACCTTTCTCGTCGAGCATCACTTTACCGGCTTTGGCCAGGTATCGGCGAGCCTCAATCTGCTGACCTGGCTCGGTGCGCGCACTCGCCATTTGCGGCTCGGCACGGCCGTGCTGGTATTGCCGTGGCACAACCCCGTGCTGCTGGCGGAGCAGGCCGCGACCCTCGATCTGCTGTCCGGCGGGCGCCTCGATTTTGGGGTCGGCAAAGGCTACCGCTACAATGAGTTCGCCGGTTTTTGCCTGCCGATGGAGGAGGCCGACCCGCGTTTCGAGGAGGCCCTCGAGGTCATCACCAAGGCATTCACCTGCGAGACGCCGTTCTCGCATCATGGCAAATACTGGCAGTTCGACAACATCGTGGTCGAGCCGCCAACCGCGCAGCGGCCCCACCCGCCCTTCTGGATGGGAGCGGGCAGCCCGAACTCGGTCCGCCAGGTCGCCGAGCGCGGCTATAACATGCTGCTGGGCCAGCACTCGTTGGCCACCGAGATCCTCGAGCAGGTCGCCCAATTCCGCGAAGAGGTCGAGGCGCGTGGCCGGATCTTTGATCCGATGCACGTGGCCGTCGCCCGTGCGGTTCACATCGCCGAGAACGCGGCCGACAAGGAAGCGGCTCTGGAGCGGCGGTTCCAGGGACATATGCGAATCAACGCGTTGGCGCAGCGCCCCGGCGGCGACCCGCGCACACGCTTCAAATCGCATGAGGAAGAGGCCCGCTACGAGAGTGCAGAGAGCGCCCTCTTCGGCACACCGGACGAGATCATGCGCAAGCTCGACGCCTTGCGCCAAGGCGGGGTCGAATACGTCATCATCAACTTTGGCGGCTCGCGCGAAAATATCCGCCGTTTCGCCCGGGAAATCATGCCCGCTTTCGCCGACGAGCCGCAAACCCTGGCCTTGGCCGGCCAATGAAATCCAATTGGTTCGTCGAACCGGCTTTCCGGCTTAGCCCACGCTGCTGCGGGTCGATGAAATCGAGCATCGCCTCGGCGCAGCGCGCGGCGTGGCTCGCCGCGACGTGGTAGGAGTTGCCGGGCAGCACCAACAAAGTCGAACGCGGGATCTGCTGTTGCCATGCCGTGGTCGCTTCGACCGAAGCGAGCCCGCTGCAGTCGGTCGTGACGACCAGCGTCGGGCATTGAATCTGCGGTATGTCTGCGCGGATATCGGCGCAGGCGATCGTCTTCATAAAGCCGATCTGGGTCGAGACCGCGGTGCGGCCCATGAACTGGATCCACCACTCGACCCCGGCCGGCGGAAAGTCGCTGCCGAGACGGCCCGCCATGGTGCGGCGCGCCCAGTGCTCGACACCTCGGGTTTCGAATTCGTCCGCCAGTTCGGGGGCGCGTTCGGCAGCCCCTTCGCGCAGCGGCGGCGGCGTACCGACCACGGTCAAGGTGGTCACCCGGCCCGGGCGGCGCGCGGCAAAAGCGCGGGCGATCGTCCCGCCGATCTTGGCGCCGACCAGGTGAAAGCGTTCGATTTCGAGCATGTCCATCAGCCGGATGAAATCCTCGATCAGGACATCGAGGGTCCATGGGAAATCGCGTGGCATCGGGGTCGAGGCGCCAAAACCGCGCATGTCGGGGCGCACCACCCGATAGCGGCGCGCAAGATACGGCACCCAGCCGTACCAGGCGGCGCTGCTCTCGGCGTTGCCGTGCAGCAGCAGGATCGTCTCCTTGTCGCGCCACGGATCGGCGAAGTCATCGACTTCGTAATGCATGACCAGGTCGGGGGTGGCGCGGAATGTCGGCATGGCGTCCTCCAGCAGCGTTACAAAGCTTAGCGCGACCCGCGATGGACCTCCTAGGAGGATCTGTGCTGCTATGGTGCCGGCACATCGGGCGACGCATGCCGTCCATTGACCGAAGGAGAGCGCAGGATGATCGAGGAATTGTTGCCCCAGGCGGAACGAATTGCGGCGCGCCTCAAAGCCCGCGGCGAGACCATCAGCATCGCCGAATCCTCGACGGCCGGGCTGATCTCGGCGGCGCTCTTGGCGATCGCCGGCGCGTCGGCCTATTTCATGGGCGGCGCCGTGGTCTACACACGCCAGTCGCGCGACCGCTTTGCTCGAAGTGACCGAGCAGGAGCTGACCGGGATCACACCCTCGACCGAGGCTTACGCGCTGCTGTTCGCGCGCAAGATCCGCGGCAAGCTCGCCACCAATTGGTCGGTCGGCGAGACCGGGACCGCCGGACCGACCGGCAGCCGCTATGGCCATGCCGCCGGTCATTCCTGCATCGCCGTTATCGGCCCCAATGGCGAGCGCTCGATCACCGTCGAGACCGGCAAGAGCGACCGCGTCGACAACATGCGCACCTTTTCGATCGCAGCGCTCGACCTCCTGGAGAAGGGCCTCGGCTGACCTCCGGCCGCGTGCCCGTACGGCGCGTCTCGAGATGCCGACCGAGCGGTATGGCTCCGGATGCAAGCGGGATACAACCGAGTGTTGAGTGTGTTTTTAGGGCGCCGCTGCACCTGCAGCGAGTCAGCAGCGGGGCTCTCGCAAAAGCTGTGACGTCGAGCAGCGCCCGATGGGGCGTTGAACGCCCTAGGTACAACCTCCCGAGCGGTTGTCTCGCTGTCGTAATCGCGTCAAGTATACTACCTGCCCTCTCTGTCGTGAGGCGCCAATAATCATATTACGAGCCAATTACGGCTATTCTTGGCTTCCTCACCGATCGCGACCACGGCGAAGGCGCTAGAGGTGAGGGGAGAAAGTACCCCGCCGGTGCCCAACCGGGCCGCGACCACCGCGACGATCATCTGCGCCTGCGTCATGCAGGGGGTCGACACGACGATCGCCAATGTCGCGCTGCCGCACATCCAGGGCAGCATGTCGGCGTCGCAGGACCAGATTTCGTGGGTATTGACGTCCTACATCGTTTCCTCGGCGATCATGATGCCGCTGACCGGCTGGCTCGCCGGCCGCTTTGGCGTCAAATACATTTTTCTTGCCTCGGTCATCGGCTTCACCCTCGCCTCGGCGTTGTGCGGCGCCGCGACGAGCCTCTCCCAACTGGTGCTGTTCCGCGTCCTGCAAGGCGTGTGCGGGGCGGGGCTGGTGCCGCTCGGGCAGGCGACCCTGTTTACGATCTATCCGCGCGAGCGCCACGGCTACGCGATGGCGATCTTCAGCACCGGGGCGATGATGGGGCCGATCATCGGCCCGACCATGGGCGGCTGGCTGACCGAGAACCTCGATTGGCGCTGGTGCTTCTACATCAACCTGCCGGTCGGGACATTGTGCGCGCTCGGTATCTTAGCCTTTATCCGCCCGTCTCGCCCGATGCGGCGCGACCAGTTCGACATGTTCGGCTTCGCCATGCTGAGCATCGCGGTCGGCTCGCTGCAATTGATGCTCGACCGCGGCCAGCTCAAGGACTGGTTCCACTCGACCGAGATCTGGACCGAGGCGACGATCGCGGCATTGTGCTTCTACCTGTTGATCGTCCACACGATGACGGCCGGCGAGCGCTCGTTCCTCAATCGTGAATTATTAAAGAGCCCGAATTTTGTCGCCGGCAGCTTGCTGATGTTCGGGGTCGGCATGATCCTCAGCGGCACCCTGGCGCTGATGCCGTCGATGATGCAGGTGCTGATGAACTACCCGGTGTTCGACGCCGGCTGGATGATGGCGCCGCGCGGCTTCGGCACGATGCTGGCGATGTTTCTGGTCGCCCGGATGATCAACCGGGTCGACAATCGCCTGTTCATCCTGGTCGGGTTCCTGATGACCGCGGCCTCGTTGTGGCAGATGACCGGGTTTTCGCTGTACATGGGGTCGGGACCGATCCTGTTCGCCGGGTTTGCGCAGGGTTTCGGGCTCGGCTGCACCTTTGTGCCGCTCAACCTTCTCGCCCTCTCGGGCCTGCCGCACCACATCCTGACCCAGGGAACCGCGATCCGCGCCCTGATGCGCATGCTCGGCGGCAGCATCGGCATCGCCATCCTCGAAACCCAGCTCACCCAGAACACCCAGATCATGCATTCCCGCCTGGTCGAGCACCTGCGCCCCGACAACCCGCTGGCCCAGTTCCCGTACCTGTCCGCGCCGTTCAGTCTGACGGACCCCTCGGGGATCGCCGCCCTCAATCACGAGGTCACCCGCCAGGCCGCGATGATCGCCTACAACGACGATTTCGCGCTGATGCTGCTGGTCATCCTCGCCTCCCTGCCGTTGTTGCTGCTGGTCCGCGGCCCGCGCCGCCAGCCGATGACCGCGGCGGCGGACGATTAGTTCCTGCGCTTCTTGGGCTGACCCCCTCGGGGTTTGCGGAGATAAGGGTCAGGACGCGCGTGAGGTTGCCAACAGCTAGCGTTCATCGCGCCTTTTCCCAACCGCCGCAGTCGATCCTTCTCGGCCACTCAGCCACCGCGCCGGGAATGGCTCTTCCTGCCCCTAACCCGTCATTCGTTGGGCGCGCGTTTCGCTTGGGGTCGAACTACAGATCGCTGACCCACGGCACACCGATCGTTCTGCTTATCGGCGACTATGGAATGAATAACGTCAACCCTGCTCGCTGCACGAACCTTCCGATACGCCGTAGACGTGATCGAATCAATCAGTCAAATTAGGTATCGAAGCGCAGCACCGCGCGGTGGGCAAGTCATTCCCGGAGTGACCAAGATGCAACTTGGTGATCGCGATGAATTATCCGCTCATATACGAGATTACGATACCTGTTTTGCCGAATTCTTGAAACCTTCGGGCAATGGTCAAAAAATCTTGCAGGCAATTCTGCTGCGCGAGGCGTTCAGCCTTTTTGCGCAGAGAGGTGTAGCAATAAAGCAAAGCGCTCCAACAGTGATCCTGGACGTAAGTTGTGGGCCTGGGGATTACAGTGTGGCGTGGACGTCAGAAATCGCGAGGTTCTTACCAACTGGTATAGCATTTTATTGCACGGATTATCGCGATGGCATTTCCAGTGAAACGAGCGAAACCTATGCGATGACAACCGCAAAGAAAATGGAAGCGGCGGCAAAAAATGGAAAACTGAGATTGGCGCAGGCTCCGGTTGCTACCGATGCCGATCTGTTTTCTGGCCGCGATGCGCTTATGCCGTCCGGAAAAACAGCCGACATTGTCCATTGGTCGCACAGCGGATACCACGTGCGCGACGCACTCGGGGCCGCCAGGAATGATCCTCGAGCCATCGAAGCGGGTGTGCATGCAGCCGTCGATAAGATGTGGGCTGCGATTGACACAATGGGTTTAATGGTCTCGATCCACGAAACGCGAGACAACTCCGACGGCATTCAGTCACAAATAGGCCCTGTCTCTCGGAAATATTGCGGAAGGTTGGACGATGTGCCGGAGCTAACCGCTGCGCGCATCGAGCAATTGGGCGGATATGTGGCCGCTGTGCATTTCACCAGCCCGCTCAAGTTTCTGGGATTGGACGATGCCGGCTGGGCGCGGTTGAAGCAGCGGGCGCAATGGAATCAGCTCAAGGAGTCGGAAGCCCGCGCTTTGCGGTTGTTGAATTTCATTGCTTTCGATTTCTCCGATCCTGCCAAAGCGGCGCTCGAAACCCTTGCCGAGAATGGTCGGCTAGCCCCCTTTGTCGACGAGTACAAATCCATTGTCGCAACAAATGGCGGTCACATCCTCGTGAAATGCGCCTTTCAAATGATCAGCAAATCGCAACAAGTGGCGAAAAAGCTGGACGACATCGCATTTCAACTAACTGAAAAGATGCGCGATTTTTCTGAGGAGATGGCCACCGAGATGCAAAGATCATGACATGGGGTGTACAGTCGAGCAACGAAAAGGTTATGTATCTGCACGCGTCAGACGCAAAAAGGCGTCGAGGGTTCGCTTCAGCGCTACGCGAACCTCCGGTAGGGGTTATCCTTTAAGGCGAAAAAGATGAAGCGCTTACTTACCGGCCTCATCATGCTTGTCTGCTTTGCAGGGTCACCATCCTACGCACAAGGGCAGGATAATCAAACTGATGCCTCTGCCGTCAAGGATACCATTTCAAAAGTTCATGCCGCAATCTCATCACTCGACATCTCTAAAATGGAACCCCTCTGGTTTCACAATGCCTACGTCATGTTGGTAAATCCACGCGACAAGAGCGTAACAGTTGGTTGGGATGATGTAAAAAAGAATTGGGAAAACGCATTTAACTTCTGGTCGCATATAAAGGTGACCCAGACTGCGGGAGCCTATGTCCATGTTGATGGAAATGTGGCGTGGTCAACCGGTCTGACGAATACCAATGGTAAAGCCAAGAACGGCACTTCAGTGAATTCACCCACTTTTGAATCCGACGTTTTGAAAAAGGACAGCGATGGCGAGTGGAAGCTGGAAGCCCACTCCGCTTGGCGTGTATCTCAGTAAAAAATAGCGCCAGTTGCCGCATGGCGGACAAGCTCTTCCACGATCTCGTTACGCTCTTTGTCGTTGTCAACCCGATTGGCGTCGTTCCGCTGTTTGTCGCCGTGGCCGGTCACGAGAGCGCAGCGGCGCGGCGGAGGATCGCCGGTCAGGCGATCCTCATCTCGACCGTAATCCTATTCGTCTTTATTGGAATCGGTCAGATTGTTCTTGAAGCGCTCGGCATAAATCTCGCCTCGTTCCGCATCGCTGGAGGTCTCGTCCTGCTCATTATCGCGCTGCGCATGGTATTGCAGGAAGCCCACGATCCGAGGGTCGACAGTTCTGCAATTTACGGCAATATCGCGGTGTTTCCGCTGGCTATGCCTTTTATCGCGGGGCCTGCCTCAATCATGGCGGTAGTGCTGTTGACCGACAACAACGTGTATACCGTCTGGCAGGAGGTCGAGACGGCAGCGCTTCTGGTCGTCGTGCTCGGCTTCACCTATGGCTGCCTTGTCGGCGCTGATTTCGTGCAGCGGCTTCTCGGCTCGACCGGTGCCAATGTCGTGAGCCGCATCATGGGGCTGATCTTGGCGGCGCTCGCGGTGCAATCGATCCTTAGCGGTTTCCACGACATCCTCCATTGGTGAGGCTGGAGGCTGCAATCAGAAATTGAGTCCGCGGTTGCTTGCCGCGCCTCCTGTAGCTAATCTGCAGCGAGATCTCTCCTGCTAGTTGTAGTGCTCGCTGATCCCGAGATGGATGCACTTCGCGGCCAATGACCATGAGGTGAACGTTTGCCGTCAGGCGCAAGCCTGCACAGCTACAGTTTCAGCCCTTTTCGCGCTGGGAATGGCCCTTCCTGCCCCTTCCGGACCTCCGGCACCCGCGCGCCCCGGTGTGGCAATCGCGCGACGCAGAATGCCCGCACAGCCAAGTGGGGAGCCGAATCGGAAGAGCCTCTCGGGAGATTAACGTTTTTGGATGTCCGGTGGGGACATGAGTGTTGTCAGCGAAGTGCCGTCCGATCCACACCTCGCTATCCTCCCGAGACGATCTTCAGCGACCGCGGTCCCGACGCGATCAGTGCCGATCAGTAGCGGTCGCGAATGGCGATGAGGCCACCGATGACGCCGACATAAGCGGTCTTCTGGTCCGGGCCGAGATAGACCCCTGAGTAATGGTTATTGTAGAAGAGGCCGGTGCCGCCCAGCCGCTTGAATACCGTCTGGCCGCTCGCGAAGTCGATGGCGGTCAAGTACCAAGCAGCGGTATAGCAAGGCCCAGGAGTACTGCAGGAATCAGGATCCTTGGTGTAGGTGTAGATGAGACCGTTCGCGAGCGACATCTGGGACACGACAGAAGGTACCCGTTCCTGGTTGTTCGTCCAGACGGTATTGCATCCGCTCTGATCGGCGTTGAGATCGATGCGAGTGATCCCCGGCGTGGTTGCGCGGTTGAAGAGCGTCGCCTGCGGCCCGTAATAGCCGTAATTGTTCTCGACGACGATCGACTGGTTCGTCGCGATCAACGAATTCTCGGTAGCGCTCGCGTTCTCCTCGAATACCGGCACTTTACAAACGAGCCGAGAGCCCTGAACCTGCGCCGCGCGCCGGTACACGAGCACATCTATCGGATTGGCGTTATCGGCGATGGTCACGAAGTCGGTGCCCATCAAAGTCGGCGTGGTTCCCGAGCCGACCTGAATTTGCCCCAGCTTTGGCGGCGGAGTTCCGCGATCGTACGCCTCGCGCCAGGTGATTTGCGGCGTGCCGTCGGGTGCGGCGTCGAAGCGGTACATCGCATAGTCCGAAACGATGAAAACCCCGCCTTGTCCTTTTGCGGCGGGCACGGGGTCCACCGCGAAGGATTTCGAAATCGAACTCGTTTTCAGTCGGGGTCGTCGGAGTCGGGGTCGCCGGCGGCGCCAATGCCAGCGTCTTGACTGTGCATTGATTGCTGCCTTGAAAGACGAGGGTGCCGACCAGCGCCGGAGAGGTCACGGTCCAACTGGTTTGTTTGTCCTCCACGGTCCCGGAAGTGGTGAACCACAGCAACCCCTGCGCATCGGGGAACACGGACTGGATGCTCTGGTCGGAGATCTGCTGCCCGAGCAGCTGCGACAGATCGCAAGTGTTGACATGCTCGAGGTAAGGTCGGGACTTTCGGACCTGGACGATCCAGATCTGCTGATTGACCGTCGGAATGACGGCGCGGTCGAGCTCATCGAGGAAATAATACCCGCCGCCGCCAAAAGCGGTTCCTGAAGATGACGAAGGCGGAAGGTCGAGCACCCACTGCGTCCCCAGAGTGACGGGATCAAGCAGAAACAGCCGCCTCGGCCCGTTCCCGAGAACCAATACGACTATGCGCCCGGCGCTGTCGAAGGTGACGGTGCCGCCTATCCCTAACAACACCGCCGATTTTACCGTCGGCGCATGGCCCAGCGGACCGCCCGTGGCGTAGGTGTCGCTCTGATAGGCGTCCACGTGAATATTGCTGCGGCCGTTGGGGGCCATATAGGGGTCTTCCGGCACAGGCAGCGCGGTAATCGGCTTCGGAATTGCCGGCTGCCCTATGAAGCGCGGTACAGGCTGTGCGAAGGGTTGCTGTGGGATTGGGATTGCCGGGATCTCTTGAGCCGATGC
>CAVOTD010000026.1:0-15776 GCA_963698995.1 uncultured Alphaproteobacteria bacterium | reverse complement strand
ATGCTCTCCAGGGTCTGCGTGTAATATTGCGAGCTCGAATGCGACCACGGGCTGACGGCGCCCTCGGCGAGGCTGCGCCTGCCGTCGTGCACGACCAGATCCGGGTCAAAATAGAGCTTGGTGCCGAGCCCGTCGCAGGCGGGACACGCGCCGAACGGATTGTTGAAGGAGAACAGCCTCGGCTCGATCTCCGAGATCGTAAAGCCGGAAACCGGACAGGCGAATTTAGCCGAGAAGATCGTCTGCTCACCTCTATCGGCGTTTTCGGTGATGGCAATGCCGTCGGCCAGTTCGAGCGCAGTCTCGAACAAATCGGCAAGGCGGTTGCCGAGCTCACCGTCGACGATGACCCGATCGACGACAATTTCGATGTCGTGCTTGAGGTTTTTGTTGAGCCCGCGGACCTCGTCGAGCTCGAACATCTTGCCGTCGATCTTGACCCGTTGAAACCCGCGCCTCTGCAGCTCTGCCAGTTCCTTGCGGTATTCGCCCTTGCGCCCGCGGACGATCGGCGCAAGGAGATAGAGCCGGGTGCCCTGCGGCATCGCCAACACCCGGTCGACCATCTGCGACACGGTCTGGCTGACGATCGGCAATCCGGTCGCGGGCGAGTATGGCACGCCGACCCGCGCCCACAGGAGGCGCATGTAGTCGTAAATCTCGGTCACCGTGCCGACCGTCGAGCGCGGGTTGCGCGAGGTCGTCTTCTGCTCGATCGAGATCGCCGGCGACAGGCCCTCGATCAATTCGACTTCGGGCTTTTGCATCAATTCGAGGAACTGCCGGGCATAGGCCGACAGGCTCTCGACATAGCGGCGCTGGCCCTCGGCGTAGATCGTGTCGAAAGCCAAGGACGACTTGCCAGAGCCCGATAAGCCGGTGATCACCACCAGGCTATCGCGAGGCAGATCGACATCGATATTTTTGAGGTTGTGCTCCCGCGCGCCGCGGATCCGGATCTGCTGCTGCATGCTTAAGACCTTACCGCCAGACGGCTGCGCGCGCTACCGCAGGCGACAGGGACAGTCCGTGGAAGATGAGATCTGCGGTGCGGATGGCAATATCCGATGGCGCCATAACAGCAAGGCGGCGGGGCTGGAGATCTGACCGAATCGGTTCGCGGATCTGTTGTGTAGCCGCAGCGCGAACGTGTACTCTTTCAGCGCTAAAAGATAAGCCCTTGCCGCCTCGGCGGCCACGGGCAAACGCAGAACAGAGAGAGTTCCGGCATGGATGCCGACGCCGCCTCTTCGTCTTCGCCCTGGTATCGCTCGCTAAGCCGTGAGCAATGGAGGGTGCTCGTCGCCTCGAACCTCGGTTGGCTATTCGACGGGTTCGAGATCTACGCGCTGTTTCTGACCGTCGGTTTCGCGCTGCACCAGCTGCTCGACGTGGCGCAGTCCGCGGCGCTCCCGCGCTACGCCGGCTATGTCCTCGCGACCACCGTTTTCGGCTGGGCGACCGGCGGAGTGATCGGCGGCATCGTCGCCGATTACATCGGACGCAAGCGTACGATGATGCTGGCGATCCTCGCCTATTCGCTGACCACGGCACTGAGCGCCGTCGCCTGGAATTGGCAATCGTTTGCGGTGCTGCGCTTTCTTGTCGGTGTGGGGATCGGCTCCGAATGGGTGACGGGGGCCTCGCTGGTCTCCGAATTGTGGCCCGATCACGCGCGCGGCAAGGGCGGCGGCCTGCTGCAAAGCGGCGCCGGGATCGGCAGCTTTCTTGCCTCCGGCGTCTGGCTGCTGATCGGCGGGTTGGGCCCCAACGCCTGGCGCTGGATGTATCTGGTCGGCGTCTTGCCGGCTCTGCTCGTATTGTGGCTCCGGCGCGGTATGCCGGAATCGGCGCGCTGGGAAGCGGCGAGCGAGCGCCGCCGCGCCGCGCAGGCGCAGCAGCGCACGGGTGGCCCGCTCGAAGGCGAAAGCGCCGCGCTGACGCGTTTTACTGTCGTCGACATGTTTCTCGACCGCAGCGTCCGCCGTCGGCTCATACCCGCATTTCTGATGATGCTGTCGGTGACCTTCGGGTTCTGGGGTGTCGCCACCTTCGTTCCGACCTATGTCGGCACGGTCGCTGCCAAGGCGGGCTTGTCGGCGCCATATTATTCTGCGGTGGCCGGGCTCCTCGGCACAGGGGTTGCGATATTCGGCTTTATCAGCCTCGGCTTTCTCGCCGATGCGATCGGCCGCAAACCGACCGCCATGCTGTGGTATGCGATGTGCCTGATCTTGACGCCGGTGGTTTACATGTGGGCTCAGTCGATGGCCGCACTGCTCGTCGCCGTCACGGTGTTCGGCTTCTTCACCGGCGGGATCTGGGCTTGGGCGCCGGTGTGGCTGCCGGAGCTGTTCCCGACGCGGATGCGCGGCACCGCCGTCGCCTTCTGCTTCAACGCGCCGCGCTGGATCTCCTGTATCGGCCCGTTGATCGCCGGTACCTTGATCGTCGGGCTCGGCGGCTATGGCCCCGCGGCGACGCTCGTCGGCCTGTTCTTTATCCTCGGCGTCGTGGCGGCGCCGTTCCTTCCCGAAACCAACGGAAAGCCGCTGCCTGAAACCTTGTCGCCAACATTGCCCGGGGGAATAGAACAGGCTCGTCAGTCGGCCTAACTGACCCCGCCGGGGCGAAAAGGCCAAAACCCTACGCGGCGACGCGCGGCGGCGCTTCGCGCGGATTGACGACAGTATCGAGCTTTTGCGAGAGGCGCAGCACGGTGATCGGTACCGGCTTGCCGACGCGCTCCTCGGTCATCAGCCGGTGCAGATCGTCGACGTCGCCGACGGGAATGGCGTCGACCGCGACAATGATGTCGCCGCTCAGTAACCCGGCGGCGCGCGCGGCGCCGTCGGGGGCTGTCGATTGGACGCGCACGCCGGTTTCGCGAGTAAGGTTATGAAAGCGCACGACCCGACGCGGCAACGGCACATTCTGTCCGGCCACTCCTATATAACAGCGCCGCACCTTGCCCTCGCGAATCAGGCGCGCCGCGACGAATTCGACTGTGCTCGCCGAAATCGAAAAGCAGATGCCCTGCGCCATCCCGATGATTGCCGTGTTGATGCCGACGACCTCGCCCGAGCCGGTGACCAAGGGCCCCCCGGAATTCCCGGGATTGAGCGCCGCGTCGGTCTAAATCACGCTGTCGATTAGCCGTCCGGAGCGGGTGCGCAAGGACCGGCCGAGCGCACTGACGACGCCGGCCGTTACCGTACATTGAAAGCCGAACGGATTGCCGATCGCAACCACCAGCTGGCCGACGCGGAGCCGTCGCGAATCGCCGAGCCGGGCAAATCCTGGCGTTTCGCCCTCGAGCCGCAGCACCGCGAGATCGGTATCGGGATCGTCGCCGACCAGGGTTGCCCCGACGGTGCGCCCGTCGGGGAAGGTCGCCTGGATCTTGCGCGCGCCGCTGACGACATGGCTGTTGGTCAGCACATAGGCGTCCGGGGTAAAGACGACGCCGGAGCCGCTGCCGTTAACGCGGTCGTTCGCTGCACTGATTTGCAGATGGAGGACCGCGGGGCCGACCAGATCGACGGCACCGATCACGGCGCGTGAATAGGCGTCGAGAAGAGTAAGATCCTCGGCGGCCGGAGAAGTCGCAGTGGCCGGCACATCGGATTCGATGTCGCCGACCGGATCGTAAACGAGGGAAAGATGTGTATCCATGGTAAGAATAAAGTAGGAACATCTGCGAGGCTTGATAAGATGGGGAGCGAATGACCACGACAGGGCGGTGATCCGATGGCTGGCAGCATCAACAAGGTAATCCTCGTCGGCAACCTTGGCCGCGACCCCGAAATCCGTTCGACCCAGGACGGCGTGCGGATCGCCAATCTGGCGGTCGCGACCTCCGAGACGTGGCGCGACAAGATGTCGGGCGAGCGCAAGGAGCGCACCGAATGGCACCGCGTCGTAATCTTCAACGAGCGGCTCGCCGAAATCGCCGAGAAATACCTGAAGAAGGGCTCGAAGGTTTATATCGAGGGCGCCCTGCAGACCCGCAAATGGACCGACAACAGCGGCCAGGAGCGCTACACGACCGAGATCGTGCTGCAGCGCTTCCGCGGCGAGCTGACGATGCTCGACGGCGCCCGCGGCGCCGCCGGCGGCCCGCCGATGGAAGGCGGTTACGACGAGGGCGGCTTCGGCGACGAGCCGCGCGCCTCCGGCGCCACCCCGGCCCGCGGCCGCACCCCGGTCAACGACCTCGACGACGACATCCCGTTCTGATGAGGCGGATGATCGCTTCCAATTCGGGGACGCGACTTAGGCGATCCGGCTGTCGTAAACCCATGCCTTTCGAGCGATACAAGGCCGACATCGATAAGCTTGTGCAGAGAGCGGCGATGCTCTCGCTGGCAATGTACCTCGATGTATATCCAGATCAATTTAAAAGAAGCTGAACGCCGAACAACTCAAGAAGATACCCAAGTTCACGGAAGCATACCAATCGTGGTATTCAGAGGCGTTGGCGTGCGTATCACAATTGTTACCAAATCGTCGAGAAGATTTTGTCTCCTATTACAAACCCCTGAAGACACGTAAATCACTTGATTCTGAGAATTACACCGTTTCAGATTATCTCCGTGGGTTATCAGCCGATCGCGGGCCTCAGAAAGTCGTCGGACCTGCTGCAGCTCTGGAGCCCTTCGCGCAACAAGTTAAGATTGTTGAGGCCTTAAAACAGCGGTTTGAAAGTTCGCTATTCGATATTCGAGCGCTCGTCCAAGCGGACTTGTTCGACAATGAATTGTATGCTGCCACCGAACTAAGTAATAAAGGGTTTCAAAGGGCTGCTGGCGCAGTGGTGGGGGTCGTATTGGAAGAACATCTCGCAACGGTTTGCGCCCAACACGAGATATCGACGCCGAAGAACGCAACCATATCAAAGTTAAATGACCTCTTGAAACTCTTTATTGAGGTCGCAGAACTGGAGCCCTGTGAGCTGGACATCCCGATAACACTACCGTTCCGCGCCGACCATGTCGGCAGTCTGTTGCGTCCGCCGGAATTGCTGCGGGCACGCGCCGAGCATCAGCCAGGGCGCGTCTCGGCCGAGGAATTGCGCCGCATTGAGGACGAGGCGATCCGCGACGTGGTCCGGATGCAGCAGGAGATCGGCCTCGAAGGAGTAACGGACGGCGAGTTTCGCCCAAGGTTTGTCATTCCGGGACGGCCCGCAAGGGGCTCGCGGGCGAAGCACGCGCCCCCGAATGACCCCACGAACGATGAGCTGTTTTCATAGCAAATGGCGCACCCCCTCGCGATGCCGAGGGTCCCCCACCCTAACCCTTCGAAGTCGGAGGTGCAGTGCGGACGACCACGCAATTGCCATACTCGCATTGTATTCTCGCGACAAAGGCGTCCATGAGCGGGTGGGGGGTTGTCGTTGACGGGGTTGCGGATACCTGATCTCGATCTGATAAAACAGGTGAAACAGGGGGCACGCTAAAGCGATCCGGGTAGGGAGGAGGCGATGCATCTACCGTTTCGGGCGGATCATGTCGGTAGTTTGTTGCGTCCGCCGGAGCTGTTGCGGGCGCGGGCCGAGCATCAAGCCGGTCGCCTGCCGGTCGAGGAGCTTCGCCCCATCGAGGACGCGGCAATCCGCGATGTCGTGCGGATGCAGCAGGAGATCGGCCTCGAAGGAGTGACCGACGGCGAATTCCGCCGCGGCTCGTGGCACATGGATTTTCTCTACCAGATCGACGGGGTTGCGAAGACCGACCGGGTGCTGCGCATCCAGTTCCGGAACGAAGCCGGCCCGGTCGAGGCGGCGCTGGGAGCGTTTCGCATCGGCGGCAAGCTGACGCTCGACAAGACGATCTTTGCCGAGGATTTCGCGTATCTGAAATCGATGGCGCCCGCCGGGACGGTGGCGAAATTGACGATCCCGTCGCCGTCGATGCTGCATTACCGCGGCGGCCGGGCGGTGATCGATCGGGCCGCCTATCCCGATATCGACGCGTTCTGGCACGACCTCGCCGAGGTCTACAAGCAGGAGATCGCCGGCCTCGCGGCGCTCGGCTGCACCTATCTGCAGCTCGACGACACCAGCCTCGCCTATCTGAACGACCCGGCGCAGCGCGCCTACGTCAACAGCATCGGCGGCGACGGCGAGCACCAGCACCTGATCAACATCCGCCTGATCAACCAGGCGCTCGCCGGTAAGCCCGCGGGCATGACCGTGTGCACGCATATGTGCCGCGGCAATTTCCGCTCGTCCTGGGTGGCCGAGGGCGGCTATGACCATGTCGCCGAGGCATTGTTCGGCGAACTCGCAGTCGACGGGTTCTTTCTCGAATACGACGACGCCCGCTCGGGTGGCTTCGAACCGCTGCGCTTTGTGCCCAAGGGCAACAAGCGGGTGGTCCTGGGCCTGGTGACCAGCAAACGGGCCGCCCTAGAGAGCAAAGATGATCTGAAGCGCCGGATCGACGAGGCCGCAAAATACGTGCCGCTCGAGCAGCTTTGTCTGAGCCCGCAATGCGGCTTCTCCTCGACCGTCGATGGCAACACGCTGACCCAAGCCGAGCAGATCGCCAAGCTGCGGCTGGTCGTCGAAACGGCCCGGGAGATCTGGGGCTGAGTGCCTGTCTCGCGGCGGCGCTGTCTTTAGCCGGCGGCTGAATAACCAGGAGGGGATTCGTGTATCTGCTGTGGGTGATCATCATCGGATTTCTGGCCGGGGCCATTGCCAAATTTTTTATCGCCGGGCCCGGCGGGTTCATCGTCACCACCCTCCTTGGCATTGTCGGCGCGATCTTCGCCACCTGGCTAGGACAGCAAATCGGCTGGTATGAGCCCGGCGAGGGTGCCGGGTTTATTGGCGCCATTGTCGGCGCCGTGCTGATCTTGGCGATCTATCGTGCGGTCGTCGGCGGCCGGCGAGCCTGATTAGGCCGGGTCATTCCGCTTCTTCGCACTTGCGAAATGCGGTAATGTTGCTGACGAATGCTTATATAAACGGCAGCGGCTGCCCCATCGAGGCGCGGTCGCTGTTTTGTCCCTAGCCACCGCACAGAACGCCTTTGGCCGTCAGCTCAGCACCACCCTCCACGCCCGACATTACCCCAGTCACGATCGAAGAGGAGATGAGGCGCTCCTACCTCGATTACGCGATGAGCGTGATCGTGGCGCGCGCGCTGCCCGACGTCCGCGACGGGCTCAAGCCGGTCCACCGCCGCATCCTTTACTCGATGAAGGTCAACGGCAACGAGTGGAACCGCGGCTACCGCAAATCGGCGCGCATCGTCGGCGACGTGATCGGCAAATACCACCCGCACGGCGAGCTGGCGATCTACGACGCAATGGTCCGGATGGCGCAGGATTTTGCGATGCGCCTGCCGCTGATCGACGGCCAAGGCAATTTCGGCTCGATGGACGGCGATCCCCCGGCGGCCTATCGCTACACCGAGGCCCGGCTCGCCCGTGTCGCCGACACGCTGCTCGACGACCTCGACAAGGACACCGTCGAGTTCCAGCCGAACTACGACGACACGCGAGCAGCGAGCCGAAGGTCCTGCCGGCGCGGCTTTCCGAACCTGCTGGTCAACGGCGGCAGCGGCATTGCGGTCGGCATGGCGACCAACATCCCGCCGCACAATCTGGGCGAGGTCATCGACGCCTGCTGCGCCTATCTCGATAACCCGGCGATCACCATCGACGAACTGATGCAATATGTTCCGGCACCGGACTTTCCGACTGGCGGAATCATTATGGGGCGCGCCGGCACGCATGCCGCCTATCGGACCGGGCGTGGCGCCGTCGTCATGCGCGCGAAGACTCATGTCGAGGAGATCCGCAAGGATCGCGAGGCGATCGTCTTCACCGAACTGCCCTATCAGGTCAACAAGGCGAAGCTGGTCGAGCGCATCGCCGAGACCGTCCGGGAAAAGCTGATCGAGGGTATCTCCGATCTGCGCGACGAGAGCGACCGCGAAGGGCTGCGCGTCGTCGTCGAACTGAAGCGCGACGCCGAGCCAGACATCGTCCTCAACCAGCTGCACCGGCATACCGCGCTGCAGACCAGCTTCGGGGTCAACATGCTGGCGCTGAACGGCGGCCGGCCCGAGCTGTTGACCCTGCGCGACATCATCGCCGCCTTTATCGCTTTCCGCGAGGAGGTGATCACCCGGCGCACCAGTCATCTGCTCGGCAAGGCGCGCGATCGCGCGCATGTGCTGCTCGGGCTGTCGGTCGCGGTCGCCAACCTCGACGAGATTATCGCGCTGATCCGCAACGCGCCCGACCCGGCCACCGCGCGCGCCGGGCTCATCGGCCGCGCCTGGCCGGCCGCCGATGTCGCTCCGCTGATCGCGCTTGTCGGCGAACCGGGCCGCGAGGTCGCTGCCGACGGCACCTATCGGTTGTCGGAGGAGCAGGCCCGCGCGATCCTCGATCTGCGGCTGCAGCGCCTGACCGGGCTCGAGCGCGACAAGATCGCCGAGGAACTGCGCGGCCTGATCACCGAAATAGCGGGATATCTCGAAATCCTGCGCTCGCGCGTGCGATTGATCGAAGTGCTTCGCGGCGAGCTTCTAGACATCAAAGAGCGGTTCGCGACACCGCGGCGCACCGCGATCGAGGATGTCGAATTCGAAGCCGACATCGAGGCGCTGATCCAGCGTGAGCCGATGGTCGTCACCGTCAGCCACGCCGGCTACATCAAACGGGTGCCGCTGTCGACCTATCGTGCGCAGCGCCGCGGTGGGCGCGGGCGCGCCGGCATGGCGATCCGGGAAGAGGATTTTCTAAGCGAGGTCTTCGTCGCCTCGACGCATGCCCCGGTGCTGTTTTTCACCTCCTCGGGCCGAGTCTACAAGCTGAAGGTGTACCGGCTGCCGCTCGGCACGCCGCAGGCGCGCGGGCGACCGATGGTAAACCTGTTGCCGAATTTGGCACCGGGCGAGACGATCTCGACAGTCATGCCATTGCCCGAGGATGAAGAGAGCTGGGGCGATTTCACGGTTATGTTCGCGACTGCCAACGGCTATGTCCGGCGCAATGTTTTGGGCGATTTCGGCGATGTCCGCGCCAATGGCAAGATCGCGATGAAATTTGAGGGCGAAGATGCCGACGACCGGCTGATCGCCGTCGCGACTTGCACCGACGCCAATGACGTGCTGCTCGCCTCACGCAACGGCAAGTCGATCCGCTTTCCGGTGGCAGATGTGCGCGTTTTCTCCGGCCGCAGTTCTGTCGGCGTCCGTGGCATCCGTCTGCTCGGCGATGACCAGGTGATCTCGATGTCGATCTTGCGCCACGAGGGGATCGCCCCCGATGTGCGCAACGCCTATTTGAGTCTCGCCGCGAGGCGGCGGCGGCAGATGGATGAGGAAAGCGACACTGTGGCCGAGGTGCCGCCTGACGCTGACGAAGCGAACGGCGAGAACGGTGGTGAGGAAGCGGCAATTTCGGAGGAGATGTATGCCGATCTCGCGCAGCGCGAGGAGTTCGTGCTGAGCGTCACCGAGAAGGGCTACGGGGTCAGGACCTCGGCTTATGACTATCGGATCACCGGGCGCGGCGGGCAAGGGATCGACAATATGGACCTGACCCGACGCAGTGATGCGATCGTTGCGGTCTTCCCGGTCGGCCACAACGACCAGATCATGCTGGTGACCGATGGCGGGATGGTGATCCGATGCCCGGTTCACGATATACGCATCGCGCGTCGGCGCAGCCAGGGCGTGGTGATCTTCAAGGTCGGCGAGGGTGAGCGGGTAGTCTCGGTGGCGCGGCTTCCTGAGGAATCGGACGAGAACGGCGCCGCCGAAGAGCCCGATGACGCGCCAGATAGCCAACAAACCAATGAGGGGGACGCATGACCGAGCCGCGGATCGGGGTTTATCCTGGCACGTTCGACCCGATCACCAACGGACACACCGACATCATCCGCCGGGCGGCCCGGGTCGTCGACCGGCTGGTCGTCGGTGTCGCTCGCAATGACGGCAAGGGCCCGCTGTTCGCCACCGACGAGCGGGTCGAGATCGTGCGCGACGAGATCGCCCATCTCGACAACGGCGATGCCGAGCGCATCGAGGTGCGAGCCTTCGACACCCTGCTGATGGATTTTGCCCAATCGGTCGGAGCCAAGGTGATCATTCGCGGGCTGCGCGCGGTCTCCGATTTCGAATACGAATTTCAGATGGCCGGCATGAACGCTCGGCTGAACCCCGAGATCGAGACCGTCTTTCTGATGGCTTCTGACCGCTTCCAGTTCATCTCGTCGCGCTTCGTCAAGGAGATCGGGGCCCTGGGCGGCGACGTCTCGCATTTCGTCAGCCCTCGTGTGGCGCTGCGTCTGCTCGATCGCTTCGCGGCCGGCCGCGCAAAATCGCGTCGCCGCATGGCCGTTGCAGACTGATCTGAGCGGCGAGGAGAAATTCACGCACCGATCCAGCCCGGCTGGGCCTGCGAGTAGGCGAGAGCTGCAAAGGCCCGTGAGCGGCCATCCGCGATGGCTTGTCGGGATCGGCGTTACGCTATAACAACTCGTTCCGCGCTTCCAAGGAGGCTCGAACGTGACCCCTCGGCAAACCGATACTGCGCTGGCGCGAGCGCAGCGGATTTGCGCCATTCGCGGCGCGCGGCTGACGACCCTACGGCGGCGCGTCCTCGAGTTGATTCTGCTGTCGGATCAGCCGGTCGGCGCCTACGCACTGCTCGCCGAGCTGCAGCGCGGCCGGGGCAAGCTCGGGCCTCCGACCGTCTATCGCGCACTCGAGTTCTTGCTCGCCCACCAGCTGATCCATAAAATCGAGACCTCGAGCGCGTTCATCGCCTGCGGCGACATCGAGCATCCGCACGAGAGCCAATTCATGATCTGCGACGATTGCGGCGCCACCGAGGAGATCCGCGACGACGAGATCGTGACGAAGCTGCGCCGGCTCGGCGAGGGGCGAGGCTTTGCCATCGAGCGGCAGATCATCGAGGCGCGCGGACTATGCCCCGCCTGCCGGTCGGCACCACGCTGATCCCGACCGGGCGCCGGATTGCCGGTTGCCTGCGGGTCGCTATTGAACGCGACCCGATCGAGCAAAGCATTGCCGAGAGGCTGGCGAAGGCGGTGATCGTTGCGAGCCTGCTCTGGGTCGCGATCTGGTGGGCATTGTCGTGACCGGTTCGTTGAGAAGCGCAGTCGTTCTGCACGATCTTACGCTGGCCTATGACGGCCATCCCGCGGTTCATCATCTGAGCGGTTGTCTGTCGTGCGGCTCGCTGACCGCGATCGTCGGTCCCAACGGCGCGGGGAAGAGCACTCTTTTAAAGGGGTTGGTCGGCCTGCTGCGGCCGGCTGAAGGGACGATCGAGCGGCTCTCTGTCGGCCGCGGCGCGATTGCTTATCTGCCCCAGCGCAACGAGATCGAAAGGCGCTTTCCGATCACCGTTATAAGCACCGTGTTGCTCGGTCATTGGCGGCAGATCGGCTGGATGCGCGCTGTCACCCGCCCGTTGCGCGAAACGGCGCAGCGGGCGCTCGATGCGGTCGGACTCTTCGGGTTCGAGCGGCGCCCGATCGATACCCTTTCCGCCGGCCAGTTCCAGCGCGTCCTGTTCGCCCGGCTGATCGTTCAAGACGCCGCGTTGATTCTGCTCGACGAGCCGTTCAGCGCCGTCGACTGGCGTACCAGCGAGGATCTTCTCCGATTGATCATGGGCTGGCACGAACAAGGGCGAACCGTTGCTGCCGTGCTCCATGATCTCGACCAGGTTCGCACCTACTTCCCCGAGACCATGCTGATGGCGCGAGAATGCGTCGCTTGGGGCGCCACTCGGGAGGTGCTGATACCGGGCAATTTGCGGCGGGCGCGCAGCATGTCGGAAGCTTGGTCCGCCGCGGCTGAGGATTGCCGGCGCGTTCCGGCCTGAGGCCCCGGGGAGTGACCCTTTACGATCTCGCTCTCAACCCGTTTGCCGAGTTCGGGTTTATGCGGCGCGCGCTGGTCGGCTGCCTCGCCTTGGCGCTCGGCTGCGGGCCGCTCGGCACCTTCCTGGTGATCCGCCGGATGAGCCTGATGGGCGACGCGCTATCACATGCGGTTCTGCCGGGCGTGGCGATCGGCTTCATTGTCGCCGGCTTGTCGGTTCCGGCAATGAGCCTTGGAGGGGTCGGCGCGGGATTGGCCGTGGCGTTGCTGGCGGGGCTGGTGACGCGGCTGACCCCGGTGCGCGAGGATGCTAGCTTTGCCGCCTTTTATCTGATCTCGCTGGCGCTCGGCGTGCTGCTGGTGTCGACCCACGGCAGCAATGTCGATTTGCTGCATCTGCTGTTCGGTTCGATCTTGGCGGTCGACGATCCCGCACTCATTCTGATCGGCGGCATCGCCACGTTGAGCCTGCTGTCGCTCGCCGTCATTTGGCGTCCGCTTGTCGTCGAGTGCTTCGATCCCGGGTACCTGCGCGCCGTCGAAGGATACGGCGGACTCGTTCATACGCTGTTTCTCGCGCTCGTCGTGTTGAACCTGGTCGCCGGCTTTCAGGCGCTCGGCACATTGATGGCGGTCGGCCTGATGATGCTGCCCGCGGCGGCGGCGCGTTTCTGGGTGCACGATTTGTGGGCACTGAGCGCGGCGAGCAGCGGTCTGGCGCTGGTCTCGGCCTTTCTCGGCCTACTCTTATCGTACCGCCTCGACCTGCCGTCAGGACCGGCCATCGTGCTCGTTGCCGGGCTCTGCTATATCGCCTCGGTAACCCTCGGCCGGCGCGACAGCCTGCGCGCCCTCTACCTGCAGCGCGGACATCTGACCGGCTGACCGTGCGCTAGGTGCCGACGGAGCCCTCGATGTCGGGGCCCGCGAACAACCGATCGACCAGCGCGCCGGCAGCGTCCCAGTCGTAAGTGCGGTAGCTGTGGCCGCAGCTGACAAAGCGCGCGCCAGCGTAGAACATCTCGTATTGGGTGTGGCGCGAGCCGAATTCCGAGCCGATTGCATCCCAGGCGAGCTTGAGGAATTTGACGCGGCCGCAGGCTGTGGCGGCCGGTGACCTCTGGGTCCGGTCGATGATCGCGGCGAGCTCGGGATCGGCCCAATCGCGGGCGGAAGACGGCAGCATGATCAGCGCTCCGCCGGCGAGCCCGCGGATCTTGTCGACAATGCGGGGATAGAGTTCCTGGGTCAGGACCTGCGCGGCGTACATGAAATGCTTGTTTGGGACATAGGCGCCGTTCTCGACGTGACCGGCGGCCTCCATTCCCGACACCATCGCATCGACCATCGCCGCCTGGGCGGCGATCCAGCCGAGCTCTTCGCGAACCTGGGGCATGGCGGCGATGCCGATCGTTTCGGCGAGGCGGCGCGCCACCCCGGCGAGGAATTTGATCTTTACACTGAGCCGGATCTGCGCCTGGTAGTTCTGAAAGGTATGGCCGAGCGTGTCGTGAAACTGAGCCCGGCACATGTCGGTGTCGCGATAGACGAAAACCCGGTCCCACGGCACTTTCACGTCGTCGAAATAGACCAGCGCGTCGTTCTCGTCGAAACGCCCGGAGATCGGGTTGTCGAAGAGCGAGACGGCAGCGGCCTCGTAGGATTTGCGCGACAGCAGTTTGAAGCCCTCTCGTCGCGATCGGGACGGCGAAGGAGAGCGCCAGCTTCTCTTCGCCCGGCTTCAGCGGCTGCAGATTGGCGACCAGGATCTCGTTCGCCATGATCGCGCTGGTGCCGAGCATCTTGGCGCCGCACACCGTAATGCCGCCCGCATCCTCGTCGACCAGCTGAGCCACGAGCTCGTCACCCTGCTCTCCCCAGGCCTTAGAGCGGTCGGCCTGCGGATTGATGATCACATAGCTCAGAAACAAGTCGTTCCGGCTCGCGTACTCGAAGTAATCGAGGAGGGCTTTCGCCCGCATTTCTCCATGTCGCCGAAACACCTCGATCCCGATCACCTGGCCCAGCAGGCTCGAGGCGACATGGTCCGGCGAACGCCCGACAAAGCCGCCCGACAGCTCGGCCCAGGCGACCAGCGCCTGCCGGCGCTGCACCAGCTCCTGAAGATTTTGCGGCCTTTGCCAACAGCGGTTGACGCGCAGTTTGCCGCCAGGCGGCAAAAATGTCATCCGCTCGAGGTTCTCGGGCCGGGACTGGAAGTCGTAGAGCGCTCCCGCCGAGGCGACGGCGTTGCGGAAAGCCGGATGCGTCGTGACATCGGCGACCCGTTGGCCGTCGATATAAACCGCGCGGCCGTCGCGCAGCGATTCCAGATGCTCGGTTGCCGTCTTGCACAGGTCGCCGCCAGTGTTGCCCATGGAGTGTCTCCCCGCTACCGTTTCGGTTGCCATCACATGCGGAGATCGTCGGTGACGCAAGACCGGACGCCGGATCGGACACACGAGCCGCGCAGCCGCTGGGAGCTGCTGATACAAACCGGCGCCGGAACGCCGATGGGCGAGCTGTTGCGGCGCTATTGGTGGCCGATCGCAGGCGCCAGCGAGCTCGACCGGCCGGGCACCCAGCCGGTGCGGCTCTTGGGTGAAGACCTCGTGCTCTACAAGGATCTCGGCGGGCGCTGGGGCCTGATCGACCGGCAGTGCCGGCATCGCCGCGCCGATCTCAGCTATGGCTACGTCGAGGCGCGCGGGCTGCGCTGCAACTACCACGGCTGGCTCTATGACGAGACCGGGAGCTGCCTCGCGCAACCCTATGAGGACGTGGCGCATCCCGAAGCGCGGCTCAAGGACGCGATCCATATCAAGGCCTACCCGGTCGCTGAATTGGGCGGGCTCTTATGGGCCTATCTCGGGCCCGAGCCGCGGCCATTGGTGCCGGATTGGGAATTCTTCTCGTGGCCAAACGGTTTTCGCCAGATCGTCAAGGCCGAGATCCCGTGCAACTGGTTCCAGTGCCAGGAGAACTCGATCGATCCGGTGCATTTCGAATGGACCCATTCGAACTGGAGCCTGCGGCTGAAGGGCAGGAGCGGCCCGTACGCGCCGCGCCACGTCAAGGTCGATTTCAGCGAGTTCGAATACGGCTTCCAATACAAGCGCATCCGCGTCGACACCAGCGAGCACGACGAGCTGTGGACGGTCGGCCGCGTCTGCCTGTGGCCGAATGCCCTCTTCACCGGCAATCACATCGAATACCGAGTGCCGATCGACGACGAGAACACGCTTAGCATCAACTGGGCTTTCAGCCGCGTGCCGAAAGAGCGCGAGCCCTATGTCCAGGACCGGATCCCGACCTGGCAGGGTCCGATCGCCGACGCGAACACCGGGCGCTGGATCACCAGTCATGTGATGAACCAGGACTTTGTGACCTGGGTGGGACAAGGGCGGATCGCCGACCGCAACCGAGAGTATCTCGGCCCGAGCGACCAGGGCATCGTCATGATCCGCCGCCGCTTTCTGCGCGACGTCGAAGCCCTCTCGCGGGGCGAAGACCCCAAAGCGGTGCTCCGCGACCCGGCGCTGAACCACGCCATTTCGCTGCCGGTCGCCGACCGCGTGCCGTTGACCGATGGCCTGACCCGCGCCGAGATGCTGCGCGACCCGCTCAGTCGACGCGGCCTCGAAGGCTACATCTTCCAGACCGGCCAGCCGCCGGAAGTGCGCGACGCCTTCCTCGCGGCGATGGGCTTCAACGGAGCCGAATTCGCGCCGTCCGACGACTTATTCGACCCGCTCGCCCCGGCGCCACGCTGAGTGGGCTGCGATGCTCCCTCGTCCCGCTTGCGGGGAGAGGGTCGGGGTGAGGGGCCTGTTCGCGACAGAGCTGTATCTGCAATTGGGGAGGAAGCGTGCCCTCACGTGGAACCCGCACTAT
>CAVOTD010000025.1:0-19584 GCA_963698995.1 uncultured Alphaproteobacteria bacterium | reverse complement strand
GTGCGCCTACGGCTATCGGCCGCTCCCGCGATACCTGCGGACCTGGTGCCAGATGCGCCCGCAGGTCCGCCTCCGCGCGCTCCAGCCAAATCCTTGCCTTGACGCCATCGCCGACGATCGCATCGGCGCTGATTTGGCCGTAGGCGATCCACCGCGAGACTTGGCTCTTGTGGCGCCCAAGACGATCCGCAAGCTCTGACTTGGTGACGATGGTGCGTTCGGTCATCCCATCACCACCGCCCCTATCAGGAACCCGAGTTGCATCGCGGCGCTAGCGGCAAGCGTCAACACACAAAGCCTGGTACGATCAATCATTGCTTCCACCAAAACACAACCAACGCAAGAATTGCCGGAGCGCTCGCGAAAGCAACCATCCAAGCCAGTAGTTGCCAGTCAACTTTTGACCAACGCTTCCTGCTGTACGTCAGTCGTGGCGGCTGCACCGGAGGCATTGGCGTCTTCATGTGCGAACTTGGCAGTACTTGCCTATCGATCATCATTTATTCTCCTTTAGGTTGCGTACATTTGAAAACACTATTTTCTAGAGATATCAAACACCTACGGTTTCCATGTTCGAAAATCGCCTTGGAAGGACCCGAGTTAACAATCACGGTTTCTTGCTGTTGACAATGGATTGATTAGCGGCGACGGTGCAGTTCGTGTAGGGGCCAGGTAATGCCATGGTACCTGCCTTTCTCCCAGCCGTGAGCCGGGGGTAAGAGACTTACGACGGGGCCACGAGGCGGTCACGGGCCAGAGGTTGCGACCCTCTGGCCCGAACTCTTAATGAGGTCACGCTTCGGAAGGCAGCACCAGTCGCCATGCTAGCCGCACCTGCGTAAGGTACGTCACAGGGCCGGGGCCCTAACCCAGGCCCACCGTCATCCGTGCTAGTCGGCCCGTCGCGATCTTCGCCATGACGGCGGCTCAGATCACGTCATGGCCTAGGGAGCGCAAGCTGACATGACGAGCAAACGGTGGTCGGATGAACTCATAGCTGACCTACGCAGCCTAGCAGGAAAGACCAGCGGGCAGATAGCGGCCGAGCTGGGCGTTAGCCGCAACGCCGTAATAGGCGCATGCCATCGCTACGGCGTGAAATTGCCGGGGATACAGCGGCTGCCGCGCGACAAGACGACACTGAAGGCGACGCAACGGAGGTCTGGCCCGCCGATCGTTAGGCCTCCGGCATCAAGCCCGGAGACGGAATGCTGGTCGCTGATGCCGCGCCACCCTTGGGTACCTCTTGTCAGGCCAGTGCGGCATCAGGCACCGCGCAGTTATCAGCCAAAGCCAATCGATGGCGATTTGTCACCGACCGCTCCATTTCCGCGCACGCGCCTCGATCAATGCGCTTGGATACCTGGTGATCCGCGTGTCCCTGACGTGATGTGCTGCGGGCGTCAGATCGAGCTTGGCCAGTCATATTGCCAATTTCACCACCGAATTACCCAACCAAGAGCGCGTTGAACACCTGACGCACGCAACATCTAGCGATTGACGTTTGCAATGAGACCGGCCCGACGAACGCGTCACGAGGCTGTGAAAAAGAGCTAAGCAAAGTTCATTTTTGATGCTTAGGGCTAAGCATGACCAAACACATCATCGCTGGCGCATGTCAGTCTTGACAGCGGCCTCGGCATGGCCCTAAAAAGGTGAACCCGCCGTTGTATGTGTCCGGCGGGTTCGTGATCCGAATGAGCTGTGGCGGCGCTTCGGACCGGCGTGACTTATCTAGCCAGAAAAAACGGCCAGATCAAGCCCCACCGATCCAGCCCAGCCAAAATTTCATCCGGCTCTTCGCAGGGATCGGAATATGGCCCATAAGATCGGCGGCTCTTACGTTCTTTCAGTCTATAGCGGCGATGCTATCCATACCGTTATCGTGTGGAACGGGCTCAAGAACTACGAGCGATTGCCATCTCCCGAAAACATTAGCCAAATAAACATGGGCGGCCTCGTCCTCGGCAAGAAGGTGTCGATAGTTCAGATCGCAAGCCCAGTGGGGCGCGGCAACTCTTCGCTGCAATGCCTGGCTGTCCAGCTACGTGCGTGGGATAGCGTGATCTTGTGGGCGCGCGATACGAAAACCTACGAATCGATCCGCGACGAGCTGCGCATGCACGCAATCATGCGGATTGATGGAACGCCAATGTGTGCGGATTGATGGCAATGTCAAAGCACTAATCAGGAGACGATGAACTAGCGCGGGGGGATTAACTATGCCCCCAGCACGAGCGCACTGGCTCGTGCGGCAAACAGGAGAGGAGATCGGCCGGTATTCCCTGACGACCGACAGAGTAAGTCCTCATCGGCGACGGGAGGGTGCCAATCATCGCGGTAGCCACAACGGCAAAGCCGCCAACAGCCAAATCGGGCCGAATAACTCAGGCTGCCTACACGGGGGCATCGGTCCCGTCCTGCAATATCGCGCGATAAATCCAGGCTTCCGCCATGCGGGCAACCGCCGCGGAATACAACCCGGAAGGTGGGATCGATTTCTCACCCTCTGTAGGGATGACGTTGGGGTTTTATATACCTTTGGTTTAAAAACGTAGGTTTCTTAGTTACCTTTCTTCTCGGTAGCTTCTTTTTGTGGGTCACATAGGTTACGTACTAGTTAGTAGGAGGGGGCGCGCGCGATAACGTAGGATAAATTGAGGCCGGAACGGGGGAGGAAGCGAGCGGTGGGCGAGAACTCTCGAATAGAATGGACGCATCACACCTTCAATCCGTGGCTAGGATGCACTAAGATCGGGCCGCCATGCGACAACTGCTATGCGGAAAGTTGGGCGAGGCGTTTTGATCACCATTCCCTATGGGATGGCGAGCGTCGGCGAACCACTGCCGCAAATTGGCGCCAGCCGCTCAGGTGGAATGAGGCGGCCCGCGCGAGGTGCGTAAGGCATCGCGTATTCTGCGCTTCACTAGCCGATGTTTTCGACAATCAGGTTCCATCGGAATGGCGTGCCGATTTGTGGCTTTTGATTGCGAACACGCCGCACCTTGATTGGCTCTTGTTGACAAAGAGGCCGCAGAATATCGCTAAAATGCTACCGCCGGCGTGGGCGGAATTTGGAACGCCGAGAAATGTGTGGCTAGGAATGACCTCGGGTAATCAGGCCGAATTTGATCGAGATTGGCCGCACCTTCATGCGGTGAATGCACGGGTGCGCTTTGTGAGCTACGAACCGGCCCTCGGTGCATTTAGTATCTGGCGCAATGGCCATTGGGTGAAGGGTTTGGATTGGATTATTTGCGGAGGCGAGTCGGGCCCTCGGGCCCGCATGATGAACCCGGAATGGGCGCGCGCGATTCGTGACGACTGCGAGCTAGCCGGCATCGCTTTCTTTATGAAGCAGATGACGGCCAAGACGCCTATTCCGGATGACTTGATGGTGCGACAGTTTCCGATGGCTCGCGCATGTGGCTAAGGAGAAACCATGACCTGTAACGAATTTAAGACTGCGTACCGCGCCGCCAGGCAGGCCGGAGGTGCAGCTTCGGACGGAAATATCTGGGCGAGGGCCCAGGCTTCAGGCTTGCCCGAAACTGTCTTTGTTTCGGGTCTGCTGGATAATTATCTACAAGGGAAACTTCCGGCTACAGTTCAGCTGGTAGATGGATATCCAAGTATCTATTCCGCAGCGAGTAGATACTTGCGGGTTGCGGGCCCCATCGGTCGGCTGCCCTGAGATTCTTCGTCCGAAGGATTGGATTTGAAATGAACCAGCAATACGCCACGTTCTTGGCCAACAAAGCAGTGCGCGCGAACGACCGTGGACTCGCAAAAATCCCCGATCTGGCGCCGCATCTATTTCCGTTTCAGACACATTGCGTGAAGGCGCATCTAAAGGCCGGCATGGCCGGGTGCTTTCTCGACACCGGCCTCGGCAAGACGGAAATCCAACTGGAGTTCTGCCAGAAGGCAATCGAAGCAACCAACGGGAAGGCCTTGATCTGGACGCCGCTCGCCGTTGCCGGTCAAACGAAGCGGCGGGCCGAGCGGTGGGGATACGAGGCTCGCGTGATCCGAGAGCAAAGAGAAGCTGGCGCAGGCATCAACATTTGCAATTACGATCGGCGCGAAAAGCTCGATCCATCGCAATTTCCCATCGTGTCATGCGACGAAGCTTCGATCATGAAAAGCTTCAACGGAAAAACCACACGCGCCCTCATCGAGGCGCACCGCGGTGCACGGTTTAAGCTGGTCGCCAGCGCAACACCGGCGCCCAACGATCACATGGAGCTGGGAAATTACGCGGAGTTCCTGGAGATAATGAGCGGAAATGAAATGCTGTCACGATTCTTCATCAATGACGCCTCGACCGCATCGCAGGAATGGCGGTTAAAGGGGCACGCAATCAATGCGTTTTGGGATTGGATGGCCTCGTGGGCGAGGATGGCCGAGAAGCCGTCCGATCTTGGCGACGATGACGGAGGATTCATTCTGCCGCCGTTCGATGTGGTACGGCATCGCGCCGCAGACAGCAGGATTGATCGCGACCTTGCCGACATGTTTGGGATACCGGCACTCAGCGCGACGAACATGCATGTCATAAAGCGGCAAACCTCCGAGGCGCGGGCAAATTGCGTTGCCGAAATTATCGAGAGCGAGCGCGCCGAAAGTTGGATCATCTGGGTTGATACCGATTATGAGGCCGACGCGGTATCTAAAGTGCTGCCGCAGGCTATCGAGATACGTGGGTCGCAATCCATCGATGAAAAGGAAGCTCGGATTGCCGCGTTCGAGCGCGACTATGGAACAAAGTTGATCGCCAAGCCATCGATGTGCGGCTTTGGGCTCGACTGGTCGCATTGCGCACGCCAGGTCTTCGTCGGCAGATCGTACTCCTACGAGACATGGTACCAAGCCGTGCGACGATGTTGGCGTTTCGGACAGAAACGCAAGGTCGTCGTTCATCTCGTGGTCGCCGAAGGCGAGACGGAAATCAGCCGCGTAATAGACCGCAAGGCCGGCGACCACGTGACGATGAAAAATGCCATGCGGGCCGCGATGAAACGCGCCACCGGACGAGCATCGATCGTTAAATCTACCTATCAACCAAACCACATGGCGGAGCTTATTCCATGGATGATATCAGGTGCTTGAATTCACGTAGTGGTGATAAATGGCAGGCAATTCACGGCGATTGCGTCGACGTGCTGGCGCAGCTGCCCGAGGAAAGCATCGATTTCTCGGTGTACTCCCCACCCTTTGGATCGCTGTTCGTCTATTCGGAAAGCGCCGCCGACATGGGAAATTCCACCGACGAGGAATTTGCCGAACACTACGCCTACATGATCCGCGAGAAATTCCGCGTCACCAAACCTGGGCGGCTCACGGCCGTGCATTGCTCGGATTTGCCGAGGACCAAATGGAAGGACGGGGCGATCGGCATTAAGGATTTCTCTGGCCAGATAATTCGTGCACACGAGGACGCAGGGTGGTTGCTGCACGGTCGTCGCACGATCTGGAAATGTCCGGTTGTCGAGATGACGCGCACCAAGCATGTCGGCCTGCTCTATAAGCAGCTGCGCAAAGACAGCGCCAAATCGCGAGGTGGCATGCCTGATTATCTTCTGACCTTTGTCAAGCCAGGCGAAAATGCCGATCCGATATCGCACACGCCAGAGGATTTCCCGCTCGAGCAATGGCAGGAATGGGCGTCGCCGGTGTGGATGACCGTCAATCAAACTAAGGTGCTAAATGTCAAAGCTGCACGCGAGGCCAATGACGAGCGGCATTTGTGTCCGCTCCAATTAGACGTAATAGACCGCGCCGTAATTCTTTGGTCCAATCATGGCGACGTGGTGCTATCGCCGTTCATGGGCATCGGATCGGAGGGGGCTGGAGCACTAAAACATCGCCGCAAGTTCCTCGGCGTAGAACTCAAGGAGTCGTATTGGCGACAAGCCTGCAACTATCTTGCGGCTGAGGAATCCCAATTTTCCCTGTTTGATGCCGCAGAATAGGTGCGGCATGGACATCCCACGCGAGACAATCATCGCTCTCAATGAGATTGGCCTGTCGCCAGACAAATTTGGGGCCGTGGTGCGGATTATAAACGACATGCTAGCGGCAAAGCATGCCTATAAGGGAATCACGTTGCCGGAGGACTGGTCGCCAAGCGAGAGAGATATCGAGTACGGCATGGTCGAATGCCATTTATCCAAGGATCAAATCTATAAAGTCGCGGAGAATATGAGACTGTGGGCTGGCGCTAACATGAATCGTGCCATTGCTAAAAAGGCTGGATTGCGCGGATGGGGATTGGCGCTAAGGAGATGGTTTAGAGACGAGGAAGAACGTTGCAAACCGAAACAAAACGGAATATCTCGAACATCGATGATCGACTTGGCTATTGAATTGGGGAACAGGGCCAATGAGCAAAGAATTGTTGAGCCTAGAGCAAGAATGGATGAGCCTCTACTCTCCGGACTTCGACATCGGCCCCGGCGCCGACGATAACACGCGACATCGCTGATCTGATCGCATGGCTCCAGAGCGGTGTAGAGCGGGATGCGGACGGAAAAATGGTCCTTCGCAATCCGATGTCTGATGAGAGTTGGCGCCGCCTGACGCAGCGCCGCGACGATCTCCGCAGGTCGATCACGGATCGCAACCGCGGGCAGATGATGGCGGACATCTCCGCCATGTTGGCGTGCTATCACACCTACGCCGCCATGACCAAAGCAGAGGTGAGTAAAATCGCCACCAATTATGTGGCTAATCTCAATGGTATCCCGACTTGGGCTATCAGCCGCGCCTGCTACCAGATCAGGACCGGTGCCGTTTCCGACATCTCGCTGGATCATCCGCCCTCCACGATCCGTGTCCGCGTGCTGGCGATGTCGATCGCGCAGCCATCTATCGCCGAGGTGATCCAGATCGAGCGGTTGCTGGCGGCACGCAAGTACGTGCCCCCGGCCACGCCCGAGCAACGGGCCGCGGTCAATACGGCTTTCGGTAAGCTGGTGGGCGATCTCGTGGCTAAGGCTAGCGTTGTTGACCATGTTGGCCCAGAAGGGCGTGAGCGAGCCTTGAGCAGGCTTGCCGCGTCCAGGGATCGCCTCATTGAGGCCATGTACCGTGAGGACGGCGTCGAGCCGCGGCGGTCAGGCGGGATGCTGATATCGCCGTCGCTGGTGCGCGCTGTCAACCGATTCTCCTAGGGATTATCTGCGCGAGCCGCGGGTTGAGCAGCGCGCAGCAATACGACCAGCCGCAATACGCGTCGGCTTGGTTGTCGTCGCGGCAATCGACGCCGAGCATGCGTACCATCCGCATCACCTCGGCCTTGGCATTGCTTTTGCCATTTTTGTTACGCGGGAACGTGCGCCACCCCGTCAAATGCTGGCGCGCATCCTGGACGCTGAACGGCTGGATGTCCAAAATATCGGCACGGGCTCCGCAGCACTCCAGGACGCCGATCAGGCCGCGGAGGAGCAACAGCGTATTCTCTCCTACCGCGATTCTCCCATCGGCCTTAGCTCGTGAGAACGCCGCCAGAGGAACCGGCGCTTCGTAGCGCAGATAATCGATCCGGTTGTGGCGAAACAGCTCGTCGCAGAGATTGCTGAAACAGAGAAGCCGGCGCGGGCGGCTTGGTCCTGCTGCCCGCATATCCCATGTCACCACCTTTGGCTTATCGCCGGCGCGACCGAGGCAGACCCCGGTCGCCGTGGCGAGATCGAAGGCGACGACAAGTGGATTCTTATCCATTGGGTCACGAGGCGGTGGCCCATGCGCTCAAGCCTCGGGCGCATGGCGCTTTTATTGCTACTAGCTTTTGGTGCTGTCCTGCAATCGTCGGCCCATCTAATTTTTTATCAAACATCATTGACACACATGCCTTAAGCGTGCTTTTAGACTTTGCGATGCGGAGAAAATAACATGACGTTAGGTCAACTGATCTCGCTCTCGCGAGAGCTGAAGGGGATCACGATCAGGGAGTTGGAGAGGCTCAGCGGCGTCAACAATGCCAGCATTTCCCTGATCGAAAATGGAAGGGTCAGGGACCCAGGATTCCGAACCGTGGTCAGGATTGCTGGTGCTCTTGGCCTTTCCTTGAAACGGTTGGCAGAAACTGATGAGACGATGACGTTGGCACAGGTCGAAACCGAATGAAGGAGGACAATTTCATGGGAATAAAAATCGAGGATGGCATTCCAACGCCGGAAGAATATAGAAAATATCCTTGGCATGAAATGGAAGTCGGGCAATCATTTCTTGTCACAGGAGGCCCACGCTGTGTAATGGCACTCCGTGGCAGCACTTCATTCGTTCAACCGCCATAATAAGACCAAGCGCTTCATCAGTCGCGCAGTTGACTACGGCGTGCGCGTTTGGCGAGTGACGTGACATTATGAAAACAACCACGAGACAGCATCTTGCCGTTGCTGCTCTTTTGCCATTTCTAGGCGTTGCGTTTTATGTAGGATTCGCGTGGGGCGCAATCAGATTTGGCTTCGAAGCAGGTCGCGGCTCAATCGACCGTTTCTTCGAAGAGATGGTCAGGACGCGCGAGGAATCATGACCGACCAATATGCCGCGTGGCGAGCCATGCTGACGCCAGATGGGCCGCCGCCACTCCACCTCGACGAGCCATGCCCCGGATTTTATCGGGTCAAGCGCGGCAAGACGTGGCTGCCCGTCGCCATCTGGCGTCAGAGCGACAGGGATGGCGATCTATGCTGCGTCATCGACGGCCGTGAGGTCAATGACACCGCGATGCTCGAGGCGTGGGCCTACGCCTACCCGATCGCCCACGGCACTTACATCGCCGTCACCGAGCGCGGAGAGGGATGGCCCGACGTTGACGATACGGTGGCGGCCCAGATCGGCAGACGTTGCGGCCACAACATGCCGCCGCCGGAAGATGAATTAACGCTGCTCCGCGAGCAGATCGAGGCCGCGGAGGCCGGTGCCAAGCAATATGCGACCATCACCGACGATGTGACGGCTCAGCGAGCCCAATCGCTCCGCGCTCGCTTGCTGGAACTCGGCCGCACCGCCGAGAAGCGCCGCGAGGCCGAGAAGCGCCCGCATTTCGAGGCGGGTAAGGCTGTCGATATCAGATGGCGCCCGCTGTTCGAGGCCGCGACGGCCGCTGCCAACGCCATCCGTAAAGCTATCAGTGGCTGGGAAACCGCAAAGCTAGCCAGCGAGCGCGAGGTTGCCCGTATAGCTGCCGAGGCTGCGGCTGCCGAGGCGGCCCGTAAGGCCGAGCTTGCGGCAGTGTACGCGCCGGCATTCGCGCCCCCGCCGGCCACTACGCCTGCGCCGCCATCGGCGTCCGTAGTCAAGGGCGGCTATGGCCGCGCCGCGTCGGTCAAGCTGGTCAAGGTAGTGACGGGAGTTACCGATCACGTCCTGCTATACAGGTTCCTCGCCCTCGCGCCGGAACTGCGAGAATTGATGCTAAAGCTGGCCCAGCGCGCCGTCAACTCGGGGCAGGACGTGCCCGGCGTTTCGGTCGAAGAGCAGCGGATAGTGTCGTGATGGAGACTGATGATATCGTGCCGCCTTTTGCCGAGTTGTTTTCGGCGCATCGCAATCGACTGGGCTTCCGTGGCATATCGGAGGACAAGCCAGGTCGCTTTCGCGCTTCTATCGGCCGCGACAAACAGCAGCGTTCAGAATATTTTTCGACTCCTAAGGAGGCTGCGAAAGCTTACGACCGCATGGCCAGGTTGGCTTATGGCGATAAAGCCTACCTCAATTTCCCGGAACAGAATGAACGTAAAGTCCTTCCTACGCCTGTCGGGTCCTGCAAACGCGGTCACCCCTTGAATGATGATACCATGTGGGCCCGACGTAACTGTCGTATCTGCAATGCCCTGGCGCAGGCCAGACGGAAAGCACGTAACCGGCTAAAAACCACAAACATTGAAAGCAGCGGATAGTGGCGTGAAAACGACTGGCAGTTTTTGGCAACGCCTGAAATCGTGGGTGGGCCAGCGATGGCCGGAAGGCACACCTCTGATCAGCGGTGGCGTCCGATTGGGAACGAGACTGGAGGACGGCAAAATCGTCGGCGCGCCAGGAACACATTTCACGCCGCTGCCGATCTGCTCACGATGCCAGCAAGATGGTACGACCGCCAAGCTCATACGATCGAAGGTCGAGCCATTGACCTTCTGGCACGCACGAAATGCTGATGGTGATCGCATGACCTCATTGCTTACGACCTCATTCTGCCGCGCGAGCAAGGCGCACTTGATCGCACGGATCAAATCCAGGATCAATAAACGGCTCAGTAATAGCTTGGGTGAGATGAAGAAGCCTGGCTATGACGACTTAATCGTCGGCTTCATCGAAGCGTGGGATATCGTTCGCAAGGCGTTAGATGAAGCTGCCGTCGAAGTCGCATGCCAGGATGTTGAAAAAGAAAGGTAAAATCCAAAAATCGCAATCGAACAAGGGAAGGACCCGGCGGCCAGCGCATTAGGACAAAAGGGCGGGAAGGCTCGCGCTAAAATGTTGGGTCACGAGAGGCGATCCGAGATCGCGTCTAAAGCCGCACAGGCGCGATGGACAAAGAAGGAATAGCACCTTGTATGATGCGCTTGGAAACCACATGATGGCGTCAGATGTAAGACAACTCGTAACGGGAGCGTTAAATGGAAAATATTTCAAAACTTCCTCCCATTAGTGAGCGTGAAATCTTCTATCATCGACAGCGCGCAAAAAATCGATTATTTGAGGCTATAACTGCCTTCTTCGCAGAAGAGGCGGAACGCCGTGGGGTCACAAAGCGAGACATTGCCGAATGTCTTGGGCGCGATCCGGCCCAGATTACGCGCTGGCTTACAATACCAAGCAACTTAACATCTGATACGGTTAGTGACCTTCTTCTTAGTTTAGGAGCAGGAATGGATTATACTATCGCGAGATTTGTGGATCGGCCGCGGCCGAATGAAATGCATCCCATAATCGCCAGACTGAATACCCGAGCGGCGCTTGAAACACGTCAATCATTGTCGAACTCAAAATTTAACTCGCTAACTCCTACGGGATCAAACGCTACCGTGGCCACAGTGTCTTTTGAGTGACTTTCTAATGGGACATTTTAAAAATGTGATAATGTGTGAAGATATTCGCGATGAAATCGGCAATAAGAAACGTAATTATCGGCTTGACGTCATGCTACATACGTCAAGCCGATAATTACGATAAGAAATCACTTATGGGCATCTTCACTGGCGATATCATCGTGGCTTCATTGCCCGCGACGATACCGCTCACCGCTTACAGCCGGCGTGACAGACCGGCTATGGGAAATCGGCGATATCGTAGCGCTGGTCGAGGCGACGGATGCACAGCCCGGAAAGCGTGGTCCTTACAAAAACGACGATGCAGAAATTTCAAACTGACCCACTACCGAAAGAGGTAAAATCCAAAATGGCAATCGAAACCGTTGAACGCTCCGAAACGACCGAAGTAGCGACGAGCAAGGGCGACCTCGTACAGTTCCAGCCGCCTCGCCTGCCATGGCACGACGCCGTACGTGATCGCTTCGGCGTAGACCGAGCCGGATGGAAGACGTTGACGGACGCGATATTCCCAAGCGCCCGCAGCGTAGATTCGATCGTGCTGGCACTGTCGTATTGCCGAGCGCGAAAGCTAGACATTTTCAAGCGCCCGGTTCACATCGTGCCGATGTGGGATAGCAAGCGTGGCGGCTACGTCGAGACGATCTGGCCAGGCATCGGCGAGCTTCGCACCACGGCGTTTCGCACCGGGCAATATGCCGGCTGTGACGAAGCCGAGTTTGGTCCCGAAACCGAGGCAACGTTCACCGGCCGCGTCAAATCCGGCAACGAGTGGATCGACAAATCCGTCACGGTTAAATTCCCGACGTGGTGCCGCGTCACGGTCTATCGCGAGTTGGCCGGGAGATGCAAGTTTGTAGGTCCGAAGGTCTACTGGCTTGAGAGCTATGCCACGATCGGAAACACTGACCTGCCGAATGAAATGTGGGCAGGGCGCGCCAGCGGTCAGATCGAGAAAGTCGCCGAGGCGGGAGCGCTGCGCAAGGCATTCCCGGAAGAAACGGGCGACATGGCAACCGCCGAGGAAATGGAGGGCCGCCGTTTGATCGATGACGTTGCGCCCAGGATACCGCCATCGCCAGAACGCCATGATAGAACGCGAGCCTCCTCGCCCGGCCGCCGCAGCAAAGCCAGGATTGCGACCGCCCTCTCCGGACGACGCCAAGGACGAGATAGGAAAGGCGCGCAAGCGTAAGTCCAAAGCTGAGGCCGAGACACCTTCTGACCACGACGCCGTCACAGGCGAGGTCCTATCACAGACGGTTGGGCATTCAGACGAAGACAAGGCTGAGCGCGAGGCTAAACTCACAAACGATCTGAGGGACAGCCTAGAATTGGAGAAGAAGAAAATTGCACGTCTCCCGGATACGGCCGGAGAATACATAGTCTATGCTGAGTGGTGGATTTCTCAGCTCGGAAATATCGCCATCGGCGAGAGGCGATGGAGCGAGGAGGCAGAGATGCGTGACCGTCTGGCAGTGCCTATCCGGGATCGTAATGAGTTGCGAGCGAAATTGGATCACATCGCTGAACGGCTAACGCGCTGAAATACGGGCTTTCGGGCGATGAGAGCTAAAGGAACAAAGAGAGGAAACATGACATGGCCGTCGTGAAAGCTCGAAAGCAGGCCCTTACCGAAAGGCAATCTTATCAGAAACGATTAGATGCGCCGACCAACTCTTGGGTCAAGCAGGCCGCGCTCCTGACGAAGTTGGCAGATAGAGCATTCGCGGCCGGCGACTATGCCGTGGCGATTTCCGCCATGCAACGCGCGGCCGAATGTCTGATAATTGCCAGAAATATGAAGGGTTTGGATGACGCGCAATGAGTGACCGGCCAGTGCTATTCTCTCTGCTAATTGTTTTCGTTGGACGATCACAATGAAACGCCGCCACACCCCCGTCGATCCCAAATTCAAGGACGATCTCCCGGCAAAAGTCCGATGCGATACATCCAAGCGTCTCTCCGCGCGCGAGCGGGAACGTATTTTGCTTCGCGACCGCAATGAACTGGCTCTTGACGCCTTCGCAAGGCGCATCGGCCGTAACAAGAACTATGACGCGCAATGAATGACCGACCGTCCGCGACATGTAAACCGGTTCTTAAGCAGTGCCATGATCGCAAAGATTCCAGAACCATTGGCCCGCTACATCGCTAGAGTTTATCGGCCGACAGGAAATGAGGTTATAAAATGGAAGACCTAAAGGTTATGTGCGACTGCTGCAAATCTGATCTCACTTATACAGATGAAGAACTAATCGCTCAGGCTCGCGCTACCTGCGGGTGGATTTATTCGAATGACGACCCCAAATTAGCCGACCGGATTGCCGAACTGATGCAGGATAACGAGCGTCCGAGGAAAGCAGAAGATAGTCCGCCGGAAGATGAAATTGAGGTCACCGCTGAAATGATCGAGGCGGGGGCTGAATATTTTTATGGAGCAGAGCCGTTCTGGCATCGACCTGCTAGCTATGAGGAAACGGTTGCGGCGCTTAAGAATGCATATCGCGCAATGCGCCATAAATCCGGTTCTTAATGAACGCCATGGCCACACGCCGCCATAGCTGGTCGCAACCGCACCGTCAATCCAATGAATTGACGATCCGCGTCTGCGAGCATTGTGGCCTGTCGTGGCATTCGCACCATGACTGGTGGGCTAGAAGCGGCGGTTTGCATTGGTCTGAGTATTACACCGAGCGGCAACCTGACGTGAAACTAATGGCCATGCCGAAATGTGAGTCATAATGCGCGCTCCTATCGTCATCGATCTTTTCAAGCCTCATAGTAGGAGTACCGAGTGACAAAGAAGGAGATGAGGGCCGCTCAAAGGCTCCTCAAACGGACAATCGTTGCTGGATACCTGGCCAGAAAAACACTGGTACAGATCGCCTATGAGGCCGGATGCTCCGAGAGCTGGGTGTCCACTGTGGCGCGACGAGCCGGGTGTCTCCCTCGTCATGCTCAGGCTCTGAACGGTAAGCCGCTGCGCCTGCGGCTCAAGAGCTATTCGGAACAGCGGAACCGCAACCGGCGCGTCGCTTCAGGCTAATTCGGCGATCGGCTCCGCACGCATCTTCTCTGCATATGCATAGAACTGCGATGATGTCGTCGAGAAGTTGTGTTTCGTGTATGCGCATCGGCGATCCGCATACATCGCATATGACATTTCCGAATTGATCGAACATAGGCCGCCCCCAATCAAAGACTGATCTTATCTGCCGTCGTCAGATCAAAGGTGACATTTTCGCAACAGGAGGAAAAAATGTCGGATAAAAATGACGATGCCGATAGAGGCTCGAGGACCATCCTCGTAAGGAACGGGCCCGCGCTTTGTGGAGCGCATACCGCTGGCGCCCCCTGCCGCGAGCCCGCATCGATCATCGACGAATGCTTTGGTCTTCTATGTGCCGCGTGCGCATTGCGACTGGATAGCCGCAGGCTTCGCGCGAGACGCCGGCACGTCAATGAAACCGCGTAAGCGTCACGATCCCAATAATCACGCTTATGATCGTCGATATTCCCGACAGCGCCATTATCACAGCCAGCGTTCGCGAGACCGATGATCTCGACCCCTCGTGCTCTCCGCGCTGAGTCGAAACGAAGGCGGTCAGCGGCCCTATTACCACGTTCAATTCCCTGACAGCCGCCGCGAGATCGTCTTTTGTCGAGTAGCTGCCGCGTTCGCTCTCGATCTGCGACCGGAGTTCGTTAGCCTTTTCGTCCTTATAGCTTTGTATCTCCCGCGCCAGTCCGAGCGCGGCCTTGTCGGCCTCTTCCTTGATCTTCAGCGCCTTCTCGCGCTCGGTGTTTACCTCCGAGTAGCGTCGGTCGCGCTCGGCGTTGAATTTGTCGCGTTCGGCCTGGAGCATCTCGTCGCCGTATCTCAGCGCGGCGAAGTGCACCTGCAACGTATCCATCGTCCAGCCATTGGCGATGTGATCAGAAACAGACACCACATTCTTTGGCGCTGACACGTCATAGCCCGCTTAATCTGCCGCCCTCTAAGGGACCGCCTCGATCGTGATCAGCACGATGAACTTGCCGCGCCCGGCGCCATGCCTCACGGCAACGGATCGCAGCGCGAACCTACCAAGGTCGCCGACTTGACGCACGGTGCCTGGATTGATCCCCGCGAGCGCGAGCACGCCGCGGTCCTGCTCGACGGTGAGATCGCGGGATTGGGCGAGGGCCGGTGTCGCCGCCAGCAGCGTAAGCAGACAGATGGCACTCTTGTTCATGGAAATTAGCTCTCCATCGGAGGAATTGGTGACCAACCAGAAGAACGCATCGTCCTGATAGAGCGCGCCCTCTTCCTGCCACCAGCCTCCATTTTCCTGCCACTGCACGACGATAGGTGCATAGCCTCCGCGCGCAAACCTGGCAACGATGTAGACCCCGTCGCGTGGAGCGGTTTCCATCGGCCGCCAGATAAGCCACTCGCTTGCCATCATTCCATCTCCTCTTAGTCGCTGTATAAGCGTCGCTAGCGCCGTCCACGCGATGAGGCGACACCGGCTCTTCCTCCGCATCGGTGCGTCGTCCCAATTGCGTGGCTCCCACCAGTGCCTCTCCCACAGCCACACCCGCGTGGCGGCTGCCTCCACGGCAGCGCTGTCTATTTCCGCGCTGTCCATGCGTCGTTCCCCGTCGCGGTGGCGGCCGCATAGGCCAGAGACATGAAAAAGTGGCCGCGGTACTGCCTGCTCCAGCCCGTCCCCCACGAGTTGCGGACCATCAGCATCTCGTCGGCGACGAGGGCAGGATCGAGGCCTGACGACTTGAATAGATCGCTCGACCGGAAGTTCATCACGTACCCGACCACGAGCACATCGTGGCCGCCTAGACACGCTTCGTCCGTCCCCGGGGTCCTCATTATACCGGTGCGATCTGTCTCGGCGTCGTCGAACGATTCGTAAATCTGGATGCCCATGCCGAACGGATGGCCGTCCGCCAGGCAGTGGAGATAGTCCGACATCGACGCCAGCCTGGAATAGGACGAAATTTTGTATTTGGCCGCGGCCGCATACACGGCGTGCGTAGGCTCCTCCGCCAGCCTGTTCAGATCGTATGGCCAAAAGATCTCTGGGGCTGCTCCTGTCCTCTGCATGGTCTTGAAAACATTGCGAGTCTCGACGCCAGCATCCTCCGACCCTGTGCCCTCGATCTGCCGCACGTCGTAGTACATCTGGAGCCTGCTGAACGCCGCCACCGCAGATGGATACAGGAAGCAAAGCACCGCGCTCCCCATGTTAAGGCCGCACGTGCCGCCCTGGCCCTGGTCGAAGCACGGGGGAAGCAGATGGCGCAGATCGACGGACGGTGGAAGCGGCGCAGTTGCAGCCGCCCGATGGACGACCGAGAACTGATGGTCACGGTCATCCGTGGCGTCGCGCCGGCGACCAAGGTATCTGCCGCTAGGTGTAATCACCTGACGAACCGACCTCTGATCGGCACACCACGGAACACTGGCGCGGCGGCACCACGGCGAGCGCTCACGCGCGAGACGACGCCGCAGATGTCGTTCACGATCGTGTCAACTGTCGCTGCCGCCGCCCCAGCTCCACCGAGAGAGGCGATAATGCCAGCCACCGTCTCAGCAGTTGGAGCGAATCCGCACGCGGTCTTGGCTCCGGCTACGATTGCGGCGATCGTCGGATCGATCGTCGGGCTGATCGGCGGTATCGTGATTGTGCCAGTGGTGCCGCATCCGGCCAAGCAAGCGGCAGTCGCGAAGATTAACAATCCGGTTCTGATCATTTTTGTCCTCCTTACGTCCGTTGAAACGCCGATACCGGCAACGAGGCGAGCGCTGGCGGCACGTCCAAAATCTTCGGCGTCGGCGCGGAAGCATCCGTGATCGCCGTTTCGATGCGCGCCCTGATCGCGTCGACCGCCGTCCCGCTGTATGGATCGACACCGACCTTTTTAAGCTCCGCCGCACCGTGCTCCTGCACATAGGAGATCGCATGTTCTATTGCCCGATTTTTAATGGCAATCTGACCCTTTCCTGCCATCTCTGCTTCGGCGATCTTGGCCCCGAAGTTGATCCCGTTGATGACCGTATCCTGGAGGCGGGCGCGCATGGCGTCGGTCATATCGATGCCGGCCTTGGCGAATAGCCGATAGAGCCACGCCGTGAGCAGCGTCCCGATAGGCACGCCAAATACCGCTACTACCCAGGTGAGCACCTCGCTGGCCAGCGTACCGACGCTGATGCTGTTCATTTGCCTCTCCTCAGCTCGTCCATGTCCTCCTCCAACGCGGCAATGGTTGCATCACGATCGGCGAGAGCATCGCACAATTCGCCGACGATCTCGCGCAAAGCTTCCGTTGCTTCGTCTAGGCGTTTTTGCGCCCGCGTAATCAGTTCTGCGAGTTCTGCGTTGTTCATATCAGGATAGTTCCCTTTTCCATAGCGCGATCTGCCGTTGCCGCTCGCCGAGGCCGTTGGTGCCACCATTGAGGGCGCGGGTTTCGCCGAGGGTGTCGTCGCGCTCAGCATGCGGGAGGCATCCGCACACGATCCAGTCAGCGATCCCGCACTCGAAAGTGTGAGCCGGATCAACGATCAGCTCGGGATTGTCGAGGACGTTGAAACCGGCGTTCATTTCGTCGATCTTTTTCTGGAGCGCGGCGAAGCCCTCCCGTCCCGTGACCTGCGACAGGCCGGCGCCGCGGAAATCAAATCCGTCCGGACTAGGCGGCGGAGCGTTGCCCATCCGGCCGCCGTATGCGATCTCGCCGATCATCTTCTGGTTGTGGGCCCAGCGCTGCGCCATGCTCGGCGTGAAATGCGTCGGAAATACCTGACGCAGCCTGACCGCCGTATAGTTCAGGCTCTCGATCATTTCCAACCCGCAGCCGCATTCCTCGCTGAATTGCCCCATGGCGTGCGCAAGCACGAGTGCGGGGTTAGCCAGCTTGGCGATGCCGTAGCGATCGAGCACGCCTGACGCCGAAGATACGATACCCTCGATCAAATTAGGAATGTGCTGGTTGCCATTGGGCCAGCGGTGCGACGATGAGCATCGACAGCCAGTTCAAAATCCCGCTCGATGCGTCGGCCAACGTGCATTCGGTGTCGGCGGTCGGTGAGCAGTACCTGGACCTGGTGTCGCAGGGCAAGGCACACGGGTTCTTCTCACCCGGTCAGACGATGACCAAGGGCACCGTGCCGAGCGAGATCGGCCCGGCCCTGGACACCGCCAACCGCGGCTTGACGGTGCTGCCGAAGGACAAGATCGGCCAGCTGCTGGACGAGACGGCCGAATCAGTTGGAGGCCTGGGTCCGGCGTTGCAGCGTCTGGTCGACTCCACCCAGGCGATTGTCAGCGATTTCAAGACCAACATCAATCAGGTCGACGACATCATCCAGAACTCGGCGCCGATCTTGGACAGCCAGGCCGTCTCGAGTAATGCGATCGAGCGGTGGGCGCACAACCTGAACATCCTGGGCGGGGAATCTGCCAGCCAGGACTCGCACGTGAAAAGCATTCTGACGCAAGCGGCTCCGACCGCCGATCAGCTCAACTCGGTATTCAGCGGTGTCCGTGAGTCGCTGCCACAGACGCTGGCGAATCTCGAGATCGTCATCGACATGCTCAAGCGCTACCACCCCGGCCTCGAGCAGACTTTGGTTTTCCTGCCCCAGCTCGGGTCGATCGTGCAGGCGATCTCCGCTCCCTACGAAAAAGACCGCATGGCTGCGCTGGACCTCACGTTGGCGATCAACTATCCGGCGCCGTGTTTGACCGGGTTCCGCCCGGCGCCGGAGTGGCGGTCGCCGTCGGATACCAGCATTGCGCCCCTGCGCGAAAACAACTACTGCCGGATCCCGCAGGACTTTCAGGCCAACGCGGTGCGTGGCGCACGCAACATGCCGTGTATGGATGTCCCGGGCAGACGCGCCCCGACGCCGCAGGACTGCCGCAGCGGCAAGCCCTATGAGCCGCTGGGGACCAACCCATGGTTCGGCGACCCCAACCAGATCCTGAACTGCCCGGCCCCCGGGGGGCGCTGCAACCAGGCGGTGAAACCGGGGTTTGTGATACCTGCGCCGTCGGTCAACAACGGGCTGAACCCGCTGCCCGCGAATCGGCTCCCGCCTGCGGGGCAGACGCCGCCGCCCAAAAGTGATCCGTTGCAGCGGCCAGGCTCGGGTTCGGTCCAGTGCAACGGTCAACAACCCAACCCCTGCATCTACACTCCGGGCGGGCCTCCAGCGGCCGTCTATAGTCCGATGAGTGGCGAGGTGATGGGCCCCGACTGGTTCTAAATACTCCGTCAACAACTCACGCGACACAGGAGATGACGGATGGAAGGAGATGCTGGCGCCAGCCGGCTGACCCCGAACGACACGGATGATTCGTCGCTGGAACCGGATGCGGTAGCCGACGGACCCACCTCTGAGGACGCTCCCGAGGATTCGCTGGAATCCGAGGATGCGGCCGATCATGAGATCACCGAGTCGGATGCTGAGGACCTCGCGGAATCGGCAACCCCGGAGGCAACCGCCTATCCGGGTGC